>CAVTYW010000036.1:0-129495 GCA_963738955.1 Pirellulales bacterium | reverse complement strand
TCTCACAGCGAGAGCAATAATATACGTCGCGAGACTTGCCCCTGGCTTCTCGGCTCAGTGTCGATGCGCGAACGCCGCAGGAGGCTCAATTGATAGAGCGACCTACCACAGACATTACTGGGGATTGAGCCATTCATAAAATAATCGATATTCTCGTTCGGCTTCTTATTTTTATCCTGGATTGTCTATTTCATTTTAAGGGCATAAATAAAAACCATGTTATTGTTGCGGCTCAATTTGATAAAACGGTGAATCGTCAATTCCAAGAGCAGATACTCTACGCGGGGCGCTACAAATACTTCCTCCATGGTATTATGTGTTCGAGCTATATCGACAACCAGCCGCCCGTGCGTCGCCTGTTCATCGATCGCCGCTGAAACGAAGGAGGGCATCTACCGGATACTTGATCGACCGGCGCGGCGCGACGACGCCGCTCGGCGACAAGCTCGAGTTCGCCGCGCACTGTGAGCGTCACGGCCTTCCGGCCGTTCGGCCGCTTGCTGAGCCCACGCCGGCCGCCTCGATGTTCTTCGTGACGACCTCCGGTCGGTAGATCTCTTCGCCAACCGTACGCGAGCGGCGGCAGGGCGCCTGGCGGCTCGATCGGTGTACCTGATGGGCGGTCCCGGATTGGATGGGCGAACCCCTTTTGCTATCCCGCACGCTTCGTTCGCGTCGAGCTCGCGCATCAGACGATGATGCTGCGGCCGAGCTGTCCAATCACAGTGCCTCGCCGACCTTCCGCAGATGGCGCCTTGTCGACAGCGCGGATATTAACCTGCCTCGACGAGCAAAGCGTCCCGAAGTCCTCGGGCGGTCTTTCGATGGCGATCAGCACAACCATGTCGCTCGAAATCTGCGCGTCAGGCGGCGTGGCGGCCGCATTGACCTTGGTACTCGAGAATGTCTCTCGCTACCAACCTTCGAGACGATGTGCGACGGAACGGTCGATCGTCATACAACCAGTGGTGCCCTCATTGTCGGCGCAGAAACTTCCCTATTGGAATAGAGGTTAAGACGTTCCAGTCTGGAGAGAGCACATGCCGCCTTCAATGACCATGTCCTGATTGGTTCGGACATCGCCATTCTGGATCGGGACCGATCATCGTCGAAGGCGATAGTCGGGCCAGGATTTGAACATCATGAGCGGGTTGCGCGCAGTCCGCTTGGTAGTTCGAGACTGGTCCACCTCCTTGCCTATCATCTCATGGCGCGGGGCAGAGAGCGGTAGGGCCAGATCGTTTCGTTTGTATCGATTGCGCAGCGATTGCGTGTTGTTGGTTGCCAGCACGAACGGTTGCAAAGCGAGCCAGCGATGTGCACCAGGTTATCGGCGGAGCGCATGCGGCGTAGTTCCGTCACCACCCCGCCGATCCCGGAAATCCGCAGCCGAGACGGACTGGTGGGGGTGCTCTGAGGTCGTGGCCGCGGGGTGAGGGCGAATACCCCGCGGCCGGCACCCTCAGTTCGGCCAGGCCGACTCGCGGATCACGCGACAGAAGTTCATTGGCGTGAAGCCGGGATCCTTGTCCGCCAGCACATCCGCTTTCACGTTGCCGAAGGTCGTGGCCGGCTTGTGGTGGATGCCCGTCGTAGAAGGCTTGAATGATATTGTCCTTGAAGTGGTCGCCTCGCGGATGCTGGCGCACGACATGCGTCACGATCGTCGGCGCTGAAGTCGTGATAGGCGATGCCGAGCACGTCCATCTCCACGCCGGCGGTGACGAGCGCGACGACCGGGTGCATATGCTCCGGGATGCCTGGCGTGGTGTGCAGCGCGATCGCTGTCCACACGGTGTCGATGTCGTGTTGGGCGATGGCGTGGCCGCGCAGGAACGTCGCGCGCCGCGTTGGCGCCGTCGACCTCGAACCGCTTGTCGGGGCTGCGATGCGCGGGGTCAGTCCCATGTCGTGGAACATCGCGCCGGTGTAGAGAAGCTCCGCGATCGAACGCCAGGCCGCGACGCTGGCCGGTCAATGCGCCCCAGAAAAAGACGCGGCGGGTGTGGTGGAACAGCAAGATCGGCCTCAGTGTCGCGAACCAGTTCGGTGATTGCGCGCGCGATGCGTGCTGTCGGGCACGCGGATACCGGCGATGTTGCTCTTCGAATCTGTCCGGCTTCCAGATACACGACCGCCAGGTTCACCATCGAGTGGAGCGTGAATGTGTCTGTCGGCCCCAGCGTGGCCTTGCTGAGTCTGACGGTTTCCTCAAACAGCGGGAGCGCCTTGCCGATCCGCCCTGCGTCTTTGTAAGCGTTGGCTAGAATAAACGTCGAATCGAGCGTGTCGAGGTTTTCCGTTCCCGTATTGGCCTCCCGCCGCTTGATCGCTTCTTCGTCGAGGTCAATCGGTTTCAACCGCGGTTCCATCTCTTGCAACAGAACGTTGCTCTCGATCCAATCGGAAGAAATCATTCGGGCATCGCTGGTTGAGGCTGGCTTTGAAGCCTCGATTATCTCACGCGCCTGCCGATAACAGCGGCGCGCTTCCGCGATGTCGGCGCTTCGGTAGTGGATCATTGCGAGTACGAGGTAGTTCAAAGCCTCGTTTGGTGTAGCGCCCCATCCGGCGGCGTTCGACTTCTGAATGTGGTCGATCGCCGCGTCGAGTTGACCGGCGCGGCAGCAGGCGAGTCCCAAGGCGTGCTGCACCGACGCGGAATTCGTCAATCCGTCGTCCATCGCTGGAGTCGCCCATTCCACGATCGTCGCTGCGTCGACCCCGATTGCTGGCCCCAGAGCACACGTTCGAGCCAAGTTGAACCGCTGCCAGTCTCCGTGCGCTTTCGCGGGAGGCCCCGCCAACTTGATACAGAACTGTTGGTATGCATGCGTATCTCCATTCAGCAGCAGGAGGCCGGCATACTCGAACGACTGATCATCGACGCCCCGTCGGTTAATAACTTTGGCATAATCGGCCGCTGCGGCGGTCCATTCGTCGCGCAGCGCGCGATTTTGGCCACGGCTAGTCCAAAGCGTCGTCTCCATCGGCCGAAGCTTGGCCACCCGATCGAATACCTCCTCGCTGTGCGCCAACTGACGGCAGATCGTTTGTCGAGAGCTTTCAAAAGACGCGAGGTCGAGCGCGCGGGCGAATTCGGCGGCGGCCTCGACGGTCCTGTCCTGGTGCATCAAAACTTCGCCAATTCGTCCGTAAGCGAGGGCGACGTCATCTTGCACCTCGGCCGTGTCTTCGCCCGGCATCGTTTTCATGAATTCGCGCATCTCATCAAACAGCCGGATGGCCTCGTCCGTCTGCCCAGAGGCGAGATAGGCCTCGACGAGGATCCCCATCGATCGATTTGTTTCGGGGTGGGCCGGCCCCAACTTTACTTTCTGAACCTTGACGAGTTCCTGAAACAATGAAATCGCTTCAGCGCGCCGGCCCAAGCAGTTCAAGGCGTTCGCCAGGAACAACGTCGTTCGGAGCGTATCTTGGTGGTCTGGGGCCAGTTTGATCTTCTGAAGTTTTAGCGCTTGTTCCATAAGCGGTAGCCCTTCGGCCGCGCGATCGTGCATGGCATAAATGTCACCCAGTTCGGCCATTGATCGAAGCGTGTCCGGATTCTCCAGCCCCAGTTTCGCTTTTTGAAGCCTATAGGCTTCCTCGATAAGTGGGATCTCTTGCCCCTTCCCGTTGTAAAAATAATCGCGAGATAGCGAAAACATTGCTGCGAGCGTGTCGGGATGCTCCGCGCCAAGCTTTGCCTTTCTGACTTTGAGAATCTCCTCTTTGAGTGCCGCGGCTTCGTCGTATCTCCCACAGTCGTGGTAAGCCGCGGCCAGCTTGCTCATCGCGTCGAGTGTGTCGGGGCCTTCGCGGCCGGATGCGCTGGCGAATAAGTCACGGGCTTGTCCGAGCAACGGAATCGATTCCTTGAGCAGTCCCAAGCCCAGGAACGATTCTCCGATCGCTTGCGTCATTTTGGCCTTGGTGACGGGATCGTCGGCAAACTTGCCTTGCAACTCTTTCGCCGACCGTTCGAGAACCTCGGCGACCGTGACGGTGCGACCATCGCGGGCCGGATCTGGGCTGCGGAGTACGTTCACAAGTAGCTTCGAGATCTCTTCGGCTCTCTTGCGCTGCCAGTGTTTCAGCTTGCTCTTCAGCCTTGGACTGCGATTCCGCTGTGAAAGCGCGGTTGGCTTGCCACACGCTAATCACAGTCCCAAGCACGAGCGCGGCCATGACCATCGCCGCCGTCGCCAGCGCCGCCTTGTTCCGCCGGGCGAATTTTCCGAAACGATACCGCGCCGATGGCGGGCAGGCTTGCACCGGTTCGTCGTGCAGGTAACGCTCCACGTCGCCGGCCAGGGCGCTGGCGGTTTCGTAGCGGCGGGTGCGGTCCTTTTCCAAGCACTTCATCACGATCCAATCCAGTTCGCCGCGGAATAGCCGGCTCAACTGCCGCGGGTCGCTCCTGCGCTGCGCGCCGACGGTGCTGGCCGCTGCCGCAGCCAGGGTCGTGATCTGCGTGCTGGGTCTGGGAGGCTCCTCCTCGCGGATGATGCGCCGCAATTCGTCGAACGAGACGTTCTTCAGCCGCTGGTTGTCGAACGGCGTCGTGCCGGTCAGCAATTCGTAGAGCAGCACGCCCACGGAGAAGATATCGCTGCGCGTGTCGACATCCAGTCCGCTCATCTCCGCCTGCTCGGGACTCATGTAGAGCGGGGTGCCGATCATCTGCGTGAAGCCGGTGAACAGCGTCTTCTCGGTCAGCTTCTGCCCGGTCGCCTTGGCGACGCCGAAGTCGATGACCTTGATCACGGGCACGCCGTCGTGCAGCGTGACCAGCACATTGGTCGGCTTGATGTCGCGATGGATGATCCCTTTCTGATGGGCATGCTGAACGGCCTGGCAGACCGTCACGAACAGCTCCAGCCGCTCGGGGATGGACAGGCTGTTTTGATCGCAGAACTCGGTGATCGGCACGCCGCGGACCAACTCCATGACGAAATAGGGCCGGCCCGTGTCGGTCGCTCCGGCATCGAGCACGCGGGCGATGTTGGGATGATCCATCATCGCCAGTGCCTGCCGCTCGGCCTCGAAGCGGGCGACCACCTGCCGGGTGTCCATGCCGAGCTTGATGATCTTCAGGGCGACGCGGCGGTGAACGGGGCGACTCTGCTCGGCCATGAACACCACGCCCATGCCCCCTTCGCCGATTTGCTCCAGCAGCTTATAAGGCCCGATCACGGTGCTGGGGCCTTCGCGGAGTGGATGATCGCTGGTGACGTCGGGGGGCGGCTTCAGTTCGAGCAGGCTGTCGGGGTTGTCGTCGGCATGGAGCAGGATTTCGATCCGCTGGCGCAGAGCGAGGTCGCCGCTGCACGCCTCCACCAGGAAGCGTTTGCGTTCGCCGGCCGGCTTTTGCCGTGCCTCGTGAAACAGGGTTTCTTCATTCATGGTCGTGCTCCGGGCCATGCCGGCCCTCTATTGACATAAGCGAAAAACCGCCCGTGCAAGCACCAGACTAATTCAAAGAATTCCGTGCAGCCCGACGTCATCCGCCGCGGATTTCGGTCTGAAGCCAGGCCCGCGCATAGGTCCAAAGCCGATCGGCCGTACTCGGAGAAAGGCCCAGCAGGGCGGCCGCCTGCTCGCCCGTCAGGCCAGCAAAGTAGCGCAACTCGACCAACCGCCCCTTGATCGGATCCTGAACCATGAGCTTCTGCAACGCCTCGTCAAGTGCCAACAAGTCGTCATCGGGTGCAGCGGAAGCGATGTCCTCCAACGGCTCCCGCCGCCGGTCGCCACCGTGCTTGACGGCTTGCTTGCGGCGGGCGTTGTCGATCAAGATTCGTCGCATGGCGGTCGCCGCCGCCGCGAAGAAATGGTTCCGGTCGTTATAGGCTCGCTGCGTTTCGCGGCCGACCAGTCGCACATACGCCTCGTGAACGAGAGCCGTCGCATTCAGGGTCTGGCCTGGATTCTCGTTGACCAGCTTTTGCGCCGCCAGCCGGCGTAATTCGTTGTAGACCAACGGCAATAGGTCTTCGGCGGCTTGTGGATCGCCTTGCTCGACGGCGGACAGGATGCGGGTGACTTCGTTCATCGGCAGAACCGCGGATGAGGCCCATTGGAGTCCCCCTCAGTCTAGCGGCTAGTGGGGCCGCCCGCCACAATTCGCTCCCAACTATTACGACCGGGCTTTCCCCGGCATGGCCCGCCGACACGGCTCTGCCTCGATTCGACCATTGCGGCGACTTGATCATCGGCGAGCCGATCGGCTACGTGCGTCGTGTGTCTGCCACGCTCTCATAGCCGTGAACCCACAGGTTCGAGCCAATACGACTGAGGCCGACATGCTGGCGTGGCGCGCGACGGCGAGATAGTCTAGAACCAGTTTCAAAACCGCGCGGAGAGGGGGATAGTCCCCATTTTCTCCGAAGACTACGCAAAATGGGGACAGTCCCCGGCGGTTTTGAAACGGGTTCCTAGCTATTTGCGTCACGCTCGCACCATCACCGCCACCTACTGAGCTGCCATGATAAACCGACGTCGTCTGACCGGTCGTAACGTTTGCCAACTGCTGCTCGTTACGACCGCCTGGCTCCTCGGCGCTCGACTGGCGCTGGCCACGGATTACTTCATCACGCTCGGCGGCGGCCCAAGCCGCGAGGAAAACCAAGCCTCGCTCGAAGCGAATGTCTTGTTCTTCAAGCAAATCATTAAGGACAAGCATGCCGAACCAATGCGACACGACATCTTTTTTGCCCACGGCGATGATTCGGCCGCGGACGTGCAGGTCATGGCCGAGAAGGCCAAGGAAAGTGCTCTGCCGGCGACTGATCTACTCTCCTCCTTGTACCGCCGACGGCCCTTCAACCGACAGGAAGTGACCTATCGCAATCATCGTGTCACCGAAATCGCCGGACCGCTCGATCCGCAGCTCATTCGCGAGGATCTGGAGAAGCTGGCCAAGACGGCAACGTCGCACGACCGGCTCATCATCTACGTCACCGCCCACGGAAACCCCGGGCCCAAGGACGATCTCTTCGACACCTGCATCGACTGTTGGGATTCGAAGAAGATCACCGCTCGCGAGTTCTCTGGCTGGCTCGATAAACTGCCCTCGGACGTGCCGGTCGTGATGGTCATGGCACAATGCTATTGCGGCGGTTTCAGCCGGCTGATCTTTCAAGACCTCGACGAGAGCAAGGGATACACGAAGCGGCCGTGGGTCGGTTTCTTCGCTCAACAGCACGATCTGCCCGCGGCCGGCTGTCGGCCGGATATCGAGCACGACGAAGAGTTCAGCAGCTATTTTTGGGGAGCCGTCGTGGGCCATCGTCGCAGCGGCGCCAAAATCGACAACTGCGACCTCGACGGCGACGGCGTTGTCTCGTTTGCCGAAGCCTTCGCGTATGCCGTGACCGCGGACGACACGATCGACATTCCGCTGCGCACGTCCGAAGTCTTCTTGCGGAAGTACAGCCGCTTGAAGGATTCTGACGCCGATTCCAGCGACGAAGGCAACGATGCCCATTCAAAGGAAAAAGAGAAACCTGCGGAAAACGCCGATTCGAAATCGGCGAAACACGACTCAGCGCGTTCGACGCCGGAACTTGCGACGATGAGCGGATCGCTGCAGTCGTTCGTCGACCGGGGTGATCGGATTTCAGCGAGGATCGTGTCGAAACTGGCAAAGACGCTGGGATTCAAGCTTGAAGACGACGTAAGCGCCGTCAGGTCGGCGTATGAGGATCAGCAGCGTGACGGCTCGCGACGCGGTCGGGGCGGTCGAGGTGGCCGGGGTTCGGGGCGGCGCGATCTGCTTAAAGACATCGCGGAGAAATGGCCCGAGCTCGGCGACGAACGCCATTGGCAAGAATCCTCCCTGTTGAAGGCCGACAATCAGAAGGACTTGCTGGCCCAGATCAAAGAGCTGCCGAGCTGGAAGGCTTACGACGACCGGCTGAAGACGATCGCGACAGCTCGCGAAGAGGCCCAGCAGCGCGAGCTTCGCAGCGCGAAGTTGCGCCGCCTAATCCTCGAGCTGGAGACCATCAATCTGGCCGCGAATCTCCCGCGCGTGGCCAAGCCGGAAGTCGTCGAGCGCTATCGGCAGATCGTGGCGCTGGAAGCAACATCCCTGGCGCCTTCGGCGCGGGGACATTGAGCTCGCTTCAAAGCCCTTTGGACCCACCCGCCGATTTCAGTCGTTGTCACGATCCTCGTTCCGTAGCTGGATTCGCCACAATTCAGAGCGAGGGCGACGAGTGTCGGTCCTTCACGCCCAATCCAATCCCGTCGCTTTCTTGATGCGGTGATCGAAGTCGCCCAGCAATCCGCCGATCACGTCCCAACGATCGTGCCGGCGCACTTCGATGTCGCCTTGCTGGTTGATCCGCACCAGGCATTTGTCGGTCAAACCGGCGGTTCGCAACTGCTCGGGCTGAGCTTCGTGCGGCTCCAAAACTTTGCTCATCAGCGTTGAGCCAGACATCTCGATGAATTTCATAACCTGCAAAGCGCGAATCGCGCTACCGTGAAGTGAATTGCCGATCGTCGCGGCCGCCATGGCGTCGCACGCCATTAAAAGCCCTCACAAAATCGCCGGGGACTGTCCCCTTTTTGCGTAGTCTGCGGAGCAAAGCGGGGACGGTCCCCTTCTCCCAGACGGTTTTGTGAGGGCTTCTTAGTCTCCGTCGCGGCGCGGCAATCGTTCACCAATCTTGCCCAGAAATGCGCGCCGTTGCAAGCCACCCTCTCAAGTAGCTCGCCACTTATATGTTTCCTAGCGGCGAAATTCCGCGATTGCGTCGAAACCGCCGGGGACTGTCCCCTTCTCCCAGGCGGTCACGGCCGCAAGCCGACCTGTTCGACTTCGATTCGAATCTCGCTCCCCAGCCGCAGCAACGTCTCCACGTCGAGCTGCTCGGCACGGACCGACGATTCCAATCCAGCGCGGGCGAGAATCGCATCGACGGCCGGCTTGTCGAGCGCCGTCTTCCAGCCGCTCAGCACCGCGGCCCGCAGCGACTTGCGGCGATGCAGAAAAAGCGTTCGCAAAAACGCATGGAAAAACTCCCGATCGACGATCTTTTCGCGGCGCTCCGAATCGAGCCGAATCTGCACGATCGCCGACGTCACCTTCGGACGAGGCCAAAACGCCTCCGGCGGCATCAATCGCACCAATTGCACATGACATTGACTCTGCACCCACACGCTCAGCGCTCCGTAATCCTTCGTTCCAGGCTGCGCGACGATCCGCTCGGCCAGCTCACGCTGGATCGTCACCGTCATCGTCTCCGGCACGAGCGAACCGGCCAGCAGATTGGCAATCAGCGGCGTGGCAACGCTGTAGGGCAAATTCGCCACCAGCTTGAATCGCCGCCCCGGTTGCTCCGTCAATCGGGCCGCGATCGCGGCCATCATCTCCGGATCGAGCGTGTGCTTCCCCTCGAGTGCATCGTGCTGGAGCAGCGTGACATTGTCGAAATCGATCAATTCTTCCGACGCCAATTGATGCAACTGCGGATCGATTTCGACCGAAACGACGGCCGCCGCCCGTTCGGCGATGAGGGCCGTGAGCGCCCCGGTGCCCGTGCCGACTTCCAGCACGACATCATCCTGCGAAACCTCGGCCGTCTCGGCCAACAGCCGCAGCAGGTTCAGATCAGTAAGAAAATTCTGCCCATGCCGTGCCTTGAGATGTATCCCCACCTCGGCAAACCGCCGCTTGAGAAACGAGATCGTCTGATTTTGTGAAGTCAATTCAACCGCCCGTAACCGCCCCCGCCTTGGGTTCCGCGACCATCACAGCATACGCATACCCTTGTTCGCTGCCAAGGACGCCGGTTTGCAAGGCTGGGCTGGATGAACTGCCCTCCGTCGATCAATAATGCCCGATATGCCGCCGCCAGCTTCCAACAACATGTCGACCGCCCCTTCTCGGATACATCTCGTCGGCTATCGCGGCACGGGGAAATCGGCGGTGGCGCAGGTGCTGGCGCTGCGGCTCGGGTGGGATTGGGTCGATGCGGATGTCGAGTTGGAGTTGCGCGCGGGCAAGTCGATCGCGGCGATTTTTGCCGAGGATGGCGAAGCGGCGTTTCGCGATTTGGAAAGTGCGATGCTGGCCGAGTTGGTTCGCCAGGAGCGCAGGGTGTTGGCGACGGGAGGCGGGGTGGTGTTGCGGGCGGAGAATCGAGAATTGTTGCGATCGGGAGCGAACAGCGTGTTGAAAAAGGGGACAGGCACCGAGCGACAGCCCGAAACGTCCGACAAAACCCAAAACGCGCTCGGAGCCAGTCCCCTTTTTCAACGGCCAGCGAAGGTCGTCTGGCTAAAGGCGACGCCCGAGACGATACTGCGCCGCTTGTCGGAAGATTGGACCACGATTTCGCGGCGGCCGAATTTGACGACCGGCGGTTTGGACGAAATTCGTGATATGCTTGACAAGCGGACGCCCCTATATCGGCAATGCGCCGATCTGGAAATCGATACCGACGACAAAACTATCCTCGAAGTCGCGGCGGAGATAATAGCGAGCCTGTGAATGCGATTCTCCACATTCCGATCGCGTTGCGGCTGCTCGGTTTGGCGATTATTGGAGCGTGGCTCGGATCGCTGTTGAATCTGGCGATTTACCGGCTGGCGTACAGCCCGCGATCGATTAGCCCTTGGTCGTCGCCGCTGGCTTCCGCGGCCCGGCGGCGCTGGAGCGATTGGCTGCCGATTGTCGGCTGGTTTGGATTGCGGCGCGAATCGCGGCTGCATGGCTCCGGCTTTTGGGTGCGGCCGATGCTGGTCGAATTGTTCGCCGGGCTCGGCTTGGCCGCGCTCTATTGGTGGGAAGTTCGACACCAGGCGATTCTCCCGGACGCACTGATCGCTCAATTGGTGCAACGGGGTGCGGCAGCCGCGATCGAACGGGAGGCGGCAGTTCTCGCGCTGCATCGTGTGTTTCTTGCCGATGCGATTCTAATCGGATTCATGGTCGTCGCTTCGCTGATCGATGTCGATGAGCGATTGATCCCCGATGAAGTGACGGTGCCGGGCACGCTACTGGGACTGTTGCTCGCCGCATACTTGCCCACGTCGTTGTTGCCGATCATGCATCGCGCGCCGATCGTCGGGCTGGGTTTCGGTGCGCCCGAGTTGAAATTTCTCACATGCACTTCAACCGACGCCTGGCCCCGATGGCTCGACGAACTGAAAGGCCTTGCACTTGGACTCGGCTGCGTCTGGCTATGGTGCATCGGTTTGATGCCGCGATCGTGGCGAACGAGGCACGGATTCCGCCGCGCGTGGGCCATTTTGTGGGCACGTCTGCTGCGCGACCGGCTTACACTGTGGGCGCTCGCGATCGGTATGGCCGTGTCGATCGGCGTCGTCGTCACATGGCGGATCGGCGGCGACTATTGGCGAGGGCTCTTGTCGTCGCTGATTGGAATGGCGGCGGGCGGTGGCCTGATTTGGATCGTTCGGATCATCGGCAAGGCGGTGCTCGGCCGCGAAGCGATGGGCTTCGGCGACGTGACGCTGTTGGCGATGATCGGTTCGTTCCTCGGCTGGCAGGCGTGCCTGGTGATCTTCTTTTTGGCGCCGATCGCGGGCGCGGCGATTGGCGTTGCGCAATTGTTGCTGCGGCGACAGAATGAGATCCGCTACGGCCCGTTTCTTTGCCTGGCGGCGCTGGTGACGATCGTCCGCTGGTTGACGATTTGGGAGAGCCTTGAAGGCGTGTTTGCGTTGGGATGGTTGATCCCGGCGACGATGGGTGGCTGCCTGTTGCTGATGGTGCCGTTGCTGTTTTTGGTGCGGCTGATCGGCGATTTGTTTCGGCGGTCGCGCCTGCCGAAAAAGGGGACAGGCACCGAGCGACCAACCAAGATGGCGGCGCAAACCGAAACGCGGCTCGGAGCCAGTCCCCTTTTTCTACGCGCTGGCAGCGCTACGCCTGTTCCGACGCGGTGCTGACATCCGGAACGTCTTTGCCGAGCGCCGTGGCGAGGTCGGACTGATGCTCCTGCTCCTGCATCAGTATCTGACGAATGTGCTCGCCAATTGCGTACTCGCCCAACGCTTCACATTGCCGAACGCGGCGGCGATAATTCCGAATCGTCTCGTTTTCGTTCTCCAAATCGATCGTCAGCATTCCCTCGGCCGTGTCGGCGGTTCGGACGGGCATCGGCTCGGAAGCCGGCTGGCCGCCCAAATAGTCGATTTGCTTGGCGACGGTGATCGCATGGCTCAATTCCTCGGCGGCATGTTTTTCGAGTTCCCTGGCGATATCCATGTAAGCCGCGCCCTTGAGAACCTGGGAAAAGATGACGTACGAGATGATTGCCTGATATTCACGACGCAAATCGCCGTTCAACTCATCGATCAAATGGCCGCGGCTGATCGGCGCTTCCGCATCGTGGGCGGATTTGTCGCGACCGGGAGCCCGGTGCGTTGTATCGGAATGATTTCCGCCCGTCTCTTTTCGCGCATGTTGAACGGCCATTGGATTCTCCTAATCGAATGTCATTGGACGGAGAAAAACGAAAAGCGTCGCCTCGCGCCTGGCACGAGGCGATCGCTCCGTAAAATCAGTGAGACAAGCGAGCTAAACGGTTGGACCTCGACGAAGTCCTCCGACCAGCAAGCTCACGATGAACAACACCAAGAACACGACGAACAAAATCTTCGCGATCTCGGCCGCGCCGACGGCAATACCGCCGAAGCCGAACACAGCGGCCACCAGCGCGACGACAAAAAATACCGCGGCCCAATATAACATGATCGAGTCCTCCAAATTGCGAGAGTCGGATGGTGAGGGCCATTTGCAGGCCGAGAATCAATTCACTTTTCGTGTCGGTGCAACGTTCGTGCCAAACGGGTTCGCAGCGGCGAAATGGCGCGGATCCATGTAAGGGCCGTGCGGAAATAGCCGCCTTGCGCGACTTGGCATGGCAAGTTGCCGCTCATGGTGGCTCGACTCGAATCAGTCGCTAAGTAAGCGGCGCAGAGCAGTTTCCAGCTCTTTGGCAGGCACGTGATCGAGATTCTCGGATTTCGTCGGCCTGTTGGCACGACCATTGCTCCCGCTGAGCAGGACGGGTTTCATCGTATAGTTTTTTCGGCCATTCAAAGATGGAGAAAACCATGTCGGATTCCAATGCAAACACCGCTTCGCGCCATGCAACCGACGACCTGCGGAGCATGGCTCAGGATGTCAAAGCCGCCGCACAGGAAAAAGTTGGGGCGGCCGCTCAGAAGATTCAGCAAGTGGGTAGCGACGTCAAACATGCCGTTCAAGATCGCTTCGAAGACTTGCAAAACCTCGCCGCAGGTTACTACGACCAAGGCCTCGCTAAAGCGCGCGACCTCAACCACAATTTGGAAAACCGCGTCCGAGCTCAGCCGATGACCTATTTGATCGTGGCGGGAAGCCTCGGATTTGCTCTGGGCTTCCTATTGACGCGTCGGTAGATCGTGGCGCACCGTCGGCATACAATGGAGCGAACCGTCGGTCGTCGGCATGTCCAGGACAACGCGCGGGTTTTCGGTCGGTGGCTCTCTTTGCTCGCCGCTTCGGGAAAGGAAAATCATGATCGCACGGGAAGACCATGCGGCGAATGAGCCCGACGGCCCGAGTTCAGAGAAGTCCGTGTTTCCGGATCGAACCGAATCGATTCCGGCCGGACCGAGTTCCGACGGTTCGAGCCCGGCCGGTTCGAGTCCAGCCGGTTCGAGTCCGGCCGGCAGCGATGAGCCCTCGCCCTTCGATCCCTTGCTGCGGCATTTGTCGGAATTGCAGATGCTCGCGGGTCACTACCTTCGAGCCCGCGCCGATCAGATTTCGGCGCGGGTGCGGATGCTGCTGTTTTGGGCGATTGCCGGACTGATTGCCTTGATCATCGCGGTCGCGTTTCTGGTGACGGCCGTGGTGCTCGTGCTGCGAGGAATCGCGAACGGTTTGGTATTGCTGCGGCTGCAACCGTGGGCAGCCGATCTGGTCACGGGAGTTGTTTGCATTGGAGCCGTGGGCGCCACGATTGGTATTCTTTTGTTGGTGCAGAAATCCGCCGCCCGGCGAAAGCGGCGCGACGACTATGAACATTTCAGGGCACGCTATCGAGCGAAATTTGGGCACGGCTTCGAAGAATCAGGCCGCAATGGCAATTAAATCCGTGGATCACGAATCGAGCGTCAACGAAGCGGCTGCCGCGAAAGCGGCAATCGGCCGCGTCGTGAAGGCGGCGCACCACAGTCTAGGGACGGCGGTGGACGTGCGACTGTGGACCAAGAAAAGTCCCTGGATCGCCGTCGGATTGGCGGCAACCGCCGGAATGGCTACGGCCGTGCTGCTGAGGCGCGGCGGCGGCCGAGCAGCCCTGAATGGAAAGAGCGATGGCTCGGTTGCACATGAACTTGGAGCGAATTCTAAACCCTCGGAGCCAGCACGGGGAGGGATTGGCGCGGCGATTGCAAGTTCCATTTTCGATCTTGCAAAGCTCGGCTTGGAAACCGCCATCGCCAGCGGCATCCGCGAGTCGGCCGTCAGGCGCAATCAGCCACATGAATATCAAAACGAAACCGAATATCAAAACGAAACAGCGCCATCCGCTCGGTGAATTCCTCCGCACAATATTTTCACGGGAGACGACCCATGCTTGCCTCGACACGAGAGCGCGTGCGCGACAACACGCCCCGCCAAATCAACGAACGCATCGAATTCGAAACCGCGCCAACGTCGCCTATTTTTCCGGCCAAGATGAGGCGGCCGTGCAAAAGCGGCTGGAAGAGCTCGACCAGGAATGGGACATCGATCGGATGCTGGAAGCCCACACCGCCGGCCTCGCCATCGGCGGATTCTTGCTAGGGGCCGTGATGAACCGCAAATGGTTCGTGCTGCCGGGCCTGGCTGGTTGCTTTTTGTTGCAATACGCGCTTGAGGGTTGGTGCCCGCAACTGCCGGTGCTGCGCCGCCTCGGCTTCCGCACGGCGGAGGAGATTGCGCAAGAGCGCCTGCGCGTTGTTGCAGGCTCGAAAGCAGCCAGCGAAGCCGAAATAGGATACGCCCGTGAGCGGCATGGCGCTAGCCGCCGGTGATTTGAATTTGATTTTCCGCTGTCCCTTGAATTGACGTGGCACCGGCGGCTAGCGCCTTGCCGCTCACGGTACAACTCAATCGAACGGTCGGTTCAAGCAAGAAACTTCACTTCTCGCCCCGCGGCGTCTTGGCATTCCATCACCAGATGCTCGGGCGACACCGCTTCGCTGCCGAGGATTTGGATCTGGATTTGGCCCTCGTCTTCGAGCCGGGCCATTTCGCGCCGCTTCTTGTTGTTCAAATACGTGGCCACCTCGTCGGCGACGGTGACCGACACCTTGGCGACGTCCTCCCGCTGCGCGGCCAGGATCAACAGCCGCATCACCTCGATGGCCATGCTCTCGGCCGTCTTGACGACGCCCGTGCCCGTGCAGCCGGGGCAATCCTTGTAGACGCTCCGCTTCAGGCTGGGGCGGATGCGCTGGCGGGTCATCTCGATCAGGCCGAACGGGCTGGTGCGGAGGATCTTCGTGCGGGCCCGATCGCGCTTCATCGGCGTCGCGCAAGGCCCGTTCCACGTCCGCGGCGATGCTGCTCCTTGCGCATGTCGATGAAGTCGTTGACGATCACGCCGCCCAGATCGCGCAGCCGCAATTGCCGGGCGATCTCCCGGGCGGCCAGCAGGTTCATCTGGTAGGCGGTCTCCTCGGCCGAGTCGTCGGCGCGGAAGTTGCCGCTGTTGACGTCGATGGCCACCAGGGCCTCGGTCTGAGTCGATGACGATCGAGCCGCCTTGCCGCAGCGGCACCTTGCGCTGGTGGATGCGGCTGATCTCCTCGTCGAGCTGATACTTGTGGAACAGCGGCTCCTTGCCTTCGTACAGTTGCAGGCGATTGACGTAGCGCGGCATGACGATCTGCAAGAACTCCTTGGCCCGCTCGTAGGCCGCCGGCTCGTCGATGTAGATCGTGTCGACGTCGCCGGTGAAGATGTCGCGGATCGTGCGGATGATCATGTCGCTTTCTTCGTAGATGTCGACCGGCGCCGGATACTTCTTGATGCGGCGGACGATCACCTTCCACAGCCGCAACAGATAGGCCAGGTCGCGCGACAGCTCCTTCTTCGTGCGGTCGATGCCGGCGGTGCGGATGATGAAGCCGAGGCCCTTGGGCGGATTCAGCTCGAGCATCACGTCGCGCAGCTTGCGGCGCACGTCGTCGTCTTCGATCTTGCGCGACACGCCGACGCGGCCCAGCGCCGGCATCAGCACCAGGTAGCGGCCGGGAATGCTGATGTAGGTCGAGAGCGTCGGGCCCTTGGTGCCGATCCCTTCCTTGATGACCTGCACGAGCACTTCGTCGCCGCGGCGGAGAATGTCCTGGATCGGCGGCTTGATGCGCGGCCGAGCGCCGGGCGCGGGCCGCGCGCGGCGCGGCGCGCGCCGCGGCGCGTCTTCGTCGACTTCGTCGATCGTCGTCGTCGTCGTCGTCGCCGGCGTCGACGTCGGCGCGCCGCGCGTGCGGCCGCCGCGCGTCGATCGGCTTGTCGGGATCGTAGCCGCCCTGGCGGAAGTACTGCGGCTCGATGTCGCTGATGTGCAAGAAGCCGTTGCGGCCGACGCCGAAATCGACGAACGCCGCCTGGATGCTCGGCTCGAGGTTGACGACCTTCCCCTTGTAGATGTTGCCGACGTAATTGTCCTGGCTGGTGCGCTCGATGTAGAGCTCTTCGAGCACGCCGTCCTCGACGATCGCGATCCGGCATTCCTCCGGCTGCGAGACGTTGATCAGCATTTCCTGCTTCATTTCAAAAATACTTTCTGAGTCGGCATAGAACGCGAACCTTGCGGCGGCATGTCGTCCGGCGGCATTCGGGCCGCCGATCGTTGGGCCGTCGCCTGTGCGAGATGGGCCGGTCGTCGTCGGGCGCGATTCATGGCGAAACCTCCACGCGAGTTCGCGTCAGGGTTCCGCCTTGAACCTCGAGGTCGTCGACTCCCAGCGCGGCGAGCACTTCCCGCGGACGGGCGCTCCCTTGTCGATCCAGCCGCAGCCGCATCGACAGCACGCCCTCGCGCATCGTCAGCCCGGCGATCAGCGGCCGCAAATCCAGCGGGGCCGATCGCCCCTCGCGCTGAATCATGTACGACGGCTGCGCTTCGAGCCATTCGACTCGCTCCGCCGCGGCCGATTGCCTCTCCGGAGGCAATATCGCCTGGAATTCCACTTCGACGGCCTGCGCCTTGCCGTGCTCGAACGGCATCACTTCGATCTTCTCGACCGACAGTCCGGGCGGAAGGTGCGGAGCCAATGCCTCGCTCAATTGCTGGGCCGACCACGGGGCCGATAGTTCGATTTCCACCAACTCGTTCAGCCCGGCGATCCCGACGGCCAATGCCGAAGGAAAATTCATCCGCGGCTTGGGGTGGAAGCCCTCGGTCATGCCCAGCGGCACGTCGGCGCGGCGCAGCAGACGCTCCCAAGCTCGCACCAAGTCGCGGTGACTGAGCCAGCGAAGATCGTCTTGCTTCGTGAAGCGGATTCGCACGCGTTGTCGCACCATAGGTTCGTTTCCTCGCGCGCTGCCGTAGCGCGAGAGGATTAACTAGGAAAAAACGAGTAAATTACGTGTCACTGTTTTGAGTCGCGGAATTTTCACAAATTCCGCTACGGTATCTGCGCGCCGACCGCCGGATCAAACCGGAGCGGGCACCGCGCATTTCTTTAGTTCTTCACGCAGGTAGTTGTTGATGGTTTGAGCGCTTTCCATGCCCATCGCCCGCTTGGCGATTCGTTCGCAGTCGGGCACGCTCGATTGCCGCACGACGCGCTTGATTTCCGGAATCGCGCCGGGGCGACGCTGAAATGCCGCAGGCCCAGGCCGATCAGTAGTTGCGTGTACGTCGTGCTGCCGCTCATCTGGCCGCACATGTTGGCCGATATGCCTCGGCGGTTCGCCGCTTTCAGCGTCATATCGATCAATCGCAGCATGGCCGGATCGGAGGCATTGTACAAATTCGCGACTTCTTTATTGCCGCGGTCGACGGCCAAGGTGTATTGGATCAGGTCGTTGGTGCCGATGCTGAGGAAACTAACTTCCTCGACGAAATGGTCGATCATCATCACGGCCGATGGCACTTCGACCATCATGCCGATCGGAATTTGCCGATTGAACGCCACTCCGCTTTCCTCGAGATCCTCCATCACGTCGGACAAGACGGTTTTTGCTTGCCGCAGTTCCTGCAGCGTCGCAATCAGTGGAAACATCACATGCAGATTTCCTTCGGTGCTCGCACGAAGAATGGCGCGCAATTGCGTGCGAAACAGCGGCAGGTTTCGTAGCGACAAGCGGATACTCCGCAATCCCAAGAATGGGTTGCGCTCCTCGTCGGCCACGCCCGGCATGAATTTATCGGCGCCCATGTCGAACGTCCGCACCACGACGGGCCGATCCCCCATTGCGCGGGCAACGCCGCAGTAGGCCTCGTAATGATCTTCTTCCGTCGGCTCGCGATCCGACGTGAGATAGAGGAATTCGGTGCGATAAAGCCCGATGCCGTCGCTGCCTCGCTCGACGCAATGCTCGACCTCGTGCGGAAATTCGATATTGCCCATCAGCTCGATGCGAACTCCGTCGGCCGTTTCGGCCGGCAGGTCGCGCAGCTCGACGAGCCGAGCGGCGGCCGTCCGCTGCGCCTCCGCATGCAGCCGATAATGCTCGATCGTCGCCGGATCGGGTTGCAGAATGATGAGCCCTTGATCGCCGTCGATGATCACTTGGTCGCCGCCGGCAACGTCGCTGAGGAATGGTCCGATGCCGACGACCGCCGGCAATTCAAGCGCCTCGGCGACGATCGCGGTGTGGCTTCCCGGACCGCCGACTTCGGTGACGAATCCAAGAACGAACCGGCGATCGAGATTCGCGGTTTCGCTCGGCGTCAGGTTATGCGCCAGAATAACGGCCGGCGACGTGAGCCGCGAAAGCCCTTCGCGGCGACGGCCCAACAGGTGCCGCAGAAGCCGTTTTTCGATATCGAAGATGTCGCCGGCCCGGTCGGCCAGCCGGCTATGCTGCACGTTTTGAAACACTTTGGCGTAGCGGCGGAGCGTGCGGCTGACGGCGTATTCGGGCGAGTAATGCCGGTCGCGGATCATGCTCTCCAATTCGCCCCAGAGCTTCGGATCGCGGAGCATTTGCAGATGCGCGTCGAAGATGGCGGCATACTGATCGCCGAGTTCGCGAGACACCGCGTCGCGATTGCGCTCGATTTCCGCGCCGGCGGCGGCGATCGCCTTGTTCAGGCGTTCCAGCTCATCCTGGACCAATTCGCGCGCGACGAACCGCCGGGGGATTCGGAATCCCTCGGTGTCGATGACCAACGCTTCGCCGATCGCCACGCCCGGCGAAACGGCAATCCCCTGTAGTCGCTGCATGGATCTAGGATGGATCCTCGTCGCCTTCTCCGAAATTGCTGGCGAACAGCTCGGCCAATGCCTCAAGTGCCGAGCCCGCGTCCGGACCTTCGGCCTCGATGACCAGATTGGTTCCTTGCGGGGCGCCTAGCGTCATAATGTCCAAAATGCTCTTTCCGTCGATGCGAGAATTATCTTTGACGATTTCGATTCTTGATTGATATTTCGTCGTCAATTTCACGATTAGGCTGGCCGGCCTCGCATGCAATCCCTGCGGGTTGGCAACGACCACGACTCGATTTTGCTTTCCGTTGCTCATCGCTTTGCCGCAATGCGCTCTGCCGCGAAACTCGGACCGGGATGCGACGACCGTCGGTTCCACGAATCGAGCAGAACGGAACTCCTTTTCCCGCTCTAGCGCCGTCTGCCGTCGTCGCGCCCGCGGATTGGCCCTAGGATACGAATTGATTGTTGTCGGCCTCGTCGAGCAATTGGCGGATATCTTCGGCGCTCTTGGCCTGTTTCAGGAACCTGCAAAAGGTTTCATCGCGCAATTGGCGCGAGATATTCTCCAACGCCCGCAAATGGTCTCCCGGCCGATCCGGCGGAGAAATCAGCAGGAAGAAAAGCTGCACCTTCTCGCCGTCAAGGCTGTCGAAATCGACGCCGAGGGAACTGACGCCGACGGTGCCGACCAGACGATCGACGCTGGGATGCTTGGTATGCGGAACCGCGACGCCGCGTCCGATGCCGGTGCTGCCGAGCTCTTCTCGCTTCATCACCGCCTTGACGACGCTATCGACGTCGTTGCCGGCGATCTTTCCGGCCTCCTTCAAGGCCTCGGCCAATTCGCGAATCACGCCTGGCTTGTCTTCCGCCGTCAATTCCGCACGAATCGCCTGAGTGCTAACAAAGTCAGTAAACTTCATGGTTCAATCATGTCCTTTCTCACCCCGTAAACGCGCTTTCTCGCCGCGGGACACACACCCGACAGCTTTGTCCGCGCCGGGGCCATTCTCCGCGCCTTCTGGAAGCTCAACGTTTCAATTGTACCCAACCGATTTCCGTCAATCTTTCACCGCCGCCCCTTGCTGCCGTGCGCCCGGCGTGCGATGCCGCTCCAACACCTTGTCTTTATACTTGCGCAATTGCTGCTCCACCTTTTGCACGGCGCCGTGGACCGACCGCCAGAGGTCGCTCGTCCGTTCGGTGGCCACGAAATCGTGTTTGTGCTCGGCCGAAACCCGCACTTCGACGATGGGCGTGTCGCTGTGCTCCAAATCGACGGTCACGTCGATTGCCGAAAGCCGTTCGTAATATCGCGAGAGCCGCGATACTTTGGCGGAAAGTTTCGCACGGGTAGTGTCGCTCAAATTGCCGTGCCGTGTCGCGATGTTGATCTGCACCGAGCCAACTCCTTGCCATGCCGACGTTGCGGCGTGTTTCCGTTTCCTCGGCCAATCGTCTTGGCCGATACACGCCGGTCAAGCCAGACATTCTAACCGGATAACCCGCCGTCCACAAATCCAAAGCTAGCCCCGATGCCGATTCGACGGGCGCGATTGGCAGAGCCAGAAAAACGCGCGCTCCCCCGCAAGCGATCCCCAATGTGCCGTTTGACAGGGGAGCTCGCTTGCGGGGATCGCGCGTGTCGGACCTCGACCATGCTTGAACCGGCGATCCGCGGATCTCACGGTTGCCCTGGGATCGGCGGCGGCGGAAGCCTCGTCGGCGAAACTGGCGGGGCGGCAGCCGGTGCGGCCGGTTCGCCATTCGGCGATGGCTCGGCCGTCGGCAACAGGCCTTTCGTCGCCCCCGAAGCCGGCGACTCAGATGCCTTTGCCGACGTAATCGAGCCTTTACCCGGCACGGACCCCTTTGGAATGATCAATCCTTCCTTAAGTTGATCGCGCCAACGGCGCACCGGCTGAGCCCGATTGGCGGCCGTCGCTTCGGGCCGATAGTCGAACGATTTTCCCACCAGCTTTTGCAGGTTGTAGAAGCTCAGCACGCGGAAATCCAGCGCCTCGTTGTCCAAATCGTCAACCAAGATCGGGGCGGCGCCGGATTGCAGTTGTTCCTTGTTGTAGCCCCACAGCAGCCGATAGAGATCGTCGCCATCCTTGCCGCGCTCTTTCTCGAACATAGTGCGCACTTTGCCGGCCGAAACCGGGCCACGAGCCAGCGCCGCTTGCAACGACTCGATCTCGACCGGCCAAACGGCCCGTTGATCCGGATCGTTCAATAGCGCCGCGAAGGGATCGAATTCGTTGATTAACGCCAGCGAACGAGCGGCCAGGGAGCGATTTTCCGCCCGCCGGTGCTCAACCAACTCCTTCAATGCCACGGTCACCGAATTCTTGCCGTCGAGCGATTGATTCAACGTCTGCGACGCGCGGCTATCCAATGGATTGACCGGTTCATTGACCACCCAGCGCGGCAATTCATGCTCGCCGCCGGAAACGTCGGCCGCTGTGCCCATCAGGATCACTCGCGATGGAGCCGTGAGCTTGCCGCCGACGGGCAGCACCGTCGGTTGGCCAGGCGTTGCCACCGCTCGGGCATTGCCCGCGGCACCCATCGCTCCCGTCCAATCGATCTGCCCGACCGTGGCATACACGGCAACGAGCGACTTCGGCGGCCCGGTTTGTGGATCGACGCCCGGCACCAGCATGGGACGGACTTCGATCGCGGCCGTCGATTCGGGATCGAAGAAAGTCAGCGTGCCGGTCGCGTCGCCGAGGATCAATTTCACTCGCACGTCGGGCTTTCCCGCCGTCATCATCACCACTCGGCCATATTCCAACCGCACGATCGGGATACCGGACGGATCGTTGCCTTCCAATTCGAGCATCGTTTCGGGCAGCAGTTGGATCGTCACGCCGGCCGATAAGGCGATCATCGGGCGGAATGTCGGCAGAGCCAAAAGACGATCTTTTGAGCTCAAAGTCAGCCCAGCGGCGACCCGTTGCCATTCACCTTGCCCGGTGGGCAATCGCAGAAGAAGCTCTTGTTCGGAGACCATCCTGCCAAGCCGCTGGATTGGTGGCGGAGGCGTCGCGGGAACGGTCTTGGGAGTGGGCGACTCGGGATTAAAGGGGTTCGGCGGCGCGGGCGAAACGGCTCCAGCTTGTGTTGCTGGCGGAGCGACCGGCGGTACGCCGCCATCGGCGGGCGGCGGACCGGGCACGGTCCCAGTCGCGCCTTGGACCGGATTTGTTACAACTGCTCCTGGAGGCGCCGGCCCAATCACCGGTCCTGGACCCGGCGGCGGACCGGCTGGACGTGGCTGAGTCGCGTCGGGCGAGGTCGGCGGCGGCGCGGCATTGCCGTTCGGAGGCGGCACGATTGTTCCCGGAGTTGTCGTCGATTGCTGGCCGGCGGCCGGACCAGGAAGCGTTCCAGAAGCCGGTTTCACGCCGCCGTCATTGGCCGTACCGGGCGCCACAGCCGGCACGGGGCGACCGGTGGCGGCAGCACGGGATTCGTCGTGCCGCCATCGGATTTCGCAGTAGCCGGCTCCGTTCCTGTTGCTTCCGGGTTCACTGCTTTCGGATTCACAGTTTTCGCGTTTGGGGTCGGTTCGACCGCGGCCGGAGTCTTTTCGCCTTTCTTCGTCGCGTTGTCGTTCACCGCGACTTTCGGCGAGATCTTGTCCCAAGGGAGCCAGGTCAACGTCGGATTGTCGCGGTTCCATCCCCATAGGGCCATGTCCACCGCGATGAGCAGACACGCGGCAAGCAATGCCGTGATCGCGATCGGCCAGAACCGCGAACGACGCTGCGACCGCAGATAGTCGGGCACTTCCGGCCGCTCGCGCACCGGCACGACTCGATCTCCGTTCGCCGCGGCCGATCCGGCTGCGACCAAAGCGGCAGCCGTCGAGGCAACATGCTCGGCAGCAGGCAGCGGCGGCGGTACGGCGCCCTCGGCTTCGTCCGAATCCGAAATTCCCGTCTCTCGGCTGCGCGCGACGATCTCATACATCCGCCGCCGCAATGCCGGATCGACATCGGCCGGCTCACCCAGCACGAGGCTCAAGATTTGATGGCAAGCCGCCACTTCGGCCAAATGAACATCCGATTCCAGGCAAACTTTTTCAAAGTCGGGCACCCGTTCGCCGGACAGCACATTGTCGAGATATTCCGCGACGGTATTCGGATCGAGCCCCATCCCGCGGCCAGAAACCTTGGGCGCCCCCATCCGCATCCGCCGGGTCACGTCGCGAATCTTATGCAGCAGATTCGTGGCGAATTCGCTCTCCTCGATCTTCTGGCCGACATCCTGATGATCGGCCGGCTCGAGAATGTCGTCCATGTATGCCAGCATCGTTCTGAGCGTGAGACGCATATAAAAGCTCCAAACCGGAAAGAATTTTTTTGAACGAACCGCTGCGCACATTATGCCGCTAGCAATAATAGTGGGCGCGGCAATGCAAATCCGTACAAGAAATTGGCCGTTTCTCTGGCGGTCTGCTCGGCGGCAAGCAGTAATGCCGCAAGCAAAGACCAGACGGAACGACGGCTAGCCTTTTCGTACAATTTTTGGTACACCATGAACGATCCTGAACGAAAGCTTGATGTAGTGTTTTTCCGGACGGATGTGGGGATTGAAAGGCTGACATGAAGCGGAAGCATTTAGGTTCACGGTTCGAGGACTTCCTCGCGGAAGATGGCATCCTCGAAGAATGCCGCGCCGCGGCAATCAAATTCAAGATCGCCGGCGAACTGGAGAAAGCCATGCGCGAACGAAAGCTAACCAAAGCGGACGTTGCCAAGCGCTTGAAGACGAGCCGAACAGGGGTTGATCGCCTGCTCGATCCGGAAAACACGTCCATCACGCTGAATACGATGGCGAAAGTCGCGCAATTGCTTGGCAAGCGAATCGAATTTGCCCTGCGCTAGGCACCCGCTAGGGAGCCGATCCCGGTCTACCTTCCTTCCGAGACGTGTCTGCTCCCAGCAACGACTCATGCAGCATGAATACGGCATCGCCGTCGATCCCGGGATCGCCCAGCATGTACAACAGGGAAAAGACCGCATCATAAACAGCGCCTCGCAATGCGAGCGAAAGATCACGAGGATCGGCGCCTTTCGCTAAAATCCTCTCAATCGCTGCGCCTGAATCGGCGAACGGACCTTGCGGATTCTTCTTCGCATAGGCAACCGCGCTTTCGAGCGACCCATCTTTCATCGAAGAGTTGATGATATCAGCCCAAATGAGCCGCAGGAATTCTTCGCGACTAGGCATAAGGGAGTCTCGCTGTCACCAAATCTCGATTTCCGTTTCCAATTCGACGCCCAATCGCTCGGCCACTCGGCTGCGGACCAGTTCGATCAGTTTCAGCACGTCGGCCGACGTGGATTGCGGCGCGACGACGATGAAATTCGCGTTTCGTTCGCTCACTTCCGCGCCGCCGATGCGAGTTCCCTTCAAGCCGGCCTGCTCGATCAGCATCCCGGCGCTGATGCCGCGCGGATTTTTGAAAATGCAGCCCGACCGCTGATCGCCCAAGGGTTCGCCGGCCTTTTTGACGATCCACTGCGTTTGCATGCGCTTGGTCAATTCCTGCGGATCGTCTTCCTCCAATTGGAACTGGCAAGCGAGAATCGCCAATTCATCAAGGCTGCTTTGCCGGTAGGAGAAGACGAGGTCTTCCCGTTCGCGCTGCAAGATTTCGCCGGAGCGACTCATCACCGTGGCCCGGGAAGTCCACTGGCCGACGTCGCCGCCGCGGCTGCCGGAATTGCCATGCAGCGCGCCGCCGACGGTGCCGGGAATGCCGACCAGTGTTTCCAATCCGGCCAGCCCCGCCGCAACAACCGTCGAGACGATGTGCCCAAGCTTGGCGCCGCCGCCGGTGGTGACGGTGCGGGCTTGCACGCTGATTTCAGAAAACGCGGCGCGGAGAGACGCACGACCATGCCTTCGACGCCATTGTCGCGGACCAGCAGATTTGAGCCGCCGCCGAGCAATCGGATTTGCACTCCGGCGTCGTGGCACCGGCGCACGAGCGCGGCCAATTCCTCGACGGAATTCGGCTCGGCGAAGAATTCCGCCGGCCCGCCCAGTTGGAACCACGTATGCGGCGCCAACGGTTCAGCTTCGCGAACGATCTTTTCGAAGCCGCCGAATAAAGACTTCATCGATTTGGACAAATCGCCCGCTCCCATCGTGAATCAACATGCGCCTTCGAGGCACGGCTCGCTTGAGGCCGCTAAATCCCGGCATTGTGCTGTCGGCATTGTGCAAACTTGCCGCCGGTCCGTCCAGTAAGGGAGCGGAACAAATCGCTCGATGCCCCGCTTCGAACGGCTCCATTATGCCGATTGTCCGGCCGCGACGCCACATCCGAAAGCGGAGCGAGTTTGCCCAGCGCGCTGTAGGGAACACGCTGCGTGGCGTTCCGTGCAGTGTGAGCAAACTCCGCGATGCGGAACGGCACGGCGCGGCCGAGCCGCAACCAATGTTGGAGTTCACGCTTCAGCGTGCTGCCGGCCACACGCTAAAGCGTGAACTCCAACAAGATCGTCGCGCCGTGCAAAGAATTTATCCGTTTGTGGCACGGAGGCCGTTCCCTACAGTTTTCCGGGCGGCGCGGGAATCGCCTCGGAACTCGGTGCCGGCGGCACAGGACCACCGGCGGCGCGCTCCATCTCGGCCCAGCGCCGCTGGCGCTCGGCGACCGCCCCTTCATATTGCTCGCGCAACTGGATCAATCGCCGCTGGGCATCGATCAAGTGCAGGAAGTCGAGCGTGTTGGCAGTGTAGTTGCCCTGCGCGGAATCGAGATACTGTTTGGCCGCGGGCAAGATCGTCTGCCGGTAGACGGCCAGCACTTTGTCGGTTTCGAGCAACTGCGCGTAGGCGGTTTGCACGTCGGCGTGGATGTCGTCGAGCCGAGATTCGTATTCCCAGCGCCGCTGCTCGACCTTGGCGGCGGCTTCGCGAACCGCGGCCTCGCGGCGGCAGTTGTTCAGCGGGACATTCATATTCACGCCGACCATCGGCGCAAGCTGCTTATCGGCCCCTTGCCAAAAGCCGTCGTAACGCGCGACGACATCGAGATCGGGATAGTACTCTCGCTCCGCCATATCGACGGCCACCTGCGCCGCTCGAAGTTCGGCGCCGATGGCCGCCAAGTCGGGCCGCCGCTCGGCGGCGAATTGTTGCAGCCACGCGATCGGCGGCGGAGTGGAATCCACGGTCGAGGGCCGACTCGGCGGTGGAGGAAGCGGATGATCGGCCGCGCGATGCAGCAACGTATTGATCCGGGCAACGGCGACCGTTTCCATGCGGTTCAACTCAAACTGTCGTCGCTGCATTTCGGCCAATTCCACGTCGGCTTCGAGAACATCCTGCTGCGTGACTTGCCCGGCGCGATACTTCGATTGGGCCGTCTCGCGAAAATGCCCGACGGCCGCGCGGTTTTCGGCATTCAGTTCTTCTTGACGGCGGGCGAGATAATAGTCCCACAGCGCCGAGCGAGTCGTCGCCACGAGGCGGAGTTCGGCATCGTCCAAATCGAGCCGAGCCGCCGACGCTTCGGCTTGGGCTTGCTGCCCGCGCAAATCTCGTTTGCCCGGCCAGGGGAATTTTTGCGAACCCTCGATCATCCAGGCGACGTCGTGATTCGGGTCGCCGAACGTGCCCGGCCCCATTGCCGTCGAAAGTTGGGGGTCTTCCAGCGAAATGGCCTGCGGGTAGCGCTCCACCGCGGCTTGCCAGGCGGCGCTCATCGCCGCCAACGACGGATTCCGCTCGCGCACCGCCGCCACCAAGGCTTCGGGATCAAGCTCAATCCGACCGAGGAATGGATCGTCGTCGCAACGATTCCCGACTTCGGGCGGAGGTGAAGGGGGCGATGCCGCGTCGGTTGATGCGCTGCTGCTTTCCGCAACTCGATAGGCGGCCGGAACGACGCCGTTAGCCGTGGCCTCGGCGGCGGCAGGATTGTGCTGCGCCGGTGCCGCAGCCGGCGAAGTGCTCGCGGGAGCCAAAAGTTGCGCCGAGTTGCCGCCGCCATTCGTGCGGCAACCCGCGGAGCAGGTGGCCGCCATCCATAGCAGACCGACGGCGACCAAATTCGTCGATGGTTTCGTCGGCATCGGGAAATCGGCAACCAATCTTGGCAAGGCGTAACGATTTTGCCGCCAACAGCGCAGGAGAATCCGTTATCTCCATTGCCGTAGATCGGTTTGGAAAAACCGGCCAAACGACTATTTCCGTCCGAACCGGCAGAGTCGCGCCATCCGGATTGAACCGATGGTGAGCGGCCGCCGTAGGAAAGTCGTCCAATGTTGACCTTGCTGCCAATCGCTCCTAAACTCCTGGTAGCTTGGATAAGGTGATGCAATCTTGCCGACAGCGCAAGCCGATCCTTTGAACCGCCTCGCAATCCCGTGCAAAGCGTCTTAACATCCCTGGTCACCGGCCGACTTCGCGTCGCCGTGGTTTTTGCCATGATGCCGCTGGCGTTGTGGACCGGTGCGCCGTTCCTTTGCTGTTGCAGCATCGGAAAGTGTCCGGCGCTGAATGCGGCGCTAATGCCGCCGAATTCGCCAAGCCCCCTCCGCCCTTGCTGTTGCCACAATCGGGCCGTTAGCGGCTGCCGAAGCTGCAATCCGAATAAAGGATCAAAACCGGATCAACGCGACTGCCCGCTGATGTCTCGCGTACTGGCAGTCGTTGCACAGACGACCGTGATGACCGTCGGATCGGATCACGTCGTTGCAACTCTCTGCCCAAGCGTGCCATCGCCGAAATTACCGGTGTCATCTTTTCAGGCAGCGAGCTATTTCGACACCGGTCCGCCGATCGACCTCTCGGCTCGCTCGGAACAATTGCTGATCTGATTCTTTCTCTACTTGCGCCTGCTCTGGTGCGCAGAATGCCAAGCCCACGCTGGGCCGATTGGTGCCAACCCCGACATTCGCGCATTCCATCAGCGTGAATTGTCGTCACCCACCGGCGGCCAGCGGCTTGCCGCTCACGCAACTCCATTTTCACAAGAAACCAATAGGTGTCACGATGAACGACACGAACGATGCCCGTCAACAACCTCTCGACGACACAGCACCGGCAGCCGCGCCGAGCCGATGGAAGCGTGCAAAGTTTCTATTCAAGGTGATCGAAATCCGCTTGCGGTTCATCCTGATTCTCGTGGCGACGTTTGTCTTGATCGGCAAATGGGACACGATCAAAAACTACTGGGATAAATGGACTCGGCCAAGCGCGACCGTTGTTCAAGCCGAGCCAGACACCGAATACTTTTGCCGGATGCATCCCACGGTCGTGCGCGATTCGCTGGAGCCGGATGGCTCGGTGCCGAAGTGCCCGATCTGCGGAATGCCGCTGTCGCAACGCAAGAAAGGAAAGGCCGTATCGCTTCCCGATGGCGTGCTCGGCCGCGTGCAGCTTTCGCCGGAACGAATCCAAATGGCAGGCTTGAAGACGGCAGAAGTTGTTTACCGGCCCTTGACCAAGGAAATCGAAACGGTCGGGTTCGTCGATTACGACGAAAGCCGCCGGTCGCGGATCGTGACGCGGGTCAGCGGCTACGTCGAGAAGCTTTATGTTGACAAGAGCTTCACGAACGTCCACAAAGGCGATCCACTGGCGATGCTCTATAGCCCCGAGTTGTATAGCACCGTGCAAGAATTGGACCTCGCGCTGCGCGCGGCACCGCCGACATGATCGAGAGCGGCAAGCAGCGGTTGCGGTTGCTGGGAATCAAGCAACCCGAAATCGACGAGATCGTGGTGCGCGAGCAATTGATCCGCGCCGTGAATGGCGGAAACGCCGCGGAGATTGAAACGGCGCGGCAGCGATTGCGAGAGCTTGGCGTGGTGCAAACGGAAATCGACGAACTGGCGCGAACCAAGAGAGCCGAACCCGGATTGATGATCCGCTCGCCGGCCGTGGGGCACGTCATCACCAAGAACATCGAGCAAGGAGATCGCGTCGAGCCCGGCACGATGCTGTTCGAAATTGCCGATTTGTCGCAAGTGTGGGTCGAGGCCGATGTTTTCGAGCGCGACATGCCGCTATTGCAAGCCGGCCAGACCGTCGAGATCACCGCCGAGTCGCTCCCCAACCAGACGATTTCTGGAAAGATCATTCTGGTCCATCCGCACATCGAAACCGCCACGCGCACTGACCGGATCCGCGTCGAGTTGCCGAATCCAGGCCACATGCTTCGCCCTGGAATGTATGCCACGGTCAGAATCCATGTTCCGTTTTCGGAAGTGGAACCCTTCAAAAGTCAGTTGGCCGCCGCGCCGCAGCCGGCCCGGCAGCTCGACGACAAGACGTTGATAGCACTGCAAAAAACTTGTCCGGTGACCGGCAATGTGCTCGGAAGCATGGGACCGCCAGTGCGGCGGCAGGCGGGTCAGCGGGTGGTGTTTCTATGCTGCCCGGGTTGCATCGCGGAATTCGAAAAGTCACCCGACAAATTCATTGCGAAGCTTGGTGACCCACCGGAGGGACAAGTGTTGGTGATTCCCGAATCGGCCGTGATCGACACCGGCTCGAAAAAGATTGTTTACATCGAGCACGAGCCGGGCGTCTTCGACGGGATCAGCGTCGAACTGGGACCGGAATCGGACGGCTATTATCCCGTCGTTAAGGGACTGCGCAGGCGACCGGGTCGCGGCCGCCGGAGCATTCTTGATCGACGCCGAAACGCGGTTGGACCCGGCGGCGGGTTCGACCTACGTCGGCGCGAGCGCCGGCCCAAATACTGACCGCGCGAAACCATAATCGGATTGACCGACCAAAGCTTCACGCTTCACGCCTCACGCCTCAAGCCTCAGGCCTCAAGTCTCAAGCCTCCAATGATCGAACGCATCATCGAATTCTCGATCCGCAACCGCTTCGTGGTCATTGCCGCGACGCTGGCGATGGTCGTCTGGGGCGTTTTTTCGGTGGTCAACACGCCGATCGACGCCATTCCCGATCTGTCGGAAAACCAGGTCATCGTGTTTTGCCGACTGGATGGGCCGCAGCCCGCGCGAGATCGAAGATCAGATCACGTATCCGCTGTCGGTCAATCTACAAGGCCTGGCTGGCGTCAAGGCGGTGCGATCGTCGAGCGAATTCAACTTCTCGATGATCAACATCATCTTCGACGATAAGATCGACTTCTATTTTGCCCGCGCAGCGCGTTTCCGAGCGATTGGCGCTGGCCAGCACGTTTCTGCCGCAAGGCGTCGTTCCCTATCTGGCGCCGGATGCAACCGCGCTCGGGCAAATTTTCTGGTACACCGTCGAAGGCGAGGGACAAGACCTCGGCCGACTGCGGGCCATTCAAGATTGGAATGTGCGCTATCAGCTCAATTCGGTTCCGGGCGTGGCGCAAGTCGCCTCGGTCGGCGGCTATCCGATCGAATATCAAATCGACGTCGACCCGCTGAAGCTGCGAGCCTATGGCATCACGCTCGGCGAACTGTATTCCGCCGTCGAGCGATCGAATTCCTCCGTCGGCGGCCGCGTGATCCATAAGGGCAACGCCGAATACCTCGTTCGCGGCGTCGGCTGGATCACCTCGAAGCGCGATATCGAACAGATCGTCATCAAAACCGCGGCCGCCACCGGCACGCCGATCACGGTCGCGAATCTGGCCACCGTCGGCCTCGGCACGCAATTCCGCCGCAGCGTGCTCGAAAAGAACGGCAACGAAACGGTCGGCGGCGTCGTGATGATGCGCTACGGCGAGAATCCGCTTGAGGTCACGCGGCGGATCAAGGACAAGATCGTCGAGTTGCAGCCGGGCTTGCCCGAAGGCGTGCGCATCGTGCCGTTTTACGACCGCACGCGGCTCATTCACGGCGCGATTCACACGCTGACCGAGGTGCTCACGCACGAGATGATCATCGCCTCTTTGGCAGTGCTATTGATCCTGATGCACTTTCGCAGCGCGCTGGTGATCTGCCTGACGCTGCCGCTTTCGGTGCTGGTGTCGTTCATCCTGATGCGCACTTTCGACATCGCGTCGAACATCATGTCGCTGTCCGGGATCGCCATTTCGATCGGCATTCTGGTCGATCAGGCGATCGTGATGGTCGAAAACGCGACGCATCATCTGACGGCCCATTTCGACGACCGGCGACGTGACGGGCGATATCCGCGAGCTGGTGATCCCGGCCTGCCGCACCGTGGGCCGGCCGATTTTCTTTTCGGTGATGATCATCCTGATTTCGTTCATCCCGGTGTTTGCACTGACGGGCCAAGAGGGGAAAACGTTTCATCCGCTGGCGTTCACCAAGAGCTTTGCGATGATCGGCGTGGCGATTCTGTCGATCACGCTCGTCCCGGCGCTGATTCCCACCTTCATTCGCGGCCGGCTGCGGCGCGAAGAAGAGAGCTGGCTAGTCCGCACGCTGATCGACATTTACAAGCCGGTGCTGAATTGGGCGATGCCGCACCGCAACATCGTTCTATGGCTGTTCGCGGTGCTATTGATCCTTGGAGCGGGTCTGTTTCCGCTCAATGCGCTGCTTGGGAATTCCCTGGTCAACCGCCTACCTCATCGTATTCGCGCTGGTGACAATTCTCACGGTTGCATTCATCGACGGCCGGCGATGGCAACTACTTTCGTTTGCCAGCCTGGCGATTCTGGGTTTGGTCGCGTCGGATTTCAATCGGATCGGCGAGCAATACATGCCGCCGCTGGATGAAGGAAGCATCTTGGACATGCCGATCAGCGTGCCGCGAATGTCGGTGACGGAAGCCGCCGACGACCTGAAAGCCCGCGACGCGATGCTGCGGCAATTTCCCGAAGTCGAGCAAGTCGTCGGCAAGGCAGGCCGGGCGGAAACGCCGACCGATCCGGCTCCGCTCGACATGGTCGAAACGGTCGTCAACCTGCGGCCGAAGGATTTTTGGCCGAAGCGACAATTGCGCTATGCCGATGCGATGGCGCAAACCAAGGTTGTTCTCGATGCGTTGGAAAGCCGGAAGCTGATTTCCGCGCCGACGGATCGCGCGGAGCGGCAGGCGCTCATCAACGATGCCACGATGGGAGCCACTGCCCAACTCGATCAATCGCTGCGCAGATTGATCGTCGAGCGGTATGCGGAATTCGAGAAGCGATTAGCGATGCAACTCACACGTGAATTCATCGCCGAGTTGGTAGCCAACTGGCGGAAGTCCGGTCAACTTTTGCAGCCTGTCAGCGACGCGCGATTCGATCAACTAACGAAGCAATACTCCGCGACGTTGGGTCCGTGGCTTGCCGCCGGCGCGGCGCAAGAAGACGTGAATCTGCTGATTCGGCAAGTCGCCGAGTCGCTCGGCCAAGAAAAAACGATCGACTTGCGCGATCCTATGCTGATGGATTTGCCGCGCGGCCCGATCGGAAAAGTCTGGTCCGCGATCGTCGAACAATTGGGCATCGAACCGCCGACGCTGTTCACGTCGATGCGGGCGTACATTCAGCAGCGGCGCGAGATTGCCTGGAGCGATTTGGTCAAGAAACTGAACTATGAGGTCTTCGACCAGGCGGTCGGCAGCTTCGATTGGTATTGCATCGAGGAACTTCGCAAAGAGGCCGCCGAACGGGCATCCGCCGGCCATCCAGCTTCCGCCGCGAATGCCGGCGCCAGACAGATCGACACGAAAATCGCCGAATTGCAATCGCTTCGGGCAGATTTGGACAAGCCATTCGGCCGAGGACTCCTGCTTTGGCAAAAAACGAAGGACGACGTCGTCAAGGAAATGGATAGCACGATCCAAGTGCCCGGCTGGAGCAATATCTTCACGCAGCCGATCATCAACCGGATCGACATGCTGGCGACCGGCGTGCGAACGATGATCGGCGTGAAAGTGTTTGGAACCGATCTCGATCGAATCCAAGCGGTGTCGCAGGAGGTCGCGGAAGTTTTGCGAACCGTGCCCGGCGCGTTGAACGTCGTGGCGGATCAGATCGTCGGCAAAGGATACTTGGACATCACGATCGATCGCGCGACGTGCGGCACGTTATGGCGTCAATGTCGGCGACGTGCAGGATGTCATCGAAGTGGCACTGGGCGGCAAGCCGATCACGGCCATCGTCGATGGCCGCGAGCGTCATCCGGTGCGAATTCGTTATGCCGCAACGCCCGCGCCGGCGAAGAGCAAATCAAGAATCTACTGATCAGCGCTGCCGGCACTAGCGGCGGATCGGCGGGCGATTCATCGATGGGGGCCAGCACCGCCAAGGCCGCCGGACCCACCACCCGGCCGCTGCAAGTTCCCTTGGCCAGCGTGGCCGACGTGCGGATCGTCGAAGGACCGTCGGAGATCAAAAGCGAAAACGGGATGCTCCGTTCCTACGTCCAACTCAACGTCAGCACACCCGATCTGGTCGGCTTCGTCGAGCAAGCACAGCGGCAAGTCGAACAGAAAGTGAAACTCCCAACCGGCATGCATTTGGAATGGAGCGGACAGTTCGAACATAAACTCCGAGCCGATCGAACCATGCGCTGGATCATGCCGCTGGTGCTGATTTTGATCTTCGTCATTCTGTATCTGACCTACAACGATTTCATGGATGCCGTGCTGATGATGATGGCCGTGCCGGAGGCGCTGGTCGGCGGCGTGTTTTTCCTCTGGCTCACCGGGCATAGCTACAGCGTAGCCGTGCAGGTTGGTTTCATCGCCTGCTTCGGCATGGCGACCGAAACCGGCATCATCATGCTGGTCTACCTGCGCGAATCGATCGAGCGGCGCGGCGGGTTGGAAGAGATCAAATCGCTGGAGGAACTGAAGCAAGCAGTGGTGGATGGGGCCGTCCATCGCTTGCGGCCGAAGCTGCTGACCGAAGGGGTCGCCATCGTCGCGCTTGGCGCCGATGCTCTGGGCTTCCGGCGTGGGACACGAAGTGCTATCGGCGATGGCGGCGCCCGTGCTCGGCGGGCTGTTGGTGTCGGACGAAGTGGTCGATTTATTCTTGCCGGTGCGGTTTTTCTGGGTTCGCCGGTATCGCTGGCTGCAGCTACATGCCGCCGATCCGGAACCAAAGTCGTGCGAGCCGGACCTCGCCGCGAGAGAAAACGCCCGTTTACCTTTGTCGCCCACTCCGGCACAATGAAGAGTGGGCGTGTCGAGCCGCGGCAATTCTGTCGCGCCGACAACAAATCCCGGAACAGGGAACAGAGCAAAGGGAGGATTCCATGAGTCGTGTCATGCGCGTCGGTCCAATTTTTCTCGTGGCGATGGGCGTGGGCCTCGTGTTCGCCGCGGCCGCGCCGGCAGCGGAGAAATACGCGTCGGTCAAGATCGGCGACGTGCCGCAGGTTCGCCAAGAGCCCGATTTCTGCGGCGAAGCTTGCGCCGAAATGTGGCTGAACAAGTTGGGCAAGAATCTGGATCAGAATTTCGTCTTCAACCAGTCGGGCCTCGATCCGGCGCTGGGGCGCGGCTGCTATACGGCCGATTTGGTCCGAGCGCTGACGGCAATCGGCTTTCGCGTCGGCCCGGTTTGGCAAACCGTCCCGCCCGAAGGACGGCAAAAGGAAATTGAAGCCGCTTTCCGTGCCATGCACGCGGATTTGGTCGCCGGACTTCCCTCGATCGTGTGTATGCACTACGACGACAAGCCGAACACGACCGAGCATTTCCGACTGATCCTCGGCTACGACGCCCGCACCGACGAAGTGGTTTACAACGAGCCGGCCGAAGCGAAGGGCGCCTATCGCCGCATGGCCCGCGAAATGTTTCTGAAGCTCTGGCCCCTGAAATCGTCGGACAAGAATTGGACTCTGGTGCGCCTCCGCTTGGATGGCGACAAGCTGATCGACGCCGCGCCGACCGTCGCCGGCGCTCCGCGGAAAACGCCGGCCGATTTCGTGCAGCATATCTTGCGGCTCAAGCATACGCTGCCCGAGGATGGCCGATTCACGATCGTCGTGCAGCCGCCGTTCGTCGTCATCGGAGACGAATCGCCGGAGACGGTCAAATCGCGATCCGAGCGGACGGTCAAATGGGCCGTCGATCATATCAAGCAATCGTATTTCCCGCGCGATCCCGACCGCATCCTCGACATCTGGCTGTTCAAGGATAAAGCCAGCTACGACAAAAACGTCAAGGCGATCTTCGACGACACGCCAACGACGCCCTACGGCTACTTCTCGGCCGTTCATGGCGCCCTCATCATGAACATCGCCACCGGCGGCGGCACGCTGGTGCATGAGATCGTCCATCCTTATATGGCGGCCAATTTCCCTAAATGTCCCTCCTGGTTCAACGAAGGCCTGGCATCGCTCTATGAACAGGCCGGTGAAGAGAAAGGCCGCATCCACGGCTATCCCAATTGGCGGCTCCCCGGCTTGCAGCAGGCGATCAAGGCCAAGGCCGTTCCACCGTTCGAAAAGCTCTGCGGCACGACGACCGAGCAGTTTTACAGCGAAGATCCCGGCACCAACTACAGCCAGGCCCGGTATCTTTGCTATTATCTTCAAGAGAAGGGCCTGCTCGAAAAATACTACCGCGATTTCCGCGCCCACGCCGCCGACGACCCGAGCGGCTATAAAACTCTGCAAAAAGTTCTCGGCGAAACCGACATGCCCGCCTTCCAAAAACGCTGGGAGGCGTATGTCATGAAATTGGAACGCAATTAAGGTAAATCGAACCGATGCGACGAACGGAGTAGCTAAAGCCAGGCGAGAAGGCCCGTAAACGGGGCTAAAAGACAACCATTGATCGCACTGCTTCCCAGGCGTGAACGCCTGGGCTAGGGAAAACCACTTCCAGCCGTCCAATGCCCGATCCCGATCCCTCCGCATCCACCGACGTCATGCTCGCGGACAACAGCACCCAGGCATGGGATGAGTTGGCCACGCGGGTCGATTCGTTGATCGGCGCCTGGCAATCGGGCCCGCGGCCGCCGGTTCTCGGCAAATTCTTGCCGGAAAACCCGGCGGGTGTGCGGCGGATCGTCCTGTGCGAGCTCATCAAGGTCGACTTGGAATATCGCTGGCAGCAGCATTCGCTTCCCAAGACGATCGAGGAATATCTGGCCGAGTTTCCGGAGTTGGCCGACGGCGGAGTGTTGCCGTGCGATCTGATCTACGAGGAATATCTGATCCGCCGGCATTTGCCCGAACGCGCCCGAGGCGGCCGATTATCTCAAGCGATTTCCGCGCAAGACGAAAACGCTGATGCGGATGTTCGACTTGAAGCAAACCTGCTCCGCGACGACCACAATGGCCGTCGGCGCTCGTCGCCCTCCGCTCGACGTGGGCCAGCAGATCGACGATTTCGACGTGCTCGTGCGGCTCGGCGAAGGGGCGTTTGCTTCGGTGTTTCTGGCCCGGCAACGCTCGATGGGGCGGCTCGTGGCCTTGAAAGTCTCGCGCGACCACGGCAGCGAATCGCAAACGCTGGCCCAGTTGGACCATCCCGGCATCGTGCGGGTGTACGATCAGCGCATTCTGAAGGGGCAGCGGCTGCGGCTGATGTATATGCAGCATGTGTTGGGCGGCACGTTGCAAGACGTGCTGCGGAATTCCCGGGCTGTGCCGGCCGGCGCGCGCAGCGGCAAGACGATGCTCGAGGCGATCGACGAAGCGCTCGTCAAAAATGGCCAATCGATTCCGCAAGATTCCAACACGCGCCGTCGATTGTCGAACTTCAATTGGCCATCGACGGTCTGCTGGCTCGGCACTCGGCTCGCCGCGGCCCTCGATCATGCGCATCGGCAGGGTGTGTTGCACCGCGATGTAAAGCCGGCCAATGTGCTGCTCGATCCCGACGGTGTTCCGAAGCTGGCCGACTTCAACGTCAGCTTCAGTTCGAAGCTGGACGGCGCCACGCCGGCCGCCTATTTCGGCGGCAGCCTGGCCTACATGTCGCCCGAGCAACTCGAGGCGAGCAACCCGGATGACGACCGCAAGCCCGACGATCTCGACGGCCGTAGCGACGTCTATTCGCTGGCCGTGATGTTGTGGGAATTGCTCACCGGCACGCGGCCCTTCGGCGAGGAGCGGGTCGAGGCGAATATGATCGAAACGCTGACCCGATTGGCCGAACGCCGGCGGGCGGGGGTGCCGGCAGCTTCGATCGCCGCATTGCCGCCTGATATGCCGGGCGGCTTGACGGAAATTCTATTGAAATGCCTGGCGCCGAATGTTGCCGATCGGCCGGCCACCGCGGCGGCGATGGCGCGACAGCTAGAAATCTGTTTGCAACCGCGCAATTCGACTTTTCCGTCCGAAGGCTGGGTCGCTACGGCAACTAATTCGAAGGTATCCGATTCGATTGACCGTCGTCGCCGGAGTGCTGCCCCATTTCGTCTGCAGCTTATTCAACACGATCTTCAACGCGACGAAGATCGTTCCGAAACTTCCGCAACCGCAGCAGGACGTGTTTTGGGGCAAGCAAGTTCTGACGATCAACGCCGTCTCGTATTTCCTCGGAATCGTCGTCGGCTGTTATTTGGCTTGGCCGGTGCTGCGTGCCGCACGGAAGATGGCTCGTGGCCAGCCGCCCGATCCGAAGCAACTTCCCGCGCTCCGCCGCCGCACGCTGTGGATTGCCGACTATGTTTCCTGGATGGGCCTTATTCTATGGTGCATTACGGGCCTGGTTTTTCCCTTGTGGCTCTTCTCGGTCGGAGGCGCGACGCCGGAGCACAACAAGCTTTATCTCTATTTCTTCCTCTCGCAGATCGTTTGCGGCTTGATGGCGGCCACGCAGGAGTTTTTCATGCTGGCGGTCGTCATGGTGCAGGGCTTTTATCCTCCGTTGATCGAAGCGGAACGAACCGGCGACGAATCGGTCAACCAACTCCTGAGCCTCAAACGCCGGGCCAATATCTATCTCGGACTGGCGGTCATTGCGCCGTTTCTGGCCGTGATGACGCTGGCCCTGACCGGCCTGGAAATTCAAATCGCGATGGCGGTCATGCCGCTGATCGGCATCCTCGGCTCGTTCGTCGCCTACCGGCTGAACGCCGCGATACAGAACGACGTGACCACGCTCACGGCCACGCTCGACCCCCAGCGCACCGCCGCCCAAGCCGCGCTCGACACGCTCGATTCCTTCTGGAGCGAATCTCGCTAATAACCTCGCGCCGGCGGCGGTTACGGCGCCAATTGCTTCCATGCCGTCATCACCGCGTCTTTGCCGACGAGCGGCTCGCCGCAGGTGAAGTTTTCGCAGATGAAAACGGTCGGCAATTCGGTTGCCGATTTTCCTGCGAACAGTGGATCGAGCGCCGAGGTTTTTGCTTTCAACTGCGGCGAGCGCATGGCGACAACTTTGTTCGGCACGAAGCGATGGCGAAGGTCGGCGAGAATGGCTTGCGTGTCGGCGTCGGCGGAATTGCCGAGGATGGCGATTTCGGGCGTAGGGCCGAGATATAGATCGAAGCGCCAGCATCATTTGCGACGCGGCGGTTGGGAAGCGATCCATGAGATGGGTTGCGGCGCGGAGCGTGGCCACGGCCGATTCGAGATATTCGGTGCGGCCGGTCAGTTTGCCCAAGCGGAGTAGCGCCATCGCGGCCAGCGAATTGCCGCTGGGCGTCGCGCTGTCTTGCCATTCTTTTTGCCGGCCCAAGGGCGCCGGTTGATCGTCGGCGGTGAAAAAGAAGCCGCCGGCCGCCGGATCGGCGAATCGGGCCAGGAGAATGTCGGCCAATCGAACTGCTTCTTCGATCCAGCGCTCGTCGAAGGTTGCCTCATACAGCGTGACCAGCGAATTGACCATAGCCGCATAGTCGTCCAGAAACGCGGGAACCTTCGCTTGTCCGGCTCGCCAGGTATGCAGCAATCGGCCATCGTCGGCGCGCAACTGGGTGAGAATGAAATCGGCCGCCTTCGTTGCCGCGGCCAGCCAGCGCGGCGAATCCATTGCGCCGGCCGCTTGCGCGAAGGCGTCGATCATCAGCCCGTTCCATGCGACAAGCACCTTGTCGTCGCGGCCGGGGCGAATGCGGCCATTGCGGGCTGCCAGAAGCTTCTTGCACCATTCGGCCAAATCGGCTTCCAGCTTCGCCGGTTCCTGGCCGTGCAACGCGGCGCATTGCTGAATCGTCTTCGGCCGATTGAGGATGTTCGTCGCTTCGAAGTTGCCCGTCGCGCTGACATCGTAGACATAGTTGAACGCCGCCGCCGCGTCGGCGCCGAGCACGGCGGCGATTTCCTCCGGCGTCCAAACGTAGAACTTCCCTTCCTCGCCTTCGCTATCGGCATCTTCGGCGCTATAAAAACCGCCGGCCGGGTCGGTCATGTCGCGCAAAATGTATTCAAGCGTCTCGCTGACAACTCGGGCATATTCGGCTCGCCCCGTGGCCAAAAAGCCTTCGAGATAGCAGGTGGCCAACAGCGCGTTGTCGTAGAGCATCTTTTCGAAATGCGGCACCAGCCAGCGATCGTCGACCGAATAGCGATGGAAACCGCCGCCGAGATGGTCGTAGATTCCGCCCGCCGCCATCATGTCGAGCGATTTGACGACCATATCGAGCATCGCCTTGCCGTGCGATTGCCGGCCCAAGCGCAGCAGCAATTGCAAATCGAGCGGATGCGGAAATTTCGGCGCCCCGCCGAACCCGCCATGCCGCGGGTCGAATTGCCGTTCGAGCGTGGTGCCCGCTTGTCGCAATAGTCCGGCGGAAAGCTCGCCGTTTGATTTGCCGCCCGATTTGTCATCGCTCGGGCTGGCGAGTCGCGCTGCCTTGATATGGGCCGCAAGCTCCGCGCCCTGCGCGAGCGCCTGCTGACGCCGTTCGCGCCACGCTTCGGCGACCGCTTCGATCACCTGATCGAACCCCGGCATTCCCATCCGCGCCGTCGGCGGCCAATACGTTCCGCCGAAGAACGGCTCCAGCGCCGGCGTGAGAAACACCGACATCGGCCAACCGCCGCGGCCGGTGAGCAATTGCACGGCGTTCATGTAAATCTGATCCAAGTCGGGCCGCTCTTCACGATCGACTTTGATGCAGATGAAATGCTCGTTCAGCAGCCCGGCGATTCTGGCGTCCTCGAAACTTTCATGGGCCATCACATGGCACCAATGACAAGCCGAATACCCAACCGACAAAAAGATCGGCTTCTGCTGCTCCTCGGCCAATCGCAGCGCCTCGGGAATCCACGGATGCCAGTCGACCGGATTATCCCGGTGCTGCAGCAGATACGGGCTAGTTTCGGCGGCTAAGTGATTGGTCATTGGAGAGGAAGGCTTAAGGCTACAGGCTTGAGGCTTGAGGACGCGCGAATGGAAAATTCTTCGTTCTTCGGACCTCAAGCCTGTAGCCTCAAGCCTCAAGCCTATTTGAACTGCTGCTCGGGCCCGGGAAATTTGCCGCTGCGAACGTCGTCGCGGAAATGGCCGACGGCTTGGGTGATCACGGCGCGCAAATCGGCGTAGGGTTTGACGAATTTCGGCACGTAGCCGCTAGTCAGGCCGAGCAAGTCGTGCAGCACGAGAATCTGGCCGTCACAGCCGGCGCCGGCGCCGATGCCGATCGTGGGAATGTTGACGTTTTGCGTGACTTTAGCGGCCATTTCCGACGGAATGCACTCCAGCACGACGGCAAACGCGCCCGCCGCTTCCGCCGCCTTGGCGTCGGCCAGCAGTTGGCCTCCGTCGCGCTGCACGCGGTATCCGCCGAGTTGATGCACGGCTTGTGGCCGCAGACCGCAGTGCGCCATGACCGGAATCCCGGCCGCCACCAAGGCGCCGATCACTTCCGCCTGCTGCACGCCCCCTTCGATTTTCACCGCCTGGCAGCGGGTTTCCTTCAATATCCGCCCGGCGCTCTCCACGGCTTTGTACGGCCCCAAATGGAAAGTCGGAAACGGCATATCGACGACGACCAACGATTGTTGCACGGCCCGGCCGACCAATTCCGCATGATAAATCATTTCGTCGAGCGTAACCGGCAGCGTCGTGCCGTGGCCTTGAACGACCATCGACATGCTATCGCCGACCAAAATGCCCTCGATCCCGACAGCGTCGAGCAAGGCGGCGAAGGGATAGTCGTAGGCCGTCAGCATGGTGATCTTCTGGCCCGTGGCCTTGAGGGCCGAGAACTTGGGCACGGTCATGCGAACGCGATCGGTTGCCATATTCGTATGCCGCTCGACGAAGAAGCCGTGTCGGATAGCGCCCCCTTCGCATTGTGACTTGTGGGTACGCGGCTGGCAATCGCGGGCTCAAGCGGAACGAATGACTGAAAACCGCCCAAATCGCGCGTAAGCCCAGGGATGGCTGCGAACGACGTCACAATCACCAATCCGCCGTGGCAGCCTTCCCTGGGGTTCTTGGCGGCGCGAATCAACGCCGCGCCAAGCGATGGCCGGGACCCGTTTTCAAAGTCTGAAACTGCTGGCATTTTCATGGTGCGGCGGGTATCTTGTTGGATAGGCTTTCGGGGGAATGCGGCGGGGGTCGTTTTTCGAGAAATCGGAATCAGAAGGGTATATCCATGTTGACCAGATTTCGGGGGATCGCGGCGATCGTTTTTGGTTTCGGCATGATTTCACTCCTTGCTCCCGCGGCGCACGCGCAACAGGCGACGCCCTTGCCGAAAGATTTCGACGTCAAGGGCGAATACGTCGGCATGGCCGGCAGCTACATGAAATGCATCCTCAACGGCAACCCGATGTTCGTGCGGTTCGATCAAAAGTCGAAGGTCAAAGTGACGGGCACCGCGACGGCCGATTTTCTCGACAAGGGGATGTTCGTGCAATTCAAAGGCACGTTTGATCGACACGGCAAAGGCATGGAGCCGATCAAGGAGTTCGTGATATTCACTCCCGGTCCCAATAACCCGACCGGCGCTTTTGCCGATGGCGGCGGCGGGGCCAACGCGTTCGAAGAACAACAGAATGCGACGAAGAAAAAAGGCCCGCCCCCGGCCACTTCGATGTACGAAATCGCCGGCCGGATCACCGCCGCCCACAACAATCTCCTCTCGATCGATTGCGGCAACATGAAGGTCCGCGCCGAGGTTGCGTCGGATGCCAAAGTGAAGCTTGAGGCTGCCGATCCTTCTTGGGCCTCGCCCGGCGACATCGTCAAAGTGAACGGATCGGTCGATCAGCCGCCGCGTGGAGTCGCGCTTGCGAAGGACGTGTCGATTAACCTGGCAAATCAACTCGTTCCGCGCAAAAAAGGCCACACGGCGACGGTGGCCGACAAAACCCCCAGCAAAGCCGGCGACAAGTCAACCGATAAGGCCGACAAGACCAGCAAGACAACCGACAAAACCGCGAAGGGGGATGACGCAGCCGACAAAGACGATAAGAAGGTCGCCGAAAAGAAAGGCGCCGAGAAAAAGGGCGCCGATCCGAAGGCCAGCGATGCCAAAGCCGCTGACACGAAAAAGCCTGACGATAAGGCCGACGCCGCGAAGTAACGCTCGGGATGCCTTCCGCATGGCAGCCAATTCAAAAACGGCACCCTGCAGACGGCGCAGCTCTCTCTCGCAGCGCAAAAAAGTTCGGGCAGCCCGATGCGGGAGGAGCGCAATCGGACTGCCCGAGAGGGGTGAACGGTAAATAGCCGTGACGTGGGCTCGTTCGCACTTCTACCACGGTCCGCGGATGTAGTAGACGCCGAATTGAGTCGTGTCGCTCGGCCATGCCGGCGTCGGCAAAAATCCTGTTCCGAGGTAGCCCGCCCCTGGGCCAGGGTAGGGCCGGGCGAACTGGTGGTAAATCGGCGTCACCCGCGTGCCGCACACGCCCCAGCCGTATTGGCATTGCAGCCCGACGGTCGGTGGCACGACCAGGGCGATTGGTCCGCCGTAGGTCGAATCGGCATAGGCGGCATGCCAAGGCATGTTCAGGCTGTGCCAATAAAGGTAGGGATACGGAGTCCCGGCCGACGCATTGCCCGCTAGTGCGCCGAGCGCGAGCCCAAGCGCGGCGATGCCGCTGAATAACAGTTTGTTCATGATTAAATCCTCTTCGCGATTCACTTAGTGGGCACACTCCGTGTGCCGGAACCAAAAGCCACCGGGATTGACACAGGCCGACGGGCATGCAGAGCGTGCCTGCTACTTTGCCGACGGCACGCGGAGCGTAGCTGCTACGTTAGTGCCACCAAACATGGGTCTTCGTCACCGCTCCGTAGGGCCCGTTCGGCTTCCAATAGCACCTCGCGTGCTTGTAGAGCCATTCTTGCGGCGCGAGCGGCTGGTAGGTGATAAACGTCGCGCCGACCCGCGGTGGCACCGGCAGCGGCGAAACATACAACTGCGCTCCGAGCGCCCCATGATCGCAGCAGGCGACCGGGCCGACGTAGTAGTTATAAAACAAATCGGGCACGAACCCGGGGCTGCAATAGTCCTGGGCTTTCGCCGAATTGGCTCCCAGCAAACTCGCCGCCAACGTCAAGACCGCAATCGCGGCCGGCATTCTCAACCATCGCATGGGTTTGGCTCCTCCTCCTGACCAATCGAATTTCCCCGCGGCCGATCGCGCGAGTCGGCGCGATGGGCGGGCGTATGGTGAATCTCGGTCAGGATGGGCCGTTCCGGTGAATCTTTGCATGACGGATATGCCAGATCGTCGCAGAGTGCCGGGTTTAACGGGAAAGCCGGCTGGGAGCCCGGCCGCTCGCCCGATATAATCCGCAAAGTCGATACAGATGGAACAGCCGCCGGGCCTCAACAACGGAGTTTTGCACCTTGATCCGAGCCAATACCAAGGAACCGAAGCCAGCCAAGCCGTCGGCCCGGCAATCATCCAACGGCCATGCAGTTCAGAATAGCGACGTCGTCAACCTGGCCGACACCGACGTCGATCAAACCGACGCCGACGACACCGCCGACCCAGAAGCCGACGAGGGGCAAGCCTCAAGCCTCAAGCCTCAAGCCTCAAGCCTCCCGCCTCAAGCCTCCGAAAAACGCCGCCGCCGCGTCACCGCCCACACGATGGCCGCCGCCCAGCGCGACATCAGCGTCAGCGAATTCTTCGCAAAGAACCGGCATCTGCTCGGTTTCGACAATCCACGGAAAGCACTGCTGACCACGGTCAAGGAAGCCGTCGACAATTCGCTCGACGCTTGCGAAGAGGCCGGCATCCTGCCCGAGATTTGGGTTCACATCGAAGCGACCGGCACGAATCGCTTCAAAATCGGCGTGCAAGACAACGGCCCCGGCATCCTCAAAAAGCAAATCCCGCTGATCTTCGGCAAGCTCCTCTACGGCTCGAAATTTCACCGCCTGCGGATGAGCCGCGGCCAGCAGGGCATCGGCATCAGCGCCGCCGGGATGTACGGCGTGCTCACGACCGGCAAGCCGGTGAAGATCATCTCGAAAATCTCGCCGCGCACGCCGACGCACTACTACGAAATCCAAATCGACACGAAGAAGAACAAGCCCGAAATTCTCAACGGCCGCGGCGAAGGGGTCGATATTCCGCCGGGCGAAAAAGGCGCAAAATACATCGCCGAGCACGGCATCGAATGGATCGCCGTCAACGATCAGAATCAGGAAACGACGCACGGCACCCGCGTCACGATCGAACTCGAAGGCCGGTTCAATCGCGGCCGCGGCAGTGTCGATGAGTATCTCGAGCAAACGGCAATCGCCAATCCGCACGTCCGGCTGCATTATCAAGATCCGGAAGGCCAGAGCCGGCTGTTCGAGCGCTCGACGACGCATCTTCCGCCGGAGCCGAAAGAGATCAAGCCGCATCCCTACGGCGTCGAACTGGGCCGGCTGATGACGATGCTCAAGGATGCGAAAGCGTCGACGATGTCGCAGTTTTTGACGACCAGTTTTTCGCGAGTCAGCTCGTCGGTGGCGCGAAAAATTTGCGAGGCGGCCAAAGTGAGCTCGCGGGCCGGCACCGTGAAAATCGGCCGGCACGAAGCCGACGCGATTTATCAAGCCATCCAGACGACGAAAATCAGTCCCCCGGCGACCGATTGCATCGCGCCGATCGGCGAAGAGCTGTTGATCAAGGGACTGCACCACGTCGTGCCGGGCGAGTTTTACGTCGCCGCCACTCGTCCGCCGGCCGTTTATCGCGGCAATCCGTTCGTGATCGAAGCGGCGCTGGCGTATGGTGGCAGCGCCCACCGCGCAGCGAGTGCCTCTCGACACATTGACCGAGCTACTTTCGCAGAGCGACGCCCGCACGCTGCGGCAATTCCTCACCAACACGTTCGCCGGCCTGGGAGTCGCCGGCGCCGACCGCATTCTCGAAGAAGCGAAATCGGCCCCGCGGCAATCGCCCGGCCGGATGAAAAAACCCGAGATCGCCGCGCTTCATGCCGCGTTGCACAACGTCAATCTGGACGAGGGGCAGACGATGAATGTATTGCGGTATGCCAACCGCGTTCCGCTGCAATTCCAGCACTCGGCCTGCGCGATCACGCAGATGGTCATCGCGAACAACTGGCGGGCCTACGGATTGAGCCAATCGCGCGGCAGCCTGCCGTCGGCGCCGGTCACGGTGATGGTTCACATGGCAAGCGTCTGGGTGCCGTTCACCAGCGAATCGAAAGAAGCCATCGCCTCGTACCCCGAGATTCAAAAGGAATTGCGGCTGGCGCTGCAGGCCGTCGGCCGAAAGTTGGGCATGTATCTCCGCCGCCGCCTGCGCGTCAAGCAAGAGGGTGAGCGGCGAAACATCTTTCTGCGTTACCTCGGCGAAGTGGCCACCGCCGTCAGCGGCATCAACGAATCCGACCGCGACAGTTTGTACAACCAACTGCTGCTGGTCGCCAAAAAGAAGACGGCCCAGGCCGACATGGAATTCGACGAAAACGGCAAGCCGGTCGAACGACGAAGAACTCGACTTGGGCAAGAACGTGCTGATCGTCGATCGCACCGCGCCGCCGGCCACTGCGGAAACGCCCATAGCGCCGCCGCAAAAGGCGTAATCAATACTCAGCCGCGATTCACGCTGCTCCACGCACTCCTCTCTCCAAACAAAAATTCCCGCAATGAGCAAAAAGCGATCCAAAGCATCCGCCGATAGTTCCACCGCAACCAAGCCGCCGGTCGATAAGGCGTCGCTCAATCCGCGCGACCGCAAGACACTGGCCAGCATCGTCGGCCTGGCCGACGAGGTAGTCGTGTCGGCGGAGAAAAAACGCGATCCGCATCTCGACATCCCGGCCCGCAGCTTGTCGAACATCCGCTACAACCGCCAGCGGCGGTTCATCGAGATGGGCAGCGCCAAGAACCGCCGGCATCTGTTCAATCTGTCGCAAGCCAAGAGCTACATGCAGACGCTGCTGGTCGCCAGCGGCTGCAAAGCGCTCATCGATCAGAGCAAGACGCTTAGCATCCGCGGTTTATTCTATTCGCTCAAGCACCCCATCGAAGGGACCAAGGAAGAGACCTTTGAGGACCAGGGCGAATGCGACCCGGTGATCGAAGATTTGGAAGTGACGCTCAACGCGCTGCGCGAGGAATTGCACGTTTATGCCTCGAATCGCGGTGGAATGGTCGGGGCGATCACGCTCGTCGACAGCGGCGATACGATCGACTGCGCTCGGATGGGCTCCGGCGGCTATAGCATCCCCTCGATCTGCGAACCGGAGATTGTGCAGTTCGACAAGTGCGACGCGAAATTTGTCTTGCATGTCGAAAAAGACACGGTTTGGCGGCGGTTCAACGAAGACAAATTCTGGCGAAAGCATGGTTGCCTGCTGACGCACGGCGGCGGGCAGCCGTCGCGCGGCGTCCGGCGATTGCTGTACCGTCTGCACAACGAACTGAAGTTGCCCGTCTATTGCTTGTTGGATAACGATCCTTGGGGGTATTACATCTACAGCGTGCTCAAGCAGGGTTCGATCAATCTGGCCTACGAATCGAAACGGATGGCCATCCCGGATGCCAAATTCGTCGGCTTGCGTTCGATCGATTTCGAACGCTGCAAACTATCGAACAGTGTGAAAATCAATCTGAACGACACCGACGTCAAGCGTGCCAAGCAGATTGCCGAATATCCGTGGTTTGCAACAAAGAAGGCATGGCAAAAGGAAATCGATTTGATGCTCCGCAACGGGTTCAAGCTCGAAGTCGAGGCGCTGATTTCCAAGGGCATCAGCTACGTCACCGAGACCTATGTCCCCGAGCGACTGGCGGAGCAGGATTGGCTTGATTGACGGCCCGCGCCAGCCGCGACGGCGAATTGCCCTTGGCGTATAATTGCTATGTGGGCATTCGCGGCGTTTCCCGTCTGTTCGTCGATCACCTGTTCAGCGCGGCTCCTCGTTGTTTCTTCGTCCCTCAAGCCTGTAGCCTCAAGCCCGCAGCCTCAGGTCTTTCCCATGATCGCAATCAAGCAAGTCCTCGTGCCCACCGATTTCAGCGAGCCGTCACAGGTGGCGCTGAACTATGGAAAGGCGTTCGCCGAAACGTTCAATGCCCGATTGCATCTGGTGCATGTGCTCGATGAAAACGCGCTCGTCTATCCCTGGGCGACGCCGGAAGGCGAGACTTTACGCGCTCGGCACCGCCCGGGCCGAAGTCGAAGAGATCGTCCGAAATCGAATCGAGCATGTTCTGACCGACGTCGAGCGGCAGAAATACTCGGCCGAAATCGTCACGCTCATCGGCAGCCCCTTTTTGGAAATCGTCTCCTACGCAAAAGCAAAAGACATCGACCTGATCGTGATGGGCACCCACGGCCGCGGCCCCATCGCCCACATGCTGATGGGAAGCGTCGCCGAAAAAGTAGTCCGCAAAGCCCCGTGTCCCGTTCTAACCGTCCGACATCCCGAACACGAGTTTATCGCATAGGCTTGAGGCTACAGGCTTGAGGCTTGAGGACGTGCGGTCGTATCCTCATTTTATCCGTGTCATCCGTCCGATCCTTGGTCCCCTTCTTCGTCCCCTAGCCCCTCGCCCCTTCGCCCATGCCCCTCCGCGTCATCCAATATCCGCATCCCACGTTGCGGCATCTTTCCAAGCCGCTCACGCGGGTTGATCCGGAGCTGCGCGAAATGGTTCAGCGGATGTTCGAACTGATGTACGAGCATCGCGGCGTCGGGCTGGCGGCGAATCAAGTCAACTTGCCCTATCGGCTCTTCATCACGAATCCGAAAGGCGATCCGAAGACGGGCGAAGAGCGCGTGTTCATCAATCCGATCCTCCGCCATCCGCGCGGGCTGGTCGAGGCCGAGGAGGGCTGCCTCAGCATTCCCGAGGTGTATGCCCCGGTCAAGCGGGCCGAGAAAATCGAGATCGACGCCTACGATCTCAACGGCCAGAGTGTCCATTTGGAGCTCGACGGCCTGTTCGCCCGCGTCGTGCAGCACGAAACCGACCACATCGACGGCAAGCTATTCATCGACCGCCTGAGCACGACGGCCGCGCTCGATATCCGAGAATCGCTGCGCGAGTTCGAAGACGAATTCGCCGCCGGCCGCGAACGTGGCCACATCCCCAGCGATGCCGAAATCGCCGCCCGCTGGGCGGAATTGGAAAAATTGCGAACGTAAACCACGGCTGCCGGCAGTTCGTTTGCGGCGTGCGAGCGCGTCGTAGCTGGGTTCGCCAGAACTCAGCCGCGTTTCGCTGGCGGCCGGAATTTTCACAAGTTCCGCTACGTGACTTCGAAAGACACCAATGGGCGCCGAGCCCCGCATTGCAATGACCGACTCCGATCAAGTGCCGCTGCGGCTTGTGGTCATGGGCACCGGACCGTTTGCGGTGCCGATGTTCGAGCGGTTGCTTGCCCAGAAGCGACATGTTCTCGCGCTAGTGACTCGCCCCGACCGGCCGGTTCATGCCCGCGGCTCGGCAGTGCAGAATCCGATGCGCGAATTGGCTCGCGCACATGGATTGCCGGTGTTCGAGCCGGAGAGCGTCAATTCGCCGGAAGCGAACGAGCGGCTTGCCGAATGCGAGGCGGATCTGTTTGTCGTTTGCGACTACGGCCAGATTCTTTCGCGCGAGACGTTGGCGTTGGCCCGGCTCGGCGGCATCAATTTGCATGGCTCGCTATTGCCGAAATATCGCGGCGCCGCCCCGATCCAATGGGCCGTTTATCATGGCGAGACCGAAACCGGCGTGAGCGTAATCCACATGACGCCGCGGTTGGACGCCGGGCCGGTACTCGTGCAGCGCGCGACGCCGATCGGCCCAACGGAAACCGCCGCTGAATTGGAACCGCGCCTGGCCGCTCTCGGGGCCGACGCAGTGCAAGAAGCTTTGGCAATGCTGTCGGCCGGCCAACCGACGGCCGGCATCGTGCAAGATCAATTGCTGGCATCGAAAGCGCCGCGGCTGAAAAAGACGGATGGCCTTGTCGATTGGCATCGATCGGCGGCAGCAATTCTCAATCAGTTTCGCGCGCTACAGCCTTGGCCGAAGATCTATTCATTCTGGCGACCGACGGATGGCGAGCCGCTGCGATTGGTGCTTGATTCCATCGCGGTCCGCCCTGCGATCGATTCAGCGCAACCGGGCACCGTCGTCAGCACCACCCCCGAATTGATCGTCGCCAGCGGCGACGGCTCCATCGCGATCGAACGAATCCAAGCCGCCGGCAAACGTTCAATGCCCACCGCCGAATTCCTCCGCGGCCACGCAATTCGCCCCGGGGACAATTTCGGCGACGAGGAACCGAACGCGACTTAATCGGCGCCATCTAATTCGGCGCACCAGCCTTTTCCCTAGCCCAGGCGTTTACGCCTGGGAAATGGATTACAATGAGCGAATCGTGAGCCCCGTTCACGGGGCTTACCGAATGGGCGGTTTTAGCCCTATGCGAAGTCGGGGGGACTAAAGCCAAGAAAAGCCCTCTGAAGGGGCTGAAGGAGCATGGATATTGGCACCGCGGCCCCCCAGGCGTGAACGCCTGGGCTAGGGAAAAGCGACGCCGCGCAATTGGAGATGACTGAAGTTTAGCGAGCCGTTCGCCTACTGCTTCTTCTTCATCGACCGCTCAAGATACTGCACATTCGCGCGGATGCCGTCTAGTTCGGGGTTGAGGCCCAGCGCGCGGCGGAAGGATTGGAGGGCGGCGGTTTGGTCGCCGAGGCGGAGATGGCATTGGCCCATGCCGGCGGCGGCGCCGAAATGGTAGGGATTGATTTCCAACGCCTGGCGGCAATCGTGGATCGATTGCTCGAAATGGCCCAGGCCAAACTGCGCGATCGCCCGTTGGTTCCAAACCTCGGCCAGCCAGGGCGCTTCGCGGATCAGGGCCGTCGCGTCGCGCAGGGCGACGGCGAATTCGTGCGACCGATTGAGCATGACCAGGCCGGCCAACTGTTGCCGCTGGGCCGCCGTGCCGATCCGCAGCCAGACCGAGCGGATCGCCGTCTCGGCCATCAGCCGCACGCCCCGGTCGGTATCGCTCAGCGCCCGGCCGAGAACGGCATTCGATTCATAATCGGCCACGAAACCCAGGGCCAGCACCGCCGATCGCCGCACGAGCCGGTCGCCTGTCGCGGCCAGCCGGCAAAGCGTGGCGACGGTGTATCGCTGGCCCGTGCGATGCACAAACGCCGCCGTATCCTGGTCGGCGAGATATTGTTGATACAACTCGCCGAGAACCGGTTTGCGGGTAAATTCGCTTTGCATGATCGAGGGACCGCGAGGATTTTGCAGCCGGTTCGCGCTTTTGGCCGGCCAAGCAAGATGCTGGACCGCCGGCGGCATTCTCTTAGTGTAATCAGAATGGAAAAGAATTAAACTGGAAGGGGGGAAATTTGGCTTCCTTCGGTCAGAAAAAAACCGAGGGAAACACGGAAGGAATCGATATGTGGCTGAATATCCGGCTTGCAGGGCTGTGGGCGGCGATGGCGGGTTTGTTTTGCACCGGCGCGCTATTGACGGTGGCTCGCGCGGCTGATCCGCCAATTGTCTGGCTCACCGGCGAAAAACTCCGCCAGCAGCTCGATCAAAAAGTCTCAATTACCTGGTCGGCCCGTTCCGGCATTCCGTTTCGACAAGCGCTGACGCATCTCAGCCAGGCGCAGCAAGTGGCGATTCTCGTCGATCGCCGCGTCGATCCGGATCAGAAAATCGAACTGACTTCCGACGACGCCACGCTCGATGCCACGTTCAAGCTGATCGCGTCGAAGCTCTCGATCGGCGAAGCTCAAGTCGGCTCGGTGATTTATTTCGGGCCCGAGGCGACGGCCCGGCGGGTGAGAACGATTTCCGTGCTGCGGCACGGCGAAGTCATCGCGCTGCCATCGGCGCCGCGATCCCGGTTTTTGCAATTGCGCCCTTGGAAATGGGACGATCTTTCCGCGCCGTGCGATTTGCTCGCCGGGCTGGCGAAGCAATGCAAAATCGAAATCAAAGGGCTCGACACGATCCCGCACGATCTTTGGGCCGCCGGCGATCTGCCGCCGCTGAATCTGAGCGATCGACTGACGCTCGTCCTTGCGCAGTTCGATCTGACATTCGCGATCGATCCCAGCGGCGAAAGCGTCAGCCTCGTCGAAATGCCCGCGACGGTCGAAATCAACCACAGCTATGCGTTCAATGTAACGGCGGCCAATGCGAATTCGGTTATCGCGAAGCTGACGAAAGCGCTGCCCGAGGCCAAGATTCGTTTCAGCGACGGCAAGCTATTGGTCCGCGGGCGCGCGGAGGATCAGGATTTCGTCGAGGCGGCGTTGGAAGGCCGGCCGGCGAAGCAGACCACGGTGACGAAAGGGATCAAGGTCTACTCGTTGCCGAATGTAAAGATGACTGTCGGCGAATTGATTAAAACGCTCGGCAAAAAACTGAATTTGGACGTGCAATTCGACGACGCCGCGATTCAAGCGGCGGGCCTATCGTTGAAGACCGAGGTGCAGGTGAATGCCAAAGATTTGGTGGAAGACGATTTGTTGCACGCAGTGCTCGGCCCGGCGGGGATGACGTTTGATCGCAAGGGCCAGAGCATCACGGTGCGGCCGAAGAAGTAGACGTCGGCAGCGTTCCGAGCCTGCTTGGCCGGCATTTTTTCTAACCACCGAGCGTCTGTGTTAGAGGTCAAGGGTGTTAGCCTGATCAAATCAGGTTTGGGGAAGGTTTCCAGGCGGTGTTGTTTTTGACCATGGTGTTGAGGATTACCAGGAGCTTGCGAATGCATGCGACTTGGATTGCCTTGTGGGATTTGCCGACGGCATGCAGTCGAGCCGCGAAGGCTCGGATGATTGGATTGCAGCGACGTGCGGTCAGGGCGGCCATGTACAGGACGCAGCGGAGGGAGCGGCGTCCGCCCCATGTGGAGCGTTGGCCGTGGCTTTTGCCGCTGTCGCGTGGAAATGGGGCCACGCCGGCCAGTGAGGCGATCTGTTGGCGGTTGAGCTTTCCCAGCTCGGGCAGCTCCGCCAGCAACGTTGTTCCCGTGGCTGGACCGACGCCTGGGGTGCTCGTGAGGAGGTCGAGCTTCGCCTTCCACTGGTCATCGCTTTCGAGCAGCTTCGCGATGCGGTTCTCCACCGCGGATCTGGCGATCGACGGCCTGGGCGACCTGTTTGAGTGTTCTCTGGATGAAGTTGTCCTGGGTTTGCTGGATGCGGTTTTCCTCGGCCACACGAAATCCGATGAGTTGGCGGCGACGCACCACGAGGGCTTGGAGTTCTCGATGTTTTTGCGAGATTTTCTCGCTGGGTGCGGGCATGACCAACTGCGCAAACTGGGCCAACACGGCGGCGTCGAGGCGATCAGTTTTGCCGAGCTGGCCGATCCCCTTGGCGAAGTCGCGGACCTGGCGAGGGTTGACGAGCGTGACTGGCAGGCCGGCATCCTGCATGGCGAACAATGCGGCTCGTTCATATCCGCCCGTCGCTTCGAGGACCACCGCTACCGGAGCGAGTTGCTGCAGCAAAGCCACGAGCTTCGCGATTCCCGCAGCATCGTTGGTGAACTCCGACAGTTCTCCGCCGGGAAGGACACAGACATCGAGCTTGTCCTTGGACACGTCAATACCGACGAACCGACTGACTTCTGTACGGGGCAGTTGTTCAGACATGTTTTCCTCCCTGACTTGCAAATGCGAGCTTGGCGACCGGCGAGGCCGACAGCTCCGGCGACTGTTCGGGCTGGATAAACGAGACCGAGCGGGATCAGGCTCTGTGGCGGCGTCTGAGGCGCCAAGACACGATCGATCTCCGCTCGGCCGCCGCTTCCGCTGCTGCGCAGCAGCGGAAGCGGACGTCTGAAATAGAACAGATTTCTGAGATTCAACCAACATACAAGTCACAGAGAACGCCGAGAACGACGAAAACGAGTTGTAAGGTGCAGAAGCGAAGTATTGCCGCCGGCATCAGTGGGTGCTGTAACTCCATTCGGCTTCTTCCGTCGCGTCCCCCTTTATTCTCGATGCCGTCGTGTACTGCACTCGACGTCAAACGCTCCGCTCTGATCTAAGAGTTTTTCGCCTTTCGCATTTAGGATGGCTTCGCCCGTAAAGACGAGCGCATCGAGTTTTTCAGCCGCCGACCAAATCGAATCGAAGTGGCCCTCGTCCTCAGCAAATTGCGGTTCACCAACAATGCCGATGAACATGCCGACCTTGGAGATGCGATGGAGGACGACCTGCTTGTTAGCATTGGCACTAGTTGCGATCTTCTCAAAAAAGTTATTCAAGGAAAACACAAGCTTGGAAAACTCGTCGCCTGGCTCGAGTCGAACGAGCGTGTTAAACGTTAACGTGCTACTGGGAAATTCAAGGCAAGCGCTGGCCCAGTGTGACCGACTCCCATCAAGGTGCGCGGCCTTCAGATGCGTTTCCACGGCGTCGAGGGCCGCAGCGTAGTCTTTCGACGGGCACAGCAGGGTGCAGGCTGAACTCATTGCAATTCCTCGACGATATCTAAAGATGGCTTCTTCCGCCTTTCTCAGTGTCCTCTGTGACTCGGTGGTTAGCCCTTCGTTACAAGGCGCTGGCGGTAGTATTTCCACCCCGGGGCGAAGAAGCAGATGCCGGTGACGACGCCGAAGATCGTGTGGCCGAACTCGGGCCACAGGGCCATGACTCCCGCGGTGAGAAACGATGCCACGGCTTGCACGTAAAACTCGCCGCTCAAAATCCCCGCTTTCACGACGAACACCATTCCGCTGATCAAGCCCAGCACCGGCGACAATTTCAGCACCGGCAATCCGAGCAACCATTCGATCACGAACAATTCAATGCTCGCGATTACCGCGGCGCCCCACAGATGCGCGATCTGCCGTTCGATGAACGTCACCGGCCCGGCTCGGCGTCGCAAGGCCCAAAAAATCGGTGCCCAAACGGCCAAGCCGCCGGCCCAAATCCAGAGATAAGGCCAGCGCGATTCGACTTTTTGCCAAACCAAAAAATTCGTCGCCAGGCACAGCCCAAGCAGCACGACGCTGTGCCACATCCACAGCAGGCCCCAATTCTCCAGGAGCGGCGCATGATGCGTTTCGCGAAACACGCGCGCAATGACCTGCGTAAACCCGCCGCTGCGGGCCGACACCGGTTCGCCCGCCAGATAGGCGTTCAAATCGGCGGCCAGTCCCTCGGCCGTTGAATAGCGAAGCTCCGGCGGTTTTTGCAGGCACTTCAGCGCGATCATTTCCAGATCGCGATCGGCCTTGGCGTTCAACAGCCGCGGCGGCACCGGGTCTTGCTCCAGCACCATCAGCAGCGTATCGACCGGCGACGCGGCCTGAAACGGCGGCCGGCCGGTGAGCATCTGATAGAGAATCGTGCCGAGGCTGTACACGTCGCTCGCCGGGCCGATCGCGCCGCGGCGGCCGGCGGCTTGCTCCGGCGCCATGTAGCTCGGCGTGCCGACGATTGCGCCGGTGAGCGTCGGGCCATGCTGGTCGGTGATTCGCTTGGCCAGGCCGAAGTCGGTGACGTGCGGCTGGCCGTCGGCGTCGATCAGAATGTTCGACGGCTTGAGATCGCGATGCAGCAGCCCATGCCGATGCGCGAAATGGATCGCCTTGGCGACCGGCACCAACAGCGCCGCCGCCTCGCGCGGTTCGAGCGGACCGTCGGCCAGTCGCCGGGCCAGCGTCGTGCCGGCGACGAATTTCATGCTGAAATAGGGCTGGCCGTCGAGCTCGCCGACTTCGTAGACCGGCACGATGTTCGGATGATCCAGCTTCGCGGCCGCCTCGGCCTCGGCGCGAAACCGAGCCAGATCGGCGTCGGTCGCCAATTGCCGCGCAGAATCATCTTCACCGCCACGATGCGATCGAGGCTGATCTGCCGCGCGCGATAGACGACCCCCATACCGCCGCGGCCGAGCTCTTCGAGCAATTCGTAATCGCCCAATTGCCGCGGCAACTCGACGCGCGCGGCGGGCAGAATCGCCGTCGGCGATTGCGACGGATGCGCGTCGTCGAGTTTCGACGTCGAATCCGACACGTGCGAAGCGACTGCGTCGGCCAGCATCACGGCGCCCCACAGTTCGCGCAATTCGTCGGCCAGATCGGGATGCGCCGCGATTGTTTGATCGAGCGTTTGCCCGCGCCCCGATTGCTGGGCCTCGGTCAATTCGCCAAGCAGCTTGGCAAGGCGGAGATCGCGATCGTCGGTGGCAGTGGGCACGGGAGCGAGGGTGAGGGTGGAGGTGGAGGGTGAGCAGTTCGGGTGATCGGTCTTTCTGCGATTGCGACGATTTCCTCAAGCCTCAAGCCTTCATCGTTCCGCCTTCTCGTCGAAATGCGACCGCAATTTTCGCATTGCCCGCAGGTATCGCATTCCGGCGGCGGGTTCGCTTAGGCCCAGCACTTCGGCCACTTCGCCGTTGGAAAGATGTTCGAAATGCCGCAGCAGAATGACTTCGCGGTCCTGCTCCTCCATCAAATCGAGTGCCTGCTGGAAGCGCACTTGCAGCTCGTGCCACGTCGCGGCCGCGGCGGGCGTCAGCTCGGGGTCGGCCAGTTCGGCGGCCAGATCGAGCGTCGAATGGTCGAGCATCGCGGGGGCGACCATCGGCTGTTCCCGATCGATGCTCCGCCGTCCCGCCACGCGATGCCGCCGATGGGCGTCGATCAAGCGGTCGCGGGCCATCTGCCGCAGCCAAAGATGAAACGGCATCGCCGGATGCGCCAGATAATCTTCCAGCCGCCGATGGGCATCGAGCAGCACATCCTGCACGATGTCGCTGGCATCGACCCGGCGGCCAATCACCCGATCCATCCGCAAATCGATCATCCGCCGCAACGCCTCGCGATGCCGCTCGAGCAGCCGATTGACAGCCGCCGCATCGCCGCCGCGGGCTTCGGAGAGAAGTTCTTGGGTTTCATCGGAATTGGGCCACATAGATGCGTTTAGTGTACCCTCCGCGTCATAGATATGGGGAGGGGCGGAAACGTGCGCCATTTGACAGCGGGCCGCAAGTCGGTACATATAGGGCAACGAAAGAATTGCACCCGCGTATGGACTCTTCCGACAATTTGACCGCGGCGCTTGCCCGGCATGGCATCGAAATCGCCGACGATCAGATTGCGCTGTTGGACAATTATTGCCAGCGGCTCTGGGATTGGAACTCGAAGCTCAATCTGACGCGGCACACGGATTACGAAAAATTCGTTGCCCGCGATGTCGTCGATAGCCAGTGGCTCGAGCGATTCTTGGAGTCGGGCGAATCGGTGTTGGATGTCGGGACCGGCGGCGGTGTGCCGGGCGTTGTGCTGGCCATTCTGCGGCCCGATTTGGATGTGGCGGTGTGCGATTCGGTGGCCAAGAAGGCGAAGGCGGTTGCGGCGATCATCGACGAAATGGGGCTGAAGATTCCCGTGCATCATTCGCCCGCGCAGGAACTGATCCAGCGGCAGCGATTCGACACGCTGGTCGTGCGGGCCGTCGCGCCGCTGACGAAACTGCTGACGTGGTTCAATCCGCATTGGGACCGATTTGAGCGACTTTTGGTGCTCAAGGGCCCAGCTTGGGTGGCGGAACGGGCCGATGCACGTCAGCACAATTTGATGAACGGCCTGCGGCTCTCGAAGCTGGCGACGTATCCGCTGCCGGGCACCGCTTCGGAAAGCGTCGTGCTGCAGATTCGCCGGCAGGATTGAAACTACGCCGCCTGGCGGGAATCGAAATGGTGGATCAATTTCCGGATCGACGCCGGAGCCCAGCTTCCGGTCCAGGCTTCGAAGGGGCAGCCGCTGCGTTCGTCTTGTTCGTAGAAGGCCAGGTATGTCAGCGTGTCGGCTGTCGAACGATGTGTCGGCGAGATGAATTGCCGCCAGGTGCCGGCGATGAAATAGATCCGGTCCGATGATCCGTCCGCGGCGGAGTTGTTTTCTAGCGACACAATGTCGGGCTGTTGCGTGTGTCCGTAAACGACGTATTTCGCGTTGCCGTTGCGAAAACTTTCCTCGGAGAGGGCATGGCAGCGATAGGTTTCCCTCGGGTCGCCGTCGCCGTTGAAACAATCGGCGAGCGCGGTTCTCTTGGAATGCCGTCGGTTGGAACGCGCGCGGCGGCCGAATAAGAGCGATTCCGCCAGGCCATCGACTAGATCGACGGGATGCCAGGCGTCGCGCGATCGGACGGCGGTTGATTCCAGAAGCTGTTCGACGAGCCGGTCCCAAGTCGATCGGACATCGGATCGCGAGGCTGCGGAATCGCAGGTGTGTTCCAACACGTTGTCGATCCACGCTGGCGCAAGCAACATCGGGCGAACGTCGTCTAATTCGGCGAGCCCGGCGAACGTTTGGCGCGACAATTCTTCGTCGAAGCGGCACATTTCCGATTGAAAGCGCGCGAAAAGTTCGATCGATAGTGCGTCGCCGAGGCTGCTGGAGTTGCGGTCAGTTTCGAAATGGATCGGATCGTAGATGTCGCCATGCCGCGCGAGCACGCGGTGTCGCCGCAGCACTTCCAAGAGGTTTTCGCTTTCGGCGGGATCATGCGGAAACGGCAAATCGGAGCGGTTGGCGAGGCCCATGCGTTCGACGACTTGCGCTCGGAGCCAATCGTATTGCTCGCCCGGCAGATGCAGCAGCCAATCGTGGTCGCCGACCATGTGGTGAATCCGCACTGGCACGCCAACAACGTCTCCGCGCAAGTTGCCGCAGGATTTCGAGCGTCGCGGCGTTTTGATCCAGCACATCGGCCGTAATGCGGCTCACGGCATCGAACACATTAGCGGAATGCGGATCGTGCCACGGCCGGGCATCCGTCGAAAGCCACTCGGCCGAACGGATCAAATCGAGCACGTCGCCCAGGAGCACGAGATCGATTGCCTCGATCGGCCGATGCTGGCCACTAGCGCGGAAACCGGCGGCCGAGGCAAGTTCGTTCAGCCTGCCGGCAAAAAACTCCATCGCCGCCGCAGGCACCGTCGGCCCAAGCGAACCGTCGGACAAATGCAAATCGCTGACGATGACGAGCATCGGAGGAGGCTTGAGGCTGTAGGCTTGAGGTATGAAGAAAATGTCGCCGTTGGCTCTGCACGTGATGCTGGGCGGCAGTTCTCGCGCGGGCCACGGAACGCCACAGCGCGGCAGAGCCGCAGGCAAAGTTGGAGTTCACGCTTCAGCGTGCTGCGCGCAACACGCTAAAGCGTGAACTCCAACAAAATCTTCGCGCCTTGCGACGAATTCAATCGTTTGTGGCACGAAGGGCGTTCCCTACAGCCGCAATAGCGGGCGCCGCCTATTGCGGGCCATCGTTTGTTATCGGCCGAGATGATAGCCCGATTGAGAAAGAAAAGTATGAGTTCGTAGAGTGAGGACATGAAAGTCATCCCCTCACCCTATTTCCCCCCAATCGACATCAGATGCGATTCCGTCCGCAGATACATCCGGCCGCCGGCGATGGCGGGAGTCGAACGGCAGGTTTCGCCGAGCGGCATTCGGCCGAGTTCTTCGTACTTGTCGGCGGCCGCGAGGACCACGACATCGCCATCGACCGAAACGCCGTACATCCGATCGCCGGCGCGCACCGGCGAGCCGGAAAAATTACCGCCGATTCGCTGCCGCCATTTCTTCGCGCCGGTTAGCCCGTCGATGCATGTGACAATGCCGCTGTCGCTCCAGATGAACACCAGGTTGCCCTTTGCCACCGGCGTCGGCACGTAGGCGGCGGACGATTTGTCGATCTGATAGACCAACTCCGGCTCGTGCGACGAATCTTCCGGCGGCCGCACGGCAAATAGCGTATTGTTCCCGCTGCCGACGCCGCAGGCCCCCAGCACCAGGTTGCCGACGAGAATCGGCGAGCCGACCGCGCGGCGATCGAACAGCGGCAATTCCCAATTCATGTGGCCCGTGGCGACGTCGATGCCGCTGATGCCGTGCGAGCGGCTGTCGCAAATCAATTCCGAGCCACCGGCGACGGTCGGCCGGACGCACGGCGTAGCATAAGCGACGACGCTCGATAGCCGCGGCGACTTCCAGCGGATACTCCCCTTCGCGGCATCGACGGCCACGATCCAGCTTCGGCCGTCGTTATCGCCCGAGGGCTCCAGCGGCGCCTTTTTGCCCGGCGAAGGCTTCTTATTGGATTTCGATTTCGGCGCGGCCTGTCCGGTGCGGGCTTCGCTGCCGTCTTGCTCGTCGCCGATGATGACCAGATCGCCGACGACAATCGGCGAAGCGCCGAAACCGTGCTGGCTTTCAAACGGCCCGAGGCTACGCCGCCAGACTTCGCGGCCTGCGTGATCGAGAGCGAACAGCAGGCATTCATCCGGCGTGGCCCAAGCGACGTACACATGTTTCGCATCGACGGCCGGCGTGCCGGTGGCGAAGCTGTTTTGCGTGTGAATGTGGTAGAGCGACGACGGGTACGATTTCATCCAAAGCTGATGGCCGTCCGCGGCAGAAATGCAGAGGACGAACCGAGTGCCATTTTGCGGATCGGCGGACGTGAGAAAGATCTTGTCGCTCCACAGCACGGGCGAGGAATGGCCGGCGCCGGGGAGATTGATCTTCCAGTTGTAGTCTTTGTCGGTCCACTTGGCCGGGATGGTCGTGGCGTCGCTTTCGCCGGAGCCGTTCGGGCCGCGGAAACGAGTCCATTCCTGGGCCAACGCGGAATCGGCCGCCGCCGCGAAGAGAAACAGAATTGCCGCGAGCCGCAAGCTGTGGAAAAGTCGGAGTGCCATTATATAAGGTCGCCTCGGCCAGTGAGGTTGGAAGGAAAGAAGGCAAAAGCCGGTTCCAAAATCGTAACCCGACGCGGGGTAAATCGCTAGTGCCGATCACCCCGTTCCATCCGCTCAATCGCCGCCACCACCAGCTCCGAAAGCCTATTCAGCCGCTTCAATTTCCCGGCCACGCGCGGATGGCCAAACAGCCGCACTTGCTTCACGTAGTCGTCGAATTGCTCTTTCGCCAGCGTTCGCACCACTGGCGACACAACTTCGAGCCGGCGGTAGCGATCCTCTTTGGCGAAATGGATTTCGACGTTGAATTCGACCTCGCGTTCGACAGGCGGCGCGTCGAACAGAATCTCGTGCGGAGCGATCAGTTCTCCCAATGCCGTGGCCGCCAACGCCGCCAAATGCTCGGAGCAAGCCGCCAACCAAGGATACGGCTGCCGCGCGATGCGGCGATAAATGTCCGGCTGTTCGAAGAAACTAAAGTGAGCCAGCCGTTTGTACAGCCGCCGGGCCGGGCCGAACAGGCCGTCGAGCAATTCAGAAGCTGGTGACGTGCCGAGCGAGGAATCAGCGGCGGCCCGCTGAATTTCCACGATCCACGCTGCTTCGGTCAAGCGAAACAGCCGGTCCAAATCGAGTTGGCCGTGCAATATGTAGAACGCACGTTGCAGCATGGCCGTCGCCGCGCGAACGCCGTGGTGCCAATAGACTTCGCTGAACATCACATAGCGGGCGAAGACCATCATCTCGGCGGCGGTTTTGCCTTTATCGGTGATGGCCAGGCCGTCGCCGGCGCTCGTTCAGACACAGGCTGCCGATCAGCCGCTGCTGATCGAAATTGCGGCCGTAAGGCACACCGGCATGAAGGCTATCCCGTGCAAGGTAGTCCATTTTGTCGACGTCGATCGGTCCGGAGAGCATGCTGTGCAGAATTCGGCCGCGCGTATCGCTCGCCGGTTGCGACAGCAGGCCGATCAATTCTTGCGGATCGATGCGCCAATCGGTTCGCAGTAAATCGGTAATTTCGCTCTCGGCCAAAAAACTCTTGGCCAACTGTTCATGGCATGGGACGCCGCTCAGCCGGATGTCTTCGATTGCGTGGCAGAAGGGCCAGTGGCCGACGTCGTGCAGCAAGCGCCCGCCAGAAAAAGTTCGGCATCGGCCGGGCCAATCGCGGCGGCGAAGCGCGGGTCGTGGGAAAGCTGCTGCAAATAGAGCAACGCCAGCCGGTACACGCCCAGCGAATGCTCGAGCCGGGTGTGGATGGCCGCCGGATAGACGAGCGACACCAGACCCAACTGGCTGATCCGCGCCAGGCGGCGAAAGGCCGGCGTGTCGATGAGACGGCGGACGCGCGGCGTCAGCGGCACATCCACTTCGGGCGGAATCCGCACCATGCTCCGCCGGGAATTCAGCCCGGCAATCTCAGGCAGTTCACGAATCGCGGACATCGTTGCGGGCGGTGTCTCGGGGTTTGACCAGATGACCTATTCAACGCAGAACGGCAGTGTAGCAGATTCTGGGATGAGAGGCCCGCTATTGGAAGCAGCTGAAAACCGATCGCGCGTCGGGGGTAATCGGAGTTTTCACAAATGCCGCTATAGGCCGGAACCATCGCACGAATCTTCGCAGACTCATAGTGCGATCATCGAGTTTTAACAAACGCCTTATGTTCGTCTCGTATACCGCTTATGAAACTCTAACGACGATGGTTTACAACGATTCCCAACAAATCTTGAGACCGTGCGGCGATAGGCGGCGCGGACAGAGTACTTACGGGAAGCGCTAAGGACGCGACTTCCGTAATTGGCAGGCATCGGCCGTCCGAGGATTGAACCAAAGAACTGGGAGTCTGCTCATGCTTGCAGGTTGTCGAGAACTTCGCGGCACTCTATTCATGGCGGTTTTGGTTTGCTGCACGACATTCGCAGCGAGAACGTCTTCGGCGGCTGCAACGAGTTATTACTGGAATTTGTCCGACGGCGCCTGGGACGACTTGACGGCCAACTGGAATTCTCCATTGACCGGCTCTTTGCCGTTGGCCGGCTGGTCGGACGACAGTCCGACCGACGACAGCACGGCCATATTCAGCGGCGCCACTGCCGGAACGGTCACTTTGGGAGCCACCGTCAATCCGGGCACGATCGACTTCAACACCTCCGGCTACATCCTTGCCGCGCCGAATCCCAATCCGAGCAACTTTCAAATCAATATCGCCGGCTCCGCGCCGGCGATCAATGTGGGGAGCGGCAACGCGGCTTTTACCGACACGATCAACGCCAATGTCGAAGCCACTTCGTCGTCGGCCCCGCTGGTGTTAACCGACACGGCGAGCGGCGCCGCGGCGGTCAACACGCAGTTGAACTTCGGCGGTTCGCTGACCGTTGATTCGGGCAGCCTCTCGATCATCGGCAATGCTATCGCGAGCAAGACGGGAACGCCGAGCACGTTTACCGTTAGCGCTCCCTCCATGTCCCTGCAGAACTTGACGTTCAATTCGGGAGCGCTCAATAACGTGACACTTTCCGGTTCGAGCGCCACGACCCTGACGCTCAACGGCCCGAACAGCGTGAACCCGTCGATCAACGTCGGCCTGCCGAACGGGTCAACGACAACCGGTCTGATCGCCACGATCAATCAGAATGTCGCCACGACGGGCTCGAATCCGCTGGTGATTACGAATTACTCGTCCGCCGTCACCGCGACTGCCCCTTGGTCGCAGCAGTTGAATCTGGGTGGCTCGAGCAGCACGGTTAATATCGCCTCCCAGTACCTCGAAATCATTAACCCGACGACAGCCGGCTTCGGCGTCAATGCGCCCTCCTTTACGCTGCAAACGCTGAAGTTCGTGTCGAACTCCGCGGGCACTGCCGGCAACTCCGACCTCGGTCCGGTTGGAGGTTACAGCGGCGGCGCGCCAACCGCCACGCTCACGTTCATGTCCCCGAGCGGTGTAAGCCCGACGATCTATGCGGGATCGGACGCGAACACAGGCGTCAAATCGAGCATTGCACGTCTTTATGAAACCATCGCCGTGACGCCAAACGCGACCAATTCGCCGTTGGTGATCGACAACCTTGACCCGTTTCCTTCCAAATCGGCTGTCTCTTTTGGCTATGCGACATCGGGCGAAGTTGTCAGCACGGTTTCGCAAAACTCGTTTCCTACCGGCATCGCGTTGTACGCCGCTTCTGCAACCCTAAGCTACGACACGTCGCTGGCGACCGCGTCGGGCACGATCCGTTTGAACTTCAATCTGGCCGGCGCGAGCGGCACTGGCGCGGCGCCGGACCGATCTCGGTGTTTGCCAACGGAGCCATCATTTCCAACGAAGGGAGCCTGAACGCTTTCACGCTGACCGTGCCCAACAACCTCATCTTGAACGCCGGCAGCCTGACGCCCACGAACGGAGATTTCGTCACGGCGATCGGAGGAACGAAGCCGACGAATGGAAGCACGACGGTCATCTACACCGGCGTCATCGGCGACCCGCTCGGCCTCGGCACCGGCACGGGCGTCGGCGACGTGCTGATCGGCAACGATTTGGTCGAGGGGTCTGGCGGCGCCGGGCTCACGGAATTCAGCAACGTCATGCAGTACAGCGGCAAGACGATCGTCAATAGCTCGCAAAAGGGCGTGCTGCAATTGACGGTCGCCAATGCTCTCCCCGCCAGCACGACGGTGGTTTTCGGCCATTCCTCTCCGCATGATGTCGCGCCGCTGGCCAACACGATCGGCGCTATCGACCTCAACGGCTTTAGCCAAACGATCGCTTCGCTGCAGTCGGACGTGAGCCCGAGTTCCGTGGTGGCTGGTGTTTCGAACTCGAGCACCAGCGCGACAACGCCCATCTTGACGATCACCGGATCGACGGTCAACTGGTATACAGGCGGGATCGGCGTCGTTCCGGCGGGCTCGGGCTTCGGTTCAGGCTTGAATGTTCCCGCGTCGAACAACAATCTCGGTCTGACCCGCGCCGGTTCGGGCACGACGTACCTTGGCGCATCGAACAGCAGCAACGCGCCCGTCAATCCCTCCAAATATGCCGGGCCCACGATTGTCGGCGACCCGGCGAACGCGAGCAACAACAACGCGACCTGCACTTTGGCGGCCGCATCCACGCAGAGCTTCAGCCCAAACTCGAACTACACCGTTTATGGGACGCTTGATCTGGGCAACTACAACAACACGATCAATTCGCTGGCCAGTGCGAGCGGCCCGCTGCCCACGATGTCGAGCGCCGGGCGCGACGGGCACGGTGACCACGAGCGGCGGTGCGACAATCTCGTTCGGCACGGGCGGTTCGGCTGATATCGTCATGACGAATCCCAACAACCCGGCAGGCGGCATCGGCGCGTACTCTCACGATCGGCAGCCTGACGACGGCGAACGCGAACACGACGCCCGTCACCGCGTTCTACGGAGTGCTGGAAGACGGCTCGGGAGGGCAGTTGTCGTTGACGAAGGCCGGACTTGGAACGCAAATTCTTGCTGGCCAAAACACGTACACGGGCCCGACGACCGTTACCGGTGGCACGCTCACCGGCGCTTCGCTTGGCACGCTTTCCTTGGCTTCGACCGGCTCGCTGTCGGCCGCGAGCACCGTAACCGTTAGCTCGAACGGTACGCTCGCCGGAAGCGGCGATGCACAGGGTTCGGTCACGATTAAATCGACGGGCGTCATTGCTCCGGGAAGCTCGACGCAAATCGGCAATTCGAGCGTCGGCAGTCTCACGCTGTTTGGCGGGAGCGTTTACGACTGGAAGATCAGCGACGCGACCGGCAGCGCCGGCATCGGATTCGACACCGTCACTTCCGCCGGCGGTTTGACGCTAGACTCAAGCGTCTCGTCGAGCAGCCAGGTGACCGTCAATATCGCATCGCTCGCATTGACGAATTTCACCAATACGAGTCAGCAAAGCTGGCCGCTCGTGGTGGGGGCGGGCACGGTGTCGGGATTCTCGCCCGGCGATTTCAACGTCGTGGCCACGAATTTCACCGCCGGCAATTTGTTCTCGAATTTTACCATCAGCAATCCAAGCTCGGGACCTTTGTCGGGTGATCTCGTGCTGACTTATAACCCCGGTTCTCCGCCTCCGTTTCTTAATTGGGTCGGCGGCACGGGCAATTGGGCGCCGAGCGGAGGAACCAGTTGGAGCGGCGGCGCTTGGGACTCGGCCAGCGGCGCCGATTTCACCACCGGCTCTGGAACCGTCGCGCTCACCGGAGCCATTGCCACCCCACTGATTCAGTTCGACGTGGATGGTTACACGATTGGCGGCGCCAGCGCGCTTACCGCAACCAACGGGTTTTCCTCGCTTACCGTGCAAGTCACCAATAGCGGGACGACCGCCACGATCAATGCTCCCATTGATTCTCCGTTGACGAAAATCGGCGCGGGCACGTTGGTGCTCGGCAGCACGAGTTCCACTTTCGGCACGGCCAACAGCGCGACCGTCACGCTCGGCACCCTGCAAGGAACCACCGCCAGCCTGACCGCCGCCAATATCAACAACAACAGCATCCTCGTGTTCGACCAAACGACTTCCGGCATCTATGGCGGCACGATCTCCGGCGGCGGGCAAGTCGTCATTCAGAACAGCGCTGGCACGGGCTCGCCGGTCGTCCAGTTGACCGGCAATAATTCCTACAACGGCGGCACGACGGTCAGCGGCAACACCACGCTGAGCCTCGCCAACAACGGGAATATCGGCGGCACTAGCGCCGGACTGACGTTGAACGGCGGCACGTTGCGAACGACCCCGAACTCCGGCGTTGCGTTCGGCGGCGCTCTGAATGTGACGGCCAATGGCGGCACGATACTCGACGCCGCGCCGGCCAGCATCATTTCGTTCGCCGGCGGCGCCACCTTGGCCTCAGGCGCGGTTCTCACCAAGAACGGCCCCGGCAGACTGCGGATCGACACCAACGCCTACACAGGCTCGGGCTCGATCGTGATCGCGGCCGGTGCGCTTCAGGTAGGCGACGAAACCGATGTGAATTCAAATCCCAGCACATTCTTGGGCGGTAACTCTCTCACGCTTGGCACCCTCGGCAGTCCATCGACAACCACGTTGATAATCGCCGCCGCCAGCGACTCCGGAGCCAGCATCACGCCTCCCAATCTGAACCTCTACGGCAACGTCAACATCGCGCTGCACAACACCGGGCCCGGCGGCCCGCTCAATCCCGGATTGAACAGCACGACTACGATCGATCCCGGCAGTAGCACGGCCAGCAGCACGATCTCGATCGTCAACAGTGCCGATGGCGGTGGCTTGAATGGAAGATCCAATGTCACGCTGGGGAATACCACGTTCGCCCCGACAAGCGGCACGATCACGATTCAAACGATCGCCGACAATGGCTTGTATCCCGGGAACCCCACGGGCGCTGCCACTGGCCTGACGTTCGGGGCGGTCACGGATAACGGCGATGCGACGATCTTCCTCGGCCAAGGAGACAACAATCAAACCACGCCCGTGCCTCCCGGCCAGGGCGTTCCAATTCAACGGCGTCCCGAGTGGAACGACTCCGACGTTGACCGGCGCCTGGACCATTGGCGATCCCGCGGACACGAACGGGCAAGTCGTGGTCATCGCCGTTCAACAAACGAACAAGGCCCAACTGGCCATGACCACCGGCAACATCACGGTCAACCCCGGAAGCCAATTGAGCATCACTCCCAACACGGGCGTGTATGGACCGACTTCCGGCACGCAAACAATCACGCTCTATGGCTCCGGGCCGGTGGCTCGAAGACCGGCGTCGCCACGGAAGCGCTGTCGATCGGAGGCAAATCCACGGTCGAATTCAATTCCAACGTCGATTTTGTCTTGGGAAGCTCGGTCATGGTGAATGGCATGGCCACGCCGACCGGTCATGTGGAAATCAACCTGAGCGACGGCAGCGGCACGAAAAGCACGGTTCTGCAGTTTGATGGCCCGATTTCCGGTTCGGCCGGCTTGCATCTGCAAGGCGGCTCGGATACGGATAATTTTTCGCAAGTGATCTTCGCCGGAAACAACTCGGGCTGGACGGGCGGCACGACGATCGAGGGAGGTCAAGTCATCGTTCAACCGGGTTCCTCGATCGGCACCGGCAGTTTGACGATGGGGCAGTCCGCAAGCCAAAGCCCGATCTTGGTGTTCAACAACAATTCCCAATCGATCAAGAATCTCAGCAGCTCGTACGGCACTCCGACGACGATGCTGCCTGTTACGCAAACGATCCAACTCAACGGCACGGCGTTGACGATCAACGAAACCGACTTCAGCGGCATGGCCGACTATGGGAGCAGCCTCAACGACGACGGGATGACTCCGCCAGTCGCCGGCTCGCAGTCGATCATCACCGGCAGCGGGAGCCTCATTTATAACGGCGCTCCGGCCGGCAGCGGCAACCCTGCCGCATACCTTTCACTGAGCAGCGCGAACACTTACTTCGGCGGCACGACGATAATGGGCGGAACACTGGCGACCACGCTCAATGGCACGCTGGGAACCGGACCCGTCAACGTCACTGGCGGCGTTCTCGACCTGTCGGACCACGCCCTCTCCATCGGCGCGCTCACCGTCGGCAGCGGCGGCACGCTCAACATCGCGCTCGGCAACCTGGTCACCAGCACCGGCGCTGCCAGCTTCGGCGGCACGCTCAACATTGCCGGGTCGCCGTCGGGCGACCTCGAGGAATTGATCGCCTACAACGGCACTCCGACGGGCACGTTCGCGACCGTCACCAGCGAGCCCAACTACGCCTTGTTCTACGCCACCGGACAACTCGATCTCGTGTCGTACAACGCGATCAACGCCGCCAGCGGAACCACGGCGACATTCAACGGCTCGGTCGATTTGCTGGGCGGTCAATTGTCGCTGAGCGGTGGCGGAAGCACCGTGATCAATGGCTCGTTGCTGTTGGACGGCGCAGGTGCAGATGAGCAACGGCAGTTCCGTGACGATCAACGGCCAGCCGATTCTGAATGGCGGCTCAGTCGTTGTGAACGCCGGCAGCACGTTGAAGCTCAACAACAACACCAATACTCCTGCAACCGGCACGGTGCCCGTGTCGATCACGGTTGCCACCGGGGCCACGCTGCAATTGGCCGGCACTTCGTCCGCTCTGACCAGCGCGGTGAATGTCATGAACAACGCTTCGGCCACTGGTCCTGGCGTCGGCGGCGTGCAAGTCACTGGCTCCAATCAAATCGTCGGCGTCGTGAGCGGAACCAGCACGACCAACCCCGACGGCAGCACGACCTACAGCGGCGACACGGTCGCCGGTCCCAGTGCCAGCTTGACGGCGGCGCAGATCCTGCAAAACACGCTAACCGTAGGAGCCGGGGCGACGGTCACGATCGCCCCTTCAGCCACAAGTAGTCAAATGGACGGCGCGGTGGGCGGCTCGACGGCGGCCGCGAGCAACGTTGTCGCCGGCAGCAGCGCCGTCGCCGCGAACATTGCCGATCCAAGCGGTCCGTTGACGGCGATCCAAGCCGCCATCGCCGCGGGCTCGATCACTAGCGCGAAGGGCCAGCAATTGGAAAATCGTCTCGCCGCGATCGAGCGGCTGGGGACGTCCGACCCTGGCTTGGACGTGAGCCTGTTGGAGAACCGCATCCTCGCCGCGATTCCTTCGCCGTCAATTTGGTCGTCAACTGGTCCCTCGCCGATCGCTGAATCCAATTCCGGCCTGCTGGCAGTTGACGGTAACGCATTTGCCGCTGCATCCAGTTCCCCGGTTGGCGCCGAGCCAGTATTTTCACCCGCCGGCGGATTGGGCAGCGGGGCCACCGCCGTGCCTGAGCCCTCGAGTCTGATATTGATCGGGCTGGGGTCGCTCGCGCTGGTTGCGTTGGGCGTCAGAGCGCCGCCGTGCGAGCATCCATCATCAAGAATCGTGATTCAACGAGGTGGTATGCGAAGTTGTGCGAAGCCGAGGAAAGCATGATGCGCAACCATGGGGAAAAGTGCATGAAGCGCAAGCACGCGGCTTTTACGCTCGTCGAATTGCTGGTGGTGATTTCGATCATCGGCATTTTGATTGCGCTCTTGTTGCCTGCGGTGCAGGCGGCTCGCGAGTCGGCTCGCCGAGTCACCTGCGGCAACAACATGCGGCAAATCGGCCTTGCGGCGCAGAATTTCGTCTCTGGCTACCGGACGTTTCCGCCCGGCCAGATGACGCCCCTAAATCAGCAGCACAAGTTTTCGTACATGGTTTATCTGCTTCCCTATTTGGAAGAAAAAAACACGCTGCAGGGATTCAATCTGACGCTCGACGTGCATAACCCCATCAATCAGCCAGCCGCGGAAGTCATGATTCCCTCGTTGATCTGCCCTAGCATCAGCATCGTGCAAACAACGCGCGACCCGGTCGCGCACAAGATTTATCTCTTTCCCGCGTCGAACGGGATGACCATTGCCAACGGCGGCGGCATGGCTTGCACGGATTACAACGGCTGCAAGGGGCCCGCCTATCAGGCCAATCAGGTGAAGAATCCCGCCGGGTTTTACTATCCCATCAACGACGGCGTGCTCAATGAGATCGCCGGCTCTGCGGTCGAAGCGCGGCGCATCACCGTCCAAATGATCACCGACGGCCTGTCGAAAACCTTGCTCTGCGGAGAATCGAGCGGCCGAGGAGCCTCGATCGACACCAGCAACACCTGGCACGACCGCGGCACCTGGGCCGAGGGGGCCGGACTAATGGCCGTCAACGAGCCGATCAACTACATGAACCAGACCGACCTGGCGTCGGGCGGCACCGACACCAATGAATACGTGCCCGGCGGCCGGCAGTTATTCTCTCCGCATATCGGCGGCGCGACGGTTCTGTTCTGCGACGCGTCGGTTCATTTCATCGCCGACACGGTCGAAGCGAAGATTCTGTCGTCGCTGGCCTCGCGCGACGGCTGCGAAACGATCCCCGGCGACGTGACCAAGTAGCGGCGGCGCACGGAACGCCACAGCGCGGCCGAACCGCAACAAATGTTGGAGTTCACGCTTCAGCGTGCTGGCTTGCAACACGCTAAAGCGTGAACTCCAACAGGACCGTCTCACACGGGCGGCAATCCCATCACCAGTCGCAATAAAATCGTGACGCCAAGATAAAAGGCGTAGTGCAGCACAGCCGTCGTGAATTCAAGATCGAGCGTCGCAAGCGCCGCTCCACCGCCAACGGCGAAGAATGCCGGCCCCGCGAAAAGCCAAAACTGTGGGCCGGTCGAATATCCCTTACTGTTGAGAAAGTAATAAGCTCCCCACAGCGCCGCATACGCCACGGAGCAAATCGCGGCCCGAATCCACAGCGCCTGCCCGCGATACGGCTCGAGTTCGTCGTCGCGCAAGAAAGAATAGCCGGCCAGCACCAGCGCCGGCGCGAGCAGCACGGCCCCGATTCCCAAGATCATCGGCGAAATATCCGGACCATGCGCGGTGACTCCCGGCTCCGCCTCGACTTGCGGAGCCGCCCGGCCGACCATCCAAGCCAGCCCCAGCGTCACGACGCAAGCCGCCCCGATGGCCACCGCCACATTCGGACTGAGCTTGGTTTCCTCGCGTTCGATCGGCTTGAGAACCAGCTTGCCCTTGGTGTCTTTGGCGCCGCCATAGTTCTCGGGCTCGGCGATCTTGACCTGCTCCGAGGCCTTGGGAATGTTGATGAGCGTCTTGCACTTCGGGCAAGGCCCTTGCTTCCCGCCAAATTTCTCGCTGACTTGAAAGCGGCTATGGCAGCCGGGGCAAATAATGGCAATCGGCATAATGGATAGTGGATCGAAAAGACAAGAGATTGACGAGGCGCGACGGAAGCCGTTCCGTTAGTTTCGCCGCGGAAGCCGTTAGTTTCAATGGCCGGCGTCGGCAAGTCAAGCGATTAACGATGCAGCAGCCGTCGTGATTCTTCCAGCACGAACTTCGCGTCCATGAACGGTTCGTAGCCGATGTCGTGCCAGCGGACGAGGCCGGCGGCGTCGATGAGGAAGGCGCCGTGCAGCGGCATGTTTTCAAAATCGTCATAGGCACGATAGGCGCGGAAGACTTTTTGATCGGCGTCGCAGGCGAGCGGGAAGTTGATCGTTTCGTTTCCTTTCAGCGTCGTCAAAGAATGCTTCAGTGAATCCATCGGTTCGCTGCTGATTGCGACAATCGAAATTCCTTCCCGCGAAAAATCGCTCACCATCGGCGAAAATTTCTTGAGCTGCTCGACGCAATGCAAACAGCCGGAGCCGAGATAGAACAACACCAGCACCGGCTTGCAGTGGTATTGCTCGAGCGAAATCGGAATGCCGTCGGGCTGCGGCAGCGACCAGGCCGGGGCCGGCGACGGATGCCAGCAGAGCGGTCCGAGCGTGGCCAAATCGGGCCGCTTGCCGACGTCGCCCGGCGATTGCGGCGTGCGCCAATCATCGGGCAGTTTGAACTCCTTGGCGATCGGTTTGAGCCGCTCGAACACCGGCTGATCGAGATCGGCGCGGCCGGCGAGCGGGCGAAGTTTTTCGAATTCGGCTTGCGGCTTCCGGCTTCTTCCCGGCGGCCGACAACACGGCCACCAGCGTCGCCAGCGGATAGACCTGGTCGGGAGCATCGTTCGCGGCCTGTCGGGCAAGCTTCTCGGCTTCGGCGTTGTCGCCGAGCCGCAAGTAAACTTGCGCCAATTGATCGCGACGGATTTCGTCGGTGTCTTTCAGTTTGTCGAACTCGACTTTCGCGACGGCTCGATTTCCAGCCACGAGCGCCTGAAAACCTTTCAGTTCGGCGATTGCCCGTTCGAGCGATTGAATTCGCGGCGAGCGCGCCTTGAGAGCGTCGGCCATTAGCTTCGCAATTTCGTCCTCGCTCTTTTTGGCGGCTCGGGCTTTCACTTCCGCCTCGTCGGCGAATTTGTAGCGCACGGTCCGTTCCACGCTGAGCATGGTTTCTAGCGTGGCCAGATGTTTTTGGGCCTCGTCGACATGGCCCAATTCGGCGTTGGCGTGGCCGAATAGCCGGGCGCGCTGAATCTTGTCGTCCGGCGTGTTCAGCGGCGGCAAATAAGGCGACGCAAATGAGAGACCAAATCGCTCCATCGCTCGTATTGAACGAGCGTGCTCGACGAGCCGCTCACGGCCGAAATTCGAGCTGCTGCCGTGACGGTCGGGCAGGTTGTACTTCGGATGCCGCGGCAGGTCGATCATGTTCTTCGGCCAGATCGATCGCGTCGTGAACGCGGCCGACCAGATGCCAGGTCGCGAATCAGCCATTCGTTGTTGTGGGCATAGTTGTAAATCTGGTCGGGCAGCACGCCGTCGCGAATCATGTGGGCATGATCGACTCGGGCCGAGGCTTCCTGCTGCCAGGCCGCGTCGGCGTAGCGGTGCAGGTCGGAGTAGATGTGGCCCGGCATGTGCCACATGTGGGCGATGCCGGGCGCCGACTGGCCGCAAAGACGCGGCCGATTCGAGCGCCCGGCCGGCTTTTCGTCGTCCCAGAGATGAATGCGATAATGATGGGCCGGGTGCATCGGCTCGACGGCGAACACCTGATCCAGCAACGCATCGACCGCCTGATGGCTGGAGATCGGCAATTCGCTTCGGGGCCTTCGGTCATCCAATCGGCGTTCGATCCAGATTTGCAGGGCCAGAAAGGCCTTGGCCTCGATGTCGTTGGGATTGTCTTGCACGATCGCTTCGAGATTGCGGACGTATTGCCGCGGCGCTCGGTGTTGTCGGCGCGCGGCGTAATAGGCGGCAGAGCGAGTCGATCCACGCCCCTTCGCGCGGGCTGGCGGCGGCCTTCCGTTCGACGGCCTTGGCGATGAACTCCTTGGCCCGCTTGTCATTGTTCGTGTTGGCCATCGCCATGCCCCAATAGGCCATGCGCGCAATCCGGATCGATGGCCGCGACCTGGCGGAACGACCGTTCGGCCTCGAAATACCAGAAGCCGTGCAACTGGCCGACGCCCTGATTGAAGAACGCCTGGGCCTCGTGCGATTTGGTGGTGACCGGAAAATCGATCTTGGGCATGCCGGCCATCAGATAGGCCTGTTGCCGCGGACCTTCGTCGAACGCTTCGCCGTGGTGAGAGTGGCCCGGATCGGGCGCGGGAGTCGGTGCCTTGTCCGGCGGAGTTGCATTGGCGGGCTTGGCCGAGGTATCCACAGTGGCCGCCCGCGCCGCGGCAATCGTGCAACAAAGTCCGACGACGATCAGGCCGCCGACAATCGCGCGGCGATGTTTCAGGCGCATGGCTGAACCTTTGGTGAAACGGTGTTTTGAAGGTTGTGGCGGAGGGGCAGTTAAAAGTTTAACAGACCCGCATCTGATAGCAACCAAACGGCGGCAAATGCGAAAAGCCAGATCGCTATTTCTTGCCGCATCGTTATTTCTTGCCGCGATTGAATTTTCCATACAACCGCAGCACGTAGCCCGCGATCACGAATGTCAGGCCGATATTGAACAGCCATTCCGGCCTGTTGCCATTGGCCATTTGCGCGACGATGACCAAGATACCGATCAGCACGAGGCTCCAGCCGACAATGCTCAGACGGTTGATCATCGACGGAGAGGGCGAGGGTTAGGGAGAGGGGATAGATGGGTTAGGAATGGCCGAGGACCGGGTGTGGCTTATAGAGTTCGGCGAGTGTATTGAGTTCTTCCGCGGAAAGTTGCAGCTCGAGCGCTTTCAGGGCTTCTTCGAGATGGTGCGGCTTGCTGGCGCCGATGATCGGGGCCGTGACGCCGGGTTGGTGCAGCACCCAGGCGAGCGCGATTTGGGCGTTCGACACGCCGTGCGCGCGACGGCCAACTCGCTCACTCGATCGACGATCGCGAAATCCGATTCTTGGAAATAGAGCTTGTGAGCGTATTCATCGGTTTTGGCTCGCGACGTTTCGCCGTAGCCTTTGTTGGCCACCTGGCGGTTGCCGGCCAGGAAACCGCGCGCCAGCGGGCTCCAGGGGATGAGTCCGATTCCCTCGGATCGACAGAGCGGAATCATCTCGCGCTCCTCTTCGCGATAGACGAGATTGTAGTGATTCTGCATCGTGACGAATCGGCTCAGGCCGAGCCGGTCGGACGCGTGCAAGCATGTTCGCGAATTGCCAGGCAAACATCGACGAAGCGCCGATATAGAGTGCCTTGCCGGCGCACCAAGTCGTCGAGCGCATCGAGCGTTTCCTCGATCGGCGTTTCCGGGTCGAAGCGATGAATCTGATAGAGATCGACGTAATCGGTTCCCAATCGCCGCAGGCTTTCGTCGATCGAATGACGAATATGTTTTCGCGACAGGCCGCGCTGATTCGGATCGTCGCCCATCGCGTTGAACACCTTCGTGGCGATGACGGCCCGATCTCGCGCCAGGCCGAATGTCTTCAACGCCCGGCCGAGAATTTCCTCGCTGACGCCGAGCGAATACATATCGGCGGTGTCGAAGAAATTGATGCCGGCCTCGATCGCGCGGCGAAAGAACGGCTGGCTGGCCTCTTCCTCCAGCACCCATTCGCGCCATTTCTTGGAGCCGTAGGTCATGCAGCCGAGGCAGAGCCGCGCAGACCTTCAGCCCAGTCGATCCGAGGTTGACGAATTGCATGATGGAAATTGCCTTTCGATGATCTTACGACGCCGGTGCCGCGCCGTTCTTCTTGAAAAACGCTTGCAGACGCTTCCAACCGTCTTCGGCCGCTTCTTTGCGGTAGCTCGGGCGGTAGTCGGCGTTGAAGGCATGCGGCACGCCGGGATAGACGACGATCTCGTCGTCCTGCTTCGCTTCCTTGAGTGCCTTGCGCATTTGCTCGATGTTTGCCGCGGTGATGCCGGTGTCGGCGCCGCCGTAGAGACCGAGAATCGGGGCCTTGAGCTCCGCAACCAGATCGATCGGATTCTTGGGATGCAATTTGTCGGGTTGGCCGACCAATCGCCCATACCAGGCGACGCCGGCTTTCAACTTCGGATTGTGGGCCGCATAAAGCCACACGATTCGTCCGCCCCAGCAGAAGCCGGTGATGCTCAGCTTGTCGAGGTTCGCCTTGCCGGATTTCTTTGCCCATGCGACCGTCGCATCGAGATCGCTCATCACTTGGGCGTCGGGCACTTTCGAGACCACTTTCGAGATGACTTCGCTGATGTCTTTGATCTTCGAGACATCGCCTTGCCGAGCGTACAACTCGGTCGCGATCGCCATGTAGCCGAGTTTGGCGAAGCGGCGGCAGATGTCTTTGATATGTTCATGCACGCCGAAAATCTCTTGCACGACCAGCACGAGGGGAAACGGCCCGCCGTCGGCCGGCATCGCGCGATAAGCCGGAATCTCGCCATCTTTGACGGGAATCTTCACTTCGCCGGCTTCGAGGCCGCTGGTGTCGGTTGTGATCGTTTCGGCCGAGACGGGCTGAATGGCGGCGGCAAATCCGGCGGCCAGAGTTGTGACGACAAATCCCCGTCGGCTAAACTCAATCTTCGGCAACATGCTCAACAAGTCGTCGCTCATGGTTCTTCCTTTCGATCGATGTCTGGGATTTTCAATCGGGAGCGGTGGGAATAGATTCGGTGACTTGCATCCTCAGTCGCGTAAATGATAAGGCGAAAACTCCTCTCCGCCAACGGTCCGGCATTCTCCAAACACAGAAAGTTTTCCGATGATTCGCTCGAAAATTGTTGCCGTCTTGTTTGGCCTGGGTTGCATCTTGTCGGCGGGAAACGCCCAAGCTCAACATTTATGGTGGAATCTGAACGGCCAGCGCGACGCCACTTGCGCTTACGGCGAAATCACCGTCTTGGCGACGCATCCGGGCATTTATTATTGCGGAGCCAACTGGCATCCGGGCGAACCGGCCGGCGGGTATTGCGGCATTCAGCACAACAGCCCGACGGAGAAGCGGACGATCTTCTCCATTTGGGACACGACGCCCGATTTGCATCCCGCCGTGACGGCGGCTGACGCCAAGACGATCTTCAATCGCTTCGGCGGCGAGGGAACCGGCGCGCATACGCACATGCTCTGGCCTTGGAAGCTCGACGAAACGTTTCAGTTTTTCGTGCAAAAAACGCCCGGCAAGAAAGCCGACACGACCGATGCTCGCTACTACATCTTCGACCCGTCGCAGAAGAAATGGCTGCACAGCGCGACGATCACCTGCCCCAACGGCGATAAGAAGAGCGTCGCCACGATCGGCGGCGGGCTGAATTCGTTTCTGGAAAACTTCAGCGGCCAAGATCGCGACGCGCCGAAAGTGGCGATCTACCGGCTATGGCTTGGCACGAGCGCGGGCAACCTGAAATGCCTCCGCCGCGCGGGCGGCGACGGCATTTGGGGCCAATTGCACGAAGCCTATTTTCTCGCCGCCGGAAGCGAAGCGGAATTGAACGCAACGTTCGCCAAGCTGGAGCCGCGATATGGCAAACCGATCCACGGCGAAGGAGGCAAAGGCAAACTCGATCCCATCGCCGATTCGGCGGCGCCGGCCAACGTAGTTGATGCCCTCAAGAATCTGCCCAAAGCCAACGCGGTCGGACGGTGAGATTAGCGGTGCGGCAAAAGGCACAGCGGCAGCCTGTCAGACCGCCGTTCGATAGTCGCTTGAATCCTATTTGACCCGAGTCGGCAGAATCACCATCGGCAGGCCGTCCCATTGCAGCCGCCGCTGCAGGGAGTAGGCGGTTTGGTTGTGCAGCAGCCGCTGGAACCAGGTGTCGCGCTGGAAGACGAGTTGGCCGGCGAACACGATCACCTTCGGATATTTTTTGGCGATCGTCTTGCAGAGATGCTCGAGCTCCTCGACCGGGTCGGTGCCGATGGCCATGTACGAGGTCGAAGGCAAGCCAAGCGAATGGGCCAGGTCGACGTATTTAGCGAGCGTTTCCTCCGTGTGGCGATGCAAATCGTCGACCGCGTCGGCCCCCTTGAAATTGCCGCGATCGACCACCGCCGACCGACAGGAAAATCATGTTGCGGAAATGATTCGGCGCGAAGCGGACGGCGTTCAGCAGCGTGTGTACGCCAAGCCCGCTGTAGCCGCCGACCAGAATGGCGGCGGTGGGAAGGTTGGGATCGAGATCGGGAAGCTTGGACGGCTGCTTCGAGCGTGGCCACGGAACTGAGCGTTTCGTCGAGCCGCTGCAGCCGAGCCACGACGCCGCGATAGTAGTGGTTGATCCAGAAGCAAACCAGCACGCAGACGGCCGTGACGGCCAGCGTGACCCAGCCACCTTCGGCGAATTTCTCGCTAGACCGTGACGCAGAGAATGAAAATGCACATCGCCGCGCCGACGAGAAACAGCGCCAGCCGCCGCCGCCAGATCGGATTTTCCTTTCGCAGTTCCCACCAATGCCGGCACATGCCGATCATCGACAGCGAGAACGTCAGGAACACGTTGATCGAATACATCACGACCAACGTCGTCACATCGCCGCGAGTAGAGCAGCGCCGCCAATGCCGATAGGCCCATCAGCATGATGCCGTTGTGGGTGGCCAGTCGCTCGGAAAGGTTGGCGAACCAATGCGGGGCCCACGAGTCGTGGGCCATGTTGGCCAACACGCGCGGCCCGTCGATGAAACCGGCCTGCGCGGCGACGAACAATAGCGCGCCTTCGCTGATCATCGTGACCAACACGAAGCCGCTGCCGAACCAATTGCCATGCAGGCCGATGTCGTCGACGACTTTGATGGCCAGCAATTGGTTCATCGTCTTGCCGCTTTCGGCGCTAGCGTGGATGTCCAGCAGCAGATAGGCAATCATCAACCCGCCGGCCGTGATCGCCAGCGAGAAGGCCATATAGCGCATGGTGCGTTTGGCGGTGTGCGACGCGCGGCTCGCGCATCACGGGCATGCTGTTCGAAACGGCTTCGATGCCGGTGTACGTGCCGGCACCCATCGAATAGGCGTACAGAAACAGCCCCAACATACCGAAGATGCCGACCGACGGATTGTGGGCATTCTCGCGCACCTTCGTCGCAATTTCATGGGCGACGCCGCCGACGTTGCCAAGGTGCAGGCCAATCGCGCCGCTGATCACGAGGATGTGCGTCAGGAGGAAGATCAAGAAAATCGGCAGCAGAAACGTAACCGATTCCTTGATGCCGCGCATGTTCAGCACGATCAACAGCAGAATCGTGCCACCTTCGACGGCCATCATTGTCTCGTGGTGGCTGAACCCGAGTACGGCAAAATCACGACTCGCCAGGCCGAACAGAGCGTCGCCGGCCGCGGCGATCGAGGTCGTGATCGTCAGCACATAGTCGACCAGCAGCGCGCAGCCGGAGACGACGCCGACGCGGCGGCCGAGCAGCTTCGAGGCCACCAGGTAGCCGCCGCCGCCGCTGGGGAACTCCTCGATGATGTGGCTATAGCAGGCCGAAATGACGAAGACCGTCAGAATCGTCGCCAGCGCCAAGAAGACGGCCAGATAATGATGAGCCACGCCGTTCTTGACCAGATGCTCGAACGCCTCGGGCGGACCGTAGCAAGACGACGACAATCCGTCGGCCCCCAAGCCGACCCAGGCCAAGAACGCCACCAGCGAAACGTGCCGAAAAATCGAATGATCGTGCAGATCGCGCGGCTTGCCGATCAGGAGCGTCTTGATGCGCCGGGAAGCGTCGGCAATTCGGTATCGGTCGGCGGCTCGACGCCGGGCACGAGGATGACGTCGGGCGACGGTTCGGCAGTGGATGATTCGGTGGCGGATGACTCGGTGGCGGATGAACCAGCCGGCGATGTCTCCAGCGGCGAATCGGCAGCGGTCAACGGCTCATCCTCGGCCGGAGTATCAGTTCGGGATTCCACGACCATTGCTTTTAGGAATCCTGGAGAAATCGCACATCATAATGCGTTTGAAGCGTTGACATCGGCGGAAACCGTCGGCGTTGGAAGAGTGCTTTTGTCGCGGGCCATCAGATAGCCATCTATGTGAAGATAATAACCATTTAAGACGCGGACCGCCAGGAACCCGGCTTCGCACAACATCACCAGGGCAAAGACGTGCGTTTCCGGCACGACGGCCTCCAGGCGATCGGCGGGGTCGCGCAAGTGGGCCTCATTTTCTTGCTTGCATTACGGACCGATGGCGACCATTCCTTGCTCGCCGGTTCGAATGCGGACGCAGTCTTCGAGCGAGAGGACGAAAATCTTGCCGTCGCCGATTTGTCCGGTCGTTTCGCTGCGGCCGGCCTTCACGATCGCGTCGACCGTCGGCGCGACGAAATGCTCGTTCACGGCGATCTCGAGCTTGAGCTTGGGCAAGAGTCGCGTTTTATACTCGGCGCCGCGGTAGGTTTCCGGGTAGCCTCGTTGGCGGCCGCATCCGCGCACGTCGCTGACCGTCATCAGATGCACCTCGCGTTCGTCGAGGGCGGTGATCACGGCATCGAGTTTTTCGGGCCGAATGATGGCAACGATCATTCTCATGTTATTCAATCGTCTGATCGTCGGCTAAAAGGTGGCCGCCGCGGCGTGCGAACCCTTTCCCCGGAGGTATCAAGTCAGGGCGCGAGCCACACGCCGCGGCGACGTGCGCCGTTTTGCTGCGAGTGGATGCACGATTCGATCGTTGCGGAATCCATTCCGCATCCCCAGCGGACAATTCTCGACCACGCGACAACGAGTCCACGAAACCTGCCATCAAGCGTTCTCGACGGTTGCGACGGAATCCGACGACGGATTCCGGCGTTGGAATCGAGCATTCGTAATTAGCTCGAGGGCGGCACGCGCGCTGCCGCCGCCACTCGAACCTAAATGGCTTGCTCTCCCGATTCGCGAGTGCGGATGCGGATGATGTCGGCAAGATCGGAGACGAATATCTTGCCGTCGCCGACCTTTCCCGTCCCCGCGCAATCCAAGATCGCCTCGATGGCGGCCTGGAACTTGGCCTCGGTGACGACGGTCTCGATTTTGATTTTGGGCAGGAAATCGACGTTGTATTCGGCGCCTCGGTATTGCTCGGTTTGTCCTTTTTGCCGGCCGAAGCCGCGCACCTCGGTGACCGTCATTCCGGCAATGCCTGCCTTGGTAAGGCGCGTCTTTGACTTCTTCGAGCTTGATGTTGCGAATGATGGCTTCAATTTTCTTCACGGGAGTTCTCCCAAAAATCGACGTGTATTGTGACGGGGCCTCCGCATCTTCGGAGCGGCTGAGCCGTTTGTCGTCGCGCTTCCCACGAAGGGAAGGCAATCCCAACGGCCCAACCGCTCCCCCGAGTCTATCCTATCCGACCGCTGGTTCGCTGACCGCATGCGTTTTGAGTTCGAAGTCCGGGTAACCCAAGGTTCCCATTTCCGGGATGTCCAGACCTTGGATTTCCGTCTCGCGGCTTACGCGGATCGGCGTAATCAGGTTGCTGATCTTGAACCAGACGTACGCCATGACGAATCCGAACACGGTAAGTACGGCCGCAGTCGATCACCTGCGTCCATAGCTGCGAAGCGTCGCCGTAGAGAATTCCGCGCACGCCGTCGGCAGCCGACATTTCTCGACCATTTCCTTGCGGACGACGCCGTTCCAACCGGCGCCGTACTTTCCCGTTGGCAAAGATGCCGACCGAGATCACGCCCCACAGGCCGTTGACGCCGTGGACGGAGATGGCTCCGACCGGATCGTCGACGCCGATCTTGTCGAAGAAAGTGACGCTGATGACGCACAACACGCCGGCGATCGCGCCGATGATCACGCGCGCCCAGCTGTCGACGAACGCGCACGGCGCCGTGATCGCCACCAGCCCGGCCAGCATGCCGTTGCACATCATCGACGGGTCGGGCTTCTTGCCGCGGAGCATCATCGTAGCAGCATGGCGGACAAGGCGCCGGTCACGCTGGCCAGCATCGTGTTGACAATGACGATCGCGATCCGCAGATCGGTGCCGGACAAGGTCGAGCCCGGATTGAAGCCGAACCAACCGAAGGCCAGGATGAACGTCCCGCGCACGACCATCGGAATGTTGATGGCCGGGAATCGCCTGCGGCTTGCCGTTGATGTACTTGCCGATGCGCGGCCCGATGACGATCGCGCCGGCCAGGCCGATGAGCCCGCCCATCGCCGTGCACCACGCCGGAGCCGGCGAAGTCGACCGCCCCGTGGCCCAGCCCCCAATTCTTGCCGCCTTGAGCCAGCCAGCCGCCGCCCCACACCCAGTTGGCGTAAATGCAGTAGGGCAGCGCAACCCATAAGCCGTAGAGGCAGAAGTTCTTCCAAGCCCAGCGTTCGGCCATGGCCCCGGTGGGAATCGTGGCCGTCGTGTCCATGAACACCATCATGAAGAAGAACAGAGCCATGACGCTGACGTCGTCGACGCCGTTCAGGAAGAACGCCTTCGTGCCGATGATGCCGTACTTGTAGACGCCGGTCGGCTCGTGCGTCTTGTCGTCCGACTCGGGCCGATGCCGACGCCCGAGTTGAGCATCGAGATGCCCGGGCCGAGCGATGGATACCAGCCCGGCGCGGCACGGGCCATTGAACCAGTTGCCCCAGCCGATCGCGAAGCCATAGGCCCAGAACGCGATGCAGCCGAGCGGATAGATCATGAAGTTCATGCTGAACGTGTGCGACGCGTTCTTGGCGCGGCACAGCCCGGTTTCGACCATCGCGAAGCCGGCCTGCATGAACATCACCAGGAAGCCGGTGATCAACGTCCAGACCATGTTGATCGAAAACAGGTTGTGGACGATCCGATCGAAATGGTCGGGCGGGGTCATCTTGCTCGGCACGTCCCCGGTGCCATCCGATGCAGGAGTCGCCCAAACGCCAGCCGCGCTGCCCGTCGGATCGGGCCAGATCGCCGGCTTGTGCTCTTTTTCGTCGGGATTCGTGGCGGTGAAATAGGCCGGCAGCGCCGGGCGTTGCCGCCGCGACGTCGGTCGGCTTCGGTGCGTCGGCCGGTTTCGCTGCGTCAGGCGCTTTGGTGGTGTCGGCCGCCTTCGCCGGTTCGGGCGACTTAGTATCTTGGGCGAAGGACATGGACCGGTAGAAAAACGCACTCGCCACAAACACCGACGTCGCCACCGAGAACCAGAACCGCCTTTTTGACATCATGACTCGACCTTTCATAAAATGCATCGAAGAATATCCGACCGACGAATTCCCGTTCGTCCACTACGGCACACCGCTTGTCCCCCGGCGCTCTTCATTTCCCTCTCATCGCTTTCGCTCGCGCATGTCTGGAAATTCAACGCTCGCACCGCGTAGAGCAACGTATGTGCCGAATGAATGCCGCCCGGTCGATAAATCGCCGGAAGGCGTCACTCGCGGGCCGGGGTCTGGCTCGTCATTCGGTGCGCGGCGTCATCGACGGCGCTCGATTGCGAAGCCGACAAATGTGTTTGGCCCTTTGCATTTGGCCGCCTGAACCGCGAACGACGGCCGCCAAGCCGCGAACGCTTGTCGTTCGCGAAACAGAAGGCGGGCGCTCTGCCGCAATTGCTCGACGATGTTCGTCGATTGCCGGCCGTCGTAGTGACTGACTGTCGGATTTTCAGTCATCGTGGCAAGATTTCGCCGCGGCGAAGGATTCATCCAAGTCTCCTAGCGCGGCTCGGCAAAGCGGGGAAGCAAGGCAGAGAACCGCGGCAGAAATTGGAGCGCGAGTCGTCCGCTCCACGTCCGTTCCACGTCGGCACGTCAGTTGCTCCGTGGCCTGCGGCGATTGCGGCCCGCCGCGGTTCGATCGTTCATGGTTTGGCCGCGTTGAACTGGGAGCCTGTGATGCAACGGCGATGGGTCGCGACGGGATTGGTCGGATTGCTGATTCTGCCAAACGTCGCGTTTGGGGCGGATTCGGTGCAGCTCGATTGCCCGCTGTGGTCGGGCCTGCCGTTTGTGTTGATGCTGTTGGGGATTGCGCTACTTCCGCTTTGCGCCCATCGCTTTTGGGAGCGCAACCGCAACAAGGCCTTGTTCGCCGCGGTGCTTTCGGCGCCGGTCGCAATCTATCTCCTCAGCAGTGGTCCGGTTCTAGGAGCGCCGGGAGGCGGCGATTTCCTCCGACAGCTTTGGGAATCTTCTCCCGGACCCTTGAATTCGCTGCTCGGCCGCGCCGGAACGCATCTGTTATTGCACACGATGGGAGAATACCTGTCGTTCATCATTCTGTTGGCTTCGCTCTACACGGTGTCGGGCGGAATCGTGCTCACCGGCGATATTCAGGCCAGGCCGCTGACCAACACGGCGGTGCTCGCGTTCGGCGCCCTGCTGGCCAACGTCATCGGCACGACCGGGGCTAGCATGTTGTTGATTCGTCCGTTGCTGCAAATCAATCAGGAACGGCAGCATACTCGGCATTTGCCCGTATTCTTTATCTTCGTGGTGAGCAATCTTGGCGGGCTGCTGTTGCCGCTGGGCGATCCGCCGTTGTTTCTCGGCTTCCTGCAGGGAGTTCGCTTCACTTGGACTCTGTCGCTTTGGCCGCAATGGCTGGTGGCCAATGGCGATCGTGTTGACCGTCTTCTTCGTCTGGGACACGTTGGCCTACCGCCGCGAGTCGCCGGCGGCGATTCGCGAAGACGTGACGCATATCGAGCCGATGCGAGTGCGGGGCTTGGTCAACGTGTTGTTTCTTGCCGGGATTCTCGTCGCCGTTGCATTTCAATCGGTCGAATTGTCGGGCACTTGCGGTGCCGCTGATTAATCGGATCATTCCTTGTCCGAGCCTGCGCATCTATCGACCGTGGGCCGAGTTGCTGATGATGGGCATGGCGCTGCTTGTCGCTTGCGGCCACTCCGCGCGGGTCTGCGACAACTGCACGACTTCACCTGGGTGCGCATCATCGAAGTCGCCGTGCTGTTCGCGGGAATCTTCATCACCATGATTCCCGCGCTGGAGTGGCTCGGGCAGCACGGACCCGAATTGGGAATCACCAAGCCCTGGCAGTATTTCTGGCTGTCGGGCGGTTTATCCTCCTTCTTGGACAACGCGCCGACCTATCTCACGTTCGCCACGCTGGCGGCCGGTCCGCACGACTTCGCCTGGCTGATGACGCACAAGCCGTTGCTGTTGGCCGCGGTGAGCACGGGCTCGGTGTTCATGGGCGCGAACAGCTATATCGGCAACGGCCCGAATTTCATGGTCAAGGCAATCGCCGACGAGCGCCGGGATCAAAACCCCTTCGTTCTTCGGCTATATGGCCTATTCGGGAATGATCTTGATCCCGGTTTTCTTGCTCATCACGTTGCTATTTTTCTGATCGCCTGACGATCGCCGCACGGCCAGATACAATGAATTGAGCCGATCGAGTGTTGCTTGAGGGCTCGAATTCGCGGGCCGATATTTCCGGTCGCTCGGAGTGCAAGCGTGTTGAAGCAAACTTCGCGAAAAGTCGCCGTGTGGTCCATCGCCGCCAGCATTCTGCTATTGTCGGTGGGGATGTGCGGCGCTTGGTACGTTCACGTCCTGCAACAGCGCGTGTCGTGGGCCATTGCCGACAATGTGCCGAGCATCCGCGCGGCGCCGAAATTGGAGTTGGCGATCCGCGAAATGCGACATGCCCTCGATCAATTCGAAATCTCGTCGGACCGGTCGTACCTGGTCCATGCCGTCGAATTGGAGGATGCGGTCGAGCAGGCGCGGCTCGACGTTGCGCAATATGCTTCGAGCGACTACGAATTCGGCGTCGTGGCGAAGATCAACGACGGGCTGAAGGAATTCTTCGGGCAATTGCGCGATCTTTCCGCCCGCCCCGCCGCCGACGACATTCGACCCGCCGTGCGGAATCTGGACGAGGAGATTCTTGCCAAGGCAGTTCTCCCCTACACGAAGAAATATCTCGATTTCAACGAAGCCGAATTCGAGGAACGAAGCAGCCAGAATGAGACGATGGCTTCGCGGCTGATGATCGCGTTGGTGTTGTTCGGCATCTGCGGAGCGGCGGCGGGCGTTGCCGCCGGCTATGGATTGGCGCAGGGCATCCGCCGCAATATCTATCAACTCAGCATTCCGCTGCGCGATGTCGCGGGGCGATTGAATCGCGTGGTGGGGCCCGTCGTGATCGATGAAAATCCCGCGATGGAAGATTTGGAAGACGGCATCAAGAAGATCGCTTTCGAGGTGAGCTCGGTGATCGAGAAGTTTCACGCGACGCATCGGCAGATCATCCGCGCCGATCAGCTCGCTGCCTTGGGTCAGCTCGCGGCCGGCTTGGCCCATGAGATGCACAATCCGCTGATGTGCATGAAGATCTTGGTGCAATCGGCCCGCGCCGAAGGAGACCAGACGCTCGATAGCAACGACCTGCGCGTGCTCGACGAAGAGATGACGCGCCTGCAAAACCTGCTGCAAAGCTTCTTGAATTTCGCCCGGCCGGCCAAGCTCGAACGACGTGAAGTCGATCTGCGAAACGTCGTGTCGCAAACGATCACGGTGCTTGCCGCGCGGGCCGCGCGGCGGCATATTTCGATCGAGTATCGCACGCCCGATCGCGGAATCGTTCTCGACGCCGACGAAGCGCAGCTCCGCCAAATCACGCTGAATCTGCTGCTCAACGCGCTGGACGCCGTGGCCGACAACGGCACGATCTGGATCGACATCGGCGCCGGCAGCCGGCTGGCGGCGGATCGCTCGGCCGGCCAGGAACCGGTGCGCGGGCGCTTTTCTTTGCGTCGCCGACAATGGTCGCGGCTTGCCCACGAAGGATTACGATCGCATCTTCGAGCCGTTTTTCAGCACGAAAGAAACCGGATTGGGTCTCGGGCTGGCGATCTGCCAGCGAATCGTCGAATCGCACGGAGGGACGATCGAAGTTTCGGCGCGGCCGGGAGGCGGCGCGGTGTTCAACGTGTTTCTCCCGGCGCGGCCCCGCGGAGAACGTTGCGAACCCGCTTCCGCTCGGCATCGTCGGCGCGAGTCCAGCTCTACAACTGGAGGAGACCGTCGATGCCTAGATTGCTGATCGTCGACGACGAGCCGAACCTGCTCTATTCGCTGCAAAAAGTGTTGCGGAGCGATTCGCTCGAGATCGTCACCGCCGAGACGGCCCGCGAGGGCATCGACAAAGTTCGCGACTTGCGGCCCGACGTGGTGATTCTCGACGTCCGCCTGCCCGACATGTCGGGCCTCGATGCGTTTTCCGAAATCTCGCGGATCGACGCGCGGCTGCCGGTGATCATGATCACCGCCTATTCGACGATGGAGACGGCCATCGAGGCGACGAAACGCGGGGCTTATGAATATCTGCTCAAGCCGGTCGCCTTCGATCAACTGCGGGCCACCGTTCAACGCGCTCTGACGATGCGGAACGAAGAGCATCCGCCCGAAAAACCTGCCGGCAAGGATGCCGTCGTGCCGGCCGAGTTGATCGTCGGCCAGTCGCCGGCCATGCAAGACATTTACAAAGCCATCGGCCGCATCGCGCCGCAAGACGTGACGGTGTTGATCGAGGGGGAAAGCGGCGTCGGCAAGGAATTGGTCGCGCAGGTGATTTATCATCACAGCCGCCGCAGCGAGGGCCCGTTTCTGGCGATCAATTGTGCCGCCATTCCCGAGCCGCTGTTGGAAAGCGAACTGTTCGGACACGAACGGGGCGCCTTCACCGGCGCGGGCGATCTGCGCATCGGCAAGTTTCAACAAGTCGACACCGGCACGCTGTTTCTCGACGAAATTGGCGACATGCCGCTCACCGCTCAAGCGAAAGTGCTGCGGCTGTTGCAAGACGGCAGCTTCGAACGAGTCGGCAGCAACAAGACGCTGCGGGCCAACGTGCGCGTCGTCGCCGCGACGAATCAGAACTTGGAAGAACTAGTCGAGGAAGGGTTGTTCCGCCGCGATCTGTTTTATCGGCTCAAAGTGTTCACGATCCGTCTGCCGCCGCTGCGAGAACGGCTCGACGATCTGCCTTTGCTATTGGAATACTTTATTCGATTGTTCAACGAGCAATTGGGCCGCAATGTCCGCTCGGTGTCGCCGGAAGCGATGCAGATGCTCATGCAGCATCCGTGGCCCGGCAACGTGCGCGAGTTGCAAAGCGCGGTGAAATACGCGCTGGTGCATACGGTCGGCGAAACGATTCTTCCCGAATCGCTGCCGGTGAGTTGCCGGCCATCGCAAGCTCCTGCAGTGCCCTCCGCCGGCTCGCCGACGGGCAGCTTGAACGTGGCTCAGTTTGCCCGCGAACTGTTGGACGCCGGCGAGCCCGATATCTATCGCCGCGTCCACGGCGAAGTCGACCGCATCCTACTGCCGCAAGTATTGCAACGAGCCGGCGGCAACCAGGTGACGGCCAGCCAATTATTGGGCATCGCCCGCAGCACGCTGAGAACCAGAATCAGCGATTTGGGGATGATGGTCGCGAAGCGCGTCTTGCCGGAGACGGGCGACGGCGATCAGCCGTCTGGCAGTCTGTGACGTGTGCGTCTTGTGCGCCGTATCCAACAACGTCCTTTTGTTCATTCCGCTTTGACCGTCGCAAGCATTCGTTTTGCGTTCGCCATCGATTTCGCAATAAAAGACATCTCTCACGGCTGCGGCGCACGGATGCCCCCATTTGGGACTCGGGCATTCCGACCGAGGCGAGTATCTTGTCCGGGCGACAGATCGAAAATGAGAACGACGGCTCCAGCGCACACCGCGATGACTCCCCACCATCGGACGCGCAAATAAAACAGGTCGTGTTTTCTGGCCACGACAATCCGCTCACCGGTCTTCTCGTCCAAGAGCTTTCGGGGCGGTTGTCTCGATAGAATTACGTCGGTCAACCAGATAATTGGGCCGGCGGCGAACAGTGCGCACGCCAAAGGCCACGAATGCGAATCCCAATACCCCTTGCCGCCGAGCACTTCGGCCAATAGGTCTGCAACAGTAAGACATCCGAAAGCAATCGCAACAACAATCGCGCCCCACCGCGCCAAATAATCATAAAACCTCTCCATTCTTTACCTGGTTTTTCGGACGTCTACTCGCCGATGACTTTCACCAGCACCCGCTTCGGCCGGTGCCCGTCGAATTCGCCGTAGAAAATCTGCTCCCACGGGCCGAAGTCGAGCTTGCCCTTGGTGATGGCGACGACGACTTCACGGCCCATGATCTGGCGCTTCAGATGGGCGTCGGCGTTGTCTTCGCCGGTGCGGTTGTGGTGGTAGTGGTTCGGATCGGGATTGAACGGAGCGAGTTGCTCCAGCCACACGCCGAAGTCGTGGTGCAGGCCCCGTTCGTCGTCGTTGATGAACACGGAGGCCGTGATGTGCATCGTGTTGCACAGCACCAGCCCTTCCTGCACGCCGCTCTTCCGCACCGCCTGCTCGACCTGCGGGGTGATGTTCTGAAACGCCATCTTCGAGGGGATGTTGAACGTCAGGTATTCGGTGTGGGATCGCATAGGTGTGAAAATGTCGGAGTTTGAAACCATTAGACTAATTTCAGGAACCAGAATTGACCACCCATCATCTTCCTAATTATTTCGCTTCTTTCGTGTGTTTCGTGGTCAATTTGCCGAGAGCACGAAGATATTCCGCCCGTAGCGGATGATCGGCCGCCTTCGCGTCGAACATCCGATCGAGTTGATCGACGGCCTGGTGGTAATCGTCGGCGGCCTCGGTGTCGTTGTGAAGATCGGCGGCTAGCTCGCCCTGGGCCGCTAGTAATTCGGCCAATTCAGGGGTCGCCAGCGGCGCCGAATCGACTTTGTCCGATGGTTGCAGCAGCTTCATGGCCCGATCGAATTGCCGCTCGGCTTGTTCGTGATTGCCGAGCCGCGCGGCGGCCAAACCGTTGATACGCAAAGCGTCGGCAGCGGAGCGTGAGGCGCCGAGGCCGCACGGTTCGAGAATCGCCGCTGCTTCGCCGGCAGCCGTTTGCGCGTTGGCATTGCGGCCGGCGCCGAGCAGACTTTCAGCGAGACGCAGCTTCAGGATCGCAACGTAGGGATGACGGGGCAACAGGCCGCGATGCCCTAGCTCGGCTTCGTGAATGATTTGCTGCAGAGCATCGATGGCTTGCGTGAAATGGCTCTTGCTTGCATCGATTTGTGCGAGCGTTGATTGATAGGCGAACGCGCTTAGGTCGTCGGCGTTTGCGGCGGTGAACAATTCGGCGGCCTCTTTCGCGCGCGATTCGGCGCGAGCAGATTGACCTTCGACGAGATCGAGCTGCGCGAGCGAATTGAGATTGATCGCGACACAAGCGGGCGTTGAATGATTCTTCGCCCGTCGCCACTCGGCCAGCGATTCCGTCAGAATTGTTTCGGCCTGAGCGAACCGCGCATCTTGGAGCGCTGCCATGCCAAGGTTGTACCGAGCCAGCGCGATTCGCGGATCGGGCGTTTCGTGCGAACCGCCGCCGCTGGCATTACGGTCGCGCGAAAGTTCTTGGGCCGATGCGAATCCGCTGGAAGGAGACGCCTTGCCGGATTCCGCCGACGTTTCGCCAGCGCCGGCCAGCAGCAAGATCACGGCCGCGTTGTTCGCGGCCGCGGCATCCTGCGGGCCCGACGAGTCCGCCGAATCGCGCGGAAGCAGATTTCCGTCGGGGCCACCGAGCATTTCGTTGCTGATTTTCAATGCTTCGGGATAGTCGCCCGCCAGAAGATTCACCACCGCCAGCAAGTTGGCCGCTTCGATCGTTCGCGCCGAAACTCGGCCTCGCGCGGGGCCTGATCGAGCAACTGCCGAGCCCAGCCGCCGGCTATCGAGAAATCGCCGGCCATCGTCGCGGCCAGCGCCCCATGCGACAAGAAATCCTCGCGCCGCGGCTGCGCCTTCAACATTTCGCCAAAGCGCCGGCTCGCAGCGGCGTAATGGCCACGATAAAGGTCAAGCTGCGCGCGGGCTTGTTCCGACAAATCGGCCGCCGAGCCGACCGGCACTTTGTTCAACGAAGTCTCGGCGTCGTCGAACTTGCTCGCGGCAATCGCCACCAGCGATTGGCGCAGCGGATCGTTATTGGTCGCGAATGTCTTCGCTGCCTGGCGAGCGTCGGCTGACGGAACGGGCGGCACGAGCGTCGCCAGGTTCGTATCGACCACTTGCAGCAGCGGCGTTCCGGAACCTTGTTCCAACATTCCCCACAAATCCGGCTCGGGCGGACCGGCGGGAATCGGCGCCCAAGGGCTGATCCACCAACCAAGCACCGCCAGAAACACCAAGCCGCCGGCGATTCGGCTCGTGCTCACTCGGCCCAGCAGCGGCAGCGGCATTCGATTGAGCCGTTTGCCGTATTCGCGGATGGCGAACATGACGACCAGCATCGTCAACAGCGCGTTGGCGATGCCGACCAGTCGTTGAAAAAACGTCGGCAGTCGAACGCCGGGCGCCTGAAACCAGACGACCAGCATGAACACGATCCACAGCAGCCCTGCAATGAGCGTGCGCGTCGGTTGCCGCGGCGGGCGAGCGGCCGCGGCTAACTTGTCGCTGCGCAATGCGCGAGCGATTCTTGGCGTGAGTCCGCCTGTTATCCATGACCGCGCGACCGAATTCGAATCTGCTGGGATGGGCGAAGCAGCACGCCTCCATCCTAACCGAATTCACAGATTCATGCCGGCTTCGTGCGCTGGCGCTTTCAACCCGCGTTCGAAATAGACGAACGGGAAGTCGTTGCTCTTTCTGCGAGCCCAAAGAAACGTGCTCTGCACCATTTCGCGCGACAGCCGCCCGTGATTCACCAATTTGACCACGCGATCGACGAACGCGAATTCCTCCGGCCGCCGAGCTTTGAGCCCCTTGGAGAGCACATCTTTCAGCGACGGATCAGCGGGCGTGTCGGTGAAAATCGTATCGTCGGCAAAGATCCGGGCGCCGTCGAAAACGCCGCGATTTCCCACGGGCGGCCCACTGAAACCGAGCCATGCCGCCGAGCCGACAATCACCGCCGCCGCGCTAGCCGCCAAAAATCGTCGCATGATAAAGGAGCCTCCTCGAAGAACTGGATTCCTCGATGCATGATGCACAAGATTTGGCCGTCCGCCGAGCGCGGAGCCGGAATTGAGCGAAACCTTGTAGCGGATTCGCGCCGCCGCGGCAAGAGGACACCGGATCGGCTTCTTTTGTTAGTTGCGAGCCCCTATTTCCTTCGCTTGCGCTTCAGGCTGGTGTGTCCGGGCTTGCTACCGCCAGCCTGACGCGCAAGCGAAGGTGAACCTATGGCAGGCTATCCGGTGTCCTTGGACAAGTGGCCAATTCACAGTTCCGATTGGAAACCCGTCCCTTGCTAGCCTGCCGGTGGGCTGGCTATGATGCGATACTCAAAATCTAGCGGCTACAAGGATTTTTTCATGCGTCACGTGATTTCCGCCGTGGTTCAAAATGTGCCCGGCGTGCTGGCTCATATTAGCGGCATGTTGGCCTCGCGCGGCTACAACATCGATAGCTTGGCCGTCGGCGCCACGGAAGATCCGAATCTGTCGCGGATGACGTTCGTCGTCGTCGGGGACGATCGAATTCTCGAGCAAGTCAGCCGGCAATTGGAAAAAATCGTCACGGTCGTGCATGTCGTCGATATCAGCTCGCAAGACTTTGTCGAACGCGATCTGATGCTAATCAAAGTGCGTGCTCCCGCGGGCGGCCGGCGCAGCGAAGTTTGCGAATTGGCCGAGATTTTCCGGGGCCGCATCGTCGATGTCGCCGCCGAAGAGGCGATCGTTGAAATCGCTGGGCCGGAGAAGAAAATCGAGGCTTTCATCGATTTGATGCGGTCGTTCGGCATCATCGAACTGGTCCGCACCGGCCGAATCGCCATGGTCCGTGGCGGCAACAACCATGCCGCGCCAAAACACCCTGACTCCCTTTCCAACGCCGCCAATACCGCGCCCCTATCCACTCACCCCACCCCATCATCCTACGCATGACCGCCAAGACCTTCTACGATTCCGACGCTGATCTGTCTCTCTTGAAAGGAAAGACGATCGCCATCCTCGGCTACGGTTCGCAAGGCCATGCCCAGGCCCAAAACCTTCGCGATAGCGGCTGCACGGTCATCATTGGGCAGCGGCCGGGCGGGCCGAATTACGATCTGGCCGTAAGTCACGGTTTTCAGCCGATGTCGGTCGAAGATGCCTCAAAACGGGCCGATTTGATCAATATCTTGCTGCCCGACGAAGTGCAGGCCGACATTTATCGGCAGCACATCCGCCCGAATCTGACGGCTGGCAACTTGCTGCTCTGTTCGCATGGGTTCAACATCCATTTTGGCCAGGTCGAAGCGCCGCCGGGGGTGGATACGGCCCTGGTCGCTCCCAAAGGGCCCGGCCATTTGGTGCGGAGCGAATTCGAGCGCGGCGGCGGAGTGCCGTGCTTGATCGCTTTGAATCCCGGTGCCAGCCAACAATCGCGGCAGTTAGCGTTTGCCTATGCCAAGGGGATCGGCGGATCTCGGGCCGGCGTGATCGAAACCACCTTTGCCGAGGAAACCGAGACCGATCTATTTGGCGAGCAAGTGGTGCTGTGCGGCGGCGTCAGCGCGCTGGTCAAAGCGGCATTCGAGACGCTCGTTGAAGCCGGTTACCAAGAAGAGATGGCGTTTTTCGAGTGCATGCATGAACTAAAACTCATAGTCGACCTGTTTTACCAGGGCGGCCTAAATTACATGCGATATAGCGTTTCCAACACGGCTGAATACGGCGACTACACCCGCGGCCCGCGGATCGTCACCGAGCAAACGAAAGCCGAGATGAAGAAGATTCTGTCGGAAATTCGCAGCGGGCAGTTTGCGCGAGATTGGATCTTGGAAAACAAGGCGGGGGCGCCTTCCTTCAAGGCGATACGGCGAGCCGAACGAAATCATCCGATCGAAGAAGTCGGGCGGCGGCTGCGACGGTTGATGCCGTGGATTAAGTCGAAGGAAGTCTGATCGGCGAATGCGTTTCGCAGTCTCGAAGCGAGCAGGTTTTTAATTTTGCGCCGCTGCGAAACTTTTATCCGCCACGCTGGTTGAATGGGTTATTGGCGGTGATCCATTTTTAGTAGGAGACGTACGGATATGGACGGCTTACCACGTTTGGTGCGGAGCCTGGGGGTAGTAGCGCTGTTGCCTGCGATCGCTCTTTGCGGAGAGCCGCGTCGGGAAAACAGTTCAGCATCTTCACGGGCAGTTATCGCGGTTTCACACGGCTTAATCGCTGTAGTTTCTGATCAAATAAAGAGTTACGAGCAGACGGCAATTGCCGCCAATCCGGTGCCGTTGCTGCTTTTTGCAGCCGAAGACGCCGCCCCGGTTGCTGGCCCTCGGCAAGGCGGATTTCCGGGAGCCATGTTCGGGCTTCTGCCTCCCGGCGCTGCCGAACGGCTAAATCTGACGAGCGAGCAAAAAGATAAACTAGGCAAGTTGCGCGAAGAATATCAGAAATCGCAGCAAGAAATGATGGCCAGCCTGCGCGGCGAGATGGAAAAATCTCGCGACGCCATTGAAAAGGCTCGGCAGTCGGGCGATCGGACCGAAATTGAAAAACTGATGGCCCCGATTCGCGACAAGTATGTCGATGTGCGTAAAGAATACAACGGCAAGGTGTTAGCCTTGCTGACCGACGATCAGAAGAAGTCTTTCTCGGCCGGGCCGGGCTTCGGATTCCAAGTTGCACAAGGACCGGGAACGGGTTCTGGCGCCGAGGGGCACCGACATCATGCTGCCTCTCCGAGCGATGCAGCGCCTGCCGCTGGCGGTCACGGCCGCGGTCCTGGTGGAGCGTTTGGTCACTCGCATCATCATGGTCCGGCGCCCGAGGCGTCAGTCGATGGCCGTCATGGGCCGGATGGAAAAACGGCCGAGCATCATGGCGATAAAGAGGGCGCCGGAAAAGATGACGCTGCCGACGGCAAGAAGAAGCACGGCGATGGGGCTTGGGCCGGGCACGCTCATCATGGCGCCGCTCCGCAAGGGGCCGCGCATCATGGTGGAAAAGATGGCGGAAAAAAAGAGGCCGGCAAGGCGGTAGCCAAACACGGTCATCATGCCAAGCATGGGCATCAAGGCGCTGCCGGTCATAAAGGCCACGGCCTCGCGACCCACGGGCAACATGGTTTCGGCGGCCATGCCGGGTTCGCCCGCGCCGGCTTTGGACATACTGGTTTCGGTCATGCCGGTTTCGGTCGTGGTCTGGCCGGGCGTCATGCGGGCTTCGGTTCGCGCGGCAACAGCCGCCACGGACATTCCGGACAACGCGGTCGAGGCGGTTTCGGTGCTTTCGGTGGCCACGGCGGCCACGGGCATCAAGGTCGTGGCAGGGGCGGCTTCCGTGGTGCCGGTCAATTCGGCGGTCACGGGCAACGCGGCCATGGCGGCCGTGGAACTGCTCATCATGGCCAAGGCCGGATGGGCCGCGGCATGAGCGGATTCCGTGGTGCTGGTCATCGTGGTGCCGGTCATAAGGGTCATGGCAAGGGTGGCGCTCGCGGTGCTGGCCATCGTGGCGGCGGAGCGGGTCATCATGCCAAGGGCAACAAGGGTCATGGCAAGGGTGGCGCTCGCGGTGCTGGCCATCGTGGCGGCGGAGCCGGTCATCATGCCAAGGGCAACAAGGGTCATGGCAAGGGCGGCGCACGCGGCGCTGGTCATCGTGGCGGCGGAGCGGGTCATCATGCCAAGGGCCACAAGGGTCATGGCAAGGGTGGCGCTCGCGGTGCTGGCCATCGTGGCGGCGGAGCGGGTCATCATGCCAAGGGCAACAAGGGTCATGGCAAGGGTGGCGCTCGCGGCGCTGGCCATCATGGCGGCGGAGCGGGTCATCACGCCAAGGGCAACAAGGGTCATGGCAAGGGTGGCGCTCGCGGAGCCGGTCATCATGGCGGCGGAGCGGGTCATCACGCCAAGGGCCACAAGGGTCACGGCAAGGGTGGCGCTCGCGGAGCTGGTAAGCATGGCGGCGGCGGCATGAGTTCCTTCGGGAAGCATCATGGTGGCTCGCACCGTGGTGGGTTCGGTGGCAAGGGCCACCAAGGTCGTGCCGGTTTCGGCGGCGGCCGGCATGGTGGCGGTCAGCACGGTCATCATGGATTCGGCGGCTGGTCGCATCACGGTCAGGGCTTCGGCGGTGGTCGTGGTCAATTCGGTAGCTTTGGCCGTCCAGGCGCCTCCGGTTTCGGCGCCGGCCGTGGTTTCGGTGCTGGTGGCGGTCGCGGCTTCGGTTTCGGCGGCGGTCGCGGCTTCGGCGGCTTTGGCCAACAGCGCGGCTTCGGCCGTGGTATGGGCGCCAATGCTTTCGGCGGCCAGTTTGGCGCCTTCGGTGGGCATCATGCACAACATGGCCACAAACGTCCCGGTTCGGACGGCCAGAAGAGTGCATTCCACGGCCACGGTGATTCGCACCCTGGCCCGGATGGTCATCGTGGCCCCGGACCCGGCGGCCCGGGACCCGGCGGCCCTGGTGAACGTCATCGCGGACCAGGTGGCCCAGGCTTTGGTTCCGGCCCCGGCCCCGATGGTCATCGTGGTGGCGGTCATCGTGGACACGGCGACCGTGAAACCAGCGAAGACGAGAATCCGTCGGCCGATGAACAAGCCGCGAACTGATCTCGGTTTGTGTTGGATCGGTCCGCGACGGTTGAGTGGACCGAGCGATTTATCTTGAACATCAAAGCAGCCTTCGCTTGAAAGAGCGCAGGCTGCTTTTTTCGTTTGCTGCGTCACTCCAAGTGCCGTTTTCTCAATGCCGCCGCGATGAATTTGCGAGGTTGGGTTTTGCGATCGCGACGCGGTTCAGCGATCGCTCGCGATGGCCAAGCCGGAATTGCACGATCAGAGAAGAGCGGCTCGCAAGCGACACCGTGAGGCGCGGCAATGTCGTCGGCCGGGACGGCATGGCTGCTCGCTGGGAAACGGCCTACCCAAAGAAAAACGGGCACATCCCTGTGCCCGATTCAAAATGCCCAATTCACCGCGCTCGATGCAAACGTATCCCGACGCGCAAATCATTTCGCCGCAGGAGCCGGCGTCGCGGAACTCGGCGCGATGGTTTTCGGCGAACCAGACGACTTCGTGTCGGGGGCTTTGGCGTCCGTCAACTTCGCGCCAGCTTCGGTCGCTGCCTTGCCCGTGCGCTTTGCCTTGGCCTCGGCCATCATGGCCTTGAGCTTGTCGAGTTGCTCGGGCGTGAGCAGGGCCTTGATTTGCTCATCGCGCTGGCCTTCGAGGGCGTCGATCTGGTCGCGCAAGTCCTGAATGCGAGGCGAGAAACTGCCTTCGATCGCGTATATTTTGGCTCGTTGTTCGTCGGTGACGGGCAGTTTGCCGTAGTACGGGGGCAGCCGGCCCTTGGCGGCCTTCCTTGGCTTGGTCGTATCCGGCGCGGCCCCCGGCGTCTTAATCGTCGGCGTCGGTTCGGGAGTCTTGGTCTCGTCGGCTCCGCGCGCCGCCATCGGCAACACGAGTGCCGCTGCCACCAACAAGGCTAACCATCCGCGTTTCATAGTGCCTCCTTCGTTTCGAGAACGTGGGCCATACCAACCCCCATCGGGGGCCATTCGGACCGCAATTTATCGCATTTTTCCGAAGAAAGCAAATACTTCGCACGATTTTTTCGGACCAAAAACGCCGCCCGGCCGGCGCCGTCCTTGGGTCGGCAAAGCAGAGCGGGCCGCAAGTAGATTTTGGCCCACGGGTTCCTTTCCGAACACCGCTGGAATGATGTTCACTACCGGCGTAAAATCGTCTTTCGCGGCGCAGCGCGCTATTGAAGTAGGCACGCTCAGCGCGCCCTCCGCTGGCGTTGACGAGTAAGTCCGAACCCGCTCTTACACATTTCGCAGGGGCTGCCGGTGCCTGTCGAAGCCAAACCACTTTTCGGTCCCGACGTGCTTCGCTCGCACTTGCTCGGCTTCTCAATTCCTCCGATCGATTCGGCGAAGCTACCGACGAAGAGTTGCCGCGGTTTGACAAAAAACCGCAAAGACAAGGCCCCTAAGGCAATGGAGGCAGACCAAGCTCTTTCAGGAATTCGTTGTGCCTGGCTGTTGCCTTTTCAATCGACTGGTCGATTGCGACCAATTCCGCGTGCGTCGCCGCCAGGTCGATCTCCACTTCCGCTTCTGACGTGCTGACGTACCGGGAGATGTTGAGGTTGAAGTCGTTCGCCTCGATCTCCTTCATTTTCACACGTCGCGAATACCGTTCGTGCTGCTTGCGATGTTGGTAGGTCTCGATGATCCGCTTGATGTGTTCGTCCGTGAGTTGGTTCTGCCGCTTCCCCTTGATGCCGAGAGTTTTCAGTTCGATCTGCACGGCTGGGATGCCGTTGATGAGCAGGATGACGTCGTAGCGGTGGTGGCTGTAGTCGGTGTTGATGCGGAGCTGGCTGACGACCTCGAAGGTGTTTTTGCACCAGTCGTCGATTTTTACGAGCGTGTAATTGAGCGGGGTGCCGTCGTCGCGGGTGAAGCTGTTGCGGTTGCGGAGCGTGTGGGCGGCGGTGAAGACGTCGGGGGTGACGATTTCATCGAGAAGGCGTTGGAATTCGCCCTCCGTCAGGTGGACATGGTTGAGCGCTTCGAACTTCTCGCGGAAATTCTTCTCGAGCGAGGCGCGGTCCCGGATATCCGCGCGGTATTCGTACTTCAAGTCTCGAAGTTGCCCGATAAGCTGATCTTCAAGTTGGCGTTCGGGCGTGGTCATTGCGATCTGCTTGTTGACCCTAGTCGAGGTTCCCACCTTCGGCTTTGTCGGGCGTTCGACGGCTCGCCGAAACTTCTCCAGATCAACCCGCTTAAACAGATGCCGGTTCCAGAAGTCGTTGATTGGAACAGGCCGCGGTGCGATACGCAAGATCGTTGCGACGCCCGCTCCAGATGATCGAGGATCGGGCAATCGGTCCGCAGGGAATGCGGCCGCCGTTTGGATTTCTTCGTCGCTTCGTTCTTCATACCGTGGTCCCTGATGCCTGATCCCTCGCGAAGCGCGCCAGCAAGGCCGTGGTGATTGCGCACCACGGCTATTGCGCGAGTGGGTTGTCACATCGACCACGCAAAACGCAGTTCGTGCGCCACCGCCGCCCGTAGGAGTTGGCAGTGTTCGTGTTTTCCGCACTGCATCAATCCTTACGCAGCCAAAGGGCCGTGACTAAACCGCACGGCTGGTTGCGGTCGCGATCGAAGCTCCAAGCTTCAATCACGTCCGCCCGAGTCTTCCAACTCCGCTCGTGACGAGGGCACGCGACCCGGAAAGGTCCCACTCACGCCCTATTGACGAGTGTCGTCCGCACTCGAAGCACGGTGGATATCGTGCGACAAAAACCTTCGCTCGCGCTTCAGGCTTCCCTTCCCTCGCTAACGCTTCGGGTTGGTGTTCCTTCGCTTGCGCTTCAGGCTTTCGTGTCACGGTCTCCTCCAGCTTCGAGCATCGGCGGCAGCGCACTGGGTTATCATCCCCACGGGGAAGCCCACTTTTACCCACACTGTGAACAATGCACGATCGGTTTTTGATGCAACGTTTTTCATCGCCAACTTCTCACGCATCGTTCGGGCTCTACCTTGATAACCCCAAGGTGAGCGGGGAAGGGGCCTGAGGATCCACGACTCGGTTCTCACTACCTCGGTCTGTTTTGCGGCTGTACGGGCGGCAAACAGTTGGGCCGGCGCTACGAAGAACGCGAACTGCTGTTAACCGCAGCCCGAATTCAACATCGCACAGCATGAGGGACTAGCGTTGCTTTTGGACAGGAACAACCGCCGGCAGCGCGTCAAAACGCCTCTCACAAGTGCCTCGATCCGAGTCGTCTACGGCTTGTGAATATGCCATAAGTGGTGGCCCAATTTCAAGCAGAAAAATGGGCGGCGCCTAATCCTTCGTTCCCAATCGCAGCCGAAAGACGTGGGCCGGGCTACCGGAGTCGTAGGCGTCGATGAGGCTCAAGTAATACGCGCCGGCGGTGGGCAGGGTTGCTTTGAGATGGGAATCGGGAGTGCCCTTGTAGTCGTCGTTGGTGGCGACGACATGGCCTTGGGCGTCGTAGAGGGTTAGCAGGGAATCGAGAAGTGAACCCTTGCGGGCGGCTTCGACGTCGGCGACGATCGTTTCGCCTGCGGTCGCGTCGATGCGGTAGACGTGAACCTGACGGACCGATTCGATCGTGCCGTCGACCGATTGGCCGACCGCGAGCGGTTGGGCGTCGCGGAAGCTGCCGGCTTTCTTGTCGGCGAGCGACGTGCCTTTCGCGGCGATCAGAAGCGGATGAGGCGGCGTCGAGCCCGAGGGCGTGGTGACGATGATGTTTGCTTCGCCGGCGGGCGATTCGGGGGGCACGGTCACTTCGATTTCGACTTGCGTGTCGCCGGCGCTCTTGGCGTCGAATTTATCCGGCACGCCGATCTTGCCCTTCGACAGCAGCTTGATCGCAATCTTGCCGCCGGCCGGGTTGTCTTGCAGATGGACTTCGCTGGCCTGGTCCAAAAGCAGGCCGCGGACGACGATCTTGGCGGTCGTGCCCGCGGCGAGACCGAGCGGGACGGCCATCGTGACGCTTGGGGCCGGCTTCTTGTCGGATTTCTTGCCGGGATTCGTGTCATCGGCGCGGAGAAACGCCGGCGCGGCAAGATAGGTCGCCGCGATTGCGAGAGCGGCTGTCGAACACCGCAACCGAATTCGTTCGCTTATTTTCATCCGGCGCGGGCGGCCCAGGCGGCGGCTAGTTCGGCGGGCGGGAGGCGATAGATTCGCCGGAAAACGGTTTCGAAATCGTCGCCTTGTTTGATCGCGTTGAGCAGTTGCTGGAATCGGCCGGCATTGCCCATCAACGATTTAGCAAAGCCCATCGACAGGCAATCGTTCACTTCCGTCGCCAATCCATGGTTCAAGAAGACGTTGGCATTGGGCGTGCTGGAAACGATGCCCGGGATCGCCGCTTCCCAGCCGGCAGCCGGCCGTCGGTTTTATCCATGTTGAACGCCGTCGCGGCGCCGACGCCTTCGGCAAACCAGGCGGGCGAACGGCCCATGCTGGCGACGTATAGCCCGGCGACTTGCTGAGTGATCAGCGCCGTCAAGGAATAGCTCGTGGTTCCAGGGGCTGGCGGAACGATGCAGCCGTAGGCATTGATGACGTTGTAGCGGAAATGGCCTTGGGCATTGGGAGTCAGTTCGCGAGTTTCCACCATCTTGCCGAATTCGGTGTAATCGAAATGCTGGCGGCAAACGAAGAGCGTCATCTTGCCCTTCACCAACGGCTTGTCTTCCGGCGCTTTGAAACGCCGAGCGACGGCCACCGCTTGCGATTCCGCGAGGGTTGCCACTTCGTCGAGCGTGGCCGGGCTGACGTTGCCGATGATCGCGAAATTCTTGGTCTCCTTCACTTGCCCCGGATCATCGGGAATAGCCAACCGCCACAGCCGTTTCGCGCGGGCCAACCGTTCGGCGCTAAGCTCTTCGTGGGTCGAATGCTCAGCGCGATAGATATCGGCGACCATTTCGAGCGAGGCCTTCGGGTCGGGCGAGTCGAAATGCGCGCCTTCGGCGATCCATTTTTCGAATTTGGCGATCACGTCGGCCGAGAGCGCCGGCTTTCCCTTCGGCATTCGATCGCCGGCCGTGCCCTTGATCTTGCGCAACAGCAAACTGGTGGCCGCCTTGCCCGGCAGCACGATCAAACCGCTGTTGCCGCCGATCAACAGCCCATTGAACGTGTCGAGCCGCAGCGCGCCGCCGGGATTGTTCGCCGCGCCATGGCATTCGACGCAATTTTCGACCAGCACGGGAGCGATGTCGCGCGAGAAGCGGACCGATTCCTTGCCGGTGGCGTTCATGACTTCCAGTTTTTCCTGCGTCGCCATGTTCGCGGTGACGCCCGGGCCGACGAGCTCTTTCAATCCTTGAGCCGGATCCTTGCCGTCGAATTTGGCTCCTTGATCGATCCACTTGGTGAGCGTCGTCAATTCGGCCAGTTCGACTTTTCCGCCGCCGCGCGGCATGTCGCCCTGTTCGATCACTTCGTAAATCCGGCTTCCCTTGCCGTCGCCAGCCATGACGACCGACAGATTCTTAGCTCCGCGCATCAAGGCCGTGTAGCTGGCCATGCTGAACATGCCGCTATTCTTGTTGACATGGCACCTGCCGCATTTGGCGATCAGCATCGGGGCCACGTCGCGAACGAAGCTGACGCCGCCGGCGCCGCCAAGCGGCTTCTTCAACGGATTGACGAGCGGCTTGGTGACTGGCGTCTTGACGACGACCGGCTTCTCTGGTTTGGTGGAGACTGGCTTGGTGTTGGCCGGCTTGCTGGTGGCCGGCTTCGTCGAGGGCGCGTCGGAAGACGCGGATGCCAACGCCGCCGCCACTGCGGGAACTTTCGCCCCGTCGAGTTCCATCATGTCGTGCAAACCGACCAGCCGCTTCTTGAACGGCTGCATTCGCGCGGCCATCTCGGGAGCCGCGGCCACTTCCACCAAGGCGTCTTGAGCTTGGGTGAAGGCCGCCGCCGCCTCGCGCATCTTGTTTTCCTTGTAGAGCAATTCGGCTTTGGTCAGCGCTCCGTCGGCCGCGTGCAGCTTTTGAATCTGTTCGGCGCTCGGAGCGGCGGCCTGCAGAGGCCGGTCGACGCAACAGGCCAGGATTGCCGACAGAACCACGCAAAACGCGCGAGTTTGAAAGCGGCCGAAGCTCATGCTCTGATTCCCTTCGATTGGACTTAGATTCGACGACGCGTGTACGGCAAACGGATAGCCGAACGGCGAAAGCCAGCGCGCACCCCAAGCGTATCGAACATTATAGGTATTTCGCTCGAAGACCGACAGCTTATTCCCGTGGCAGAGAGTATTTTCGGGCCGTGCTCATCCTCCTAGTTTTAACCCGGAGCCAGCGGCGACGGCATGCCCGGTCACGCCGTCGCCGCTGGCTCCGGGTTAAACGAGGGAAGCGGGCTCGACCAGCCGGTGCTCGAAATAGTTCCCATTTCAACCGGTCGTTAGCTGTGACGCCGGTGGATCGGCTGGCGAATGCCGGCTTGGCGTGCTTGGCGGGTCGGTTTGTAGCCATGCTCCAGCGCAAACCATTCCGCATAGCGCTCCCGATCGACGGCCCGCGAATTGCGGTCGTCGAGCAAGTGGCCCAGTTCGTGAATCAGGATGTTGTTTAGATAGAAATCCTTGATGGCCCGTTCGGTCCAAACCAATTTCCAAACGTCGGGCGATTCGTGAACCCAGCGGCCGCCGAACATGCGAACTTCGTTCACCTGGCTCGGCTTCGGCGGGGCGGAATACGATTCTTCCAGGCTCTCTTCGATCGGATAGAGATACAACGCCGAGCCCCATTGCATGCCGTAGCAGGGAAAGCTCTGCTTTTTGCGCGTCATGCGGCTCAGTTGGATGATCTCCAGCGGAGCGAGAAAGTGCTCGGGCAATTCGGACAATCGGTCGCGAACTTCTTGGGGCGTCACGACGTGGCGGAAGCCCTCGCCGGGCCGTTGAACAAGGATGCGATAGTCGCGGCCGTCTTCCAACGGCTCGTGCCAATTTTCCGGCGGCACGAACGGCAATCGCTGGCTGCGCTGCGCCGTTCGGGCGCGGCTGCTTAGCGGCACGCCGCGCCGAGCCTGCTTGGCGCGAGCCACCGAATTGATGTGATCGAGACGTTTTGGAGTGCGCCCGGCAAAATTAGTTTGGAAAGGATGGAGCATATAGGGAACTCGTCGTCTTCGCCGCGGATGCTACGCACGGCCGACCTCCTTGCTCACCGTCGTAGCACCGCAAATCCCGCGGCTGATTGCCTTGAAATCAATCGGTTCGAGCCACTTTGCCAAGGGGCTGCTCACTGCCACCATTCCATCGTAGATAGGTAGCGAGATGAAATACAAGTGAACAGCGCAAGTGGCTAACTGCGAACGACTTGCGTGTCTTCCGACAGAGGGGTGCGAATGTCCGGCGAGGGTCTTGACAAAGACGCATTCCCCAGACCCGATAGCGCGATGAAATCGCACGCGAACGGCAACTCGCCGCTTGCGGGTTCGCGCGTGAAGAAGAGCGCGATTCGGCATTCCGAGCTTGCCGGATCCCGGCGAACTCCGAACGTCATTTGTCAGTCGCGTGGTGCGGAGCAACTACCGGCGCAGGATGCGGAGCAACTGCCGACGCAGGATGCGTTGGACTGACGGCTTCTTTGTTTGGAGATGAAAGAATCCAAACGACAATGAGCATGACCAAGGCGAGTGCAAACATGCCCAGCACTCCCCACGGCCAGAGCCATTTTGGCAGCGGAGTCGCGTTCGGTTTCTTTGTGGTAACGCGACGCTCCCCGATGCGCCGCTCCAACGTCGGGCTCGAATCGCCCTTGCGAATGCCCGCCGACGAACCTCGAGAACCGACCATTCCACCGACCATTCCATTGCCGGCTTCGTCACCCTTGGCACCAACGGACGGCGAAAGCGATTGGGCTCGTGGCAATCCCTGCGCCGTGGTGAGACTGCGATCGCTGTCGCCCATTTTGCGCGGTCCCTTGCGAACCGACGAATCGCTGCCGGAGAAAGTTGGGATTCCGTCGCGGCTGTCGGACAGTTTCGGCTCGCCCGGCCGCGCTTCGGCTCGGCTTGGGTTGAACGCGCCTTGTTGCCGTGGACCGCCCTTGATCGTTTCTCGATCCATGTCGGCCAGCGTGTCGTTGACGTTGGTGGGCTTCTCGCGGCGAGGAGGCTTCGCCAACGCCGTTGCACCGCGCCGCGGCGGAGGCGCCGGGCGACCGCGAGGCTCCGATGAATTTCCGCCACCGCCCGCCGAGCCGGAATTGCGCGCGGCGAGCCACGTCGTGAGGGCCGCGGCGATTTCGTCGGCCGTTTGGCAGCGGGCTTCGGGCGTTTTTGCCATCATTCGCAGGCAAAGATCGACCAGCGCCTGAGGAGCGTCGGGGCGATCTTCGTAGATGCTGGCCGGCGCCTTGTTTTGGTGCATGTAAATCCGCTGGGGGAGCGTGCCCGTCGGAAACGGCGGATGGCCGGTCAGCAGGTAGTAGAACGTGCAGCCGAGGCTGTAGAGATCGGCTCGCGAATCGACACCGTGGCTATCGACGGCCTGCTCGGGCGCCAGATAGTCGGCGGTGCCCAACACGTTTTCATCGTGCGCGATGGTCAGCGACGGCATTTTCTGGTCGACGAACCGGGCCAGCCCGAGATCGAGCAGTTTCACGACGCCCCGGCCATCGACCAGCAAATTCGCCGGCTTGATGTCGCGATGGATCAGGCCTTTGTGATGGGCGTAGGCCAGTCCCTCGGCGGCCTGGCGGAGATAATTGGCCGCGGTGTCGAAATCGATCGGCCCCGAGTCCTTGACCAGCTTTTGCAAGTCGCGCCCTTCGACATATTCCATGACGATGTAGTAACGCCCATCTTGCTCGGCGATATCGAACGCCTGGACGATATTCGGATGATTCAACTGGGCGGCGGCGATCGCCTCCTGCTTGAATCGAGCGAGGTAGGAAGAGTCGTCAACCCGGCTGATCGGCAGCACCTTGATTGCCCGCGGGCAATGCATCATCGTGTGCTCGGCCAGATAGACGCTGCTCATGCCGCCCTGGCCAAGCAAACCTTGCAGCTTATATTGGCCAAGGAAGAACGGCTTGTATTTGCCTTTGAGCAAGCTGTCGCATTGCCAGCGGGTGAGCAGTTTTGCTTCGATCAACCGCTCGGCCAACCGCTCGCCATCTTCGAAGGCGGTTGGGTCGGACTGCTTTAGGGCGTCGAGCGCTTGGGTCAATTGGTCTTTTTCGACCAGACCGCTTCGCTCGACGAAATCAAGAAATTTTTCGGCCGTTAACGACATGCCGACTCCGGCGCCGACCGGCACCCTAGACAAAAGAGCGCACCAATCCTACGCTGCCTGCGTGCGTGACCAGGAAGCACACTCACCCCCACCCGTTCTCACCCTTGACAATACCATCGTTCGCTGAAACATACCACTAGCCAATATCGGCCGTAAAGCAGTTTGGCGGAATTTTCGCGGTTTTTTTGAACGCCGAGGATACCCCGATATGGTGATTCGCGGCCAAAATTGCCCGCCGTAGAAGCGGTTCCCCTCGATTACTCAGCGTCCCATAATTGTCTTGACACGGACAGGACACTCCGTGGAAATCATCGTTTACACGCGGGTTGGCTGTCATCTTTGCGAAGAAGCCAAGGCGACGCTGGAGAGCTACGCCCTCGCGGTGCAGACCGTCGATATCGACCAGGATCCGCAATTGCGCGAACGCTACAACGAATGCGTCCCGGTCGTATTCATGGACGGCCGGGAGCGATTTCGCGGGCGGATCGACCCGGTGCTGCTGCGGCGATTACTTCGTCGCGGGTAGAATTTGGTAGCCCGTGACTCCGGCGCGGCCGCTTTGCCGCGGGGAGGCGAACGACGGGCTCAGGCCCACGCCGAGCGGCCAAATTCCGCCCTATCGCCGGCACGATCTCTCCAATCGGAATCGCATCGACCGCGAATTTGCCGGCATGCGATTGGCAAGCTATTGGTATCGATACGGCCCTTCTCGCGCCGACTTCCACGCCGTCGCGCGACCATCAACGATCGCCATTTACTGCCGCAATCAGGAGCGTTGGATCGTGCCTAACCGACTCGGCTCTCTCCCATCAGACACCGTGCTACCGCACATGGATGTATCGCTGTACGGGCTGGTTCATGAACTTCTCGAGGCCGAGCGTGCCCGAGAAGTGGCGGATCGGCGCGACGGACGTCGGCATCCCTACCGCCGCTTCGAACTGATCGCCCCGTTGCGGGAAGGTGGCTTGCCCGCGGCATCCCAATTTCGCCCGGTGCAATGCGTCAACCTTTCGGCGGCCGGGCTCTTGTATCTGGACCACGAACCTCCGGCGACGCCGAGACTGGTCGTCGCCTTGGGCACGGACAACCCCATTTGGCTGATTGCCGAAGTCGTGCGCGAGGAAATCGCTGTCGTCAATCGCCAGCGAGTTCACCGCATTGCCTGCCGCTTCATCGGCCGGGCGGTTGAAGGTTGATCTTCCGTAGGTCAGGCTTTCCAGACTGACGGCGAGTGCGGAAAGTCAGGCTGGAAAGCCTGACCTACGGAAAATCGGTACCACTACCTTTCCGCTTGCGACGTTGACTTTCGCCGCGCCGTGCGCGATGCTGAATCTCGTTGGGGCAATCTCTTCCGCGACATCGGCGACGACGAATGGATTCTTGCAGGCCATCAATTCGACGACGATCGGCAATGCTGTTTGCGTCAATCGCTCTTTGCGCGGCGGCTTGCTTTTTCGAATCGACTCAAGGCGCGATTGCCGATGCGCCCGCCCCTGCCGACACATCGCAACAGCCCGCGGCCAATGCGAAAGCTCCGTCCGGCGGGCTTGTCTTGTCGAATGTCGGCGAGTGGCAGTTTGAAAAACTGCATCTCAAGAATGGTCGAACTCTGCCGGGATTGATCAAAGGGGAAGATTCCAGCGGCGTCGATTTTCTGGAGATCCGTCAGCCGGCGGGTAGGCCGATGTTTCTCGTGATGTTCTGGCGGTTTCCGACCGACAAGATCGATCATCTCACGCGGCTTCCCGAAGCGGACCGAAAGCTGCTGCTGGAGCGGATCGATGCGTTCAAGAACCGTTCGCGCGACGAGGAAGAAGGGCAGGCGAAGATCCATTTGGAACATAGCGGGGCCGCCGACGACGGCGTCTGGCACTACGGCAGCGAAACCTGGCTGATGCCCGACAAGCGGCCGTGGCTGTTGCTCGACAGCACGGCCGATGAAGAGACGACGCGGCGTTCGATCAATCGGATCGAGCAGATGTTCGCGGCCTATGCCGAAATTCTGCCGCCGCGCACGCGCCCCGTGCGGCCGCTCACGATCAAGCTCTTCGGCACCGTCCGCGAATACAACGATTTCCTGCCGACGCTCGGCCTGACGGTGCGGAATCCGGCCGTGTTCGTTACCGGCGAGAATCGATTGGCGGCGGGGAGCGAACTGTCGGCTTACTCGCAGCAAATGAAAATGGTCCGACTTGAGCACAAGAAGTTGCGAGAAGATTACGATCGCCGCGCGGCTTTGATGCCCGACCAATTGGCAGCACTTCGCAAGCAACTAATCGTCGGCCGCTTTCCGCTCAACGAGCAGCGCACGATCATGCAATCCGCGGAATCGCATTGGAAAGAAGAACTCGACGGGATCAATCGGGCGATCAATGCGGCCGAGCGGACTAATCTGGCGGAATTCGATAAACTGACGGCCCGCATGTTTGCTCGCTTGTTCCACGAAGCGTTTCACGCCTATCTGGAGAACTACGTTTTCCCACAGCGCGACCACGACGTGCCGCGTTGGCTCAACGAGGGCCTGGCGCAGATTTTCGAGACCGGGCAGCTCGAAGCGGGCACCTTGCGATTGGACGCCCCCGACGCGGGCCGGCTTGATCGCTTGCAAGCCGATTTGCAAAGCGTCGAACCCTTGTCGCTGGCCGAAATCCTCTCGGCCGACGGCAGCCAATTCCTCGTGCTCCATCCCGGCGGCGAAGCGGCTTCGCAGCGATACTATCTCTATTCCTGGGGCCTGGCCTACTATTTGGCCTTCCGCCAACCAGTGTTGGAAACCGCGGCGCTCGATCGCTACGTCGATCGCGAGGCAGTCAAAACCGCTCCGGTCAACCGCTTCGAAAAATTGGTCGGAATGCCGCTGAAGCAATTCGAAGCCCGCTGCGCGCGGAGATGCTGAAGATGAGGCGCTAGAAGCAGTTTCAAAACCGCCGGGGACTGTCCCCCTTGCTTCGCGGTTCTGAAACTGCTTCTAGGGTATCTTTTTCCCGCCGCCCGCTTTGAATTCTGGCGAATCCAGCTACGAATTGGCCCGGGCGCGGTAGCTGGATTCGCCAGAATTCAGCCGGCCGCTTCGTCATCGATCGCTTTCAGCAGTCGCTGGTGGATGGTCTCCAAGCGAACTTCGCTGCTGATTTTTCGCCCCGTCGCGTCGGTGACGTAAAACACGTCGACCACCTGATCCAGATACGTGCCGATCTTGGCCAGCGACACCGACAGACCGAGCTCGAACAGCGTTCGCGCGATCGTGTAGAGCAAGCCGGTGCGGTCGGAGGCGAAGATATCGAGGATCGTGAACCGATCCGACGTGCTGTTGTCGATCCGCACGCGCGTCGGCCATTGCTCCAGAGTCTTGCGGTTCTCTTGCTTCATGCTGCTCCACAGTCGCCGGAACGCCGGCTGCCGGTCGCCCTTCAGCGCCGCCGCCAATCGCTGGCTCACGGCTTCGAGCCGCTCGGGCGGCGGCTGGCCGGTGAAATCGGGATCGTGAACCACGAATCGGTCGAGCACCAGTCCGTCGGCCAGCGTGTTGATATCGGCCGAGAGGATTTCCAAGCCTTGGCTGGTCAAGCCGCCGGTCAGTTTGTGAAACACGCCGGGCGTGATGTCTTCATGCGTGCCGATGACGTATTCGACGGTGTCGGTCTCTTCCAGATAGCGGCTTTGCGTTTGCACCTCGCCGCGCGGCAGGCCTTGGAATTGGCGAAGATGCTCGGCGATCCGCTCCGGCGGCATGCTGAACAGGAACGAGCTCGGCAGGGCATCGACTTGCGCACCGAACCAGTGCTGCTCGGCCTCGCTAAGCGAGCGCGATTTGGCCTTAATCAAGTCGGCGACGGCGTTGCGACGTTCTTCGGCCCCGGCCGACGGCGAGTCGCCCGCCAAGTGCCGCATCGTCCGCTGATAAAGATCGGCCAGCACCTCCGCCTTCCATTGATTGAACACGCCCGGCCCGACCGCGGCCAGATCGGCGGCGGTCAGCACGTACAGCATCTGCAACACTTCCGGCGAGCCGACGTCGACGGCGAATCGCACGATCAATTGGTTGTCGCTCGTATCGCGGCGGAAGGCCAGGTGCGACATCAGCAGATGCTTGTGCACCAGAAACTTCAGCGTCTCGGCCTCGCGCGGCGAAAGCCGGAAGCGAACCGCCGTATGCTCGGCGATCCGCAGGCCGACCTCGCTATGGTCTTCGACAAAGCCTTTGCCCAGGTCGTGAATCAACAGCGCCAGATGCAGCGTTCGCTTTTCCTTGAGGCCGCGATAGACGTCGCCGAGAACTCCTCGTTCGCGGGCAAATTCGGTCGCCCGTTCGACCGCCCGAATGCAATGCTCGTCGACCGTGTACTTGTGATATTCGTTGAATTGCAGCAGGCAGCGGGCATGAGCGAACTCGGGGATGACCTTTTCGAGCACGCCCATCTCGTGCAGTTGATGCAGCAATTCGCCGAGCAGCGCCGGTTGCGAAAGGATCGAAAGAAAGCGATCGGCGGCGGCCGGCGAGAACTGGTCGGGCAGCGTCGAAACCGCTTCGTGAACCTGGTTCCAAGCGACCGGCGCGATCCGTTTCTGGTAAAGATTCGACAGATCGGCGAGTCGCAGGATCTCGACGAGATCGCCGCGCATTTTATTCCGGCCTTGCGCGGTGAGGCTGATTCGCGGCGCCGACGCGAAAATCGCCTTCCATGAGGTGACTGAAGATCGGACCGAAAACGTCGTGCAGCCGGGCCCATGGACGCGATTGTGCCAGAAACCGCTGCAGAATGTTGCTCACGCCGCGCGTATGCCGGAAATAATCTTGCATAAACTGCTCGACCGGCAGCAAGCCTTCGGTTCCCGAATAGCCGAAGATCGTGGCGATGCGGAGTTGCTCCGGACGATTCATGGCGTCGTGCGCCTTGCCGGCGTGGAAATGCAATTCGTTGCGCACTCGCAGCAGAAACTCGATCGCGAGGCGCAGAATTCTCTGATCGTCTTTCGAGATCACGCCCATCCGCGCCGTGCATCGGGATCGGATTGCCCATAGCGCGCGAAGCCGACCCAGCGAATCAATTGCAAATCGCGCAAACCGCCCGGCGACCGCTTGATGTTCGGCTCCAGCAGATAAACCGTCTCGCCGTATTGCGAGCGTTCCTCTTCACGGGCGCGTTCGATGGCCGTCACGGTGCTTCGCCAGCGGCGATTGGCAACGTGAGGAAAACTGCGGTTGAACTTCCCGTACAGCGATTCGCTGCCGACGATGAACCGCGCTTCGGCGAGAGCCGTGAACAGCGTCGGGTCTTTGAACGCCGCGCGGATCACTTCCCTGGGAGTGCGCACGCTGTGGCCCAACTCGAGCCCGACGTCGTATAGATCGTGCAACAATCGCCGGGCGAGCAGGCCGACGTTCTTCGCCGCCGGGCTGTGGAGAATCAGCAGATCGACGTCCGAATAGGGCGCGACGTCGCCGCGCCCGTAACCGCCGAGCGCCACCAAGGCCACTTCGTCGCGAAACTCGGCCGCATGATCGGGAAGATCCGCCAAGGCGGATTGGTACAGCCGCAGCAACACCGAGTCGAACAATTCGGTGAGCCGCGCGCAGACCTGAATGCCCGGCGACCCGGCGTCGTGTTGTTGACGGAGCTTCTGCCGTTCGGCCGCCAGCCACTCCCGGGCGGCCATCACGTCGGGGCGAAATGTCAAAGCACTGCGAGACATCACGGCCTACAACGCATCTTCGCCGGTTTCGCCGGTGCGGATGCGGATCGTGTTGGCCAGATCGATGACGAAGATCTTGCCGTCGCCGATCTGGCCGGTCTGCGCGGTGCGCATGATCGTGTCGATGACGTTGTGGAGTTGTCCGTCGGCGACGACCACTTCGATCTTCACCTTGGGGACGAAGTCGACGGTGTACTCCGTGCCGCGATACATCTCGGTGTGGCCCTTCTGACGGCCGAAGCCGCGGACTTCGGTGATCGTCATTCCCTGAAGTCCTTGCTCGGTGAGAGCATTCTTCACGTCCTCGAGCTTGAAGTGGCGGATGATCGCTTCGATCTTCTTCATGAAAGATTCCTTTTCAACCAACTGCGAAAAAACCCGGCAACGGCCATCAACCCACACGGACGCTTCCGCCATCGCCCGGCCTAAATAGCGTTGCACTGGGAACGTGATGAACGACCCTACAGCCGTGGCTCCCAGGATCATTGCAAGCTGATCTAGTCCAGCCACGAACCTTTAAATGAAAATATACCCTTCCTCGCCATGTTGGCTAACGTCGAGGCCTTGAATTTCTTCTTGCTGGGTGACCCGCAGGCCCATCGTCGCATCGAGAATCTTTAACAGCACGAAGGTGCCGACGATGGCGAAGAACCAGGTGACCAGCGCGGCCACGATCTGGCCTTTCAACAGGTTTCCCCCCTCGATCAGGCCAAGCGGCAAGCCGTGGTTCATATCGCTGACGGCCCGCGTGGCAAAAACGCCCGTCAGAATCGCCCCCAGCGTGCCGCCGACGCCGTGGATGCCAAAGGCATCGAGCGAATCGTCGTAGCCGAATTTTGCCTTGAATCCGGTGCAGGCCATGAAGCAAACGATGCCCGCGGCAATGCCCATCAGGATGGCAGCCATCGGGTTCACGAAGCCGGAGGCGGGCGTGATGCAAACCAGCCCGGCGACGGCTCCGGAGCAAGCCCCCAACACGCTCGGCTTGCCGCGAGAAATCCATTCCATCGTCGCCCAGGTGATCGTTCCGGCGGCGGCGGCGAAATGCGTCGCGGCAAAGGCGCTCGAGGCAATCGCGTCGGATTGCAGCGCGCTGCCGGCATTGAACCCAAACCAGCCGACCCACAGCAGCGCCGCGCCGACGACGGTGTAGGTCAGGTTGTGCGGCGGCATCGGTTCGCTGCCATAGCCCAGCCGGCGGCCGATCACCAGCGCACAGACGAGAGCCGAAATGCCGGAACTGATATGCACGACCGTCCCGCCGGCGAAATCGAGCGCTCCGCCCGCCGCCCAGCCGGGCAAATGGGGCGAACCGTAGTGCAACACGCCACCCCACCAGACCCAATGCGCAAGCGGGCAATAAACGAACGTTCCCCACAGGATCGTGAACACCACCATCGTGCTGAATTTCATCCGCTCGGCAAACGCGCCGCAAATCAGCGCGGGAGTGATGATGAAGAACATGCCCTGGAACAGCATGTGGGTCAGCCGCGGAATCGGATCGATTCGGTTCGGATAACCCGCGAACATTGGCGTTTCCGCCTGATTCGTTTCCGGATTCCAACTTCGCTCGACGCCGTGCATGAAAAGATAATCGCCGTTGCCGATCCAGGGGTTGAAATTCTTGCTCGTCGGATCGCCGCCGAAGGCCAGCGAATAGCCCCACAAAGCCCAGATGACGCTGTTCAGGCCCATCAGAAAGACGCACTGCATCATCACGCCGAGCACATTCTTCTTGCGCACCAATCCGCCATAGAACAAGGCCAGTCCGGGAGCCGTCATCAGCAGCACCAGGGCCGACGAGACGAGCATCCAGGCGTTGTGGCCGGCGAGCGCCGCGTCGGCAATTTGCTGCGTCGTGGCAACAGCAGCGCCGCCGACATCGCGCAACGGCGCGACATCCTGTCCCCAAGCCAAGCTGCCCGAGATCGAGAAGATCAATGCCAACGCCAGCCAACGCACAAACCTAGGCAAACTCATCGTGCTCCAATCCCGTGGTAAAAGAGCTGGCCAGCTCGCCGACGCCGCCTGACATCGGGCATTTCAAGCCAATCCGCAATCAAGCTATCTGCCCTACAGCGGGACGTAAAGCCCGAAAACGGTGTTTCCACGGCCCGGTCCCGTAGCTCGCTTGCGGCTTCGCGCGTCCTCGGAGTCAGTTTTTCCGCCACGGCACGTCGGCCACTCCCGCCGCCGCATTGATCGCGCGAGTCAACACAAACAGCAAATCCCCCAGCCGGTTCAAATAAATCACCAGATCCGCTGAGACCGGCTCGGCCGAGGAATGCACCAGCGTCACCAGCCGGCGTTCCGCGCGGCGGCAGATCGTTCGGGCCAAATGCAATGCGGCAGCGCCGCGGCTGCCGCCGGGAAGGATAAACTCCTTGAGCGGCGCCAGTCCGGCTTCGTGCCGATCGATGGCCTGTTCCAGCGCCTCGCAGTGCGCCGGGCCAAGCACCGCCATTCCATGCGCCGCCGGATTGGGAGTCGCCAGTTCCGCCCCGAGATCGAATAGTTCGTTTTGCACGCGCCGAACAGCGCGTCGATCTCCGGTGGCAGCGATTCCGCTCGGGCCAAACCGAGCGCAGCGTTCAATTCATCGACCGCCCCATAGGCTTCGATCCGCGGATCGTCTTTGGCGACTCGCGGCCCGCCGAACAGCCCGGTTTGACCGGCATCGCCCGTCTTGGTGTAAATCTTCATGGCGATCAGTATATAATGGTGCGAAGATTCGGTCGAATGATGAGTGGGGACGCGCAAGGAGCGCGAGCGTTGGTTCCGAGCTTTTTCCAGAACTCCGGGTTTTGGCCGAATCACAATGAAGGCAGTATTCCTATAATTCGGTTACGGGTTCCTCTTCTCTGGCCGTGGCAAAGCGATGCCCAGCATTGACTATCCATCCATTCGCGCGATGATTTCGCTACAATCGGTGCTCGATTTGCTCCGCTTCGTTCCATCGCAACGCAACGGAGATCAATCGCGAGGGCCCTGCCCGATTCACAAGTCGAAATCACCCCAAAGCCGCTCGTTCTCCGCCAACCTCGCGCGAAATGTTTTCCAATGCTTCACGTGCAAGGCGGCTGGCAACCAAATCGACCTTTGGTCGTTGACTCAATCCCTGACGCTGTTCGATGCGGCGACCGATCTGTGCAACCGCCTTCATGTCCCCGTGCCGCAGCGCGCAGCACAGGCCCATAGCAGCGCCAAAACACTCCGGCCAGAGAAGAGGAACCCGTAGGCCGGTACTCTGTGACCAAGTTGAACTGAAAGATCAGAAGTCCCTTGACACTTTTGCATTGGAGCGAATCGGATGAATGTGTTGCTGCGAATTGGCTTGTTTTCATTCATGGCCGTGCTGTTCACGGCAACGGCGGGTCAATCCGCTGAACCATCGGCCGACAAAGCGCCGGCCACTCACGTGGAAAAACCATCGATCGAGCCGCAGTATCTGTCGAACATGCGGCAGATCACGCACGGCTTTCTCAAAGCGGGCGAGGGATATTTCTCGCCGGATGGCAAAACGATCATCTATCAAGCCGTTGCCGATCCGTATCCGTTTTATCAAATTTACACGCAGCCGCTTGTTGGTCCGACGCTGGCCGACGGCAAGCCGAAGCTCGTCAGCACCGGCCGCGGCAAGACGACGTGCAGCTTCTTTTCGCCCGATGGCCGAGGAATCATTTATGCCTCGAGCCATCTCGATCCCGATCTGGTTGGCACGGAAACGAAAGGCCGTGCGCAGCAAATCGAAGACGCCAAGCCGGGCCATCATCGCAAATACGCCTGGGATTTCGATCCGAACATGGAGATTTTCGCCGCCGACACCGACGGTTCGCATGCCCGCCGCCTGACTTTTTCGAAGGGCTACGACGCCGAGGATTCGTATTCGCCCGACGGCAAGCAGATCGTGTTTTGTAGCGACCGCGGCGGCAATCCGAATCTGTACATCATGGATGCCGACGGCAGCAATGTCCGCCAACTGACCCACGCCAAAGGCTACAACGGCGGCCCGTTTTTTTCGCCCGACGGCCGCCGCGTGATTTACCGCAGCGATCGCAAGGAATCGGGCAATTTGCAGATTCACGTGATCGACGTTGACGGCCAGAACGACATGGCCCTGACCGACAATCACGGCGTGAATTGGGCCCCGTATTGGCATCCGACCAAGCCCTACATCATCTGGACCGCCGCCGACCATTCCGACCCGCACGCGATGCCGAACTTTGATCTCTGGTTGTTGAAATACGAAATCAAGGACAACAAATTCGTTCCGGGCAAGCTCGTGCGAATCACCGATAACCCCGCCGCCGACGTGCTGCCGGTTTTTTCACCCGATGGCAGCCAGCTCATGTGGACCGGCAACCGCACGGCGGATCATACGAGCCAACTTTTTCTGGCGGATTTCAAACTGCCGGCGGAGTGACACTGAGTGCGCTTTGTTTCGTTTCAATTCGTGCGTTTCGCGTATTTCGTGGTTGAATCTTGGTTCGATCGGAGCAAAACAGGGCAACCGGAATGGAAGAGCAAGCCAATCCCTATGCGGCGCCGCAGAGCCAGCCGACTGCCCCTGCCGCGGCAATTGGCGTCGTTGCGAGACCGCAACCGAAGCCGCGCATCGTTTCCGCCCCAAGATGGTTGCGATTCGCGAATTCCGTCATCGACCAACTCATGATCGTGCTGATCGGGTTCGCCGTCTGGTTGGTTTGCGTCGTCGCGGCGGAAGATTATGCCGTCACCGGCGGCCTGGAATTCCTGCGAGGCGTTCCGCCTGTGCTGCTCGATATCGGTCTGACGTTCGGATATTATCTGCTGTGCGAAGCGGCCACGTCGCGGACGGTCGGCAAATTGGTGACGGGAACGGTCGTCGTGAACGAGCGAGGAGGCAAGCCGACGTTCGGCCAAATCGCCGGAAGATCGCTTGCCCGATGGATTCCGTTCGAGGCGTTTTCATTCTTCTCGCAAGAGCGACGGGGAATCCACGACCGGCTGCCGGGGACGTTTGTCGTCAAAGCCCGTGGACGTGCGAGCGCGGCGTAATCGGTTGCAATAGCAAGAAACTGGCTTGCCGCGACTACTTGTTAACGGCCGCCAGGCCTAAAAGAAGGTCTCGCTCATCAAAAACCGGTGGCGAGTTTCCTCTTTGGCGCCCGCCGATGTCTTTGAGCGCCGAGGTTTTCGCTCTTTGCATGGCGCCGGCGATCGATGCTTGCCCGTTGGTCTCATTCAGGTCACGGATTCTCCGCGTCACGTCGTCGATCGAATAGGTTCCGTGGCCGCCAACCAACATCAGATTCAGATATTGCCGATAGCAATCTTCCGCCTTCTTTTTGGCCTCCTCAGCAGAATTCGTGGGTGAATTCCGGCTCGGGGAGAGCTGCGAGGGTGTGATATAAGGCGATTTTCACGGCGTCCAGCGTACGAAAGCCGTACGCTTTTCTGGTAGTCAGTTTTGCCTTGTTGTTGAAGCCCTCGACGATACCGGCCGAAATCGTCCCCTGAGCGCGGAACCAGTTCAGGATCAACGGCCGATGGTTGCGCAGACTCGCCGCGACCTTCTTCATCGGTTCCATTCGCGAACGCATCGCCCGGCGGCACCACTCGTCGAGGAACTTACCCGCCCAACCCGGAATGCTGTATTCCCAAAACCGCTGGAAGTCTTCGCGCATTAAATGCGCCCGGAACGACCGCATGTTGTATCGGATCAATTCTTGGAGCTTGACCGTCTGCGGCTCCGTCCGATTCTCGGGGCGTTTCAGCAGGCACCAACGGGAATGTTTCAGAACCTGCTCATAGCGGGTGTTTTTGACCCGCCGCGCTTCCTCGCGACGAACGTCATCAATGGCCTCGTTCATCTTCTTCATCACATGGAACCGATCCAGCACATGGATTGCTTGGCCAAGTTCTTGGCGAATGACCTTGAGATACGCTTGCCACATATCGCTGCACACGAAGCGGATGCCGGCCCGCGCCTCGTGGGTCAAGAGTTGAAAGAATCCCCGGAGGCTCGCCTCGGTCCGTTCCGAGCCGACCCACAACAGCCGCTTCAGGCCGTCTTCAATCTGATAGACCAGCGTCAAATACTTGTGCCCGCGGCTCCATTGGATCTCATCGACGCCGATGGCCTCGATGCTGCTCATGTCGCGATGCACGACTCCCCAAAATACCGCGTGTTTTACTGCACGAAACACGTTGTCCCAGCTCGTGTGAAACACGCCGGCCACTTCCTTCCACGACAATCGCTTGGCCCAGCGGGCCAGGAACCAACGGTAGCTCGTCGTCAAATGGCACTTGCCGTCTCCCCACGGAACTTGTTCGACCACGACGCCGCACACCGGGCAACTGACCCGCCGCATCGCGTAGAGAAAAAACACCGGGATGGCCCACAAGGGCACGTACTCGAAGCGGCGGACCGGCAAACGATCGTAGCCGGGACGGACCTGTTGGCAGCCCGAACAGATCGGCCGCCCGTTGGCTCGCGCGTCGATCGCGACCTCGATGGTCAGTTCGCCGTCGGTCTCGATCATTCGGGCCTCGCCGTACACGAACGACTTGAAATGCTCGATGCGATTGAGGATAGTCTTGAGTTGCATCCTGGGGCGCCTCCGGATTGATGAGTCTTTGCAAACACATCTTTACCGGTTGCCGCCACAGGATGCACTTCTTTGACCTCCTCACGGTTTTGCTATACTGGCTCGCGCCTGGTGAAACGGAGTCGGGCTCTGCGGGGACGCAACCCGACAAGGGATAGCCAGGCCGAAGGGCGCGTCAATGGCGCTTTGCTGCTCTGGCGGTTCACGCCGCCAGGGCAGCCTTCATCCTTCCATCCATTGAACGCCCGAGCCATACCTCAGAAAATCCAACCGTCGCGCCGCGCACACGACTAACACCACCCACAGATTCTGCTGACGAACCTCTTTTTGTCACCGAGGTGCTGGAAGCAAACGCCGATTCGATAAACGGAGTCGGTCTTCAAGGCGTCGGTCCATGCTTTGCTCTCCCAGCACGGATCGTCATCCGGCGTCTTGTTGGCTTTCAGCAACCAGGTGTATATCCGCAAGGCATCCGACGGTTTGCCGAGCGCATCAAGCGTGCCGGCTAGATTCCAGAGCGTCAGTGGGCAATCGGGCACAATCTTCAGCGACTTCAAGAAGATCCGGCCGGCTTCATCGTATTTGCGTTGTTCATAGAACGTGACTCCCAATTGGGTCAGCACCCAATGGCTCCGCGGATCCTTTTCCCGCTCCCGCTCGAGCGGACGGCGAGCCTTTTCCCATTCGCATTTGTCGAACAGGTCGTTAATCTGGTTGCTCAGTGTCCGTTTAGCGGCGGGCATTTTCATCATGCTCACTGGTCACAGCGCGGCCGTGCCGCAACCAGAGTTGGGTTTTATGTAGCCCAGGCTTTCAAGCCTGGGTCGTTGGGCCTAACCACTGTCCACTCTTAACCCCGTTCACGGGGCTTACCCAACGGCGGCTTTAGCCATTGCGTTTTTTCGCGCTGAAGGGCTGGTTCCTGGCTAAAGCCGCCGAAACGGTGAAGCCCGCTGAAGCGGGCTGAAAACATTCGAATTTTGGCCGCGGCTCCCCGGCATGAATGCCGGGGCTATGGAAAAATCGATCGGAACAATCGTCGCGCGTTGCAAAGATTTCCAACATTTGTGGCATGGAGGGGTTCTTGCCAGTCCTTCTCTTCTCGGGATATTGTACTCCGAGACGGCCAGTTCCAGTCTACGTCTGGAATGGAAGGCCGACAATGACCGTCTACGACTCTTTGATCTGATATGACTAACGAATCGCCATCGCTCGACCTCGCCTATGCGCACCGCTACTTCGCGGCGGATTGCTTCAACCGAACTTGGTCGTTGATCGAAAAGACCGACCGATCGCCGGCCGACGATGAGGCGATGTTGCTCACCGCGTCGGCTTCGCTGTGGCATTGGACGCAGCGAGCGGATCGGACCGACCAGAATCTTTCGGTCGGCCACTGGCAACTTTCGCGGGTCTATTCACTGCTCGGCCGTGGCGAGGATGCAATGCGCCACGCGGAGCAATCGCTGCAATATGTCAACGGCTCGCCCCCGTTTTTCATCGGTTACGCTCACGAAGCGATCGCCCGAGCCGCGTCGATATTAGGCAACGCGCCGCTGCTCCAAAAACATTTGCAACAAGCACGATCACTCGCCGCGACCGTATCCGACAAAGACGATCGCGCCATGCTCGCAGCCGATCTTCAATCCCTCGCCTGATTTTCCGGAGCACCGCGGCGCCATGAAAAAGACGATTCTCCTCTGCCTCACTCTATGTGGCGCTTTGTACGCCGACGAGAAACCGGCGCTGCTGCCGATGCCGCCGGTAACGGTGCGGCATCAGGATGGCGAATACGGGCCGGAGAAATGGCCTTGGGACGGAGTGGCGGTGGTCCAGGATCCCGTCAACCATGTGAAACTATTTCTCGGCGGGCGAGTCGGCGGCGCGGAGTTTGGCAGCATCGGGAATTGGTCGCTGGCAGAGAACGGCAAGACGTGGACCGAAATCAAATCCCGCTCCGCGCTTCTCGATCCGCTCCGAGAAAAAGCCTTGGCGGCGAGAGCGTCGGCAAAGAACGGTGAAGCCGCGGCGCGCAATGTGTTTTACAGCGCGCTCGATTCGGCGCGCCAGTCGGCCGCGATCAAGGCCGAGCCGTCGAAACTTGTCGGCGCAGCAGCAAAGGCCGCCGACGAATTATCAGCCTCGCTCGCCGCGGCAAAAGCGGATGGCTGGCAACGGCAGAGCATCGACAACGCGCTTTCGCTGACCGACGGCGCCCTTGCCAAGCTGCGAAAGGCGCTTGCCGGTTTCCGGGCCGGCGAGCTCAACGCGGAATTATTGCACGAGTGCTTCGATGCACAATGGTCGCTCGACGAAGCGGCCGATTGCCTCGCCGGTGCGCCAGGTCCGCGCGAGCAGCCAGCGGCCGCATACGATCCGGTGGACAAATGCGTCGTGCTATTCGGCGGGAATCATGGCGACTATGCGCTGGCCGACACTTGGGTACTCGACTGCGCGACAAAATCATGGCGGCGAGTCTGGTCCAAATCGGCGCCCAGCCCGCGATTCGCCGCGACGATGCATTGGAATGACGAAAAGAAAATGCTCGCGCTCAACGGCGGCAACACCATCCTGAATAAAATGGAATATCAGCAAGGCGAGATGCCCGCGCCGGCGGGCGAGTGGCTATTCGACGTGAAGTCGAGCGAATGGACGGGCGATCACGGCGCCGGAAAGGCGGCCGCGCGGCTGTATCGCACGATCGTCCCGGCCTACGATCCTTGCTGGTTCGATGCGGCGCCGCGCGGTGATCCGCAGGCAGTTGGAAAATGGTTGGATCATCTCGCGCCGAACACCTGGACCGTCGTTCCGGATCAGCCTGCTCCCGCGGCCGAACGCGAATGGGGCACTGCGGTGTTCGATCCCGACCGCGATCAGATTTATCGCTGGAGCGGCGGCCATCAGTCCGATCCGTTGACGCTCGTCAGCACCTACCATCCGGCCCTGAATCGCTGGAGCATCCCCTATGTCGCGGAGATTCTGGCGACGGCATTGCGCAAGGGCATGACGTTCAACGGTCGCCCGGATTGCGCCAATCACACTTATTTGCACTATGCCTACGATAGCGTGTCGCATCGGCTCGTCTGCGTGGCGATGGGAGGCACTTGCATCTACAACCCCGATCGCCGCGACTTCGATTTCAGCATCGACCAGCCATTTAATCGGCAGATTTATGAAACCTGCACGGTCAGCACTCCGCACGGCGTCGTCGCGTGGGTGCGCGATTACTTTGGAATCCTGGACGTGGCAGGGCGGAAATGGAAGAAGTTGCCGGTCGCCGGTGGAAAAATCCCCTCGCCGATCTGCGACGGCAGCGCCATCTGCTACGACTCGACACGCGACGTGCTCTGGCTGACGCCGTTTCTCGGTTACCAAAAAGCGAGCGGCAATACCTGGCGCTACGACATGAAGACCGGCGAAATCGCCGCGATGTCGCCCGCCTCCGCGGAAACGATCGGCAAGGCCAAGGGCTTCAACAGCGAGATCCGCGAATCCGTCTATTTGCCGACGGCCGATCTCGTGATGTACAGCAATTTCGTCGATGGCGCGGAAGTCGGCTACGACCCGCGCGAGAATCGCTGGGTGCGGCTCAATATCGCCAAGAAACTCGAGCGCCAAGGAACCGTCAGCGACACGCTCGCCTACGACGCCAAACGCGGGCTCGTCTGGAATCTAAATGCCTACAAACTCATCTACGTGCTGAAAGTTGACGCGAACTCGATTCTGCGCCCGAACGAGCCGGTGAAGTGACGAGGATTGTGTCGCCGCCGTCTCGCATGCTCTTTGTCCCCTGACCCCCGGACCCTGACCCCCTACTTTCTTTCCAGCACCAGCACCCAATCCGCGTTCCCTGGCCCATCCGCATTGTCGCCGGGGGTGGCGAATTCGTGAGTGCCCGTGTTCGGCAACGGCGAGCCGTCAATCGAACGGAACTTGCCGGAAGCGGGGTCGTACCAGCGGGCGATTGCCGGGCCGCTTAACTTCGACATATCGACCGTGATCGTGCGACGGTCGGGGATATACGCGATCACCAGTCGGCCATCGGGAGTGCGCGCGGAGGTCGCGTAATCGAATTTGCCAAAAGTTCCGCGTCCGGCGGTGACCACCGAATTATCTTGATCCGGAACCAGGTCGTACCAGGCTCGCGGCTCGAACAATGCTTGCACGTAGGCCATCTGGATCGCGCCGGGCGTGTCGAGTTGTTGCTTCCAGCCGTCGAGAAATGGCCAGGTGTATTTGTTGCCGTAAAGCTGGCCGGTGGTTCCGGTCAGGTTCGACGAATACTCCTGCATCCGCAGTTGATGCGGCGTGCCAAGCTGGGCGCCGCCCAATTGCTCGAACTCGTAGCTCGATTCCATCATGAACGTCGGCACGCGATGCTCGGTCTTGCGGTTGTAGTCTTTCAGCGTCGCCAGGTAGACCGGGTTATACGTGTACGCTCCGCTCAAGCCGACGATCGGCACCCAGCGTTCGTCGTCGAGCGACGTGGCCATCGTGCCGCCCCAATCGATTTCGATCGTATGTAGATGTCGCGTGTCGAATTCCTTGATGCCCAGGGCGATCGCGGTGGCAAGTTTGTCGTTCTCGGCGGAGTGATCGCCGTAGTCGTTGCCGTGGAACCAAAGCAGGTTGTCGAACTTGGCGTAATGCTTGCCGAGATACCGCCCGAATTCGCGGCAACGATCGACGCCGTTCTTTTGCATGACCGCCAAAAAGCTGCCGGTCTCGGCCGGGTCGAGCATCACCATCGTGTCATGTTTGGCGGCCAGTTCGATGATGTGGTCGCAACGCGCGAAATAGGCTTCGTTCGGTGCGGAGAAATCGAGGCCGTTTTTGAAGGGTTTTAGGCCGTCGGTGGTGCTGGCGTCGTCGCGGCCTCCGGTGTATTTGGCGCAGATCAAGTTGATCCACGCGGTGTTGAAGCCGTGCGACTGGCGGTTGGCGAAGAACATCTCGGCATCGCGCTCGGAGACGTTGACCATCATCCCTTGCGGCGATTCCCCGGCGATGAGAAATGGCTTTCCGCGTTGATCGACCAGATAACGCCCCGTCGGACCGATTTTCAAGGGATAGACCGCCGCGGACTTCGGCGCCGACGGCGCATCGGCGGCGAAGCTCGCAGCGCCAGCAGCAATCACGATCGCGGCAAGAGCGAATTGCTTCAACATGACAGCAGCCTCCTAAAGACCACAGACCGAACTGATCTTGAATCAGTTTAGCATGACTGCGCCACGTCGCATGTATGCCGCGGCGGCATAAAGGCACTCGTCGCGCGGTCGCTCTGAATTCTGGCGAATTCAGCTACGGATTCGCCCTCGCGCGGTAGCTGGATTCGCCAGAATTCAGCCTTCGAGCAGCGCCGCGCGATAGGCCTCTTGATCGTTGATGTTTCGCAGCGACTGCAATTGCGGGTCGATGTCGCGAAATTCTTGGGGCTCGACGATCCGCGCGTGCAAATCTTCAACCAGCTCGGTCAGGCGAAGTTGATTCGCGGCTAGCCGACGTTCGATGTGAGGCAGCACCGTAAGACGATAGACGGCCGCGAGCGGGTGCAATCGACCCTCCACTTTTGGAATGGCAATGTCGGCGCTCCCCAGCAATTCGACGATTCGGCGGACGAATGCGGGCAATAGCAACGGTGCATCGCAACTCGTTACGTATGCCGCTGGAATTTCGCCGGTCGTTGGATTGGACGCAACAGAATCGTCCGCAAGCGCCGCAAAGCCAGCGGCCAAACCTTCCAAGGGGCCACGCTCTGGACGGCGGTCGAACACGATTCGCGCTTCGACGGGCAACTCAGGCAGCCGCGCTGTTCCGGCCGCCACCACGATCACCGGCTCGACCGCTTCTCCCAGAATTCGAACAACGCGCTGGAGCATTGTTTCGGAGCCGAACGGAAGCCATGCCTTATCTGTTCCCATTCGGCGACTCTTACCACCACACAAGATGATTCCAGCGCATTTCATTTGCCACCCATGCTAGCTAAGCCGTCAATTTTGCTGCCGCCATCCGAAATGTCAGCCGCGCCATGACGTAAGCATTTCCGCCGCCGAACTTAACGGCGGATCGGGTTGTTCGCGTCAACGAGAGTCTGCCGGTTCTGACGGATATTCGTTAAATGCGGCGCTTGCGGGGTGCCGATGGTCTAAATAACAAGTGGCGATTTCGAGCGAGGGCTCCCGCAAGCCTTTGCCAGCGAATCGCCAACCGCAGGGCCGATCCAGGAAGGCGCCGGCGACGGATGGTTTCGTCGCGCCCTTCGCTTTCTTACACGATTTCCAGGGGGGAACAAGAATGATTCGCCGCACTCTACTTGCGCTTTGCTGCGCCGCCGGCCTGGCAGGCACTTCTCGGCCTGCCCTGCCCACGCCCAACAGGCCTTCGATCGCCAGTGGGGCAACACCTATTCGACGCAAGATTGGAACCGATTCTATCATTATCCGTTCGTCTATTATCCCCAAAACTTTTGGGGCAATGAATACTACCGCAGCTCCGGCAGCCTCTACTACCGCTATGTGCCGGAAATGCAAATCCCGGTCTACAACAAGCAGTGGTACAACTTCTATCCGTCGGGCGCGAAGTATCACTCGGGCCACCAGTTCATTCTCGACACGTTCTAAGCGCTCGGACAAAGCTGTTGGCACAAAAGATCCGTGCTCGGGTCGCGTTGCTCATCAAATAAAACAAGCCCCGGGGCGTGCCTCCGGGGCTTGTTCGTTTTGGAATCGCCGAAATCTGGTCGGACGGCGATGCCGTGCAATCAGTCGCGCTCGATTACTTGGGGGCCTTCTTCTTGTGGCCCTTCGCGATCACCGAGACTTTGCCGTCGGCGAGCTTGAAAGTGATTTTGTCTCCCACGTCGATCTTCGTCTTGTCTTTGACCACGTCGGCGAACTTGCCGTCAACCGGAGCGCCGTCGATCGTGAACGACACGGAATCCGAAATCGGATAGGTGTTGTTGGCCGTGGTGCCGGCTTTCTTATCGGTTTCGGTGACCGTAAGACTGTCGGCACTGATCGAGACGACGACTCCGTGCTTGCCCTTGTCCTTGGCGGCCAGAGCATGGCTCGCCGTCGCGGTAATAACGCACACTCCGATGGCGATCGCCATCATTCTGACCGTTCGACAGTTCATCACGAGACTCCTTAGGGGGAAAACGGCTAACCAAGAAACGGCGGGGAACAACAGGTTCCCGTCGCCGCACACGATTGCTCTCTTCAAATATTGACAGGCGAGTGCCGCCGAGGGCGGTCGTCAGGCGGGTATTTCGGAAAACACGATGGCTCTCGTCCGGCCCATCCGTGTGCCTGATAAGAAGAAGCGGCTCCAACGAGCCGAGGTGGCAAGCCGCCGAAGTATTGCTACGGCGAACTCGATCCACCAAATATACACGCTGAGCGACCGCTTGCAATCATTTCCGGCTATTGCCCCCTACGGCTACCCAATGGATTAAACACAGTTGCCGGAGGAGAGTTTCGCGGGAAATTCTCCGGCTGGGGAAAGATGGCGGTTTGGCTGAATCGGGCCGCGACATGGCCGTTCCCGAAATTATTGGCAAATAGGGGTTTAGAGCCGGCTTGCGAGCACGTTGCGCTTGACAAGAAGCCTGAAAATGCACAAATACGTCGATACGGGTTTGGGCGAACGGTCGGGGTCTGGCTCATTTTTCGGCCCGTTATTGCAGGAACGACGCTTGAAAGCTGACGCCGAAAAATGTGCCTGACCCCCTTGATTCACATTCGCAATCATTCCACAAAGATTACCCCATGACCGACCGGCAGTCGTTTGGTTATTTGCGCCTGCTGGCGGTGGCGATCGGCATTGTGGCCGCGTTTGCCGGGCGACCCGTCGCAGCGGACACGCTCGATCAGGTTCGTGCGAGTCGCGTGCTCCGTTGGGGCGGCGACGAAAACGGCGGCGGCCCGTATGTCTTTCCTGATGAGAAGAACCCGAACATTCCCCGGGGATTCGAAGTCGAGTTGGCCGACGCCATTGCAAAAAGCCTCGGCGTCCGCGCCGAGTTCATGCAAGGCGATTGGGAGAAAGTGCCGGAGTTGATCAACGCCGGCCGAATCGACATCGCGCTGAACGGTTACGAATTGACCCCTGAACGACAGTCACGATTTCTTTGTAGCGTGCCGTACTACGTTTGCGGCTTTCAATTGCTCGTCCGCGCCGATAGCCCGATCCACTCCTGGGCCGACCTGGAAAGTGGGAAAGGCCGTCTTCCCAAAATCGGCGCGCTGATCGGCTCGGCGGCGCTGACTTATTTGCAAACCAACCCGCGGTTGAAAATTCAAGCCGTCACCTACGACGGCACGACCGACTCGATGCAAAAAGTGGTCGACGGTGTTGACGATGGCACGCTGCAAGACGATCCGACGGCCGTCTTCTACGCCGATCAATTTCCGGCGCTACGCCGCGTCGGCCGGCCAGTGAGCGAGGGATATTACGTGGCGCTGATGGGAAAGGGCGAAGATCGGCTCAAAGCGGCCATCGACAAGGCCCTCGATCAAATGATTCACGATGGCTCGCTCAAAGCCATTTACGACCGCTGGGATTTGTCGGGCAAGGCGCAAATGCTGGCCCTCGGCGATCTGCATGAAACCGTCATGCCGGCGGCGTATCGGTCGTTTACCGACATCCTGCGGAATAATTGGCGAATTCTGCTCGAGGCGGCTGGGATGACCGTATTATTGTCGGTGGTGTCGATGCCGCTGGCCGTGCTGATTGGAATACTGGTCGCCTGCGGGCGGATGTACGGGCCGTGGCTGATCGCGAAGCCGTTGGGGCTGTACGTCGAATTGCTCCGCGGCACGCCTTTGATGTTGCAGCTTTATGCCATCTTTTTTCTCCTGCCGAAGATCGGGCTCGCGCTGCCAGCCTTGGCCGCCGCCATCGCCGGATTGGCGATCAATTACTCAGCTTACGAAGCCGAAATTTATCGGGCCGGCCTGCAAGCCGTCCCGCGCGGGCAAATGGAAGCCGCGCTATCGCTGGGCATGAGCCGGCCGCTGGCGATTTGGCGAATCATCCTGCCGCAAGCATTCCGGATCGTGATTCCGCCGGTGACCAACGACTTCATCGCACTGTTCAAAGACACGTCGGTCTGTTCGGTGGTCACTGTGGTCGAACTGACCAAGGAATACGACATCCTGGCGATGAGCACCGGCGCGATCGTGCAGTTGGCAGTTATCACGGCCACGCTGTATATGTTGATGAGTTATCCACTGTCGGTGTTTGCCCGCTGGAGCGAGCGACGGCTGGCAAATGCCTAATCGTCATTCACCCCGACGCTTCCATCACCATGACCACCGCCACCGCCGCCGCCCCGCCGATGATCGAAACCCGTGACCTATGCAAACGGCATGGGCAGCTTGAAGTGCTGCGCGGCGTGTCGATCTGTGTGGCCGAGGGAGAAGTCGCCGTGATCGTCGGGCCATCGGGCGGCGGCAAGAGCACGTTTCTGCGCTGCTTGAATGGGCTAGACACGTTCGAGGCGGGCGAAGTCCGCGTCGGCGAGCATCAACTTACTTGCGGCGCCAATGCCCGCGAGCGAGCCGTCCAGTTGCAAAAAGTTCGCCGCCAATTGGGCATGGTGTTTCAACAGTTCAATTTGTTTCCGCATCTCTCGGTGTTGCAAAACGTGATCGAAGCGCCGCTGCGTGTCTTGCGGCTATCGGGCGATGAAGCCGTGAGCCGGGCCAAGACCTTGCTCGACCGAGTTGGTCTGGCCGACAAATTGAACGAGCGGCCCGATCGTCTCTCCGGCGGCCAGCAGCAGCGCGTGGCAATCGCCCGAGCGCTGGCGATGCAACCGCGGGCAATGCTCTTCGACGAACCGACCAGCGCGCTCGACCCGCGCATGACCGCGGAAGTGCTGGCGGTGCTGGCCGATCTTGCCGCCTCGGGCCAAACGATGGTCGTGGTCACGCACGCCATGCACTTCGCCCGCCGCGCAGCGCATCAGGTCCATGTCTTCCAAGATGGCCTGGTGCTGGAATCAGGCCCGCCGGCGCAGATTTTTGAAAGCCCGAAGCAGCCGGCGACGGCCGAGTTTCTGCGGCAGCAGGACTGATGGGGAAATGCCTAATGTCTAATGCCTAATGAATGACGAAGTACGAATGACGAATTGGTTCGGTTGAAGCCCGGACAACTATTCATGATTAGTGCTTCGTCATTTGTCATTCTTTAAACATTCGTGCTTCGACATTCGTCATTCCGTCCGCCGGCGCCCCGCCGTCTTCCGATGTGGCCGGTAGCCATTGCCCGGCGTCGATCGGATGTGGTCGCCTTCGCGCTGCTCGCTGACGCCCTCGTTCGCTCGGCGGCGGCGATGATCGAGGGCTTCCTTTGGCGGGCGGTCGGGAATCAGGCAGTCGCAGCCGCTGCCGATCAGGTCCTGCCGGCCGGCTTGCTCCAGTGCCCGGCGGACCTCGAAGTAGTTCTCCGGCTTGAAGAACTGCAACAGCGCCCGCTGCAGCTTGCGGTCGCGCAGATGCTTGGCGATGTACACCGGCTTCTTGGTGAACGGATCGAGGCCCGTGTGATACATGCAGGCCGCGATGTCGAACGGGCTGGGAATGAAATCCTGCACCTGGTCGGGCTGGTAGTGGTTGCGCTTGAGGAACAGCGCCAGCTCGATCATCGAGTCGAGCGTCGCTGCCCGGATGGCTGGCGATGAAGTACGGCACCAGGTACTGCTTCTTGCCGGCCTGCTTGCGAGGCCTGCTTGAACTCGCGATCGAACTCGACGAAATCGTCGACGCCCGGCTTCTTCATCAGCGCCAGCACTTCGGGGTCGGTGTGCTCGGGCGCGACCTTCAAATGCCCGCCGACGTGATGCGTGGCCAGCTCGTGCATGTACTCGGGGCTGCGGCGGGCCAGGTCCATGCGAATGCCCGAGGCCACGAGCACCTTCTTCACGCCCGGCTCCTCGCGGGCTGCTTTGCATCAACTGCAACGAGCGGGCCGTGATCGGTGCCCAGCAGCTTGCAGATCGTCGGATGCACGCAGCTCAGCCGGCGGCAGTTGGCTTCGACCTCGGGCCGCGAGCAGCGCATCTGGTACATGTTGGCCGTCGGCCCGCCGATGTCGCTCACCACGCCGGTGAAGTCGGGATCGGCCGTCATCTGGCGAATCTCGCCCAGCACCGACTCCTGGCTGCGGCTTTGAATGATCCGCCCTTCGTGGGCCGTGATCGAGCAGAACGTGCAGCCGCCGAAGCAGCCGCGCATGATCTGCACCGAATCCTTCACCACCTCGATAGGCCGGAATCGTCTGGCTGCCGTAGCTGGGATGCGGCTTGCGCGTGTACGGCAGCCCGTAGACGCGATCCATTTCCGGCTTGCGCGAGCGGCAGCGCCGGCGGATTGGCCACGACGCGCTTCGCGATCGTGATACTGCACCAGCCGCCGGGCGTTGTAGCGGATTGGTTTCCGTTGTGCGAGATCTTGGTCATCTCGGCAGAAGGCCAACTTGTCGGCCGACACTTGCTTCGTAGCTGGGCAGCGCGATCGTGTCCTCGCGTCGGCGGCTGCTTCCTTCGCGCCCAGCCGATAGACCACGCCGCGCATGATCGCGCAAGTCGCGCACCGTCTCGCCGGCCGCCAGGCGCCGGGCGATCTCGACGATCGCCCGCTCGCCCATGCCGTAGACGAGCAGGTCGGCCTTGCAGTCGAGGATGATCGAGCGGCGGACCTTGTCGCTCCAATAGTCGTAATGGGCGAGCCGCCGCAAGCTGGCCTCGACGCCGCCGGCGATCACCGGCACGCCGTGATACGCCTCGCGGGCCCGCTGGCAATAGGCCAGCGTCGCCCGATCGGGCCGCCGGCCGATCTGCGCCGCCGGGGCTGTAGGCGTCGTCGTTGCGCACCTTGCGGTTGGCCGTGTAGTGGTTGATCATCGAGTCCATGTTGCCGGCGCTGATGGCGAAGAACAGCCGCGGCCGGCCGAACGTCCGCCAGGCCTCGCAGATCGCCAGTCGGGCTGGCTGACGATGCCGACGCGAAAGCCTTCGCTCTCGAGCAGCCGCCCCAGCAGCGCCATGGCGAAGCTCGGATGATCGACGTAGGCGTCGCCGGTGACGAACACCACGTCGACCTCGTCCCAGCCGCGGGCGAGCATCTCTTCGCGCGTCATCGGCAACGGCGGAGAGATGGCCGGATGCGTCGGCGCGCCGCCGTGGCCGGGCTGGCCGAGGATCGGCAACAAGCCTGTCAAATTCGAATTGGAGAGAGTGGATGCCATGCTGCAATCGATTCTAGTCTG
>CAVTYW010000035.1:0-67023 GCA_963738955.1 Pirellulales bacterium | reverse complement strand
CCGTCGCGCATCCTTGGGAGGGGACGCATGCCGGAAGTCACGTACCATCGAATTCAACGGCACCGGACACCGCGTCGAGGTCCCCGTCGGCACCTCGGTCATGCGCGGCGCCGTTGACAACAATGTGCCAGGCATCGACGCCGACTGCGGCGGCGAATGCGCCTGCGCCACATGCCACGTTTACGTGGAAGCGGAATGGCTCGAAAAGACCGGCCTGCCCGACCAGATCACGCAGGAAGCCGCCATGCTGAGCTTCGCTGCCGTCTCGCAGCCGAACTCCCGCCTTTCCTGCCAGATCATGATGCGCCAGGAGCTTGCCGAAACTAGCCGTACCGCGTGCCGGGAGGGACGGTTCCTGAAGCCAGCAAAGCCTGGCCCCTGAGGAGGACTTCCATGGACGCCAACGTCAACTTCGACCCGCGCGAAGACGCTTACTCGAAGCCACTCGACAAGATCGATGTCAGCGATCCCAGGCTCTATCACGACGATATCTGGCGGCCATACTTCGAACGGCTGCGCCGCGAGGATCCGGTGCACTACACGCCGGACAGTCCCTATGGCCCGTACTGGGCCGTCACCAAATACCGCGACATCGTCCAGGTCGAGGTGAACCACAAGGTGTTCTCCTCGTCCGATGAAGTCGGCGGCATCATGATCAACGACGCGCCGAAGGGCATGGAGCGCACCAGCTTCATCCGCATGGACCCGCCCGAGCACGACGATCAGCGACGCGAGGTAAGTTCGACCGTCAACCCGATCACGCTCGCCAAGATGGAAGACCTGATCCGCACGCGCACCAACATGGTCCTCGATGCCCTGCCGCGCGGCGAGACCTCAACTGGGTGGAGCGCGTCTCGGTCGAGCTGACGTCGATGATGCTGGCGACGCTGTTCGACTACCCGATCGAGGACAAGGCGCGGCTGATCCGCTGGTCCGACACGTTCATCTGCGACATCAACGCGCCCGACGCGCCGGTGCATTCCGAGGAAGAGCGCTTCGCCGAACAGATGCGCTTCGCCGAGCACATGAATGCGATCTGGGAGGAGCGCGCCAAGAAGCCGAAGAGCTTCGACGTGATCTCGATCATGGCGCACGGGGAGGCGACCGCAAATGACGCTGCGCCAGCGCATGGGCATCCTGGTGCTGTTCCTGGTGGGCGGCAACGACACGACGCGCAACTCGATGTCAGGCGGCCTGCTGGGGCTGAGCCGCTTCCCCGATCAGTGGCAGAAGCTGCGCGAGCATCCCGAACTGGTGCCGAGCGCGATCTCGGAATTCGTCCGCTGGCAGACACCGGTGATCCACATGCGCCGCACCGCATCGAGGACGCCGAGATCGGCGGCAAGCCGATCAAAGCCGGCGAGAAGGTGGTGATCTGGTACATCTCGGGCAACCGCGACGACGAGGTGATCGAGCGAGCGGACGACGTGAGTGATCGACCGCAAGCGGCCGCGCGAGCATATGTCGTTCGGCTTCGGCATCCATCGCTGCCTGGGCAACCGCCTGGCGGAATTACAGTTGCGCATCCTGTGGGAGGAGATCCTGCGCCGCGACCTGCGCATCGAGTTGGTCGACAAGCCGGTCTACGCCTACTCGAACTTCCTGCACGCGATCCGCTCGCTGCCAGTGCGCATCGCCGCATAACGGTGAGCCTGTCACTGCGAGCGGAGCGAAGCGATCCCGGCGGGATTGCTTCGCTGCACTCGCAGTGACAGGCTCACCGGCTGGACTGATGTCGATCACGGCGACCCTGGCACGTGGCCCATGATCGCGTTCGCGCGCGCCTCCAATGTGATTTGTCGCTCCCCGTCCGTCGAGACACGCGCACGAACCCGGTCCTTCAACGCCGCGATCGCACCCGCTTCCATCCGGTCGAGCATCGCTTTCGGCACCCCCGTCCCGCTGATTGCGTCCCAGTAGTCGTCCGCATCCTCGAAGCTGCGACGCACCGTGATCGCGCGCGATGCGATCCTGTCCAGGCCTGCATCCGTCCACAGGCCATGCAGCGCGGTCATTGTGGAGGCGTGGACGCTCGGCGGACCTGCCGGCGTGAGACCCATGGCGCGCATTTCCGTCAGGATCGGGTCGGTGGGGCTACCCGTCGCCGAGCGCGTCCCACACATAGGTGGCGACCAATCCGCCGGGCCGGACCACCCGTGCCATCTCCTCGATGGCTTTGGCCGGGTCGGGCACGAAGTGGATCACCAGCGCCATGACAGCGGCATCGAACCGCCCGGCGTCGAAGGGCAACGCCATGGCATCACCTTGCGAAAACACCGCGCCCGCTGCCCCCGCCCGGGTGCGCGCGAAAGCGAGCTGGCCCTCGGATGGATCGATACCTTGAACTTCGATCGGCGCGCAGCGCCGCATGAGTTGCTCGGTGAAGGCACCGTTGCCGCAGCCCACGTCGATCCACCGCTGACCAGCGGCAGGCGACAGCCAATCGAGGAAGACCTGTCCGACCAGTTGGCTCCACGCGCCCATCAGGCGCTCATAGGCCGCGCTCGATCATCGAACCGAATGGACTGCTGCGCCACTGGCGTCATCCCCCGTTCGTCACGCGTCCTGTTATAGGACCGCCTGCAACCCGGTGCCATCGAGCGGCTTCGGCCACGCCTCGATCGAGACTCACGCTACATCGTCAGGCGAGTTGCCCTCACATTGAGGGGCGCCGCTGGAACAACAATATCGCTCGTCGTCTTCAGCAAGCCGCCATAGCCATTTGTCGAGATGCGCCGGTCAAAGGCCCTGAAGGCCACAGTTCCAGCTCCCACGGCCCACCATGCTCGAACAAGGTGATGACCGGTTCCAGCAGATCGATCGACATGGCAAGGACCAGGTAGATCTCGGCTTGGATCACTGGTCCCGTTTGGCGTCCACAAATAGGAAACGGGAGGCTTCCTGCCTCGCGGTAGAAGTCTATACGCCCGACAAAAGACTTGTTGTGATCGCATAGGATCTGCGCGGCGAGACCTGCACCAACGGAAGCGTGGATCTCGACCGAATAATGATCGAACGGCTTGTCCATCGGCGTCTCCCTCTCGGAGGACAGATAGTGTGACTACTCCGCAGCCTGGCGGCGTGGCGGCTCCGCCATCTCCGCAGCCCGCTGCAAATCCACCGACAGCAGTCGCGACACGCCGCGTTCCTGCATGGTGACACCATACAGCCGGTCCATCCGCGCCATGGTTAGCGGGTGGTGCGTCACGACCAGGAACCGGGTGCCGGTATCGCGCACCATGTCCTCCAGCAACGTGCAGAACCGGTCCACGTTGGCGTCGTCGAGCGGTGCATCCACCTCGTCCAGCACGCACACCGGCGCGGGATTGCATTTGAACACGGGCGAAAATCAGCGACAGCGCGGTCAGCGCCTGCTCGCCACCCGAGAGCAGCGACAGCGTCGCCAGTTTCTTCCCTGGCGGCTGCGCGTAGATCTCCAGCCCAGCCTCCAGCGGTTTGATCCACCAGCGCCAGATGGGCCCGACCGCCGTTGAACATGCGGCTGAACAGCGACTGGAAGTTGTTGTCGATGCGTTCGAACACCGAAGCCAGCCGTTCCCGCCCCTCGCGGTTCAGATGCCCGATCGAGCCCCGCAGCTTGGCGATCGCGGTGGTGATCTCGTCGCGCTCCGCGACGATGGAGGCGATCTGTTTTTCCACCTCGTCCGCTTCCGACGTCGGCGCGGAGGTTCACCGGCCCCATCTCCTCGCGCTCCTTCAGCAGGCGCTCCAGCCGCCGGCGCGCCTTTTCCTCCACCTCCGGTGTCAGCTCCGCCGGCGGATCGGGCATCGCGGATTGTTTCCGAGGCGTTCCATGATGCGCTCGGCCATCGCGTCCCACGCAATGTCTGCCTGGCTCGCCGCACCTTCAGCCCGCACCGCATCCTCGCGGGACGCCGCCAGCGCGGCTTCGACGGCCCGCGCGGCACGGTCGGCTTCGGCGGACGTCGTCGTCGCCGCGATAAGCTGGTCGGCAGCGGCGCGGTGGGCGGCTTCTGCCGCTTCCAGCGCATTCAGCGCCTCCGCCCGTCGCGCGGCGATCTGCGCCGGGGCCTCGCGCAAGGTAGCGTGTTCCGCCTCTGCTGCTTCCCGGCGCGCCACCAAGTCGTCATGGCGGCGGTTTGCATCGGCGGCACGTTGGCTCCAGGTCTCGCGGCGATGGCAGGGCTGACCATGCGCCAAATCGCGATTCGTCGGTTAAAATAGGTAGGCGGATTCTATTGAGCGAGCTAGCAAACCCCTAGCGATTCGGCCGGCCATACGTGATATAATTCGTCGGGCGAACGCCAACCTCCTAGGATGCAGGCGAGATGGATATGAGACTCCTCACGACATTAAAGTTGGCCATCGCTGTTTTGCCGACGATTGCTCTCACGACCATTGCGCTCGCAGCAGAACCGAAACCGTCGAAATCGCATTCGGCCGCGACGCCGCAGCAGATTGCCCAGTGGGTCAGCCAGCTTGGCAGCGACAATTATCAGGTACGCGAAGAGGCCAGCGACGATCTGATCCAAGCCGGCCGGGCGGCCATTGATGCCACCGTCGCCGCATCCCAAAAAGATGATCTCGAGGTGACGACTCGGGCCGTTCAAGTCCTCGGCGTCTTGCTCAAGTCGGATGATCTCGACACCGCCGACGCCGCCGCAGCAGCGCTCGGCAAAATCGCCGCAGTACGAAATTCCTCGACCGCCGCTATGGCCGCCGCGGGCATCGCCACCGATGCGCTGGCCGAATTCGAATTGGCTCGTCAGGAGCAGACGCTGGCGGAAATCCGGCATCTGGGGGGAAACGTGAACGTCGGCAATCCGCTGACCGGCAATCCCGACGGCGTTCAAGTTCTTTTGGAATCCGAATGGCACGGCGGCGCGGCCGGCTTGAAGCTTTTGAAGCGTGTGCCGAATCTGGAGCACGTCGGATTTCACGGAGTCGCGATCACCGACGCCGATCTCGCCTCGCTGGATGGCCTTCCGCGTTTGCAGTCGGTCGAACTGTTCGGCACCAAGGTGAGCATGGCCGGCGTCCATAAATTCGCGCAGCGCATCCGGGCGCCAAAATCGACCGCCGCGGCGCAAAACTCGGAATCATGGGCGACAACGGCAGTTGCCGAATCACGTTGGTGCAGCCCGGCTCGGCCGCCGAAGCCGCGGGCTTGATGCCCGACGACGTGATCCTGAAAATCCGTGGCCGAGCGGTGACCGATTTTGCGGGCCTGACCGCCGAAATCGGCGCTGGCGAGCCCGGCGACAAAGTCACATTGGAAATCAGCCGCAACGGCGACACGCTAAAGAAGGAAGTCACGCTCGGGGCTTGGAAATAACGCGGTGTTTTTGCCGCGGTGCCCCATTCAAAGCAGCGTCGCTACTGGTGCAGCGAATAGAGCAAGATATTCAGCCCGATTCGTTCCGCATCTTCTCTTGTATAGCCCTCGCATTCCAGCGAGTCGTGTTTTTCCAGCGCGCAACTGAGATCGAATTTCGAGAAGATCACGCCGTAGCGATCGGCGATCTTGATTCCTTCAAGCTCCGGCTCGATTTTTCGGACGCTGGCACTCGCGCGGCCTTCCGCGCCGATCCCTTGCGGTTGGCGAAACGACACGGTCGATAAATCGTAGCCGCCGAATTCGGTTGTGAAGAGCGGGTGTTTCGCCGGAATCGGCGTCAGACCCGCGCCTTTCGGCTTTACGTCGGGATCGTCGGCGAAAATCGCTTGCATCTCGCGGCGAAAGGCCGTCGTGAATTCCGGATTGGCGCAGATCGAATCGGCCATCAACGTGCCGCCGCGATCGACGAACTTTCGCAATTGCTCCCGCTCGGCGGGCGTGAAGCGAAACGACCGCCGGCCGTGCATGAACACCAAATGGTATTTGAACAGAGCCGGATCGGTGATGTCGATCAATCGCTGCTCGGTGCTGACGCGAATTTGCAACTCGCGGGCCGCCGCTTCCAAGAGATGCGGCAGCGCCGCGGGAGCCGTATCGCAACCGCCCGAATGACGGAGCTTTGCGATATAGAGCTTGCCGCGCGCGAAATCGTCCTGGGCCGCGTTATCGACCTTCTTCTTGAAGTTCTCTTCTCGCGATTTCAACTCGCGATTCGTGGCATAGGCCAGCACATTTATGCCGATCGAGTTCGCCGCCGCGATTTGCGCCGTCACCGCCGGACTGAATCGCCGCTCCCGGCCCGAAGAAAGTTCCCACAGACACGACAGCCCGTTCGGCGGATCGCCCGGCTTCGGCGGCGGGCAATAGACGACGCTCGTGCGGCAGCCGTAGTCGATTCCGAGCAGAGTCCGCTGCTGCTCGGCGGGCACGATCTCTTCGGCATGCCAAATCGGATGCTCGGGCGGCAACACTTTGAGCTGATATTCCGGCGGAAAGATTCGCTTCACCAATGCCCGAAATCCGCGGTCGAACTCGTCGCCGTTGGGGCAGCAAGCCTCGGCGAAGAGGAACCCGCCGCGATCGATATAATCGCGCAGCACCTGACCCTGACGATCGTCAATCTCGGGCACTTGTGAACCGTTGAGATATAGCACCGGCGATTGCTGCAAGTCCTCCACCGTCGCTTTCGACAAATCGACCACTTGCCACGACAGTCCGAGCGGGAATTCTTTGAGCCAGCGGCCTTCGACATACGATGTTAGATTCGCCACGTCGCTGTGATGATGATTCCAATCGTCGCCCGGGCCATGCTGCACTTTCGCCATCAGAATCGGCCGGCGCCCTTTGGCGAGGAAGAGCAATGCCAAACTGGTTGCAATGACCGGATCGCGCTCCGGATCGCGAGCATCAGGGCTTTGCCACTCTCCGCCGAGTTGTTGCTGGCTGGGGCTGACGAGATAGGCCGCCCCTTCGCGATACCAATCATGGTCGCCGATGAATCGCTTCGCGGTCAGCCGACCGATCCGTTCGACGCCGTAGAGATAATAAAATTGCCAAACAGGGGAGTTGGGATTCTGCTGGACGCTGAATTCTCTGCCGAGCCAGTGCATCGCTCGATCGACCCGTTCGGCGGTGTCGTCGGCCTGTTGGTTGCCGCAGCATTGGATTTGGTCGCCATTGGCCTGGGCATCTCCAGCGGCGACGTGGCCGGATGCAATCACCAGCGAAGCGATTCCGGCGCAGGTCATGCTGCCGGTGCCGCGGCTTTCCACCTTGCTGCCGGCCAGATTGTAGTAGCTGAACGACCCGTCGAAGTTTTGGGCTGTCTTCCAATAGTTCAGCGCCATCCGCCAGGTTTCCGCTTGGACCGGCACGCCGACTCGTTCGGCTTCGTTCAGAGCCAGCAGCGCGAACTGGCTATTGGAATTGTCGCCATCGCCGCGGCCCGGATAGGCCCAGCCGCCGCGCCGCGCGCCCTCTTGAATCTGATTGCTTTCAAGCCATTTGACGTCTTTTTGGATGATCAGCAGATCGCGCTTCGGCTCGGCCAGGCAGAAGACCATCGTGTGCAACGAGACGGTGTAGGTCTGCTTGAGCTCGCTGTCGAGCCGTAGCGACCGCAGATAATTCAGAGCTTTTTGCATATGCGGATCGGTCGGCGGCACGCCAGCGTAGAGTAGCGCCAACGTGCATAGACCGGTCGTGCTGCCGACATAGGTTGAATAATCGGCCCAGTGGCCAAAGTCCTTATCGACGTCTTCTTTGCGTTCGAGATAATCGACCCCCTTCTCGATTGCCTGGCGAACCTGCTGGGCATCGACATCCTGCGGGGCGTTGGGCGGATTCAGCCCGATATCCGGAGCCGACGAAGCGGCCCCCGGAGCCAGCGAAAGCGCCGCGATCAGCAGCGGAACCAAAACCTGCCGCAGCATGAGAATTCCCTCCAAAGCGAGCCCCTCTTGCCGGCCAATCCGTTGTTGGAAGCAGTTTCAAAACCGCCGGGTCTCCCTTGCCTTGCGGTTTTCAGACGGCTTCTAGCCACAAAGATTGTAGGTCATTGAACTTGCGCGGGCAACGCGCCGCCCGGCTCATTGCTCACCGACGGGGGGAAGCGGTAATATGAAAGCTAGGATTGTGCTTAATGACGAATGACTAAAGCATTCGCGTCGCTCAGTTTAGTCGTTCATGCTTCGTGGCAGTTAGTCATTCGTGCTTCGTCATTCTTTCGTCATTAGACATTAGTCATTTAGCCCCAAAGGGATCGGCGTTGGCCACCAAGCCCCGTAGTCTCGGAGACATCCTGCAGGAGTTCAGCCAGCATCGGCAGTTGATGCAGGAGGAATTGCAAAAGGTCATCGTCGGCCAGAGCGACGTGATCGAGCAGATCTTCGCCGCCATCTTCACCCGCGGCCATTGCCTGCTGGAAGGCGTGCCCGGCCTGGCCAAGACGCTGATGGTCAGCACGCTGGCCCGCATCCTCGACATCGGCTTCAAGCGCATCCAGTTCACGCCCGACCTGATGCCCTCGGACATCACCGGCACCAACGTGCTGGAGGAAGACGAGCACGGGCGGCGGCAATTTCCGCTTCGTCGAAGGGCCGATCTTCACCAACATCCTGCTGGCCGACGAAATCAACCGCACGCCGCCCAAGACCCAGGCGGCCCTGCTGCAGGCGATGCAGGAGCGCGAAGTGTCGGTCGGCCAGACGACCTACACCCTGCCCGAGCCGTTCTTCACGATCGCCACGCAAAACCCGATCGAGCAGGAAGGGACCTATCCGCTGCCCGAAGCGCAGCTCGACCGGTTCATGTTCAACATCAAGGTCGACTATCCGACGCCGGCCGAGGAAGAGCAGATCCTGGCGCCGACCACGCGCAGCGAAAAGCCGGAGGTTCGCAAGGTGCTCTCCGGCCGGGCGATCGTCAACCTGCAAAAGCTGGTCGGCTCGGTGGCGGTCAGCGAATACATCATCAAGTACGTGGCGCGGCTGGTGCGGGCGACGCGGCCCAAGGACGACGTCGGCGCCCGATTTCGTCCGCGAGCTGGTCGATTGGGGCGCCGGCCCGCGCGCCGGGCAGTTCCTGATTCACGGCGGCAAGGCGCTGGCGGCGATGGACGGGCGATTTTCCGTCGCCATCGACGACATCCAGCAAAGTGGCCATCCCCGTGCTGCGGCATCGCGTCAGCACGAACTTCCAGGCCCAGGCCGAAGGAATGACGACCGAAGACGTCATCGAGCGGCTGCTGCGAGAATTGCCCACGCCGGAGATCCCGAAGTTCGGCCGCGATGATCAGAGCCGACGATGCTTCGCCGTGCGAACGTGCGACCGAGCTCGCCATGTCCACCGTCGAAAAATATCTGAAGCCCGAAGTCATCCGCCAGATTTCGCGGCTCGATCTGCGGGCGCAGTTCATCGTCAAGGGCTTTCTGCAGGGGCTGCACGCCAGCCCGTTTCACGGCTTCTCGGTCGAGTTCAGCGAGCATCGCAAGTACACGCGCCGGCGACGATCCGCAGGACATCGACTGGCTGGTCTACGCCAAGACCGACAAGTACTACATCAAGAAGTTCGAGGCCGAGACCAACATCACCGGCTACCTGGTGATGGACCTCAGCCGCTCGATGGGCTACACGTATCGCCAGGAGCTGACCAAGTTCGACTACGGCATCTGCCTGGCCGCGGCGCTGTGCTACCTGATGATCCATCAGCAAGACCCGGTCGGGCTGATCACGTTCGACGAGAAGATTCGCCACAGCCTGCCGCCGCGATCGAAGCGGACGCAGTTGGGCAACGTGCTGTCGCTGCTGGCGAATCTGCAGCCGACCGGCAAGACCGACATCGCCAAGAGCCTGATCCAGATCGCGGCCATGCTCCGGCATCGCAGCCTGGTGATGCTGTTCACCGATCTGTTGGCCGATCCCGAGCCGGTGCTGCAAGCGCTGCGGCGGCTGCGGCACGGCGGGCACGACGTGATCCTGTTCCACATCCTCGACGAGGCCGAAGTGCGGTTTCCGTTCGACGGCATGGTCGAATTCGAGGAGCCGGAGACGCACGACAAGATGCAGGTCGACGCGAACGAGTTTCGAGCGGATTACCTCGGCGAAGTCCGAAGCTTCTGCGACCATTACCGGCGCGAATGCTTTCAGAGCGGCATCGACTACGTCGGCTTCGACACGAGCATGCAGTTCGACAAGGCGCTGACGGAGTATTTGCTTAGCAGAAGGGCGAGGGGTTAGGCACGAGGGGCGAGGCAAGTCGGTGACACTTCCTTGCGAGCGCCGCGGGCTTCTGTCCTCCGACATGCGTACAATAGTTAGAACGGTTTAGGGAACGAGGCGATGGGATTGAGCTTTTTGACGCCGCGATGCTCATCGGGGCCGCGTTGATCGCGGTGCCGATCGTGCTGCATCTCGTCATGCGGCAAGTGCCGAAACACATCGTGTTTCCCGCCGTGCGGTTCATCGTGCGGCGCGAGCAGGCCAATCGGCGGCAGTTGCGATTGCGGCATTTGATCTTGCTGCTGTTGCGTGCCGGCGCGATTGTACTCTTGGCGGCGCGCTCTGGCCCGGCCGAGCATTAAGGCGCCAGGACGCTCGGCAGCCAAGAGGCGCCGGTGGCCGCGGCGTTGGTGTTCGACACGTCGCCACGAATGGCCTATCGACAAGACAATCAAACGCGCCTTGAAGTCGCTCAGTCCACGGCCCATTGGCTCCTCGGCCAACTGCCCGCCGAGAGCGAAGTGGCGGTGCTCGAATCGGAGCAGCCGGCCGGCGATTTTGCCGTCGATCTCGGCGCCGCCGAACAACGGATCGCCCAACTGAAGCCGGCCGCGACCGCCACGCCGCTGCCGGAATCGATCGCCAAAGCGCTGCCGCTCGTGCGCAAGAAGGAAGAGCAGCGCAAGGAGATTTACCTTTTCACAGACCTTTCGCGTGGCGCGTGGCCGACCGACGTTTCCGGGCGGCTCAAAGCGCTGTTGGAAGACGCCGGCGACGTGGCCGTTTACGTGATCGATGTCGGAGTGGCCGAGCCGCACGATTTCTCATTAGGCGACGTGCGCGTCAGCCCCGAAGTGCTTGCCAAGAATGGTCAGGTGCAGATCGAAACCGAAGCGATTCGCATCGGTCCCGAGGAAGAGCGCGGCGTGGCGATCTATGTGATCGACACGAAAGGCGTGCCGCAGCCCGCGCTCAAAAGACGCTCCACTGGCGGCCAGGCGAGCCGCAGGCCATCGATTTCACACTCACCGGCGAAGACCTCGGCACGCATCAAGGCTACATCCGCATCCAAGGCGAAGACAATCTCCCGGCCGACGACACGCGCTATTTCACATTCGACGTGCGGCCGCCGTTCCGTGTGCTCATCGCCGCGCCGAAGCCAGCCGATCGATATGCTCTATTCCTCACCGAGGCGCTCGCGCCCGACGCTTTGCGCAAAAGCGGCCGGGCACGGTTCGAATGCGAAACGATCTCGCTCGACCAGCTTCTCGATCGCAATTTGGAAAGCTACTCCGCCGTTTGCCTGCTCGATCCGACGCCCCTCGATCCGGCCGTGTGGCAGCGGCTGGGAAGCTACGTCAAGCAAGGAGGCGGCCTCGCCGTCTGGCTCGGCCGCAACGCCGCAGCCGATCGACACGTTCAACGATCCAGCGGCGCTGGCGCTGTTGCCTGGCAAGCCGTTTCAGCGGCATCATGCGCCAGAAACCAGCGTGATCCTCGCCCCGCGCGATTTGCAGCATCCGCTGTTGGCGCGGTTTCGGCCGCTCGGCGGGTCTGTGCCGTGGCAATCGTTTCCGATTTGGGAATATTGGCAATTGACCGATGTCGACAAGAATTCGAACGTCGTGATTCCCTATAGCGACGGCCGGCCGGCGCTTGTCGAGCGGCTCGTGGATCGAGGCCGCGTGCTGATGATGACCACGCCAATTTCCGACACGGCTTCCGATCCAAACGCCTGGAATCAGTTGGCGACCGGTTTCAAGCCGTGGCCCTTCGTGATGCTCTCCAACGAATCGCTGCTCTATCTGGTCGGCAGCGGCGAGGAACGATTGAACTATCTGGTCGGTCAACGGGCCGCGTTGCGGCTGGAAGAGGCTCAGACCCAATCGGTTTTCGCTCTGTCGGCGCCCGACGGCAACGAAGCGGCGACGCTGACGGCCGACCAGATCAACCACCTGGTCAGCGTGCCGGCGACATCCGCGGCCGGCAACTATCGCATTCGAGCCGGTGGAACCGAAGGAGGCGTCGACCGCGGCTTCAGCGCCAACACGCCACTGGCTGCCACCGAACTCGAACGTCTCAAACCCGAAGACCTCGATGCCTTGCTAGGCGCCGGCCGCTATCGGCTAACGCACGGCCGCGATGAGATCGACCGCAGTGTCACGGTCGGCCGAGTCGGCCGTGAATTATTTCCGCTGCTGATTGTGCTAGTGGCGATTGCTTTAGGACTAGAACATCTGCTGGCGAATCGGTTTTATCGGCGTGTCGATCTCCCGCCACTGCGACAGTCGCATTTGACGAAGCCGAACGCGCCACTTGCCGAGACAAAATCGCCGCCTTTGCAGGAGGTCGGAGCCAGCGATACATGAACAACGACCGCGCGATATCACGGCGGTGTTGCCGCCATGCCAACCCCAACGGGGTTGCGTCTCAAAGCCCAGGGTTGGCCGCCATCGGCGGACTACCCTGGGTCGATGTCGCAACATCCCCTCTCAACCCCAAGGGGGTTGCGTCAATGGCGAGAACAGGCGGACGCAACCCCGTTGGGGTTGGAAAAGGAATTCTCTTATCGCCGCGCTCCCAGGGTAGCTCGCCTACGGCAATCAACCCTGGGCTATGGGACGGAACCCTTTCAGGGTTGATGCCCGGCAAGCCGACAAATCGGTGATAACGATGAGCAGTTGGCACGTCAATCCGGTCGGCAGCTACGGCTTGGTCATTGCCATCGCCGCCGTGTTTTTGGCGCTGGTGGTGTGGGTCGGGCCGGGCGTGCAGCGGTTGTCGAAGCGGCGGCGCACGTTGCTGGTCGCGCTGCGCGTCGGCGTCTTTCTGGCGATCGTGGCTACGCTACTGCGGCCGACGCGTGTGTTTACCGAGATGAAACGTCATCGGGCGACCATGATCGTGCTGGTGGATCGGTCGAAGAGCATGTCGATCGCCGATCAGGATGGCAAAAGCCGCTGGGAGATTTTGCGCGCGGCGGTCGATGCCGCGCTGCCCGATCTGCGCGGATTGAACGAAGACCTCGACGTGAAGTTCTACACGTTCGATTCGAAAATCACGCCGGTCGATTTGGGCTCGACGTTCGATCTCGGCGCCACCGCCGAAGGCCGCGAGACGGCGATCGGCGCGGCGATGGACGATGCCTTGCAACGTGAAACAGGCCATCGGCTGGCGGGCGTGATCCTGCTGAGCGACGGCGCCCAGAATGCGCTGTACCCGCGCGACGAATCACCGCAGACGATTGCCCATCGATTGGCCGATCTGAACGTGCCGCTCTACACGGTCACCTGCGGCAAGGAATCTTCCGCCAATTCTCGGCCCGACGTGGCGGTGACGGGGCTCGATGTCAGCCCGAGCGTGTTCGTCAAGAATGAACTGGCGATTCGCGGGACGGTTCGGATCAATGGCTACGTCGGCCGCGACGTTGCCGTGCAGGCGCTCTTCGAATCGACGCCGGGCAAGCCGCTCGAAGTGGTCGGCACGACGACGCTACGATCGTCGCGCGACGGGGAGGAAATTCCGGTCGATTTCAGCTACGTGCCGCAAACCGCCGGCGAACGCAAAGTGACGCTGCGCGTGCTGCCGATGCCGAGCGAGCAAGACACGACGAACAACGAGCAAAGCAATTTCGTGAAGGTGTTGCCGGGCGGATTGAACGTGTTTTATGTCGAAGGGGAACTGCGCGTCGAGCAGCGATTTCTGCGCCGCGCGCTGGCGTCGTCACCCGACATCAAGGTCGATTTCCAATGGATCGACCATCGGCTGCGGAACAAGTGGCCGGTCGATATGTCGGACCGTTTCAAGCCCGGCAAATACGACGTTTACATCATCGGCGACTTGGATTCGACCGCATTTCGGCCGGAAGACCTCGCCAGTTTGCGGCAAGACGTCGAGCACGGCGCCGGGCTGATCATGCTCGGCGGGTTTCACAGCTTTTGGGCCGGCGGGTATCAGAACACGGCCTTGCGCGACATCCTACCGCTCGAATACAGCAGCGACGACAAGCTCGACCGGCAGAATTTCGGCGAAGAGATCGTGAAGCAATTGCAACTTCAGCCGTCGGATCCGAACGTCGGCATCAAGATGCTTCCCGACAAACGATTCGGCGACGTCTCGATCATGCGGCTCGGCAGTCGGGATCAGAACCGCGCGATCTGGCAGCGCCTGCCCGGATTGCAAGGGGCGAATCTGTTCCGCGGGCTGAAGGCGGCCGCCAAGCCGCTGGCCGTCACGCCCGACGGCAAACCGCTGTTGGCCGCGGTCGAGCCCGGTTCCGGCCGCGTGCTCGCGTTTGCGGGCGATTCCACCTGGCTGTGGGCGATGGCCGGCTTCGAAAAAGAGCACAAGCAATTCTGGCGGCAAGTGGTTCTCTGGCTGGCGAAAAAGGAAGACACCGAGAAGTCGGGCGTCTGGATCAAGCTGGCTCAGCGTCAATACACGCCGGGCAGGCCGATCGAATTCTCGGTCGGCGCGATGTCGCCCCAAGGCGAGCCGATTCTCAATGCGACGTTCGAGGCCAGCGCCGTGCTGCCCGATGGCAACCGCCGCCCGGTCCACCTCACTCGGCAAGGCAACCAAACGACCGGCCAATTCAAGCAAACCGAATTGCCGGGCGATTACACGCTGGCCGTGACCGCGACTTCCGAGGGCGCCGCGGTCGGCGAAGCGCACGCGCGATTCATCGTCTACGATCAAGACCTCGAACTGGAAAACGCGACTCCGCGGCCGACCCTGATGGCCAATCTCGCGCAAACGACAAAAGCCGCCGGCGGTAGAGCGGTCGTGCCCGAAGAACTGGCAAAGCTCTGCAAGGAGCTTCGCGTTCAACCGCGAGATTTGGAAGTTGCCGTCGAGACAAAGCAAACGCCGTGGGACAAACCGTGGTTCTTCATGTTCGTCGTGGCGCTGCTGTCGGGCGAGTGGTATTTGCGGAAGAAATGGGGGCTCGTGTGACGGGCATCAGTTGCGACTTCACAATTGATCGAAGCCCCCGCTCGTGAAGCGGCCGTGCTGGAGGTCTTCACGAACCGTCGCGGCCATCCTCGCCAACTGATCCTGCGATCGGGCGAAACTTTCTTGCCAGCGCCGCTCGTCCGCAAGCTCCTCAAGAATGATCGCCGCAATGGCATCCTGCTCCGTAGCAGAGAGCTTCGTGACCGCGGACAGGGCTTGTTCGAGCAACTGAGTCATAATCAACTCCTGCGTGCGCCCCCTGAAGCTATCACGAAAAACGCCCGACGCGGCTGACGGGCCCAAGTATTACATTGTAGTCCCTGCCCGCGTTCCGCGTCCATTAAGCCGGCGGCAGGAAATTGATCAGCGTGAGTTGCGCAAGCTGCGCCGTCATCTGCAAGCTGGCCTGATACGACACCTGCTGTTGCGTCAGATTGGTGATCGCGGTGGCCATGTCGATGTCGGTGTCGTTCGACAAGCTGCTTTGCAATTGATTCTGCTGGCTGGTGAGCGAGGTTTGCAAAGCAGTCACCGATTGCTCGCGAACGCCCAAATCGGCGCGGGCCAGACCCAACTGCGATGTCGCGCTACTCAACAGCGCCAGCCCGCGAGTGATTCCGGCCTGATTGCCGGTTTGCAGGGCCGATTGCAGCCGCACGAGCGCATTGAAGGCGCTGTCGGTTTCTTGCGGATTCGTGTCGCTGCCGACGAGGGTTTGCGTCGTGCCGTTGATCGTCGGCGCGGTCGATTGCGTCTGGCCGGCCGGCACGAGGCCGAGTTCCTGGGCCGCGTTGCTGCCGTTTTGCTCGATGACCGAGAGCTGCGCGGTGCCGGTCGAGGCGACGTTGGTCGAAAGCGTGATCCCGTTGCCAGTCGTGTTTAGCTGAGCCAAGATTTGGTTCGGGCCTTGGTTGTTCGGATCGTTGTTGATCGTGTTGATCACGTCTTGAATCGTCTTGTCGGAGGCGACGCTGACGGCCAATTGCGTTCCGTCGGGGCGCTGGATGATGAAATCGCTGCCCGAAGTCGCGGTTTGAACGCCGGTGCCATAGTTGAGCTGCGCCAGCGTCGTCGAGCCGGTGAGCGAGCGCAGTCCGAGTTGCGTCGCGCTTTGGCCGCCGTTCTCTCCAATCGAGAAATCCGATCCGCTGAGCCGCGAGAGAATGTTGATTCCGGTGCCGGTGGAGTTGATTTGCGCCAGCACCGCCGCGCCGGAACCGTTGATCGTGTTCAACAGATCGCCGATAGTCGCATCACCCGTGAAGCTGATGTTGTAGGTGTTCCCGCCGTTGACGATTTGCAAGCCCGACGTGTCGAGCTGGTTTCCGCTGCCGGCGGCGGTAGTTGCGGTGGCCGACAGATCGACGACGCCGAGGCCGGTCTCGCCCGGCTGATTGGGATTCAAGCCCGCGGTGAAGCTGGCGGCGAATTGGGCGTTGCCATTGAGCGCGGCGATGACGTCGTTGGCGGTCGTGCTGCCGCTGTTGATATCGACCGTGATCGTCTTGTTCGTGGAATCGACGTTGACGGTCTCGTTGCCGGCCGTGACCGTGCCGTCGTCGATGAATTGCACCGTGTAGCCGTTGTTGGCCGTGCCATTTGTTTTGGATTGCACGAGGAACGACGAACCGGCGGCGGCGGAATTCACGACTGTTTGGGCCGGTGAGCCGAGGATATGATTGAGCGGGGTGGTCGTCGTCAACGTCGGTTTGAGATTCGTGCCGACGATCGGTCCGGTGCCGACGAGGTTCAAGTCGAAAATGCCGAGACTGGCCGCGGTCGAGCCGCTGTCGACTTCTCCGATCGACAGATTGCCGCCGCCGGCGCTATCGAGCGAAACATTCAGGCCGGTCGGAGTGATCGCGACGCTCACCGTGCGCCCGGCCGGCGGATTGGCTTCGATATCGGCGACGACGTCGCCGATCGTGGCGGCGTGGCTCAAATCGACGACGCTCGAATGGGCGCCGTCGGAAATGACGATGCTTCCCTTGGAGATGCCGTGCCCGCCGTTGAGATCGGCAAGCGGAGTCTCGGCGGTGACCGTCGGCGTCAGGTTGGCCGTCCCCTGGACGCCGGTCGAGAGGGCCCCAAACGCCTCGGCTCCGCTGACGTTGGTCTGAAAGAGTTGATTGACGTCGGAATAGCTCGACAGCGGCGCGGTGTTGCCGACGTATTCGACATACGTGCCATCTTGGACAAACGGTTGCGTGCCGGCCACCGATCCGGCGAACAAGTAGCGGCCGTTGAAGTTGGTGTTGCCCAATGAGACCAATTGTTGCACCAACTGCCCGATCTGATCGGCGGCTTGCTGCTGTTGCGTCGCGGTGATCGCCGTGCCGGCCGCGGAAGTGGCGGTCGATTGGGCGTCGATTAGAAGACTGGCGACGCTGGCGAGAGTGCTGTCGGTTTGGGTGAGATACGACTGGTTCGTGTTGAGATTGGTGCTGACCTGAGTGAGTTGGTCCAAAGTGCGCTGGATATTGACCGCATCCAGCGCGGCGATCGGATTGTCGCTGGGAAGATTGAGGGCCTGGCCGCTGGAAACCTGGTTTTCCAGTTTTTGCAAGGCGAGCTTATCGGCGGCCAATTGCGCGATCGTTTGCTGCGAGGCAAACTGATTGCTGATGGTGCCGCCCGGAATCGCAACGATAGGACACATGTTCCGCTCCGAATTTTCTGTAGCGGAATTCGTGAAAATTCCGTCCGGCCACTTCCCACGTCTGAATTCTGGCGAATTCAGCTACGGATCAACGGTTCGCAATCTTAAAGCTGCAACAACGTCTGCAGCAGGCTGTCGATCTCCGAAATGTATTTCGCCGATGCTTCGTAGGCTTGTTGATACTGGAGCATGTTCGACGGTTTGCGTATCGAGGCTGACGCCGCTGATCGACTGCTGCTGGCTTTGCAACGATTGCTCGTAGGTCGCCGCGGCGCTCGAAGCGGCCTGGGCCACGCTCGATCCTTGCGTCACGTTCGCGGCCAGATTGTTGTACACGTCGCTAATCGTCGAGCCGCCGGCCGACGCCAGCGGCAGGCTGGCGAAGCCGGCGAGTTGCTGGGCCACTTGCGTGTCGACGCCGATGCCGCCGGCGCTGGCGGCAAACGTGCTCGGATTGCTTGTAACCGCCGAATTGACCGACAGGCCGGCGGCATCGTTCCCGTTGAAAAACGTATTAATCCCCAACGCCGTCAGCGCGCCGCTCGTATCGCCGGCGAAGGCCACTTGCACGTCGGGCGAAGTCGTGCTGATTTTAAGCTGGCCGCTCGAGTTCACGCTGGCCGACAAACCGCTGATTCCGTTCAACTGCCCCGCGAGCGAATTCAAGGTCGTGTCGTTCTCCATGCCGTTTTCCAGAACGTCGATCTGCGTGGTCTGCGTCAACCCGGTCGTCGTGTTCAACACTTGCACCTGAAACGTGCCGTTGGTCGGCGTGACCGGCAGGCCGGCGGCATCGAGCGGCGCCGCCGGATTTGCGACCGAGGTGGTCCCCGTCAGTGTCGTGTAGCCGTTCAACCCTTGGCCGGTCGAATAAATCTGGTTGAATTCCGAGGCGAAGGTGCCGGCCAATGAATTGAGTTGATCGAGAAAGCCGCCGAGAATCTGATCGCGCGAATTGATCAGCCCGCCGACTTCGCCGGAAGTGATCGACAGCGGGATATTGCTCCCTTTCAGCGCCAGATTGGCCACTTGCTGCCCGTCGTTGTTCGTATTGACGACGGCCAACGGGCGGACATTTCCTTCGTTGACGAGAAACTGCCCACTGTTGTACACCGACACCGTGCCGTCGGATTGTTGCTGCGTGGTGATGTTGATGAGTTGCGAAAGATTCGTCAGGGCCTCATTGCGCTGATCGGTGAGACCGACGGCCTGATTTCCGGCCGCGCCGGCTCCGCCCGTGCCCCCTTGCAGTTGCGTGATCTGCAAATTCAACGAGCCGATCTGGGTCAACAAGTTGTTCACGCTGGTGACGTCGTTCTCCACCTGCGTGTTCAAGCTGGAGCGAAGCTGCGTTGCCCCGGAGGCCAATTGATTGAACGTGGTCGCCAGCGTTTGACCGCTCGACACGGCAAGCTGGCGAACCGTCTGATCGGCCGGATTGTTCAACACCTGCGAGATGCTCGAAAGGAAAGTCGTCATCGCGCTGTCGAGATTCGTGCCGTTGTTGGTGTTGTTCAGAGCGCCAAAGAGGCTTTCAAGCTGCTGGTAGGTTTGCGAGCTTACGCCGGTGCCGCTTTGGATGCTGAGTGCGCCGCGGACCTGGGAATTCAGAAATTGGTTGACCTTCTGCTCGACCCCTTCGACTTCAACGCCCGAACCGAGCAGCACTCTGCCATCGCGCTGGGTCGGGCCCGGCTGCAGGCCGAGCGTCTCGACGCTGTAGCCCGGCGTGTTCGCATTGGCGATATTCTGCCCGACCACTTGCAAGCCGAGTTGCTGGGCTTGCAGCGAATTGGCGCCCATCTGGATGGAACTAAGCAGCGACATCGTGATCGATTTCCAGTGGGAGGCGTTAGGTTGGGTGCCACGCGCGGAACGCCACGGAGGGCGTTCCCTACAGCGCTTTCGTCTGTAGGGAACGGCCTCCGTGCCGTTCCGAGGCTATCTAAACTGCCTGATCGACGAGCGAACCGCCGGTCGGCTGCGCAGTCGTTCTTTCCATACGTCGGCTTTAACCGACCGCCGGTAGCGATAATTTCCAAGAGCTGCGCGAGATGCAGCAAGGTTCGCTGCACGAGGACCCAATTCGTGAGACTATGGTGCTGCAGCAAACGAATGCGGGCCGAAGCGTCGCGAAGCTGCGGCGTAAGCTGCTGGCGCTGTTCGAAAGGAAGCGCGGCGGCAAGACTGGTCAAGTTTGCCGACGGCAGGCCTTCGCTGGCCGCGAGTGCCAGCAGCGCCAGCCGGCGCTCGTGGCAGGCTTGCAAGCGGCCCACCAATTCCGCCTCCCGGCCTTGCATGGCCTTCAGCGAATCGAGATCGGCCGACAAGAGCCGAGCCCGCTTGTCGGTCAGAACTGCCAGCAGATCAGTCTGGATGTCGGAAAGCTCGGCCAATAGCTCGGCCAGTTCGGCATCCCAGAGGATCGGTTGCGAAGGGTCGTTCATTGAGGGGCTAGGGGCTAGGGTTGAGTGGTCAGTGGATCGTTGATTAGTGGCTAGTGGACAAGCAAATGGATGCATCCGTCTTTTCTTCGTTCTTCGTGCTCAAGCCTCAAGCCTATTTCCTTCCGCCGGTGGTTTGCAGGTTGAACAGATCGAACATCGCTTCGCTCAACGAGCCGCCGTTGGCTTTGGACATGCTTTCCGAAAGAACCTGGTCCAATTGACCTTGGAACATTTCTTCCGCCCGGCCGCCGTTGAAATAGGGCACTTTGCCGACGGTCTTGTGCATTGCTTGCAACATTTGGCCGTAAAACGATTCGCCGACGAACGAGTCGAACTTTTCGCGCAATTGGCTTTGATCGACCGTGCCGCCGCTGCCTGCGGATTGTTGCGCCGTTTGATTCTTCAACAACTGTTGGCCGACGGCATTGTCGTGGGCCGCTCGCATGTCGAGGGCGCCGGCGGTTTGCAATTGCGTGGCGGCGGTGATCATCGGCGATTTCCTCTGGACAGTTTGCAGCGGCGGTCATTGGGCTGGGTTGCAGTCTCGTTTTTCGTTAGCCCAGGCGTTTACGCCTGGGGACGCGCGACCAACCAGATCTCTTTTTTCAGCCCCGTTCACGGGGCTTTTCGGCGGCTTTAGCCTCGTGGTTGTCAAACTTGCCCGGCTCGCGCCCGTTGTTCAGCTAGAGCCGCCCGCTCCGAGAAGCCCCCTGGAGGGGGCTCGAAAACTATTTCTTTCTCACGCCATCCCCCAGGCGTGAACGCCTGGGCTAGGGAAAGGACTGAGCATGCCAAAAAAATCCCCGCCAGCCGTCACTCGATAATCAACTCGCCATGCAGCTTGCCGTTGCGATCGAGGCCTTTGATGATTTCGATCACGTCCGCCGTCGGAACCTTGAGCGTGTTGAGCGTTTCCACCAGCGCCTTGAGCTTCGGCGGCGGATTGTTGCTCGTGTCGAGCGGGACGAAATGGCTTGGCGGCGGGCCGTTGCTCTGGCCGCCCTGACCAGCTTGCCCGCCCTGGCCGCTGGTGTCGATCACCATGTTCTTGTGCGTGATCACCACCGCTCCGATCTCGATGTCGCCGCTGATGACGACGCTCTCGGCCCGATCGTTGATCACGACCCGCGCGACCGCCTGCGGCTCGAGCATCGGCAAGCTGAGAATCTGCGACACGAACGACACCGGCCGCTCGCGGTATTGCGAGGGAATCAGCACTTCGATGTTTTCCTGATTCAGCGCTCGGGCCATTTCGCCGGTTCGTGTCTGGAATCCGAGCTGGTTGTTAATCAATTCGGCCACATCCTGGGCAAGTTGGAAATCGGCATGATTCTTTTCCAATACGAGCGTGATTTTGCCGTCCTTGATGAACGGATTGAAAAAGTCCGTCTCCATGCGGCAGCCTTTGAACACTTTGGCGCTGGTCGGCATTTTCGGATCGTCGAGGTGGAGCTCGCCCTGCGCGAAGGCATAGACCCGGTCGTTGTCGAGCCGCGGGCCTTGCAAAGCCGTGAGAAACAATTGCCCGCCGACGAGGCTTTTGGCGCCGCCTATCGAACTGACGACGCAATCGAGCTTGTCGCCCTGCCGAGCACCGCGCCGGGAACCGTCGCGGTGACGAGCACGAGGGCGACGTTCTTGATGTCGTCTTTCAAATCGAGTTGGCCGCGCTGGCCGGCCGCGGTGCCGAGCAATTGTATGGCCCGTGCCAAGGCGCGGATCGACGGCGCCGAGCCGGCGCTATCGCCGGTGCCTTTGAGACCGACGACCAGGCCCAAGCCTTGCAGCGTGTTCTCCTCCTGGCCTTTGATATGGCAGATGTCTTTCAGCGGAATCCGCGCATCGGCCGTTCGCAAAGCGCCGAAGGCACAAGCGACTGCCAGTGTGCCTCGCAGGAATCGCGATGATGTGTTCAAGGACCGCATGAAAAAGTCTCCGCTCCGGTTGTGTCTTCTGGAATGAGCACGTCTGAATTCTGGCGAATCCAGCTACGAATTGCCGGCGAGGTAGCTGGATTCGCCAGAATTCAGCATCCGAGCGAGACCCGTTGCTCGCTAAAAAATCGAGAACCGATCGTACAGCCGCGTGAGCCAGCCGCGGCGATAGGCGTCGCGCACATGGCCGACTTCCTTCTTGTTGATCATCAACTCGGCGATGTTTTCGCTCTGCACCGTGTTGTTCGGCAGCACATCCTGCGGGCGAATCAATCCGGTCAGAGATTGGTCCCAGATGTCTTCATTGTCTTGCACTTGTTTATGGGCTTCGAGAACGAGATTGCCGTTCGGGCGGATGTTCGACCACGCTCGCTTCGATGGTGAAGCTGAGCGTGGCTTTCGTTTGCAAGTCCATGTTGGCCTGGTATTCCTGATCGAGCGTGCCGTTGGCTTGTGGCAGGTTGGTCGTCGGATCCGCTTTGAGGCTTAGATTCTTCAGAAGCACCCAGTTCTTAAGCTGCGCGTTGAACACGCCCGTCTTGCGGCGATCGACGTTGCCCTGGCTATCCAAGGCGTTTTTCTCTTGCACGACGATTTTGATCAGATCGTGCAACTTCAGATGCGGCGGCGGCTCGCTCTTCTGATAAACCCAACTGCAATTCGACACCCGCAGCGACGTCGGATCTTCGTTCGGCACATCCTGATAAAACAGGCTGGAATTCTGGCCGTAGACAATGCTGCTTCCCAGCACGACCGCCGACAGCACGATCGGCTGCAGCGCCACGCCGAGATGCGGCCATCGTTGCCGCGGTGCGCGGCGACGTGCGACGACCATCTTGGGATTCCAAATTCGAGTCATCGGGCGAGTCCTTGTTGGCGTTGGTTGCCGTGTGATGCGAGGCGGTCAGGCACATTTTCCGGCGTTATCGTCGATGGCGATTCTCGCCGCTGCGGGGCCGAAAAACGAGCCAGACCCCGAGCGCGCATCAATTCAATGTCGTGCCGGCGGCGGCGACCGATTGCCGGCGGCCCGACGGCGCGTTGGCCGTGGCAGTCGTTGTTGCTCCGGCGAACACTTCCACTTCATGCAGCGCCGATACGCGGGCCAAAAACGTCTGACGGTCCGTGAGCGATTCGACACTCACCAAATCCCCCTCGCCGCCGTTCTCGCGCTCGTGCAGGCATTCGCACCAAAATCCCGCCGTTGCGGCCAAAGACCGTGACGACTTCGCCGACGCGCACCAGCAGCGGCGGATGCACGTAATTCGCGTTCGACCGGCTGGCCGACGGGAATGTTCCGCACGGCCTCTTTTCCCACCACGTCTTCGATGGTTTGAAACAGTTCGCCCGGCGCTACGCCCGGCTTGAGTCGCTTGAGTTGCACATCGGTTGGCCGCACGATCGTTCCCTTCGGCAGCAGATGCGTCGCGACGACGACGGTCGGCGGCAGTGACACTTGCGCCGCGATTACCAGCCGCGCCGAGCCGCCGGTGGTCGGCAAGTGAAATTCGAACGACTGCTGCCCGATCCAAGGTTCTTGGCCCCCTTTGACCTTGATCGCATCGCCGGCGGCCACGAGCGGAGCAACCTGGCCATCTTCCAACTCGACGGCCACTTGCCAATCGTCGTTCGCGCCAGCTTTGGCTTTCAGATGATGAACGATCGCCTCGGCGGCGATTCGCTGAGCTTGTTGCACCAGCACTTTCGCCGGCCGCCGCAGATTGAATTTCTCCGCCGGATCGGCACCGCCGATCACGACGACTTGCGCCGCTCCGGTGAATTGCACGTTGGTCAGATTAACGCCCCGCATCGAAAGCGAGTCTTGAATATCGCGCATCCGAATGCTGATCCGCGTGCCGGGCGTCGGCGCCGGCATCAATTCGGCGGCCGAAAGAATCGCGGCCTCTTGCGAACTGCCGGTGAAAATCTCCGCCACGTCGCTCAGCAGCAGCACGCCTCGCTGCGTATGAACTTCCGGGCGCAATTGCACTTCGGCCGCACGCACGGGTGTCGCGCTGAGCGCAGCCAGAGAAAGGCAGACTAATCCGACGATCGAGGAGATGTTTGCGAACGTTTTCATGGTTTGGCTCCGTATGTCGCGATGGTTCTTCGTAATGTAGTAGGCACTCTCCGAGTGCCGTGACCTGCTGTGCGTTTGAACTTTGAATGAGACTCCGGCGGACGGCACTCGGAGAGTGCCTGCTACAATCGGCGATGTTTCAATCGGCGACGCTATCCGCGTCGCAGGTTCGTGATGTCTTGCATGATCTGATCGCCGGCCTGGATGGCTTGCGAATTCAATTCGAACGAGCGCTGAGTCGTAATCAAATCGATCAATTCGTTCACCGGCTCGACGTTCGAGGCTTCGAGTGCGCCTTGCTGGATCGTGCCGAGGCCGTTGGTGCCGGGAATGTTTTGCGTCGGTGCGCCCGAGGCGTCGGTTTGGCTGAACATATTGCCGCCGAGCGCCAACAAGCCTTGTGGATTGATGAACTTGGCCAATTGGATTTGGTTGAGCTTCTGCATCGTGGTGCTGCCGGCCTCCGTGACCGAAACGGTCCCGTCGGTGCCGATGCTGATGCTGGTTGCGGTGGGCGGAATGGTGATCGCCGGATCGAGCAGGCGGCCGACCGAGGCATCGCCGATGACAAGGGCGCCATTCGCATTGACCGACAAATTGCCGGCCCGCGTGTAGAGAATCTGCCCGCTGGGATCGGTCACCTGGAGATAACCGTTGCCTTGGATGGCTATATCCAGCGGCTGATTGGTTTGCTGAAAGGCGCCTTGCGTCTGGTCGGCTTGCGTGCTTTGCACCTTCGAGCCGAGGCCGGTTTGAATGCCGACGGGCGTGAATTGGCCGGAGGTGTCTTGAATGCCCGGCACGGCTTCGGTGCGATAGAAGAGGTCTTCGAAGTTGCACCGGTCGCGTTTGAAGCCGGTGGTGTTGACGTTCGCCAGATTGTTGGCGATCACGTCCAACTTCTGTTGAAGCGCTTCCATGCCGGTCGCGGCGGTGTAAAGGGTTTGCACGCTCATAAAAGGCTCTCGGGCGAGAAGTAATGACTAATGTCTAATGACGAATGTCTAATGCGGGACACTAACCCGAAGCGTTAGCGAGGGCGGCCCGCGCTGGCGGCCCGCACTTCGCCCTCGCTAACGCTTCGGGTTGGTATCGCTGCGTTGCGCCTAACTGAATTTCAATAGCCGGCTGGTTAGGGTTCCCAACATTTGATCGTGGTTCTTGATCATGCTGATATTGGCTTCGTATCCCCGCGAGGCTTCGATTAGCTCCATCATTTCCGTGGTCGGCTTGACATCGGATTGTTCGAGGAAGCCGCCATGCACTTGCCGCTGCTCGGGCGGTAGCTCCGCCGCCGGCGCGAGCGACTTGAATAGGTTCTGGCCGACCTTGGCCAAATCGCCCAACGAACGAGGCTTGACGATCGCCAAATTCTGCTCGGTTCCGTTTTGAATAATCGCGCCCTCGCCCGACAGTCGCCAGTCGCCTTGATCGGGATCGATGTCGATCGGCGCGCCGCTGTCGCTGAGCACCGGGTAGTTGTCTTGCGTCACCAGCCGGCCGGCGGAGTTGAACATGAAGTTGCCGGCGCGAGTGAGGTAATCGCCGTCGGGCCGGCGGACCATGAAAAACCCATCGCCGGGAATCGCCATGTCGGTCGGAATGCCAGTCCGCTTGAAAGCGCCGGGCGAGAAATCGGTCTTCGTCTCGGCGACGCGGACGCCGCCTCCCAGATCGTTCACCGTGCCGGAGCCAGGGTAATCGAGCCCGCGCTGCGTCTCCTCGCTATACCGAGCCTGAAAAACGGCCAGGTCGCGCTTGAAGCCGACGGTGTCGGCGTTGGCCAGGTTGTTGGCCAGCGTTTCGACACGTCGCGATTGGGCGTAGGCGCCCTCGGCGGATATGTAGAGCCCGTACGACATGGCGGCGAACCGATTCGCCCGTTCCATGCCCCCCTGCGAAGAATCAGCGGCCAGACGCTTTAGCAAGCGATGTGCCGAGCGCGGGATTCGCGAGGAGAATTCGTCGAGACAGCGCCGCAATGCTCGTTCACATCAAGGATTGCGGCGCGGCGGAATTCTGCGCGGCGATCCACTGCCAGCGCGGCTGCTAGCACTTCGAACGGCGCGATTCCTGCCGAGCAACGCGCAGATTCAGCCGATGCCAACCGGCAATACGTTGCAATAACACGACGCGCTAAGCCCAGGGATGGCTGCCAACAATGCTGGCCACAGTGAAATCGTCGACAGCCTTCCCTGGGGCTGCCGCGCGATGCAATCTTACTTCGGCTTCGCAGGCGTCGGCGGCGCCACCACCGCCGCAGCATTCGGCGACACAACCGCCGTCCCCGCGGTCAGCATCGCCAGCTTCTCAATTCCGGATGGCTCCCGGGCATCTTCGGTCGACCACCAGCCAAGGACGGCAATTGCTTGCGGCGCTTCGTAGACCCACATCTGGAAGAACGTGTTGACGGAGTTGTATACGACGTTATTGTTGCGCTCGATGTCGTAAACGTGCTTTCCCCGGGCGATCAACCGCATCCAATGCAGCTTATCGCCTTTGGGAGTTTGCGCGTTGACCGGTTCCCACGCCCCGGGCGTCAATCGGCCGCGCTTGAGCCGCTCGCGCCATTGCTCGTAGGGAAACTTTCCTTTCACCGACGAGGGATCCCCTTCGCCGACATACAGGTACAGCGGTGTCTTGACGTCCTTGGCGGCAAACTGCCCCTCCAGCATGAGTTGCAAACCGGGAAAGTCGTGCATGAATGGCGGCGCGAATCTCAACGGCAGTATCCGCTTGTTGTTGTTCTCCGGATCGGCCGAAAACTGGTTGAACTCCTTCGTGAACACCAGCGGAAAGCGAAAGTTGATCGCCAAATCGTCCGTCGGCCCGCGCAGCACGCTGAACTCGCCGCTAATGCGAAGCTCGTCGAGCCGGTGCTGAAATTTCTCGCCGTAAGCGCTCGAGCCGCATCCCGCGGCCGCCGCGATCCAGACCGCGGCGCAAGCCGCCAAAGCCGCCGTGCCAAAACGGGTTTTCCGCCCCGACTGATTCATGCCTGGCTTCCGCTGGAACTCGATTTTCGTTGCGACCGAGAAGAAATGCCCCCAACCGCGATTGTCGTCAGCGGTCGTGAGCGCTGTCAAGCGCACAGCATCACCCACTTCACAAGACGACCCCCCCGCTGGCGCAAATCCTCAGAAGCCGCGGAACGGATGGTGCGCCGTTTCCTTGCCGGCCAAGACTTCATCGACCGACGGCTTGCTCTTCATCGCGGCGGCGATCGCGTCTTTGGTGGCCTTATAGTTGAACTCGTAGATTTTCTTGTCGTCGGCCGCGTCCCAGTGGATGAACACGCCGCACACGATCACCAAATCCTCGACGTCTTTCTTGGGAATGACGCCCGCCTCGACCGAATCAGCCACGGCCTTCGCCACCGCCGCCTGCGCCGGGCCAAACATCTGCACGGCCTGCTTCGCCCCCTTGATCGTCACCTTGGTGATCAGCACGGTCGAAGGCTTGACGGCCAGATTCGGCGTCAGCACGGCCAACAGATTCGAATGCCCTTCGCTTTGCCGGGCCAAAGCATTGGCAAACGCCACGCCGACCGGGCCCTCCTTGTTGCCGATCAATAGATCGATATGGGCAATTTCGTTCCCCTCTCCGGTCAACGCTTCTCCGACGAACATCGACATGGCCGAATCTCCTCGCGCAAAAAGGGGCAATGACTTGATAATTCGCGGCTTTTTTCCGGCCACTAAGCCGGAACCGCCCTCCGCCAAGCCCGCTCAGTTTAGAACACTTTGGATCGAATGCAAGCACCCCAGCGAGGCGAGCAAAATGCGGCCGACAAGGGACAACTTTCGCGATTCCGGAGGTTTCCCGCGTTCCCGCGGATGCGGCGGTTGAAACCTGGGGATGGATTTGCCATACTCGGTCAGCGGCATTGCCGGGTCAATGATTTGGCAAGCCGATTCGGGACGTGGCGCAGACTGGCTAGCGCGCTTGCTTGGGGTGCAAGAGGTCGCAGGTTCAAATCCTGTCGTCCCGATTTCGAGTTCCATTACAACTACCGCCTTGCGCTCGAATGACGTTTGGTCAGCCGGGAATCGGTTGCTGGTCGCAGGTTCAAATCCTATCGTCCCGATTTGCATTTCCTAATGAGTTTCCCTCTACACCGGAAACAAAACGGCCCGGCGCCGCCGACATCGTCGGGCTGGTCCTCCGAGCATGCGGCAACCGTTGTCGCTTCTTCACTCTTGAGACGTTGGCTTCCCTGAGTTGCCCGTTAAAAGCTTTCTCGCACCGACTCCAATTCGCCGCGGCAGACTTCGCCAAAAAACTTCAGCGGGTCGTCGCGCCGTATCGCCTGCGAGCGGATCTGCTCAACCGTCAGATTTGGCTTGGGGTACGTTTCCATGATGACCTTCAGGACATCCTCGGCGGCCGACAAAACCTGCGGCGACGAACTGAGCCGAATGCGGCTCAACAGCGCATAAATGGGGATCAAATTCTTGGGGTCGATCACGTTGCTTTCCAGAGCATCGACCAGAAGGTGCGCGCTTTCACTGATGAAATCCGAATACAGCGCCTCGCGGCGCGAGCTGGGTGGTCAGTAGTTGCGCCGGTCGTGATGCCGCTGCGTGACCGCGGCGCTCGTCAAAGTGCCCAGCGCGCCGACGATCGATCCGCCGATCGCGGCCATCGCGGTGATGATGGATGAATCCATGGCTCGTTCTCCAACTCGTCTTGCGAAAACATTTGCGCGCCCGGGACGCCGGCACCGATTGATCGAACGCTTCCAGCGTAGGTCGCCAGGAGTGGCCGATGTCTTGAGGAATTACGGGCGACTCAGGCCGGTCTTGCAATGTCGCGCCGGGCCAATAGGGCAGTTATCAGCAGGCCGATCCCGCCGACGATCAAACTTAAGAACTGCAAGCCCGCGCTGGATGCCCTGCGCCACTGCCTCGGCCTTCACCAATCCGCCCAGCACGGTTGACACCATCTGCGAGGATTCGAGCCCGCTTACTCCGTGTTGGTTGTAATAATCCGCCACCCGCGCGGACGACAACTCAACTTCCGGGCTGTTTTGTCGCACGTTCAGCCGTTCGGTATCCAGAGCGCGGTCGGTCCAGGCGGAAACGATCGTGCTCGTCATGGTCGGGACGACGACGATCGGAACGATCAAGAAGACGACCGCGACTGCTCCACCATACAAGGAGTCGCGGCGGTCGAGCCCCTCGACCTCGTCTTGCAAGAACGCGGGGGGAAAGAGTCCGACGAACAGTCCCCAGCAGCCGATCATCAGGGCCACCTGTCCCTTGCTCGTGAAGTTGTCCACGGACGACATCCACCACAGGCAGCCGGCGCAGCCGACGACGCCGACGAGCAGCCAGAAGTGCCGCAGCTTCCGGCGGTGAAACCAGGTGGTCAGGAAGGTTGAAGCCGCCATGGTGAGCGTCGCCGACGCCAGAATCCAGCCGGCCACCTCGCGGGGATAGTCGCGCAGCTCGATGCAGTATTTCGCCATCAGCGTCAGCACCGCCAGCAATTGCAGCAGCATCAGCATCCGCACGCACATTGCCAGCACGTAGATGCGGACGCGGAACATCCGGCGGAAGTGCTCGCTCATGGGCAGACCGGCACCGACCCAGGCGACGATGGCCGGCGGCAAGAGCAGCGCGAGCAGGGCAGTCGCCGTGAAGGCGTTGGAGGTCCAGCCGCCCCATTTGCGATACCAGCCGAAGATGAATGTCAGGCTCACGATCCAGGATACGAACAGCGTGACGCCGATCCAGTCGATCCGCAGCGGCAGCGGCCGGGGCGGGCGGTCGGGCTTGACGAAGCGCCGCACCAGCGGGAATGCCAACAGAGCCAGCGGCACGTTCACCCAGAAGATCCAGCGCCACGACAGCGCGTCGTTGATCCAGGCCGTCAGCAGCGGCGTGGTGGGGCGGGTCGCGTAGGCGATCACGCCGTAGAAGCCGATGGCCACGATCACCATGCGGTCGAACTGGCGATAGAGCAACGAGCGGCAGAGCACGATGACCATCCCCTTGCCGATGCCCTCCACCAGCTTGGCGACCGCCAGGGTGGGAACGTCGCTCGCCGCCCCGCACAGCAGATTGCCGACGCGAACCAGGCAAGCCCGACCAGCAGGGTGTCTCGGCCGCCGAAGCGGGCCATCGCCCAGATGCCGGCGAACACCCCGTAGAGGACCGCGACTCCCCAGCACACGTTGGTCCAGATCATGCTGTAGTGTTCGGCGTCGATGCCCTTGCGGATCACGTCGTCCGTCACGTCGGTCAGGACGAGCGTCTGGTAGACCGTGGCCAGGATCGGGACGATCGCGATCGCCGCCAGCCAGGGTCCGGAACCTGCAGGAGCGCCAAGGGCGAGCGTTGCGGGAGCGACATTGGAGACGCTGTCGTTGAGCTGAGCGCACCCGTTCACTCCTTCGCCCGGTTGTAGCGCGCTGGCAACGTCGGCCATTTCGCGGGAGGCTTGCTCCGCCCAGTGCGGGTCGCCGGCGCCGTGGCGCGATCACGGTCCGAACCGAAAGCCCGGCGCGAAGCAGCGGCCAGCGCTCGTCCTTCTCGATCGCGATTCGAACCGGCACGCGTTGCACGACCTTGGTGAACTCGCCGGAGACGACGTTCCGCGGCATCAGGGCGAACTGGGCCCCGGTCGATTTGTCGATCCAGACGACGCGGCCGCGGAACGGCTCGGCGAAGGCGTCGACCTGCAATTCCACTGGGTTGCCCGGGGCGACGCCGCTGCAGGCGCGTTTCCTCCAGATTGGCCGTCACGTAGAGCAGGTCGGGGTTGTACATGCTCAGGATCGGCACGCCGGCCGAGGCGAAATCGCCGAGGTGGCGATAGCGCTTGACCACCACGCCCGGGAAAGGGGCCCGAATCTGCGTGAAGCTCAAGTTGTCTTCGGCCGCGGCCAGGGCTCGCTTCGCGTCCTCGACGTCTTCCTGCTTGACTGCGGTCAGCAATTCGACTTCGTGGATTTCGGCGTAGCCGGTCTGGGCCAGATCGACGGCCTTTTCGGCCTTCTGAGTCGTCTTCTCGGCGGCTTCCAGAGTCCGTTTGGCAACGTCGATCTGCGTCCGGTCGGCCTGTGCGCCTTGGCGAGCTTCGCCGCGGCCAATTTGCGGTGCGCCTCGGCTGAGTCGCGGGCCTGCGTCACTTCCTGGCGCGCCGCAAGGCACGGCCGCCTCCTTTTGCAGGTTGGTGAACCGCGTGTATTCCTGCTCGGCGAGGACCAGATCGGCCTTGGCGGCTTCGAGCCCCGCCGCGGCCTCGTCGATTCCCTTCGCGACTTCATCTTCGGTGAGCTTGACCGACTCCTGGGCTCGGCCCTGCGTCGGCCTGCGCGGCCGCCAGTGTGCTGGCGAGCGATGTCGATGCGAATCGGAACCTCTAGCTTGAGCCGGGCGAGTCCCGCCTCCTGTCGGCGCAGTTCCGCCTGCGCCGTGTCGACCTTGCTCTTGGCGATATTTACCTGGTCGCGGTAGGGAACCGGGTCGATCTCCGCCAACACTTGGCCTTGCTCGACTCGAGTCGTTCTCCTCGACGAGGAAGCGGTCGAGGTGCCCCGACACAGACTGAGCCGCGATGTTGACAATGTCGGCCTCGACAAATGCGTCGTCGGTTATCGAGTGGGTCAGCCGGAACGACCACCACTTGATGAATAGCACTGCGATGACGACCAGCCCGAGCAATCCAGCGAGCCAAGGAAGACGCATGAATCGACGCTTCTTGGGCAATGCGAGCGGTACGACGGTCGCCGGCTGGCCAGGCGGGGAGCTAGCCGGTTCGACGGCGGCCGGATGTTCCGGCTGGCTGCTGGATGTGTCGGACAGTTTCGGCGCGGTCACGGTTGCACTCCAAAGTCAAGGATTGCAAATTCGCGTGTCCTTCCTGGCTCCTACAAGGTCGTCCGTGCTTGATTTGTATTGAGAGGTGCGCCGATTTCTCGATCGCTGCGCCGGCTGTTTCCTTGGAACCCCTCACAAAACCGCTTGGCGAAAGGGGACAGTCCCCGGCGGTTTCGTGAGGCGTTCTTACGGCGATCGCCCGGCCGTCGCAGGGCTGGGCGCGGTTCCCATAGCATACTCCAGTCGGGCCAAGGCCGTCAGATAGTCGTAAACCGCGCCGAAGTAGTCCTGCTGCGCTCGGGTCAGGGAGGCCTCGGCGTCCGTCAATTCGGCGGGAGTGGCATCGCCCTGCCGGGCGTGCGCTTGAACCAGGCGGTAAGTTTCTCGAGTTTGATCCACGGCGGGACGGGAATGGTCGATTCCCTTTCGCGCTGCCATCATCTCGTAGTAGGCTTGGTTAACCTGGAAAGCGATGGTGTCGGCGATCGACTCGGCCTCGGCCATCGCCGCGCGGATGCGCGAATCGTTTACGCGCACCTCGGCGACTCGCTTGCCTCCCTCGTAGAGCCCCCATTCCAATTTGATAAAGCCCAGACCCAAGTCGGCGTGGCCGCGAGGGCTGGACTGCTCGAAGTCGTTGGCATAGCCCTCGGCCACGATTCGTGGAGCAAAATCGGCCTGCGCGACGCGCGAGCCCTCTTGCGCCACCTGCACGGTCTTGCGGGCGACCTGGAACTCGCGCCGATCGCCGACGGCCTGTTGCAGGCAGTCGGAAAGGCTCATGGCAAACGGTGGTATGTCGGCCGTGTCGACGATGGCGGTGGATGCGCTCACATTGAGACCGACGGCCAGGTTAAGAGCCGCGACCGCCACGGCTTCCGCTTCCTCGGCGACATCGACCGCCCGTTGAGCTTGAGCCAAGGCGACCTCGGCGCGCAGAACTTTCTCGCGCTCGATGACATCCCCCTTGGCCAGCTTCCTGGCCACATCCAGGTCGTCTCCCGCGCGACGCACCGACTCCTCGGCGATGCGGCGCAGCGAACGCACCCGCAACACCTGGTAGTAAGCCGCCGCCACCTCGTTGGCAACCGTCTGGTAGGCTCGCTCTGTCTGCAGGTGGGCGATTTCCACCGCGAGCCCCGCCTGATCGTATTGGCCCATCCGCCGCCCGAAGTCGCAGATCAGCCATTGGAGCTTCAGCTCGGCGAGTTCGTATCCGGTTTGGATATTCAGGCCGACGGGAATCGCGCCGCCGGTGGGGAGAAAGTTGAACGGAGGCGAATTCGGAAATCCAGGGATCGTGAACCCCGTCCCGCCGGCGTTCAAATCGAAACCGCCGACGGAATAGCCACCCGTCACTACTGGCAAGAAGGCCGAGTAGGCAATGTCGTCCCGCCCACGCGCCTGCTCGATGCTCTCCAGCGATGCCTTCAACCGCGGCTGAAGCTGGAACGCCAAATCGATCGCGTGGGGCAACGTGAGCGGCGGGTCACGTCCAGTGCCGATTTCAATTTCTGGAGGTGGGGCCGGCAAAGTGTTTTGCGCGGGGCCGATGTCCTCAGCGGGTTTGAATGCCACCAGCGAAACTGGATTGAACTCGGCTGCTGCTTGAGGAATGCTTGGCGGCGCGGGCGGCACTGCTTGAGCGCCCAGATTCGGAGGCGAAAGGACCCGATCAGTGAAGTCCGTTTGACAACTGCTCCGATCGTGGCTGCACCCGAATGCAAATAGCAGCAAGAGCAACCCGAGGCATTTCGGCCTGAGTCGTAGCTGCTCGGAATTGGCCATCTCGATCGTCAACGTCCGCTCCCTCAAGGTGTCGGAGATGGCTGAACCCATCGTCCGAACGTGCAACCGAGCCCGTTTTCGCGACGCCGATGGCCACCCAAATGCCCCAATCGCGCCAGATTTCTCAACGCGCGGCGACGAAATCGCATCCGGGATTTCCGGTTGTTATGGTGGCATCGACTGTGACAATAATGCATCTTGAACAAGAATCTCGGATCAACCACGCGGAAACTGAGCCCAACCCCAGATCGCACCGCGATCAATGTGTGTTGGCCGACAACTTCGCGGCTATTTCCGCGACGTGTCGTCCTTGATAGCGGGCGCCCTCAAGCTCGATCGGCGATGGATGTTGACTTCCGTCGGCGCCAGCGATCGTCGAATGCGCCGTACGGTGAATTCCCCATCACTTCGGCGACGCCCATTTGTCCCTGAAACGAGTAGGGCAAACCGACGATGACGAAACCCAAATGCAACAACGGTGGCAGGAAGGTGAAAATCGTTGTTTCTTGGCCGCCATGCTGGCTACCGGACGAGGTAAATACTGAACCGACCTTTCCAACTAGCTTCCCTTGAACCCACAGCGACCCAGTCTGGTCGATAAAGTTCTTCATCTGTGCCGCCATGTTTCCGTAACGTGTCGGTGTTCCGAAGATGATTGCATCGTACTCCGGCAACTCGTTGACCGAGGCAACCGGCGCTGGTTGATCGAGCTTGTAGCCAGCTTTGCGGGCGATCTCGTCGGGGACCAACTCGGGAACGCGCTTGATCGTCACTTCAGCGCCGACGGAGCGCGCACCTTCTGTGATCGCGCCGGCCATTGTCTCGATGTGGCCATAAGTCGAGTAATAGAGAACCAGCACTCTTGCCATTGAGTTTTCCTTTCCTGTCGTCGCCCTGGAGATGAATTGTTGGGACTTAGGATGATTGTCTGGTTCGCCGATCCTCTTGTCGAGTAAGCCGTTCGACAACGGAGTTGGCTCCAGTGATTCCGTTGATCATGATAATATCCATGTTGCAAGGCTTCGCGAGCCCTCTCGATTCAGCGATCTGAACTTTAGTAATAGCCCTCGTTGTCGCGCAGCACGCTGACCTTCCCTGCATACCTTCGCGAGACGATTACGAAATACGCGACCGCCAGAGCAAAACCAATCGGCCACCAGACAGCAGCGTAGGCCAGCGATTTGGGTCCGGCGGCGACGTCGTATGCAGTCAATGTACTTTCAGGCGCGAGCGTTGACTGTAAAGCGATAGGAAAGAGGGCCGCCGCCCCGGTGGCTAGCAGGCCAGCCAATAGTAAATTCGATCCGACAAAAGCCAATGTCTCGCGTCCGGTCGTCAACCCCCATACGAGTGAGATCGTCGCGGCACCGATGACAAGCAATCCGAGCCACCATAGTGGATTGTGAGTCGCGTGCCCAAGCAGGTCGGGCCGGATTGCGGCGGATTCCAGCGAGATGACAAGCAGCAACGGCGGCACCGCCATCCAAAGCGCTCGCGCATAGCGCGCGCTGCGGTCATGCACGGCGCCGTCTGTCTTGAGTGCGAGATAGGTGGCGCCGTGCGCCGCCAGCGCGATGACAGCGAAGATCGCAATGGATACCGTGTACCAGTCGAGCAGCCCCACATTGCCGTGCGGCGTGAAGTCGGTGAAGAACGCCATGGAGAATGTGCCATCTGAAGCGAGCGGAACGCCGCGGGCCATGTTGCCCGCCGCGGCGCCGAAAAGCACGGCCAAGAGCGTATTGCCGACTGCGAAGACAACATCCCAGAATCCCTGCCACATCCGATCGTCGATGTGACCCCCGACTTCGATCGCGACTCCGCGCAGGATGAGACACCACAGGATTAGAAACAGCGCCAGGTAGTAGCCGGCGAAGGCGGATGCGAGAAGCTTGGGAAATACAGCCAGCAGCGTGCCGCCGAATCCGACGAGCCATACTTCGTGCCACGTCCAGAGCGGACCGATCGCGGCGACAACTTGGCGTCGCTCCTGTTGCGTCTTGGCAACCAGCCAATGCAACATTCCCGCGCCGAAGTTACGCCCGTCCAGCACCACATAGACGACGAGCATCAAAGTCACGATGGAATACCAGGCGGCGATCATACCGGTGGCTCCTCTTCGTATTCAGCCGACACTCGATCGCCAGGCCCACGACGAATCTCGCGACCGACCAGTGCCAAAAACAGCGCGCCGAGCACCAGGTACATCGCAACGAAGCCAATCAGCGTGAACACGGTATCGCCGCTGCTCACAACTTTGCTATATCCGCCGGACGTGCGAAACAGGCCGTAGATCAGCCAAGGCTGGCGTCCCAGTTCCGCGGTCATCCAACCCAACGTGTTGGCGAGATAGGGAAATGGAAAGGCGAGCATCAAGATCCACAGCAGCCCGGTGCTGGACTCCAGCCGGCCACGCAAGTTCTGGAGTCCAGCATAGGCCATCAGAATTATGAAAATCGTCCCGAGCGTGATCATCAGGTGAAATGAGTAGTAGAGCAGCTCGATATTGTCGGGCCACGACTCTCGAGGAAAATCGTCCAAACCGTGTACGTAGCTGCCGTAGTGGCCGTAGGCGAGAAAGCTAAGGGCGCCGGGAACTTCGATCGGATTATCGAGCCGCCGGGCCGCGACATTCGGCTGCCCGATCAGCGCGACGCCGGCCATCGAACCGCCAGTGAATCTTCCCTCCATCACCGCCAATGTCACCGGCTGGTGATTGCCGACTGCCTTGGCCTGCTGATCGCCGGTGGGAAACGCGACAAGAAGTGAGGCGATCAATCCCATCAAGGTTCCGGTGCGCGAATACAATCGCGCTTGCGCCGGATGGTGTCCGCGCAAGGCGTAAAACGCTCCCACGGCCGCCACCACGAAAGAGCCCGTCACAAGCGCCGCCATCTGGTTGTGGGCAAATTCGATCCACGCCCAGCCGTTGAGCAGATATGCGCGAAGACTTTCGATACCGAGCGAGCCATCCGCTTGGATTGCATAACCCACGGGATGCTGCATGAAAGCGTTCGTCACGATGATGAAGTAACCGGAAGCCCAGCTTCCGACCGCGACGGCCAGCGCGGCGAGAAAGTGCAGGCGCGGCCCCAGTCGCTTTTCTCCCCAGATGAAGGCGCCGATGAATGCGCTTTCCAGAAAGAACGCGAACATGCCTTCCATCGCCAACGTCTGTCCGATGACGCCGCCGGCATACTTGGAGAAGCCCGCCCAGTTCGTCCCGAACTGAAACTCCATCGGGATGCCGGTCACGACGCCGATGGCGAAATTAAGCCCAAAGATTTTAGCCCAGAATCGCGCGGCCTGGTTGTATCGCTCCTCACCGGTTCGCAGCGCACGCCACTTCCAGTAGACCAGGAACCACGCCAGGCCCATGGTGAGCTGCGGAAACAGATAATGATAGATGATCGTGAAGGCGAACTGGATTCGGCTCCAAGCCGCGGCATCGAAAAACAATGTGTTCATAACTTCCGCCTCGGCCGCGCTGCGGCCTTGACCCTTAGAGCCCCTCACAAAACCGCCGGGAACTGTCCCTATTTTGCGCAGTCCGCGAAGCAAAACGGGGACTGTCCCCTTCTCCCGCGCGGTTTTGTGAGGGACTCTTATGTCGTTGCTTGCTTCGATGGACCCGGAACGGGAGTACGAGCAGCCTGATCATCATCCTTCGCTTGGATGATGATTCTGGCGGCGCGGTCGTGCGTTAATGCAGACCAACTCCAGTTCCACAGCACTTCGATTCGATTGCGTATTCCACTCAACAGAGTCAGGTGGACGCCAAGCCAGGCGAAATAGGCCAGCGGGCCGTGCAGCGTCCGCTTGTTTGGAAACTCCACGACCGCCGCGCCGCGGCCGATGGTCGCCATAAATCCTTTGTCCCAATACTTGAACGGCTGGGCCGGCTCGCCGTGCAGACGGCGTGCAATCTGTCGCCCAACGTGTTGTCCCGATTGCATCGCCACCGAGCCAAGCTGCGGTAGAACCTTTCCGTCCGATGCAACCTCGCCCATATCGCCAACGACGAAGATCTCCGGGTGGTCGGGGACGCTCAGATCGGGGTTGAGTTTGATTCGGCCTCCACGGCCTTGCGGCAAGCCAATCACGTCGGCCAAAGGGTTGGCTCTCACTCCGGCCGCCCAGATCAACGTATGAGCTTTGATTTCTTCGCCCGACTTCAATCGTACGAACGTAGCGCCAACCTCGGCGACGGATTGTCCCAGTCGGATTTCGACTCGACGCTCCTCAAGCTCTTGTTTTGCGTACACACGCAAGTCCTCTTTGAAGGGCGAAAGCACCTCTTTTGCCATCTCGACAATGATAATCCGGGCCTCTTTCGTGGCGAGCTGATGGTAATCACGTGGCAAAAGGTTGTAGAACAGGTCGGCAAGCGCTCCCGCCGTTTCAACACCGGTGGGACCGGCGCCGACAATGACGAAAGTCAGCGCGCCATCCTGAATCGAGCTTGGGTCGCGGTCGGCGGCTTCGAATCGATCCAGAACATGGTTGCGGAGAGCAACCGCATTCATCAGCGTGTAGAGCGGAAAGGCATGCTCGGTGGCGCCCGGAGTATTGAAGTAGTTCACCGTGGCGCCGCCGGCGAGCACGAGATAGTCGTAAACGAGCGTGTTGCCATCTTCCAGAGCGATTGTTCGGCCCGCGACGTCAACGCCGGTCACGGTTGCCATTCGAAACGTGAGATTGTCCTGATGACGAAACATGCTGCGCACCGGCGCCCCGACGTCTTCGGCGTTTAACAAAGAAGTCGCCACTTGGTAGAGCAACGGTTGAAACGTGTGGTAGTTGTGCCGGTCGATCAAAGTCACTTCGACCGGCACATGAGCCAAATGCTCGGCCGCTTCCAACCCGCCAAACCCTGCTCCGATAATCGCGACGCGCGGTTTTTTGGTCATTGCTGCTCTCGCTTCGAATCTGGTTTGTTATGGTCCGTGCTGGGCAAGGAGAAAAAACCCCTCGCCGAGCGAAATTCTTCGCGGCCATTTTAATCGTCGCGCGGGGGCCTCGACTAGGAAGCCGCGGCCGCCAATCGCGGACTCTCCGCGTGCGAGTTGCCGCCGTTGTGTGCCGCACGCAGTTTCAAGAGACCCACGAGCACCTCGTTTTCGTCGTGAGCCAACTCTTCGACCGAGCGGCCTGCCGCCTCGCGCATGACACCTTCGATGATGGTCTGCTTGAGCTCGGGGGTGATGTTGCGGAGTTCCAAGAACTTTCATCATTCCCTGCAGCGGGTCCATGAGGTGGTCCATGAAATGTTTGATCCCGCCGGCGCCGCCGCCCAGGTGCCATTGCAGGCTTTGCCCCATCACTCCCCAGCGAAGTCCCGGTCCATAGCAAACGGCAGCATCAGCGTCCTCGACGCTCAGCACGCCTTGCTCGATGAGATACAGCATCTCTCGATAGAGCGCCGCTTGCAGTCGGTTCGCGACGTGTCCGGGAAGCTCCTTCCGCAAATGAATCGGCTTCTTGCCGATCGACGCATAGAACGCCATCGCCTGCTGGATCGCTTCCGGCGATGTCTTGGCGCCGCCCACCACTTCCACCAGTGGAATGATGTGCGGCGGATTGAACGGATGGCCGACGAGGACGCGCTCGGGATGCTTGCAGCCCGATTGCATCACGCTGGGCGTAATGCCCGACGAGCTCGACGCGATGATCGAATCGGCGGGCGTGGCTTCGTCCATGTCGGCAAACAGCTTGATCTTGAACTCGGGCCGCTCGGGTCCGTTTTCCTGGACGAAGTCGGCCTTCGCAAGCGCCTTTTTCATGTCCGTCGTGAAGCTCAGGCGGTCGCGCGATGCGCCGGGCGAAAGGCCGATGGCTTCAAGCTGCTCCCAGGCTTCGTCGACGTACTTGCGCAGGTTCGCCTCGGCGTTCGGCGCCGGATCGGTCGCGACCACGTCGAAGCCGCGGGCCAGGTACTGCGCCGCCCAGCTTGCGCCGATGACTCCGGTGCCGACGATGGCGATTCGGTGAATTGGTTTGTCGTATGACATGATCGTGTCTCCTTAACGTTGAATAATTCGAATCGGTCGGCACTGCGATGTGAAGAAATGTCCTTTGCGGCTAAGCGGGCACTCGGGCGAACGCAATTCCGGTGAGGTTGCCCTGGGCTGCCAGCAGCGTCCGCTTCTCCGACCCGTCGAGCCTGGCGGAATAGACCGAGCCGGCCAGGTCGGTGACGAACATGCGGTCGCCTTTGAAGTCGAGCGCGATGCCGATGCCTTCCATCAGGTGCGTGGTACAGAATCTCCGGGGCCGGCCGCGTCTTGGAATCCGCATCCATCGGGGCGCGGTTGACCGTGTTGCCGCGCGGCGGATCGCCGCGGTCGGTCCAGTACAGGAGCCGGTTCTTGAGATCGAGTTCCAGATCGATCGGCTCGGGCAAGCTCGTCGAACAGCACCTCGATATCGGTGCGATTGGCCGGCGGTTTCGCCCTTCGGGATTTCGATATTCGCGCGAAAGATGCGGCCGAGTCCTCGCCTTGTCCGGACCTTTTTGCGTCCAGTAGATCTGTCCGCGCTCGGGATCGACGGTGATGCCGACGCACCATTTCGTGGCGTCCGGCCCCGGTCGGGGATCGCCGTGGCTCGTATCGACGAGGGTCTCGATGTTCGAGCCATCGAGATTCGCGCGCATCACGCGCATCCCTTCGCGATCGCACCAATACAGCTTGCCGTTCTCCTTGTCGAGATGGAGCTGTTTGGGCGTGAACGTGCCGCCTTGCGGAACGATCGTCGTGCGATTCTGCCCGTCGAGGTCGGCGCGCTCGATGGAGCCGTCGTTCCGGTTGGGAACGCCCATGTTGGTCCAGTAGATGTGCCCGGCTTCGACGTCGACCGCGATGCCGTCGGGGAGCCGGCAATCGGTGACGATGACCTTGCGGTCGGAGCCGTCCGGATTCAGCGAGAGCACCCGGTTGCCGCTGAGATTCGAGAACGAACAGAGCGGCCGACGCGGCTCGCCGGCGGATGACGCGTTTCGACTTGGAAGTCTGCAGCTTAGTCATCTTGGTTCCCCTTTCATCGTGTTGACTTGCAGCACAAAGGATCAAAGCCCACAGTACGAGTGGATCGCCAGGAGCGATCCGTCAAAGTCCGATTCCAATCGATAGCGCGCCAGATCGGCGACGGTGATCATCAGCAGATCGTGCGTCTTGCAGAACCGGATCAGGTCCGGCACGCGGGCCATCGTGCCGTCGTCGTTGATGATCTCGCAGATCACGCCGGCCGGGTACAAGCCGGCGAGGCTGGCCAGATCGACGGCCGCCTCGGTCTGACCGCGCCGCTCCAGGACGCCGCCGGGGCGGGCGCGAAGCGGAAAGACGTGTCCCGGCCGGGCGAAGTCGGCAGGCTCGCTGCTCGGATCGATGGCGGCCATGATCGTGTACGCCCGATCGTGGGCCGAAATGCCGGTGGTTACGTCGTGGCCCTTGAGCGTCGATCGAGACAGTGAACGCCGTGCCGTGCAGCGCTGTGTTGTCCGGCACCATCGGGGCGAGTTCCAGCTCGTCGAGACGCTCGCCGGTCATGGCCAGGCAGATCAGCCCGCGGCCGTGTGTCGCCATGAAGTTGATGGCCTCGGGCGTGACCATGTCGGCCGCCATCGTCAGATCGCCTTCGTTCTCGCGGTCCTCGTCGTCGACCACGACGATCATGCGTCCGGCCTTGCAGTTCGCGAGAGCGGTCTCGATGCTCGCAAATTCGAACGGCTCGTCGGTGCGTTCGCGATCCGCGTCGCGTGTCGTGCCGCCGCCAGGCTCAGAGCGTGTGCCCCATTCGCTCTTTCTTGGCCCGCAGGTAGGCCAGCGAGTGCGGGTTGGGCGCGGCTTCACAGGGAATCTGCTCGACGACTTCGATGCCCGCTCCGACAAGCGCGCGGACCTTGCGCGGATTGTTCGAGAGCAGGCGAACCTGGCTGATCGCCAAGCTCATGCAGAATCGCGGCCGGCAAGCTGAAATCTCGGTAATCCGCCCGGAATCCCAGAGCGTGGTTGGCATCGACCGTGTCGAGGCCGGTGTCCTGAAGCGCATAGGCCTGGAGCTTGGCCATCAGGCCGATGCCGCGTCCTTCCTGATGCTCATAGATCACGAGCTCCGCGGCCCTCGGCGGCGATCGACCGCATGGCGATCTCCAACTGGTCGTTGCAGTCGCAGCGCAGCGACCCGAGCACCTCGCTCGGTGAAGCACTGCGAATGGATGCGCACGAGCGGCGCGCCGTCGGTCAAATCGCCCAGCACGATCGCCAGCGCGGTCTCAACGACTCCGTTTGAGGTGATCCGTCGAAACCCCAATGCGTCAAACTCTCCCCATCGAGTCGGCAGGTGGGCCGAGACGACTTGTCGGGCGGCGGTGTGATTGATGGTTTGTATCATGGTTGCACGTGTGTCATTCTGGAGTTTTGCAATCAGATCGCTTCACGGCGGTAGCACTCACGTGCGAACACTCAACCTTGCGATGCCACCGCCTGTCGCTTCGAATCCGGCACCGCGCCCTTCGCCTGCAAGCCCTCGATTTCGCTTTGGCTAAAACCGAGTTGTTCGAGAATCTCTTCGTTGTGTTCTCCAATTCCCGGTGCGCGCCTTGCGGGCACTTTGGCCACGCCATGGACTTGAATCGGGCTGCTGATCGTCGAATTCAGTTTTCCACCGGCTCCTTCAAGCGGCACGACGATGTCGTTTTCGTGAAGTTGCGGATCGTTGATCACTTCGGTGGGCGTCTGCACGATGCCGAATGGAACGTGCGCCGTCTCGAAGACCTCGCGCCAATGTGCCATCGGTTGGCTGCGGAACACTTGGTCGAGAATTGTCGGCAAGCGCCGCGGCGTTCGCGGCTTGCTTCGCCGGATCGGCGAATCGCGGATCCGTCAGTAGATCGGGGCGGCCGATTGCCTTTGCCAGCGCCGCCAGTGGTCGGGCGTCGTGACGATCAGAACCAAGGTCGTCGGAGCTCTGATAGACGTTGAATGTCGCATTGGTCGGCTTCAGGCGATCGTGCGGCGGGAAGAACTTCGCATCGCATAGCGCCGCCTGGATGGAAATGCCGCTGGACCAGACACCGGTCGGCCAACAGCGACGTTGTCACGTAGGAGCCCTTGCCGGTGCGCTCGCGTCGGTAGAGGCCGTGACGATCGCCGGAATACAGGGAAATCGCTGTTGCATGATCGCCGCTGCCCGCCAAGGGTTGAGTGGGCGGTGAGCCGGCATCGCGCGTCAGCGACAGCAGTCCGCTGCGAGCCCAGAAGGATGTGATATCGAAACCGGGCAGACTCGCGTCGGGCCCTTTGTCGCCGTAGCCCGTGAGATCCGCGTAAATTAGCCGCGGATTCCAGGCCGCGACGTCGTCGTATTCCAGCTTGAGCCGTTTGCGCGCCGGGTGCGGCGTATTGACGATGAGCACGTCGGCCCATTTCACCAACCGCTCGAGCACCTCTTGTGAATCCGGCGATTTGAGATTCAGAGCCAGGCCGCGCTTGTTGCGGTTGTCCAGATGCCAGGGATAGTTGTCTTGGGCTCGCGGCTGCGGTGGAACCTTGTAAATAATTCGCTGCAGTAGTCTCCCATTGGGTGGTTCGACCTTGATAACGTCGGCGCCAAAGTCGGACAGGATCACCGCAGCTCCCGGACCCGCGATGAAGCTCGCGAAGTCCACGACTTTCAATCCCGAAAAGATATTGTCATCGGCCATGATCGGCTCCTTGTTTTGATGCGTCGTCGTTATGTTGCAATTGGCGATGCGATTCGATTCGCGAATTCACCGTCCTTGAAATTTCGGGGCGCGTTTTTGCAGAAAGGCCGTGGTCCCTTCGTTCTTGTCCTCGGTGGCCGCACACAGGCCAAAGTACGACGCCTCGAGCGACAACCCGTCGCTGAGATTCGTCTCCATGCCCTTGTTCACCGCGTCGAGCGCGTACTTCACGCCGATCGGCGCGTTGGCGAAGATCTGCTTCAGAATTGCTTCTGCCCGCGCGATCAGTTCCGCGGCCGGGACGACTTCGTTGACCAAGCCGATGCGGTAGGCTTCTTGGGCGCTGATCGTTTCGCCCGAGAGAATGAGCTGCAGGGCTCGACCTTTTCCCACCAGCCGCGGCAAGCGTTGCGTGCCGCCGCCGCCGGGAAGAATGCCCAACTTGACTTCGGGCTGGCCGAACTTGGCGTTTTCCGCGGCGACGCGAATCGTGCAGGCCATCGCTGTCTCGCAGCCGCCGCCCAGCGCGAACCCATTGACGGCCGCGACCACGGGCTTGCCAAGGTTTTCGATCAGGTTTAGGACAGCCTGGCCAAAGCTGCTTTGCTTTTCCGCTTCGACCGCGGTCACGTGAGCCAATTCGCTGATGTCGGCTCCGGCGATGAATGCCTTGTCGCCGCCGCCGGTCAGGATCACGCCGCGCACTTCCGGATCGTGCTGAATTTCCTCGAAGACGGCGTGCAACTCTTCCCAAGTTTTTTGATTGAGAGCGTTGAGCACCTTGGGGCGGTTGAGCGTCACGTACGCGATGCCGTCCTTCTTCGCGTACAAGAGATTGGTCAGCGTCAATTCGGCTACGGACGAACTCATAAGAACACTCCTATCTTGGTGTGGCGGCGCACCGCCAACATGGATTTGTTGTGATTCAAGCCACCATGATCGCATCACACGAACGCGCTGAAGCCGGTGACGGCCTTGCCGACGATCAGGTTTTGCATCTGATACGTGCCCTCGTAGGAATAGAGAGCTTCTGCGTCGGTGAAGAAGCGTGCCACGTTGTAGTCGGCGACGATGCCGTTGCCGCCCAATAGCTCGCGAGCCCAAGCGACGGTCTCGCGACACTTGGCGGTGGCGAAGGCCTTGGCGAGTGCGGCGTGTGCGTCCGTCAGCTTGCCTTCGGCAAACAATTGGGCTTGCCGCGCGATCAGGCACTGCGAAGCCGTGATGTTGGCGATCATCTTGGCGAGCAGGTCTTGCACGAGCTGAAATGAGCCGATTGGCTTGCCGAATTGCAAGCGCTCTTGGCTGTATTTGAGGGCAGCCTCGTAGGCGCCCATCGCGCATCCCGTCGCCATCCACGCCACGGCGTAGCGTGTCATCTTCAGCACTTTGGCGGTGTCGCGGAATGAGTTGCCGCCCTGAAGGCGGTTCGCTTCCGGCACCCGAACGTCCTGCAGCGTGATGTGACCGTTCTGTACGATCTTCAGCGCGATCTTGTTTTCGATCTTATCGACGCTGAAGCCGGGCGTCGTCTTGTTCTCGATGATGAAGCCCTTGACCTGGTTGTCGGCGAGATCGCGGGCCCAGATAACCGACACATCGCACCAGGGAGCGTTGCCGATCCATCGCTTCTCGCCATTGAGAATCCAGGTGTCGCCATCGCGCTTGGCCGTCGTGGTTAAGCCGCCCGAAGCGCCGGAACCGACGAGCGGCTCGGTGAGCCCGAAGCAGCCGACCTTCTCGAAACGGGCCAATGGCGGCAGCCACTTCCGTTTCTGCTCTTCCGATCCGTCGATGTAAATGGAACCCATCGCCAGGCCGTTATGCACACCGACAAACGTCGAAAATGACGGGTCAACGCGTGCGATCTCCATTTGGACGAAGCCCAAAGAGCGCAAGCTTCCGCCCGCGCAGCCGTAGCCGTTCATTCCAATCCCGCCGATGCCCAACTCCTTCACGGCCGGCAACAGCTCGAAGGGAAACGAATCTTCGGTCCAGTACTTCGTGACGAGCGGCGCGACCTTGGTTTCCATGAACGCCCGCACTTTTTTGACGACCGCGACTTCCTCGGCCGGCAAGGTCTCAACCATTCCGTAAAAATCGCTGTTGGGCGCCGGCAGTGGCTTTGGATGCCGGATCCCAGGCTTGGTTGCCGTTGGTTGTTCGGTAGGTTTCGTGGCCGTCGCCATTTCATTTCTCCTTGTGCATAGCACGCGAGTTTGTATGTTCGGATCAGCGACTCGTCATCCGCTTCATCTCTACTGAGCGTAGAGGCTATTCACGCCGCGCGATTGCGGCGGATACTAGCGGCTAGCGCCCAATCCTTTCGTTAAGATCGCGCATGTCGTCGGGGCTGTCGTGCTCCGGCGGATCGATCAACAACCAATCGAGCGCGGCGATCAGCTTGGGCCGGGAATAGATACAGGCCGTTTGCGTTTGACGAACCTCGCGCCGTTGGCCGTTGATCTCAATCACGTGCGCGATCGGATGTTTTGTGCTTGTTACCATGAGACACCTCGCTTGATGGAACCCTTGCGTCTATCTTGCTAAGCGCAGGAGGCGTTCAAAGGAAACGCCCCGTCGAAGGAAGCCGGCGCAGGTGCAGCAAGCCGCGCTGCGTGCCGCGGGAGAAATTCAGCGGAAGCTGATAGGTAGATTGATCAGCGTCTCAGCCTCGCGTCGCAGTGCGTGGAAGATCCAGACATCGCGGGTGTCTGCCGCCGACTTCCAGTCGAAGGACTCAATGGCTGCGGCCAGCGTCTTGCGGGCCTCGGCCTTTTGTCCCAAACGGTATTCCGCCATGGCCTGAACGAGGCGAGGAGCAGGCCCCATCACGCTTGCCGCACTGCCGGTCATCAGCGAAATCACGCTCTCCAGCCGGCCCTCGCGATATTCGGCCAATCCTTTGGCAAACTTGTAGTACGGCTCACCAGGCTCACTAGCCAGCGCACGGTCGACAAGAGCCTCGGCGGTTTTCCGATCCTCGGGTGAGGAGGGCATCAGCAAACAGGCCCGCCCGGTGCGTTCGGCGATCTTGGGATCGGTCGCATTCCCAAACCGTTCCAGCAACTGGCGACGGGCGCGACGATATTCAGCGTCCTGACCACAGAACAAACAGAATTCGGCATACCCGTCCCAGGCTGCGTAATCCGGCGGCGCCGCGTCGATCGCCTGCGTCCAGGCGAGCCGGGCCGCTTCGATGTGTCCGCGCCGCAACAGAATGGCTCGCAATCCTTGTTGAGCCCAAGTGTATTGGGAATCGATCGCAATCGCCTGGCGGTAGCGATCGAGGGCCAAGTCAAGCTTGCCCTCATCCCGCAATGTGTCGCCGATCATCACATGCAGGTGGGCCACCTGTTCCTTGAAATGTTCAGGAAGTTCTGTCCCTTCGATCGTTTCGTAGCGCCGCGAGGCCGTCGAGAAGGCGATTCCGAGGTTGCTGTTGGCGAGAGTCGCCGAAGGGTCGATCGCCGAAGCTTTCCGAAATTGTTCGTCGGCTTCGTCGATCCGACCGAGCAATGCCAACGCCATGCCGAGATTGTCGTAAAGAACCGCCGCTCCCGGCCGGATCGCGATTGCCGCCTGATAGAAACGGATTGCCTCGGCGAGTTGGTTCCGCCCCATCGACGCTTCCGCCAGGCCGAGATTGGCCCAAAAATCGCCGGGATGCGCTTGTTGAATGCGCTTCAAGAAAGGGATCGGATCGCCGCCGTTGGATTTTACACGATCCGCAACCATCAGCAGCAAGGGGACCGATTCACCGGAAACGGGAACGGTTTCAATGAACTTGGTCAGGGCCGCGTTGTCCTTCCAAATCTTCGCATCGCGGGCACGCGTTCGCCAACCGATCGGGTCTTGATCCGCCTGGCGTGCGGCTTCTAAAATCCAATCCTGGCGGGGCCGATCAATCGCGCACGACGTCCAATCATCGAGCGCGGCCACAAGCGCGCTGCGCACGTGCGATGCCCTAATCCGCGAAGCGACTGCCTCGGGAGCCTGTTGAGGACCACCGAATCCGGCCGCCTTGAACGTCTCCTCGTAATCTTTGTCGGAGCTCGAGAACGCAGCCTTATCTCCGAATTGATTGGCGCGTCGCAGGCGGATTACGTCGAGGCGCGATATCAATTGCATATCTCGCTCGCCTTGGTCCAGACGGTTGCGAAGTTCGACCGATCCTCCATCGCCGAGCCGTCCCTTGGCCCGTTCGAGAGCGGCAGTCGCTTCAGGCCAGGCCGACTTCTGCTGCAATGCGACCATGTCTTGCAGATCTTCGCCCGCGGCTCGTTCGATCGCGACTTGTTCGGCTTTCTCTCTGTGCTCGGCGGCGACGCGCTCGGAGGTCAGCCAGATTCCGCTACCGAGAAGGGTGATAATCGTCAGCGACACCGCTGCCAGCGCGGCGGCCTGGGCCGGACGACGGCGCACGCGCCTGACAAACTTCTCCAACCGCCCCTGCGGACGAGCCGCGATGGCTTCGCCGTGCAGAAAGCGATGGAGGTCGTCTGCCAGCGCCACGGAGCTGGAATAGCGAAGTCCCGGCTCCTTCAGCAGACACTTGAGGCAGATCGTTTCAAGATCGCGCGGCACGCTGGCATTTAGGCGCGACGGCGGCACGGGATCCTTGGCGATGAGCTGCCGTTGCGTCTCGACCGCTGTTTCCGCTCGAAATGGCGGCCGCCCCGTGAGCATCTCGTAAAGCAGCGCGCCCAGCGCGTAGATGTCGACCGCGGGACTAAAGGCATTGGCCTTGCCAAGCGCCTGCTCCGGCGCCATGTAGCTGGGAGTGCCCATGTTGGCCGCGGTCAAGGTCAGCGATTGATCGACGTCCAATCGCCTCGCCAGACCGAAGTCGCTGATCTTTAGCATGCCGTCGGCCGTGAGAAGAATGTTCGATGGCTTGAGGTCGCGGTGAACGATCCCTGCATCGTGCGCGGCCTGTACGGCCTCGGCGAGAGTCCGAGAATACGACGCCGCGACGGCAGCCGGCTGCGGTTCTCCGGCGAGGCGTGTCGCCAGACTGCCTCCCTCGAGGAATTCCATCGTGTAATACGGCCGCCCATCGGCTTCTCCGACGTCGTAAATCTGAACGATGTGCGGATGATGCAGCGCGGCGATCGCCTCGGCCTCGCGTTGGAAGCGGGTTTGCTCCGAGGTGGTGGCACAGGCGCCGTAAATCATCATCTTGAGCGCCACGGGCCGATTGAGCTTCAGGTGCCGGGCCTTATAGACAACCCCCATTCCCCCGTGACCAAGGATTGCGTCCACTTCGTAACCGGGGATCGCCGGAAGCTGGCCGTCCAAGTGAAACCGACGTTTATTGATCGCGGAGTGCGAAGACGAATCCGACGATGGAAATAGGGCTTCCAACTGCGAGTCGACGCGACGAACCTGCTTCCAGCGCTCTTGAACCTCCCAGAGCAACTCAGGACAATCCGCACAAACTTCTTCTGGAGGCTTGTTCGTGTCGAGGACTTCTTGAACGAGTTCCCAAATGCGCCGTTCGTCGGTCATGGCAGACATTTCGCCCTTCCGATCGCGGAGCCGGCCCGTGATCGCTTGATCTCAGGAATCTTTGGGAGGGGCAACTGATGGCTCCAGGTCGCTCAGTTTCGCCGTTAATCGAACCGCTCGTCTCGGGACTGGCGAGTCCCGGTTCCGGAAGACCCCGCGCAGGCGTCTCCTTATCTAAGCGTCGGGCCAAGTCATTCAGCTCCCAAAGCATTCCTACTTGGCGAGCGGAGCGGAACCGAGCCGTGCCGCCACGTCGCTCCACAGGGCATGCCACTCCTGACGCTCCTCCGACGGCAGTTTAGTCAAGGCCGCGGGTTCTCGCACTCCAGCCAGGTCCGGGTCGTCACGCCATTGCGCAAGGGTTCTCTGCACCGTGGCCCGGACTGGCGGGGCGGCAGCGTTCAGTCGGCTCGTCCATTCGGCCAAGTCGAGCCGCAGCCACTCGCGGGCCTGCTGACGCCAGCGCGCTCGCTCCGTCTCGCTGAGCGCGGCGCCGTCCGCGCCTCCTCCGCAGCCGGCGACTGCCGCCGCGCAGGCGGCGCGATAGCGGTATGCCCCCTTCAAATCCTCGGCTAGTTTCGGATCGGCCGCGAAGGTGGCTGCATACAGTCCGGCCATCGCCCCGCGCAGATCTTTGAACTGGCAAACCCCCAGGAACGCAAGCCTTTCGTCGTTGTCCGCCGGTTGATATTTACCTTCCAAGAACGCCGGCAGTTTCGGGAGAATCAACGCTTCGGCCTCGCGGCGCAGCACATGCGTAAGCCAGGGATCGTGGCTGTCGGCCTTCGACGCGCTCCAGTCGTAAGAGACGATGGCCGCCGCCAGCGTCCGGCGCGCTTCGTCGCGCTGTCCCTTCTGATACAGGGCCATCGCCGTGACGATGCGGGGACTCGGCCCCAGGGAGCTGGCGCCGGCGGCCTCTCCGCGCATCAGCCCAATCGCGTCGTCGTATTTGCCGAGCCGATACTTCGCCAGGCCCTTGGCAAACGCAGAGTACGGGTGGGCGGACTTCTCCTTTCGCCGCGCCGCGATTGCGCGGTCGGTTAAGGTGGCGGCGGCTTCAATCTCTTCCTTCGTCCCCGGCAAGAGCAGGCACGTCTTGCCGACCCGTTCGCAGACGGACGGATCCGCGCTCCCGCCGAAGCGCACGAGCAACTCGCGGCGGTTGCGAAGATACTCATCTTGATTTCCGAGAAACAAGCATAACTCCGCGTAACCGAACCAAGCCTCATGCTTCGGCGGCCCAGCGTCGAGCGCCTTCCGCCAGGCGGATCGCACGTCTTGCAGCCGCCCCAGACGAAATAAGGCCGTACGCAATCCCTCTTGGGCTTTACTGTCGGTGGGCGCCAGCGTGACTGCTTCAGAGAAGCGATCGGTGGCCTCGTCGAGGCGGCCCATATCCAACAGCAACTGACCCAGCAAGATTTGAGCACGAATAGATTTGGGATCGTCCGCCACCGCCGCCCGGCCATGTTCGACGGCGTCCGCGGGCCGACTCATTTCGCGCAGAATACTTGCGAGATTCAATTGAGTGTTGACACGGCGCGGGTCAATGCGAACACCTTCCTCGAACTGTTCGAGCGCTTCCTGCAAACGGCCCTTTTCTTCAAGAGTAATGCCCAGATCGATCCGGACCCATGCCATATTGGGATTGAAGCGCACCGACCTTTGGAAACAGTCGATGGCCTTGTCTGTTTGGGCTAGCGCGTGGAGGGTCAGGCCGAGCCCCCCCTGCGCCAGTGCATCGCGCGGTGCAATTTCCACGGCCCGCTCAAGATAGGGGAGAGCCTCGCTGGGCCGGCCTTGATCGTAGAGGGACTTACCGAGGTTGTAGTTGGCGGGTAGCGCGTCCGGCTGCACCGCCAGCGCCGCCCGGAAGTAGCTGGCCTTTTCAGCCGGTTCATCGAGCGTAAGGCCAAGCCACTCGTTCGCATAAAAGTCGTTGGGGTGCTCGCGCTGCACCTTCCGCAGGAACAAGAGCGCCGCATGGCGGTCGATCATAGACAATCGCTCCCAAAGGCCCACCAGCAGAGGCGCGGACTGCACATGCGTTGGCGCGGTGCGCGCCAGTTCCTTCAATGTGGCTGGGTCGCTAAACGTCGCCGGATCGCGGCGCGGTCGCGCCACGGGTCCGCATCCACGCTCCGCGCGACCGCCAACAGCGAATTCCGCCGCGGCATTTTTGGTGCACAGATCGCCCAGTCGTCCAGCGCCGCGACGATCGCCCCCCGTGCCCGCGAATCGCTAATTCGTTTCACGACTGCCGTAGGTTCTTTATCAAGAACATCCAGGCCCGCCGAACGGAATGCCTCCTCGTATTCCCGATCCGATCGCAGTCGGTCGAACACGCATGTCGTCGTTCGTGCAACGGCGCATGCGGATAGCTTCGAGTCGTGGGCTTAGCTTTTGGGCCACTTCCACATCGGCTTCCCGCCGACGCAGTTCGACTTCGGCAACCCCGACGCGGTGTTGCAGGTCGGGCCAATCGCCCATTTCCAGCCTGCCCTTGGCGCGTTCCAACGCGGCCCGTGCGAGACCAAGGTTCGATTGCTGCAACTGACCATTCGCTTCGTGGAGATCCTGCTCCGCGGCGAGCGCCGTGGCCTTCCGCTGCCCGTCCAGCCAGAGCGCACCGCCGATCAAGGCTAAAATCAGGAGAACGGCGGTAAGCAAAGTGGCGTAAAGCGCGGCCGCAGTGGGCCGCCGCCGCGCCCATCGCACCAGTCGGCCCAGCCGGCCGATCGGGCGAGCCACGATCGGCTCTCCGCGCTCGAAGCGGCCAAGGTCGTCCGCCAGCGCTGCCGCACTGGCGTAGCGTCTCGGGGGCTCCTTGTTCAAGCACTTCAGGCAGATGGTTTCCAGGTCGCGCGGCACGCGTGGGTTCAGCCGCGCGGGTGGCACCGGTTCGTCGGCAAGCACCTGTTGAAGCGTCGCCGACGACGATTCCGCGCGAAATGGCGGCCGCCCCGTGAGCATCTCATAAAGGATGGCGCCCAACGCATACACGTCAGTCGCAGGCGCGATTGCCCCTTTATCACCCCGCGCTTGCTCGGGGGCCATGTAGCTGGGCGTTCCCACCGCCGCCCCGCTCAACGTTTGTCCATCGCGATCTTCCAGGCGCCGCGCCAGGCCGAAATCGGTTACTTTGGGCGTTTCGTCGGGTGCGAGAAGGATATTGGCCGGTTTTAGATCCCGATGAACGATTCCCGCTTGATGTGCCGCCTCAATGGCATCGGCGACCGAGATGAGCAATTCGGCGGCCCGGCGCGGCGGGAGCGGCGCGTCGGCCAACTTCTGAGCGAGGTTGCCCCCCTGGACCAACTGCATCGTGAAGTAGGGCCGGCCGTCGACTTCGCCCGCGTCGTACAATTCCACGACATTCGGATGCCGCAGTCCGGCCACCGCCTCGGCTTCGCGCTGAAATCGCAGTCGCTCTTCCCGGCCGGCGAAGCCGCCGGACAAAAGCATCTTCAACGCCACGATCCGATTCAGCTTCAGGTGTTTCGCTTTGTAAACCACGCCGATGCCACCCTTGCCGAGGACCGCTTCGACTTCGTAGCCGGGAATCTTCGGCAATTCGCCGCGTAGCCACTGCGCCCTGTTTTCGATCGCAATCTGCGCGGGAGGAATCCAAAGAGGGAAACATCGCCGCCAACTCGGAATCAACTCGACAAACTCTTTGCCAGTGCTTGCGGACTTCCCAAAGCAACTCAGGACAATCCGCGCATACCTCTTCCGGGAGCTTGTTCGTGTCGAGAACCTCTTGAACGAGTTCCCAAATGCGCCGTTCGTCGGTCATGGCAGGCATGTCGCCCTTCCGATTGCGGAGCCGGCCGGTGCTTGCTTGGACTCAGGAATCTTCGGGAGGAGCAAGCGATGGCTCCAGGTCGCTCAGTTTCGCCGTTAATTGCAGCAGACTGTGATTCAGACGCCGTTGCACGGTCGACAGCGAAATGCCGAGGAGACTACTCGCCTCGACCTGCGTGAAGCCCTGAATCCGCACCAGGTCGAACACTTCGCGCTCCTCGTCGGGCAGACTTTCGATCGCTTCGAGAATCCGCAACGTGTTTGGGCTCAACTGCGAACCGCTCGTTTCGGGACTGGCGACTCCGGGTTCCGGAAGGCCCCGCGCAGGCGCCTCCTTATCTAAGCGTCGGGCCAGATCATTCAGCTCCCAGCGCATGTGCCGATTGGCGAGCGCGAAGAACTGCCGCACCGTCGTCGGCCGCACTTCACGCAGGGCTTTGAGGAGGCGATCGACGACCGAACTCAACATCTCGTCCGGCTGCAGATTCAGCGGCGGCCTCGCCAAACGGGGATAGCTTCGCAGAAGCAGTGTTGTGCAAAGCAGATGCAGCCGATCGACCGACCGCCCGATGAGTGCCCGAATCAGCGGCTCGGCCGACGCGTCGCCCGAGACACCGGCCAATTCATCGAGGTATCGCTGCACCGCGATCGTGGTGTGCTCTTCGGACATGGCCCGACAACATTTCAAATGGGGGGGCGACCGCCTCTGAGCTTGGATTCTACCGCTCCGCCAATCGAGCCGCAACGAAAAATCGTCCTCTTGGCATTTGACCATTTGACCGCAAGCGACACCGGCCCGGCATTTGGATCGTGCGTCACCGATGTGCTGCGAGAAGCATTTCGGTTCCATCGCCGACACAAATCTACGGGGCGCGCTTGTAACGAAGCGTTTCGGCGATTGAATTGTCCGCAGGATCGACGATCACGCAATTCGCGCCGCTGAACGACTCTTCCTGGCGATATGCCACGATGGCCACCCGATCCCCGAGCCGGAAGTGCAGAGCCGCGCTGCCGTTGAGCGTGAACTCACCTTGCGCGGCGTCCGGCAACACGTAAGTCGCGATGCGCGCGGTGCTGGTGAGCGAATAGATCTCGACCTTCTCGAACGGCTCGATTCCGGCGGCGGCGAGAAGCTTGGGACATATCAGACAGGAGCCGCTATAGTCTGGCTGAAGGCCGGTGACCTTCAATTGATGAATCTTGCCGTTCACAAATGTCCGAAGCATCGGCGTCTCCTTGGCAATCTGAAACAAGAACCGCCCGCCGCCGACTGGAACAGATGCTTCAGTTCACGGCTCGTTCTTGATGGGCCCAATATCGTTCGCGCAAAATCCTTTTCAGTATTTTGCCGGAGCCGCTCTTCGGCAGCTCGGTGTCCAAGAACTCAATCCGGCGTGGAATCTTGTAATTGGCGAGAGAGCGCCGGCAGTAAGCCATCAACATCATTCGCGCTGAGAACTTCTCCCGGTTTCAGCACGACACAGGCCATCACAAGCTCGCCCCACTGCGGGTCTGGTATTCCGAAGACCGCGGCTTCGCGAACCGCGGGATGCTCGTAAAGCACCGCTTCGACCTCGCCGGAGTAGACGTTCTCGCCGCCCGTGACAATCATGTCCTTCAAGCGGTCCAGGATGTAGAAATAGCCGTCCGCATCCTGACGGCCGATGTCTCCCGTACGAAAGAAGCCGTCTCGGAACGCGAGAGTGGTTTCCTCCGGATTCTTCCAATAGCCACGCATGACATTCGCGCCGCGAGCCACCAATTCGCCAGGCTGACCGGTCGAAACTTCGGTTCCTGACTGGTCCACGACCCGCACGTCGATCCCGGGACAAGGGCGTCCACACGACGTGAGCTTGTCCGGCGTGTGCTCATTGTCCAGCAGAGCCGTGAGAAAGCCCGTTTCACTCAGACCGTAGCCCTGAACGAGTCTGACGTGAGGCAAGACCGCTCTGGTCCGGTGGATGAGCTCCGGAGCCATGGGAGAGCCGCCGTAAGCGATTCGCTCCAAGCTCGTCAGGTCAAATTTTTCGAGTTCAGGGAATTGAGTCAGCAAATTGATCATCGTCGGCACCAACACGGTATGGGTGACGCCTTCGCGCTCGACCGCCTCGCAAAAACTTTGCGCGCTGAACTTGGGAATCGTCACTTGGTAAGTGCCAAATGCCGGAGCGGCGAACAGGAGTGGAAAGTCGATGATGTGAAACATCGGCGCCGCGTGGAGATAGACCGTGCCTTCCTTGTAAGGCATCCAGTAGTTGAGAAAGTGAACGTTCTCAAGGACATTTGCGTGACTCAGCGCGACGCCTTTGGGACGGCCGGTTGTGCCGCTCGTGTAGATGAGAGCGAGGATCGCTTGCGGATCGTAGATGGGGTCGCCACAGGAATTGCTGGAAAGGTCCAACGGTTCTTCGTCGATTACCCGCTGCCAAGGAGGCTGCACGGTCGGGACGGGGAGCGACGAGTGCCGAATCAGACCGTGCGGACTTGCATCGGCGAGCACGTGATCGAGTTCCGGCGGCGTCAGCCGCGTGTTGAGCGGGACCGCGATCACGCCTAGCCAGGCACACGCATAGACCAACTCGATGTATTCACGTTCATTCGGCAGCAGAAGAGCCAACCGGTCTCCAGCGGCAAAACCGTGCCCGTGAAGCGCAGCGGCAATACTCGCGACACGATCGCGAAGCTCTCGAAAAGTCGAGCGCCTCCCGCGGGAAGCAAGAGCTGGCCTTTCCGCAAAGTATCGCGCGGCCCGGCCTAGCGAATGAGTATGAATCATCGTCGGTGCTCCACGTCAATAATCGAGCGGTCAGTTTCGGTGCTTTACCCGGCCTGCGTCGAGCGCAGCCATTTTTCAACGAGTGCGGGAGCGCCGTTCCGCTTCGCAACAGAGGTTTGGGGATACACGCCTTCGCGCACTTCGCTGGCATAATTCCGGGCGGCGTCACGGATCGATTCCCCGAGTTGTGCATACTGCTTCACGAATTTCGGCACGAACGTTTCGAATAATCCCAGCATGTCGTAACTAACCAGCACCTGGCCATCGCAGTGCGGGCCTGCGCCGATGCCGATCGTGGGGATCTTCAGCCGGGCCGTCACGGCCTCCGCCACGGCATCCGGGACCGCCTCGATGACGACGGCAATCGCCCCGGCGTCTTCAAGTGCGATTGCGTCGCGGATCAGCTCCTGCGCCGCTTCTTCCTCGCGCGCCTGCTGCCGCATCCCGCCAAGGCGATGAACGTGCTGAGGCGTCAACCCGACGTGCCCCATGACCGGCAGCCCGGCCTCCGTGAGCCTGCGAACCGTATCCACCACAGTGCGTCCGCCTTCCAGCTTCAGCGCGGCAGCGCCGCCTTCTTGGAAGAGCCTCGCCGCATTCCGCAAAGCCTCCTCCGCCGAAACTTGATACGTCAGAAACGGCATGTCCGCCACGACGAGTGCGCGGCTCGCGCCGCGCGCGACGGCGCGCGTGTGGTGAATCACGGCATCGAGAGTGACCGGGATCGTCGTATCGAATCCCAGGATCACCTGCCCGAGCGAGTCGCCCACAAGCAAGACGTCGATCCCGGCTCGATCAAGTAATCGGGCCATCGTGGCGTCGTACGCGGTCAACATGACAATGCGTTCACCGCGCCCTTCATAAGCCCGAGATCGGGCGCGCGGACTTTCCGGTGTAGGTCGGTCATGAGGCCGTTCTCCAATCTCTTCGCTCGTGGTTGTGGCAACGCCAATCATGTCTGGCGCGCGTTTACGCTGCTCCCTGCTTCACTAAGCGTGAGGCCAGTTCAAGCGAAGGACAATCGCTCAGAATTTCATGCGGCTGATGGCCGACATCCAGGCGATTCCGAGGGCTTGGAGCAAGATCGATCCGGCGACCAGCGATTGGCCGATCCGCGTGCCGAGAAATTCTTGCATCTGCGCCGGATTCGAGCGCCAAAAGACCAGGGCCAAGAAATACGTCACGCAAAGCACGGCGATCGTCGACAGTTGCGATTGAAGCGTGTTCGAGCGGATACGGCGGCTGAGCTCGACACGATCGCGAATCGTTCGGCCGACGGTCGCGAGCGTCGGCGCCAAGCTACCGCCGGTCTCCCACTGGACTGCGAGCGCCGAAGAGAACAGCAAGAACGTTTCCAAAGGGACTCGCTCGTGCAGGCCGGCGAAAGCGGCCTGGGGCGTGTCGCCGAGACGGATTCTCGCCACCATCTCTTCCAGCGGACCGCGCAGCGGCTTCGGCGCTTTCGCGCACTGCGCTTTCGAGCGCTACCATCACGCCGGCGCCAGCGCCAACGCGCCGATCATCAGGTCGATCGCGTCGGCCAATTGCAGTTCGATTCTCGCCGTCTTACGGACGATGAGCAGCGATTCCGCTTGGCGCGTCAAAATCGCGACAATCACGCCAAGAGCAACGGCAAACACCATCGCCCAGCCAATCGCGAAGTACACGATTGCCGCGACCGACAGGCCGACGATCAGAATCAAATACCTCTGCCGGCGAAAAATCGACCGCGAAGATGCGGCGCCGGCAATTCGCCGGCCCTCCGATTCGGACAACGAATCGACTCGCTCAAGGGCGAGCCGATTGATGCGCTGCCGTGAGAGGATGGCTTGCACGAAGACTGCGGCAGTCGCGATCAGACCGGTCGTAATCAGAAGTGCAGGCATTGTCGTCGGAGGGGCAGGCAGATTCCGGTTAGGATGGCGCGTCGAATCATGCAGGGATCGGACCGCCAGTGCGGAACACTGTTCGCGGCAACTCGATTCCGCGTTCCAAAATCTCTTCGTAAAGTCGCGGAATGATGCCGGTGGCGACGAACTGTCCGCCCGTTCGAGTTCCGTCTTCACGCCGACGATGGAAGCGGAAGATTTCCTGCAATTGCGGCGTGTTGCCTTCGAGGCCGGTTACTTCGACGATGCTCTCCAGCCGTCGAGCGCCGTCCTCATACCGACGAACATGAACGATCAAATGCAGCGCCGAAACGATTTGCTCGCGGATTGCCCGCGATGGCAGATCGAGGCCGGACATGAGCACCATCGTTTCCAGCCGTGCCAAGGCATCGCGTGGGGAGTTGGCGTGGATTGTTGTCATGCCGCCTTCGTGCCCGGTGTTCATCGCTTGCAGCATGTCGAGCGCTTCGCCGCCGCGCACTTCGCCGACGATGATTCTGTCGGGGCGCATACGCAGCGCGTTCATTACCAGATCGCGAGCGGTGATCTTGCCGCGCCCTTCGACATTCGACGGCCTCGTCTCCATTCGCACCAAGTGAATCTGGTCCATGATCAATTCGGCGGCGTCTTCGATCGTGATGATCCGTTCGCGATCGGGGATGGCCTCGGCCAAAGCGCCGAGCAGCGTCGACTTGCCCGAGCCCGTTCCACCGGAGATGAGCACGTTTCGCCGCGCTTTGACGACGGCATCAAGAAACTCGTGAATCTCTTTGCAGAACGACCCAAGCCGCATGAGATCGGCGCGTCGCAGCCGGCGCCGGCCGAATCGACGAATGGACAACGTTGGCGAGTCGATCGTCACCGGCGGAAGCGTCGCGTTCACGCGACTTCCGTCGGGCAGGCGTGCGTTGACCATCGGCGAGCTTTCGTCGATCCGCCGCCCCACGCGAGCCGCGATTCGTTGGATGATTCGGATCAAGTGTTCGCGGTCGCGCAGCCGCACGTCGGTTTTTTCCAATCGTCCGAATCGCTCGACATACACCTGATCCGGGCGGTTGACGAGAATGTCCGACACGGCCGGATCGGCCATCAGCGGCGCGAGCGGACCGACGCCGAGCGTCTCTTCCAACAGGTCGTTGACCAGCCGCCGCCGCTCCGAATCATTCAAGGGCAAATCGGTCGATTGCAGCGCGCCATCGACGAAGGTTTCGATGAAGCGAGTGATCGTCTCCTCGCTCGCGGCAAGCAAGTTGCGACGATCAAGCTCGTCGAGCAAGCGCTGGTGCAACCGCGACTCGACCGTGAGGAATTCGACATGACTCGTCGGCGCCGGCTGCGACGCCGCTTCTTGGGGCGCCATCGACCGCGCCATGCCGGGCTTGTTCTTGGGGTCCGGCATCCTGTCCGCCGGCAGCGCGACGCTGGCTTGCGACAACCGCTGGCGAGCACTCAGCGGCGTCGACGGAGCGGCGCCACGAGATTCGTTTGGCAACGAGTCGATTGCGTCGGTCGAAGTTCGATCGTCAGGCAAGTCGGCGCTGTTCATGCAACTTGCTCCTCAGAATCGGCCGCTTCATGAACTTTCATGTCCGGCAAACGTTCCGGCACGACGATCGGTTCCGCCGCTGCGGACAAGTTGTCCAGGTCCGCCACGAGCCGACGCAACGGCGGCCCATAGCCGAACCATCGGCTCGGCCGCATGACGTAGGGCTCGCCAGCATTGGCCGCAATGACCACTCGCTTGTCGAACGGCAGCACGAAATCGACCTCTCGGCCGAGTCGCTGCTCCACATCGACGGCCGGCAAGCTGCCAGGCAGCGAAGTGAAGCGATTCAGGACGACCCGCTGGCGAGTCCGGTTGACCCCGAGCCCATCGAGCAAATCGACGAACTTTACCATTCCGATCAGCGTGGGCACGACATTCTCGACGACGACATACGCTCGGTCCGACAGGTCGAGCACCGCAAGCATCACGCGATCGATCATCGGAAATGTATCGACGACCACGAAATCGTAGGCTCGGCGCGCCAGCGTCAAAAGTCGGATCACCGATTCATCGTCGATTTCCGTCGCCTCGACGGCGCCTGGAGGCGCGGCCAACAGATGCAATCCGCTTTCATGCACCGTGGCCGTTTGACGAAGCAGCGTTTCGTCGAGCCGATCGCGTTGACGAACGGCGTCGATGACCGTTGCGGGAGGTCGCAAATCCAGCATCGACGCACAGACGCCCAATTGCACGGAAAGATCGATCAAGAGCACGCGCTCCGGCCGCCGCATGGCTAGGCCGCAAGCCGCATTCACGGCGAGTGTCGATTTGCCGACGCCCCCTTTATTGCTGACGAAGGAAACGATTTTGCCGGCCGTCGCTCCGCCGCCGGTGGCCGCCGCCTTCATGCTCGGCCCAGCAATTCGCCAAGCTCGGTGCTCGACACGGGGCGGCGCAAGAAATCTTTCACGCCGCGGCGCACGGCCGCCAGCAGCAATGCGCTTTCCGAGGTTACCGTGGAATATACGTCAGGCAGAATCGCGCCTGCCAGCGAAGTGCCGGGCGCGATCGCCGAAAGTTCGTCGGCGAGCGACTTCACGTCGGAAAGCTCCGGCTCGATCTCGACGACAACCAATCGGGGCCGCCGGTTGCGAATCGCCTTGATCGCCTCGTGCAAATTGGCGGCGAAATATCCGGTTGCCCGATATTGCGACAGCGACCCGAGCGCGGCCTCCATTTCGTCGCGCAGTCTCGAATCGGAGCAGAGAACAACGACGTTGGTGTTAACGGTCACGGCTTTTTCTCGATTCCAGTGCTTTGATTTGGTTGCATCGGTCGCGCCGCTGAATACTCTGCTATCGATTGACGAGCACTGGCGCGAACAACGGATATTGCACCGCCGTGCGCAACGTCCACAGCGATTGAACATCGACGCCTTGCGCAAGCGGTTGAACAACCATCGCCGACGCATTCTCCCAGGCGACACGATTCTGAACCGGTGTGAAGGAGATCGATCGATTGCCGGCCGTTAGCCCGTCGGCCGCTCCGAAACCAATCACTTGATGAGCGGCACTCAGCAACACGATGAAAGCCGACGATTGATTCGGCGGAAGTGCCGACGCGTCTGGCGACGCCGTTTGACCAATAATCACCGGAGCAAGCGACGTGCTCTGACCGGCGGTGACCATCCAAGTCGATTGATTCAGCAAGAATCCGATCGTTTGGCCGGACGAGTTTTGCAACGTCGAGCCATCGTTTGCCACCGAAAGCGTTGCCTGCGCTTGCGACGCAACGAGCGGCGACCAGCCGTCGATTCCGCCCGCGGGATCGGAGTAAATTGCAATCGGAACGACGCCGATTTGATTCGCCGACGGATTGGCCCAACCCGCGGAACTGACCATGCCGATGGTTGGATAGGTCGTGAAACTTGGATCGTTGCTGGAAATTTGCGGATTATTCGCCGGATTGAATCCAATCGATGCGACCGACGTTCCGCGAACGGTTACGCCCCTTGCGACGGTATTGCGATCGACGCCGGCGCCATAGGCAAAGAGATACGGCACGGCATCGCCGCTTGAGCTGATGCCCGACTGCGCATCGAGCGAATTTCCTGGCGCTACGCGATGCATTCGCACCAACATGCTCGGCGGCGGATTGGTTCCCGAAGATGACGAAGCAGCCGGTGAGAAATCGTTGCGCGTGTAGTCGGATTGCTCGACGCCGGGTTGATCGGGGCCGTAATTCCCGGATACAACGTCGCCGCTGGTTGCGTTGCCATTGTTGGTTTGCAATTGCGGCAAATAGACGGGCGGCACGCCCGGCGAAATCGTTGGGCCGGCCAAGCCTCCGCCCGCTGAAGTGGCGGCCGTCTTCATTTCGGGGCCAAAGCCGAGATTGATCGGATCGGCGTTGTCGGAAATGCTCGATTGCATCATCAGCGAGACCATGTTTGCAGCGGCCCAACGACGGATCGCATCTTGTTGTCGCGGGCGTGATCGGATCGACGAGATTCGACGCATTGTTGACGCCAACGGCCTGCAAGAAGCTCGGATTGTTCAGCCAGCCGCTCGGCAATTGTTCCCACGCCTGCACATCGCGCCAGTGCAGTCCTTCGATCGCCGCCGCATCCGTCGCGGAAAGCATCTGCCGTTGCGCGAGACGCACCATCGCGAAATCGATCACCAGCGCCGCGAGCGCGAAAAGTGCGAACATCATGGCCGCGACAACGACGAGAACGTAGCCCGCGTGTCGCGGTCGCCTACGGCAACTTCCGCCGAGTGTCGTGAAAGGAATCGCACTGTTGGATTCGCGGCTCATGGCTGGTTGGAACCGCCTTTCGCAGGTGTCGGGGCGGACGCGGCATTCGGGACAGCGCTCGCCGTTGACGATCCACTTTCATTAGCGATCGTCGATCCCGCGTACAAATAAGTTTGCCGTTTCGATCCGTTGAGCGTTTCGATCATGCCGACGTTTGCCAGCGGCCGAAAGTCGGTGACCGGTTTGTCGTTCGTTATCGTCGGCGCGGTTGGCGGCGCCGTAGGATCGACGACGACGCCGCTCCGAGTGGCAGCCGTCAGCTTCAAACCGAGCGAGACGGCTTCGGCCAGTTTTGCGACTTCGTCGGCGGAAACGGCCAACACCAGTTCTTGTGCCGAACGTTCGAGAGTATCCGCGACTTGCTTCGTGGCCGTCATGCCAGCCGCCCCTGGCGCGATCTTCGGCGCGGCGACCGGCGCGACGACGACCGCATCGCGAACGATCACGCGAATCTCGGCCTGCTTCTCCATGTGCAATGCCGCGCTGTCGAGCCCGCCGGTCGGTAGCCAGCCGGCGCCCGCGCCGCCTTGTGATTGCTTTTCGAGCGTCAGCGGTATGCTCGCCAAGAGGTCCAAGTGATCGCCGTGCCGCAACGCGACAGCGCCATCGAGCCGATCGGCGGCGATGGCAAACGCACGTTTTCCAGGCGGAATGCCTGCGGCCAATCCGGGCGGCGTGCCGCGGCAGCAACTCGGTTTGGCGAAAGAACTGTCCGGCGGCTTGGTCGCGGGCCACGACCCGCCCCAGCAATTCCGCCGGCGAAACGACAATTCGCTCGGCCGTCACATCGTCGGTCGGCAAGAGCGTGTATCGCAAGTCACGCGTTCGCACATCGTAAAGATCGTCACGCACCAACTCGCTGTAGGCCGTAACAAATCGCACGGCGACTGGAACAAGCGTCATGCCCGGCGGCGCCGTGAATTTGTCTTCCGAACCGGGCCGGCCCGATCGGGCGATGCACGCAACCTCGATGCCCATGTTCAACGCTTCGGTCACTCCCGCGACATCTTGCAAATCCACGGCCAAAACCACTTCCTGCACCGGCACCGTCCGGACACTCGTGCCTTGCATCAGTGAGCTGGAAGCGATCGGACGAGTGCGCGTCGTGAGCGGCGAGATGATGATCGCGTCGCGAGCGATCATTCGAGTTTCGGTCTGCCGTGGGCCCGAATTCGTCGATTTGGTGTTCGTCAGCAGCGGCGTTCCGGGGCGCGCACGCCTGATCGCGATCGCCTGTGGAAAGCAAGCGATCCACCGGCACGGAAGCAAGCAAATCGAGATGGTCGCCGACTTGCAACGTATCGACGCCACGCAGTTTGCCTGCTTCGAGCGTCAGGGCTCGCATGTTCGAGGGAATTCCGGCGACGACTCCCGGCAGCGTTCCCTTCGGCAGAAAATCAGCTTCGGTGAAGGGCTGCCCCGCTTCTTTGCCTTTTGAAACGATCCGGTCGAGAATATCGGCCGCCCCCTTTGGACCGGTGAGCCATTGCGGCGGCACTCGGCTAGCCGGCAAATCCTGAAACGCCGCCATGCCCAACGACGGGTTGAACAAGTATTGTGCCGTGACTGTGGAAAAGGCGGGAATCGGTCGCGCGGTGACCCACACGCTGCGCCATTCCCGCTTCCGGCGGCGGCACCGCGTGTTTTTGCCACGGTAGTTTTCCCGCGATGGCCAGTCCGCCGAACACGAGTCCTAATGTTCCCAGAAGAACGGCTCCGATCGCGAGAGGACCGATCCCTCGCCGGCGACGTCGCTCACCGTATCGCATGGTAGTGTTCATTTTGTCGGCCCGATTCATTGTGTTGGATTCGAATAAACTTCTCTTCGGCGCCACCGCCTGAGCCGAAATCAACCGGCGAAATGGCCGCACTTGTCCCAGCCAGGCAAATTGGCTTCCGAGGCCATACTGACCGCCGTAGGTCGAGTAGACGGAATTAGTCAGTGCGCCGGCGGCCGGGGCGAAATCGCCGGGATTCGAAACGACGACCTGGCTGTCGTTCGCCGCAAGCGCTTGACCGTTTGGCGACGGCGGCGATGTGGTCTCTTGCTGGTAAGCGCTCAATGTGGCGGATTGATACGGATAGTTGATTCGCAGCGCCACGAGTCCCCGATATTGCGATTGCAAGTTGAATGCAAAGAAGCTGTCGCCGGTGCTGGGACTGTCTTGCAGCGATTCTTCGATGACCGGCACCCACTCGATCGTCTCGGCGCCATTGCCATTCTGCCGGCCGGTCACCAGCGCGATGCGAAACGCCGGCCAGCCGTTGCTGTCGGTTCCAGGCACGGCTCCCGGATACCAGAGAAACGCCTCCTGGTTCTGGCCGTTTCCCGAAGTATTCACATAGTTCACGATCATCAGCGGATAGAGCACTTGATTGATCACCGGCCACGTCTTCACCCAATCGGCAAGCTGCATGCCCGCGGGCACCGAATTGAGGTTGACCATCAGGTATTGCTGATCGAACACCTGGCTGCTGCACCTGCGCAGATGGAGCCCGCGGTCGCGCTGGAATACGCAGGGTTGTAAAGCACGTCGTAGAGCGAAATCCCGTTCGCCGAGCTGCTCGCGAAAGGGGATGTCGTGGGAGGCAACGGCAGGCGGGCAATCTCGCGCGCGGCGGTGTCGGCCGCCGATTGGAGCGACTGCGCGCCGTAGAACAATTGCCCGAAGCTAAGGATTCCGGCGAAGAGAAAATAGGAGCACGAGCGCGACGAGTGAAAACTCGACGAGCGATTGCCCTTTGCGTCGATGCCGATGACGGCGCAGTGCGCGACGAACATGAATACCCATAAAACAAATTCCCCCCCGAAACAAACTTGCGAAAATCCCGGCGCCCGATGTCGGGGCGCCGGGCGGTCGCAGATCAATTACGGATTCGTCTCCGTCATCAGCGGCGAATCGCCGCTCGACCCAAACAGGTTCTGGCCCAACGTCGCCGTACCGGCGGCATTTGCCGCGGCGTTCACGTCAACCGTGATTCCATCGGGGCCGACCGTCGTCTGCACCAATTCGCCGGCCGCAATCGGGCCATTGTCGTCGGTATGAGCGCCCGGCAGGATCGCCGTCAACGTGCCCAGCATGTCGTTGGTCTTATGGCCAAGCAGCGAGATGCTCCCCAGCGCACAAGTGCCACGGCCGCCACGATAATCGTGTACTCGACCAAGGCTTGTCCACGCCGCAGCTTCCGATTTCGATTTCTAACGCTTCGCATAATCCAAACTCCTTGTGAAATAAACAGATAAACGAACGAACTCCGAGAACGACGCAACGCAGACGCAAATTCACAACCCAAAGACCGCAAACGCCATGCAGCAAGTGACGCCGTGACGCTCCGCCGCGGCAGTGCCGACGCAACTGGTCGGACCACCAGATAGCGAGCGACACTGCTCGCGGGCGGGACGCCGTTCCAGTGCAATTACTCACGAACTTTGATTCACGATTCGATCGCGCAGCACACGGCGTCGCGCAATCGCATCACCTAGCCTTCGAAAGGGCATGCAGGGCAGAACGACTCCCGTGGCAACCGCAAAGCCCAGAGGCCGATTCGGCCTAGCACGCCGCGGAGAATGGAGGCGCGCTCGCGAAAGAAAGGGAGATGATCCCAGCGGCAGACGACGACCAATCTCTCTTCGTCGTCCGGTGGAACTGCAGCAAGAACTGCCAGTCGAGAATGGCCGTGCCTGGCGTGTGCCAAACGGCCTGACCGAGAATTTGCAAATCGCACAGTCGTCGTCGCACAGATGCAATGTCGAGCGACTTGCAATCGAGGGCTGGCCATGCACCTCAACCGCAGCCGGCGACCGGGCTGCAAGCTCTTTTGCATTGTCAGGCGCGGCGGGCGAACGATCCGCCGAATCGCTTACACAATTGGCGTCATCGCAGCCATCGTCATTACATCCGTCATCGTGATCGTGGCAACATGCATCGTGCCCATGCCCCTGACCCGGCAGCAGATGCAGCCCTTCCCCAGCCGTGGAAAGAACGCCAAAAAGAACGGCGAAAACCCAAGTGAACCAGATTCGCCAATTCGACCGCATAACGACGGCCCGCTGGAAAAATATAGAAACCGAAGCATTGCTCTTTACGTAATGGTAGTAATAGTAGTTCTAGTATGCAAGATAGTTTTGCACGCCTTTGAATCACCCTAAGTCTATTCCCCCATCGCGATGACCTCCCTGCAACTGGCATCCGTCGTCGGATTATCGATCGCCTGGGTCGGCTTTTTGCTCTTTTTCTTGCGGCGCCTCGGTTTGCATCGGCGAAGTTTGGAACGGGTTTTCTCGGGCGATAGTCAGGCGGTGTCCTCGAGCAACTGGCTCGAACGGCAGGGTTGGTTGAGTCGCTGGGCCGGCGCTGGCCGGCTATCGCTCGGTCGAGTCCGCGGCATGGTTTTGGGCGGCGATGATCCTGTCGTTTCTTGCCGCCGGGCTGCTGGTTTACTCGCTGTTTGTCACTCACACGGTCACTAGCGCCGTGGAGGCCTTGTCGAAGATTCCGGGGGAATTGGCGACGTGTTCGCGCCGCTGGCCTACGTTTGCCCGTGGCTTATTTTTGCTGCGCTGCTTTCGCTGCCGATAGCGACCGTGCAGCGGAGCCGACGCCGCCGTAGTCGAGCAAATGGAAATGGATTTGCCGTTGGTGCTTGAGCTGTTGGCGACGCTGAGCGAAGCAGGGCTTGGCTTCGATTCCGCGCGGTGGCGCATTCTGGAAAGCGGTTTGGCCGACCGGGTTCTGGGCGAGAATTGCGATCCTTTCAAGCAGACCTTATTGCCGGCCGAAGCCGAGTCGATGCCATGCGGCGATTGGCCCGTCGCGTTGAGGTCAGCACCGTGTCCATCCTCGTCTCGCGAGCTCGTCCAGGCCGAGCAACTCGGCACCGGCATCGCGATGGTCTTTGCGCCGGCAAGCCGATGATCTGCGCGAAGCGGCGCCGCGAACGGGCGAGTGCTTTTGCGGCATCGTTGGCCGTGAAGCGAATGTTTCCGATGGTGATCTGTTTCTTGCCGGCCTTGTTTGTGTGGACGCTTGGGCCGGTGTTCACGCAATTGTTTCGCATGGCCGATTCGCTCTTGCGATCGCGAGGCATGTAACCGATGGCCGGTCGCGGAACTTATCGCCTGGTGAGCAAGAAAGATGGCCGAACGATCCTCGAGCATCTGCGCGTCGCCGATCGGTTTTGGACGCGTTTCGTCGGATTGCAATTCCATCGGCCTTTGCAGTCGGACACCGGGCTTCTGGTCGTG
>CAVTYW010000034.1:0-21458 GCA_963738955.1 Pirellulales bacterium | reverse complement strand
TTAGATTCGCACTTTCTCCACGCTTGGAATCTTGAACGTGAACGAATCGTCGTCGCAATGCACGGCCACGACCTTGAACGGTTTATGTCCGGTGACGATCAGCGGCTTGGTGACTTGCTGCCCGGCTTCGACCGTGCCCATCGCGAGCACTTGCGGGCTGACGTTCAATTCCGCCTTGATGTTGCCCTCGACTTCGATCGGAATTTGCGGCACTTGCGTATCGTTGGTCACAAGAATCAGCGGATCGTGGATATATCCGGGCGGCGAGTCTTTCTTCAGCCGCACGATCAGATCGTAAGCAACGCGGCCGGCGCTGCTCGGGCCGTCGACCACTTCCACCTCGTAGCTGGAGTTGACGCTCCGCACGTCAACGATTTGCCAATCGCTGCGGCCGTAGCGAATCACGGTCATCTTCCGCTCGCGCGATTCGCCCTGATCGACTGTGCCGAATTCGACCAGCCCGTTGTCGATCCCCGCGTCGGCGGATTTGACTTCGATATCGCCGCGAATGTCGCCCCAGACGTTGAGTTGCACGGTGGCGAAGTAGGGCCGATCGATGGTCACGGTCAGCGTCGCGGCGTGATTGCCGGTGAAGGATCGCGTGTTGAATTTGGCGAGGATTTCGCTCCGCTCATAGGTGGCCAAATCGCTCTTGACGACTTCGGGCGTCGTGCAGCCGCAACTGCTGCTCACCGCCGCCACGTGGACCGGTTCTTTGTACGGATTGTAGAATTGAAAGGGGTATTCCACCTTGGCGCGCCCAACCGGTGCCGAAATCGTGCTTCGTCTCGCTGAACATCTTCGTGGCCCATTCTGGCGCCACGGCCTCGCGAGAAACCGCGCAAACGCAACTGGCCAACGACAACACCAAAGCGGCAAGAGCATGATGACGTTGCACGGCATGACCTCCAAAACGACCGGCGGCCGAATACAAGCAAGCAGTCGCTCCCGCCTGAGGCGAGCAAACTGCAAAGTGGCGTCAACAAATTCCAACGAAACCGTTGGGCCGCGCAAATCTAGGCTTGGCGAATCGGAATGTCAACAAATTCCGGATATTCCCAACGGGACCGAAAAATGGACAAACTGCATGTGCCGCCATCGATTATTCGGCAATGCCGCCGGGAAGGCAAAAAGTCTTTTTCCGGCCTGGCGACTACCCTGGCAAACCGGGCGATTTATGCCTGCGGCAAACCCGCCGAATTCGAAACGGCCCTGCAACCTAACGCAATATGACACATTGGCTTGCATCTTGGTAGTGACATTGCTAAAAATCAATGCGTCGCACCACTCGCCAGGGTTAATTCGAGCCGGCGCGATTGTGCCGATTTTGCCACTTGGGAGGTCAATCGGACTCGGGTGAGAAATGTTCGATTTGCCTGCCGGCGGTTGATCTGGGAAAATGTATCGCTTCGAGTGCTGTCTTGATGGGTCGTCCACGTTTGCGGTAGCCCGCAACGTTCTCCATTACAGGAGCCTCTTGATGAACGGTTCTCATGGCTGCAAGCGGTTGCAGCGTCGAAATCTGATTCTGGCACTGGCAGCGGTCGGCGCCTTTTCTTTTGCGGCGTGTGGACCCGCGGCTTCCATGCCCGCCGAAGCGGCGCCGGTCGTTCAAGCGGTCGCTGGGGTTAAGTCCAATGAGTCGCCGCCGGAAACCACTGCCGGGCAACCCGCGGCGGCGACCAAGGCCGATTTCGTCGCGGATGTTCCTGGCGACACCGCTGCACGTGCGCCGATTCCCGTGAAGCCGGTCGCGGCCGACACGGCAACAACGGCCGCCGGCGAAGAGCGGATGCCCATTGGCCGCCAGCGGGAAATGCTCGACCGCATCTTTTCCCAGCGGAAATTGCGCGCTCCGTCGCTCGACGGCGGCGTCGGCTGGATCAACACCGCCGGCCCCGTCGATCTGAAAGATTTGCACGGCAAATTCGTGCTGCTCGACTTCTGGTGCTATTGCTGCATCAATTGCATGCACATCATGCCGGAGTTGAAAAAGCTCGAACATGCGTATCCGAACAACCTGGTCGTGATCGGCGTTCACACGGCGAAGTTCGAGGCCGAGCAAGATTCGCAAAACATCACCGACGCCGTGCTGCGCTACGAGATCGAGCATCCCGTCGTCAACGACGCGCGCGAAGCCATTTGGAATCGCTACGAAGTCAATAGTTGGCCGACGTTGGCGCTGATCGATCCCGAAGGCTATCTCATCTACATGCACGGCGGCGAGACGAAGGCCGAGGTGCTGGACAATTTTCTCAAATCGGCCGTTCCCTATTATCGCAACAAGAAATTGCTCGACGAACGGCCGCTGCGATTCGATTTGCAGCAATATCATGCTGCGCAAACGCCGCTGCGCTTTCCCGGAAAGATCGTCGCCGACGAACCGGGCAACCGGCTGTTCATCTCCGACAGCAACCACAATCGGATCGTCGTTACCAATTTGGACGGCAAATTGATCGCGACGATCGGCAACGGCGCCTCGGGCCGGACCGACGGCAATTACGCGACCGCTGAATTCAATCGTCCTCAGGGCCTCGCACTCAACCGCGACATGCTTTACGTCGCCGACACCGAAAACCATCTGCTCCGCAAAGTCGATTTGAAGAAGCAGCGCGTCGTGACGATCGCAGGCACCGGCCGGCAAGCCGAAAACGGTTGGCCCGGCCTTGCCAGCCCGGAAGAAATCTCCGGCCGAGCGCGATTGCCGCAACGTTTCGCCGGCAAACCGCGGCAAACGGCGCTGAGCAGTCCGTGGGACGTATGGGTGCATCGGAAAGACCTTTATATTGCGATGGCCGGCACGCATCAGATTTGGCGGATGCCGCTCGCCGAAACGGAGATCGGCCCCTTCGCCGGCAACTCTCGCGAAGACATTGTCGACGGTCCGCTGTTGCCGCGTCAGCCGTTCGGCACCGGATTCGCCTCATTCGCGCAGCCAAGTGGCTTGGCCTCCGACGGCCGCTCGCTGTTTGTCGCGGATAGCGAAGGGAGCTCGATCCGCACGGTGCCGCTACTGGTCGGCGCGAATAGCGAAGTGACAACGATCCTCGGAACGGCCGATTTGCCGACGAGCCGATTGTTCACGTTTGGCGACGTCGATGGCGCCGGCTCGAGAGTCCGTTTCCAGCACCCGCTCGGCATCGCTTACCACGATGGCCTGATTTATCTGGCCGACACGTACAACAACAAGATCAAGGTGATCGATCCTGAGCAGCATACGCGCCGTGACATTGGCGGGCACAGGTTCGGCCGGCCACGACGACGCGCTCGGCAAGCCGGGCACTGCCGCAACGTTCAATGAACCCGCCGGCCTCACGTATGCCGCTGGCAAACTGTATGTCGCCGATACAAACAATCATCTGATTCGCACGATCGCCATCGATGGCGATCACGCTGTCGGCACGTTGGCGATGGACGGCGTGACGCCGCCCACGCCGCCGACGCCGGCGGTCCCAAGCAAGCCGAGTTTCAAAAACGCCGAACAGGTGACTCTGAAAGCGGCGAAAGTCAAGCCGGCCGACGGCGCCGTTCATCTGGCCGTGCAACTCGAATTGCCCACCGGCTATAAAATCAACGCTCTCGCCCCCATGCGCTATTGGATCGAAGCTCAAGGAACGACCGGACCGCTGGATCGCGCGGCGCTTGGAAAACCGCAAAAGCTGGATCATCCGGCGGCGGCATTCGATGTTCGCTTGCCGGTGAAAGAGTCAACCGGCAGCGAAACCGTGACGCTCTCGATGAATTACTACTACTGCCAGGAAGGTGACTCCGGCTTGTGCAAAATGGGCAGCGTCGTGTGGACGATTCCGTTGGAATTGGCCCCCGACGCGCCGAGCGGCGCAGCGCCGGTGCCGTTGAAAGTGAAAAACTGAAAGCCCCATCAACACCAATCAGGAGCAGTGTCATGCCGCGCCATCCGGTCTCCGCATCACGTAATTCATGGAAGATTCTCGCGGGTCTGTTTTTCCTGGGCCTGCTCGTCGCATCGCAAACCGGAATCGCCCGCGCGCAAACCATCGCTCGCTGCGGCCAAGGTTGGCTGGAAAAAATCGACGGCTATCCGGTCCTCCATCTCAAAGGCACGCCCTACGAAATCGGCTACCAGCATGGCGCGCTACTGAAGGAATCGACCCGCGAGAACATGCACAACATCGTCGGCATTCTCAACTCCGAGGCGTTTCACCTCGGACCGCTGACGCTCAAGCCGCGGCCGCTGGTGGATAGCGTCGTGGCGGAACAGCGGCAGTTCGTGCCGCCGAAGTATTTCGAGGAACTGCAAGGCCTTGCGGCGGGCGCGGACGTGCCGCTGGCCGACGTTCAGGCCGGAAACTTTCTGCCCGAGCTATTTCATTGCAGCGGCTTCGCCGTCATGAATTCCGCCACCACCGACGGCACGCTCTATCATGGCCGCGTGCTCGATTACAAATGCGATTGGCACCTGCAAGACCACGCGGTGCTGATCGTCGCCGAGCCGGACGGCGGAATTCCGTTCGTGAATGTCACCTACGCCGGCTTCATCGGCTCGGTGACCGGAATGAACGCGAAGCATGTGTCGATCGGCGAGATGGGCGGCGCCGGCCAAGGGCATTGGCACGGAATGCCAATGGCTCTGATGCTTCGCGAAGTGCTTCAAAGCGCGGGCGATCTCGACGCGGCGCTGGCCGTCTTCCACGACCATCCGCGCACCTGCCAGTACTTCTACGTCATCGCCGACGGCAACACGAATCGCGCCGTGGGCGTACAAGCCACCTGGGATGTGCTGAAGGTCGTAAAGCCGGGCGAAGCCGATCCGATGCTCCCCAAGCCCGTGAAGGATTGCGTGCTCCTCTCGGCTGGCAAGCGATATGAAGAATTGGTGAAGCGAGCCGAGACAGGCCACGGCAAGCTCGACGCCGAAGGAGCGCGGCATCTGATGGACGAAGGCGTGGCAATGAAATCAAACCTGCACGACGTGCTCTTCGCCCCCGCCAGCACGAAATTCTGGGTCGCCAACGCCAGCCCCGACGGCAAACCGGCCGCGGATCAACCGTACCAGGCGTTTCAACTGACCGAACTACTATCGCGGAGGCCGACCGAGGGCGCGAAGGTAATTCCGCAGCCGGTTGCAACGGCAAGCGAACTCAACGAACCTGGGCGGACGCCGCTGCGCACTCGCTAAGCCCCGGCGATCGGAAATACGGCGCATTTTGGCTACAATTGGAGAGGGCGGCTTTTTGCTACGGAGGCGGAAATGAGCGTCGTTCAAACGGTCGTCCAAGGAACGCTAAAACCCGACGGAACTCTGGAACTTGATCACAAGCCGGATTTGCCGCCGGGTCGCGTCGTGGTTCGCATGCAGCCGTTGGCCGAGCTGCCCGTAGGCGATCCTTTTCTTCGACATGCTCAAGGAAATTTGGGCGACACGTGCCCAAGCGGGGCTCGTCCCTCGTACCGTCGAGGAGGTCGAGGCGCAGCGCCGCCAACTGCGGGAGGAATTCGAGCACGAAATCCTCGAAGCTGGACGGCTTCAGGAGGAAAGCCGTCGGTTGAGGGACCAAGCAAAGCCGCCGGAGGAATCGTAGGGATGCTCGTTGCCCTCGACGCGAATATTGTAATTTACATGATCGAAGCAAACCCAATATGGGCTCCGATTGCAACGGCCCGCCTCGCGGCTCCGAGCCGCCGGCGATGAAATCGCCTTCTGCGACGCGGGCCGGATGGAGTGTCTCGTCAAGCCGTTTGCGTCCGGTAGTTCTTCTGATATCGCAACTTATCAGCGCTTCTTCGGCAACCCAAAAGTGAAAATGCTGCCGGTCGGTGCGGGAACGTGGGAACGAGCCGCGATGCTCCGCGCGGCGTTTCGGATCGACGCCTTGGATTCAGTGCATTTAGCCGCCGCCATCGAACACGGCTGCGGCCTATTTCTGACGGCAGACGCCCAATTGGCCCGTTGCACCGCGATTTCCGTCGAGGTGCTAACATGACGGGCGCGTGGAACGAAAAGCAGAATCCCATGAAAAGCATCGCCGACCAACTTCCGCCCGAGATCGCCCGCCAAATCCATCCCGACCGGCGTAGGAACGAGGCGGCATACTGGGCTGTCCGCGACCAACTTCTCGGTCAGTACGACGGCCAATGGATCGGCTTTGCCGATGGCAAGGTGGTCGCGTCGGGTAACAGCCCGGTGACCGTGTTCCACGCCGCGGAAGCGACGGGCCTGCACCCCTTCTTCATTTGCGTTGGAAAGGAAGAAGAGCCGTGCCGAATCCGCCGCGTCGCCTTCCCGTACGACGCCGGTTATTCCGGCGAAGCTTTGCCGTCGATCCGCGTGGAATTCCGGCAGGCCAGCGGACATTCAAGAGTCGCTCTTGATCGAGTAATTCCCGACACGGGGGCGGATGCAAGTGTCTTGCCTTCGGCAGATTGCCAACTCCTGCAATTGAATCCGAGCTTGGGCGTGCAGGGGCTAATCAGTGGCGTCGCCGGCTTTGCCGCGGCAACGCTCGCGTTTCAGATATGGGCTTGGCTTGACGGCCAGGAATATCCATGCCGGCTCCAGGCCGACTTTGTCGGCAACGAACGAATCCTGGGCCGCGATGTGCTAAATCGATTGGAGATCCTGTTCCGCGGTCCCACGGGGGAAGTGGTCGTCAACCCATGACCAAGCTGTTTTGGCTGGCCATCGCTCCGCAAAGCCTGAAACAAAAGGAATCCTCCATGTGCGGTCAACGGCGAACTCGGCCAATTATCTTGGTTTTGCTTCTCGCCACTTCGAGTATTTCAGCTCGCATCGCGAATGCCGGACGTAAGCTCTCGGGTCCGCTCCTGTCGCAGTTTGAAGAGGGGTACGGAATCGTAGCGGCTGAAGTAGCCGACGCTAAGCTTGTGAATGCGGAAAGCGAAGACCCAGCCACGTACAGATGCACCTTCAAGGTTCACGAGGTCGTCGCGCAACCTCTCGACGGCAAGGTTTTCACGCTTCATTCGGGCGATTCGATCGAACTTCGGCTCAGCGCCGGATACGCGTGTCAAATCGAGGACGACCCGAAATCAGCGCTTGCTAAAGGCAGGCGCTACTACCTAGTCATTCGCAAAAATGGCGACGGACAGTTTGAGCACGCCGACGGCGCTTCAGCGCTAAGGGGAGTTGAGAAGTTCGATGATTTTGATACACGCTACTACGCCAGAATTCGTGGCTTGGCCGCTAAACCAAACGAAAGCAAACTGATGGCATGGGTCGAGGTGGTGAAAGATCCGACGGAGTCGGATCGCCTCCGATCGGACGCGCTTGCGGGCGTCTTTACGTGGCTTTGGCCCGCCGTCGATGCAGCCGACTCCGCACAGGCGCGAGTTTCGCTGCGCAAGGTTTGGAACGACCCTCAATCGCGCCTTTCCATCACGCTGCTTGAGCAACTCGACTACGTGCTTCGGGTGACGGACCGAGCGTTCGAAGGCTCAACTGACCGACGTGACGTTTGGCTCAAGAACTTGCTGACGCTTACTCCCGAACGGAAGAAAGACGATAGCAGTCTGGACAACTTTGCGTTTGTCGTACTTGGCGACTTGGCGAAAAAGTATCCTGACGCGACGGGCGAGCAACTTGCAAAGCAGGTACTGAACCGGGAGTGGCCACTTCTATATCGGCGAGCAATTGCCTCGGGGCTGGTGACAGCATATTGCTGCGCCGACCGAGTTGATCCGAACTGGAAACAAACCATCCGATCCTACTTCATCGACTTAATGAATGAGGGTGAGCCTTTCCCGATCCGCGTGGCGGCGGGTGACTTGGAATATTTCGCCAGCGGCAAATCTCCGAGCGGCTCGGGGATCAAACGTTCGTATCTGCCGGACGACAAAGTAAAGGCCGCCATGCGCAGGGCCGTCAGCCGCCTAACGGCCGCGTCCACTCGGCCGGGCGCCGATCAGGAGTTCGGGAATGCCGCCCATGAATTGGCACGCGTGGTTCAGTCGCTTGATGAGCCGGTCCACGATCGTCGGTAAGCGCAACAACGCTCAGCGGAAGAGCCACGGCGCTGCTCGTTTCAAGTCAGGCTGCCGACGCTGCTCTTTGCAGTGTTGTTGGCGATCCAGTGTGCCTGCCGCGCCCCTTCTTCCTCGCCCTCCACCCTCACCCTTTTTTTTCTGCTTGAATTTGGGCCACTGCTTATGGCATATTCACAAGCCGTAGACGACTCGGATCGAGGCATTTGTGAGGGGCGTTTTGACGCGCTGCCGGCGGTTGTTCCTGTCCAATGGCAACGCTAGTCCCTCATGCTGTGCGATGTTGAATTCGGGCTGCTGTTGACGGCAGTTCGCGTTCTTCGTAGCGCCGGCCCAACTGTTTGCCGCCCGTACAGCCGCAAAACAGACCGAGGTAGTGAGAACCGAGTCGTGGATCCTCAGGCCCCTTCCCCGCTCATCCTGGGGTTATCAGGATAGAGCCCGAACGATGCGTGAGAAGTTCGAGATGAAAAACGTTGCATCAAAAACCGACCGCGTGTCGTTCACAGTGTGGGTAAAAGTGGGCTTCCCCGTGGGGATGATAACCCAGTGCGCTGCCGCCGATGCTCGAAGCTGGAGGAGACCGTGCCACACTAACCCGAAGCGTTAGCGAGGGCGTGTGTCACACGGTATCCACTGTGCTTCGAGTGAGTACGACACTCGTCAATAGGGCGTGAGTGGGACCTTTCCGGGTCGCGTGCCCTAGTCACGAGCGGAGTTGGAAGACTCGGGCGGACGTGATTGGAGCTTGGATGCTTCAGTCATGACCGCAACCTGCCGTGCGGTTTAGTCACGGCCCTTTGGCTGCGTAAGGATTTATGCAGTGCGGAAAACACGAACACCTGCCAGCTCCTACGGGCGGCGGTGGTGCACGAACTGCGTTTGCGTGTCGATGTGACAACCCACTCGCGCAATGGCCGCGGTGCGCAATCACCGCGGCCTTGCTGCGCGCTGCGCGAGGGGTCACGGATCAGGGACCAGGGGTCAGGGTACGAAGAATGAAGAGACGAAGAAGCAAAGCTGCGGCCGGCGTGCGATTCGCGCGGCCCCTCGCCGCTCGCCCCTCGCCCCTCGCCCCTAACCGAAACGGGCCAGCGCGAGGTCGCGGATGCCTTTGAGATCGAGCTTGCCCGTGCCGAGAACCGGAATTTGCTCCACCTGAATAAAACTGTCGGGCGATGGAATAAACAGATTCGGCAGCCCCGCGGCGGATAGCTCTTGGCCAATTTGCTCGGGCGTTTTATCTGTCGGCAAATGAACTACGACCAATCGTTCTCCCTTGCGAACGTCCGGCACCGCCGTCACGGCCGCTTGCAGATGTTCGTCGTCGCCGCCGAGGATTTTTTGCAGCTTCTCTTCGATCAGCACATGCGGCACCATTTCGCCCGCCAGTTTGGAAAAACGGCTTTCGCGACCGGTGATTTTGATAAAGCCGTCGGCGTCGATCGAGGCCAGGTCGCCGGTGATATACCAGCCGTCGCGGATCACTTTGGCCGTCATTTCCGGATGATTCAAGTAGCCCTGCATGACGTTGGGTCCGCGGACCAGCAGCATTCCAGATTGGCCGGCGGGCAGCGGTTCCGCGGCCGCCAGATTCGGCGAATCCGGTTTGACGACCTTGGCGGTCACGCCCGGAATCGGCCGGCCGACGGTTCCCTCGCGCACGCCCGTCTTGTCGCCATGCAAACTGCGGCTCGGCGGAACATTCACGGCCACCAGCGGCGAAAGTTCCGTGCAACCGTAGGCTTCGAGCGGCCGCTGGCCGAATTTCGCCTCAAAGGCATCGAACATTTCCGGCGAGCATCGTTCCGCTGCGGCGAAAACGACATCCAGCGTGCGAAAATCCTCCGCGGCGCATCGCTTCAGATACGTGCGCACGAACGTCGGCGTCGCCATGAAAACCGTCACCCGATGCTCGCGGCAGAGCTTGCCGACCTGCTGCGCGTCGAGCGGATTGAAATGGTAAACCCCCTTCGGATCGAGCGCCAGCACGGTCCACAGCGCGGCCAGATAACCATAGGAATGAAAAAACGGCAGCACGCCGATCGCCACGTCGTCGGCCGAAAGCCGAATGATCTGCTCGATCGCTTGGATATTCGAGCCGACATTCGCCTGGCTGAGCATGACGCCCTTTGGGTTGCCCGTCGAGCCGGAGGTGAAAATCACGGTCAGCAGATCGCCGTCCCGCAAGCGATCAACGCCCAGTTGGCGTTCCAAGATCGGCATCGGCAGCAAGCGGGCCTGGATGAAAGCGACGAGTTTGTCGAGCTTGGTGGCCTTGGTTGCAAAATCTTCGAGATAGACCAATTCGGCCTGCACGTCGAGTTTCAATCGCTCCATGAATCGCCGGCTGGTCAGCACGTGCCGAATGCCGCAGTCGGCGATGCAATGATTCAAGAGCGGAGAGGAAAGCGTGTAATTCAGATTAACGCCGATCCGGCCCATCAGTGGCATCGCGGCGTTGGCGACGACGCCGCCGGCGGAAGGCGGCAGCAACAGGCCGACGAATTTTTCGTCGGGAGCCAAAATCCGCCGCGTGAGAAGCCGCCGCAAAACGAGCGAACGGAGCAGCAATTCGCCGCCGGTGAGTGCGGTCCCCATCGAATCGGCGACTTTGCGCGACCCCAATTGCGGCGGCACATCCGCAGAAAGGCGCGCGGCAGGATCGGCGGGGCATCGGGCATAGGGCCAAGATACTCGCACAACCGCGAAGCGGTCTATACTAAGTGCAAAGCATTAGCGAGGGCGACGTCGCACGTTGGCCCGTCCTCGCTAACGCTTCGGGTTAGTGTAGGAAGCGGCGCATTGCGCTCACGTTTGCGGCGGCGCGGTGGAGTCGCTAAAATCGCCGCTGCCTTTCACCGATTGTCGCCCGTCAAATTCAAGTTTTAATGCCCACCCATTCCGGCCGATCGCCGAGGGTCGCCGAGCCAATCTATGCCCCGCTACAATCCCGCCGCTGATCGAGCCGAAATGGCAGGACTATTGGGACGAGCACCGGACGTTCGCCGCCCCGCGGCTGCCGCCACCGGGCGCAAGAAGCTGTACGTGCTCGACATGTTCCCCTATCCCAGCGGCGACGGCCTGCACGTCGGCCATCCCGAGGGGTACACGGCCACCGACATCGTCTGCCGCTTCGAGCGGATGCGCGGCAAGAGCGTGCTGCACCCGATGGGCTGGGACGCCTTCGGTCTGCCGGCCGAGCAGCACGCCATCAAGACCGGCACGCCGCCGCGCGTCGGCACCGAGAAGAACATCGACAACTTCCGCCGGCAGTTGAAGATGCTCGGCTTCAGCTACGACTGGGAGCGCGAGCTGGCGACGACCGATCCCGACTATTTCCGCTGGACGCAGTGGATTTTCCTGCAGCTGTTCGACACCTGGTTCGACGCCGCAGCAGCAGCGAGGCCGGCCGATCGGCGAGCTGCCGATTCCGCCGGACGTCACCGCGGCCGGCGAGGATGCGGTTCGCCGCTATCAGGATGAGCATCGCCTGGCCTATCAGTCCGAGGCGCCGGTGAACTGGTGCCCGGCGCTGGGCACGGTGCTGGCCAACGAAGAAGTCGATCGGCGGCGTGAGCGAAGCGCGGCGGGCATCCGGTCGTGCGGCATTCCGCTGCGGCAATGGATGCTGCGGATCACGGCCTATGCCGATCGGCTGGAAAAGGATCTCGAACAGGTCGATTGGCCGGAGAGCATCAAGAAGCTGCAGCGCAACTGGATCGGCCGCAGCACGGGCGCCGAGGTCGATTTCTTCATCGGCGCGGAGCTAAACGCCGGCGGCAAGCCGACGCCGGCGGAGTTCGAGGCCTGGAAATCAGCGCCGTACGAAGAGCGGCTTTCCGGCCAAGCCGGCGGCCGACGTGCTGCGCATCTACACGACGCGGCCCGACACGCTCTTCGGCGCGACCTACATGGTCATCGCGCCGGAGCATCCGCTCGTCGAGCGGCTGACGACGCCCGACAATGCGCCGCAGGTGAAAGACTATTGCGAGCAAGGCGGCGCGCAAGAGCGATCTCGATCGCACCGAGCTGGCCAAGGAACAAGACCGGCGTGTTCACCGGCTCGTTCGCGATCAATCCGGTCAACGGCGAGCCGATGCCGATCTGGATCGCCGACTACGTGCTGGCCAGCTACGGCACCGGCGCGATCATGGCCGTGCCGGCGCACGACGAGCGCGATTTCGAATTCGCCCAAGCAGTTCGGGCTGCCGATCGTGCCGGTCGTCGATCCGGGCGCAACAGCGACCGGTCGAGCGCGAGGCGGTGCTTGCCGGCAACGAGTGCGTTCACTGCCGACGGCATCGCGATCAACTCGGGCACGTACAACGGCCTCGCCGACGCCGAAGTTCAAGGAGAAGATCACCGCCGATCTGGCGCCAGCGGGCTGGGCCGCGCGGCGGTCAACTACAAGCTCCGCGATTGGCTCTTCAGCCGGCAGCACTTTTGGGGCGAGCCGTTTCCGATCCTGCACGAGCTGGACGCCGACGGCAAGCCGACCGGCCGGCTGCGCACCGTGCCGGCCGAGCGAGTTGCCGGTCGATCTGCCGGAGCTGGCCGATTTCAAGCCGCACGGCCGGCCCGAGCCGCCGCTGGAAAAAGCGCCGGCCGAGTGGCTCTATGTCGACGATCGACGGCCGGCGCTACAAGCGCGAGACGAACACGATGCCGCAATGGGCCGGCTCGTGCTGGTACTACCTGCGGTTCATCGATCCGCAAGAACGACCAGGCGCTCGTCGATCCGGAGCTCGAAAAGGCCTGGATGCCGGTCGATCTCTACATCGGCGGCGCGGAGCATGCCGTGCTGCATCTGCTCTACGCCCGATTCTGGCACAAGGTGCTCTTACGATCGCGGGCATGTCAGCACGCCCGAGCCGTTTCAGCAAGCTGGTCAACCAGGGGATGATCCTGGGCGAAATGGAATTCACCGGCTATCGGAAAGCAGGCGGGCGGCTGGCTGAGCGCGGCCGACGTGACGGCTCGACGCCGACAACAAGCCGATCGAGCGCGCGAGCGGGCGACCCGCCAAGCCGGTGCGCGTCGAAGCCGGCGAGCGTCGAGAAGCAAGGCGAGTTCTTCGTGCTCACGGCCGATCCCGCGATCCGCGTCGATAGCCGGGCGTACAAGATGTCGAAGAGCCGCGGCAACGTCGTCAATCCCGATCAGGTCGTGAAGGAATACGGCGCCGATTCGCTGCGGCTGTACGAAATGTTCATGGGCCCGCTGGAAGCGACGAAGCCGTGGAGCATGGAGGGCGTGAACGGCGTGCGCGGCTTTCTCGACCGCGTGTGGCGGATGATCGTCGCCGAGCGGAGCGAAACGCTCGAGCTGAATCCGGCCGTGCAAGCGATCGCGGCCACGCCCGAGCAGAATCGCGTGCTGCACAAAACGATCGCGGCGTGACGCACGACCTCGAGCGGCTGCGTTTCAACACGGCCATCGCCAAGATGATGGAGTTCACGAATTTCTTCACGAAGGCCGACGTCCGGCCGCGCGAGGCGATGGAGCCGTTCGTGCTGATCCTCTCGCCCTTCGCGCCGCACATGGCCGAAGAGCTGTGGCAACTGCTGGGCCACGCGAAGTCGCTGGCCTATGAGCCCTGGCCCGCGGCCGATCCGCAATGGCTGCATGAAGACACGATCGAAGTGCCGGTGCAGATCAACGGCAAAGTCCGCGGCCGAATTCTCGCCCCCACCGGCAGCGATCCCCCGGCACTGGAGTCGCTAGCGCGTGCCGATGCCAAAATCGCCGAACAATTGAACGGCAAGACGGTCGTCAAAGTCGTCGTGATCCCAAGCCGCATGGTGAATTTCGTGGTGAAATAACCTTATGAAAAACGTACTCGCTCTCGTGCTCGGCGGCGGACGGGGAACTCGGCTCTATCCGCTCACCAAGTATCGCTCGAAGCCGGCGGTTCCGCTGGCCGGCAAGTATCGCCTGATCGACGTGCCGATCTCGAATTGCATCAACAGCGGCGTGAACATGATCTACGTGCTGACGCAATTCAATTCCGTCAGCCTGCATCGACACATTCGCCGCACGTATACGTTCGATTCCTATAGCAACGGGTTCGTCGAAATCCTCGCTGCCCAGCAAACGCTCGGCAGTTCCGACTGGTATCAAGGCACCGCCGACGCCGTGCGGCAAAACATTCGCTACCTGCAAGGGCCGGACATCAGCCACGTGCTCATCCTCTCCGGCGATCAGCTCTATCGAATGAACTATGCCGAAATGCTGGCGACGCACAAGGAATCGCAGGCCGATGTCACGATCGCCGCGATGCCGGTCACGCGCGAGGCGGCCTCGGGCTTCGGCATCATGCGCGGCGACGACACGGGCCGTGTCGTCGGATTCCTCGAAAAGCCGAAGACCGCCGAGCAAGCCGACATCGCATGCGCACCGAGCCGGCCTGGATCGACGCCGGCGGCGTGGCAAGCCGCGGCCGCGATCTCGCTGGCCAGCATGGGCATCTATCTGTTCAATCGCGATCTGCTGGTCGATCTGCTGACCAAGACCGACTATCACGACTTCGGCCGCGAAATCTTTCCGGCGGCGATCAGCATCGCAAGGTGCAGATGCATCTATTCGACGGCTACTGGGAAGACATCGGCACGATCAAATCGTTCTACCAGTGCAACCTTGATCTGGCCGCCGCCGATCCGCCGTTCGAACTGGTGTCGGCCGAGGCGCCGATCTACACGCGGGCGCGATTCCTGCCGCCGTCGCGAATCGAAGGTGCGCACGATCCGTCAGAGCCTGATCTCCGACGGCTGCCTGATCGGCGAAGGGGCCGTGATCGAGAACAGCGTGATCGGACTTCGCTGCCGGATCGGGCGCGGCGTGACGATTCGCAATTCGGTCGTGATGGGAGCCGACGACTACGATTCGCCGGCCACGATGGCCCGCTCGCAGCAAACGATTCCGCAAGGGATCGGCGAGGGATCGGAGATCGACGGCGTGATCGTCGACAAGAATTGCCGCATCGGCGCGACGTCCGCATCGTCAACGATCAAGGACTCGACAGCAGCCCGGAAACGCCGGAGTACATGATCTGCGACGGCATCGTCGTGGTGCAAAAAGGCGCGGTGCTGCCCGACGGTTGGAAGCTGTGAACCGTTGACGGGCCACGCGCGGAACGCCACGGAGGGCGTTCCCTGCAGATCCACGCGATGTAGGGAACGCCCTCCGCGGGGTTCCGTGCGCGCGCTACCGCATGTCGCCCTGCGATCCCTGTTGCGACGCCATTCGCGGCCCGCTTGCAGCATTGTCCATTTGCGGTCCGCCACTGCTGTTATGCGCGGCGTACTCCGGATCGTCGGTTGCGCCAGCATTGGGGCCAGAGTAATTCTCGATCACCGGCGAGCAATAGTCATACGGACTGGCGCACATGTGACATCCGGCCGCGCCGGTCAACATGCAAACCGCGACGACAAAGAATCTGCGCATAACTTAGCAACCTTCCCCAGCCGAAGCCGGTCTTTTGAAGAGTGGCCTGCCGCCCGCAGCATCCCGGAAATGGATGCACGCTTGCCGAGCCGATTGGCTCTGGCGGTCGTCTGATATCTTCGGTTCCGCGCCGGGGCAAACCTGAGAGAATATGCCGGTCGCAACGGAAATCCGGCCTCGCCGCAATGAGCCGCCGCAAGCTCGCTGATGGTTATTTTCCACTACTGTTCAGCGACATCTGCTAGCGTGGCGGCGTGATTCAGCTCCGCCATCCGCTGCCGCAATGCGGGCTGACAATCGAGCAAGCCGGCAATCCGCTGCCAATCGACCTGCTCCGTTCCCAACGCATCAAAAACTGCCTGGGCATTCTCCCAGTCTTCCAGATCGTCGATCGCCAATCGCAAATCGTCGCGCTGCAATTCGAGAGGGATGGCTAGCAAACGAAGCTGAAAGATTTCGGGATGCGAGCAGAACAAATCGGTGACGGATTGCCCTGCGGCGCGCGTGGCGCTATCGCGGTGAACCCGCACAAGAGCTTTCGTTCGAAACCATTCGCCGAACAGTCCGAGCGGCGATCGCACGGCCGGCCGGCCATCCGGCAGACAGTAGCCCAAATAATCGACGCCCGAGTGCTCGGCCGCATCGATCACCAGACGATCGAGCAGCACCGGATCGACGAGCGGATGATCGATCGAAATCCGCACGATTGCCAGCGCCCGAAATTCACTCACCGCATCGATCAATCGGCCCAATTCGTCGTGCGCCGAACTGAAATGCACGGGCACATCCGGCGGCACCATCGTCGCTAAGACGCTCGTCGCATCGCTTCGCGGGGCCACGACGATCACGGCATCGAGCCGTTCGCAATCGGTGACGCGGCGAATGGCCCAATCCAAGAGCGAGCGGCCTTCGAGTCCCCGACCCGATTTCAACCGAGGCACGGTGGAATTCGAGTCCACCTGCACAATGCCGAGAGTTTCCAACATCCGCGCGACCTCCATGCCGATCAACAGGCTCGCGATGAACGGAGCCTTCCGCCCGAGCGAGATCCCCCTACACAAAAGTCTACCAACGCACGATTGATAGCGTCAAGCAAACGTTCGCCCGCGTCGATCATCGGAAACCGTCGCGGCGGCAAGCTTCGGGAAATTGTCGGATCGCCCTTCCATGGCGCGGCGTCGAAGCTGTGCGCTTTGTCGTGGCAATCGCGAATTCGCCGGGCCATCTCGGCCACCAACTCCCGATCGTCCAGCCCGGCAATTTCGGCTGGCTTGAGCGGTTCGCCGTATTGAATGTGGATCACCGCCGGAGCAGGCAGCATTCGCGAGCGCGGCCAGGAGTCGAACGCCCCGTCGATGCCGACCGGCAACAGCGGCACGCCGGCGCGCGCGCGAGAGCGGCAAAATCCGGGCTTGAGTGTTCCCACTTCGCCGTCGCGCGTGCGGGTTCCCTCGGGAAAGATCAGCACGAGCTCGCCACGTTTCAAGCGTTTGAGCGTTTCCTTCAATCCGCCCAAGCCCAATCCTTCGCGGTCCAATGGAATCGCGTCGAGTGAATTGATCAGCCAGCGAAACGGCGCGAATTTGAACAGCGTGTCGCGGGCCAGATAGTTCAATCGGCGATCGGTCGCCAGCCCGACTAGCACCGGGTCGAGATGACTTTGATGGTTCGACAGCACGAGACCGCCGCCGTCGGCCGGAACGAATTCCCGTCCGCGACAGCGAATTCGGAACACGAGAATCCCCGTCAGCCGGCAAATCACGCGCAGGCGCGTCGTACCACAGCCGTTGAGGTAGCGAGCGTTTTGCCATGCGTGTGTTCGGGCGGGCGATGTTGGGAATCAGCGAATGCGGTTGAGTTGGAGACAGTCGCTACGGTTTCATCCGGCCGCGCACGAGCGACTCCAAGCGGTTGACCACTTCCGACGGCGACAAGCCGTCGGTCGATAACATCACGGCATCCGGCGCGGCGGCTAAAGGCCCCACTCGGCGGCCGGCGTCGCGCGCATCGCGTTCGTTTTGCCGGGCCAAGATCTCTTCCAAAGGCACCGATTCGCCGCGGGCGGCCAAATCATCTTGGCGGCGGCGAGCCCGCTCCTCAGCGCTTGCCGTCAAGAAGATTTTACACTCGGCGCGGAAATACGACCGTACCTTGATCGCGGCCTTCGGCGACGATGTTGTCGTTGCCCGCCGCGCGGCGCTGCAAATCGACCAGCACCTCGCGCACGCCCGGGTTGTTGGCAGCGTAATGCGTTACGCCGGTAATGGCCGAAGTGCGGATTGCGTCGCTGACGTCGATGCCGTCCAAGAGCACTTGCGTGCCGCGAAGCTCGATCGTCAGACGGCGGGCCAATTCCACCAAAGCCTGCGCGTCGGCCCAATTCAATCCACGCTGCGCCGCGGCCAACGCAACCGCCCGGTACATTGCCCCCGTGTCCAGAAAGCGAAACCCCAAGCGGCGAGCCAACGCCCGAGCCGCCGTGCTCTTGCCGGCGCCGGCCGGTCCGTCCAACGTGACGATCATTCGGCTGTTTGACTCGCGGGCGGGGGCTACAGAACCATGAAACGAGAGGAAGACTCGCGAAACCGCAAGCAGTGCGGTGAAACGTGTTTGAGTGGACGGGTTACAACTTGCGCGGGTTTGGTGCCGGTTTTGGATCGGGCGCGACCGGCGGCGGCAGCGGCACGTTGGCAAGCGGCTGCAAGACGATCGGCGCGACTTGTTGCTCGGCCTTCGGCGGCGACCAACCGGTGTCGGCCAACAAATAGCCGGCCCAAAAAAATGGATTCCCGCCCGTCACCGATTCTCCGCCGGGAGATCGCTTCACGCGCGGCTCGCGGTTCAAATCCAGCGGCGATTGAATCAACATCTGCACGCTCCGCTGCCAGGCGTCGGCCGCGCTGGTGTAGGGCAACTCTTGAAGGAATTGGCGAACCAGATCGTAGCTAGTCTCTCCGCCCGTGCGCCAGCGGCTGACCAGCACCGTGCGCGAACCGGTTGACATCAATCCGCAGATCGACAGAAACATTTCGTTGCCGGTGCTCGCGGTCATTTGTCTCAAAGCCGATTCCGCGGGCGTGCGGAAGCCGGGCAGAATAAACGTCGTCGGGCTTTTCCAAGGGAGCGAAAACCATTGCGCGAGCGTGCCCGAGTTCTTTACGCGGTCGAGCGGAATCGGATTCCATTCATAATGTCCCTTGTCGCCATTGATGCCGCCGTTCACCTCGTCGAACACCACGATGCCATCGAACAGCGATGCGTAGAGCGGCGACGTGGCCGGCAGCGGACCTTTTAGCGCCTCGGCGTGCGGCACGATCTTCTTCAATCGATCGAACTCGGCTTGGATCGCCTGGGGCTCCTGCGCGGAAACATTTTTCCCAGCACGACGCCGACCTCGCCCGCCTCCGGCCGATCGCGCGAATCGGGAATCGCCAAGCCCATCGTCGGCAGATAGCGAACGCGAGTCCGGCTGATCAGCGACACCGTGTCTTTGCGGTCCTTGTTCTTCGGATTTGCGGGAACCTGCAGCGCCTCGAAGGGCAAATACCAGAGCGGCCCATCCGGCACGACCACCAATTCGTCGATCCCGGAACCGAGATTAACCTTGGAATTCGAGCCGGCCATCAAAGCGTCGGTCAGGTCGCGGGCCGCTTGCCGCCAGCCGTCGTCGGTCAATTGGCCTTCGAGAATCTCGTGATTGGCGTCGAAGTTTCCAATTTTCTTGAGCAGCGCCGAGAGATCCTTCTCCAACACCGGCGGAGACTCCAGCTTCCACGACATATAGCGCTGTTTCGACATCAGAAAGGCGTACATGTTGGAGTTGGTCTTGAAGAACACCAACAGCGCGCTGCGCGGCGGCATCGCGGCTTGCACGTCGCGCGTATGCCGCAGCGGCGGAAACACCAACTCCGCGGCTTCGCGCCGCAGCGCGATCTCGCGCAGCAGCGTTTCCTGGAGACCACTGATTCGGGCGATCTCGGCCAGCTTGTCGGCCTGAGCGCGAGTGGCTTTTGGCGAGTCGGCCACGAGCGGCTGACCAGCCAGGTCGCCGCGGAGCTTTTTCACTTGCTTGGAATAGGCCGTGTACTGTGGATAGCTCGTCAAGATGTTTTGCCGCTCCAAAAGCACTTGCACAGTCGAGCGCTCCGTCCGGCGACTCCAGCACCCAGCGCAATGCGAGCAGCCGGCCGCCCAAGGGGAGCGTGCTAAAGAAACGATGCCGCCGGGCTCGATCAGCGACTTCCAACGACACTTCGACGCCGCTTTGCAGAGTCACCTCGAACCAATGATCGAACACCACCGGGTGCGGCGTCGCCATCACCGCCAATGTCTCTAACGGTCGCGACGCCCAATCCATCGGAGCCGGATCACGGAGCAGTAAATCGTAAAGCGCCAGTGCTCCATGGGGACCCAAATGAGGGCTGAGCTGCCGTTGAATGTATTCGTCGGCCAAGCGGATTTGGAACAGCCACAGCGAACCACCCCGCTCCAATGCCAATGCGTTGGCGATAGCCGTATCGCCGTTCGTTTCATTTCCTTGCTGATAATTGACCAGCGCCGTCAGATACTTCAGACCGGGCGGCGATCTGATGCTGGCCCATGTCGCGATTGGCGATCATCGCTTGGGCCTCGGTCAATGCCTCCACGGCTTGCGGATCCTGTCCTTGCAGTGCAAATCCTTCCGCCAGTGAAAGGCACAACGATGCGGTCAATTCGTGCGCATAGGATCGCTTGCTCGACCATTGGATGGCGGCCGCCAAAGGCGGGAAAACGCCATGCTCGCCAGCCAACAAATGCGCTTGCTGACCATAGCGAAACGCTTCTTCCATGACGGTCAAGTCGCCGAACGCATGGCCGAGTAACTGGCTTCTTCGAGATACTTCGTCGCGGCCGGGTAATCGCCCGACTCGATCGCCAGTTGGCCAAGTTCTTGAAGAATCAACGGCGTGACGACATGATCGTATTCGCCGTTAAGTGTGACGGCTCGCTTCAACAGCGCAACAGCCTGGCCCGCTTGCCCTTTATCCAGATAGGCCATCGCCAGTTCCGCATCAACCCAGCTCTCCGACCAATGATTCTGCTGGCCCGGCTTGCGGCTGAACGCGTCGAACAATGCGTCGGTAAAAGTATCTTGCGGGCAGATCGGCGCCCATGATTTCCTGCCGTCGCTTCATCGCCAGCACCGTGCAGCGAATGATCTCCGCCACGCCGACGTCGTCAACGACTGCGGCGGCGCGACGATCTGCCCCCAGTTCGGCTGAAGATTCATGAACAGTTGCCCCTGCTCGACCTGCATGTACTGATTCGCGGGGTTCCCGATCTTCGCCGTTCGATTGCTGTGGCCCCAGGGCGTGGCCAGCGTTGCCCACGGTAGCCTGCATTGACGGCGGAAAATGGACTTGCGTCATCCAATTCGGAAACGCCAGATAGAAGCTGCAATGCCGCGTTGTAGTTGTCGAGCGCGTCGGCGTATTTTCCTGCGAGGTAGTAGCACTCGCCGATCATCGTGTAGTAGCAGATCGAGTCGATCCAGCGGCTGCTGCGCCGTCTTGACGGCCGAGATCGAGATCCGCCTTGTAGCCTTCCAAGGCGATGCGGTAGTCGCCGTCGTAGAGCGTGCCGATGTGGGTGTAATACATCTGCATCGGCAAGCCGCCGCCGCCGATCGCCGGACCAGCGGGAATCGCAATCACGATGCCCGGTCCAACGGCCTGTCCGGGCTGAACCGTCGGCGTATTTGGCGGCACGCCAATGCGGTCGAAGTCCGCAATTGCCAACACGAACGCAATTGCCGCGATTCTGAATTCGGTACTCATGCAATCACGAGCCTCCCAGCCGCCGCTGTTCAATCGGCGGACTAAAGCGCCCCATCCCGTTCTTCTCGACGTACGCACGTCCTGACGCATTCCGACGGCCCGCTAGCACGTGGCTCTTAAATATTCGCGCACAACCGGCTGACTTTCGTCAGACTTCATCATACCCAAATTGCCGCGACGGAGCGAGTCGAACGTCCCTTTCGGCTTCGCGGAATT
>CAVTYW010000033.1:0-215392 GCA_963738955.1 Pirellulales bacterium | reverse complement strand
GGCGATATTCTCGACGCCTTTACCGTGACCAAAGCGGCCGGCGCCGCCAACGACGGCGTCAAGGTTGGCCAAGAGCTTTGCTACCGCTGCCGGATGGGGAATCGGCCGATGGTGATGGTGTTTGCCCATCAACCGAACGCGGCCTTGGCCGGCCTGGTGAAGCAGCTCGACGAAGTGGTGGCCAAGAATGAAGACAAGAAGATGGGCTCGTTCGTCAGCCTGTTGGGCGATGAACCGAAGAAACTGGCCGACGAGGCGAAGCAGTTCGTCGAAGCGAACAAGATCGAGCACATCGCGCTCGTCGTGCCCGCGGAACATGCCGCCGGCCCGAGCAGCTACAAGCTGAATCCGGACGCCGACGTGACGGTGCTGATCTATCGCCAGGGCAAAGTCGTGGTGAACTACGCACTTCCGGCCGGCGCGTTGAACGACGAAGCGGTGAAAAAGATCGTCGCCGATACGAGCAAGATTTTGGAATAGAGGCGGCGGCCTCTTCGGCGGCAGGCGTGTCATGTCCGAATCAGCCACTGCCGCCGAATTCGTTCCCGACACGCATAGCCTGGCAAAGCTGCGCGCGGCGGCGGCGCATTGTGAAGGCTGCAATTTGTTTCGCCGCGCGACGCAAACGGTTTTCGGCGAAGGCGGCCGCGCCGCGCGGCTCATGTTGGTCGGCGAGCAGCCCGGCGATCAAGAAGATCGCCTGGGGCATCCGTTCGTCGGACCGGCGGGACGGTTGCTCGACGAAGTGCTGCAGGATGTCGGCATCGATCGAAAAACCGTCTACGTGACGAACGCCGTCAAGCATTTCAAATGGATCGAGCGCGGCAAGCGCCGGCTGCACGCCAAGCCGGCCTCGCGCGAGATCAAGGCCTGCCGGCCGTGGCTCGATGCGGAGATCGGAGCGATCAAGCCGGAAGCGATCGTCCTTCTCGGCGCGACGGCGGCGCAATCATTCTTGGGCCCGAAGTTTCGCATCACCAAGCAGCGCGGCCAATGGATCGACGGCGGCGAACAGGGATCGTGGCTGATGGCGACATATCATCCCTCGGCAATCCTCCGCGCCGGATCCCGAGGCGCGGCAGCGGATGCGCGATGAATTCAGCGCGGATATGAAGAGCGTCGCGAAGCGGTTAAAAGCGAGTGGCGATGGCCGGGGATGATTTGTTCGACGATGCACGCCGGTCGACCGCGGCCACTTCTTTTCCTTAGCCCAGGCGTTTCACGCCTGGGGGTTTTGGTCGATCCAGCCTTCTTGTCAGCCCCATTCATGGGGCTTTCCTCGGAGGCTTTAGCCCTTGCGCAATTACCGGGCTAAAGCCGGACGGAGAAGCCCGCTGAAGCGGGCTCAAAACAAAGTTCTTTTTGCTGCCCGATTCCCAGGGGTAAAACGCCTGGTCTAGGGAAAAGGACGGTTGACGCAGCGGAAATACGAACGCCGTTTTCAATCGTCGGCGCGAATGCCGCGATTTCGCTCTGCCCGATCGGTTATTTTTTCAGCTTCCAAAACTCATCGAAGAAATCCGCGGCGACGATTTTGCCGGGCTTCTGCGTGTCGGGCGGAGTGTCGAGATTCACGACCGCCCAATCGGGCAGCTTGGCCACCTGTCGGGCGTTGTTCAAATAGTCGTATTCGCGATACGTGAAGCCGCTGTTGAGAACGACGTAACGCCTTGGGTTCAGCGGATTGGGGCAAATCAAAATCAGCGAATGGTTGTCGATCGGAAAGCGGTGGTCGCCGGCGACGATTTCCTTTTCGTCCCAATGGATCGGCAGTTTGTCGGCGATGCGATGCAAGACGGCGTTGCTGGTCGGGTCGCCCCACAGGACGATATTCGCGCCGGCGATTTCCGCATCGCTGAGCTTGGCGTCGCTCGTCACTCGCGCGTCTCCGCGGAATTGCCGGCGCCATTCGCGGATCGCTCGCTGCGATTCGCTTTTGACCCAATTCTCAACCTTCGGATTGGCAGAATGACCCGACGGCGTCACGAAAATGAATGAATCCATGAACGCATCGTCGATTGGGCCTTGAAGGCCGTGTTGCTTCGGAATCGGTCGGTTTGGTGGAGCTTTGAACGGTTTGTCCGTGAAGCCACCGCCCCCGACGTGCCATTTACCGTCGGTGCGGAGAAGCCGGCATGGCCAGACATAATCGCGCCGTGGCGGCGGAGCGTCCCCTGAGAGCCGTTGCCCATCGATCACAACTCCGACAGGTTTCGAAGTGTCGTTGAATTGATCCGCAGGAATTACCAGGTCCATCGCAGCCACGTTCTTTGTCGTAATCTCAATCGACCGCGAATCCGTAATCTTCGCGCGCACATCAGCCCGTTGCCAATGTTCTTGAAGCGCTTCGACTGTGACCCAATCTTGCGTGTTGTATCTCAGCGTATACGTCGTGAAATGGACTTCTTTCGGCGTCTCGTTGCGACCTTTGGCGACAAGGTCAGCCATCAGCTTGCTGACAATCTTCGCCGACTCGGGATGATAGGCATGCTTTGTTTGCGGGCCGATGATGTACGTCAACTTCAGTCCCTCGCGCTCCATCGCCTTCTGCATCATGTCGGCCGCTTGCTTTTGCGTATCGATCTCGCCGCTGTAGGCCACGGTCGGGCAGTTGAACAGATTGCCGGCCCAATCGGTCGAGTCGTACCAGTGCAGCAGCTTTTCTTCGTAGGGCGTCGGATGGATCACTTCGTTTTGAAAGATTCGCAGGAACTCGGTCGTTTCGGCGAAGCCCGCGCCGGGGTTCGCCGCACACCATTCGCCGGCGAAATGCACGGCCGTATGCCACGTCGAAGCGCCGCCCATCGAGAAACCGCGCACGCAAATCCGATTCGGATCGATGGCATATCGCTCCGAAACCGAGTTGATCGCTTCGAACAAATCCCTTTCGCCGGCGAATTTCGAAGCGTTGCAATATCGGCCGTAGGGATGAAGCACGATCGTGTTCGGCGGCGTGAATTGGCCGCGCGAATGGTTCCGCTCGTCGATGAAATTCAGCTCCGTGTAAGCTTCGTTGCGGCCGTGGAACCAGATATCGAGCGGATGCCGGCCGGAACGCTTGTCGCCGATTGTTTCCGGCACGACCAGGCCATACGGCTGCACCGAGCCATCGATTTTCGAAACATAGCCGCGGACGACCAGACCGGCGGCAGTCGCCCACGGCGTCTTTCCAGCGGCAAGTTGCTCGGCCCGCTCCCGGCCTTCTTTCAATAGCGCCTTTGCTTTCGCCACTTCGTGCACATCTTGAAACTCGTTGTACCGCAGCGCCCAATCGACGGCTTTGACGAAGATCTGCATGTCGGCCAACTGCGCGTCGGTGATGTTATGGATTTGCGCAATCGCGGCTTTGAGGTCCTTGACTCCAGTTTCGAGTTCTTGCCGATCGGCCGCCGGAATCTCAACGCCCGCGGGCGGAATCGGGCGAACTTTCGTGGCGATATTGTCTCTCGGGCCATCGGCACGAGCCGGCGCCGGCATTAGCGCTGTGATGATTGCCAAAGCGAACGACGCCGAAAACGTCCGCCGCACAGAGGGCCGATATTCAGACGACCGTTGCATGAGAAGTATCTCCGAAACAAAAAATTGCTTTGGTCCCGCCCGCCGATTGGACGACGACGGCCTCGCGCCGCGCGACAATCAAGCCCCTACTATACCACCGGGCAAGGACAAAGCGGCGCGGTTTGCCGTAGGTCAGCCTTTCCAGGCTGACTTCCGTCGAAAAATGTCAGGCTGGAAAGCCTGACCTACGTGACGCCGCACCGCTTTCCCCGGCGCATGGGGCGCATTACACTCAACAGTAGTAGAAGAGGCTATTATCTCATGCGCCGGGCTTTCGCCATGATCCGTCACTTCAACCCGCGCTCGGCCTGCGCGCTCGCGATGTTGCTGCTGATCGGCATGGCGCTGCCGATGTCGGGCTGCGGCGGGTGTGGGCAATCGGATGCCGACAAGGAGCAGGCCGAGGCGCAAAAGGCCGAGCAAAAGAAAAAGGACGACGCCAAGAAAAAGAAGGAAAAGCCGAAGCCCGATTTCGAAGTCTCGATGCTCCGCGTGCAGCCGGCCGATCCCGAGCAGCCGATCCCTGCCGCCAAGCCGGGCCATTGGCTGAGCGTCACGCGCAAAATGACGGCCAACAATTTCGACTTCGTCGGCTTGCTCCAGGCCGACCTTGCCGTTAAGTCGATCGCCGACGGGAACATGGCGCCGCTGGCGCTGGACCGGCAGCCGTTCGTGCTGCTCTCGACGCGCAATGCCGTGTTGCCCAAGGGGCAGACGAAATACGTCGATCAGACGCTGTTCATCCCGCATAGCGAACATAGCCCGTGGGTTCGCGATCGGCTGCTGACGCGCGGCGAGTCGCCGGTGGTCGAGCCGCAATCGGAACAGCTCACGCGGATGCCGGCCTATCAATACTATTTTCTGATCCTGGCCCGCGAGTCGTCGCGCTACAAATCGTTCGCTCGCAAAGATGCTTTGTTCGGTCCGTCGTGGGACGGGAACGCGAGCTACTATCGCGTGAACATCCCGCACATTGATAAGTACATTCCGCTGCCGTCGAATCCGCTGGCTTGGACGAGCACGGCCTTCGTGTTGTGGGACGATGTCGATCCGAGCTTGCTCTCGCCGGAGCAGCAGCAGGCGATGCTCGATTGGCTCGAGTGGGGCGGGCAGCTTATCGTCAGCGGGCCCGACACGCTCGCGCTTTTGCGGGGCAGTTTTATCGATGCCTATCTGCCGGCGACGGCGGGCAAGAGCCGTTCGCTGACGGCCGAATCGCTTGCGCCGCTTGCGGTCGCCGTGCAGCCGACCGATGGAACGAAAACCATTCCCGCGCTAGAGCCGGTGCGGCCGTGGAGCGGCATTGCGCTCGAGCTTCGTCCCGCAGCCCATTGGCTTCCCGACGACCATTCGGGTTTGATCGCGGAATGCGCCGTTGGCCGCGGCCGGATCGTGACAACAGCGTTTCATCTCAATCAGCGCGACCTGGTTAATTGGCCCGGCTTCGACATGCTGCTCAATGCTTATCTGCTGCGCCATCCGCCGCGGAAATTCGTCGATTCGAACAGCCTGGATCAATCGGTGTCGGCGGTGTGGGCCGATGATCGCAACGACAAATTCGACGCCCGGCTGACTTGTGGGTTGCGGTATCTCACTCGCGACGTGGACGCCGACGGCATGTTCGCCGGCGGCGGCACTCCGCGAACGGCGGCGCAGCCGGGGGACGGTTCGCAGATCGTTCCGTCAGGCAACTTCGGTGGCGGCGATCCGTATCCGTCGCCATCGCCTATCGACGATTCGAATTCGTTCGATCAAATCGACCCGACGGCGATCGGCTCCGGCGTCGCCGGGTGGAACGATTTCAGCGGCATGTCGGCGGCGGCTCGCGAATCGCTTCGCTCCGCCGCGGGCATCACAATTCCGCGGTCGAATTTCATCGCCTGGATGTTGGCTGGCTATTTGATCGTGCTCGGCCCATTGAATTGGGGCTTTTTCCGGCTGATCGGCCGGATCGAATGGGCTTGGGTCGCCGCGCCGGTGATCGCGATTCTCGGCGCGGTCGTTGTGACGAAAGCCGCGCACTTGAACATCGGCTTTGCCCGTTCGCAGACCGAGATCGACGTGGTCGAGCTACAACCGAACTACGCCCGCGCTCATCTCACGCGCTACACAGCTCTCTACACATCGCTTTCGACCAGCTACGACATCGAGTTCGACGATCCTCATGCGTTGGTGCAGCCGTTTGCCGCCGGCGGCGAATCGCGGCTCAAGCAAACCGATCGCACGGTGACGCTGCATCGCGACGCCGACGTGCGGCTTACCGATTTCGATGTCTCGAGTAATTCTACCGCGATGCTGCACAGCGAGCAGATGTTCGACTTCGGCGGCGGCATCGCTCTCAGCACGGAAAGCGGCCGGCACAGGATCATCAATCGCTCGAAACACACGCTGCATCAATCGGGCGTCGTCTGGCGCGATAGTGAAGGCGATCTGCAGTCCGCATGGATCGGCGATTTGTCTCCCGGCGAAGCGGGCCAACTACTCAATTTTCAGCCGATTGACGAAAAATCGTCGCCCTTGCCGAAACTGGCGACGTCCCTCTCCGCGCAACCGCAACTCGACGACAGCGGCACGCCCCGATTGAAAAACAGCGCGATCCTCGACATCATCGAGCATCCCAAGGGCACGGGCGAAATGCGACTCATCGGATTGCTCGACGAACCGCTGCCGGGCATGGAAGTGACTCCCGCGTCGTCGCAAGCCACGCGAGCCGGCGTATTCGTAGTCGCCAATCTGCGTTATCCCGCGCCCCCCGCGCCACAACCCGACCAAAACCTCCGTCCGCCGAAAAATGTCCCGCTGGAACCGGCCGAAGAACCGCCCGCCGACCCAACGGCCGAGCCGCCGAAAAACGCGACGCCTTAAGCGAGCACCGCCCTGTCCTCCTGTCTTGATCTGCCAAAAATCGTGAAAGTTACCGCACAATTGCGACCAGCAATACTGATGTCTTCAGTTCTAGAAGCATTGACGATTGCTCGCGCATACCCCAAGGGGGTTTCGTCCTCTAGCCCAGGGTTGGTCGCGACGGCGACCTACCCTGGGTGGACGAGGGAACGAACGATTTCTACCCCAACGGGGTTGCGTCGGCTGCGGCGTCACGCTGACGCAACCCCGTTGGGGTTGAAGTTGCGCTCGGATCACCCTACCCAGGGTAGCCCGCCTTCGGCGTGCAACCCTGGGCTACAGGACAGAACCCCTGTCGGGGTTCAACGCAGCCGAAACGCATGCCCAAGCCGCGCGGAGACGGCCCGAACGAAAACCGCGATAGACTCCAGATTGCACTGCGTTTCATCTTTCCCAACCGACCCCTAACGCTCGTTCTTCGTCCCCTAGCCCCTAGTCCCCCGCCCCTCGCCCCTTCCCCATGATCGAACTCACCGACTTCACGAAGCACTACGGCGAGTTCAAGGCCGTCGATGGCTTGAATCTGAAGATCGAAGCCGGCGAGATGTTCGGCTTCATCGGTCCGAACGGGGCCGGCAAGAGCACGACGATCCGCTTTCTCGCCACGCTGCTTAAAGCCAGCCACGGCGAAGGGATCGTCAACGGCCATAGCGTCACGCGCGATCCGCTCGGCGTGCGCCGCAGCGTCGGCTACATGCCCGACAACTTCGGCGTGTACGACGGCATGAAGGTCTGGGAGTTTTTGGATTTCTTCGCCGTGGCGTATCAAATTCCGCGCGCCGGCGGAAGCAAGTGATCGGCGACGTGCTGGAACTGCTCGACCTGACGCACAAGCGCGACGATTTCGTCAACGGCCTGTCGCGCGGCATGAAGCAGCGGCTCTGCCTGGCCAAGACGCTCGTCCACGATCCGCCGGTGCTGATTCTCGACGAGCCTTCGAGCGGCCTCGACCCGCGGGCCCGACTGGAATTCAAGGCCCTGATGAAGGAGCTGCGCCGGATGGGCAAGACGATCCTCATCTCGAGCCACATCCTCAGCGAACTGGCCGACTGCTGCACGTCGATCGGCATCATCGAGCGCGGGCAATTGCTGCTCACGGCCCGATCGACGACGTCTACCGCCGCATCCGCCGCAATCGGCTGATCGAAATCAAATTCGTCGACCGCATGGACATCGGCCTTTCGATCATTCGCAGTATGCCGGAAACGCGCGACGTGCACGTCGAAGACCACCGCGCGACGATCGAATTGCAAGCCGACGACGCGAAAGTCGCCGAACTCTTGGAACACTTGATGCGGGAGGGGGTGCGCGTGCGCAGCTTCGCCGACAAAGACCCGACGCTGGAAGACGTGTTTATGTTGGTGACGAAGGGGCTGGTGAGTTAGAGCCGCGCCCGCGTCGTTTAACCCGGAGCCCACCGCGTCGGCGCGCTCGGCGCGCGCTCCCCGCCGTCGGCCCGGATCAAACGCTACCGACTCTACCATCGCCAGCCGCGCCATCCACGATATCCGTACCGATAGCCCCGGTAATACGGATAAACGTAGCCAGGCGTGGAGTAGTAGTAAGTCGTCTCAGGCGCGACCGAAACCTGCGGCGCGACATACGGCGCCGGGGCAATATAGTCCGTGGCCGGAGGGTAATAGGCCGTTTGCGGACCAACATACGAATACGAATACGACGGATAGTAGCTTGGACCGTACCAGGCACGCCAAGGACGCGCGTCGGCGGGGCATACAGCCACGGCGCCACGAAAAGCGCCGCAAATCCCGAAGACAGAAGAAGTTTCCACATCGCACACCTCCTTGATTGTCAACGCAAGATCGAATTGGACGGAACAACGGGCCGTCCAGCGTTTGATTCAACACATCACTCAAGCAAATGCAAAATGAGTACCGCGCGATGCGAGCTCGCCCGCGGGTAATAGCTGCGCTAATCGGTTGATCGCGCTTCAATCAACCGGGCACGCGCGAATCCACTCGGTGATTGTGTCTCGCGCAGCAAGCAAACCTCGCGCCGGGCCACCGAACCCGATGAGGTCGCCACAAGCGCAAAAAGCGGCACGTCAATTGCCGTTGATAGGTGCCGAAAGCTCCGACAAAAAATTGGTTCGCTCCCCTACTTGTGCATCTTGCATATGCTAGCGCGCACTCGATCGACGACGACGCCGAAGCGCGCAAGCGATGGCCCTCGAACGACGCCCGAAAAATCGCTCGTCGTTAGGCGCCGCTCGGGCGGAGCTCGAGCGCAAACGCCGCCGCGATCGGCAACGCGGCGTTTATCGCTGCTGGCCGTCCATCCGCCCTATGAGCCGATGGAAGCGACGCTGGTCGAAGATTGGCCGGCTGGCCCGCAATGGCAGTACGAGCCGAAATGGGATGGCTTTCGCTGCCTCGCTTTTCGCGATCGCGACCAGGTTCATCTGCAATCGAAGTCGGGGCAGCCGCTGGCGGCCTATTTTCCCGACCTCGTCGATTCGCTGTTGAAGCTGCGGGCAAGACGATTCGTGATCGACGGAGAGATTGTGATTCCGATCGAAGGCCGGCTTTCGTTCGACGATCTTTTGCTTCGCGTTCATCCGGCCGAGAGCCGGGTGCGAAAGCTGGCGGCGGAGCATCCGGCGCTGTTGGTCCTTTTCGATTTGCTGCTCGACGAACGAGGCAAATCGCTGGTCAAAGTCGAGCTTGCGGAACGACGAACACGATTGGAAAAGTTTGCCGCAAGATTCTTCGCCACGACGACCGACATCCGGCTTTCGCCCGCGACGGAGCGCATTGCCACGGCGCGAAAATGGTTCGACGCCGTCGGCGGCAATCTCGACGGCATCGTCGCCAAGCGGCGCGATCTGCCGTATCGGTCGGGCTTGCGCGACGGCATGCAAAAAGTGAAGCACGAGCGGACGGCCGATTGCGTCGTGGGCGGATTTCGCTACGCGAGCGGCAAGCGAGTCGTCGGATCGCTTCTGCTCGGACTCTACGACGACGAGGGCTTGCTCCACCACGCCGGCTTCACTTCCAGCTTTTCGGCGGAAGAGCGAAAGCGAATCACGGGAATCGTCGAGCCGCTCAAAGGACCGTCGCCCTTCACCGGCCGCGCACCCGGCGGCCCAAGCCGATGGAGCACGCGGCGCAGCGATGAATGGGAACCGCTCAAGGCAAAACTGGTCGTCGAAGTGCAGTACGATCATTTCACCGGCGGGCGATTTCGTCACGGCACGCGGTTGCTTCGCTGGCGAGCCGACAAAAAGCCTCGGCAATGCACGTTCGATCAAGTCAACCGCCGCGGCGGCTCGATGCTGCGGCTGCTCGAATCGCCGAAGCCGAACTCCCGGAAACGCGGAAAATAAACATCGGAAATGAAGCAATTCGCGATTGTTATTGAAAATGTTGGTTAGATGCGGAGATGGAGAAGAGGACGGGAGTGTTGCATGTCTCGTTTTTCGCACATCGCACGGTGGGGCGGCGGGCGCGAATGTTGACAAAAGACGACACGCCCAAGGAATTTTCGCGGATCGGCCTGTTTGCCGCGGCAGAATCGCGGTTTTGAAGTAGTCTTTCAATGGACGATCCATTGCGCGTGCAACAAATTCAAAAGGGCATTCCACCATGACCGATCGAAAGTCGCTACCCTGCTACATCGCCTGGCTGAGCACTTGCATCCTGTCCGCGGCGGCGGGGCATTTGATCGCCGATTTCGCGGAAACCGCCTGGCTGCTGATGGGAATGTTCGGACTTCTGGCCGCCGTCGGCTTGCAGGCCGCTTCCACACGCTTGAAGCGTCAGGCGGAATAAAACGCGGCAGCGCGACGACGACACCGGCGGCTAGCGCCTTGCCGCTCACAGGCGGACGAACAACCGTGAGCGGCAAGGCGCTAGCCGCCGGTGAGCCGCCACCACGGTTTTGCTCATCGACCGAACCGCGACAGACGTCTAACCTCCCAGCGCACTTTTCATTTGCTGCAGTTCATCTTCCGTTTGCCGCTGGCGCTCGGATAGCTCTTCGAGATCGCGGCGCAGTTGGCTGACTTCGGCTCGCAATGCCGACACTTCGCGGCCGACGGCTTCGGCCGCTTCGGCCACCGCGGCGGCGGGATGGATCGCGGACGCTCTTGTTGGCGGCGAATGTCCGCCGCCGGACGCGATTCGGTTGCAACATTTATCGCGGGAACATGTGCGGCGGCCGATTGCGCGGTCGTGGGCGGCGCGAATTCCGCGTGAAACTCTCGCCGCAGTTTTTCCATTTCCTGCGGCTGATACAGAGCATGGGTCAACACGTGGCCGCGGCCTTCCGGCGTCAGCGATACGATCAGGCCCTTGGCCGACAGCGATTCGAGAATCGGCCGCAGGGCCGCGAGATCGGCGATCGGATCCATTCGGGCTGCCCGGCCCCGCAGCTCGCCCTCGGTTTGCGCGCCGCGCAGCAGCAGCTCGGCCATCACGCTCAGCTCGACTTTCTCGATGCCGAGCCATTCGTACATCATGTGCCGGTATTTCAGCGTCCGGCCGTTGCCTTGCACTTCGGTCACGGCGCCCAGCGAACGGAGCCGATCGAGCGATTCGGCCACGTCGTCGGCGTCGAGCTCCATTTGCGGATGGCGATTGCTCTTTTGATTCGCGCCGTTGACGATCGAATTGACGGTCAGCGGATATTGGTCGGGCGTGGTCTTGGCCTTTTCGACCAGCACGCCCGCCACGCGGCGGTCGATCGCGGAGAGAGGTTTCCACATGGGCGGTTTCTGGGACGATTGCCTGGGACAAGAAAAATCGGAATGTCCGCTTATCATACCAATCTGGCCGCCGCGAACGAAAGCGGCCACTGGCAGTCGCCGTAGGTCAGCCTTTCCAGGCTGACGGCGGTCGGCGGGAATGTCAGGCTGGAAAGCCTGACCTACGTTGGCTGGTTGCTATTCTCCTCTCCGCATAGGACAATAAGCCAACAAAAGCTTGCAGTGGCGCCGCGCGGCGCCGCTTCTTTTCGGGCCTCATCTTAGAACGAAACTCAATCCTTTCGACGATTGGAGATTGCTATGCGAATCGGAAAACGTGACTGGCTGTTGGTTGCGGCAATCGTCTTCATCGTGCCCGGCGCCGTGGCGCGCGGGCAGCATTTCGAGGAATTGGTGAAGAGTTTGCCGGGCAGGGCCAACACGCTGGTGCTGCTCAATGTCGACAAGATTCTCGTTAGTCCCGTTGCCGTCCGCGAGAATTGGAAGACGAAGCACGAGGAAACGTATGCCGCTGGGCTGTCTCTATTGCCGCCCGACGTCAAACAAGCCGTGTTCGCGACGGAGTTGGATTTGTAGACGATGTCGCCCGAGTGGGAATCGGTCGTGATGCGAATCGACGACGAAGCGGATTTGCCGGATTTGGCGCGCACGAGCGGTGGACGGCTGGAATTCATCGACCAACACAAGGCCGTGGCTTTGCCCACCAGCGCCTATGCCGTTCAGTTTAGCGCCTATGTCGTGGGCGCGATGACGCCGACGAACCGGCAGTCGGTCGGCCGCTGGATTCGCGAAACCGATTCGCGAACGCATCCCGATTTGTCGCCCTATTTGACGGAGGCATTCGGCTATGCCAACGGGCTGGGCACGCCGATCATCCTGGCCATCGATCTCGAAGACGCGGCCACGCCCGAGGAAGTGCTGGCGATGCTGAAGGCGTCGGACAAGTTTGCGAAGCAGCCGGAAGCGGAGCTTCGCCGCCTGGCGAAAGTGCTGGCTGGAATTCGCGGCCTGACGCTTGGCGTCACGCTGGGGGAAAAGCCGTTCGGCAAAGTGAAAGTCGATTTCGCCGAGGAACTCGGCGTCTCGCCCGAGTTGGCGAAGGCGATGCTGCTGCATGCGCTGGCAAAGCGAGGGGCGATGTTGAAGGAATTGCCCGATTGGATTCCGCAAGTGAATGGCCGCACGGTGAGTCTCGAAGGCGAACTGACGACGAGCGGCATGAAGCGGCTGCTCAGTTTGTTCGATCGCGCGCTGTCGTTCATGAAGCCGCCCGAGGAGCCAACCGCGACGACAACGACCACGCCGGCCACGACGACCTCGACGCCGTTGCCACCGCCCCCGTCGGACGATCGCTCGAAGCTGTATGCGGCGAAGTCGTACTTCAACAAAGTGACCGACTATGTCCGCGATCTGCGTTCCAATAGCTACGATGCCAACACGATGGGCTCGATCGCCATGTGGTACGACTCGTACGCCCGCAAGATCGATCAATTGCCGGTGGTCGGCGTCGATCCGGAAGTGCTCGCTTATTCGCGGCGGACGGCGAATGCCATGCGTCAGGCAAGCAGTCTGATCAAGGGCGCCAATTATCAGAAAGGCGTGCGCCAGGCCAATGTCGAGCCGCAATACGTCACCAACACCTGGGGCATGACCTATGGGTATGCCTATGGATGGGACGGCTACGGCGGCCCCGTCGGCAGCTACGGCACCTACACGACGCGCGACCTTGCCGCCGAGAACGACGCGAAGACGACGATCCGTAGCGAGGAAACGGCCAACGCCGGTTTGTCGTCGCAGCAAATCATGCATCAAATCGAAGAAGACACCGCCTCGACCCGGCAGCGGATGTCGCTGAAGTACAAGGAAAATTTTTGATTCGCTCGACGGCGGGCCAGAGTCTCTTCGTCCTAGCCCCCAGTCCCTATCCCCTAGTCCCTTCCTAAGCAATCGATCGCACGACGCCGCCATCGACGCGCAGCGCCGCGCCGTTGGTCGACGATGCCAGCGGGCTGCAAACGTACGCCACAAGGTTGGCGACCTCTTCGGTCGTTGAAAACCGCTTGAGTAGCGACGTTGGCCGGGCCGAAATGAAGAAATTCTTTTCGAATTCTTTCGCCGTTTCGCCTTTCTCCGCTGCCAGTTGATCGACGAATGTCTTCACGCCTTCGGAAGCGGTCGGGCCGGGCAGCACGGAATTGACCGTGACGGCGGTGCCGGCGGTCAATTCGGCCAGCCCGCGCGAGACAGCGAGCTGCGCGGTTTTGGTGACTCCGTAGTGGATCATCTCGGCCGGGATCTGCAGGCCCGATTCGCTGGAGATGAAAACGATGCGGCCCCAGTTTCGCTTCAGCATTTTGGGAAAATAGAAGCGACTGAGCCGCACGCCGCTCATCACATTGGCTTCGAAGAAGCGGAACCAATCTTCGTCCGAGATATCCGCGAACGGCTTGGGCTCGAAGATGCCGGCGTTGTTGACCAGAATATCCACCTGCGGCACCGCGGCAACCAGCTTCGCCACGCCCTCGGCCGAACTGACATCGGCATCGACGCCGGAAACTTTCGCCGACGGCGCCGCGTTGACGATTTTGCTCACCGCCTCTTCGACGCGCTTCGCCGTTCGTCCGTTGACGACGACCGCCGCCCCTTCCTTCGCCAATAGCGAGGCGACGGCGAACCCGATGCCGGCGGTCGAACCGGTGATAAGCGCGATTTTGTCTTGGAGTTGCAGGTCCATGATGTTTTCCTTCCCTTTGCGGAATTACTGCCCGTTGTCCGAGATTTTAGCAGTTTCGTTGCGATCCTTGTATTCATTGCATGGTTGAATCGGAGCTATAATAATCGGCGGCAATCCGGGGAATCACAATTAGCCTGTCGGATGAACCATGAAGGCAAAAGCATATCGAATTCCGTTGCGGATCGTTTTTTATAAGGAGGGCGGCGCGTGGATTGCGCATTGCCTCGAATTCGATCTTTGCGGCGACGGGAAAACTCGGCGCGATGCTTTGGTGAGTCTTTCGAAAGCGATCGCGGTTCAGGTCAAGTTTTCGATCAAGAATGGCAATCGGAAAAACCTCTTTTCGCCGGCCCCCAGCGATGTCCAGGCGATGTTCTTCTCCGGCAAGGCCACCGGCAAAGGTGAAATTGCATTGGAAATCGAGAAGATCGATGGAGTGGTATTCGAGGATCAAGAATACCGAGAGTATTTGGGCGGACGCAGCGACCTGGGCTCCGATCTATTGGGCCCCCGTCCGGCCGCCGACTTTGTTCTACGTCATCATGCGTTGCCGCACGGTCAGACCAGCCGCTAAACCGCAGTGGTCGGCGCGACATCCAACCTGTCGATCGCGACGGACGGAACTGCCGTCGGAAGCTCATCCCAAGTTCGACCATCGAGGGTGCGCCCGGCGCGTTTTTTATTAGTCCCGCCCCATTGCTTGAAGAAGAACGGCACTCGCGCCAACTGGCACTGATCTCTAAGATCGGTCGCCCATTCCTCGTCCATCGGCCTGGCGCCGGGGCCGGACTCCCCGCCGACAATTACCCAATCGATTCCTTCGAGGTTTAGATTTGGCAACGGTCCGAGCAATGGTTCGAGCGACAAAAACCGAATTCGCGCGGCTGTCCGTCTTAGATCGTCGATTCGGTACCGGTGCTGGCCATTTTCAACACTAACTCCCATCCAGAGGTTTACTGGCCAATCGAGTTGGTCGCTGAGCCGCAGCAGTCTCTGCGATCGCTTGGTGAGGATTTGAAAACGGTGCCAGTGGGCCCGTTTTATCACGCGGAATACGGCGGAAACGAACGAAAGCGAGACGTCTCGATGAAACAGATCGCTCATTGAATTGACGAAGATCATTTGCGGCTTTTTCCATGTTAGTGGGATTTCGAGCGTGTCTGGATGCAAAGTCAGTTTGAAGCCGTTTTCGTATTTTTCCGTTCCCATCGCCCGCAACCGGTTCGACATCCGCTCGGCGTAGCAATTGGCACAACCCTCACTGATCTTCGTGCAACCCGTTCAACGGATTCCAAGTCGATTCGGTCCACTCGATCGAGCTTTTCATATCCTGTTCCTTATGCAAGGCTTAGCAATGGATTATTCGATGGGTTGAAGGATTTTTGGAAGTCAGTTCCTTCAAGGACACCGTCGTTCCGGAGTTTTCGAACGACCGCATTGAGATGCTTCTCGAGCCAAATCTCCGGGCGGACTTCCTCGATCAGGTTCTGCCACCGCAACGGCTCACCTCGTAATCGATCGATGAGCCAACGCTCCAGCGGCAGCAGATCGGGTTCGGGTCTGATCAGCCATTGTTGGCTTGGATTGTCGGATTTGCGAGCGTAGTACCCCTCGGCAGGGCACGATTTCCACATACATTCCTTCATAAGGTCTCGCCCTGCATCATGATTTGTCAGATGCAGGAGGAAGTATCTCGTCGCCCGGTTGTCGCCGAGCATCCTGATATAGGTTGGCCAGGTAGCGTTCGTCATTTGACGGATCAGGTTCACGCATTGCTCAGCCCGTTCATCGAAAGTCATATCGGCCGTAATCGATCTCCAGCCTTCCCCGTCAAAAATTGAATTAAGCCTGTTGACCCAGCCGGCTTTCCCGCTACGTGCGTGCGCGATAGCCATGTCCAATTCGCGCCAGATTATGTTGACGAATAGCTCGACCCCGCGGAATCCCATCAGGCGCCGAAGAACCGATCCGGGGATGTCGAACCCAAATGGATCGCAGAACACAAAACTGGGAGCGAGCCGCAGCTTGTTTTCGTCAAGACGATCGACGATTTCAGACAGGATCGCAAAGCAATCACCGCACTGCGTATGCACTTTCACGTTAGGTGGCTTGGTGACCCGATTCAAGTCGGTTCTCAAGTTGTCAAGGTTTTCTTCGTCGTGCTCGAAGAAAAAGAAATTGATCTCGGTTCCCGAAAGTTTGCCGAATGACGAATGGCCGAGGACCGTCTGCAATGCAACGAGCGGCGAGCCTAACTCACCTTGTAAATGTCGGCCCCGACCGGCGTGGGTGTCGAAGTAAAGGATTCGGCCATGACCGAATTGTCCCAAAGCGAGCTTGGGAACCCACCCTCCTAGATAGTTCTTTATGAGGTCATGCTTGACTCGTTGAAGATTGGAGTACTCGTCCCAGTACGCCTGCTCGATTTTCGCGCACATGCAGTCGCCCCCTGTGTACAACCGTTCAAGCAAGCATACCAGCGCGGGCGGCTGACGCCAAGATCAGCTTGCCAGCGCTTCGATGCACAGACGACTCGATTGGGCATCGGCTGGAAACAGGATGCACCTTTTCAGAACGGACCCGCGTCGCGATTTGCGCCCCTGCCTGCGAGCCCGCCGACGAATAAACACCACTATTCCCACGACGCCAAACCCCAACAGCGCCAGCGTCGATGGCTCCGGCACCGCCGTGGCGGCGAAGGCGTTGAAGGCGGCTAGCGTCGCGCCGTCGGCACCCCCCGCGGCTAGCGCTTGGCCGAATCCCACCACGTCGAATTTGTTGATCAGCCCGTCGCCGTTCATGTCGGCGGCCGGATCGAATTGCGTGTTGTTGCTGTCGAACAGCGATTCGAAAGCCGTCAGGTCGGACATGTCGAAATGGTCGTCGTGATTGATGTCGCCCAGGCCGGCGCCGAAGATCGTTGACGTGAAATAGCCCGGAAAGCGCTGGATGTTGTAGTTGCCGTCGATCTTGTACGTGACGACGGTCGCGACGTGGTTGCCGTTGACCAGGCCGGTGTCGTTGGCGGTCCACAGATTCGTGTCGATCTGGCTGGCCTGGTTCGAATCGCCTATCATGGCCAGCACCTGGCTGTCGGTCAGAGCGGCCGGCAAATCGAACAGCACATGCACGTTGTTCGCCAGATTATCGACGCTCTGCACGACGAGCTGCCGATTCTCATTCACGCCCGCCACCAGCGGATCGAAGCTGTTCACTTGCGACACCGGCTTGTTGCGATCGATATAAATCGTCTCGCGCCAATCGCTGTAGACGGGCGGGCCGCCGTCGTCGCGATGGCGGAAGGCGATCACTTCGAGATAATGATAACCGTCGGAGATGTTCGACAGGTTGATGTACTGCGAATACATGCCGTTGCCGTTCGGATCGAACCAGCCGGGATTGTGAACGGTCGTGAAATTCTCGAAGCCGTATTGCACGGTGTTCGGCGTCGTGAAATCGACGGCGCCGTTGCCGTTCAAATCGATGCCGCCGTCGAGCTTGATCAGCGCGTTGTCGCCGTCGGCCGGCTTGTCGCGGTAAAAACCGAGCAGATTGACCGGGATCGTGTTCAGCGTCACCGTCATGCTATTGCCTTTGATGACGCTGATATTCGACAGCAACGTGGTGCCATAAGTGGATGCAGTCGGCGTGCCGCCCGGCAACGTCTGGGCCACGTTCGACACCGAAAGCGTCCCTTGCGGAGTCGGCAGGCCGTAAACAAGATCGCCGTTGCCGGTGAATGCCGAACTGCCGTTCAGCTCGAACGTCGAATTGTGGAGGAAACGGGCGTTGACCGACGCGCCGGTCGGACTGCTTGAATCGGCGTTGACGATCAGCAATTGCGGAATGTCGCCGTGGGGATCGGAGATCGAGCTATGGGCATTGCCGGTCAATTCAATCAGCGGCGTGCCGGGCGCAAATCCAACGTCGATCGTGCGGCTGTCATAGCCCGGCTCCAAGATGTTGCTCAGCATCACGAGAGCCGAGCCCGTTCGCTCGAAGGCGAAGTTGCCCTGTTCGAGCCAATCCTGGCGATAGTTGCCTCGGCCATATTCGTTGCGCAGCGTGACCAACGTCGGGATCGCGGTGCCATAGTAGCCGCCGAGCGCGTCGCCGCGGCCGCCCTCGGGAAACGACCGATTGCTGCCGAATTCCTGGCCGTTGTAGTACACGGTCGTGTTGCCCGGCATCATTAGCGTGTAGGCGTACGCGATGTTGCTGAGGAATCGGGCGCCGACGTCTTGATTCTGCACGAACGTCACTCCCTGGCTGCCGTTGTGCAGGCCGTCGTCGTTCACGTCGATCCCGGCGTTGACGACGTTGTACCAACTATTCTGCGAGGTCGTGCCCGACATGTTCGACTGCATCGCGAAATAGAGATTGAAGTCGAGCGCGTCGCGATTGCCGCCGATCTGGCCGGGATTGCTCGGATTGATCGTGTGGCTCGTGACCGATTGCAATGCGGAGAGGCTGCTGTCGTAGTACTCCCCGAAGCCGTAGATCTGCTCTTGCTGGCCGTTGAGCAATGTGCGGAACGACGAGCGATAGACGGCCCGATCGTAGTAATTCAGCACGAAGTTGGGCATGTTCTTTTCAGCGTCGATGCGAAAGCCGTCGACGCCGATCACTTGCACGAGCCACTGAGTGTTGCGCATCAGATAGCCGAGCGCGTTTTCCGGCACCGGCGTGCCGGCCATCGGGTCGGCCAGGTTGAACGGATAGATTTTGATGTTTTGCTCGCCCGTGTTCGGATCGTAGACGATGATCGGCTGCAAGCTCGTGTCGGGATAGTATTGGGCGTTCGAGGCCTCGGGCACATTGGCCAAGCGGCCGTTGTAAGCCGGCCCGGTCGGACCCGGAATGTTCAGCGGGTTGCCGGGAGTCGTCGGATTGCGGATGAATTGGTTGTTGCTCTCTTGCGCGATATCGACCAACCCGGCCAATCGCTCTTGCTGATCGCCGGAAGCGAAGGCGCTATGATAATCGCCATCGACGGCGTTGTTGCCCTGGGTGTTGTAGCCGGGGGCGTTGGGATTGCTGGTTTGCAGATTCAGGGCGAAACCGGGATAGCCGCCCGAGGCGTTGAAAGCGCCGCCGCCGGTGCTGGAATCGGAAAAGCCCGACTGGTTCCAGACCATGTCGACATACATATTCAAGCCGGCGGTGTGCGTCTGCTGCGTGAGCGAGATCAGGCCGGTTTGCGTGCCATATAATGTCGGATTGCCGGGGCTGCCAAGATCGAAGCGGTTGTACGCATCGTATCCGACCGATTGATTTCCCGAATCGGCCCGGCCCGGCGGCGGCACGTAGATCGAACCATAGCCCGCGGCGAAGATGTCGGGCATGCGATTCTGGATCGTCGACCAGGTGTTTTCGAAATCCTGGAAAATCACCGGGGCGGAAACATCGTATTGAGCTCGGGCTGTTCCGATAAGGAGTGGGCAGACGAGCAGCCCAATCGCGCCAATGACGACGGCGGCAAGTCGCGGATTTCTTGCCCAGCGGCGCGAAAATGCGCCACGCGCGGCAAGCTTGCGAAACTCGATCGATGAATACACGAGCAACTCCCGAACTAGAGAAAACGTTGAACGGCGCGAGGGGCGGCAACGTCAAAGCGCGGAATATCCCGGCTGCCGATGCCAAACACGCGGAACTTCAAGAGACGGCTAGACGGGACCGACTGCGCAAGCTGCGCAGCAAAACCGCAAGTCAGGTCCGCAAGCGTGACGTCATTAGCTTCCCCAGCGAAAAAAAGCGGGCCAGAACCAGTTGAAAAGAGCCCGCCAAGCTGGTCCGATTATTGCCAACGGCGCTCCGCGATGCAAGAATTTTTTCCAGGTTTTCGATCCACTCCTTTGTTCCATGCGGGAGAGTCAGCCATGCGAATTCCAATGACGCCGACCAAAATATTGCTCGCGGTGCTGCCGTGGACTGTGCTGGCGGCCGCGAGGCCGCTCGTCGCACAAGTTCCAGAAGATCTGGCTCAGCCGAAAGCGTTTCGCGCCTATCGTCTGGCCAGCACCGATCCCAACCACCGCAATGGCGACTCCCGCCCAATCGCTCCCGGCGCGACGTTGGAACTCGGCCGCATCGAGGGCCACGGGCAGATCACGCACATCTGGTTCACGATCGCCGCCAAGTCGGAAGACCATCTCCGCCAATTGGTGCTGCGAATCTACTGGGACGGCGCGGAGAAGCCGGCGGTCGAATCGCCGCTGGGCGACTTTTTCGGCCTGGGCTTTGGGCGCTATGTCGAATACAAAAGCGCGCCGATTGCCATCGGCGCCGTGAAGGCGCTGAATTGCTACTGGCCGATGCCGTTCGCCAAGGGAGCCCGGCTGACGATGACCAACGAAGGGAGCGAGCCCGTGCATAGCTGTTACTTCAACATCGACTACCGGCTCGACGACCAGCCCGCCGCCGACGTGCGTTATTTTCACACGCAATACCGCCAGGCGTTTCCCGTGCCGAAGGGAGTCGATTATCCGATTGTGGAAACGACCGGCCGCGGCCATTTCGTCGGCACGTTTCTGAGCGTCATGGCCAACAGCGACGGGTGGTGGGGCGAAGGCAACGACAAGTTCTACGTCGACGGCGCGACGAAGCCCACGATCGAAGGCACCGGCAGCGAAGACTATTTCTGCGGCGCGTGGGATTTCCAGCACGCCTTTTGGAATCCGTACAACGGAGTGCCGCTCTACAGCAATCCGGAACAAGGAGGCGAGAAGCGCGGCATTCTGAACACCTGCTACCGCTGGCATATTCTCGACCCGGTGCCGTTCACCAAGTCGCTGCGGATGACGATCGAACATGGCCGCAGCGGCCCGAACGACGACCGCACCCCGCTGCGCAACCACTATGCGAGCGTCGCCTACTATTATCTCGATCGCGCCGAAGGCGACGGCCCGGCGCTGCCGAGCTATCCGGAGCGGGTGGCGCATTTGTCGGCGTTGCCGGAGGCGGGAAAGTAGGTCAACCCGTCGAGCAAGCGTCGATCGCAGAATCACGGCCCGACCGCACAAACGCGATCTTAAACGGCCACCGTCTGTCAACGCCGATTTAGCCCGCTACCCAGTGCCGTTTTTCATGTTCTGGTATCATGCGCCCATGATCGATTTTTTTATCGAATCGGCGATTTTCGTCGCAATCGCAATTGTCGCGGGATTGCTGGGGATTTCATTGGAGGCAGCGGAATTGCTTGCGGCTTTTTTCGCGCTATTTCTGGCTCTTTGGCTCGGATTCCGTTCGGCCCGCGGGATGCTCGCCGTCGTCATCACCGCGCCTCTGGAAAAACACCTGCATGACCGACACTCCCAACACCACTGAGCCGCAGAGGCTGCGACGCTACTGGTTTCAGTTCCGGCTGCGGACGCTGCTGATCGTCGTCACGCTGGCTGCTACACTCGCCGCGATCCTGGGGTGGCAGTTGAACTTCATTCGGCAACGGCGAGCCGCATTGTTGTGGTTGCAGAGTGGCGCGGGCTGGGCCATCACGACGGCAGAGTATCAGCAGTTGCCAGGCCAACCGCCCCACGATCCATCGGGTCCATCCATGCAGATTCCGGCTTGGCGGCGATGGCTTGGAGATGAACCGGTTGCCAGTATTGGCTTCGATCGAAAAACGCCGGATGCGGATAGGGAGAGGGTGCGCCGATTGTTTCCAGAGGCTGAGATCTCCGATCAATAATTCGGAGCAAGAAAAGGTGTCAGAACGATTTTCCGGCCGACAAATGCCGAGAAATCGTTCTGGCACGTTTTCGTCTTTCAAGGCCGTCTTTGACGCAGACTAGCGATTACGACTTCCCTTTCCTTCTCTCTCCTTGCGGACAAAATAAGCGTAAGCCGCGACGCTGAAGGAATTGGTCAACACTGCGATCACATTCCAGGCGATGACCGGTCGCGACAGGATCAACAAACCGTAATAAACCCACAGGACTTGAAACGCAGCCATGATGGCCGCCATGCGTGGATTCATTCCCGCGCTCGACCGGCGCCGAAACATCGCGATCAAATCCGGCACGGCGGCGAAAGTCGTTCCGAAGCCCGCCAGAAAGCCGACGATCTCCGACCGCTGAAACGTGGGGACAAGAAGGCTCGACACGTCGTGCGGAACAAGACCCTCGCAGCCGCCGAGCATCAGCAAGCAAATACCCAGAAGGACGAGGGTTGTCGTTTTGCGGCGGCCCAATTTCGTTCGACCGTTCATTCGAAATCTCCTTGGAAGCCCTCACAAAACCGCTCGGCGGAAGGGGGCAGTCCCCGTCTTGCTTGGCGTCGTATTGCATTGTGGACTGCGCAAAATGAGGACAGTCCCCGGCGGTTTTGTGAACGGTCCTTATTAATGGGCGCTACAGGACTCGAACCTGTGACTTCCGCCTTGTAAGGGCGGCGCTCTAACCAACTGAGCTAAGCGCCCGACCGCGGTTGTCATCGTATCGGCGGCTGGAAGCGGATGTCAATTGAACGATAGGTGTGCGGCTTTTGCCGTAGGTCAGCCTTTCCAGGCCGACAGCGAAAAAGGAATGTCAGGCTGGAAAGCCTGACCTACGTTAAACGGCACGATCGTGCGCTGATTGCGGCGCTGGCGGGCGGCTGGAAATAGCTTTATCATTCTAGCCGTTCCGCAAAACCGCTCGGCGGAAGGGGACAGTCCCCGTTTTGCTCCGCGGACTGCGCAAAATGGGGACAGTCCCCGGCGGTTTTGCGGGTCGGACGAGCGCGGCTCGCGACTGAGCCGATTGAAACTCGGATCGGTTGAACTTTTCCTTGCGAGTGATTTTCCGTGCTGCAATTGCTGATGATCGCCGTCTTGGGCGTACACCTGCTGGCCGTCGATTTGGCGATGGCCGGACCGTTGGTGGCCGTCGGATTGCAATGGCGCGCGCGACGCCGGCAGGATGCCGTGGCTTCGGCGGGGGCGCGGCGGTTGGCAAATTGGTCGATCGGGGCGGCGGCAGTGGGGATCGCTCTCGGATTGACGGCGCTGGTGCTCGTGCCGCATGTCGAAGCGGAACCATATCGCCGGGCGCTGGCGCAAGTCCCTGCGTCGCGATGGTGGTTCGTGGCCGGTGAATTGGTGTTTTATTTCGTTTGCATGGCGGCGTATGTCGGGCCGTGGCGACGGATGCAACGTTGGCCGCGCTGGCACGCCCTGATCGCGATTCTCGCCGGCACCGATTTAATGTACCACTTTCCGCCGCTGTTCGCCGTGATCTCGACGCTCAGCTTGCAGCCGAAGATGTGGGACTCACCGTTCGATCATAGACTCTATTGGACAGTGCTGCTCGAAGGGCAAACACTGGCGATGGTGCTGCATCATTGGTTGGCGGCCGTGTCGGTCGCGGCGATTGCGGCGTTGCTGCTGTGCGAAAAAATGGGGACAGGCGCCTCGCAGCCGATTGATTCTCCAAAACTTGCTGCCGAGAGCTCGGAGCCAGTCCCCATTTTATCGCACGAGCCAAACGCCCAACTGGCCACGGCGAAATGGACGGCGCGGATCGCGCTGGCGACGACGCTGCTGCAATTGCCCGTCGGAATTGGATTGCTGTTGTCGCTGCCCGGAGAACTGCAGAATCCACTGCTGGGCGACGATTGGGTCTCGACGCTGCTATTCGGCGTGTCGCTCGTGATGGCCTTGGGTTTGATGCACCACTTGTCGATGATCGCGCTGGGCGACCTTCGCCGCGGCGCCGTCATTCGCACCGCCGGCCTGATGATCGCCACGATCCTCCTAATGGCCGCCACACTCCAACACGCCCGCCATCGAGCAATGGCTCGCGCACCGTCTGTCGCCATCGTTCTTCGTCCCCGAGCCCCCAGTCCCTAACCGCTAGCCACTTTCTTTATGCCGCTCGACCTAATCACGCTGACCGACCCAGCCACCGGCGCCACCGCGAGTGTGCTGCCCGCCGTCGGATTCAATTGCTTCAGCTTCCAACCCGTGCTCGACAAGCAGCCGGTCGAATTGCTCTGGTCGGAAGAGAGTTTTTCCTCGGGCACGGGCCGATCGACGCGCAGCGGGATTCCGATTCTGTTTCCGTTTCCCGGCCGGCTGAGAGGAAAAACGCTGCGGTTCGGCGATCGGGAAGTGCCGCTGGTGATCGATCCGAAGCAAGGCTGCGCGATTCATGGATTCGTGCATAATCGGCCGTGGCGAGTGTTGGAATCGTCGCCGTCGAGTGTCACCGGCGAATTCCATGCGGCGATCGACGATGCGAAACTGCTGGACCTTTGGCCGAGCGATTTTCGCATCCGCGTTTGCTATGAGTTGCTCGCGGGCAAGCTCGAATCGACGCTGACGGTCGACAACCCCGCGGATCGCGCGCTGCCATTTGGCCTCGGCACGCACGAGTATTTTCGCGTTCCGCTGGGGCAGAATCCGGCAGGCCGCGACGATTGCCGCGTCTTCGCGCCGGCGCGGCGTTATTGGGAATTGGCAAACATGTTTCCGACCGGCAAGACTCCGCCGGCCGATGGCCCGCGTGCCCTATCGACGGGCATGTCGTATCGTGAAACGCATCTCGACGACGTGTTCACCGATTTGCAATCCACCGGCGGCCGAGTCGTCTGCCACGTCGACGATCCGACGAACCGGCGACGAATGGTGCTGGAGTTCGACGATTCGTTCCGCGAATGCGTCGCGTTCAATCCGCCACACCGCGAAGCGATTTGCCTGGAGCCATACACCTGCGCGCCGGATGCCTACGCGCTAGCCGAACAAGGCATCGACGCCGGGTTGCGGGTGCTTCAGCCGGGAGAGAAGTTTCAAGCCCGCGTGGAAATACATGCCGAAAGCTTGTGAATCGCCGAAAATCGGTCGCTCATGTCCGAGATTTCCATTCTCTTGGCCCGCGGCGTCCGTGAATGACGCCAAGCACAACGAGATCGCTTTCCTCAACCCGGTAAACAATTCCATTGGGAAACCGTTGAATTGCTGCCCAACGGGCACCGCGCTTTAATTTCGGGAACATCTCAGGGTTACGGCAAATCCGTGCAAGCACCTCGTCCGCGTAAAGTAAAAACCTGTCGCCGACGCCTTGCTGGCGATCCTCGTACCACCGCCACGCGTCGTTCAGGTCGGCGTGCGCGCGGGGGCTGATCACGAGGCGCAGACTCATCGGCGCCCCTGGATGCGAGCCTTTACTTCTTCCCATGAAGCGCCGACCTTCGGCGAGGCCTCCCATTCGTCGATCCGTTGGTCGATCTCAGCCATCTGCTCCGGCGTCAGTGGCATGGCCTCCTGCTCGTCCGCGATGCTGTCCCATATCTCCTCGACCAAAATTATTCGCTCGGGAATACTAAGAGCCATGATGTCGGCCATATTGACGGGTTGAGCCATGTAACTCGTGCCTCGGTGTCTCGGATTGGTGCGATGCAGAAAGCGCCAGGACCTACTGCCCACCTTCATAATAATAATCGGCCGCGAGCCCGTTTTACAACAGGTTCGACGAGCCCGCCTACAGCATATCCAGCGGATCAACATCCGCGGTCCATTGTATCTCATCCGGCCGCGGAATCGTCGCCATGACTTCGCGGACCATTGTTCGCAGCTTGGCTCCGTCGATGGCTTGCAGTTGCAAATGGTAGCGATACATTCCGCGCAGTTTGGCGAACGGAGCCGGGGCCGGGCCGAGGAGGCGCGATGGGGTGTCGATCTGTTTCAGTTCGCGAGCAAAATGCCGGCCCAGTTCTTTCGCGAATTCATGCACCGGCGCCTCGACGGGGCCGCGCACGACGATGCGAATCATCTCCGCATACGGCGGATACAATAGCGCCTCGCGGATCGGCAATTCTTGGCGGGCAAACATCGCATAGTCGTGACGCACGGCGGCGCGAATCGCCGGATGATCGGGGCTGAAGGTCTGCACGAGCACGCGGCCGCCTCGCTCGCCGCGGCCCGTGCGGCCGGCCACTTGCGTGACGAGTTGAAACGTCCGCTCCGCCGCGCGGAAGTCGGGCAGATGCAAGGCCGTGTCGGCATTGACCACGCCGACCAGCATCACGTTCGGAAAATCGAGCCCCTTGGCGATCATCTGCGTGCCCAGCAGAATATCGACCTCGCCGTCGCGGAACGCCGCCAGCGCTCGGGCGTGGCTGCCGTGGGCTTGCATCGTGTCGGTGTCCATTCGCAGCACGCGAGCATCGGGAAACCGGGCGCGAATCTCGGCCTCGAGCTTCTGCGTGCCCACGCCGCCGTAGCGAATGCCGGCGAATTGGCACTCGGGGCAAGCCGTCGGCGCCGGCATTTGAAAGTCGCAATAGTGGCACAGCGCGATGTCGAGTTGCCGATGATGCGTCAGCGCCAGATCGCAATGCGGGCAGCGGACGACGTGGCCGCACGCGGGGCATTGAATGTGCGTCGAAAAACCGCGGCGATTCAATAGCAGAAATGACCTGGCCGCCTTGCTTCAAGGCCGCGTCGATGGCCTGATGGAGCTTTTGGCCGACCGCACCGCGGCTGCGGCGATTGTGGAATTCGTCGCGCAAGTCGATCGTGCCGACCGCCGGCATCGGCCGATCGAACACACGCCGCGGCATTTCCACCAGGCGGAATTCCTTTCGCGCCGCCCGATGCCAACTTTCGAGCGATGGCGTGGCCGAGCCGAGCACCAGCGGAATTCTTTCGGCTTGCGCTCGCCACAACGCCACTTCACGGGCATGGTAGCGCGGCGTTACTTCTTGCTTGAAACTGGTTTCGTGTTCTTCATCGAGAATGATCAGGCCGAGGTTTGGCGTCGGAGCGAAGACGGCGCTGCGGGCGCCGACGACGACCGACACTTCGCCCGCCGCGATGCGCTGCCAATGCCAGAGCGCTCGGCGTCGCGCAGATGGCTATGCAGCACAGCCACGTTGTCGAACCGGGCACGAAAGCGATCGCGCGTTTGCGGCGTCAGGCTGATTTCCGGCACCAGCACGATCGCCTGCCGGCCGAATCGCACGACTTCTTGAATCGCCTGAATATAGACTTCCGTCTTGCCGCTGCCAGTGACGCCGTGGATCAGAATCGTTTCCTGCTGGCCCGAATGCATAGCGGCGAGCATCGCATCGCGCGCGATCCGCTGGTCGGCGTTGAGCACGTAATCGGATTCACGCGGCGGCGGCGGGAGCCGGGCGTCTTCAGGGGCGACGATCCGCGTGATCGCATCGATCAATCCCTTGCGACGCAGCGTGCCGATCGGCGCGTCGGTGCAGGTCGAGCGCGGTCTTCAAATGCGCGGTCGCAACCGGCGCGGGCTGCTCGGCCAGATAGCGCAGAATCTCCAACTGCTTCGGCGTGATCTTCTTCAGCGATTCGATGCGCCCGGCCACGTCGGCGGCGAGCGAGACGAGCGTGATTCGCCGGGCCGTGGTCTGCTTGCGGACGACAGCGGGCAGCACCGTTTCCAGCGCCTGTCCCCAGGTCGATAAATAGCGGTCGGCCATCCAGCGGGTCAGCCGCAGCATCGACGGCGAAAGCAAACTCTGAGCATCGACGACATCGGTCAATGGTTTCAGTTGCCGACGCACGTCGGACCGATTTTCCAACTGCACGCAAAACCCGACCACCGCTCGGTTGCCGCGGCCAAACGGTGCCCGCACTCGCCGGCCGCATTCGATCCGATCGCGCAGTCCATCCGGCACGGCATAATCGAACGGCTTATCCGGCCCAGTGGGAAAGATAACGCTGGCGACCAACTGCTCGCGCGCATCGTCTTCCTCCCAAGCGGCCGGCGTCGTGTCGAAAAGTTGCTGTTGGGGCAAGGCAAGGGCGAGGGACGAGGGGTGAGGGACGAGGGACGCAGCACGCCTGCGTTTCTCGCGCTTCATTAGACAACGCGCTTGAATCGCTGTCTAATGCCCATTCATCGCCATAAGCAGCATGTGTTCGTCCCTTCACCTCTCGTCCCTAGCCCCTCGCCCCTTCGCCATGCTCCTCGGTCTTTTCGGCGGCACTTTTGATCCGGTTCACTTTGGGCATCTGCTGTTGGCGGAGTGTTGCCGGGAGCAGCTTGGATTGGATCAAGTGTGGTTCATGCCGGCCGCGATGCCGCCGCATAAGCGGGATGCCGACTTGACCGACGGCATGCGGCGCGTCGATATGCTGCGGCTGGCGACCGGCGGACAGGCGGCGTTTGTTGTTTCCACGATGGAACTCGATCGAGGCGGGGTCAGTTATACGGTCGATACGCTCGAGGCCCTGCATGTGCAATTGCCAAAGGCGGAGTTGTTTTTGTTGATCGGCTCCGATTCACTGGCCGATTTGCCGACCTGGCGGCAGCCGGAGCGGATCTGCGAGTTGGCAATGCCGGTGGCGGTTCGCCGGGCGGGCGGTCCGCCGGCGGATTTCGCGGCTCTGGCAAAGTTCGTTGCCGCCGAGCGATTGGAAAAAATTCGCCATCTGGCGGTGGAGATGCCGCTGGTCGAATTCAGCGCTAGCGACATTCGCCGCCGGGTCGCCGCCCGAAAAAGCATTCGCTACCGCACGCCGCGAGCCGTCGAGCAATATATTGCCGCGGAGAAATTGTACCGCGGCGAGCAATAAGTGGACTTTCGCCGCGCCACCGCGTATGCTCGCGGAGGGCTAACCAGAGAGTCACAGAGATCACAGAGAAAAGTCGGAAGCATCCGAACCAAGGCGACCCAGGCGGTCGAACACATGACCCTTGAACTCGGTTTCGTCTTCTCGGTGTTCTATGTGACTCGGTGGTTACAAAAGAAGCGGGCCTAACGTCGGTCTCTTCACGCAGTTCTCCGATCGAGGAGTTATCCCATGGCGATGTCAGGTTTTGGCGTGTTGATGCTGCTGTTGTTCGGCGGACAAGTCGGCGTTCCCTTGGGGTTGCCGCCGCTGCCGGAAGATCGCGTGATGGCCAGTGTCGCGCCGCGGGAATGTCTGTGGTATTTCAGTTGGTCGGGCGTCGGGGAGGCCGATCCAAAGAGCACGAACCAAACGGAGCAACTGCTCGCCGAACCGGAAGTGCGCGATTTTGTTCGCGCCGTCGGCAACGCGCTGGCGACGGCGATTCGCAAGGGAGCTCCGCCGACGCCGCAAGGGAAACTGCTCGGCGCCGAGGGGCCAAACCTGATCCATGTCTTGCTGACGCATCCCGCAGCCGCATTCATTTCGAAGGCCGGCATCGGACCGACGGGGCTGGATATCGTCGGCGGCATCATCGTCGGCACCGGCGACGAAACGGACAAGGTCAAAGCCACGCTGGAAAAACTTGAAGCGACGTTGCTCGGCGGCGCCCCCGGTGACGCTGCGGGAGCCGAAGCCGCACCGAAGTGGCACAGTATCCCTTCTCCGCCGGGCGCGCCGCCAATCAAATGGGGCTTTCATGGCAAGTATCTGATCGTCGGCATCGGCGATGGATCGGCCAAGGCCATTTCCGACCGCTCGGATGGCAAGCCGCCGGAATGGTTGGTCGCAATCAAGAAGAGGTTGGCCGTAGATCGCGTCAGCACCGTCCATTATCTCAATGTGAAAAAAGTGATCGCGGCCGCGGATGCGATTCCCGGCTTCGGGCAAGTTCAATCGGTCTTGAACGTTCTCGGGCTGGGCAACGTTCAACAGTTCGCCAACGTCAGCGGATTGGAAGGAACCGGTTGCGTCAGCAAATCGTGGGTGCAGATCGACGGCGAGCCGAGCGGGCTTTTTACGCTGTTCGGCCCCGAACCGCTCACCGCCGCCGATTTGGCGCCGATTCCCAAGGATGCGTCGTTCGCCATCGCGGCGCGCGTGAACGCGTCGCGGCTTTGGACGACGAACTTGGAGAGCGTGAATAAAATCGACCCCAATTCCGGCCAGCAGTTTGCCGCGGCGATCAAGGATATGGAAGCGGCGCTCGGGTTTCGCTTGCAAGAAGATTTTTTGCAAACGCTCGGCGATTCCTGGTGCATTTACAACTCGCCCGGCGAAGGGGGCTTGCTCGTCACCGGCCTGACGATCGTCGTGCCGGTGAAAGATCACGATCGGCTCGTCAAGACGAACGAGCAACTGTTGCTCTTCGCGCGGAACAGCATGCCCAAGGAAAATGCGGGGCCGCAAAACCCATTTGCTGCTCGCCCCGCCATCAAGGAAACGACGTTTCAGAAGCAGAAAATCTGCTCTCTCAATGCATTCGGAGGGAGGATGCCATTCGTGCTGTCGTGGTGTGTCAGCGACAAGCAATTGATTGTGTCGCTGTCGCCGCAGAACATTCGTGCATTCTTGTCGCGCGAGACGGCGGCCGGTTCGCTGGCCGATGTGCCGGCCGTGGCGGAAAAACTGAAATCCGCCAGCCCGGTGTTGCTCACCTACCAAGACACCGCGAGCATGATGAAGATCACGTACCCGATCTTGCAAATGTTTGCCACAATGGGCTTCAGCGAAATGCAGCGCGAGGGGCTCGATCTCGACGGGGCCATGCTGCCGTCGCTGGCGTCACTGGTGCGCCATATCGAGCCGGGAATCAGCACGCTCTCTCGCGAGAAGGACGGCCTGGTCTACACAAGCCGGCAGTCGATGCCCGTCGATGCGACGATGTCGGGAATGCTGCCGCTGGTATTCGGGTTCATGGTTTCGATGCCGGTGAGAATGGAAGCAACCTCATCCGCGCCCGTCATTCAGGAAACAGGACCAGTTCAGGATTCGGCATCGCCACGTCCGAGCGACGAGAAGATTCAGCCGGATAAGCCGATTCAGAAGCCGCGGGAGTTGGAGCCGTCGAAGCGGTAGCGCCTCGTGGAAGGCCATAGGCAAGTTCACTTTTCGAAGAGCGATTCGATATCACGGGCCCCATGAAGAACCCGGATAATCTCGATTCCGTCGTCAACGGGGCGATAGAATATCAAGAAGTTCTCAAAGCCGTTCACGCGCCAGCGCCGGATTCCCTTGAGATGGCGTGAATGAAATTCGCCGGTCGCCCCGAGTTGCGGCGACCGAAGAAGCTGCTGGAATGTCTCTTCGGCAGCGTCGAGAAACCGCGCCGCCGCCGACTCGCTTTCTAAAGTTATGTGAAACGCAATCTGAACCAGATCGGCCACCGCCAGTCGGCGTTGAAAGACGTGGTCGGCCATTCGATCAGCGTTTCTTGCGGGCGGCAGCGAGTTGCCGCACCTCGGCTCGAATCTGAGCCCAAGTGCTCTTCGTCATCTTCTCCGCCGGGCCACTCGCCAGCCCCAATAGTAGATTGTTTTCCAAACTGGCTTGTGCCGACTGCCGCTGGTCGAGGCGGATTAGCTCGCGAACGTATTCGCTCACGCTACCATAGCCGCCCGCCTCCACTCGCTGTTGGACGAATTCCTTGAGCACCGGCGTAATGGCGATATTCATCGTTTCCATAAAGCGTCCTCCATTACGCAAATCATAGCATCATTGGCAAGATTTGGCAATTCCTGCCATAGAATCATCGGCTGAATCCAGCTCATTTGCCGCGGTGGCGTTGGTCGTTATCGCAAGTCTTAGTTCGGCGGCCAGGAAAAACGAGCCGGTCGCGCAAATCAGATGGGCCGACGTTGCCAGTTCTCGAACGCGGCGCCATGCGATCGCGGGGGTTTCGCAGCGATCTTGCGGAATCGGCGAAATCGAGGCCGCGACCGCGGCCAGCTCTTCGATCGGAACACTGCGAGGATTCATCGTGTAACGAGTCAGTAGCACTTGGTCGAAACGCGGCAGCAGCAGTTCCAGCATTTCGCGCACCTGCTTGTCTTGCGTCGTGGCGAAGATCAGCAGACGTGGCGCCGACGCGGAAAAGCTTTCGTCGAGCGTTTGCAGTAGCGACGCGACCGAGGCGGCGTTGTGCGCGGCGTCGAGAACGACCGTCGGACGGCGCTGAACAATCTCGACGCGCGCCGGCCAGCGGACTTCCGCTAGCCCGCGGCGAATGGCCGTTTCGGGAATCCGCCAGCCGGCGAGGCGGAGTTGCTCGATCGCGGCCAGCGACACGGCGGCATTGGCGGCTTGGTGCCGACCAATCAACGACAGACGAACGTTTTCATAGCGCGCGCGATCAGTGTCCGCCGGAACGAAAAAATCCATTTCGCCATTTGACGCAGCATGATCCAAATCTCGTGGCGGGCGGTAGCGAAAATCGAAATCGTCGCCGAGTTGCATCAGCGGCGAATTCTGCCGGCAGCGGACTTCCTCGATCGACTGCCGGGCTTCCGGGTCCATGACGCCGCTGACCACCGGCACGCCCGGCTTGATGATGCCGGCCTTTTCCCGCGCGATGGCCGCCAGCGTCGAACCGAGCTGCTTCATGTGGTCGAAACTGATGCTCGTGATGATCGACACCAGCGGCAGGATGACGTTCGTCGAATCGAGCCGGCCGCCGAGGCCCACTTCGACCACGGCCATATCGACTCGTTCGTCGGCAAAGTGGAGCAACGCCATCGCCGTCGTGATTTCGAACCAGGTCGGGGCGGAGAGCGGAGACGGCGTCCCGTTGGCAGAATCCAACGGCAGCGAATCGAGCGCGTTGACGATCGGCCGGATGCGATCGACCAGCGAAACGACGTGCTCGGGCAGGCAGCATATCCCGTCGATGACGATCCGTTCCTCAAGCCGGTCGAGATGGGGCGACGTGTAGAGGCCGGTGCGGTAGCTGGCGGCCGAGAGGATCGCGGCCGTCATTGCGGCGGTGGAACCTTTTCCTTTGGTCCCGGCGACGTGGATTGTCGGATACTTTTGATGCGGATTGCCGAGTCGACGCAGCAATTCGTGCATCCGATCGAGCCGGAAATCGCGAGCCGGATACGGAGCAGCGGTCGCCCGTTCGTAATCGATGCGGCCCAAAAGAAACTGCGTCGCTTCGCCATACCGCGTGGGAAGAGACACGGCGGGCAAGGATTCGGCGGTGTGCTGCATACAGTTGCAATAACCTGGGCGGTGGTGCGGCGGTTCATTTTACTGGCATGGAAACCGATTGTCGCGGAGGGTTTTTGGACAAACAACGGGATTTGGCTCATCCGACGGGTTCTTGAATCGCCGGGGATAGGGCCCTATAGTGGAATGCGGGCAGATGCGCCTGTGCGCCGGATTGTCGCGAGGGGGCAAGTTCTTGGGTGTTGCACCGGTCCGGGTTGAACTTTAGCTGCCGGGTCCGCGTACAAGAACTTGTGGGTTAAATCGTTGCGCTCGCTCGACGCGGTCGGGGAATCCCTCGCGAACTCACCGTTTTTTGCAGCTTTTCGTTTCGCTCTCGGCAGTTTTTGAGGCATTCATGGCGACGCAAGTGGCTCCGGTTCCCACCACGCCGGCGGTTGGCGACAATGTGGTCGTCGAAACCCGAAATCTGTCAAAGATTTATCGCGATTTTTGGGGCCGGCAAAAGGTGCGGGCCCTGAAGGCCGCTCGACCTGAGCAATCCACCGGGGCGAAATCTTCGGCCTGCTCGGCCCGAACGGCTCGGGCAAGACCACCACGATCAAGCTGCTGCTCGGGCTGCTGTTTCCGACCAGCGGCCAGGCCCTGGTCTTCGGCCGCGACGCCACCGATGTCGCCAAGAACGAGCGGCTCGGCTTCTTGCCCGAGGAATCGTATCTGTATCGCTTCCTGAACGCCGAAGAGACGCTCGATTTCTACGGCCGGCTGTTCGACATGCCCGCGGCGGTGCGGCGCGCAGCGGACGGCCGAGCTGATCGACATGGTCGGCCTGAATTGGGCCAAGCGGCGGCAACTGCGCGAATATTCCAAAGGCATGACCCGCCGCATCGGACTGGCCCAGGCGCTTGATCAACGATCCGGAACTGATCCTGCTCGACGAGCCGACCAGCGGGCTGGACCCGATCGGCACCCGCGAGATGAAGGACCTGATCCTGAAGCTCAAGGCCGCAGGGCAAGACCGTCCTGATGTGCAGCCACTTGCTGGCCGACGTGCAGGACGTTTGCGATCGGATCGCGATCTTGCATCAAGGGCGAATTGAAGGAACTGGGCCGCGTCGACAGCCTGCTGCAGGTGCGCGACGTGACGCAGATCCGCGCCTCGCGGCTTGAGCGACGCGGCCAAGGCCGAGATTCGGGCCGTCATCGAGCGGCATCATGGGCAACCTTGAATTCGATGGACAACCCGACGACGACGCTCGAAGAACTGTTCCTGTCGATCGTCCGCGACAGCGAAGCCCGACCGGGCCGGCGGGCGGAAATTCGAAGAGGATGCCAAGGGAGGAAAGACCGGTGGTTAGAGCGTAAACCCTCGCCGCCCTCGCTAACGCTTCGGGTTAGTATGCACACCAACCCGAAGCGTTAGCGAGGGCGAACGGGTTCGTCGTTTTTCCACCACCGAGTAATTGATGGTTCGCGATTTTGTCATTCCGTCGTCGTATTGGCTGTGGCTCCCCGATGCCGTGCTCCACTACCTATTGGTCGTGGCGCTGTTGTCGGTGGCCGGGCTGGTGTTCGCCTTCCTGATCGCGGCCGTGCGGCATGGACCGATGCGCGCCGGCGATATGATCTATCGGGTCATGGCGTCGGTCGGATCGGATTTGCTGCGATTTTCGCCGCGGCGGGTGTTCGCGCTGGCTCGGCTGGCGGTGCAAGAATCGATGCGCCGGCGGGTTTGGGTGGCGCTGGTGGTGTTCGGCTTCGTGCTGCTGTTCGCCGGCTGGTTTCTCACGCCGTCGAACGATCCGCAAAAGCTGAGCAGCTTCGACCCAGGCAAGCTCTATATCAACTTCGTGCTTACGGCGACGACCTATCTCGTCATGCTGCTGGCGATTTTCCTCAGCGCCATGAGCCTGCCGACCGACCTGAAGAACCGCACGATCTACACGATCGTCACCAAGCCGGTGCGCACCGGCGAGATCGTGCTCGGCCGAATTCTTGGGTTCACTGTGATCGGCACCGTGTTGCTGTGCGTGATGGGGGCGGCAAGTTATGTGTTCGTGAATCGGACGCTCGATCATACGCACGAACTGACGGCCGCCGATCTCACCGACTTGCCGCGCGATCCCGGCACGATCAGCGCCGGCGGCAAGGAAGGCTTCACGTCGATCGACCACAACCACCGGCATCATGTCGTGCTCGATGCCGAGGGCAACGGCGTGACCGACGTGCAGCAAGGGCATTTCCATCGCGTTCATGCGGTGAAGAATAGCGCCGGCGAAGTCGTGTCGTACGTCGTCGGTCCGCCGGAAGAGCAACTTGTCGCCCGCGTGCCCATCTACGGCAGCTTGCGAATCCTCGACCGCTCCGGCAAGCAGGGCGAGGGAATCAACATCGGCAAGGAATGGACGTATCGCAAATATCTCGACGGCGGCACGCCGATGGCCGCGATTTGGACGTTCACGGGCATCACTCCCGAGCGATTCCCCGGCGGCAAGCTGCCGGTGGAAATGCTGCTCCGCGTATTTCGCACGTACAAAGGCAAGATCGCCGACGAGAAGAAGAATAACCGCGTGGTCGGCATTCTCAGCAGCCTCGAATTGGTGAATCCCGAGCAGCCGAGCATGAAGAGCAACGCGATCATCTTCACGGCGAAAGACCAGGTGATCGACAAGCACTATATCCCGCGCAAGCTCGAGCGCAATACCGATAAGGGAGTCGAAACGATCGATCTGTTCGACGACTTGGTAACGAAAGACGGCCAGCATCGGCTCGATTTGGTGCTCCGCTGCCTCGAGCCGTCGCAATATGTCGGCGTGGCCGAGGGCGACGTCTATTTGAAATCGAGCAACGGTTCGTATCCGCTCAATTTCGCCAAGGGCTATTTCGGCATTTGGATGCAGATGGTGTTGGTTGTCGGCTTCGGCGTGATGTTGAGCACGTTTTTGAGCGGCCCGGTGGCGATTCTGGCCACGATGGGCACGCTGATCATGGGATTCTTCACCAAGGACGTGACCGATCTGTTCACGGCGGTGATCGAGCATAATTACAAGCTGGTGCCCGGCGGCGGACCGATCGAATCGTTCATTCGATTGGTCGAGCAGCAGAATATCACGCTGGAATTGCCGCCGACGCTGGGCATTCACTTGGCGCAATTCTTCGACAAGATATTGATGTCGTTCATGCGGGCGATCGTCGAGGTGTTGCCGAATTTCAACGATTACAGCAACGTGCAATTCGTCGCCGACGGATTCGACATTCCGATCGTCCGAATCCTACAGCAAGCCACGCTCGGATTGGGCTTTTTGTTCGCCCTGTTCGTGGCCGGACATATTTTTCTGAGAATGAGAGAAGTGGCGAAATAGGGGCAAGGAGCTTCCATGGGTCCGCAAAAAGCATTTTGGTGGAAAGTCGGCTATATCGTGGCGATCGCCGTGTTGGTGGTGCCGTTGCATTTGCTCGGCCAGCCTGCGACGCGAAATAACCCCGACGGCGGCTTGCTCGCGCATTTGCGCAAGGATTACGATCTGAGCGAGGCCGATCTGGGCGAAGTCGACGTGTCGGCCGAGACGGTCAAGCTGGCGACGCTCGGGCTGCGCGGCGTCGCGGTCGATATCCTCTGGAACAAGGCCAACGACTACAAGATGAAAGAAGATTGGGCCGGGTTCGGCGCCGTGCTCACGCAAATCGCCTATCTGCAGCCCCATTTCTACTCCGTCTGGGATTTCCAAGCCCATAATCTCACCTACAACACCTCCGTCGAATTCGACGACTACAACACGCGCTTTTATTGGGTGATGGAAGGCATCAAGTTTCTCAAGCAAGGCCGGGCCAAGAACATCCACGAGCCGCGGATCACCGGCCGCATCGGCTGGTTCATCGGCCAGAAGATCGGCAAGGCCGACGAGCATCGGCAATATCGCCGGCTCTTCAAGCAGGACGACGAATTTCATCAGGAAGACAATCCGAATCGCGAGCGCTCGAAGCGCGACAATTGGCTCGTGTCGTACGACTATTACAAGATGGGCCAGGACCAGGTGCGCCGCGGCGATCCGCTCCGCACCACGCCGCTGATCTTCCACTCGCAGCCGCTGATGTCGCTCATCAACTACGCCGAGGATCTCGAGGCCGACAGCACAGCAGGCGAGACGCCGGTCTTCGGCGAAGTGGCCCAAAAAGCTTGGAAGCAGGCCGACCGCGAGAAAGATGAATTCGGCGCTCGCGACCTGAGCGCGCCGGACAACACGATCGTCCATCTCAACGCCCAAGAGGATCTGATCGCTCGCGAGAAAATCTTGGAAGAGCAGCTAGAAAAATTGATGCCCGGCGAATTCGACAAGCTGAAGAAATCGACGCGCGCCAAGCAGACGGCCGACGAGCGAGTCTCTCTCGACACGCCGTTCGACAAACGCTCGGCGCCGCAAGAGAACACTTGCATCCAATACTGGGACGAAGTAGCCAGGCAAACCACCGACGACCGCCGCGCCAAGGCGCGCAAGCTGACGGCCGATCTCGACAAAGCGGAAGCCGCGGCCCGCGAGATTCGCATTTCGCGCGATATCGTCAACTACACCTATTGGAAAACCCGCTGCGAAGCCGAGCCGACCGACGATGCCCTCTCCGCGCGTCAGTTGATGTACGAAGCCGGCCAGGAGCAAATCGAAGCCCGGCCGACGAAAGCCAAGAAACTTTACGAGCAATCGTTCGCCGCCTGGCGAAAAGTGCTCGACCGCTGGCAGGTGCTGCGCGAAGACACGTTGATGGCCGAGGATTTGTCCGACGTGGTCGATAAATACCGCGACGTGCTGCGGCAGCTTGCCGGCGACGAAGCGAAGTTCCCCGAAAAGTTCATCCTGCAAGACATGCTCGATCTCAACGAACGAACCAATCCGCGGCCGAAACCGAAAGAAACGGCCAAAGCAAAATCGCCGGGCGAAACGGCGGGAACCGCGCCGCCGGAAAAGACGCCGGAGAAGACACCGGACAAGAATAAATCCGCCGCCAAGAAATCGGACGTGCATGCGCCGGACGGCAACAAGACGGAATCCAATAAAAAAGACAGCGGCAAACCAGACCCCGAAAAGCCCGAGGCAAGCAAGCCCGACGCCGGAAAAACGCTACAAGAAAAGTCGAGCAAAGATAACGCGGGTGAAGCCAAATCGGGCGAAGCCAAAGCCGCCGAAAACAAAGCCGGCCCAGACAAATCGTCCGCGGGACAGGATTAGCGCGTTGCGCCTGGCGCTGAAATGCTGAATATTCTGGCGAATCCAGCTACGGCGCCGGGGCCATTCGTAGCTGGATTCGCCAGAATTCAGATTGGGAGCGCAGAACCTCTAGGCAACACTGTCGTCCTCCCCCTCCCGCCTTGCAGCCTCGCGCGAATCGCCCCATAATAATGGAAGTTCGCGAGCAAGATCGGTCAACGCGGTGGTTGATCGCGTGATTTGGGAGCTGCGATGTCGTCGGCATTCGATCCCTATTACAAATGGCTGGCCATTCCACCCGCCGAGCAGCCGCCCAATCATTATCGATTGCTGGCGCTGAATCTGTTCGAATCCGATGCCGACGTGATTGCAACGGCCGCGGATCAGCGGATGGCCCACGTCCGCTCGTTCCAAAGCGGCCAATACGTTGACGCGAGCCAGCGGCTGCTGAATGAATTGGCGTCGGCGCGGATTTGCCTGCTGAAGCCCGACAAGAAGTCGGCCTACGACGCGACCCTGCGGGCGAGAATTGCCGAACAATCTGCACGAACGGCTCCGGCTCCGCCTCCGCCGCCTCCGATGATTTCGGCACCGGTCCCAGCGCAATCGCCGACCGCCGCGCCAATCGCGCTGTCGCCAACGCCGACATTTCCGTCGCGCCAGGAAGCCGCGAGCCCCGTTCAGCTTGTGGATGTCGAACGACCGATCCCCGCGCCGGCGAATCCCGCGCAGGCGAATCCGGTGCAACCCGCGGCTGCCGCGCCCGCAGCCGATTGGCACGACGAGCTCGATCTCCTCGGCCTGTCGGCCGGAGGCGATCGCAATGCCAAGCGGTTGACCGTCGCCCGAACGCGCAAGCCGACGCTGCCGAAGATTTTCTTCCTCGGTCCGTTGGCCGGCATCGCCGCCGTCATCGCCGCGGTGACGTATACGAACATCCGCGACGCGATGGAGCAGCAGGCCAACGATAACGCCAGCGGCAAGGCTGGAAAATCGATCAAGCGGCCGATTGAAACGTCGTTGCACACCGGCGGACCGGGCGGCAAATACGGCGTCGGCTCGGCCAACTCGCGCCCGGGTTCGAATTTCACGCCGCAATTTCCTGCCACCGACGATTCGGCCTCATCCACCGTCTCCGATGGATCACAGCCGCCGCCGCAAGGCAAGCCAACGCCGCCGAACGACGGATCTTCCGCGACTCACGCCGATGAAAAACCGCCTGCCGCCGCCGCGCGTGTTCCCGTGCCGGACGCCGAGGAGCAGCGCAAAACGCTCGTCGAGATCAAAAAAGTGTTCAAAGACGAATTCGCCAAGGCGACGACGATCGAAGGCCGGAAAGCGCTGGCAAAGAAACTCGGCGACGAGGCGGCCAAAACGAAAGACGACCCGACAACCCGCTATGTCTTGGCGACGCAATCCTTGGAAAACGCGGTCAAGCTGTGCGACGCCAAGCTGGCGTCGGAATTGGTGCATGGCTTGAGCCTCTACTACGATATCGACGCCTGGGAACTAAAGGCCAAAACGCTCTCCCAATTGGCCGCCGTCGCAAAGACCGTCGAAGCCCGGCAGCTTATCGCCAGTGGAGCCTATGATCTTGTCGATAAGGCGCTGGCCGAGGAACGTTACGACGCGGCGGTGCAGCTTGCCACCTGCGCCGCCGATCTCGCCGCGACGCTACGCGACACGGCATTTCGAGAGAAAACGCACGAAGCCCGCGCCCGCGCCCATCGAATGCAACAAGAAGCCGCCGAGGTCCAGACGGCCCAAGAGCGGCTCGCCGTGCAGTCGGACGACGCCGCGGCGCATCTTCTCATCGGCCGATTCTTCTGCATGGAGCGCGACGACTGGGATTCCGGCCTGCCGCATCTCGTCCGCGGCAGCGATCCCGAACTGGCCGCGCTCGCGCGGCAGGAATTGGCCGGCGCCGCGAAAACGGCCGATCAGTTGGCTTTAGCGGATGCCTGGTGGGATTTGGCCGACCATCGTCGCGAAGGACCCGACTTGCCGTTGGTGAAGGGAATGCGCAATCGGGCCGTTTATTGGTATCGCCGGGCCATGTCGCAACTTAGCGGCTTCGCGCAAGCGAAGGCCCAAAAACGAATCGCCGAAGCCACGTCAACCGCGCCCGTGAAGCCCTAGCAAAACCGCGTCGCTCGACTTTGGGATTGTGGCGCAGCCCCTTCGGGGCAAAAAATCGCATCCTGCAATCGCAACATTTTCAACGCATTTCGAAAAAAATCCCTATCCAGCGTGCCACCATCCTTTGCGCGGGGTTTATAAAGAGTGGTGATCCGCGCCGGCAGTGCGCGCGGCAAGCCTTGCAGCTTGTTCCCAGGTGCCGCATAATGGCAAGAGGAAGTTTCAAAACCGCCGGGGACTGTCCCCATTTGCGTAGTCCTCGGAGAAAAATGGGGACTGCCCCCTCTCCTCGCGGTTTTGAAACGAAAGAATGGTAGATTTACGGAATATGCCGCGTTACGGAAGCGCGCGACCGGAGAGGGAATGATGGCAGCGGCGTTCGATCCTTATCACAAATGGCTCGGCATCCCTCCCGCCGAGCAGCCGCCCAACCATTATCGGCTGCTGGCGATCAATCCGTTCGAAAGCGACCCGGATGTGATCGAGGGGGCCGCCGACCGGTTGATGGCGCATCTGCGGTCGTTGCAGACCGGTCAGCAGGCCGAGCTGACCCAGAAGATGCTGAACAAGATCTCCGCGGCGAAGCTCTGCCTGTTGCGGCCAGATAAGAAGAAGGAATACGACGACGCGCTGCGGGCCAAGCTGGCAAAGGCCGCGCCGGCGCCAGCAACTACCGCCCAACCCGAAGCGCCCGCAACGCCCGTCGCAACTCCCATCGCCAGCCCGTTGGATTTCATCAACGCCCCCGCGCCAAAGGCGAAACCGGGCACTTGGGAACCGGAGCCCCTGCCCGTCAGCAGCCGTGGGACATCGTACAAATCGACGACCTCGGGCTATTCGTCGCGCAAGAAAAGCAATTCCAACATGCCGGCGATTTATGCGATCGTCGGCATCGTAGCCGTGTTGGCGATCGGCGGCATAATCCTGGCGACGAATCAAGGCGGCGGCGAGTCGGATCGCCCGCCGGAAACGAACGTCGCGACAAATGTCGATCGGCATCCCAGCGTCGAGCCGATGGCCGGAAAGACAACGCCAAAAACGATTCCTCATACGCTGCCGACGACGGTTCCGTCGATCCCTCACCATTCCAACAACTTGAATTCAGGCAAGACGCCGACACCCGAGGCGCCTTCGACCGGCGACACGACCACCAAACCTCCGGTGGACACAAATCCCACGCCGATCAAGCCAGTCGCACCGAAGCCGCCCGACAATCCGCCGCCGACGCCCGAAGCTCAGCCGGCCGCGCCCGTCGATAGTCGCAAGCCGGTGCCCGATGCCGCGGCCCAAGCCAAATCGGTCGCGCAGGTTCACGAGGTGCTGAAAGACGATTTCGCCAAGGCGATCAGTCCCGAGGCTCGCGCGGAACTGATCCGCAAGCTGATCAAACTGGCCACGGAAACCAACGACGATCCGAGCTTGCGCTACGTCATGGGAACGCAGGCGATGGATATGGCCGTCAAGGCCGGCGAGTCGGATTTGGCGTTCGAAGCCATCGACGGCATCAATGCCTATTTCCTCGTCGATGGCTGGGATTTGAAAGCCAAGTCGCTAGTGCAACTTTCGCACCAGGCCAAGACGCCGCCGCTGAAAAAACAAATCGCCGCGCAGGCGTTGGCGATGACCGAAACGGCTTTGAAGGAAGACCACTACGATCCGGCCGTCGAGCTGGCGACGCTGGCCTCGGCGATGGCCGATTCGGCCGGCGATCCGCTGCTGAAGGATCAGGCGCACGAGGCGCGAGCCCGGGCTCAGCGGTTGCAGAACCTTGGCCAGGCGTTCAAGGCTGCCAATGAAAAGCTGGCCGCGCATGCCGACGACGCCGAGGCGAACCTGGTCGTCGGCAAGTTTCTTTGCTTTCAAAAAGACGATTGGAAAGCCGGCTTGCCGCATTTGGCCCGCGGCAGCGATGAGGCGCTAAAGGCATTGGCCGTCCAAGAAGCCGCCGCGCCAGCCGCAGCCCCCGAGCAAGTCAAGCTAGCCGACGCCTGGTGGGAGGCCGCTGAAAAAATCGGCGACAAGAATAATCCGCAAATCAAGCCGATGTTCGCCCGGGCGAAGTATTGGTATCACGAAGCGATTCCCGGCCTGAGCGGCTTGGCTTTGGAAAAAGCCCAAAAGCGATCGACCGAAGAGGCAAGCGCGGAAATTGGCTCGGTGAAGATGGTTTACCTTGACGACTTGCCGGAGCAGGATGTGTCGGTGGGCTATGGCGTGCTCGGAAAACATGGTGAGACGGGCTATCCCGCCGAACGGCACATTCTGGACGTAGTGTTCCGTGGGATACAAGTGAAGCACGCTCTGTCGATGCATCCTCCAGAACGCGGGAGTTCAAAGGCGTCGTACATTATCGACCGGAAATTCCGTACGTTCGCTGCGGTGGTCGGCGTCCGGGACGCGGCGCCTGAAACGGGCCGCCCTGGATCGCCTCTGACGTTCGAAGTTCGTGGCGACGGGCGGCTCCTATGGGCATCGAAACCGATTCATAATTACGCTGAGAGCCAAGAATGTAACGTGGCGGTGCAAAACTTTAAGGTATTGCAGCTACAAGTGAGTTGCCCCGGTGATTCGGCGAGCTGCATGGCAATTTGGGTTGATCCGCTGTTGAAGAAGAAATAACGAATTGTTGGAGTTCACACTTTTACTGTGCCGCCCGCAGCCTGAAGGCTGAACTCCAACCTTGGCCGCCGCGCATCGGTTGCTCTTATCCCATCAGCGCCGCGATCGGTTTGCCGTCGGCCAGCTTGATCGGGCGGCCCGACGGCGAAATGTTTTCCTTCTGCGGATCGATCCCCAGCGCCGTCAGCACCGTCGCATGCACGTCGCCGATCGAATGCGGATCGGCGACTGTCTTGCTTCCCTCGGGATCGGTCGCCCCGATCACCGCGCCGCCGCGCAGTCCGCCGCCGGCCAATGCCATGCTGAATCCGTGCGGCCAATGATCGCGGCCATCGAGCCGATTGATTGCCGGCGAGCGGCCGAATTCGCCGCCGCACATCACGACTGTCCGCTCCAATAGCCCGCGGCCGCGCAAATCCTTGATAAGCGCCGCGAGCGCCGGATCGAGCGTTCGCAATTGCTCGCGATGGCCGGTGAAATTCTTGGCGTGCGTGTCCCACCCGCTGAGCGTCACCTCGACGCAGCGCACGCCGACTTCGATCAACCGCCGCGCCGCGAGGCAGCCGCGGCCGAACGGCGTGTCGCCGTAATCGGCCCGCAATGCCGCCGATTCGCTGGCGACGTCGAACGCCTTCAATTGCTCGGAGGTCATCATCCGCCGCGCGTCGGCCATCGTCGCTTCGTGGTGCGTCGCGGCGACGTCGCGATGGCGTCCGGCGGCAAAAGTTTGCTCAACGACTTGCAAATCGTCCAACCGCTCCCGCACGCGCGCCGCCGCGACTCGCGAGGCGATGTCGGGCACTTTTTCGCGCGGGTCGAATGTCTTGAATGCATCGTATTGATCGCCCAAAAATCCGCCGCGGCTCGGCCATTGGCCCGGCAGGATGGAAATATGCCGCGGGATTTCCGTCTTTCCCGGCGAAAGCTCGTGGCAGCATATCGCACCGAGCGACGGATGGATCACCGTCGGATCGGGCCGATAGCCGGTTTTGACCAGGTAGGTTCCCCGCTCGTGATCGCCTTCCTTGCTCACCAGCGATCGCACCAGCGAGATCGAACCCATCTCAGCGGCGACGCGTTCAAAACCCTCGGCCAACTGCACGCCGCGCAGCGCGGTGTCGATGGCTTGCGTCGGGCCGGAAATCGCGTGGCCCGGGTGCGGGTCGAAGGTTTCCAATTGGCTCGGCCCGCCGGCCATCCAAAGCAAGATAATCGATTGGGCGGGCTGATGTCGGCCAAGCGTCGGCTGGTCGGCGAGCACATTAGCGACGGCCGTCAGCCATGCCGCGCCCCCAAGCCCGGCCGCGCTGCGCAGCCAACTGCGCCGGTTGAACGCCACGGCCAAAGGGTCAGGGCCGACACAAGGACGACCACGAGAAACGGATGTTAATGGTTCCATGAGAATTCCGTTGAGTTGAACAACGTCCAAAACAGGTCGGCCATCGCCGCGCTGCGGGCGGCGCCGGTCGTGCCGGCCAATCGGGATTTGAAATGATCCAGTTCTCCGGCAGTCGGCCGCCGCGTGAGCACGGCCAGATAACTCGTTTCGACCGCCGTCGCGTCGTCGGGCGCCAGCCTTGCAATCCGCGTCGCGGCGTTGGCCAGCAGGTCTTCGTGAGTTTTATCGTCGACCAACTGGCCGTTCATCAAGAGCAGCCGTTGCGGGATCGTCTCGCCGCGCTCGGCAAACTCATCTTCGCCGGCGTCGCCATAACGGCGAACGAAATCCTTCTCGCCGATCGCGCGGCCGAATTGCACCAGAATGCTTGAATCCTGATCGATGGTATGCAGCCGCGAAGCCTGCAGCAAACTGCCCACGACTTGCTCGGGCCGCAACCGAGAGAGCGGGAATCGCGACCAAACGGCGGGAGCTTTGGCCGCGGGGGCTTTGGCCGCGGCCGTCGATGCGTCGCCGGAAGCTTCGGCACTCGAATCATCTTCGCGGCTATCGCGCTGAAACGCCGCCGTGCCGGCAATCACTCGAATCAATCGCCGCCAGTCGTAACCATGCACGATGAAATCGTCGGCCAATCGGTCGAGCGCCGGCGGCGCGTCGCCATCCGGCGGAATGCTGTCGATCGGTTCCACGATTGGCCGGCCGAACATCAGCGCCCAGGCTCGATTCACGGTCACGCGCGCGAACGCTCGATTCTTCGGGTTCGTGATCCAAGCCGCCAACCGCTTCCGCGGCCCGCCATGATCCGCCAGCAAATCGGCCTGAAACGGAACCGCCGGCGTCACGGTTTGTTTCGTGCCCGTCTTGCGGTCCTCGACTTCATAAACGCCTGGCATATCGCGTATGCCGGTGAAGCCCTGCGTTGTGTTGCCGAAGAACGCGGCGAGCCCTTGGAACGTCGCTTGCGTCCAGCGAGGATTGAACGGATGGTCGTGGCATTGCGCACAATCGAGCCGCACTCCCAAAAACGCCCGAGCGACCCGGCCAGCGAGCCGATTCTCGTCGGCCCGTTTGTGCTGCTCCTCGGTGATCGTGACGGAAATGAAATTCACGGCGGGCGTGTCGGTCCACAGACCGTCGGAGGCGATCACGTCGCGCACCATTGCGTCGAATGGCCGGTTCGCCGTCAATTGATCCGAAAGCCAGGCGACGAATCGCCGCCGTCGGTAAATCAGAAACGGACCATCGTTGACGCCGACATACGTTCGCGCCAGCCGCTCGGCCACGTAATCCGAATACCGGCGATCCGCCAACAGATGCTCGAGCCAGCGCGTGAGCCGTTCGCCGTCGGGCTGCGATTCGAACGTGCGAATCTCTTCCAGCGACGGAATCGTGCCGGTGAGCGCGAGCGACATCCGCCGGGCGATCGCCAGATCGGGGCGCGGGCCGCGACCGCGCCGGCCGACTTCGACGATTTTGCCAGTGCATCGTCAACCGCCGCGATCGAGGTTCGCAGGTCGTCGCTCGCGGCCGCATGAGGCCATTTCTTTTCGAGGACCGCGTGGTTCGGCGGCAACAACGAAGCGGCCGTGATCGCGGCAACGCCGATGCAAACGCCGAAAAACAATAGGTTTCGTGCCCACATGGTGAGGCCGGGAGCAGGGAGCCAGGAGCCAGGAGCAGGGAGTACGCAAAACACCGGCGGCTAGCGCCTAGCCGCTCACGTCGTCGCCCGATGTGTGAGCGGCTAGGCGCTAGCCGCCGGTGGGCCGCTGGTGTCCATTCTATTATGTCTTTTCGCCCAATCGGGCCAACTATTGTCCTAAGATTTGAGAAAATCGAGCGAATTGCGGATATTGAGCATAGAGAAGGCGTCGAAAACAGGTCAAATGCCGGCGGGTTGCTCTCCAATGCCAAACGCTCCCGAGATCGCCGTCGCCGAAATGGCCCCCGAGTTGGCTTCGCCGGAAATGAGCATTGCGCCACCAGCCCGTCGCCGGCCAGTGCGGTGGACGCTCGGCGCCATTCACTCGATTGCCGAATGGATCGCCGGGGCGGCCGCGTTAATGATCGGGCTGGCGGTGCTGGCGACAATTCCCGTCGCCGGAATTCTGACGCTCGGCTATTTCTTGGAAGCGACCGGCCGCATTGCCCGATCGGGGCGGATTCGCGATGGCTTCGTCGGAGTGCGCAAGGCGGCACGGCTCGGCGGCATCTTGCTCGTGCTGGCGATTCTGATCTTGCCGCTGGAATTCGTCGCCTCGCTGTGGAACGACGCACTGCTGATTCATCCCGGGTCGCCCGCCGCGCGAGGCTTGGGCCGGCTGCTGATCTTGCTCGTCGCGCTCGCCGGACTGCATGTCGTTTGCTGGCTGCTGCGTGGCGGCCGGCTGCGGAGTTTTTTGATTCCGCCGAATCCCATGCGAATCGTGCGGCTGCTCACGCCGGCCGGTTACGCCGCGGTGCGCGACGGTTTGTGGAATTTCGTCGTCAGTTTGCGGCTGCCGCATTATTTTCGGCTCGGCGTGCAAGGCGGGCTCGGCACGTTGGTTTGGTTGGTGCCGCCGATCACATTGATCGTGTTGTGGTGCGCCGTGCCGATTTTGGCCGTTGTCGGCGCGATATGGCTGGCGATCGTGCTCTGTTATCTGCCGTTTCTGCAAGCTCGATTTGCGGCGGCGGACCGGTTCGGCGCGATCTTCGAAGTGCGCAAGGTGCGGGCCGTATTTCGCGCGGCGCCGCTGGCGTTTTGGCTGGCGCTATTGATGACGCTGGCCACGGCGATTCCACTGTATCTATTGAAGATCGAACTGTTGCCGCGCGAAGTGAGTTGGTTTCCGGCGCTGTTGTTCGTCGTGCTGATTTTTCCGGCCCGGCTCGCCACCGGCTGGGCCTATTCCCGCGCGGCAAAGCACGTAATCCCGCGTTTCTGGCTGACTCGAATCCTGGGCCGGCTCGGAATGCTGCCGCTGGTGTTCATCTACGTCGTGATCCTATTCTTCAGCCAATTCGCCGCTTGGCACGGAGTTTGGAGCCTGTACGAGCAGCACGCGTTTTTGCTGCCGGTGCCTTGAAGAAGGGGCTAGGGAACAGGGGCTAGGGGCTAGGGGACGAAGATTTGGTCGCCACAAGACCACACGTTAATTGCCCCGCACTGTTCCTTTCGAACCATCGCGCGTGCTACGATAAAATGCATCGCTGCTTCAGCTTCTTCGTCACCAGCCCCTAGCCCCTTCCTCCCATGCCCCGTCGCAATTATCTCTTCATCCTCGCCATGGCCGTCGGGTCGTTGGCCTGCTATAGCGCGACCGATCACAATCGGTATGGGCGTTATTTCTCCGAGGTGATGAATAAGATCGATCAGTATTACGTCAAACGGGTCGATAACGACGAACTGTTCGACGCGGCCGTCAATGGGATGCTGCAGACACTCGACGAGAATTCCAAGTTCTACGAGCCCGAAGACGCCAAGGCGAAACTGCTGTCGATCATCGATCAGCGGTATGGCGGCGTGGGCATCGAAGTGGGCGAGGAACCGAAGACGGGGCAAATCGTCGTGCGCGGCACGATCGTGGGTTCGCCGGCTTATGAAGCCGATATTCTGGCCGGCGACCGGCTGACGCGGATCGACGATCGCGTGGTCAAGACCGACAAGAGCGGCATGGCCGACCTGACGCTGGAGGAATCGACCAAACTGATCCGCGGCCCGATCGGCACTTCGGTGCGGCTGGAATTGGCCCGCCCCGGCCATGCCGAGCCGATTCAAGTCACGCTCAAGCGCACCGAGATCAAAGTCGACTCGGTTCTGGGAGATAGCCGCAACGCCGACGATTCCTGGAACTTCCATCTCGCCGCGAATCCCGAGATCGCCTACATCCGCATCCATGCCTTCGGCGACCGGACGGCCGAGGAAATGCAAGCGGCGCTCAAATCGCTCGACATCGATAAGCTCAAGGGCCTCGTGCTCGACCTGCGCGGCGATCCGGGCGGCCGGCTCGATGCGGCCGTTGACGTGTGCAGCTTCTTCAGTCCGCCCGGCGAAACGGTCGTCACCACCCGCGGCCGCGATGGCAAAGTGCAGGAGAGAGAGGTCACGCATGGTCCGGCGGTTTGCACCGACGTGCCGATGGTCGTGCTGATCGACGGCTACAGCGCCAGCGCCAGCGAAATCGTTTCCGCTTGCCTGCAAGACTACCATCGAGCCGTGATCTGCGGCACGCGATCGTTCGGCAAGGGAACCGTGCAGCGCATCATTTCCGTGAAGGGCAATGGAGTGCTGAAGTTGACCACGGCCACCTTTTGGCGCCCGAGCAACAAGAACATCCATCGCCACAAAGACTCCAAGGACACGGACGAATGGGGAGTGACGCCCGACAAGGGCTTTGTCGTCAAAATGAGCGAGAAGGAAACGGAAGACTGGCTGAAGGATCGCGCCGCGCGCGATGTCGTCCATCGCTCGCAGCCGCCGGTCGCCGCGACCGAGCATCCGCGGCCCGAAACCACGCCGGCCATCGATCCGCAATTGCAACGAGCGCTGGACTATCTCGAACACAAGCCGGCCGAAGCCGCTCCGGCGGCAGAGAAGAAAGCCGCGGCATGAGCAATGGCGGCGTGCCATCGTGGTAGCTGGATTTGCCAAAATTCAGCAGCCGTTGGCAGGACGTCGCGTTTCAACTCACCCTGCCGGACGACATTCTTCGATTGGTTCTCACCGCCCGCACGCTCGCACTGGCCGACTGCGCTGGCCAGTGCCACCCAGTCGTTCGTCAGCGCCTCCCAGTCGTCGGCCCAGTGGCACCCAGCGGCACAAGAGCTGGCCGCCGGCAATTCACAGCGGACGGTCTTCGCCATGGGCGGATTGAAAATATTGCCGCCATTGACGATCTGCTAGCGCTTCCGAAGGCACGTGTTTCGGCTTTTGTCAAATCGCCGTAAGTCATTGCTCCTCGGACGGTAAGAGTTTGCCAGCGATCGTCGAATCGTCCGCTTCGCTCGGCAATCGACTGGCTTGGCCCGTGAGTTGCTATAAGCACCCGCAACGAAAACGAACCCATCGTCGGTTCGGATTGTCCTGTGTCACGTAACGCGAGGGACCACGCCATGTTGATGCAACAACATCGATCGTCGTTGAAGAGTCACACCATGGCCCGACATCGCCCGATGACCGCAGGCCGAGTCATGACGCCACACGCATCGCTTCACCGCACCGCGCCGCACGCGCTGCCGCCGCGGCAAACGTTTGGGCGAGTTTCGCAACGCGCAAGCCAGTCGTCGGGCACGTTGCTCCCCTGGGCCGATCCGTATATCGCCGACCTCCAGCGCCGGCACGAAGGCGAATTGCGCCGCGAGCGGATCGAAGGCGGCGAGAGGGAGTGATGCGGCGGGATCCTCGGTTCAAGCCGCTCGCGCCAGCGCGGGGGCCGGCAACTCCAGGATGGCAGCCCCCATCGTGAACCCCGCGCCGAAGCGCAAAGGCCGACCTTGTTCGACGGAGTTTGCGTCGCCAATAGATTCGCCAGACAGAGCGGAATCGTGCTCGACGAGGTGTTGCCCGTGTCGCCGATGTCGTTCACCATCCGCTCGATGCTGATGCCGGCACGCTGACGGACCGCTTCGACGATCCGCGCGTTTGCCTGATGCGGGACGACCAGATTCAATTCGCCCGGCTGAATGCCGGCTTCCGAACAAGCTCGCTTCAAGATGGCGGCCATCTGCTTGACGGCCTCGGCAAACACTTTCTTGCCGTTCATTTTTAGATAGCCTCCCCAGCCGGCGGCCGGAACGCTCAACACCGTTCCATCTTCGCCTTTCGCGGAGAGCACCGGCCGGCGCACGATGGCACGCGCTCGACCGACGCTATCGTCGCCATACAAAACCGTTGCCGATGCGGCGTCGCCGAACAGAATCGCGCTATCGAAATCCGCCGGATCGACGACGCGCGACATCGCTTCGGCCGTCAGCACCAAGACTTTGGCGTCAGGCCGGGCGCGGAGGAAATCGTGGGCCGAGGCCATTGCGTACAGATAGCCGGTGCAGGCCGCCGACAGATCGTAGGCGGGGATCTCCAGAGTTTCGCCCAGCTTGCTCAACTCGTTCAACACGAGGCAGGCGGTCGTCGGAGTCGCAAACGGCGGAGTGCTCGTGCTGCACACGATCAGATCGAGGTCGTGCGGCTCAAGGCCTTCGCCGGCCAGCGCCGCGCGAACGGTCTGCATCAACATCGCCAACATCGGCTGCCCGTCGGCGAGCCAATGACGCGCGCGAATGCCGGTTCCACGCACGATATCCTCGGCCGTTTTTCCCCGGAAGCGAGGAACCAATTCGTCGTTCGTCACCAATCGGCTTCCTTGTGCCGCATAAGGAACCGACATGCCGACGAGCAATTCGGCCGCGGGAAGCGCGGATTCGTGGATCGGGAAGATTTTCAGGCGGCGGCGGAGCAGGGGCGTGCCGGACTCTTCTCGAGTCGTTTGCCGCTGCCGCCGGCTCTTGTTTTCCGGGACGATTTCCGCGATCGGGACGCCGATTCGAGCCGATTGCCCTGGCGCCACGATTAGCTTGCCAACGATTCCGCTCACCGGAGCGCTGAGATCAGTCACCGCTTTGTCGGCCTCGACGACGGCCAAATGATCGCCGGCCGCGATGCGCTGTCCCGGCGCGACGGCCCATTCGACGATCGTGATGGCCTGATCGGCGGGGCTCGCGCCGATCGCCTCGACGACGTACACGCCGTCGGTCGCGCTGGTCGGCATTGTCCACGTCAGATCGAGATCGAGAAGTTCGGCGGCGGTCGTGAGGATCCGCTTGAACGACGGCAGGATTTCGAGTTGGTTCGAGAAGTTGCACGGCACATACGTGTCGGGCCGGGTGACTCGGCGAGCGACCACGCGGCGCGAGGCCGCTTCGGAAACCGTCGCCACGACCTCGGCGCCGAAACCGCAGGTCAGATTGTCTTCATGCACGACCAGCAATTTGCCGGTCCGCTCGGCCGATTCGATCACCGCCTCGCGGTCCCAAGGGGAGATGGATCGCAGATCGATCAGATCGACGTTCATCCCGACCGCTTCGATCGCGGCCGCGGCTTTTTCGCAAAGCTGCACGGTGCTGCCCCAGGCGACGATCGTCAGATGATCGCCGCGCGCGACGAAGCGAGCCTTGCCGATCGGGACACGTTGCTTTTGCACGTCGGCGGAAGTCGTCGTGTTGCGATCATTGAGGCAGACCTTCGGATAGAGAAACAGCGTCGGCCGCGGCGACTCGAAGGCCGCATTGAGCAAACCCGCGGCGTCGGTCGCGGTCGCCGGCATGAACACATCGACGCCCGGCAGGTGCGCGGCAATCGATTCCATCGTCTGCGAGTGAAACGGGCCAAGGCCGGGGCGATAACCGCCGCAGGCCGCCATGACGATCACTGGGCAATTCCATTCGCCGACCGATCGCCAGTGCATCGTGCTCAGTTCCGACATGATCTGATTGAACGTCACCGGGAGAAAATCGGTGAATTGCAAGAACGCGACCGGCCGCGCACCGGCAAGCGCCCGACCGATGCTGACGCCGACGATCGTCGCTTCGCTGAGCGGCGAATTGACCACGCGGCCGGGAAACGCGGTCGATAATCCGCGCGTCACGCCGAAAACATCTCCCTTCGGATCTTCAATGTCCTCGCCGAACAAGCACACGCGCGGCTCGGCGGCCAGCCGGCCGCGCAGCACCTCTCGAATGGCTTCGAGCATCGTGATATTCGCCGGGCCGCCGTCGCCGCGATATTCCGAGGCCAGCGACGTCAGGCTCGGACGAAGCTCGGCTTTGGCATCGAACACGACCTGCGGCTGTTCGACCATCAGCGAATGCTCGACGGCCGCCAGAATTTCGCCGCGAACGCTTTCCTCGATCGCGTCGATCGTGGTTTGCGGAGTTCCGCGTCCGAGCAATTGCAGCGCGAGGTTTTGGATCGGATCTCCCGTCTCGCGCACGGCGCGGCGGCTATCTTCACTGCGATACGTGCGCTCATCGTCGGCGTTGGAATGGTCGGCCAGGCGTTCGACGCGAAAGACGACGATGGCGGCACGTTGCGTCGCGCGAGTATTTTCAATGATCGGCCCGAGTTGGCGATAGCAGGCGGCGACGTCGCGGCCGTCGAGGTGATGGATCGGCAGGCCGTAAAAATCTTGCGGCTCGGCGGCGCCGCGCGACGGCGAGTAAAACGTCTTGCCGGCGGTGGGCGTCGAAATCGAAAAGCCGTTGTCTTCGACGACGAACAACACCGGCACGTCGATTCGCGCCGCTTCGGCAAACGCTTCCATCACTTCGCCTTGCTGGCTTGTGCCATCGCCGACCGAGCAGACGACGATCGGCCGGCCCTCGCGATTCTTCAATTCGATGGCAACGCCGACCGACTGCAAGCCGCTATTTCCGACCGAGGTCGTGGTGCTGAGGATATTCAGCGGCTGATAGCTCAACATGGCGCTCATCTGCCGGCCGTGGCAATACGAGCCGCTGTTGCAGAGGACGCTGTTCAAATACACTTCCGGCGGAACGCCCCTCGCCAGCGCGAGCGCCTGGTCGCGATAGTGCAGATGGAGCCAATCGTTGGGAGTGAGATGCAGGTGCAGTGCCGCCATTCCCTCGTGGCCGCAGCCGGAGATATGGAAGAACGCCTCGCCGCGGTTGACCAGATCGGCCTTGGCCATATCGAGCTGCCGGCTCAACAGCATCCAGCGATACAGTCGCAAGAGCGGGTCGGATTCGATCGACTCCGCGTCCGTGCGGGTCCGAGTGTCGATACTCGTCTTCAACATAACAATCCCTTGTTATTGACAGGCGTGTGTCCGTCGCCGCTAACATCCATGTGGCGGCAACGCGCGAAGCTCGCTTGCGGTTTCGCGCGTGTTCGTGTTCACAAAAATCCTTCGCGCACCTCCGGCGGCGCTGGGCCGTATTTCAGGGGCTCCATCGAGAAGCTCGCGCGACCTTGGCTCAAGCTGCGCACGGCCATCGAATAGCCGAACATCGCCGCCAGCGGCGCTTCGGCATCGACGACCGTAATCACGCCGCGATTCTGCGTGCTGGTGATGATCGCCCGGCGCTGCTGCAGATCGTTGATCACGTCGCCCAAATGATCGTCGGGCGTGGTGACCTCGACCGCCATGATCGGCTCCAGCAACACGACGCCGGCCGCTTCCAACACTCGATTGAACGCATCGGCCGCGGCGATTCGTAGCGCGCACTTCGTCGGAATCGGCTCCGGAAGCGGGTATTCGAGCAGCTCGATCGAGCAATTCCACAACGGGCATCCAAGCAAACCGCCCCCTTCGGCGTGCTCCTTCAACGACGAAAGCAGCGTCGCAATCGCATTCCGTACAGGGGCGGTCTTCGCTGAACCAATTCGTGAACACGTGGGCCGGCTTGTTGTTGTCGCGCGGCGTGACGCGCACTTTCGCTTCGGCGAACAACGTCGCTCCGCCGATCTGGCGATGGCATTTTCCGATGGCTTCGGCCGGCTGCCGCGACGGTTTCCCGGTAGCTGACCCGCGGCTTGTGAACGCGCACGTTGAGATTGAAATCGCGCAGCAGGCGGTGCTTGATCACTTCCAGGTGCAGCTCGCCCATGCCGCTGATCAGCGTCTGGCCGGTCTCCTCGTTTTCGTGGGCGCGGAACGTCGGGTCCTGCCGCTTCATCATCTCGAGCGCGTCGGCCAGCTTCTTGCGCTCGAGCGACGTCTCGGGCTCGATGGCCATCGAGATGACCGTCTCGGGGAAACTGAATCGATTCCAGCAGGATCGGCTCGGCGGAGTCGCAGAGCGTGTCGCCGGTGATCGAGTTCCGCAGGCCGATGATGCCGACGATGTCGCCCGCCTCGGCCAGCGGCACCTGCTCGCGGCGATCGGCCTGGATGTGCCAGAGCTGGGCTGACGTTTTCCTTCTTGTCCTTGCCGGGATTGTAGACGCGGCTGTTCGCCTTCAGCCGCCCGGAGTAGATCCGCACGTAGTACAGGTCGCCGTGCTTGTCGGCCAGGATCTTGAACACCAGGCCGCAGAACGGCTCGTCGGGATCGGGCTTGCGGACTGATCTTGGCGTCGGGCTTCTTCGGATTGACGCCTTCGACCGGCGGCAGGTCGGCCGGGCTGGGCAGATAGTACGTCACGCGCGTCCAGCAGCGGCTGAATGCCGATGTGGTCGAGCGCCGAGCCGCACAGCACCGGCACGATCAGCCGGTGCAGCGTCGCCTCGCGGAGCACGCGGCGGATCAGCTCCGCGGGCACCGGCGACTTCGTCCAGCACCAGCTCGGCCAGCTCGTTGCGAGTAGTCGAACAGTTGTTCGAGCATCTGCTCGCGCCACAGTTCGGCCTCGTCGTGCAGCTCGGCCGGGAATGTCGGCTGGCGACGACTTCCGCGCCCTGGCTCTCCGGCGTGAACGTCAGCAGCTTCATCGCGACCAGATCGATCGACGCCGCGAAACGGCGTCTGGCACGTGCGGCGGGCCGACGCCGCACGGGAATCTGAATCGCCACCGGATTGGCGTCCAGCCGCTCGCGAATCTCGTCGAGCGTGCCGTAGAAATCGGCCCCTTCGCGGTCCATCTTGTTGATGAACGCCAGCCGCGGCACGTCGTACTTGTCGGCCTGCCGCCAGACCGTTTCGCTCTGCGCCTCGACCCCTTCGCGGGCGCTGAACACGACCACGCCGCCGTCGAGCACGCGCAGGCTGCGCTCGACCTCGGCCGTGAAATCGACGTGGCCGGGCGTGTCGATCAGGTTGACGATCACGTCGTGCCAGCGAAACGTGACGCAGGCGGAGTAGATCGTGATGCCGCGCTCCTGCTCCTCGGGATCGAAGTCGGTGACGGTGGTGCCCTTGTCGACGTCGCCCATCTTGTGGCTGGCGCCGGTGTAGTAGAGCATCCGCTCGGTGACCGTCGTCTTGCCGGCGTCGATGTGGGCGATGATGCCGATGTTGCGAAGGTTGTGTCGAGCTGTGCGAGCAGCCATGACGCGTGAATCGGTGAACGCCGTAGCGGGCCGAAATGCCAGACGCGGCCAGGTGCGTCTAGCGAAGGCCAGAGGCGTACAGCGACTAGTGCCGAGTACGGCCGCGAAACCCTAGTCCCTAGCGCCCCAGTCGAGCGCTGAACCATGGCCGAGCCTGCGAAGCAATCCGTGCCTTCGGCACGGCGGCATGATCTTCGGCCGATCTTACCAGGCGAAGTGGGCGAAGGCCTTGTTGGCGTCGGCCATGCGGTGGACGTTTTCGCGTTGCGACATCGCGGCGCCTTCGCGGTTGTAGGCGGCCATCAATTCCTCGGCCAGCTTCTCGTGCGTCGGCCGGCCCTTCTTCTCGCGGACCGCCATGCAGAATCCAGCGGATCGCCAGCGACTGCTGCCGGTTGCGGTTGACCTGCATCGGCACCTGGTAGGCGGCACCGCCGACGCGCTTCGAGCGGACTTCGATCGCCGGCTTGACGTTCTCGACGGCCTGCGTGAAGACCTCGATCGGCTCGGCGTCCGTGCACCTTTTCCTTGACGATGTCCAGCGCGTCGTAGAACACCTGCTGGGCGGTGCTCTTCTTGCCGTCGTGCATCAGGCAGTTGATGAACTTGCTGGCCAGCAGCGAGCCGTAGCGAGGATCGGGCTTCAGAGTACTCGCGGCTGGCGGTGATGCGACCCATAGCAGATCGCTCGAGTGAGTGACAAATGGTCTGTAGTGTTTGGTGAAAGTTTGCCGAGGCTGAGTCGGTTGGCAAGTTCGCGGTTCACGACTTGCAGCTTGTGACGTCGCCATTTATGACTTCTTCGCGCCGTACAAGCTGCGCGATTGCTTGCGGCCTTCGACGCCCAGCGTGTCGAGCGCGCCGCGGACGATGTGATAGCGCACGCCCGGCAGATCGCGCACGCGGCCGCCGCGCACCAGCACGATCGAGTGTTCCTGCAGGCTGTGCCCTTCGCCGGGGATGTAGACGGTCACTTCCTTGCCGTTCGACAGCCGCACGCGGGCGATCTTCCGCAGGGCGGAATTCGGCTTCTTGGGAGTCATCGTCTTGACCTGCAAGCAGACGCCCCGCTTTTGCGGACAGCGATCCAACACCGGCGACTTGCTGAACTTCCGGGGCGGCTTGCGAGCTTTGCGAACGAGTTGATTGATCGTGGGCATCAGGGCACGGATTTTGGCTGGGAATTGATCGGCAATAGATGACCGTATTGAATCCCTTAAGTTATCGGATTGCCGGCTGGTGTCAAGGCGGGCGCGAACGACCACCGCTGTCTTTTTTGGTAAAGTATGCTTTACTAGCGGCCGACGTTAGTAAAGCGTTCTTTACTAGCGACGTGGTCTGGGAAAGCAGGCTTAACCAACGATGGCTCGAATCACCGGCGTTTACCAAATCTCGAAGGCGAGCGGCGAGGAGGTGCGAGCTTTCGTGCCGCATCCTTTGCCGCCGCGCGATCCGCCTCTCGTCGTCGATGGCGCCGTCGCGGCTGTGTTGGCCGAGGCCAATGCCGCGCTCGGCCGCCTGGCCGTGGCCGGCGCGATGGTGCCGAGCGCCGAGTGGTTCTTGTACGGCTTTGTCCGCAAGGAAGCAGTCATCTCCTCGCAAATCGAAGGGACGCAGGCCACGCTGCACGATGTTCTCAGCTACGAGGCCACCGACAAGACCGACCGCCTCGACGACGTTTTGGAAATCTGCAATTACGTCCATGCGTTGGCCTTTGCGCAAGGAGATTCGCCGGCCGAAGGGGCTGCCGATCAGCAGCCGCTTGCTTTGCGCCGTGCATAAGCGATTGATGCAGGGGGTTCGCGGCGCGGAGAAGCAGCCGGGCGAAATCCGCACCTCGCAAAATTGGATCGGCGGCACGCGCCCCGGCAATGCGGTCTACGTTCCACCTCCCCCGCAGTTCGTCCACGAAGCCTTATCCGACCTGGACCGCTGGCTGCACGGCGACGACCCGCTCGCGCCGTTACTACGGGCAGGATTGGCGCACGCCCAATTCGAAACGATTCACCCATTCCTGGACGGCAATGGCCGCATCGGCCGGTTGCTCATCGCGCTGCTCGTGGAGCATTGGGGTTTGCTTCCCGCGCCGCTGCTCTACTTGAGCCTGGCGTTCATGCGCCATTGCGCGGAATACTATCGCCGATTATCGGCAGTGCGAACCGATGGCGATTGGGAAGGCTGGTCAGTGTTCTTCTTGGAATGCGTTCGAGAATCTGCCGACGACGGCGTGGCGACCGCCCAGCGACTTTTCACGTTGCTGAACAAAGATCGGCAGGCGCTGCTTCGCATTCGCGCCGCAACGATTGCCGCGATCCGCTTATTCGATCAACTGCCGAATCATCCGATCTTGACTCTACAACGGACGATCGAACTTCTCGACACGACGAAGCCCACTGCCGCCAAGGCAATCGCCGCATTGCAACAAGCGAACATCATGCACGAAACGACCGGCAAGCAACGCGACCGCGTTTATGCCTACCACGAGTACCTTGAGGTGCTGACGAAAGACACGGGGTAGGTCGGCCACCCGAATTCCAGCACAGGCAAGCGTGTTCCAGGGACTTCCTTGCAACGCGAATTTTCGTCCCTTTTCTCATCTTTGCGACCGTTTTTCACGATCAAGGCTGGCCCGCGCTGCCCGGCTTTTTCGCGGCCGGAAGCGGGCGAAGCCGGATGCGATCGTCTCCGACCACCGCGAAATTCCCGACCCAATCGGTCCGCTGTCCAAGCACCTCGACCGCCCGTCGGGCAGCCACGGCGGGCGATGGAACGGAAATGCGAAACAGCAACACCCCGCACTCCGCCGGCAAATTCGCGTGAAACGCCAAGTCACCGAAGTCTTTGTCGAAAGTGAGAAGCACGCGCCGGTCCGCCTGAGCGCGTGCAGGATTTGCTCGTCGGGACTGCCGGCCATGTCGGTCCGTGCCCACAAAACATCGTGCCCGGCGGCCCGCAACGCTTCGACCGCCGGGCCGGGGAAGTTCTCGTTGGCCACTAGTCGCATCGGTCAACCCGCGGTGAGATACACTCGCTCGCTCTTCAATACGTCGCTGGCGTAGTGCAGGCAGGCCGCAATATCCTCATGGCTGAGACCGGGATAGCTGTCGAGAATTTGTTGCTCGCTCCACCCTTGAGCCAGCAAATCGATGATGAACTCGACGGCCAATCGCGTGCCCCTCACCACCGGCTTGCCAACCAACACTTTGGGGTCGACGGCGATTCGTTCTTCCCAGTTCATGGCTTGAATCTCCGCTTGCGACGATCGATTCTCAATCCACTATCGTACCACACATTTGCATCATGGTTCGATCGCTCACCCCTTCCCGGCCTTGCCATCGCCGCCCAAGAGGGCATCGAGGGTGGTGGCGACGGGGGCTTCGGCCGTGGCGGTTTTGCCCGCGGCATCGCCGGTTTCCAAGAGCGGGAAGTGGCGCGGCAGGACGCGTTCTGGCTCGTGGGCCAAGGCTTCGAGGGCTTCCTTCCGGATGCGCACTTCCGAGCTCTTGGAAGGTATGGAAGCCGGTGCCGGCGGGGATCAAGTGGCCGAGAATCACGTTTTCCTTCAGACCGACCAGGTGGTCGACCTTGCCGGCCAGGGCCGCTTCGGTGAGCACCTTGGTGGTTTCCTGGAAGCTCGCGGCCGAGATGAAGCTGGAACTTTGCACCGCCGCCTTCGTGATGCCGAGAAGCTGCGTGCTGGCGGTGGCCGGCTTGGGCTTGGTTCCCTTGGCATGGCTCGCCGCCGAGAGCTTCGATCTGGGCGTTGACTTGCTCGAGCGCATCCTTCGGCACGATCGTGCCGACGGCGAAATCGCTGTCGCCCTTTTCGCGTGATCTTCACGCAACTGAGCCAGATTCTGGTTCACGGCGCGGAACTCGAATTTGTCCATCACGCTGCCGGGCAGCAAGCCGGTATCGCCGACGCTTTCGATGCGCACCTTGCGCAGCATCTGGGAGACGATGATCTCGATGTGCTTGTCGTCGATTTCGACGCGCTGGCTGCGGTAGACGTTCTGAATTTCGCGGACCAGGTACTGCTGCACCGCCTCTTCGCCGGAGATGCGGAGGATGTCGTGCGGCACGAGCGGGCCGTCGACCAGCGCCTCGCCGGCTCGGACGAAGTCGCCGGCGTGAACTCGCAAGTGCTTGCCGTGCGACACGAGATGCTCGCGTTCGATGCCGCTTTCGCTGCGGACGATGATCGTTCGCTTGCCGCGGCGCTTTTCGCCGAGCAGCTCGACCGTGCCGTCGATCTCGGCGATGACGGCCGGGTCCTTCGGCTTGCGGGCCTCGAAGATTTCGGTGACTCGCGGCAGACCGCCGGTGATGTCCTGCGTGCCGGAGACTTCGCGCGGCGTCTTGGCGAGCAACGTGCCGGCCGAGATCTGGTCGCCTTCGTTGACTTCGATGTAGGCCTTTTCCGGCAGGTAGTAGAAGTCGAGAATCTTGCCGCGTGGCGTCTTCCAGCACGACCTGCGGATGGAGATCGCCCTTGTGCTCGATGCATCATGCGGCGGACGTGACCGCTTGGATCTTTTTCGATCCGCATGGTTTCGCCTTCGATGACGTCTTCGTAGCGGACCTTGCCGCCGACTTCGGCGAGAATCGGGATGCTATGCGGATCCCATTGGCAGAGGACGGTGCCGGCTTTGACTTCCTGGTTCTCCTCGACCAGCAGGATCGCGCCGGCGGGAACTTCGTATTTCTCGAGTTCGCGGCCCTTGGGGTCGAACAACTGAGATTTCGCCGTTGCGGGTCAGCACGACCTGCTCGCCCGCGTCGTTGCGGACGACCTTCAGCCGCGTGAACTGGACGACGCCCGTCTTCTTGGCCCGGATTTCGCTTTCTTCGATCGACGCGTGCCGCGGTGCCGCCGATGTGGAACGTGCGCATCGTCAACTGCGTGCCCGGCTCGCCGATGCTTTGCGCGGCGATGATCCCGACGGCCATGCCCTCTTCGACCAGCGTGCCGGTCGAGAGGTCCATGCCGTAGCACAGCCGGCAGATGCCGAGCGTGGCGTCGCAAGTCATCGGGCTGCGGACCTGGATCTTTTCCAGGCCGAGCTCTTCGATGCGGCGGGCGATCGTCGGCGTGATCAACTCGTTTTCGCGGACGATCACTTCGTCGGTGATCGGGTTGACGATGTTGGCCCGGCTGACGCGGCCGCGGATCGAATCGGCCAGGCCGACTTCGACCTTTTCACCGCGATAGATCACGCCCTTGGTGATGCCCTGCGTGGTGCCGCAGTCGTGCATCGTGATGACGACGTTCTGGGCGACGTCGGCCAGCTTGCGCGTCAGGTAACCCGAGTCGGCCGTCTTGAGAGCCGTGTCGGCCAAACCCTTGCGGGCACCGTGCGTCGAGCTGAAGTATTCCAGCACGGACAGCCCTTCGCGGAAGTTGGCCTTGATCGGCGTTTCGATGATCTTGCCCGACGGCTTGGCCATCAAACCGCGCATGCCGGCCAACTGGCGAATCTGCTCGACGCCGCCTCGGGCGCCGGAGTGGGCCATCAGGAAGATCGGGTTGACGTAGCCGGCGTGGCGATGATCGTTTTCCAGCTCGGTCATCATTTCGGTGGTGATCTTTTCGCGGGCGTGCGTCCAGGCGTCGAGCACCTGGTTGTAGCGCTCGCCTTCGGTGATGATGCCGCGTTGATAGAGCTTATGGATCTTGAGCACCGTCTCGCTCGGCGTCGGTGATGATCTTGCTCTTGTTCGGCGGCGTGATCAGATCGTCGGTGGCGAACGACAGGCCGCTGCGTGTGCTATTGCGGAAGCCGAGGCGGTTCATGTCGTCGAGCAGGTCGATCGTCGTCCGGCGGCCCGAGGATCTGATAGCAGTCGGAGATGACTTTCGCCAACTCGCTCGACCGCATCGGAATGTTGTAGAACGGCATTCCGTCGGGCAGCGTCGATTGAAGATCACGCGGCCGACGGTCGTGTCGATCAGCGCGCCGGGCTTGGCTAGCGCTTCGTTGTCGGTCTTCGAGCCGGCGTTGCTTCGGCAGGCGGACCTTGATTCGCGCGTGCGTGTCGACGACGCCCAGCGAGTAGGCCAACTGCACTTCTTCGAGCGATGAGAAGACCATGCCTTCGCCCTGCTGAGCGGCTGGAGCGATCATCGTCAAGTAGTAGCAACCCATCACCACGTCCTGCGACGGGCTGATGATCGGCGCGCCGTTGGCCGGGCTGAAGATGTTGTTCGTCGACATCATCAGCGTGTGCGCTTCGACCTGGGCCTCGATCGACAGCGGCAAGTGGACGGCCATCTGGTCGCCGTCGAAGTCGGCGTTGAAGCCTTTGCAGACCAGCGGATGGAGCTTGATGGCGTTGCCTTCGACGAGCACCGGCTCGAACGCCTGGATGCCCATGCGGTGCAGCGTCGGAGCGCGATTCAGCAACACCGGATGATTGCGGATCACCTCTTCGAGAATATCCCAGACCTCGTCGTCCTTGCGCTCGAGCATCTTCTTGGCGCTCTTGATCGTGTCGGCGTGGCCCAGCTCCTTGAGCCGGCGGATGATGAACGGCTGGAACAATTCCAGCGCGATCTTCTTCGGCAGGCCGCACTGATGCAGCCGCAGCGTCGGACCGACGACGATCACGCTGCGGGCCGAATAATCGACGCGCTTGCCGAGCAGGTTTTCGCGGAAGCGGCCTTGCTTGCCCTTGATCATGTCGGTCAGCGACTTGAGCGGGCGATTGCTCGAGCCGAGCACCGGGCGCTTGCAGCGGTTGTTGTCGAACAGCGCATCGACCGACTGCTGCAGCATGCGCTTTTCGTTGCGAATGATGACTTCCGGCGCGTTCAGATCGACCAGCTTCTTCAGCCGGTTGTTGCGGTTGATGATGCGGCGATAGAGATCGTTCAAGTCGCTCGTGGCGAAGTTGCCCGAGTCGAGCAGCACCAGCGGGCGCAAGTCCGGCGGGATGACCGGAATCACGTCCAGCACCATCCATTCCGGCTTGTTGTCGCTATCGCGGATCGATCTCGACGATCTTCAGCCGATTGATCAGGTCCTTCTGCTTCTGCTTGGAGTTGGTCTCGTGCAAGTCTTCGCGCAGATCGCTTCGAGAGCTGCACCAGGTCCAAGCCCGACCAGCAGCTTGCGAACGGCTTCGGCGCCCATGTCGGCTTCGAAGGTGCCGTCGCCGTACTGTCTCGCGGGCGGCGCGATATTCTTCTTCGGTGAGCAGCTGCTGCTTCTTGAGCGGCGTGTCGCCGGGATCGATGACGACGTAGTCCTGGAAGTAGATCACCTTTTCCAGGCTGGTGGTCTTCATGTCCAGCAGGTTGCCCAACCGGCTGGGCATGGCCTTGAAGAACCAGATATGCACGACCGGCGCGGCCAGTTCGATATGGCCCATCCGCTTGCGGCGGACGCGGCTATGCGTCACCTTCACGCCGCAGCGATCGCAGATCATCCCCTTGTACTTCATGCCGCGGTACTTGCCGCAGGCGCATTCCCAGTCCTTCTCCGGGCCGAAGATGCGCTCGCAGAACAGGCCGTCTTTTTCCGGACGGTAGGTGCGGTAGTTGATCGTCTCGGGCTTCTTCACTTCGCCGAACGACCAACTGCGAATATCGTGCGGCCGGGCCAGGCTGATTTTGACCGCCGTGTAGTCGTTAATCCGATCGTAAGAGCTTTCGCCGGTACTCATGGATCAGGCTCCTTTATCGCGGGTCGTCCGGCGGAACCAAAGCTCGTCGCGCAGGACGGGAGTCGTGCCTCGTCTCGAACAATCGGGTCGCTATACAAACGCGACGCTCGTCCAATCGGCCGCTCGTCAAATCGCGTCGCTTTTCCAATTGCATGTTCAACGCCAAGCCGCGGATTTCGTTGGTCAACACGTCGAAGCTGGCCGGCGTGCCGGCCTCGAGCGTGTTCTCGCCCTTGACCATCGATTCGTAAATCTTCGTGCGGCCTTCGACGTCGTCGCTCTTGACGGTCAGCAGCTCCTGCAGGATGTAGGCGGCACCGTAGGCCTCCAGCGCCCAGACTTCCATTTCGCCGAATCGCTGACCGCCGAAGCGGGCCTTGCCGCCCAAGCGGCTGCTGCGTGATCAGCGAGTAGGGGCCGGTCGAGCGGGCATGGACCTTGTCGTCGACCAGGTGGTGCAGCTTCAACATGTAGATGTAGCCGACCGTGGTTTCCTGCTCGATCGGCTCGCCGGTGCGGCCGTCGAACAGCTGGGCCTTGCCGTGCTTCGGGAGCTTGGCTTCCGTCAGGCATTTGCGGATGGCCTCTTCCGTGGCGCCGTCGAACACCGGCGTAATCGCCTGGAAGCCAAGCATCGCGCCGGCCCAGCCCAGATGGGTTTCGAGAATCTGGCCGACGTTCATACGGCTCGGAACGCCCAGCGGATTGAGCAGGATCTGCACCGGCGTGCCGTCGGCCAGGAAGGGCATGTCTTCCCTGGGCAGAATCTTGGCGATGACACCCTTGTTGCCGTGGCGGCCGGCCATCTTGTCGCCGACCGAGATCACGCGCTTGGTGGCGACGTAGACCTTGACCATCTGCAGCACGCCGCTGCGCAGCTCGTCGCCGCGCTTCATCGTGTTCAGCTTGCGATCGCGGTCGTCGATCGCGGCCTCGACGGCCGGCCAGATCGTCTTGTACGTCTTCTCGACTTCGGCCTTGCGCTGCGGACTGCGGATGTCGATCGCATCGAGCTTGAATCGCATGCGCCTGCTCGGCGACGAACTTGATGCTCTTGATCGCGGACCAGCGGAGTGCCGTCTTCGTCGGTCAGCGGGCGCTGCAGGATGCCTTCCATCTCGTCGACCATGGCGCCGAAGGCTGCGGCGATCTGGGCGTTGCCCTCGCGCTTCGGCCTCCTTCAGTGCCTTTTCGAACACCTTGCGTTCGTCTTCGCGACAGGCTCATGCGGCGCGAGAACTTCTGCGTGTCGATCACGATCCCTTCCACGCCGGAGGGCACTTCCAGCGAGTCGTTCTTCACGTCTTCGCCGGCGCGGCCGAAGATCGCGTGCAGCAGCTTTTCTTCCGGCGTCAGCTCGGTCTTCGACTTCGGCGAGACCTTGCCGACCAGGATGTCGCCCGGGCGGACATAGGTGCCGATGCGGACGATGCCGCTCTCGTCGAGATTGCGCAGGGCCTTTTCGCTGACGTTCGGAATGTCGCGCGTGAACTCCTCGCGGCCCAGCTTCGTCTCGCGAATTTCGATGTCGAACTCCTCGATGTGAATCGAGGTGTAGGTGTCGTTCTTCGACCAGCTCTTCGCTGATGATGATGGCGTCCTCGAAGTTGAACCCGTCCCAGGCCATGAAGCCGACGAGCACGTTGCGTCCCAGGGCCAACTCGCCCTGGAACGTGGCGGCGCCGTCGGCGATCACTTCGCCCTTTTCGACCTTCTGGCCCAGCTCGACGATCGGCTTCTGGTTCTGGCAGGTTCGCTCGTTGAGGCCGACGAACTTGCGCAGCGGGTAGACTTCGCCGCCGATCTCGATGCGGTTGGCGTCGACGTAGCGTGACCGTTCCCTTCTTGCGCGGCCGCACGATCATGCCGGAGTTCTGGGCGACGTCGCGCTCCATGCCGGTGGCCACGATCGGCGGCTCGGTGACCAACAGCGGCACGGCCTGCCGCTGCATGTTGGAACCCATCAGCGCGCGGTTGGCGTCGTCGTGCTCGAGGAACGGAATCAGCCCGGCCGAGACGCCGACCATCTGGCTCGGCGCGACGTCGATGTACTGGATCTTGTCGATCGGCACCAATTCGAAGTCGGCGCGGTAGCGGGCGATGATGTTGTCGCCCGTGCAGCTGGCCGTTCTCGACCGGCGTGTCGGCCGGCGCCAGGTAGGCTTCGCTCTCCTGGTCGGCCCGCAGCCAGACGACTTCGTCGCGTCAGCTTGCCCTTGTGTGACCTTGCGATACGGCGTGATCAGGAAGCCGTACTCGTCGACGCCGGCGTAAATCGCCAGGCTGGAAATCAAACCGATGTTCGTGCCTTCCGGCGTCTCGATCGGGCAGATGCGGCCGTAGTGCGAAATGTGCACGTCGCGCACTTCGAAGCCGGCCCGCTTGCGATTCAAACCGCCGGGGCCCAAGGCCGACAAGCCGCCGCTCGTGCGTGAGCATCGACAGCGGATTCGTCTGGTCGACGACCTGCGACAACTCGCCGCGGCCGAAGAAGTACTCGATCGCCGCCGAGATGCTCTTGGGATTGATCAGGCTGCGCGGCGTCATGTCCTCGACGTCCTTCAGGCTCATCCGCTCCTGCACCGTGCGGCGGAGCTTGAGGAAGCCCTTGCGCAGCTCGTCGCAGGCCAATTCGTCGATCGTCCGCAGGCGGCGATTGCCCAGGTGATCGATGTCGTCGATCTCGACGTCCGGATCGCCGGCCGCGCAGTTGCAGCAGGTACTTGATGGCGGCGATCAGGTCCTCGGGCCGGAGCGTCATCTCCGTTTCGGGAATGTTCAGCTTCAAGCTTGCGATTGATGCGGAAGCGGCCGACCTTGCCCAGGCGATAGCGATTGGTGTCGAAGAACTTCTCGTGGAACAGGGCCCGGGCCTTTTCCAACTGCGGCGGATTGCCCGGCCGCAGCCGCTGGTAAATCCGCAGCAGCGCTTCTTCGTGGCTGGCCGTGTTGTCTTCCTGCCAGGCTGTTGAAGATCAGCGGGTCCTTGGACGTCGGGCATCACTTCGACCGACGTCAGGCCGGAGGTGCAGATCATCTCGGCGGCGTTCTTGGTGATCTTCTGGCCGCTTTCGAGGATGACTTCGCCGGCCTTGTCGCTGCCGGCGGGATAGACGACGTCGTCGACGGCGATCTTGCCTTCGATCTTGCCGACGCTGCGGCCGTCGACGATCTTTCTCGGTCGCGGTGTCGTAGAAGCACGCGGATCAGGTCGGCGTTCTGGCTGTACTTCGGGTCCATCGCCCGCAGCAGCGTCATGGCCGAGAACTTGCCGCTCTGGTCGATGCGGACGCTGAGCGTGTCCTTCTTGCTGACGTTCAGCTCGATCCAGCTGCCGCGCTCGGGAATGATGCGGCAACTGTGCAGGCGGCGCTCGCCGGCTTCCATCTCGCTGACGAAGTCGACGCCGGGGCTGCGGTGCAACTGGCTGACCACGACGCGCTCGGCGCCGTTGATGATGAACTCGCCGCCGCCGAGCATGATCGGCATGTCGCCGAGATAGACTTCCTCCTCGATCGGCTGCTCCTTGGTCAGCCGCAGCCAGACGCGGAACGGCCGGCCGTAGGTCAGCCGCAACTGCCGGCACTCGTCCGGCTCGTAGCGCGGCTTGCCCAGCTCGTAGCGGATGTATTCCAGCCGCAGCGTCTTGTCGTAGCTCTCGATCGGGAAGATCTCGCGCAGCACGCCTTCGATGCCCTGGTCCTTGCGCTTTTGCGGCGGGATGTCGTACTGCAGGAAGGCCTCGTAGCTGCGCGTCTGGATCTCGGTCAGATCGGGAATGCTGATGGTGTTCGCGGAGCTGCCGAAGCGACGGACTTCCTTGGGACGGAGACGTCGTTCTGCCGATGTGGCCATAGGAATCGTGCTCCTAATTGACGTCAGCGATTGGGTCGGCGAGAACGTGGCCGCGAGCGGCGCAGGCAGACACGGCCGTCGCGCAGCAGCGCACCGCGGTGCGCATCGACGCGCACGACCAAGCGACTCGTACACGGACGGTGAAACCGATCGGCGGCAAGCGGTTTCCGGCTCCGCGACGGCGACGCAGCGCGGCGACATGTCGCACCGCGTCATGGCCACTCGTCGAGCAACGGCACGGATCACTACTTGATCGAAACCGTGGCGCCGGCTTCTTCGAGCTCCTTCTTGAGCTTCTCGGCGTCTTCCTTCGAGATGCCTTCCTTGACCTTGCTGGGAACGCCTTCGACCAGGTCCTTGGCTTCCTTCAGGCCCAGGCCCGTGGCGGCGCGGACGACCTTGATCACGCCGATCTTCTTGTCGCCGAATCCTTCGAGCACGACGTCGAACTCGGTCTTCTCTTCGGCCGCGGGCGCGGCCGCCGCCGCCGCCGCCGGACCAGCCATCATCACGGCGCCGCCGGCGGCCGGCTTGATGCCGTGGACTTCTTCCAAGTAGTCGCTCAGTTCCTTGGCCTGCTTGAGCGTCAAGCTCGACGATCTTGTCGCCCAGCTCCTTGGTGCCGGCGAGTATTCCACGGGTCGCTTCAGTCAGTCGCCATGACAGTCTCGTGTCCTTTCTCACTTGGCGCCTGGACCGACGTCGGCCGCGGCGCTGGTCAACGTTCGGGTCGAATTGTCGGGTCGAACGGTGATTACGGGTACGGTTAGGTGTTCGAATTCGTTCGCAGTTGCGTAGGATCCTGCCGCCGGTGCATCGCCCGGTAGCGCGGCTGCGCGGCGGTGCGGCGCATGGCGACGCTTACTGCGGCGCGGCTGCGGTTCAGCCGCGCGGCGCGGTTCCGCAGCAGCTGCGGCGCGTCGCCTTCTCCATCTTCGACGCTTCTGCTTGATCTGGCTGGCCAAGGCGCCGCCCGATGCTGGTCAACTGGCTGACCAGCTTCGCGCCCGGCCGAGGATCTGCCCGAGCAAGATGCTCAACTGCTCTTGCCGGCTGGGCCACTTGCTGACTTGCTTGACCTCGGCCGGCCGACAGCTGCGCGCCGTCCATCACGCCGCCCCGGGCCTCGAACAGCGTCGAACTCTTTCGCTCGGTGAGCCGCGTGATTTCCTTGGCCAGCGAGACGATGTCCTCGCCGCCCCAAACGATGGCCAGCGTGCCTTCGACACGCCTTCGAACGCCGCCGCCAGCGGCGTGCCTTCGGTCGCCCGGCGGGCCAGGCTGTTCTTGACGACCACCAGCTGGATGTTCTTGCTCGCGCAGCTCGCGTGCGGAGCTTGCTGGTGCGGATGGCGTCGAGGCCGACGACGTTCACCAACAGCAGGTCGTTGACGCCGGCCAGCTGGCCCCGCAGATCGTTGGTCATCAGGTTTTTGACGAATTTGCTCATGGCTCGATCGTGCCGACTTAGGCTCGCTGCGTTGCTGAGATCGTGTTTCGTGTCGTTCGAGTCGTCGGTCGAGCCGCGTTAAGCGGCGATCCGGACGCCGGGGCTCATCGTCGCGCTGACCGTGATTCCCTTGACGTATTGTCCCTTGACGCCGTGCGGCTTCATGGCCATGCACATGGTTGAATGAAGGCCTGGATGTTCTCGACCAGTTTCTTGGCGTCGAAGCTCAGCTTGCCGACCACCGCGTGGACGATTGCCGCCCGCGTCGTTGCGGAACTCGACCTTGCCGGCCTTGTATTCGCGGACCGTCTTGGCGACGTCGGGCGTCACGGTGCCGGCACGCGGCGACGGCATCAGCCCGCGCGGACCGAGCACGCGTCCCAGCGGCCCGACAAGGCCCATCATGTCGGGCGCGGCGATGCAGACGTCGAAATCGGTCCAGCCGTCCTTGATCTTCTTGGCCAGATCGTCGGCGCCGACTTCGTCGGCGCCGGCCGCCTTGGCCTGCTCGGCCAGGTCTCCCTTGGCGAACACGACCACCCGCAGCGATCTTGCCGATGCCGTGCGGCAGCACGATCGAGCCGCGGACCAATTGGTCGGCCTGCTTGGCGTCGATGCCCAGCCGGATGGCGATCTCGACCGATCTGGTCGAACTTCGTCGTGTTGAACTGCTTGAGCATGGCCACGGCCTGATCGACCGGCACGGCCGCCTCGTTGGCCGGGACCTTTTGGGCCATCGCCTTGAATCGTTTGGTGAGCTTGGCCATGTCGTTACATCGTGCTCTGTCAGGCTGGAAAGCTTGACCTACGTTGGTCAGGCTATCCAGCCTGACGTGCTTCGTTAGCGTTTCCAAAATCAGTCTGCGATTCGCATCAAAATCGCTATCAACCCTCGACGGTGATCCCCATGCTGCGGGCGGTTCCTTCGACCATGCGCTTGGCGTGTTCGACGTCGCGGGCGTTGAGATCGGCCATTTTCAGCTTGACGATTTCGCCGATCTGGGCCGTGGTGACCTTGCCGACCTTGTCCTTGTTCGGCACGCCCGAGCCCTTGGCGATGCTGGCCGCCTGCTTCAGCAGCGCCGCGGCCGGCGGGCTCTTGGTGATGAAGTCGAAACTGCGGTCGTTGTAGACATTGACGACGACCGGAATCGGCATGCCGCCGGCCTCGCGCGTCCGCTCGTTGAACTGCATCACGAACTGGCCGAGGTTGATGCCGAATCGGCCGAGCGACGTGCCGACCGGGGGCGCCGGCGTCGCCTGGCCGCCGGGGACCTGGAACTTCACTTGTCCGACGAGTTGCTTTGCCATGTCGCTGTTCACTCGTCACAGTGTCGTCGCTACGAACCGGTGCTGCCACTGCGCTCTACAGCGATTCGATCTGCCAGTATTCCAATTCGACGGGCGTCGAGCGGCCGAAGATGTTGATCATCACCGTCACGCGGCCGTTCGCCTCGTCGATGCTGTCGACGTCGCCTTCGAAATTCTCGAAGGTTCCCTCGTTGATCTTCACGCGATCGCCCTGCTTGAACTTGATCTTCAGCTTCGGGCGCTTCGTCGGTCTTCTCTTCCTGCTTGGCGACGATCTTGTGCACTTCGTGCGGCAACATCGGGCTGGGCTTGCCGCCCGAGCCGGTGAAGTCGCCGATGCCGGGCGTCTCGCGGACCAGGAACCAGGTGTCGTCGTTGATCTCCATGTGGACGACGAGGTAGCCGGGATAGAGCTTTCGCTTGACGACCCGCTTCTTGCCGCCCTTGAACTCCGAGACCATTTCGGTCGGGACGATGATCTCGCCGAAAAACCGATCGAGGCCGGCCATCGCCACGCGCCGCTGCAACCCCTCGCGAATCGAATCCTCGCGGTTGCTTTGCACCTTGAGGATGTACCAGTCCGTTCTTCGGTCGGCTCGTCGGCGACCGGACTCTCCTGCGATCGGCGCGGCCGTTCGGCTTGGCGACGATCGGATGCCGGATTCGCCGCGGCGGACTCGCTGCAGCTCGATCGGCTCGCGAGCAGGCTCTCGTGCGAGCGCGGCATCGGCGCGTCGAGCCGGCATCGTCGGCGGATGCGGCCATCGACTGCATGGGCCGGCCGCGGCGCGCACGGCGTCGGCACGTCGGCGGGCAGCTCGTCAGCCGACTGGCTCATCCGGCGTCGTCCGTCGCAATCGGCATTTCTCCACGTACGATCGTCGCTCACGACCGATTCCTGCCGACGCAGTCGTCAATCGCCCAGCTCGCAATCACCCAACACGCTCAGCAACGACCGCCAAATCAAGTCGTACCAGGTACAGCATCGCCGCCAGGACAAACGATCGTAACAATCACCACCATCGAGCTGCGAAACAACTCGCGGCCGCGTCGGCCACGAGACCTTGTTCATCTCGGCTTCGACGGCGATCAAAAAGTCGGCGAACCTCGGCATGTTCACCAGCCGAAAGCAGAGCCACAGCCCGACCACAGCCAGCGATCCCCGGCAATCCATAGCGCGTAAACTGCCGACTGTTGCCGAACGTACTCGCTCAGCCGCCAGGCGCCCAGGCCGACACCATGAGCGCCAGGGCGGCGAACGTCACCTGCCGGGCAATGCGTCCCTGGCTTCGCTTGTACAAGCCCGACTTGGAACAGGTCCCGCCAGAATCGCGTCGCCGCAGGCTTCGCTTCTTTCGCCATGATCTTGTCCGCCGATCCCTGGCAACGGCGTTCCGATCCGTGCGCCTCGATTGATCCGCATCCACCCCGTGCCATCAAGCCACCGCGATCTGCCGCCCGACCGCATCGCTGGCGCCGACATCTCGCGCACTTCGTCAACGACGCCACGGGCGGCGAAGCTGCCCGTCCGGCTTGCAGACGCGGCCATCGGCTGCATCGCCGATCATCTGACTGGCAGGGGCGGCGGGAATCGAACTCGCAACCTCTGGTTTTGGAGACCAGCGCTCTGCCAATTGAGCTACACCCCTGTAGGTCAGTTCGCCAACTCTGGCCAATCTCACTACGTCGAGAATCTTCGTCACCACGCCCGAGCCGACCGTCTTGCCGCCTTCGCGGATGGCGAAGCGCACGCCGTCGTCCATGGCGATCGGGCGTGATCAATTCGACGCTCAGCTTGGCGTTGTCGCCGGGCATGCACATTTCGGCGTCGCCCATCAGGTTCGGCCGTGCCGGTCACGTCGGTCGTGCGGAAGTAGAACTGCGGACGGTAGCCGCTGAAGAACGGCGTGTGCCGGCCGCCTTCTTCCTTCGACAGCACGTAGACCTCGGCCTCGAACTTGGTGTGCGGCGTGATCGAGCCGGGCTTGGCCAACACCTGGCCGCGCTCGATGTCCTCGCGCTTGATGCCGCGCAGCAGGCAGCCGACGTTGTCGCCGGCCTGACCCTTGATCGAGCGTCTTGTTGAACATTTCGACGCCCGTGACAGATCGTCTTGCGCGGCTTCTTCGTCAGGCCGATGATCTCGACTTCGTCGCCGACCTTGACGATGCCGCGCTCGATACGGCCGGTGGCCACCGTGCCGCGGCCTTCGATCGAGAACACGTCTTCGACGGCCATCAGGAACGGCTTGTCGACTTCGCGGACCGGCTCGGGAATGTAGCTGTCGACGGCGTCCAGCAGGTCGGCGATGCACTTCGTTGGCGGCCGGATCCTTCGGGTTGTCGTAGGCCGGCTTCGACGGCGCCGCGGATGATCGGAATCTCGTCGCCGGGGAAGTCGTAGTGCGTCAGCAGCTCGCGCAGTTCCATTTCGACCAGTTCGAGCAACTCCGGGTCGTCGACCAGGTCGATCTTGTTCAGGAACACGACCAGCGCCGGCACGCCGACCTGGCGGGCCAGCAGGATGTGCTCGCGGGTCTGCGGCATCGGGCCGTCGGCGGCCGAGACGACCAGGATCGCGCCGTCCATCTGGGCGGCGCCGGTGATCATGTTCTTGATGAAGTCGGCGTGGCCCGGGCAGTCGATGTGGGCGTAGTGCCGCTTTTCGGTCTCGTACTCGACGTGGCTGACGGCGATGGTCACCGTCTTGGTTTCGTCGCGGACGGTGCCGCCCTTGGCGATGTCGGCGTACGACTTGAAGCTGCGCCAGGCCCTTGGCCGCCTGGACGGCCAGGATCGCGCCGGTCAGGCGTCGTCTTGCCGTGGTCGATGTGACCGATCGTGCCGACGTTGACGTGCGGCTTGGTCCGTTCAAATATGTCTTTGGCCATTCTAGCTCCCTATCTAGCTCCCTACGTTTGTCGAACGAGCGAAAGCGATGGAATACAACTGCTGCGGCGAAATACACGTTTTCTTGTCTACTCAACAATGCACACATCAAACTTCTCGAGAGCTGCTGATGGGATTGAACCCATGACCTCGTCCTTACCAAGGACGCGCTCTACCAACTGAGCTACAGCAGCCAGCGTCGTCGGCACTCCGCACCGCGGGCCGATGCCCCGCTGTCAGCCGAATCTTCAGCCACAGACCACCGCCGACTAACCGCTGCCACTCGATCGAAACTCTTCCCGCCTACCAACAGCCACCGACTCGCCGCCCAGTCGGCAAAGCGGGTGAAGGGAATCGAACCCTCGTCTTTAGCTTGGAAGGCTATTGCTCTACCATTGAGCTACACCCGCAGTCGCAAATCCGATCGCCTGCCGCCAATCTCGCATCACGCAACCGACCGCACCAACTACGTCGACCGCCGAATTCCGCTGTCTCTACTTCCGGCACACCGCTCACCGATCCAATCAGTCTGCGCAATGGGGGGTACAGGATTCGAACCTGTGAAGGCAGAGCCATCAGATTTACAGTCTGACCCCTTTGACCGCTCGGGAAACCCCCCGTCCGATGCTCTGCAGCCGCGGCTGCCAACTGTGACTCCTCACGAACGGGCCAACTTCCAGCACGCCGCCGCAGCACCTCTCGACGAAGCTAGCGGAGGGACTTGAACCCACAACCTGCTGATTACAAATCAGCTGCTCTGCCAATTGAGCTACGCTAGCCTGCGAGACCCGCCACGAAAACCACTAAATATAACGAACTTAGCCGCACCTTGCAAGATCGACGCGGCACGAAAATGTCGCCCTGGCGCAGACTGCAAATCCGCCGCAGCGAGTCAGCCAGGCATCGCACATGAACGGCTGCCGGACAGCCGCCGACGCAAGTCGGCACCGGCTGACGAATGCGCCGTCGCCAGTCGCGGACACGACGCCCGACGTCGCACGGCAGCCGAACCGATCGCTGCGACAACCTGCCGGTCGGCCTTCCTTTCGAGCTAGATCCCCTGACTTGGGGCGCCAATGAAACAGCGCCGCCGGTCGATCCTGCAGGCGCTGCAGGCTGCGCAATTACCCATCGAACACTCGGACCGTCCGCGAGCGCTCAGCTTAAGCTCCGGGACCTCGATCTTCTCTTCCTGGGCCGCCTCGCCGCAGCTTGCTCAAGGCCCGGGCCTCGATCTGCCGGATCCGCTCCTTGGTCACGCCCATTTCGGCCCCGACCTCTTTGAGCGTCAGCGGTTCGTGGCCGCGTGATCCAGGCCGAAGCGACTGATGATAATCTTTTGCTCGCGCTCGTCAAGCCGCTCCAGGATCTTGCCGATCTGCGCCTCGCGCTGCGATCTGGGCACTCTCCTGCTCGTACTGATCGCTCCGGTGCGTCCTCGGTCGCCGAGAACATCTCCGAGTGGCTGGTGCGGAAGCGATCGCGGTGGCGATGCTCGTCGGGAATCGTGCGGGCAAAGTTCTTCATGATCGCCCAACTGGCGTACGTGCTGAACTTGTTGCCGCGGGCGAAGTCGAACTTCTCCGACCGCGCGGATCAGCGACATGTTGCCGTCGCTGACCAGCTCGAAGAAGTTGTCGGCCGGGCCGACGTGCCGCTTGGCGATCGACACGACCAGCCGCAGGTTCGCCCGGACGATCTGGTTCTTCGTCGCCACGGCCTCCTCGTACAGCCGCTCGATCTCGTCCATCACGCTGCTCTTGGCACGTGCCGGATCGAGCCCCTCGCGCAGCTTGGCCGCCTTGATACTTCAGGTAGTTGAACTTGCGGAACAGGTGGACTTCCTGCTCGCGCGTCAACAGCGGCACTTCGTACAAGCTGGCCAGATACGGCGGCAAGCCGCTGGGCAGCCGCGCCTTCTTCGCCGGCGTGTCCGACTCCGGCATCGGGCCCAGAATCGTCTTCTCGGCGTCGGCGCGGCCGAACGGCGGGTTGGGGATGAAGTCCAGCGGCAATTCCATGATCCGCTTGGCCCGCATCTCGTTGATGACGCGGTAAATGCTGGTCTTGGTGCGGCAGATATCGCTTGGCCAGCGTCTCGACCGAGCACGCCGCGGCGATACTGCTGATAGATCTTCTTCTTGCTGCTCTTCCGACAGCGGCCCGGTCGCTTCGGGAAAGATCGCCAGATCGGGATGATCCTGGTCGAACTGCTTGAGCGTGTAGCGAATCGTCTCGACGCTGCGGCCCATGCGTTCGGCCAGGCGGCGAGTGACTTCGGCCGGGCAGCCGCCGGCCGCGGCCAACCGCCGGGCGCGCTCGATGATCTGATCTCGCTCGCTCATCGCGTCAGCTGGCTGAACTGCGCGCCGCGGCGAACGCGCTCTTCGTTCGCGAGCGACGAACCGATCGACCGAGCTCTTCAGGAACCCGACTCGCTTGCGGCCGTCGAACACGAACCGCCGGCTGACCAGCCCTTGCTGGCGCCAGCGCGAAATCGTCTTGGTCGAAACCTTGAACAGCTTGCTCAATTCCTCGACCGTCAGCACCTGCTCGCCGGCCGCCTCGGCCGGCACGTCGGCCGCGTCCGACACGTCCTCGACGAACAGCCGCAGGTCGTGGCTGGCGTCGTCGACCCGTCAGCTTCAGGTTCGGCGAACGACTCCGGCCGGAAATCGGTGATCCGGTAGCAGAGATACTCGTAGGTATACGTGCGCTGAGGCTCGAGCTCGGTCAACAGCTTCTCCGCTCGATTGACCTGCTCGATCTTCTTCTCGCGCGGCGCGAAGCGGACCTGCTGGTCGCGAAGCTGCTCGAATGATCGGGTTGAAATAATCGGTGTGCATCTTAGTTCCTCCTCCATCCCTACATTCCTCGCCGGCGTTCCCTGCGAGTTTTTTCTCGCCCGGCAAGGCATTGGTCCAACCTATCCGACGATTCGCCCGAACCGTCTGTTTATCCCTGATGTGTTTTGAATCTTGTTGTTCGAACTCGATCGGAGAACCAACCATTTTGTAAAACTGACGACATTTCTACGAAATAGAGTGGTAAAAAGTCGAGTCGAAGTTCGCGATCGGCTGCTTAATTAGTTGCCGCCAACGCCCGATCCGTGTATTCAAACCGCAAAATCTTTAAGAATTCCACCGCCGCACGCTCCAAATTCCGTCGGCCACCCGGGTTCGCCAATCGGCCCAAATCAACCGTGCAATTGTCGTAAGTAGCTGATTCTCTTGAGCTTTATGGCAAGGCGGGTCGATTTATCCGAAGCGCCCGAAGGTTCCGATTCTCAAGCCTACTCCAATTCCGCTCTCGCCTACCCGAAGGTTCTTCCCATGAGCCCGAATATTGGCCGAATTCTTCGCCTGCTGGCAGTGTCTCTCGTTTCGATTCTCGCACTGCCAAAACTGGTCGAGGCGGGCAAGACCTACAATCTGCAAAGCAGGTGCCAAAGGGGAGGCGTATACAGCGTCGCGGCAAAAATCCAGGTCGACGGGACCTTAAAGCCCACGGCCGCCGCCAAAAGTGCCAGTTTACCGATCACCGTTCAAGGCGAATTCACCTACGACGAGATGCGGTTGGACGACGGCAAAACGGCCGACCGCCGCTCGCTGCGCTACTACCATGAGGTGGGGGCGACCATCCAGGTTGACAAGCATCGCGACGCCCCCACGCTACGGGACGACATGCGGCTGATCGCCGTTCACTCCGACAAGACCGGCGTGGCGATTTCGTCGCCGCATGGGCCACTTACGCGGGAAGAACTCGATTTGATCGATCTGCCGGGCAATACGCTCGTGCTGGACGGGCTGCTGCCCAACGCCAAGGAAAAAATCGGCGATTCTTGGAAAATCGGCGACGCCGCCCTGGCCAAATTGGTCTGCGTCGATCTCGTCAGCCGCAACGAAGTGACCTGCGAGTTGACCGACGTCGTCGGTTCGGCGGCGGAAATAAAAATCGTCGGCCAACTCAATGCGGCCGTCGGTGGCGTGGCCACGGAAATCGGTCTCGATGGCAACGCTGCCTACGATTTGGACAAGCACTGTCTCACTTCAATACAGTTGCGTATCAAAGAGAGACGGTCGGTTGGATACGTCACCCCCGGAATGGATGTGACCGCGGAACTGACTTTGCGCATCAAACCGGTCGTCGCTTCGCGGCAGTTAACGCCCACGGTCGTCAAAGAATCGCGCGACGCCGATCCGGCCGCCAGTCCACTTGCGCTGCGCAGCGCGGCCGGCGCATTCCATCTGATTTACGATCGCCGCTGGCATGTCACGCGCGACGAAGCACAATTGATCGTGCTGCGATTGATCGATCGGGGCGAACTGATTGCCCAGTGCAACATCAGCCCGCTGCCGGCGCTCGATCAAGGCAAGACGCTGTCGATCGAGGAATTCCAAGCCGACGTGCGGCAATCGCTCGGCAAGCGACTGCAGCACATCGACACGGTCGCCGTAGGCAAAGGCGCGCACGGGATGCGGATATTGAAGGTGTTCGCCTCGGGCGTCGTCTCGGAAATTCCGATCCAATGGCGCTACTACGTGGCCATCGATCCCGACGGCCGCCGGCTGGCGATCGCCTACACGATGGAAAGCGACCTGATCGAACGCTTCGCCGACGCCGACACGGCGATGACCGAGAGCATCGAATTCGACGCCGCCACCGCCACGAACCAACCGACGAAAGCCGATGCGACGGTTGAGAAATAACTGCTCTGATCGACGCCCATGCAAACGGAAATCGCCTTTCCCCTAGCCCACGCCTTTTAGGCGTGGGTCGCGGCAGATAACCAGCTCTGTTTTCCAGCCCGCTTCAGCGGGCTTGCCGTCGGAAACTGACCGCTGATCTTGGCGTCAACATTGTTCGGCCCGACGCATCTGGCAAAAGCCGCCGAACAAAAAGCCCCTTGGAATGGGGCTGAAAAATGGGCATTTGGTTCCGCGGTCCCCACGCCTAAAGGCGTGGGCTAGGAAAAATCCGCCCGCCATGCAGTTGTACGCAATCGATTCGCCAAATTTCGCTTGTTGATTGCCCGTTGGCGCAGTAGAATTTGCTCATGCACTTGTACAAATAAATGTACATAAAAGGATCGAACTATGAGCACGACGTCGTTGGATATTTCCGAAGCCCGCAAGCAATTCACCACGCTCGACAAGCGATTGCGCGAGGACCAGGTGATTTGGGTTACCAGGCGCAACAAACGAGCTTTCGCCGTCGTGGACACCGAACTATTGCAGACGGTGCTGGAAACGATCGAAATTCTTTCCGATCCTGACGCGCTCGCCATGCTCCAGCGGAGCATGCAGGACATCAAGGCCGGCCGGTTGCACGACCACGAAGACGTCAAGCGCGAGTTGCTCGGATGAACATTCGGGTTCGGGTCCAGTGGACGCAAACCGCTCTAAAATCTCTGCGGAAGCTGCCGAAGAAAGTTCAGCGCGGCCTATTGGAAAAGGCCGACGAACTGACCCAGGGCGATCCGCGAGAGGCTCACAAGCAGCCGCTTGTCGGGCCGCTGCAAGGCTGTTATCGCATCACCTACGGCCGTTATCGGGCGATCTACCGGGTTAACGAGCAGCGCAAGGCCGGCGGCGGCTCGCTGTTGCACCTCAAAGTTCTCTTCATCGTTGCCGGGATTCGGAAAGAACACGATAAGAACGACATCTACCGAATCGCCGAGAAGCTCATGCGATTCCTTTCGGACGAGGACGCGCACGACCCGCCAGGCCTCTAAAGCAATTCATCCAATTCCTCCACCAGCCGGCCGAAGTGGGCAAGCGCGGTGTCGACCGGTCCGGGCTGTTCCATATCGACGCCCGCGTCGCGCAGTAGGTCCAAGGGGAATTTCGAGCAGCCCCCTTTCAGGAAGCTGAGATACGCGTTCAACTCCGCCGGGCCGCCGCTGGTCACCTTTTCCGAAAGAGCAATCGCCGCCGACAGGCCGGTGGCGTATTTGTAAACGTAAAACGCACGATAGAAATGCGGGATGCGGAAACATTCCAGCGCCAGGCAATCGTCGATCGCGAAGTCGGGACCGAAGTAGCGGTTGAGCAACTCGCGGTAGATGGTTTTGAATCGTTCGACGGTGAGCGGCTCGCCCGATTCGGCGGTAGCGTGGGTCCGCTTCTCGAATTCGGCGAACATCGTTTGGCGGAAGATCGTGCCGCGGATGGCGTCGATGTCGTGGTTGATGAGCACGGCCCGCTCTTGGTCGCTCGCGCATTGGCCCGCAGATGCCGGCTGAGAAGCTGCTCGTTGAACGTGCTGGCCACTTCGGCGACGAAGATCGTGTAGTTGTAGTATTGATAGGGCTGATGCTTGGCCGAGAAGTAGCTGTGCATCGAATGGCCCGCTTCGTGGGCCAGCGTGAACACATGATCGAGCACGTCGGGCTGATAGTTCATCAGGATATACGGCTCGCCGTCGAACGAACCGCTGGAAAAGGCCCCGCTCTGCTTGCCTTGGTTCGGATAGCGGTCGCACCAGCCGTTGTTCAGCCCTTTGTCCAAGGCGCCGCAATACTGGCTCCCCAGCGGCTCAAGGGCTTCGAGAATCACCTTGACGGCCTGGGCCCAAGTGTGCCGCACGTGCAGGTCGCTGAGGATCGGGATGTAGGTGTCGTAGTGATGCAGGTCGCTGAGCCGCATTTTCCGTCGCCGCAGTTCGTAATAGCGATGCAAGGCCGGCAAATGGCGATGCATCGAGGCGATCAGGTTGTCGTACACCGTGGTCGGCATATTGTCGGCGAACAGCGCCGCTTCGAGCGCGCTGGGGTAGCCGCGGGCCTTCGCATAATAAACATCGCGCTGGATCGAGCCGGAGAGGGTCGCGGCAAGCGTGTTTTCATGGGCCTGATACTCGTCGAAGAATTGATGAAAGGCCGTTTTGCGAACGGCCCGCGACGGCGACTGCAAGAACACCGAGAACGACGCGTTGCTCAGTTCGACCAGCTTTCCCTTTTCGTTTTTCACGTTGCCGAATTTCAGATCGACGTCGTTCAACTGCCGGAACGTGTGGTTCGAGGTTTCCGACATTTGGCTTTGCATGGCCAGCAGCTTTTCCTCGCCGGGGCCCAGCGTATGCGGCTTGTAGCGCAGCAGGCGTTCGAGCGTGAGCCGGTGGGGGGCCAATTCGGGGGCGGCCAGAAACTTCTTCATCTTGGCCGTCGGAATGGCCAGGATTTCCGGCCGGATATAACTGCCGATTTGGCCGGCCTCGCTGCTGGCATGTTGAAAGCGGCCGAGCATGCGTTGATACGTGCTGTCGCCGTTGTCTTCGGTCACCTTCAGGTGGGCATAGGTGCCGAGCCGCTCGGCCGCGCGATCGAAATCGAGATCGAATTCCAAGCAGGCCGCGAGCGATTTCGGGCTCTCGGCCAGTTTGCCGGCGAATTGCGCATAGCCCGGAATCCGAGCTTCCCATTTCTTGAACGCCGTCTCCCAAGCCGCATCGGATTTGAAGAGGCTCGAAAGGTCCCAGCAGTCGCTGGGTTTGACGGCGCTGCGCGGCGGGAGTTTTTGAACTTTGCTCATGGCTGGGAGGGGAGTTTTTCCGGGTGCGTGGGTCGGTGAAAGACCCAGTGTAATGGGAAATTCGCCGGCCGCGAAGTCCCCGTCGATTCGCGGAGCGCTAACCACCGAGTCACAGAGGACACCGAGAAAGCAGGAAATGCATACGAACCGACCAGACGCCGGCGGGGGAAACACATTGCCCTTCAACTCTGCTTTGTCTCCTCGGCGTCCTCTGTGACTCGGTGGTTAGAAAGGCGTATTCGGCCGGAGGATAGTTCGGCCTCACCACCGCATTAGCCCCGTTCCCCAAGCCAATCCACCGCCGAAGCCGCTTAGAATAAGATGGCTGCCGGGGCGGATTTTGCCTTGCTCGACGCATTCGTCCAGCGCCAGCGGAATGCTCCCCGACGACGTGTTGCCGTAGCGGTCGAGGTTGACAACCAATTTCGCCGGGTCGATGCCTAGCTCTTGGGCGGCGGCGTCGAGGATGCGGATGTTCGCCTGGTGGAGGACGAATAGATCGACATCGCCGACTGTCAGGCCCGATTCGTGAAGCACGTCGTTGATGCTGGCGACCAGCATTCGCACGGCCCACTTGAACACGGGCCGGCCGTCCATTTTCAAAAAATGCTCGCCGCGGCGAATACCTTCGACGGTCGGCGGCAGTCGCGAGCCGCCCATCGGGCAATGCAGCAGATCATAGCCCGAGCCGTCGGCGCCCATCGTGTACGAAACCAGCCCTTGCCGTTGCGTGCCGCGAACCAGCAGCACTGCGCCGGCTCCGTCGCCGAACAAGGGATACGTTTGCACGTCGGCCGGGTTCACGACGCGCGAATTGCAATCGGCCCCAATCACCAGCGCCGCCCGGCTGCAACCGGTGGCGACAAATTGCATCCCGGTCACCAAGGCATAGAAAAAGCCCGCACACGCGGCTTGCACATCCATGGCCGCCGCGCGAAGGCCCAGCTTATGTTGCACCAGGCACGCGCTCGAGGGCATCGTGGCATCGGCGGTGAACGTGCCGACGACGACCAGGTCGACATCGCGCGGATCGACATGCGATTTTTCGATGCAGCGCCGGCCGGCCGCGATGGCCAGATCGCTGGTGGCCATTTCCGCCGGGGCGTAACGACGCTCGCGAATCCCGGTGCGGCGCAGAATCCATTCTGGATCGCAGCCGAGTGACGCCAATTCGGCATTGGTGACGATCCGCTCGGGCACGTAACTGCCGACGGCATCAATGGCCACGCCCGTCAGGGCCCGCAGCGGAGCACGCACCAAAGGAATATCGGTATCGGACATGCCGTGGAAGCCCGAGGTTAGGCCGTCATGGAATCAAGGGCTCGTGCCACGCGCGTATCCGGGCGGCCGCCAACTTGAAGGGCTGATTATAGCAGAGGGCGGCGTCGAGGTCTGGACCCCGAACCAAACGGGCCGGCAGCGCTGTAGGGAACGGCCTCCGTGCCGTTCCGGCGTGGCGACGATGCTCCGCGCGCGCGGAACGCCGCAGAGGGCGTTCCCTACACGAGCGTAAAATGCCACGGAGGGTGTTCCCTACACAATCAACCCATCACGCAAACGGAAACCGAGCATCCAACGGCGCCGCGGAGAGCTCGACCAAAAAGCTCGCCAATCGCTCGACCAAATGGCCCATCAACCGGCGGCCCTTGTCGGCCGTTGCCGCATGCGGATTGCCGGAGCCGCTGTTCGTCGTCAGCAGATGCCAGGGCCGAGTGATCGACACCCAGCCGCGGTTCACGGCCTCGAATCGCGTCGAGCAGACGGCCCCGTCGTCGGCCGCCAGCTTGCCGTCGGGCGTATGGGCCACGAGATGCGGAAAATACGCCAAGGCCAGCGACGTTTCCACTTCGCCGGCGTGATCGTCGGTCTTCTCGAATATCTGTTTCTGGAGGTCGGCCATGACGTGGTACCAATTGCAGAGAAACACCGACGCCGGCGTGCGGCCATACAGCTCGCGCAGCACTGGCTTCAAATCGTTTCCGCCGTGGCTATTCAGCAGCACGATCTTTTTGACATTGTGGCGAGCAAGCGAATCGACCAAATCGGTCAGCACCGCGGCGACGGTCAACGGATTCAGATTCATGGCCATCGGAAAGGCCATTTGATTGGTCTCTGTGCCGTACGGAATCGTTGGCAACAGCGCCACGCGCGACGCCCCGTTCATGCGCCGCCTGGCAAATCTGCTCACCGATCGCGTCGGCCTCGAAGATATCGGTGCCATACGGAAGGTGCAGATTATGCGGCTCGGTGGCGCCAAGCGGCAACACGGCTACTTCGTAGGGATGATCCTTGACGTAGCCGTAGTTGATTTCAGCAAGCTTCCAAGGTCGCGACATAGATCACTCCGGCCATTCAACGATCTTTACAAAACGAGCACTATCCGTCACGACCTTGACTCCTCGGTTTAGTGCGTTTCAGTTTATCGTAACAGCGGTCGCGAAGCCAGAAATAGGCCTTCATACCCATTCCAAGGTGAGGGCGGTACAAGAATTGCGGTGCCGATTTCCCATCCCGGTTCGATTTTCTTGGGTACTTGGAGGCACGAAGATCATGGCAAAATATGGCAAGAAGGCCCAAAGCGAAGTCAAAAAGGCGGTGCATAAAACCAAAAAAGGGAAGCAGCATAGCGGAAAGGCCAAGAAGAAGGTCAAGAGCAAGAAGCAGGCAATCGCCATCGGCCTCTCCAAGGCGCGCAAGAAGGGCGCGAAAGTGCCCAAGAAAAAGAAGAAGTGAGTTGGCGGCCGAGACGTGGGCACTCTCCCTGCGAACTTGCTCTGCATCTCGCCCGTTCAAGGGGGCTCGGCATGACCGCGATCCGCCGCACCAAGAAAAAGAAAACCGGCTCGAAACTTCGCTCGAGTTGGCGCGGCCAAATTCGCTTCGGCCTTGTGTCGTTCGAGGTGCAAGCGGTCAATGCCGAGAACAGGGCCAACGCACCGGTCCACTTCCACTTGCTCCATGCGCCCGATCACCAACGCATTCGCTATGCCAAGATGTGCCCTAAGCACGGCGAAGTCGGCAACGACGAAATCGTCGAAGGCTACGAATTCGCCAAAGGCCATTACGTCGAATTGGAGAAGGAAGAACTCGATGCGCTCCGCTCCGATCGCGATAAAGCATTGACGATCGACGCCTTCGTCGCCGCGGGCGAGATCGACCCGATCTACTTCGACGGCCGAATGTATTACTTGATCCCTTCGGGCAATAGCGGCGCGGAGCCTTACACGCTCTTGGAAACGGCCATGGAGCGCAAGAAGCGCTGGGGCGTCGGCCAGGTTGTCTTTTCCGGGCGCGAGCAATTGGCCGTAGTGCGGCCGCTCGACGGTGTGCTGACGATGGCGATGCTCAACTACGACGCGGAAATTCGCAAGCCCACGGAAATGAAAACAGAGTTCACGCGCGCCCAAACGGAGTCGCGGAAATTGCGGCTTGCGGAGCAACTCATCGACGAATGGCAGCAGCGCGATTTCGATTTCAGCCGCTACGAAGATCGTTACCAAGACAAGCTCAAGAGCGCCATCGAGGCCAAGCGGAAAGGAGAAGCCATCGAAGCGCCGGAGGAAGAGGAGCCGGCGGTCATCAATCTGATGGATGCGCTCAAACAAAGCGTCGCCCGCGCGGGGGGCGAAGCAAACGGACGATCTTCGCGACGTAAATCGGCGGCGAAAGCCAAACCACGCTCATCGCGCCGCCGTCGAGCGTAAGCGCTGCGAGGGGGCGTTCGTCTCGCCGATTATCTCATTTGCGCCTGGCTGGCGGGCGCGCAACGTGAAATTCGTTGATCCACTTCAGCCGACCCATCCGCGATCGGAAAGCTTCTGGTCGCACAGGCTTGCAACGCGACAGAGCAAGCAGAGCGGTTTTCGCGATTCATTGGCACGGCATATGTAGTGGCGATGAGGCGGCTTGGGGGCGGCCGTCCGACAGACCATTTCTGATGGAACCTTCACCGAATTTCTTTTTTGGAGAATTGCCATGAGTGCGTCTTCTTGGTTTTCGAAAATGACGGGCACCGCAATGCGGCTTGAGAATTTGGAGAATCTCCTCACGCTTCAACTGCAGGACCTTTATAGTGCGGAGGACCAACTCATCGATGCCCTGCCCAAGATGGCCGACGCCGCTTCCTCGCCCGAATTGAAGAGCGCGTTTGAAACCCACTTGGAAGAAACGCGGCATCAAAAACGGCGATTGGAAGAGGCGTTTCGGATGCTGGGCCAAGAACCCAAGATGGAAACGTGCGAAGCGATGAAGGGATTGATCGCCGAGGGAAGCGAAATCATCGATCTCGAAGGCGACCCGGATGTGAAAGACGCGGCGCTGATCGCCGCCGGCCAGCGAGTCGAGCACTATGAAATCGCCGGTTACGGCTGCGTTCGAACGTTCGCGCGACGACTGGGCCGGCAGAATGTCGCCCAATTGCTTCAGGAGACTCTGGAAGAAGAAGCGAATGCCGACAAAATCCTGTCGCACATCGCGGAAACTTCGATCAATTCCGAAGCGGCCGCTCGCGCCTAGCCGAGCGCGGCAAAAAGCGTCGGACGGGGAAGATGCATCACAAACCGGGTAAGGCTGCCACGCTCCTATCATGGCTCCGTCGGCCGCCTTTCCTCGGTTTCCATTTTTGAAATTCCCGACATTCAACAGTGAGCCTACCGCCATGAAATCCAAAGCTCCGCAAGCGCCAGCCAAGCGAAATTCGCACGGCGACGGTTCCACGGTAGCCGAGCGAGTTCCGAAGCCGCCGTTTCCCGACAAGAAACTGAACAAGCCGGGCCTCGAAGCCGATCTGGACCCGAAGCCCGAGTTTCGCGGCGCGACGTACAAAGCGGCCGGCAAGCTCGAAGGTAAAACCGCGCTCGTCACCGGAGGCGATTCGGGCATCGGCCGCGCCGTCGCCGTCTTCTTTGCCCGCGAAGGGGCCGATGTCGCGATCAATTATCTTCCTGAAGAACAGGAAGACGCCGAGGCGACGCAAGCCGAAATCGAAGCGATTGGAAGGCGCTGCCTGGCGCTGCCGGGCGATATTCGCGACCCGGAAACATGCCGCCACCTCGTCGAGGAAACTATGAAAGAATTCGGCGGCCTGCACATTCTGGTCAGCAACGCCGGCTACCAAAATCGGAAGCCGTCGATCGACGAGATCACCGACGAAGAATGGGACCGAACCTTCAAGACGAATGTCTATGGCCCATTCTATTTAATCAAGGCCGCGCTGCCGCATCTCGAGCGCGGCGCGTCAATCATCATCACTTCCTCGGAAACCGGATTGTTCGGCAACAAGCAGTTGATTGATTATTCGTCAACCAAAGGAGCGTTGAACGCGTTCGTGAAATCGCTCGCGCAGAATCTCGTCGAGAAGGGAATCCGCGTCAACGCGGTTGCCCCCGGACCGGTCTGGACGCCGCTGAATCCGGCCGACACCGGATTGCCTCCGGAGAAGGTCAAGGAATTCGGCGGGAAGACGCCGATGAAGCGTCCCGCGCAGCCGGAAGAAATCGCGCCGGCCTACGTGTTCTTTGCTTCCGATGCCGATTCGAGCTATATCACCGGCCATGTCTTGCCGCTTTTGGGCGGCGAAGTTGCCGGAGCTTGATGTTGGTGCCTCGCTCCAAAAACGCGAGTAGTGCCGCGTCGGCGCGAAGTTCCGCTATTTCCCAAGCATCTCTCCCAGCAACCGAGTCAGCTCCTCGCCGCGAGCATTTAGCGAAATCACTTCGCCCTTTTTATTCGTGAGGATCGCCGTCGGAATTCCGGTGATGCCGTAGTAGTTTGCCATGCTCGGCTCGCCGGGCTGCTGGAAAATGATCGGCCACGGTAGCTTTTTATCGGCGATGAATGCGACGAGCGCCGCTTTGTCTTGATCGCAGCTCACGCCGACGACCTCGAAGCCGCGGCTGTGATACTTCTCGTAGTTGGCCAGCACGTTCGGCAACTCGGCTTTGCAGGGGCCGCACCACGTCGCCCAAAAATCGACCAGCACCACCTTTCCCTTCAGCGCCGAGGTGTTGACCGGCGGGCCGTCAACAAGGTGGCCGCTGATTTGGATCGGGTTGCCCGGCAACGTGAGCCGTCGCACGAGGCCGTCGAACGCATGGGCCTCCGCGGCGATTTGCGGATCTTTGCTCTTGGCGAGGATTCCGCCGAGATCGCGATACGCCGCGACCGCCGCCTCGGTCTTTCCCGATTGTTCGAGCATTTGCACCGACGCGACCGCTTCCTTGGCCAGGTCGAGATTCTCGGGCGCGGCGGCCAACTTGGATTTCATCTCGGTCCAGGGTCGCGGAGCCTTGGGAGTCTTTCCGGCCGGTTCGGCCTGGGCCATGCCGACATACGGCTTGACGAGCCGAGCGATTTCCATCTGTTTGTCGTCCTTCAGTCCGTCGGCCATTTCGCCGAGCTTGTTGTTCGCGCTGTCGTCGCCCATCTCCTTGAGAGCCAGCAACGCTTCGATCTTCGCTTTGACGGCGGCCACGCGGATGCCGTTGGCCGGTTTGGAGTCGAGAACCTTGTCGGCCGCTTCGACGATGGCCGATTGCGCTTTTTGGAGGAACGCCGCCTTGTCGTCGTCGGAGTCGTTCTTTGGCGGTTTGATCTTCCGCATCCGGGCGATGAAGCTCATCAACGCCGGTGGCTTCGCATCGGGCACGGCGAGGGGATCGCTCTTCGTCGAGCTCGATTTGTGGGCCGGCGCTTTGGTTGCCGGCGCTTTGGTTGCCGGCTTGTCGGTCGACGAATCATCGGCGGCCCGCGACGAGTTAATCCGCAATCCAATCATCGCGGCAATCGCGACGACAAGAATCGCAGCAACGAACATTCTCCGCTTCGAGAATTCGCAGCACATGGTTCGCTCCCCTGAAATGGTAGTTGGATTGCCGATATTGCCGACTCCCGGCGCACGACTGTGGCATCGCCCGCGCTGCCGACAATTGTGGCCTATCGCTCACCCCAGCCGCAAGCGAAATTCGTTCCGGCGGACGAAAGAGTTGACCTTCGCCGCATTCCTCGATAGGTTTTCAGAGGATGCCTTGTGATCCGTCGAATCCGATTTGATGGGTAGCGCGGTAACCTTCGTTTTACCCGGAGCCAACGGCGACGGTCAGCCGCGCAGCCCGCCGTCGCCGTTGGCTCCGGGTTAAACGAACAAACCTGTCAAAACCAGTCTCAAAACCGCCGAGGACTTTCGCCTTTGTCTTGCGGTTTTGAAGCTGCTGCTAGTTTTCGAAATGCCGATGAAGCGCAAGCCCCCCGAAGTTCGAGTCGAGATTCCGCGGGAGTTGCGGTCGCACTGCGGCGGCCAATCGCAACTTCGCCTTGTCGCTCGCGACGTCCAGGGGCTGCTTGCGGAGATCGCGCGGCAGCATCCGCAAGTGCATGTCGGCATTTGCGACGAGCGCGGTGAGCCGCGGCCGCATATCAACGTCTTCGTCAACGACGAATTCGTACGCGCGGTCTGAGTTGAATATTCCCTTGAAGGCGGGCGATCAGGTGACTATCCTGCCCGCCGTTTCTGGAGGTTGAACGATGGTTAGCCGAGTGGTGGTTGCCGTTGGAACGAAGAAGGGGCTGTTCGTACTCGAGGGGAGCGCGAGCGCGAAACGGCTCGAGTTGCGCGGTCCGTTCTTCCAAGGGATGCCGGTCAACTCGGCGCTCGTCGATCGCCGCGGGAAGACGCCGAAAGTCGTCGCAGTGCCGAGTTCGCCGTGGTTCGGCACGACGATCCAGGTGAGCAAAGACCTTGGAAAAAAGTTCAAGCCGACGAAATCCGCCCCGGCGTTCGCGGCGGACGACGGGCGCACGTTGAAAAACGTCTGGTCGATCGCCAGCGGTGGCGATTCGACCGACTACCTTTGCGGCGTCGAGCCCGCGGCGCTCTTCCGCAGCCGCGACGGCGGCGATTCGTGGCAGAAGGTCGCGGGCATCACCGACCATGCCCATGCGCGGCAATGGCAGCCGGGCAACGGCGGGCTTTGCCTGCACACGATCCTGCACCACGGCGGCGCGCTGCATCTCGGCATCTCGACGGGCGGGCATTACGCGAGCCGCGACGGCGAAAAGAGTTTCGCGGCGGAAAACGCGGGCGTCGGCGCCGGCTTCCAGCCGAATCGCTTCCCGGAGTTCGGCCAATGCGTGCATAAAATCGCAGCGCATCCCGATCGCCCGGAGCGGCTCTACATGCAGAACCACGGCGGTTTCGAAGAGGACTCATCGCTCGGCGTGCTCCGCAGCGACGATGGCGGCCGAAGCTGGACGAGCATCGCCAAGGGACTGCCGAGCGACTTCGGCTTTCCGATCGTGGTGCATCCGCACGATGCGAACACCGTCTACGTCCTCCCGCTCGAGCCGGCGACGCGCACCTGCCCCGGAGCGCGACCCGCCGTCTGGCGAAGCGAGAGCGCGGGCGAGAAATGGCAGCGACTGACCGACGGCCTGCCGAAGAAGGACGCCTGGTTCACCGTGCTTCGCGATGCAATGGACCTCGACGACGGCCGCCGCCCCTCGGTCTGGTTCGGCACGACCACCGGCCAACTTTGGCGAGGCCGCGACGGCGGCGAGACTTTCGACTGCGTCAGCACCTCGCTCCCGCCGATCTTGTGCGTTAAGGCCGCCGTCGTCTGATCGTTGCGCGCCCGCTGCAGCATCACGGCGCGACGTCCGCCTCTTCCATCGAAAATTGTGGCGAAGAAAGGCGGACGCGAGTCATTTTTGCTCGCTCGATTTTCGCGGGCGGCCGCGCGGGCGCAGCGTCGTTTGCAGGCCGAGGCGCTGGGCCGTCTTTTGTTGCCATTTCGGGCTTCCAAACGGACTGTTTCGCCGCACCGCGCGGCGCACCGCGTCGAGTTCGGCTTCCGTCTGCGGGGCGTTCACTCGGTCCGTCCAATTGCGCGGCTTGGTGATCGGCCAGCGGGCCAATAGCCGCCGCGATTCGATGCTGCCGAATTCACGCCGCCACAGGCTCGACCATTGCCAGTCTTCCGCGCGGGCAACCAGGCCCGCGCGCAACGCGTTTCGCTCGACATATCGCGTCACCGTGTAAAAATGCTCGTCGTCTTCCACGGGAAACGCCTTGAATCGACCTTGATACAAGTGGCCCGTTCCGGCGGTGTGATGATGCGCGTGCCAGCGCATCGTATGCGTATGGGCCACGCATCGCAGAAACCCGGTCAACTGGCCCTCTTTCGTCGGCCGCAGCACGAAATGCCAATGGTTGGGCATCACGCAATACGAAAAAACCTCGATGGGAAACCGCTCGTGCGCCTCCTCGATCACCCGCTCGAACGCCTCGTAATCGGCCTCTTTTTGAAACAGCGGCAAGCGAGCGACGGCGCGGTTCAAAGCGTGGTAAATCCAACCTTTCGGGGCTCGGCGGGCGATTCTTGGCATCGCCCGATCCTACCACTCGCCTCCCCGGCTGTCAATAAATGACTCGCGTCCCCTTTTATTCGTCCGAAAGACTTCCGCCTCGTTGGGCCCGTGGCAACACGGGCCAATCACCCCAGGGCACTGGCCGACGAATGCACCGTCTTCCTCCGACCATTCAACGATCTTTATATAGCGAGCGCTATCCGTCACGATTTCGACTCCTCGATAGTGCGCTGCACGATACGTTCTTGGTACGGCTTCGCTAACGGGTCGAAACTCGAAGCCATTGAGCAAACGTCGTAAACTCAACCCGAAACGCGAGCTGCAGTGGGCGAGAAACGGGCGGCTCATTTTCACAAGTATCAAAAGCCGTTATGGTGACGTAGTTGCCCCTTTCGTTGGTGAAAACAACATCGCTAACCGGCAATGTCGAGTAAATGAACCCACGGAAGTCTCCAAAGCATCGTGCTGCTTCAAAGGTTTTGAATAGGTAGCATCGACCAACCAGCAGCCTCGTAACATACACCCTCCCGTCGATGGTCGCGTCGGAAAGCTCTGGCGGTAGGATGATGACCCCTGGGTGCTTCTCCGAAAGCTGACCCGATTCAGCCATCGCGGCAATTTGGGCCCACCGTGTCGGATCGAAGTCCTTTTCTTCCGGCAGGAGGCAGCGGGCCCATAGCACCAACCCGATCAAAATAGCCGCACTTTCGACAACAACTGCCGCACCACGTAGGAGGCTGCGCGCCGAAACGCCGTGCGCGCTTGATAAGGGATTTGGATCACGGCACCTATGGCAACAAACAGCGCGAATCCAGTCACCAGACGGAATTCGGGCGCAATCAACGGAAGTCGCATTGCGACAGCGAAGACAACGCACAGTCCCACTGCAAAGAAAAGCGAGACAAGAAGACGAGTAGCTAGCATATATTTAACGCGAAGAAAGGCGGACGCGAGTCATTTTTGCTCGCTCGACTTCCGCGGCCGGCCGCGCGGGCGCAGCGTCGTTTGCAGGCCGAGACGCTGGGCCGTCTTTTGTTGCCATTTCGGGCTTCCAAACGGGCTGTTTCGCCGCACCGCGCGGCGCACGGCGTCGAGTTCGGCCTCCGTCTGCGGGGCATTCACTCGGTCCGTCCAATTGCGCGGCTTGGTGATCGGCCAGCCGGCCAATAGCCGCCGCGATTCGACGCTGCCGAATTCACGCCGCCACAGGCTCGACCATTGCCAGTCTTCCGCGCGGGCAACCAGGCCCGCACGCAATGCATTTCGCTCGACATAACGCATCACCGTGTAAAAATGCTCGTCGTCTTCCACGGGAAACGCCTTGAATCGGCCTTGATACAAGTGGCCCGTTCCGGCGGTGTGGTGATGTGCGTGCCAGCGCATCGTGTGCGTATGGGCTACGCATCGCAGAAACCCGGTCAACTGGCCCTCTTTCGTCGGCCGCAGCACGAAATGCCAATGGTTGGGCATCACGCAATACGAAAAAACGTCGATGGGAAACCGTTCATGCGCCTCCCCGATCACCCGCTCGAACGCCTCGTAGTCGGCCTCTTTTTGAAACAGCGGCAAGCGAGCGACGGCGCGGTTCAAAGCGTGGTAAATCCATCCTTTCGGTGCTCGGCGGGCGATTCTCGGCATCGCCGCATTCTACCACTCGCCTCCTTGGGTGTCAATAAATGACTCGCGTCCCCTTTTCTTCGTCCGGAAGCAATTTGCCTTGCCGCATGGTTGGTGACTGGTGATAATGGTTGTTGGAGGATGGCATTATGATTGTCAATCAAAGCGACCTCGATAGCTTCCATCAATTTGCCAGCCGGTCGATTGCGCAACGCGGCGAAAGCCTCAGCTTTGAGGACTTGGTTAAGCAATGGCACGCCCAGCAGGACTACGAGGCGACAATTGCGTCGGTCCGCCGGGGTGTTGAGGATGCGGATGCCGGACGTGTTCGGGACGTTACGGATGTGGATACGACAATCCGCGCCGCCCTCGGCTTGCCCGAACGCCGGCGATGAACTACGGCCTCGAAATAACCGACGAAGCCGCCGCAAACTTGCTCGCCATCTCGCGGTGGTATCTGGAAACGTCGCAATCGCTCGAGGTTGCGGCCGCGTGGCACGACGGGTTCTTGGAGGTGATTGACGAACTCAAAAGCAATCCCTGGCGAGGGTCCGTAGCTCCTGAAGCGAGCGCAGTCGGCTTCGAACTGCGAGAAATTCATTATGGGAGCGGAAAGCGGCTCACTCACCGTGCTCTCTACCGCATTGCCGGCAATACAGTCCAAGTGCTCTCGATCCGGCATTTTTCGCAGCAGCCCATAAAACCGGGCGACCTGTGACCAGGCTGGATTTAGAAGTGGTTGTCCGCGCCACAGGCAGCAAAGAGGGCGCCGCCGGTACGAGGTCTCTTTCTGCCCTTTTTATGCTTCGCAGTCTGCGGCTAGTCACAACGGCGACTCCGATTGCCGCAAACCCGAAAAGAACAAGCGAAGCCAGACCGCTCGCCCCCCCTTTTCTTCGCGGCATCCTTTTGAAACAGCGGCAACCGGGCGACGGCGCGATTCAAAGCGTGGTAAATCCATCCTTTCGGTGCTCGGCGGGCGATTCTCGGCATCGCCCGATCCTACCACTCGCCTCCCCGGCTGTCAATAAATGACTCGCGTCCCCTTTTCTTCGTCCATCCCCACGCCCCTTCCGCGCCTTTCACGGGTTGTCCGAGGCATAGATCGGGAGCGAACGAAAGTAGACTTCCAAAGTCAAGCAACTCAGGCTGGTAACCATCACCCGTCCGCCCTGAAACCTCAAGACGTCGCGAGTCGGCATATCCGGATCCCAGCTCCCCGACGCACAACCTTCACGTGCTTGGGTTTCGACCAGAATCTTTCGCATCTTGCGATTCCATGTGTCCCAATCGTTGTCGGCCATGTTGTGCATCGCCTGCGTGGCATAGTACCAGTAGCGGACATTGTGTTTGGCAACGTCTGGTTCATTTTTCAACAGGAACTGAACGCCGCCCGTGATTACTGGGTCGGACCGGTCCACGCCCAGATATTGGTTCGCGAGAATTCCAATCGCCGATGCCGCCGGCGTGGGCTCGCCGTCGGGCTTAGAGGAAAATGTCCCAGCGGCGCCGCCGTGGGCGCAAGACTGGAGCCACTTTTTGACGCGATCTAAAGTAGCCGGTTTCACGGAGAGTCCGGCCATCTCGGCAGTTTTCAACGCCGTCAATTGCCAGCCAACGACCGACATGTCACCTCTTTGACCCGGACCATATCGCCATCCGCCATTCCTTTGGTCCTGAGCAAGCTCAATGAAATCGATCGCCTTTTGGGCCGCCGCTCTGACGTTCTTATCGCGGGTCAGTCCGTAGTCTTCGCACAAGGCAATCGTTGCCAGACCATGCGAGCGCATTTGGGAAATCGCACCGGCTGATAAGTCGCCATTTTCGTCTTGCGCATCACGAGCCAGTCAATCCCTTTGGCAACTGTTTTTTGAAACGGTCCGTTTTGGGTGTGCGTTTGCCCAGCGGCGAGAAAGGGCAACAGACCTAGCGCGGTGGCAGCGGATCGCGATTCTTCCGTGGCCTCTCCAGTGCAGGTTTGGTCCACGCACTTTTCCGTATACTTCGTCAGGCTCCAGTTTCCGTCGGGCATTTGGTGCTTGGCCAACCAGTACAGAGCAGCGGCCACGGCCGTTTGAGTTTCTTTTGTCGCGCCGAATCTGCCGGCGACACTCTTTCGATACTTCGATGTGCGACAAGCGAACGGGCCGATTGATTTAATAGCTGACAGGCCACTCGGTCTAATCGGTCGCTCTACGGCAGGCTGCTGTTGATCGCGGTTGAACACCGGCGAGTCGTCATTCACCACCGGCGATTCTTCCGATGGCCCGGTCCTGCTGCCAGGTGTTTGCGGGGTCTGAGCGAGCGCGGTTGCCCCGGATTGTGAAAGCACGAAATGGCTCGCGCTAATCACTAGGAAGCAGGACACGACGATCGTCAACGCAGCATAAAGAAACTTGGATCGTCGCTGCGGGACTCGATACGACGCCGAACACGAATTCTTCCGTTCGACGCGGTCATTCCGGTCGAGTAACTCGTCCATGGTTTGCTCCATCGCAGGACGAACGTGCAGGACAAAGGCGATGCAATTATCTTTTACGCGCCCGTCGCCGGTTAATCAATTCCCCGCAGCGGATTGTTTCATGAAATCCGAATACTGCTCGTCCAGTTTATCGTATTTCGTGCCGGTCGCGCGGGACAACGTGTCGGCGTCGAGGCGAATTCGGGGGACACCATACGTAATTCGAAGGCTGAATTAGGGATGGTGTCCCCGGATTTTGCGCGATCACCCGCTCGAACGCCTCGTAGTCGGCCTCTTTTTGAAACAGCGGCAAGCGAGCGACGGCGCGGTTCAAAGCGTGGTAAATCCATCCTTTCGGTGCTCGGCGGGCGATTCTTGGCATGGCCCGATCCTACCACTCGCCTCCCCGGCTGTCAATAAATGACTCGCGTCCCAATACTGTTCGGCACGCGATTTGCGCCAGCGAATTTTCACGACTTCATTCACCCTTGGCACGAGATTTCGCCCTGCGCGATGACACGGATTGTTTCGGTCATTTTGGCAGGAGGCCGCCATGGCGGGCAAGAGGCGCGAGGATATTACGGAGCGGCAGATCACCGGGCTGAAGTATTTCGACAAGCTCGCGCCCTTGCTGGAGCGGCTTCACGATGACGGTTGGCCGCGCGATCGCGCTGGCAACCGGCAATTGCACTACGATCAACACTGCCTGTTGATTCTGCTGTATTTGTTCAATCCGGTCGTGACTTCGCTGCGCGGCTTGCAGCAGGCCAGCGAATTGGCCAAGGTGCAGAAGAAACTGGGCTGCCCACGAGCGTCGCTGGGCTCGCTCTCCGAGGCGGCCAGCGTGTTTGATCCCGAGCGGCTGAAGGAAATTGTCGCCGAGTTGGGCGCCGAGCTACAGCCGCTCGGTCGCGACCCCCGACTCCGCGACGTGCCCGGCGCCTTGACGGCCGTCGATGGCTCTCTGCTCACGGTGCTGCCGAAGTTAATGCAGGCCTCGTTTCTGAAACGTTCCACCGGCAGCGGTCTGGTCAAATGGCGGCTGCACACGCATTTCGAGGTGGATCGCTACGTGCCCACGCGGATCGACGTGACGCCCAACGGCGGCGGCGCGTACGACAAGCGCGCCGTGCTCGAGCGCACCGTCGAAGCGGATCGCACCTACGTGATGGACCGCGGCTATGCCAAGTTCTTGCTGTTCAATCAGATCGTGAAGGCGGGCAGCAGCTACGTGTGCCGCTTGCGCGACAACAGCGTTTATGAAATCTTGGAACAGCGTCTGCTCACCGACGCCGATCGTGCTTTGAATGTGCTCGGCGATCAGATCGTCAGCATTGGACAGAGCGGCAAGGCCGAGACTCGGCCCGATCACCCGATCCGCCTGGTGACCGTTCGCATCAGCCCACATACCAGCCGCGGCAAAAACCGCAGCGGCTCGACCGGCCCCGACAGCGACGGCATCCTGCGAATCGCGACCAACCTGCTCGACGTGCCCGCGGAAGTGATCGCCTTGATTTTTCTGAATCGCTGGACGATTGAAACGTTTTTTCGGTTCTTCAAACATGTGCTGGGTTGCCGGCACTTGCTCAGCCACAGTCAACAGGGGATCGAGATTCAAACCTACTGCGCAATCATCGCCTGCATGTTGATCAGTTTGTGGACCGGGCGTAAACCAACGCTTCGCACCTACGAAATGATTTGCTACTACTTCACGGGGCTGGCCAGCGAGGGAGAATTGCTGGCACATCTGGCCAAACTTAAGGCCCACGACGCGGCTGCGAAAAAAATCTGACTCGGTTGAGCTCGGCCGCCTCTTGCAAGCGCGTCGCGAGTCGCTTCACGCTGCGCTGAAATGCCGTTTGCGGCTTGGCGGCGTCTGCCACCTCCACGCATCTCGCCTGCCAATCCCGCAGGCCTTCCGCTCGAAAGAATTCCAAGAACCACTTGCCGCCGTGCTAATTGAACTGCTCAAATAGCGTGCCGAACAGTATTGGGACAGTCCCCGTTTCGCTCCGCGGACTGCGGAAAATGGGGACGGTCCCCCGCGGTTTTGACGGGGCTTCTCTCGGGCAGCGGCCGATCTCGAAGTTTTGGCCTTTCCTTCAGGCACGACTTCTTCCCGCAAGCTATATCCAGGTAGCGAGTTCGTTGATTGCGCATTCGCAACAAGGCGCGATCAAACGAGCCGCGAATGATGTCGGCGGCTTGCGCCAGTCCGCACGTTTGTACGGGTCGGCGTCGGCCGCCTATTGCTTCAACACTTTTTCCGAACAACCCGTTTCTTGAACCGTTAACCGGCAAGATCGAAATGATCGTCATCATTGGCAGCATTGTTGTCGTGGGCGCGGTGCTGGGTGGCTTTGTGCTATCGGGCGGGCAGGTTGGCGCGCTCGTTCATCCCACCGAGATTCTGACCATCGGCGGCGCTGCTTTCGGCGCGCTGATCATCATGTCGCCGGTGAAAGTGCTCAAGGATTTGATGAAGGGGGTTCTGTCGACGCTCAAAGGATCGCCGTTCAGCAAGAAGGCGTACGATGAACTGTTCAAAGTGCTTTACGAGTTTCTTCGCCTGGCCCGACAGGATGGGCTGATCGCGCTGGAGCCGCATCTGGCGAATCCACACGAGAGCAGCATCTTTCACAAGTATCCGCTGATCGGCAACAACCACCACGTTTCGGACTTCATCTGCGGCGCGTTTTCGCCGGCCGTCGAAGGAAGCGCGACACCGGAGCAACTCGAGGCCTTGCTCGAAATCGATCTGAAGACGATCGAAGAGGAACATCACGGTCCGCTGGGCGTGCTTTCGAAAACGGCCGATGGATTGCCCGGCTTCGGCATCGTCGCCGCCGTGCTGGGGATCGTGATTACGATGGGCGCCATCGACGGGCCGGTCACGGAAATCGGCGAAAAAGTCGGCGCCGCGTTGGTCGGAACGTTTCTGGGAATTCTGGCATCGTATGGGTTCATCGGGCCGCTGGTCGGCCGGATGGAAAGCATGGGCCATGAGGAGTTGGCGTTCTTCCGGACGATTTCGTCGGTGGTGCTGGCTTTCGTGAAGAATCTGCCGCCGAAAGTGGCCATCGATCAGGCTCGACGCGGCCTGGCCAGCAATCTGCGTCCGTCGCGCGAGGAGCTCGATCAACTGTTCAAGGCGGTGGAAAGTAATGCCTAACGTCGAATGCCTAATGACGTATGACGAATGTCTAACGAATGACGAAGCACGAATGACTAAAAACAGACGGGGAACAATCCCATTTCGTCATGCGTGCTTCGACATTAGGCATTCCTTCGACATTCGTCATTAGAAAATCGTCATTCATCAAACGGAACGATTGATATATGGCAGGCCATGGTGGCGGAGCTTGGAAAGTCGCCTACGCGGACTTCGTCACCGCGATGATGGCCTTTTTCATGGTCATGTGGCTGGTCGCGCAGAGCAAGCCCATGAAGGAAGCGATTGCCAGCTATTTCAACGATCCGTCGGGCAAGAACCCTCGCCAGGGAAACGGCAAATCGAATGGCATGCTCGACAAGGACACGCCTCCGCCGCCGGCGCCGCGCGGCCCGCTTAAGGGACCCGGTCGTCGTCAACCCGTGGTCAAGTCGATCGAAGACGAAGGAAAAGGCCGCGGGATCGCGCGGAAAGTCGTGGCGATGAACCTGCGCGACAACAACGATCTGGTCGTCGAGGCCGTCGTGCAGTTCGAAGAGGGCTCCGCCGATTTGGACGCCCGCGGTCGGCAGACACTCGACCGGCTCGCCGACGATTTGCTCGGCAAGTGGTCGAAAATCGAGATTCGCGGGCACACTTCCTCGCGCCCATTGCCGCAAGCCAGCAAATTCCACGACGATTGGCAACTCTCGTTTGCGCAGCACCGCGGTGATGAAGTATCTCACCGACAAGGGTCTGGAACCGAAACGATTTCGGCTTAGCGAAAGCGGCGCCAACGAGCCGGCGTCGCAGGGTCAGAACTATGGCTTGGCCGCTCCCGACGGTCGCGTCGAGGTGTTCGTGCTCGGCGAAATCGTCAGCAGCAAACCGCCGGCCGGCAAGGGAAAGCCCGACTCGGCGGACAACCCGGCTGCGAATGTAAAAGAACTGCCAGCATCGACCGAGGGACCGTCGAACTAACGCGGTGAAACGGGCTTTCCGTCGCAAAGCGGAGCACGGAATCACGTTTTTCTGCCAAATCGGGTCTGCCCCCCGGTTCCTCAAGCCTCAAGCCTCAAGCCTCATCCTCCCGCCTATTCCGCCTGCAAGCATTCTGCCAGTCGTGCCGGATTTGACGATTTGCTGGATTCTCCGGAATTTGCGGCCGATAGACCTAAATGGGTTCTCAATCGGGATGATCTGCCACGAGCAGGCCGACGCTTGAGAAGCGACCGCGAGCCCCGATTTGCTCCGCGGCCACCCCCGCGAGACAGTCCCGTCCGGTCCGCCGAGGGCGAACTCCCCGCATCGCCCGCGTTCGGCCCAGTAACTCTCCGTCGAGAGCCGAAAGGAATCAGACCCAGATGAACCGCGCATTTTTCGCTCTGTTAACGGCAGCCGCCTTGCTCAGCAGCACCGGCTGCGAGATCGGCGACCATGTTTTCGGATGCAATCGATCGAATTGCAATTCTTGCTCGACATGCGGCAATGGCGCTTGCGGCAATGGTGCTTGCAATAATGGCGCTTGCGGCAGCGGCGCTTGCGGACATGGCGACGGCAATTCCGCGGTCGCCAACAACGGCTCCGGCCCGACCGATCCATCGGCTTGCGATCCCAACGCCAATGGCGGCGGACCAAGCGGTTATGGACCCGATGGTTACGGCAACGACGGCGGCCACGGCCACGGCCCTCTGCCGCGTGGCGTGGGCGGCGAATATCTCGGTCCGCAAGGCCCGCCGACCGCTGGCGTGGCATATCCGTACTACACGAACCGCGGCCCGCGCGATTTCCTCGATCCGAACCCGCCGAGCATTGGCCCGTGATTCGGCAAGCAATTTGTTTGTCACGTTCAATCCAAAGAAAAGAGCCCCGGCAGTCGCTGGGGCTTTTTCATGCGCATCGACGGAACGGCCAAGCGACGGAAGATTCGACGCCGCTCGCTTGTGCTGCGGGCTCTAGGCTTCGAACCGGCCGACGACGAGCGAGATGTTTTGCCCGCCGAAGCCGAAGCTGTTGTTGACGGCGCGGCGGCATTTGGCTTCGCGAGGCGTGTTTGGGATGTAGTCGAGATCGCAATCGGGATCGGGCGTTTCGTAGTTGATCGTCGGCGGAAGCACGTTGTCGCGAATCGCCAGCAGGCAGACGATCAATTCGGTCGCGCCCGCCGCGGCGATGAGATGGCCCATCATGCTCTTCGTGCTGGAGATCGGAATCTTGTAGGCCTGCTTGCCGAACACGGTTTTGATCGCCAACGTTTCGACCTTGTCGTTGACGTCGGTGCTGGTGCCGTGGGCGTTGATGTAGTCGATGTCTTCCAGCTCGATTTCGGCGTCGGCGAGAGCGAGCCTCATGCAGCCCGCGGCGCCGCGGCCTTCGGGGTGCGTGTCGGTGATGCGAAAGGCATCGGCGGTCGCGCCGTAGCCGAGCAATTCGCCGTAGGATCGTCGCGCCGCGTGCATTTCGCGTGCTCCAGTTCTTCGAGGATCACCATTCCTGCCCCTTCGCCGAGCACGAAGCCGTCGCGATCTTTGTCGAAGGGGCGTGAGGCACGGGTCGGCTCGTCGTTGCGAGTGCTGAGAGCCGTCAGCAGATTGAAGCCGGTGACGCCGAACGGCGTGAATCATGCTATGCGTGCCGCCGGAGAGCATCACGTCGGCGTCGCCGCGGCGAATGATCTCGGCCGCCTCGCCGACCGCCTGGCTGCTGGCGGCGCACGCCGTCAGGCAACTGAGATTCGGCCCTTGGGCGTCGAACATGGCTGCGAGATGCGCCGCCGGCATGTGCGGCTCTTGCTCCAATTCGCTGAGCGGATGCATCGTTTCGATGCCGGCGCGGGTGTATTGCAGCAAGTCGAAACCCGGGCCGTTCAAGGAACCTGCCATCATGTGAGCGAAGTGCTTAAAGTCTTGCTGGCCTTCGCCGCAGCCGAGATACACGCCAAACCGTGTCGGGTTCGACGGAGCCGTCGATGCCTGCGGCATGAACCGCCTGATTGGCCGCGCCGCGGCAAAACAGCAATGCCGGCCACGATGTTTCCAGCGCTGCGGGTCTTCGCCGATGGCGCTGATGCTCCAATCGCGGACTTCGGCGGAGATTCGCGTGGGGAAATTGCTGCGCGTCGAAGACCGTCGTGTAGCCGACGCCCGACTCGCAGCGCAAGAGCCGGCTCCACAGTTCCTCGACGCTGGTGCCCAAGGGAGTCACGCAGCCCGTGCCGGTGATTACGACGCGCCGCCTCATCGCACTTCTCCGACCCGGCTGTGCGGCGGCGGCGGGGCGACTCGATGCGGGCCGGAGACGACGGGCATGGCGACTGGCGGCGCCGCGTCGAGCCCGATCGTCGGGATCAGCGGTCGGCCGTCGGAATGCCGGCCCACTTCGAATAGCCGCAACATCCGCAACCAGGCCATGAACTCTTCGCGCGGAATCACTTGCTGGCCCTCGGCAATATCGTCGACGGACGCAAAGAAAACTTCCGCTTCGGCTTGAAGCTGATCGCCAATGTGGCTCGTCAGGCTGACCGAGGCCGCTTCCGCTTTCAGATTTTCGATCTTGGCTCGGTATCGGAGCGTGTCGCCCGGCAAGGCCGGCAAATGAAACCGGGCGAAATTCACTTTGGCGAGCACGACGTTCCGCAGGAAATCGTATTGTTGCGAAACGAGCAAGCCGCCGGTCTGCGCCAGGCCTTCGAGGACCAGCGAATTCGGCATCACGGGAAAGCCGGGGAAGTGGTCGTGCAGATGCTCTTCCGCCAACGTCACCGACTTGATCGCGGTGGCGCGCAGTCCCACTTCGAATTCGACGAAACGATCGATCCAGAACCAACGCATTCGATTCAATCCTCGCGACGCCAAACTGAATCGCGCCGCCTGGGGTCCATTCCGCGGCCTAGACCCCTCACAAAACCGCTTGCCGAAAGGGGACAGTCCCCGTTTTGCTCCGCAGACTGCGCAAAATGGGGACAGTCCCCGGCGCTTTTGTGAGGGCCTCTTAGACCTTCGTTTGCTGATTCAGCTTGCCTTCGACGTAGCGCACCAAATCCTGCACCGTCAACACGAGGACAAAATCCTGCACGACGGGATTCGACTCGAACTTGCTGAGATCGGCGAACGGCATTCGCTTTTTCAGTTGGTCGATGCCGTCGGCCGTCACTTTGCCATCCTGAACGTATTCGGCGTTGTTCAAGATGTCCTCGGGAAACAGTTCGCCGCGAGGAATCTTGATGTCGAACGCCTTTTCCAAGCGAAACACGATGTCGAGGAAGTCGATCGATTCGGCGCCCAGATCTCCGACCATCGTGGCCTCGGGCGTCACTTCATCTTCATCGACTCCGAGTGCATCGACCAGCGCGGTGCGCACTTTTGCAAAAACTTCTTCATGCGACGGCATTACCTTGGACCTCCAAAGACGGGTTTACGATCTAAGCTCGAAGCAGATGGTTCGGTCTCTTACGCGTGATGTTCGATGGGCGACGAGTTGTGCTCGATGGAAGTGGGGCTCATCCGACCTGACCGGACGCGGCGGAATGCAAATCCAAAATCCGTCCGCCCTCCTCGACCGATTGCCCGGCGACGTGGGGGCGGTGCAACAACGCGAACAAGGCTCGCATTTGCCGCGTCACGAGCGCGTCGGTCGCCGACGTTCCCAGACCCCGATCGGCCAGATTATAGCGCTCCAGCACCAGCCGGCCGGTGAATTTCGACTGCCCTTCGACCATGCCTTGCGCCTTGAGCTTGGTTTCTCGATCGTCGTGGCCGATGATTTCGGCCGTGACGGTGAGGGTTTGGCCGGGGGCGACGAAATTGCTGTATTTGACGTTCTTGGCCTCTTTGAGCACGACCATGCTATGGGCGAAATCCTCGCTCGCCCGGACCAACCATGCCCCGGCCTGCGTCATCGCCTCGAGCATCAAAACGCCGGGCATAACGGGAAATCGCGGAAAATGATCGGCCAGATATTCCTCGGCCAACGATAGCGATTTAATTGCCCGGATGCTGGCTCCCAGTTCGAGTTGGTCGATACGATCGATCAATGTGAAACGCATGGGGAACCTGTAGACTCCAACCACCGGTCTGCCGAGTGGTCTTTCGAGTCGGGATTGCCGACCGTCGAAGTGCGATCGACCAACGCCGAACTGCCCCGACACAGGGCTTTGGCGACGGTCGGTCTAAGTCGTTTGTGTTTCAGGATTTATTGGGCGCGAAAAGGCCTCATCCGATCGACGAACCGAGCCAGCATGGATCGTCGCAGATTTGGCTAGAGAATGAGTATAGACGGACCCCCGCCGCGCGACAACCGATAATTGAGCCGCCATGAACGACTTTTGCCGGAGAAGCTGGGGGTGCATTTCTCTGCCTTCGTGCCAGCAGTTTGCCGGATTTCTGCCGCTGCCAACCTGGCAGCGACCGTCCCGCGGAACGGGCCCAAGGTTGCTCGATAAGTCGTTGCCTTGCAAAGCTTAGCGAAGGCTGACCGATCCCTATCAGCCCGCTGGCATCTTTTTTGCTTTTTCCCGTTTCGGCGCCGTTCGCGGTGACATTTTGACAATACAAATAACAGCTTGTTCGTGGCGGCTCCGTGTGGACTGCCGAGGCAAGATGCATTTTCGAGAAGGAGGATTGGCAATGTTATTACGACGTTCGTGGCACGCGTCGCCCGCGAATCAACTGCGGAGCGAACTGGACCAGTTTTTTGCGAATTTTTTGGGCAATCCCGGCGGCAACGGTTTGGACGTTTTTCCGCCCGTCAACGTTTGGGAAGAGCAGGACACGCTCTACGTCGAAGCCGAGTTGCCGGGCTCGAACGAGAACTTGGACCTGACCGTGGTCGAAAACGAGTTGATCCTCAAAGGTCAGCGCGCGGAATCGGCCGATGCGACGGCCGAGGGGAAGACTTACCATCGGCGCGAGCGACCCGTCGGCTCGTTTACTCGGGTCGTCCGACTCCCCTTCGACGTGGACGCGAATGGCGTCAAGGCGACGTTCGAAGACGGAGTGCTGTTGGTGACGCTGCCGAAAGCCGAGGCCGCGAAGCCGCGCAAGGTTCGGGTCCAAACGGCTTCCTGAAGCACGCGGCGAACCCAAACTAAATCGCGAATAATTTTCATCAAAGGAGATTCATTCATGACAACCGAAACTATTGCGGAAAATGGAACCGAGATCGCCGGCCGGGAACAAACCGGCCGCGGGCAATACTACCGGCCGAATGTCGACCTGGTGGAAAAGGCCGACGAACTGCTGGTCGTGGTCGATGTTCCCGGCGCCAAGCGCGACCAGATCGACATCGAATTCGAAAACGGTTCGTTGACGATCCACGCGAAGGTGGCCCAGCGGCGGCCGGAGGATGCGACCTACTTGATTCGTGAATTTGGCGTCGGCGACTTTTATCGGACGTTCCGCGTCAGCGAGCAAATCGATCCGGCGCGGATCACGGCCGAATGCCGCGAGGGAGTGCTGTATCTGCACTTGCCGAAATCCGAAGCGGCCAAGCCGCGGAAGATCACGGTCGAGTCGGCGGGTTCAAAGGGTTGACGAAAGACCGGGCGGATTTTGCGACAGATGCCCTAACGCCAGGCCACATGGTCTGCGTTAGGGCGTTTGTGTTTTGCCCTCCCCGTTGTCGAATTCCCCCGGCGGCTGTTATAACAGCCCGCTATGCGCAAGGGCATTGGAGTATCACCGGGCGTCGTGGTTGGCACGGCCTATTGCATCAACGAAATCTTCGTGAATCCGGCCACTCGGCAATTGGAAGCCGAAGAGGTGATGCCGGAGTTGGCCCATTACGAACGAGCCCGCGATGCCGCCGCCGACGATTTGCATTCGCTCTATTCGAAAGTCGCCAGCCAAGTCGGGCCAGCAGAGGCGGCCATCTTTCAGGCTCACGAGGCGATCCTCCGCGATCCGTCGTTCACCAAGAAAATCCGCTCCTGGATCGTCGATCAGCATCAAAGCGCGCCGTATGCGCTAAATCAGGTATTGCAGGAATACACGGCCCTCTTCGAGAAAACCAAAGACGCCTATATTCGCGAGCGGCTCGCCGACGTGCGCGATGTCATTTTGCGAATCAGCGGGCATCTCTCGGAAGTGCTGCATCCCGAGATCGAGAGCTCTGCCCGAGCCGCTGATCGTCGTGGCCGATGAGTTGCTGCCGTCGCACGTCGTGTTTCTCGGCGACCGCAAATTCGTCGGGATCGCCACGCAAGCCGGCGGGCAAACGAGCCATGCCGCCATGCTGGCCCGCAGCCGCGGCATTCCCGCCGTTTCCGGCGTCCGAGGCTTGCTGAAGTTCGTGAAGAACGGCGACACGATCATCGTCGATGGCCGCGAAGGGCATGTGATCATCAATCCGGGAGCGGAAATCGAAAGCGCCTATCGCAAGCTCCAGCGCGAGTTTTTCGATCTCAAGGACCAACTCGCCGCGAACGCGCGAGCAGCCGGCCGTGACGGCCGACGGCGTACGGATCGAGCTGTTGGCCAACGTCAACAATCTGGCCGACGCCGAAGCCGCCGACGGCGATGGGGGCCTCGGGCGTCGGGCTTTATCGCACCGAGTATCTGTTTCTCACGCATCCCGACGTGCCCGACGAAGAGGAGCAGTTCGACCGCCTACAAGAAGATCATCGCCGCCAGCCCGAATCATCGCATCACGATTCGCACGCTCGATCTCGGCGGCGACAAGACGATTCCGTATCTGGGCCACGACCGCGAGGCGAATCCGTTCATGGGCTGGCGGTCGATCCGCTTGTCGTTCGAGCATCCGGAGTTTTTCGCCACGCAAATTCGGGCGGTTCTGCGGGCCGCCGTCCGGGCAAAAGAACGACGTCCGCCTGATGTTTCCGATGATCACGACGCTCGAAGAGATCCGCAAAGTGCGGAAAATGGTCGCTCGGGCCAAGCAGCAGTTGGACCGGCAGAAGAAGCCGCTACGGCGACGTGCCGATCGGCCTGATGATCGAGGTGCCGGCGGCGGCGATCTGCATCGATTCGCTGATGGATGAAGTCGATTTCATCTCGATCGGCTCGAACGATCTGGTGCAATATCTGATGGCGGCCGATCGCGACAATCCGCGCGTCAGCCATCTCTGCCAGCCGCTTAGCCCGGCGGTGCTGCGGATTCTGAACCACACGATTCGCGCCTGCATCGCCGCCGGCAAGCCATGCACGCTGTGCGGCGAAATGGCCAGCGCGCCGCGGGCCGTTCGTGCTCCTCTTCGGCATGGGCCTGCGGAGCTTCAGCATGAGCCCGGCCTTCATTCCTTCGATCAAAGACCTGACGATCCATTTGACGCAGGCCCGCGCCGAGAGCATTTTGAGCCGCGCGCTGAAGCTGAAAACCACCGGCGACGTGAGCCGTTATCTCGGCAAGGAGATCGCCGAGATTGCGCCGAATCTCAAGCTGCTCGATACGGCTTGATGATTCTGCCTCGAAGCAGTTTCAAAACCGCAAGACAAGGGGGACAGTCCCCGGCGGTTTTCAAACTGCTTCTACTTGCCCAAGAACCGTTCGGAAAGCCAATCGAGAAACTCGGCGGCGTCGGGGGCCAATTCCGACGGGACCGTTTCCGAATCGGCTTCGTTGAAAACCTCCGCGTTCATCGAACTTACCCAGGCCAAATACTCGGGGTTCCATTCGGCCGCGGCGGCGCCCGCATCGACCATTCCCGCGCCGATGAACGGTTGCAATGCCCAATCGACTTCGGCTGCCGTTTGCATCCGCTCGTCGGGCGATTTGGCCAGAAGCCGGTCGACCACGTCGGCCAACTCGTGAGGAATCTCCGGCGAGAGCAAGTTGAACTCGCTGGGGCGTCGCCGAGGCGTGCGCCATGTGCAGCTTCATTGGGTTCTTTTCCACGAACGGCGGCCGGCCGGTCAGCGCGTGATAGAGCGTGCAGCCGAGAGAATAGAGATCGCTTCGGGCATCCGCCTGTCGCGGATCGGCGGCCTGCTCGGGCGACATGTATTCGTTGGTGCCGAGCGCAGTTTCCTGCATGGTTAAGTCCGACTGACCTTCGCCGGGCGCGTCGAGAAACGACAGGGAATCGTCGCGGGCGCCGAACTCGACCAGTTTCAATCGCTCGTCGGGCGTGATCCACATGTTGGCCGGCGAAACGTCGCGCAGGATGATTTCGTTCTGGTGCAAGTATTCCAATCCGAGCGCCGCCTGACGAATCAGCCGGCAAGCTTCCGCATGGCGAAGGCGGCCGCGTGCGATCCAGCCGCGCGGCCAAGCTTTCGCGGGGCAAATCTTCCAGCGCGAAGTAGTGAATCTGGCCGAATCGCCCGATTTGAAACGTGCGAATCAGATTCGGATGATCCAACTGGATGGCGACCCGCGCTTCGCGCGGTCATGCGGGCCATTTTTTCCGGATCGGCGGCAACCGACGCTGGAAACACTTTGAGGCTCACCGGCAAGTCGAATTCGACATGCCTGCCGCGGAAGACATGGCCCAGCCGCCCGGCCGTTAGATGCCCTTCGACTCGATACGGCCCGAGCATGAATGGCCCGGCCAAACCGGAAGTCAGCGCGTCGGCTTGAAAATCGGTGAGCAATTGAGCGTCGGCCAGCCAACGGACGAGCGCTTCGCCGTCGTCGCCGCCGGATTGCTGCTGGAACTCGGCGATCTTGGCCGCGAGTTCGTCGGCCGACATCAAGTCGCCTTGGAGGATTTTTTCGCCGATCTCTTTGCAATTCGCCATCGTGGAACTCGTCCCGTTGGTTTGAGCAGTGAAACGTGCCGTGAACGCAACATTATGGAGTAGCCGACCGTCGAATCGCAAGCCGCCGGCGAAGATCTCGAGCGAGCCCAAGGAATTGCACCGACGAATCCGAACCTCGCCAAGAAGAGCTATTGCTTGGCCTTTGGTTTCACGGCAATCCATTTCGGCGAATAACCAAGCTTGATTCTCTTTTCGATCTGCTTCGCCGCGGGTAGGTTGAGATTGCTTGTCCACCAGCCGCCGGTCGTGAGGCAAATCCAATCGCTTCCCGTAAAGGCGACGCAGAACACCTTGGCGCCCTTCTTAACCGCGTTGTCGAGAATCTTGGCCAGATCGTTCGGCACTTGGCCATATGCGACACCGATTTCGTCGTACATCAAGACCCAGGCGCCGCCCGGGCCATAGGCGATCGAGCGTAGCCTGCTTCCGGCTTTGACGAGCTCCTGCATTTTCTTGAAGGCTTCACCCGAGGCGCCCCCTTGAGTCCAGTTTCCGTTTTGGTTCCAGAGGATGGTCCAACCGCCTCCGGGCGCGAATGCCACGCAGTTGAAACTCAAGCCCGGCTGCCGCAACTCCGCAAGCTTCTGGCAAGCGGCCAGGTTTGGATTATTCGTGCTAAAGCCGTCGCCGTCGAAGAGCATGATCCAATCTCCGCCGGGCGTGAACGTGAAGCACTTGAGGTCTCCCTTGTTTCCATTCGTTACGGCCTTGAGTTGCTGGAGGGCGTCGTCGGGAAATCCTCGGCTGACGGTAAAACCATTGCGGCCGTCGAATTCAACGAATGGGGCGCCGGCATCCTCGTCGGCGGAATCGCCGGGGACATACTTCTTCCAAAATAGCTTCGGCGTGGTCGCGGCGCCGGCTGAATCGTCGCGCAACTGTTGCAGCGTCGGCATTCGGCGGAGGATGTCGAGGCCGGTGTGGATGTTTCCGGGCGTAAGCGAAACTTCCCTTAGCTTCAGTCCTTCCAGCGGCGACAGGTCGTCAACCTTCGTGTTGTCGAAATGCAAGATCGTGAGCGGCATCCGTTTTAGCGGCGTCAGGTCCGACACATTCGTGTTGTCGCAACAGAATCTGGAGAGCTTCATGCCTGCCAAAGGCACCAGGTTGGACACGGAAGTGCCGCCGCAGCTAAGGAATGTCAGAGGCATTCCAATAAGGTGCGACAGATCAGCCACTTGCGTGCGATCGCAATTCAGATGCGTCAGCTGCAACCCTTTCAGGGGCAATAGGTCCGACAATTTGCTTTTGCCACCGGGAGGGCTGCCATAACACTTCAGCATTTTCAGTCCCACCAACGCACGGACCGGCGAAATGTCCGTGACGTTGTCGGTGATAAACCCAAGTTCGGTAACCACGCCAGCTTCGATTTTGGGATCGCCGCTCACGTTCCAACCCCCGACTTTGCCATCGAAGCCCGGATTAAGCTGCTTCAATTTCTTCGCGACGGCTTCCACCTGCTTCTCGGCGGTCAGGGCGGCGATTTCTTTCATCCATTGCTGGAAAGCGCGATCGTTGAGCGTGGTGATCGGCTTGCGAATTGGCGTGGCTGACGTGGTGTCCGGCTTGCCGAACTCGCCGGCGTCGTATTTCTTCCAGAACTCATCGGGCCCGGAATTCTCGCCAAGTCCCCATCCAACGCCAATGTTGCCGATGCTTTTCATCTGGCGGATTACGTCGATCCCCTTGGTGATTTTCTTGGGCGTAAACCAAATCTCCGTCAGCTTCATTCCGTCAAGCGGCGAAAGATCGGTCACCCCCGCGCCCTGAAAGTGCATGACCGTGAGAGGCATTCCACGGAGGGGCGACAAGTCGGAGACCGGCGTGCCCATGAATCCAAGCTTCGTCAGAGGCATCCCTTTGAGCGGCGATAGGTCAGACACCTGCGTGTCGCTGCATTGCAGATTGCGCAGCCCCATGCCTCTTAGCGGCGACAAGTCGAACAGCTTTCCTTTATGCTCGAGGTTGCCCTCGCATTTAAGAGACGTTAATCCGGCCAACGCCCGCACCGGCGAGATATCGGTCACATTGTCCGTGTTGAACTGGATTCCGGTGACCACTCCTCCCGCGATCTTGTGCGTTTCGTTTCCGTCAAAGCCCGGATTGAGCTCCTGTAGCTTCTTGGCGACGGATTGCACCTGCTGCTCAGCGGCCAGGGCGACAACCGTCTTCATCCATTCCCGGAAGTCAGGCGCATTCCATACTTTGGACGAAGCGGGCACTTGCGATGTGGCTTCGATCTCCTTCCAGAACTCGGCGATTGGTTTCGAGTTGATCTCCTTCAAGGTCTTGATCGAACGGAGGACTTCCCTGTCTCGTTCGGGTTCGAAATCGAGAAAAACCTGCTCGAGCGGCATATCCCGCAGTGGCAACAGGCTGGCGATGGGTGACCGCCAAATTGCCAGCGCCTTCAGCTTCAATCCAGTCAGCGGCGACAAATCTCGAACTTGCCCGTCAACTAGGGTCAGCACCTCCAGCGGCAGCCCCCGGAGCGGAGCGAGGTCAACCACGGGAGTCCGGTCCAATTCCAAACTCCTGAGCGGCAGGTTGGCCAGGGGGGTCAAGTCGGAGACCCTTGTATCGCAGAGACGCATGTATTCGAGAGGCATCCCTTTCAGCGGAGACAAATCCACGATGGGGTTCTGAATGGCGACCAGGCCTGTCAGCGGGATTCCGTGGAGAGGCGCGAGATCTGCCAGCTTCCCCTTTCCGATGGCACTTCCGGACGCAAGGAGAAAGGTCAGCCGCGACCAAACACGGATCGGCGAGATGTCCGTCAGATTGTCGGTCGTCAACGCCAGCCGAGTTACAATACCGTTGCTGATCGATGGGTCCAACTTCCCATCAAACCCCGGATTCAACTCGATGAGCTTCTTGCTGACGGCCGCCACCTGTTGCTCGGCGGGTATCGCGGCGACCGTCGTCATCCATTGCTGAAAGTCGGGATCGTTGAACGTAGTGATCGGCTTGTGATTCGGCGTGGCAGGGCGGAATCCGGCTTGCCGAACTCGCCGGCGTCGTATTTCTTCCAGAACTCGGCGGGCGGCCATTTATTTTGTCCGTCGATGCCGATTGTCGAAAGACTTTTCATTTGGCGAATCACGTCGATGCCCTTGGTGATGTTCCTGGGCGTGACGCAAAGCTCCGCCAAATTCATCCCTATAAGCGGCGACAGATCGGAAACCGGTGTGTGGGGGCAATGGAGCAGCGTCAGTGGCATTCCTTGCAGCGGTTGCAGGTTGGCGACTTGCGTGTCGTCGCAATCGAGCTTCGTCAACGGCATTCCGTGCAACGGCGAAAGGTCGGACACTTTAGTGCCGAAACAATCCAGCCCCGTTAGTCGCATTCCCTGCAGCGGCGACAAGTCGGAAACCGGCGTGCCTGAGCAACCCAAGTTCCTCAAAGGCATCCCCTTAAGCGGCGACAAGTCGGAAACTTTCGTCTGACCGCAATTGAAATCCGTCAGGTGCATTCCCTTGAGAGGCAATAGATTGGATACCGGTGTACTGCCGAAGTTCAGGTTCGTCAGTGGCATCGTTCGCAACGGCGACAAATCTGACACGTTGGTGCCGCCGCAAACCAGGCTCGTCAGCGGCATCCCTTCGAGCGGCGATAGATCGGCAACTTGCGTCCCTCCGCAAGCCAGATGCGTCAGTTTCATTTCTTTCAGCGGCGACAGATCGGCAACTTGCGACCAGCCGCAATCCAGTTTCACTAGCTTCATTCCCCTCAACGGCGACAGGTCGGACAACTGCCGTTTGCCTTGACTGCTGCCAGTGCAATAAAGGAATTGCAATTCATTCAACGCCCGCACGGGCGAAATGTCGGTCACGTCGTCCGTCAAAAATCGCAATTCCGTCACCATGCCGTTCTCGATCTTGGGCGCGCCATTCCCGTCCCAACCCGTGACTTTGCCGTCGAAACCAGGATTTAGTTTCACTAACTTCTGGGCGACGGCATCCACTTGCTGCTCGGCGGGCATGGCGACAACGGTTTTCATCCATTGCTGGAAGGCGGGGTCGTTGAACGTCGTAATCGGCTTGCGATCCGGCGTGGAATCGGGCTTGCCGAACTCGCCAGCGTCGTATTTCTTCCAGAACTCGGCGGGTGATAATTGCTGGTCCCACGCGGGACCGATGGTCGTGAGGCTCTTCATCTGGCGAATAGCGTCTAGCCCCTTGGTTATATTTTGGGGCGTGAACGTACACCTCTTTAAGTTCATCCCTTCGAGCGGTGACAGATCAGACACCGGCGACACTTCGCAGAGCAGCTCCGTCAGCCGCATGCCTTTAAGCGGCGACAGGTCGGACACGGGAGTGGAGTTGCAATATAGTTTCGTCAGGTGCATTCCTTTGAGCGGCGACAAGTCGCTTATTTTGGTCGCAGCCGCACGCCAGTTCCGTCAGCGGCATTCCTCTGAGCGGCGACAGGTCGGCAACCCGTGAGTAGAGGGTTGCAAGGTTTTTTAACGGCATTCCTCGAAGCGGCGACAAGTCGGATACCTCGGTGTGGCCGCAATTCAGGTCCGTCAGCGACATCCCTTCGAGCGGCGACAGGTCGGCCACCTTGCGTCCAGCCGCAATCCAACTGCGTCAGAGGCATACCCTTGAGCGGCAACAGGTCGACCAAGATTCCCTTTCCAAGTCCGCTGCCGTGACAAGTCAGCTTCTTCAATCCCGCCAATGCCCGCACCGGCGAAATATCGGTCACATTGTCCGTGACGAATTCCACTTCCGTCACGACGCCGCCTTCAATCTTGGGCGTGACTTTCCCATCAAATCCCGGATTGAGTTCCTGCAACTTCTTGGCGACGGCTTCCACCTGCTTCTCGGCGGGCATGGCGGCGACGGTCTTCATCCATTGCTGGAAGGCGGGCGTGTTCCACGGCTTGTCTGGCTGACCGGCAAGCGCCGTCACCGGCTCCAACGTCGCTTTGATCGATTGTGTTCCGCCTGAATCCATCTCGAAATCCTTGGCGAAGAACTGGAATCCATCCTTCTCCACCTTCAGTCGATGCTTGCCCGGATCGACGGAAATCGAGATCGAGCCTTTCCCGCCGGGCTGCGTGATCTCGATCTCTTTCCCTCCGCATCCAACACTTGCACGACCGCGTCGGGCTGATTGATCTCGACGACGAGCGTGCCGTCTTTCGTCTGCATCTTGATAATGATGCCTGCCAATAAGATCAGCCCACCGAGCATTCCGCCTCCGACGAGCAACAGATTCTTGCGATTCCAGCCGCTTGCCTTCTTGCTCGACTTGGCAGGTTCCTTGGTCGGCTTCACTTGTTTCGTCGGATTACGGTGCTGCGTATGGGCGGTCGCTTCGGCGAGGAAGGAAAGATTGCCGTCGGCCGACGGCGGCTCGAAAATTGTCTGGGACTTTCCAATCGCCGATGAGCCGGCCACGCACTCCTGCAAATCCGCGACGACCTCGCTCATCGTCTGGTAGCGATCTTCGACCTTCTTGGCGACCATCTTCTCGAAGACGGCTTCAAGCTGTTCGGGCACGTCCGGTTCCCAAAGCAGGAATCGGCTTTTCCCGATGGGCCAGCAGCTTTGCCATCACCGTGTCGCCGTCGTAGGTGGCTTTGCCGGTCAGCAGGTAATACAGCGAGCAGCCGAGGCTATAGATGTCGGCCCGAGCGTCGGCGTGCTTGGTGTTGAGGGCCTGCTCGGGGGCCATGTAATCGACCGTGCCCATCACGGCGCCGGTGCCGGTCAATTCGGCCTGCGTCGCGGCATCGTCGCTCGTGCTCGATCCGGGCCAAGCCCATGTCGAGAATCTTGACCGTCCCCTTTTTGTCGAAGCAGCAAGTTGGCCGGCTTGATGTCGCGATGGACGACGCCTTCGCCGTGAGCGAACTCCAAACCCCGGGCGGCTTGCAGGATGTAGTTGACGGCTTTGGCGACCGGGAATGGGCCGTTCTTCTTGACCAGTGCCGAGAGGTCGCTCCCTTCGACGTACTCCATCGACCAGGAAGTGAACGCCGTTGGCTTCGTCGGCATCGTAGGCGGTGACGATGTTCGGATGCCGCAGCTTGGCGGCCGCTTCGACTTCGCGCTGAAAGCGAGCCGCCGCTGCCGCATCCTTGCATGACGTTGTTGGGCAGCATCTTGATCGCCACGATGCGCTCCATCCGGCGATGCTCGGCCTTGAAGACCTGCCCCATGCCGCCGGCGCCGATCTTGTCGAGGATCGTGTAGTTGCCGAGGATCAGCGACTTTGCGCGGCCCGGCGTAGATTTCCTGGGCCTGGAACTTCGTCAGTTGCTTGCTTTGGACCAGTTGCCGGGCAAGTTCTTGAGCGTCTTTGGGCTGTGCCTTGGGCGGAACGAAGTTTTCCAGCTTGCCGGGCGCAATGACGCCCGAATCGTCGAGCTGCTTGACGAATTGTTCGAGGGCGACGGCCATGATTTCTTGCTAGCGTGTTCTTGCTACGCGTCTTTGCCGTGGCGCCAGGGCTAATTATTGAACTTGCCGGCGTCGAATTGGCTCCAGAACAAGGCGGGCGATTCGGCGGGTTCAAACGGGCTGATGCGCAGCGCTTGGATGCTCGGCATCCGTCGGAGTACGTCAAGGCCCACGCGGATTTGCCCGGGTGTAAAGGAAACATCGTTCAGTTTCATCCCTGCCAGCGGCGACAAGTCGGAGATCTTCGTTGCGTCGCAATAGAGCTTTGTCAGCGGCATCGCTTTCAGCGGCGATAGATCAGAGACGTTCGTGGCGTTGCAAGACAGCTCCGTGAGGCGCATGCCTTTCAGCGGCGACAGGTCGAGTATCCGCCTGTTTTGACTGCAATTTAGGAATTTCAGGGGCATCCCTTGCAGCGGCGACAGGTCGAACAACTGCGCTTGGTCGCAAGTTAGTTTGGTCAATGGCATTCCTTTGACCGGCGACAGGTCGGATACCTTGGTGGTGCCGCAATTCAGCCTCGTCAGCGGCATCCCTTTGAGCGGCGACAGGTCGAATACCTGCGTCTCGCCGCAACTCAGTTCGGTCAGGGGCATTCCTTGGAGTGGCGACAGGTCGGACACTTGGGTCCAGCCGCAGTCCAGGAACGTCAGAGACATCCCTTTAAGTGGCGACAGGTCGATTAAGACTCCTCTGCCGGCATGGCTGCCATGGCAAGTCAAACTCGTTAATCCAACCAACGCCCGCACCGGCGAAATGTCGGTCACATCGTCGGTTGCGAAGTTGAGGTCCGTCACCGCGCCGTCCTCGCATTGGTGCGTCTCGTTCCCATCAAATCTGGGATTCAATTCCTGCAGCTTCTTGACGACGGCAACCACCTGTTGTTCGGCGGGCAAGGCGGCCACGTCTCTCATCCATCTTCTGAGGGCGGGCTTTGCGGCGTTTGGCGATTGAGCTGGCAGCGAATGGAGGCGTCCTTCGACTTTGGACTTGGCGAGGCCCGCCAAGCGGGGCAGCGCCTTGGAATACCAATACCCGCACCCCATCTCCAAAAACTCCGCTTTGGCCGAACCTTTCGCAGCCTCGGCCGCTTTCCACCAGGCGTCGCCGAGCGCCTCCTGGGCGGCAGCGTTGACTGGATTGGCAAGACTTTGAATCGCCAAATTGGCCAATACCGGATCGCTTCCCTTGGCCAATCGAACAAATCCCTGATTCCACTCCCCCTTGGTAAAACAGAGGTATTTTCCCAGCGCCAGATTCGCGGCCGCGTCGCCGGGAGTTTTCGCGAGCGCAGGAATCCGCTTGCTGCGCGGCATTCCACTGCTGCTTCGCCGCAGCCAGACTCTTGCCGAATTCCACGACATTCTTCACGAATGCGGCGCCATGCGACTTTCGTGCCGCCCCCATCGCCACGCTCTGGAAGCGAATGGCCAATTCATAGTTGTCGTCTGCCACCGCTTCGTCCGCCTGATCCAGCGCCGCTTCCGCCAGGCGCTTGTTTTGCACCGGCGATCGCGGCTTTTGCACCGACTTCTCCAGCGCCTCGATCCACATCAAGGAAGCATCGACGACGTAGGTGCGGGCGAGGCTATTGATCGCCCTGCCGAGAACCGCCATGTCCGCCGCGTCCTCGCTCAGTCGCAGCGATTCTTGCAGCATCACGTATCGGGAGGTCGGATCATTCCGAACGGCGTCGGCCTGCCGGAGGAACTTGCCGGCCAATGCCGCTTTCTGCTCCGGCAGCTTGGCTTGCATCAGGTCCGCATGAAAGAGTTCCTGGAAGAGTTTTTCGGCGGCAATCCGACTTGCGTCGTCGGGGATTGGAACCCGGGAATCCTTGGTCAGCGGCGGTTCGGGCCCCGTCGCCGGCGCAGGCACCGGCGCCGTGGCGGGACCGGCCGTCGAGGTCGCTGGCGGTTGAGGCGTTGTCGGCGTTGTGGCAGAGGCATCCGGCATCGCTTCAAGCGTGCGCACCACTCGAAAACCCAAGTTGGAGTGGCGGACCATCGCGCCGTTGCAATCGTTGCGCATTGCGCTGCGGCAGAGGGAAGCATTGTAGTGCCAATTGCCCCCGCGAACGATGCGGCGGGGGCCGGATTGCGGACCTTCGGGGTCGTTGGTCGGCGACTCGGAGTACCAGTGGTCGCTCGTCATGTCGGCGCACCATTCTTCCACGTTGCCGTGCATGTCGTAGAGTCCGAACGGATTAGCCGGCTTGAGTCCCACCGCGTGGGTGGTTCCCCCTGAGTTTTTTTCGTACCAAGCATAGTCGGCCAGATCGGCTGGGTTGTCGCCGAACCAATACTGCGTCGTGGTGCCGGCCCGGCAAGCGTATTCCCATTGGGCCTCGCTCGGCAGCCGATAGCCGGTTGCGCCGGGCAGCGGCACCCAAGCGCCGCGAGTATTTTGGTAGGAGGGGGGCAGTTTCTCCCGCAGGCAGAGCCAGTTGCAAAATGCGGCGGCATCCAACCACGTAACTTCCGTCACCGGCGATTCATCGGTCACGGCATATTCCGGAGTTCGCCAGGTGCGGCCCGTGCGGCCGGGGTTCTTTTCGTCGATATCTTCGGCGTCGCCTCCGAACTTATCGGCCACCGTCGCGTAATTCGTCGCGTCGATGAACTTGCGGAATTGGCCGATCGTGACCACCGTCGCACTCATCGCCATCGGCTTTGTCAGCACGACTTTATGCCGCGGGCGCTCCGCATCGCGGATGCGGCCCTGAGAAAACTCATTCTCGCCGAGACGGACGGCCGTTTTGAGTGCAGCCGCGACTTGCTCGTCGGTGCTGCCCATTTGGAATTCGCCGGGCGGCAGCAGCACCATCCTCATGCCGATCGAGTTCGTCGTTTCGACTTGGGTGCCGAGATACTTGGCCCAGGCTTCTTGATACGCCCGCGCCTGCTTGGCGTCGAACGGCGGCTTTCGCCCGTGGTGGGGCGGATTCGGCCGCGCTGTTATCTTGCTCGGGCTTGCCGAAATCTCCGATGTCGTGCCTGTTCCAGAATTCGGAGGGCGACAAGGCGGCGGCCCGCCAACTGCTGCGCAGCAATTGCAGGCTGGGCATCTGCCGGAGGATTTCCAGGCCGACGCGGATTCGATTGGGCGTAAAAGCAATTTCGTTCAGCTTCATCCCTTCCAGAGGCGACAAGTCGGAAACCTGCGTATCGTCGCAACACAGCTTTGTCAGCGGCATTCCCCTCAGGGGCGACAAATCGGAAATCGTCGTTTTATTGCAATAAAACGTCGTGAGCTTCATTCCTTTCAACACGGATAAATCGGACACTCCCGTATTGGCGCAACTCAGGATTGTGAGCGGCATTCCTTTGAGCGGCGAGAGATCGGACACGCTCGTATCGTTGAAATGCAGCTCCGTGAGACCCATGCCCGCCAGCGGCTCCAGGTCGGACACGAGCGTGTGACCACAATGCAGGGATTTCAACGGCAAGCCTTTCAGAGGCGAGAGATCGGATACTTGAGTCGCGCCGCAACTCAATTCCGTCAAAGAGGACATTTCTCGGAGCGGCGAAAGATCGGCAACTTGCGTCGCGCCGCAAGCGAGTCTTATCAGCTTCATTCCCCGTAGCGGCGACAGGTCGGCGAGCCGGCCGTGGCCCTGGTTCTCGCTTCCGCATCGGAGGCTCTTCAATTCGGAAAACGCCCGCACCGGCGAAATATCGGTCACGTCGTCGTTTCGAAACCCAAACTCCGTGACCACGCCATTCTCGATCTTGGGCATGGCGTCTTTCATGCCGAAGCCCGTCACCGTGCCATCAAAGCCCGGATTGAGCTGCTGCAATTTCTTGGCGACGGCTCCGACCTGCTGCTCGGCGGGCAAAGCGGCCACTTCCTTGATCCATTGCTCGAAGGCAGGCGTGTTCCAGGGCTGGTTCGGCGGACCAGCGTTCACGGTTGCCGTCACCGACTTCACTGGCTCCGGCGTGCCATCTTTCGCCCGCATTTTGAAAATGGCCGCCAAAATCAGCATGCCAAGAAATCCCGTGGCAACGGCCCCGATGACAAGCTTGCGGACATTGTTCGCGCTCGCCGGCTTCGTGGTTGGCTTCGGCTTGTGAAGCGTGTTCAGCGTGACGTTCTTGAGGAAGGTCATGATGTCGCTTCTGGAATGATGGCCGATCGTTTGTTGAATGCTGAGAGACGTGGGAAGGCTGCCGCCGTACTTTTCCAGATCGGCCACGACTTCGCTCATCGTCTGGTAGCGATCCTCGACTTCCTTGGCGACCATCTTCTTGAAGACGGCTTCGACTTGCTTCGGGAACTTGCCGACTCCGACGAGCAGGAATCGGCTGATTCGCGATGGGCCAGGAGCTTTTCCACCACCGTTTCGCCGTCGTAGGTGGCCTTGCCGGTGAGCAAGTAGTACAGCGTGCAGCCGAGGCTATAGATGTCGGCCCGGGCGTCGGCGTGCTTCGTGTTGAGGCGCCTGCTCGGGGCCATGTAATCGACCGTGCCCATCACGGCCCCGGTGCCGGTCAGTTCGGCCTGAGTCGCTGCTCGCCACCGCCTTCGATCCGAGCCAGGCCCATGTCGAGAATCTTGACGGTGCCTCTCGTATCGAGCAGCAGATTGGCGGGCTTGATGTCTCGATGGACGACGCCCTTCTTGTGAGCGAACTCCAGACCACGGGCGGCTTGCAGGATGTAGTTGACGGCTTTGGCGACGAGAGAACGGCCCGTTCTTCTTGACCAGGGCCGAAAGGTCGCTTCCCTCGACGTATTCCATGACGAGGAAGTGGACGCCGTTGGCCTCGTCGGCGTCGTAGGCGGCGACGATGTTCGGATGGCTGCAGCTTGGCCGCCGCTACGACCTCACGCTGAAAGCGAGCCGCTGCTGCCGCATCCTTCGTCACGGCCGGCGGCAGCATCTTGATCGCCACGACCCGCTCCATGCGGCGATGCTGGGCCTTGAACACCTGCCCCATGCCGCCGGCCCCGATCTTGTCGAGGATCGTGTAGTTGCCGAGGATCAGCGACTTGGCTCGGCCCTGATAATTGCTGGGCCTGGAACTTCGTCAGATGGTTGCTTTGACCAGTTCCTGAGCGAGTTCTTCGAGCGTCCTTGGGATGAGCCTTCGGCGGAACGAAGTTCTCGAGCTTGCCGGCAGCAACGATCCCGCGTCGTCAAGCTGCTTGACGAATTGTCGAGGGCAACGGCCATATCGATTCTCGATCGGATGAAATGACAGGCCCTCCATCATACCCCAGCCCGTCCGATGGGGGAATGTTTCGCGGGCCAAAACGAAAAGTCCGAGCCCCGCTTGGTTGCCAACGTGGGTTGTGGCCGTCTAAGATGGAACCTTCCTCACCGAAACCCCGCGCAATCCAACCTGCCCGCGGGCGATGCCAGTGCTGCGAGGCCTGTCGTGGAACAACCGAGCCCCGAACCGCTCTGGCAATGCCAAGAGAAGAAGCGTGTGAGAGGACGATCCATTGGATATTGATTTACCAGGCAGCGACCTACCAGTCAGCGATTCGCCGGACGTCGATCGGCCAAACGATCAACTATTGCTCGAATCGGCCCAGCGGGGCGATCGCGCGGCCTTCTCGTCACTTATCCAGCGGCATCAAGGGGCCGTATATGGCTATTTGTGCGCCCGGCTGTTGGAACCGGCCGACGCCGAGGACCTTTGCCAGGAAGTTTTCCTGCGCTGCTACACGGCCAATGCCCGGTTCGATAGCCCGTCGCTCGTTCGGCCCTGGTTGATCGGCATCGCCCGCAACTTGCTGCGCGAACGGGTGCGGCGGTTGAAGCGGCGGCGGGAAGTGGCTTGGACCGAGTTGTGCCTGGAATTGGAAACCTGGCATCCGCCCGACGACCGGCGGCACGACGATGCCGTTCGCATGTTGCCGAATTGCCTCGACTCGCTAGGCCAGACGGCTCGCGAGGCACTCGATCTGCATTATCGCAGCAGCCTTCGACTCGCCGCGATCGCCGATCGCCTGCATCGGAGCGAAGGCGCGGTGAAGTTGCTTCTGTTTCGCGCCCGACAGGCCCTGCGGCTTTGTCTCAACGGCAAATTGCGAGCCGATCCCCATGACTGACAAAGAACTGATTGCGCTGGTCGAATCGCGGCTGCCGCAAGAGCTTTCGCTCGAGGAGTTGGAGTTGATTCACCGGCGGTTGCAAGAATCGCCAGCCGTGCGCGAAGCGCTGGCCGGGCAATTGGAATTGAACGAATACTTGGCCACGGTCATCAGCCCGGTGGAATTGTCGGCCGATGACGTTTTCGAACAGGCGAGCCGATCGGGGCGCTATCGCCGCCGCGGCGTTTGGACGTTGCTCGGTTGGACGGTGTGTTTATTGATGGTCGCATTCGTGGTGTCGATGTTGGCGTTGCCGTTCATTCATGGGCCCGACCACAATCGCAACGCACAATTGGCCGACGGCCAGACCGATCCGGCGAACACTGATTCCGCTGATCCGAGCGCCGCCAGCATTCTCGACGCCTCCAAATCCGGCGACAAAGGCGTTGCCGACAATCACGGCGGCCCAGGCGTCGCCAAGAATACCGATAAGAAGCCCGGCAAGCACGATCCGAAAGCGACCGGCAATAACACGGCTTCGCACGGTTCCCAAAAACATCCGGCCGACGATCTGCCGCCGCAATTTCCTTGGCTGCGGAAAGACGAACTCGCCGCTCCGCCGCGCCCGTGGGATCAGGTCGCGCTCGAGACGATCGGCGCGGCGGTTGACAATGGTCCAAATTCGGCCGCCGGCTATTCCGGCGTCGCGCCCGGCATAGCCGACACGAAACAGTGGTTCGCCACGACCAAGGGCGATTGGCAGATTCAGCCGCGCGACTGGCAAGGACATCGCCTGCCGTTCTACGACGGCCTTGTGCGATTTCGCGGGCCGTGGGCCGAAGACAATGTGCTGCGGCTTGCGCTGGTCGATTGCGTGCCGATGGCGATCCACTTCTGGAAGGATAAAGACGGCCTGTCGCTGCGGATTTACAACAATCGTTGGTCGCTAACCGCCTATCGGACGCATCGCGACGGCCCGCAGCCCGAGCCGAAGACTTTCGTCACGCTTTCGACCGACGAGATGCGCAATTGGAATTCGACCTCGGGCACGTATCCATTACGATTGGACCTGCGATTTCACGGCGGCGAATTCACCGTCAGCCGTGGCGACCTCGTTTTGTTGCGGGCACCGTTCGCCGGCTTGCCGACGGAGACCTATTTCGAAGGCCACACGATGTTCTCCGGAATGGACATGGTGCGCGTCGTCGGCGAATTGCCCGCCGAACCCGATCCGCTGCCGGTGTTGAAAGACATCACCAAGCCGGCCGAGCTGGCGTGGCATGGCTCTGCGGCGCCGAACCCGGCCCCGCCGCCGAAAGGCGCGGCCGCGAACGTGATCGCGCAGGGCGTCGAATTCAACAAACTGGCCGACGGTTCGGTCGAAATGAAGTCGAACGGCGCCAAAGCTTTTTGCTCGCAATGGTTCGAGCTGCCGAAAGAGGGCCTGTATGAAATTGAAATGGAATTGGACCATGTAACTCCGGGGGCGCGCGTCGTTTTCGGCTCCGGGCCAACCGATCCGCTGGCCAGCGTCGGCTTCTTCACGGAGAACCAGACGCACGGCATGTCGTGTCGGCTCGCGGGTGTCTACGATCAACCGCCGGCTTACGATCAACAAATCGCCGCCGATCCTTGCGCGTTTGCCGCGCCGCACGAATGGGTCAGAATTGTCAGCGGCTCCGGCATGACGCGGCTTTACGGCGGCGTCAACGGAATCCATTGGGCGCGGTTCGGAGCGATCGAAAAAGACATTTGGACCCCACCCTTCACGCACCTTGGATTGTGCTGCATGGCGGGCGACGGCGTGCATTCCATTCAATTAAAGCGCATCGTGCTACGCGAGTTCCACGAATTGGCGTCGCTCGCGCCTGCCGACCTGTTGGCCAAAGCCCCCGCGTTGACCGGAAACACGTTGCAAGATTGGCAAGCCGAAGTCGCGAAACAACCGGTCCCGCCCGGCGCAAGCAAAGCCGCCTGGCAGCGGGCTTGTGCCTTGCGAACCGTCATGGGCAATTCCGCCGGGCCATTGGGCCGCCAACTGCTGGCCGGCTTGCTCGGTTATTCGCTGAGTACGCCGACGCCCGTCGAGCGGCGGTTGCGGCTGTTGCATGAGATCGCGCTATTGGCGAACGTTTGGGTCGACGGCAACGAAGCCACGAATCTCGTGACGCGATTCGAGCTGATTGGCGAGCAACTGGTCCGTCAGCAAAACGCGACGCCTTGGTCGAGCGTCGACGGTGCCGTATTGCGGGCTCCCATTTGGTCGCTTTCCAATTATCCGACGAAGCTGGAATCGCTCGCTCGCGCCGAGTTGCTGCAAGCAGTCTACTCGAACCAGCCCGACCAGGTGCTGTGCACCGTCGCGCGGCTGCGGCTGACGAACGCCAACGATCCGCTGATGATTTGGGCCGAGGATTGGGCGTTGAGTCAGGCAGGTTCAGCGACCGAGGGCGACGCGGTCGCGGAACACAATGCCCACAATCCCTTGATCGATGAACTGAACAAGGAAGGCTTCAGCACGCTGGCGGAATTCGAGTCGGCCATCGACAGCCAGTCGTACCACGATGCCTGCCAAATCATCACGTCGCCGTTGACCGTGGAGATTTCCGGCCTGATGCCCGATCCGCGCGATCCACAGTTGTTGACCTCCCTCGACACGGCGTTCGGCGCGGCGTTGCACCACGATCCCACGCTGCGAGAGATGATGACGCGGCAATTCGGCCCGGCGGGAATGCTCGAGGTTCGCCGCTCGATGGACCAGTCGGATGCCGATGCGGTTCTTGCCGCCGCGGCCCGATATCGCGGCACCGAAGCGGCCGCCGAAGCTTGTCTGTGGCTCGGCGATCGGGCCGTCGGCGGCGGCGATTTCAATCGGGCTCGTGTCTGGTATCGGCAGGCGGCGCAAAATGGAAACGCGGCGCTCGCCAGGCGAGTCGCTCCGCGAGACCGCTTGGCGGCAGCCATGATGGGTCAGGATGTCGGCAAGCCCGTGACCGAGCCGGTGCAATTCGGCGAAGTCAATATGCCGGCCGGCGAGTTCGAATCGCTCGTGGCCGACATGCGCAAGACGCACGCTCCGACGGGCAATCCGATCGCCAGCGCGAATGCCGCCGCGGCGGTTAACGTCGCGCTCGCGCCGCCGGCTCCGGCCCCCAGCGGCTTCGAGCTCCAGCAACTTGAACGTTTCGACGGCGAGATGGGCGACAATCCCGGCGAATTCAACAATCCCACGCCCAGCCGCGGCAATTCGTATCGCTGGTTGCGCCCGATCACGGCCTCCGGCCTGAGCGGCGCCGATTCGCCGACGTTCAACACCCTCTTGGATTGGGCCGCGCGACAACTGGCCGCCGTCGCCGATGCGGATCGACTCTATGTGAGCAATCGCTTCCAAGTGAGCGCTTATGAATTGAAAAGCGGACATCGCGTTTGGCGCACCGAATTGGGCGGCGAACATGGCCGGACCCACGATTGGACGCTCGTGCCGATGCGTCCGCTGCCGGTCGGGCCGCGGCTGTATGTTCGCCGGCTGACGCGCAACGGTCCCGAGCTTGCTTCGCTGGAAACCGCCAGCGGCGCGGTGAAGTGGCGCAGTCCGCCGTCGCTCTTGGTCGTTTCCGATCCGGTTTGGCTGGGCGATGCGGTGGGAGCCATTTCGGCGGCGCGGATCGACCATCAAACCGTGTTCTCGCTGACTGTGTTCGATCCGGCCGACGGCGCCATCCTTCGCACACAATCGATCGCCGCGATGAATGAATCGTGGTGGTCGCAGCGAACGTGCCAATTGACGCTGGTCGACGAAAACCTCGTGGCGGTGCTTTGCGGCGCCGTGGTTTGCTGCGATCTGTCGGGCAAGCCGCGCTGGACCCGACGCCAAGAATGGCTTTCGCCGGCCGAGGATCACGATTGGGGTCGCCAGTCGCAAACGCCGCCGCTCGTGGCTGGCTCGAAATTGCTCGTCACCGAGCCGGGCGTCGCGGCCATCGAATGCATCGACTTGCACGGCGGCACGCTCGTGTGCGCGCGGCGATGCCGGGTATCCATCGCGCGATCGGCCTGGTCGGCGATCGATTGATCGCGGAAACCGACTACGGCATCGCCGCCGTGTCGATCGAGAAGGGCAATTTGCTGTGGTATCACCCGGCCGTCGATATGTTGGAAGGCGAACTTTGCGGCGGGCCGGGCAAACTCATGTATACGTGCCGTCAGCAAATGGCCGACAACCCGAATCAATCGCGGCCGCTGTTGGTCTGGCTCGATCCGGCCACCGGCGCCGAAGTCGCCCGGCACGCACTCGACACGCTGCGGCAAGACCATCCGATGTTCGGCCCCTTCGCCGCCGTCGGCGATCGCTTGTGGGTTTTTTCCGCCAACGCCGAAAACGATCCGAACCGCACGCTCTACGAGCTTCACGCGAAGGGGCCCGCGGTGGCGAGCGATGGCGTGCCGACGAATGCGCCGGCAAACGCGCCCGCGAAAGTGGCCGCGGCGAACAGCCCCGTTCTTCCCACCGAGGCCGATCTCCGCAGCGACGCCCTTCCGCGAAATGGAATCTGGGCAGAAACACTCGACCTCTCGAAGCTGAAGCAGGGATATGGCGAAGTTCACGCCGGCAAAAACGTCGATGGCGGCCCAATTACGTTGGGCAATATGGTCTATCGCCACGGCATCGGCACGCATGCCGCCAGCAATGTGCTGATCGATTTGAAGGGCTCGGCCCTGCGGTTCGCGGCCGTCGTGGGCGTCGACGACGATCGACGTGGATTCGGCTCGGTGCGGTTTCACGTTTTCGTTGATGACCGACCGCCCCTCAGCACGCCAATCCTGCGCGGCGGCGATCATCCGCAGTTTCTTTCCGTCGATCTGACCGGCGCCCAGCGGTTGCGGCTCTCGGTTGATGACGCCGACGACGGCATCGGCAACGACCACGCCGATTGGGGCGGCGCGGTGTTGATTTTGAAGCCCGATGCCAAAGAAAAGCCGCGCACGATCGATCTCCCCAAGGTGTCGCTGCCATCGTCGACGGCCCGCATGAATCAGGAGCGGCAGTTTGCGAGCGGCGCGACTTCGGCCCCACGCGTCGCCGGTGGTCTTTCATACTGAGTCTGGCAAACGGGGGTCTCGCTCGACCTCAGATGGAAATCTCCTCCACGAACGATCCTGGCGGGACGACTGGCGGCACGGCGACGTCTTCGCCCATCTCCAAATAAAGCGCAATCGCCTCGACAATATTGCGACGCGATTCTTCGACGGTGTCACCCTCGGAAATACACCCCGGCAGCGCCGGTACGTAGACCGTATACCCGCCGTCGTCGGACGATTCGAAAACAACTTTCAATCGCATGGTGCCTCCATCACGCTGCCCCATGCCTGTAAAACAGAATCATCACATGCTCCATCGTGATCATCCCTTCCTGGACCATCGTTTCCAAATGCGGCAGCAGTAGTTTGATTTTTTCGTCTTCGTCGACGATCTCGATCACGACCGGCAGGTCGGTTGAACATGCCGAGAATCTTCGACGTGTGAACGACGCTGTTGGCTCCAAAGCCCTCCGAGCCGTGGAGGACGGTGGCGCCCGCCAGGCCGACTTCGCGGGCCTTCTGCACGATCGCCTCGTAAAGTGGTTTGCCTTCGAAGCGATCGGAATCGCCGACGAATACCCGCAGCAGCACGCCGGTTTCGTTGATTTGCATATGTCCTCTCGCTGTGATTCGAGGCACGGTCGAAAGGGGTTCGAGCAGTGAACCCAGGTGAAAGTCGTTTTGTTGATCCTGGCCGCGATGGCGATACATCATCACGTTGGCCCGTTCGAGCGTGATCATGCCGCGGCGCATGATCCGGTTGAACGGGCCCTGCGAGGAACGATTGAATGTGCTCCGCGGAATCGACGATTTCGAGAATCACGGGCACATGCTCGACCAGCGACCATTTCGAGCGGCCAATCACGCCCTGCGATCCGAATCCGACGATGCCGCGCAGAATCGTGGCCCCGGCCAGCCCAACTTTGCGGGCCGTGCGCACCAGTTCCTCGAACGTCGGACTATGCGGCGGACGATCGGCGCTATCCAAATAGATGCGCATCAAGACTTGTTCGCCGTGGATGCTCATTGCCGAACCTTTTGCAAGTACGCAATCTCGATCGCTTCAGCGCCCGGCCAACAGCATTCCCAGGCGCACCGCTAACAGCCCAAGCACCACGCTGCCGATCACATTGAACGCGAATTGATAGTAGGCTCCTCCTTGGAGCAGTTTGGTCGAATCGAGGCAAAACGTGGAAAAGGTCGTGTAGGCTCCCACGAACCCGACCGCGATCGCCAGTCTGACTGCGTCGGAGACGATGATGCGTGATTCCGTCACGACGGCAAACCATCCCAAGAACAGGCTGCCGGTCAGGTTGATGATCAAGGTTCCGATCGGGAAATCGGTGTCGAACAAGGTGTGCGACAGCACGGTGATGAAATATCGGGCCATCGCCCCAAAAATTCCGCCCGCCCCGACCGCCATATATTCTACAAATGTTTTCATGCAGCCTCCGCAACAAAAAAACCTCGGCGGGCCGAACGGGCCATCCGAGGTCTGCCGAACAGGATTCGCTGAGATAGCTTAGCGACGCTGGCAGCCGTTTTGCAAGCTGAGATCGCCGCGAAAGCACCGCGCCGATTTGCAGTCGCAATATCCGACGGATAGAATCAGGGGCGATGTCTGGTCTAATGGTTTTCACCGTTCATCGTCCGCGCGGACGACTTTGCAGCTAAAGGGGTCAGGCACATTTTTCGGCGCAACCATCGAAAGCAGTTCCTGCCGCCATGCACCGAAAAATGAGCCAGAGCCCGACCCAACTTCGACGCAGCTTTTCCCCTCAGCGTCTTCAACCCGCTATTTCTTTCAACCGCGAAGGTGCCTCTTGAGTACGGTCGCAACGGTTCCAGAGTCGGCAACGGCCAGTCGGGAATTGGAGGTCTTTTCACAACGGGTGCAAGCTTTGCGCGATAGCCTGCATCGCGTCGTCGTCGGGCAAGACGACACGATCGATCTGCTACTGATCTGCGCGCTTACCGGTTCGCACGCCCTGCTGGTCGGCGTGCCGGGGTTGGCGAAAACATTGATGGTCAAGGCCCTGGCCGGGTCGTTTTCGTGGAAGTTCAATCGCGTGCAGTTCACGCCCGATCTGATGCCCTCCGACATCACCGGCTACGAGCTTCTCTCCCGCGAAGGACAAAACGGCAACGGCGAAACGTCGATGGTCTTTCGCCAAGGACCGGTGTTCGCCAATCTGGTGCTCGCCGACGAGATCAATCGCGCCGCGCCGAAGACGCAATCGGCCCTGCTCGAAGCGATGGCCGAGCAGCATGTCACCGTCGGCGGACAGACGTATCCGCTCGAGCCGCCGTTCTTGGTCGTGGCCACGCAGAATCCGATCGAGCAGGAAGGCACCTATCCGCTGCCCGAAGCCCAGTTGGATCGATTCATGATGGAAATCCGCTTGGAGTATCCGACGCCGGAGCAAGAAGAAGAAATCGTGATGAAAACCACCGGCCGCGCGACTTCGATGCCCGAGGCGACGCTCGATCGAGCGGCGTTCATGCAGCTTCGCGAGTTGGTGCGAGCGGTGCCGGTTCCGAGATCGACGGCCGCGGCGGCCGTGACGCTCTGCCGAGCCAGCCGGCCCGGCGATCGCCGCGCGGGAAAGTTCATCACCGAATATGTCCGCTGGGCGCGGGGCCGCGCGATCGCAAAATCTCGTGCTGGCGGCAAAAGCCCGAGCGCTGCTGATGGGCCGCACCGCGCCGACGGTCGAAGACGTGCGGGCCGTGGCGCTGCCGGTGCTGCGGCATCGGATCATTCCGAATCATCGGGCCGTGGGCGACAGCATCGGCACGCCGCAGATCATCGAGCGTCTGTTGGCGGAGAACGGACGATGAGCCCGACCGTTTCCGGCACCAGCCGTTATCTCGATCTGCGAGCGTTGGCCTCGCTGGCGAACATGCGCGTTGCCGCGCGCCATCGCACGGAAGGCCCATACAGCGGCCGCTATCCCTCGCGGCAACTCGGCGGAGCCGGCGAATTCGTCGATTATCGTGAATACAGCGACGGCGAAGATCTCCGCCGCTTGGATTGGAAAGTGCTGGGCCGCAGCGGCCGGGCCTATGTCCGGCTTTATCAAGACGAAACCAATCTCTGCTGCACGTTCGCGCTGGATTGCAGCGGATCGATGCGCTTCGGGGGCGCGGAAGAGTTCGCCGGAAAAAACCCGGCGCGGATGTCGAAGCTCGATTATGCGAAGTATCTGACGACGGCGCTAAGTTACTTGATCGCGCACGGGCAAGATCAAGTCGCGCTGGCCGTGCTGGGCGAACGGTTGGTCGAGCATTTAGCGCCCGGCGCGACGACGGTGCATGTCGCTCGACTGCACGAAGCCGTCGAGCAGCTTATGACGGCACCGGCCCGCCGGATGGCGCCGGCCTTGCGCGAGCTGTTCGAACAGACCACGCGCCGCGGCGTATTGATCATGGAGAGCGATTTCTTGATGGACGATTTGGACGAGACCTTTGCCGCGATCCGGCTGTTCCGCCGGCGCGGCTGGCAGGTGCAGATTTGGCATTTGGTCCATCCCGATGAAGAGCGGCTGCCCGAAGGGGTCGCGTTTCGCTTCGAGGGATTGGAAGGAGATGGCAACGTCAACTGCTCGCCCGCCGAGATTCGCGCCGAATACGAAAAGCGGTTCACGGCGCACTCCGCGATGGTTCGCTCCCAGGCGCTTGCGGGCGATTGCGATTATCAAATGCTCTCGACCGCGGTGCCGTATCTTCAAGTGATTCGCGGTTTTTTGGTGTCCCGGCAAGGGTGATCATTTCGCTACGTTCATTTCGCTATGGAAAGCAGACTGCAACGATGAATTTCGAACATCTATGGCCGTTATACGCGGCGGCGGGCGCGGTTGCCCTGCCGTTCGTCGTGCATTGGCTCACGCGACCGCGTCCGCGGCGATTTCCGCTCTCGACTTTGCGATTCGTTCGCGAGGCGGTCGAGCAGCGGAAGGCTCAGCATCGGCTGCGCGATTTTTTGATCCTGGCTGCCCGCACGGCCGCGATCTTGCTCCTGGGAGTCGCAATGGCGCGGCCGCTGTGGTCGGATCGGCCGCTGGTGGATGCGAATTCGCCGGGCGATACGGCTCGCGTCGTGCTGGTCGACACCAGCCAAAGCATGGCGGCGGTGAGTCACGGCACGGCGGCGTTCGAGCGAGCGAGAGCCAAGGCGTCGGACTATCTCGTATTCCGCCCCGGCTTACATGCCAATTTGCTTCTCGCGGGGGCCGAGCCGAGCAGTTTGTTCGACGGGCTATCGACCAACTTTCAGGCGATGCACGACGAGCTTGCCCACAGCGCCCCGCGTCCGCAGCGGCTGAACCTCGTCGCGGCGCTGAGTCGGGCCGGAGAAATCCTGGCGGGCACGGCATCGACGGTGCGGCGGGAATTGGTCGTCGTCAGCGATTTTCAGCGGAAGAGTTGGGAATCGGCCGACTTTTCGGCTGTGCCGGCCGATACGCAAATCGAATTGGAATCGGTCGCGCCGGCCGAGTCGCCGGCCAACATCGCTGTTTTGCGAGTTTCGACGCCGGAGCAAGTCGTGCAAGGCCGGCCGGGGCGGCTGGAAGTCGAAGTCGGCAATTATTCGCCGGCTTCGCGCAAAGTCAGCGTGCAAGTCGAATTCGATGGCGATTCCGGCAGTAATTCGGGCAGCGATACCGACAGCGCGACGTATCATCTTTCGGGCGTGTGCGAAGCGAACAAAACGACGACGCTGAGCCAGGATGTGATGTTCGCCCATCCGGGCTGGCGCGCCGGCCACGCGCGGCTGCTCGACAACGACGACGCGCTGCCGGCCGACGACGTGCGCAGCTTTGCGATGGAAGTGCGTCCGGCGCCGCGATATGCGCTGGTCAGCCGCGAGACTTCGGCCCGCAGCGACACATCGAGCTTTTATCTCGAACGAGCGTTGGCGCCGCTGGCGGCGCGGCAAGCGGAAACGCATCATACGGACGATGCAACAATGTTGGCCCGCTTCGATCCGGCCCAGATCGACGATCAAGGAGTTTCGGCGAGCGACTTGATTGTGCTCGATCATCCGGGCAAGTTGAGCGACGCGGCGCTGCATCGTCTGTGGGGCTTGATGGAGCGCGGCCGCGGCATTCTATATTTCGCCGCCGAGGCGGTCGATGCGTTGAATCTGAAGCAATTGGTGAGCGATTCCGGCGGCGGTTTGCAATTGCCGGTCGAATTCATGCCGGCGTCGGCGAATCGGCCGCGGCACGACTTGTTTCTCTCCGAAGTTCGCCGCGATGAATCGCCGTTTGCCGTTTTCGGCGATACGCTCCAGAAAGCGATCGAGCCGCTGCGATTCTCCGGCGGATTGGCCAGTCGAAAGCTCGACGCCGCGCCCCCCGACGAATTGTTGGCCAGCTTCAACGATCGCTCGGCCGCGCTGGTGCTCAGCCAAACCTCGGCCGGTTCGATGGCGGTGTTCAACGCCGATTTGCGCGGCTCGAATCTGATCGGCTCCGGCGCGTTCGTGCCGATGTTGTCGGAATTGGTCGATCGGCTGACGAACCGGAACGAGCGGCAACGGCGGCAATTTAGCGGCGAGCCGCTGGCGGTCTATTTGCCGCCGCAAGCCGGGTTGGCCGCCGAGTTAAAATTGAAAAGCGGCCAATCGACGTCGCCGCCGGCGGGACAATTGAGCGACGAAGGGGCGGGCGTGATGTGGCGCGCGCCGGCCAGCGGTCCGCCGGGAGTGTATGAAGCCCGGCGGCAAGGCGCACCGGTGTTCATGTTCGCCAGCGAGATTCCGCCCGAGGAAAGCGATCTAACTCCGCTGGAGCCGACCGTTCTCAAGGATCGGCTGGCCGGCGGACGGAACGTCGATTTCCGCAAAGTGGAGAATGGCAGCCATTCGACCGACGATGCCTGGACATGGCTGGCCGTCGCGTGCGTCGGTTGCTTGCTGGCGGAAGTGGTGTTTCTGCGGCTGTTTCGGGTGTGATTGGGTTCAATCGCATATTTTGATACGTGGCGAATATGAACAAAAAGCCAACCCCAACGGGGTTTTGTCCTCTAGCCCAGGGTTGGTCGCCATCGGCGACCTACCCTGGGTTGCAAGAGAAACAAACGATCTCTACCCCAACGGGGTTGCGTCGGCCTTTGCGCAAGTTGACACAACCCCGTTGGGTTTGATGTTCATTTTTGGGATGGTATCCCAGGGTAGCCCGCCTGCGGCGTGCAACCCTGGGCTAGTTGACAGAACCCCGATGGGCTTCGATGCCGATCGAACGCATCCGTCAATCGCCCCGATTATAGGCGAAACAAAGAACGTCGCCCGATGAATACACTCATTCTTCAACCGCTGATCTCGACTTCGCTCTGGCTGACGCTCGCAATTTGCACCGTCGGGCTGTTGGCGTGGTATGCGATCGGCAGCCGCGGGCGGCTCTCGCGCGGCCGTTGGATCGCGGCGACGTTGTTGATGGCCGTCAGCTTGGCGCTGCCGCTTTGTCTGCTGTTGAATCCGACGTGGCTCGAGCGCTTGCCGCCGCCGGAAGGCAAGCCTCGCTTGGTTGTGCTCATCGACGCCTCGGCGAGCATGAAAACTCGCGATGCACCGCAGGGGCACAGCCGATTCGACGAGGCAGCCGCAATCGCCGCCTCGCTCGACAAGCAACTCACCGATCGATTTGATATTTCGCTGCGAACTTTTTCCGGCGCGACGGGCCAAATTCAGCCGATCGATGCAGGTCAGTTGACTTCGATCGAGCCGAACGGCCATAGCACCGATCTGGCTTCCGCGATCACCTCGAGCCTCGAACCCGATCGGCCGCAAGGCGAGGCGCTGTTGCTGTTGAGCGACGGCATCGACAACGCCGGCGGCGACGCGCAGCGTGCTGGAAGCGGCGCAAAAGGCCAAAGCCGTCGCGGCGCCGATTTACACGCCGCACTCTCGGCGGCAACGCGGGCGTGCGCGATCTGGCGATCGAGGCCGAGTTGCCGCAGGATGTGGCGTTCGTCGGTCAGCAGGTGCCGATCCGCGCCCGGCTCACGGCTCAAGGCATGGCCGGCGCGGTCGCCAAGGTGTCGCTCGTGGCCGACGGCAAAACGGTCAACCATCAAGACGTGAGTGTCAGCGGCGATCGGCCGCATGAGGTGCAATTCCAAGTGAAGCACGACCGGAGCGGCGTTTATCGCTACGAACTGCAGGCCGAGCCGATGCCGGGCGAAGCGACGACGGTGAACAACACATCGGCGTACGTGCTGCGCGTGTTGGACGAGCCGATTCGTATTTTGCTGCTCGAAGGCAAGCCCTATTGGGACGGCAAGTTTCTCACTCGCACGCTGCTCTCCGATCCGGCCGTCGAACTGACGAGCGTCGTGCGGCTGGCCGAAGGCCGGTTTTTGCAGCGGCAATTTCAACGGCCCCCGCCGGAAACGCCGGCTGTGCCGCCAGCGCGAAAGAATGCGAAGGTCGAAGTGAAATCGGCCGCGTTCACAAAGCACGCTGCGGCGAACGAGGCCAAGCCGCACGATTCCGAAGGCGGCACTACGACCGCTGATACCGCCGATCACATTTCCAACCGCACCGAGCAATGGGCAATCGCCACCGACGGCGCACATTGGTTGGCCGATCCGAAGCAGCTTTCAACCTACCAGGTCGTCGTGCTCGGCCGCGATGCCGAAGTTTTTCTGACCGACGAAGCGCAAGCCCGGCCCCGCCGCTGGGTGTCGCGCGATGCCGGCTCGCTGGTCTGCTTCCGCGGTCCGCCGGAAGCGCAGCTCAGTCAACGTTTGGCCCAAATGATGCCGGTCCGTTGGACGCCCTCGCATGCCGCGCGGTTTCATCTCAAGCTCACCGCCGACGGCGAATCCATGCATTGGCTCGACGATCCGCCGGGCAGCAGTTCACCAAGCGGCAATTCAAAAGACGCCGATCCGCTGGCCGGAATGCCGATGCTGGCCTCCGTCGCGCAGCCCTCGGCCGCTCAGCCGCAGGCAATGGTCTGGGCAACCGGCCAACTCGGCGACGCCAATACCGACACGCCGGTGGTGACCGCGCTGCCGTATGGCACCGGGCGAGTCGTCGTCGTCGAAGGGGCCGGCATGTGGCGCTGGGCCTTTCTGCCGCCGGGTCAGCAACAGCATAGCCAGGTGTATGCCGCGCTGTGGGGCAGCCTGACTCGCTGGCTCGCTACCAACACGGGCTTGCTCCCGTCGCAATCGTGGCTGCTGCGGACCGATAAAACCGAGTTCACCTCGGGCGAATCGGCCGCCGGCGTGCTGCTGGCGCGAGACGGCGCTCGGCAAAACGTCGCCGGTCGTCGAGCTCACCAGCGACAAACTGCCGCACGCGCAAACGATCGCGGCCGTCGCCAGCGGCGATGAACCGGGTGCGTTCCGCGTCGGCTTCGGGCGATTGGAGCCGGGCGCTACACGGCCCGCGTGGTGGCAGGCCAGCCGCCGATCCCGCCGCCCAGACCGTGTTCGACGTGCGGCCCGACATCCGTGAGCTATTGCAACTCGACGCGAATCCCGCGCTCATGAAGCGCATGGCCGAGGCAAGCGGCGGCGCGGCGCTCGAATCGGCTTCGCCCGAGGAAGTGACTCGCCATCTGGAAAAATACCTGGCCGCCAGCCACCCGGAGCAAATCCGCTCGACGGCGGCGTGGGACCGGTGGTGGGTGTTGGCGGCGATGTTGGGAATGTGGGGAGCGACTTGGGTTGTTCGGCGAACGGCCGGACTGGTATGAATGTCGAATGAGCAATGACGAATGTCTCAAGAATGACGAAGCACGAATGACGAAAACGATGGAACCGCCTCCTGAATCTCGCCGCTCCGAAGCGTCAGGCGCTCGGCCGGCAGTTGCACGCCTTGCGGCGGCGATTGCTGGCGATCCGCGCCGGCGCGGGGTTGTTGTTCGGCTTGCCGGCCGCGGCGATTGTCGTCGTCGCGTGGGTGTGGCTTGATCTGCTTTGGGAGCTTTCGCCGGGAGTACGGATTGTCGGCGATGGGCTGGCGGTATTGGCCGGGGCGGCGGCTTTGGCGATTGTCTACTGGCGCGGCGCGAAGCGGAAATCGCTCGGCGATGGCTCGGCGGCTCGATGATGTCGGCGGGACCGGCGGGCAAATTCTCAGCGGTTTCGACTTGTCTAATGGCTTGGGGTCGAATGCCGAAAGCGCCGGCGCGAAGGCCGACGATCTCGTCGGCGGTTTGGCGACGATGGCCATCGATCGGGCCGGACGGCTGGCGACCGAAGTGTCCGCGGCCCGCGCCGTTCCGATTCGCCCGCTTGCCGTCGCCGGCGGCTATGCGCTGGCGACGATCGCTGTTCTCGGAATCGCGGCGATTGCGATGCCGCGGCTGGCGGCCACCGAATGGCTGCGGCTTACCGATCCGCTCGGCGATCATCCGCCGTTTTCGCGCGCAGTTGACGCTGGAGCCGGAAAACGCCCGGGTCGTGTATGGCAAATCGCTCGACGTGTTCGCCGCGGCCGTCGGCGAACCGGTCGAGCGGGTTGATTTGGTGCTGGTCGATCCGACGAGTGGCGAGGAAGAGGTGCTGCCGATGTTTCCGGAAACGTCGGACCGATGGCGGGCCGTGTTGAGCCGGGTGACCTTGCCGCGGCAGTATTTCGTCCGCGCCGGGCGGGCTCGCAGCCGGCGGTTTTCGCTCGACGTGATTACAACGCCGCGGATCGAAGAATTGCGCTGCCGCGTGTCGCCGCCGGCTTACACACATCTCGGCGATTATGAGGGCCCGCTGCCGTCGGGCGGATTGAGTGGCTTGCCCGGCACGCAAGTGCAAGTTTGGGCGACGAGCAATCGGCCGCTGCGCGGCGGCACGGTGCGGCTGCTGCCAACCGTCGGCAAAGCGCACGACGTAGCCCTCGAAGTGTCGCACGCCGCCGGCGCGGCGCCGAGGAAGTCACGGGCACGTTCGCAATCAAGGCCGCCGGAAAGTTCGAGCTGCAAGTGGCCGACACCGATGGCACGCCCGCTGAAGAGCCGATCGGCGGCGTGATTCACGTGCTGCACGACGATCGGCCGTTCGTGCGAATTCGCCAGCCGGCCGCGGTTTCGTTGGCCACGCCGAATGCCGCGCTGCCGGTGGTCGTTTCCGCCGAAGATGATTACGGCATTTCCCGCGTGCAGCTTTATCGCAGCTTGAATTCGTCGCGGGCGATGCCGGTCGATTTTCCGCTGCCGACGACTCCGCCGACGCGGACCGATCCGCAAGATCGTTTGCCCCTCTCCTCGTTTGGCCTGTCGCCAGGCGACGTGATCCGGCTGTTCGCTCGCGTCGAAGACAACGATCCGGCCGGGGCCAAGGGGTCGGAAAGCCCGGCCGTCGAAGTGCGCATCATTTCGCAAGAGGAATTCGAGCGAATGCTGCGGGCGCGCGAGGGCTTGGAAGTGCTGGTGTCGAAATATCGCCAGGCGCAGCGACGGCTCGAATCGCTGGCGAAATACGCCGACGGTTTGCGGAAGAAAACAAAAGCGGCGGGCGACAAGAAGGTCTCGTCGTCGGATCGTGAAGCGTTGAAGCAATTAGCCCGGCGACTGCAGGAAGAAGCCGATCAGCTCGACGCGGCCGCCAAGCATCTGTTGCCCTACGACATCGATCAGCCGCTGAGCCAGCAGTTGCAGCGGCTTGCCCGAAAGATGCGCGCCGATGCCGCCGATCTGGATCAACTCGCTTCGCGATCCAAGCTCACCGGCAAGCAGTTGGCCCAATCGCTCGACGACTTGCAGCGAGCGTTGACCGGCGACGAAGCGGAGTTCGATCGCGATGCCTTGGCGCAAATCGAGCAGCTTGAATCGCTCTATCCACTGATCGAAGACGCGGCCAAGTTCGCGGAATTGGTCCGGCAGCAAAAGGATTTGGCCGAGCGATTGGCTTCGCTCAAAGGTCGCGACGGTGAGGACAGCCCGCTGCTCAAAGGCCGAATGCGCGATTTGGAAGTGCAACAGCAAGAGATTCGCGAAGCGCTCGGACAACTACTCGACGACATCGAAACGCACGTCGCCAAATTGCCCGACGACGCGCGGTACAAGGATCTGCGCGATTCGGTGCGCGAGTTCGTCGCGGCCGTTCGCACCAGCGGCGCGACCGAAGCGATGAGCGAAGCCGAGGCCGGTTTGTCGGAGTTCTCCGGAACGCGCGGACACGCCGGTGCCCAAAAGGCGGCCGACATCCTGGAAAAGTTCTTGAGCAAGATGCAAGCGATCGGCAAGGGAGCGAAAGGGGCGCTCGCGTTTCTTCCGGGCTTGGCCGATTGCCTCGGCAACACGATCGCGCAACTGCTCGGTGAGGCGGGCTATTCGCCCGGCGAGAACGGCACCGGGCCCGGCGGCGGAATGTCGTATCGCCGTAGCACGCTTGATAACGTCGGCCTGTATGGCCAGATGGCCGGAATGGACCCGACGATGTCGGGCGGACAAGGCCGCGATGCGAATTCCACCGGTGGTGCGAACGGAGCAGCCGATCCGAATCAAACGCCCGGCAGCGCCGCGGCCGAGCAAGCGCTGCAAGCAAGCGGCAGCGGCGGCAACGTCGTGCCCGCCGGATATCGCATTCGGGTCGGAGCCTATTTTCAGCGAATCGCGGAAGAGCGTGATCAGCCGGCCCGGGAGAAATCGCGATGATGAATCGGATGCGGTGGACGTGTTTGGCGGCGTTCGTTGTGATCCTACTCGGCGCAACGGCGCTTCGCGCGGTCGATCCTTCCACCGCCGTAAATACGGTTGCATCGACCGATTCGCGGTCGGCAAGCGATGAGCCGGATAGCGTCGTGCAAGTGGCCAATCTCGTCTATGCCGGCACGAAGAGCAGCCAATGCTTCGCCGACCACTTCTTGATTCAGGCCGAAAAAGATTCCGCCATCTCGACCAGTCGCCGGTTCCATGCCGTCAAGCTCGGGTCGGACGAGCTTTACAATTTTCCGCTGGTCATCATGACGGGCGAAGGTACTTTCGATCTGACGGACCACGAACGCGAGAATCTGGTGAAATACGTCCAGCATGGCGGGTTCCTGCTGGCGTCGTCGGGCTGTTCGTCGCAGGAATGGGATCGCTCGTTCCGCAAGGAGATGACGCAGTTGTTTCCCAAAAGCCCCATGCAAGCGATCGAAATGGACCATCCGGTGTTTCACACGGTCTACGACATTCGCGAATTGCAAACCACGCACGGCGGCAAGCCTCATCCGCTCGAAGGTATTTCGATCGGCGGCCGCTTGGGTGTGCTCTACTCGCCCGACGGCTTGAACGACACGGCCCATTCGCACGGCTGCTGCTGCTGCGGCGGGAATGAACTGGGCAATTGCGTGCAGATCAATGTGAATATCTTGGCGTATGCGCTGACGCACTAGGAAGGGGCTAGGGACGAGGGGCTAGGGGCTAGGGAAATCGGGATGAAGCTCGCTTGCGGTTTCGCGATTCAGCCGCGATGGTGGTTGATCGGTGTCGCCGCTGCTGCGGTCGCTTGTGTGGCCGGATTGGTTTTGAAGTTTGGAAATCGGGGCGGTACTGCCGCGGAGCGGCCGCTGGCTGTGGTCGTTAGTGCCGATACGGCCGGCTGGATTATTCCTTGCGGCTGCACGACGAATCAGTCGGGCGGATTGGCTCGGCGGGCGACGTATATCAAGCAACTCGCGGTCGATTCCGACGTGATCGTTGCCGATGCGGGCGGAGCGGCGGGCGGCGATTCGGCTTACGACCGGCTTAAGTTCGCGGCGATCCTGAGCGGAGAACAAGCGATGGGATTGGCGGCGCATAATCTCGGCGGATCGGAGCTTTCGCTCGGCGCCGACGAATGCCGGCGGCTGGCTGACGGCGGCGCGCCGCTGATTTCTGCCAACACGACCGATCGCGGCGGAAAGCCGGTCGTCGCGCCCTTGAAAATCGTCGACGCCGGCGGGCGGCGGATTGCGCTCGTCGGTGTCGTCTCGCCGCATTATGCAACTGCCGAGATTCAAGTCGCTCCGCCAGGGCCGGCTGTATTAAGCGAGCTGCACGATGCGGCCGGCCGATTCGATTCGGCCATCGTGCTCGCGTATCTGCCGGCCGAGGAGTTGGAATCGCTGGTCCATGAGTTGCCGGAGGTCGATGCCGTTGTCGGCGGCCCGACGCTGCAAAGCATTCCGCCGCACAAAAGCGGACCGACGCTGGTAACGTCGGCCACAAATAAGGGAAAGTTCTTGGCGACGTTGCGCTGGCAACGCCCGCGCGACAAATCGGCGGCAGGCAGCGGCAATTGGGAGGCTGAAATCGTCGAGGTCGCGGCGCCGTTGGCCGATGATCCGAAGCAATTGGCCGGCGTGCGACGATTCGAAGAGGAACTGGCACGCCGGGATTTCACGCCCGCGGAGGCTGGCTTCGCGGCGATGGCGCCCGAATCGCAGCCGGCAGATTTTGCCGTTGCCGGAAGCGATGCCTGCCGCAAATGCCACGCCGCCGAATCGAAGGTTTGCGATGCCAGCCGGCATCATGGCGCCTGGCAAAGTCTCGTCGCCAAGGGTTTTAGCGCCGATGCGTTTTGCCAGCGCTGCCATACGAATGCCTATGGCCTGCCGGGCGGCTTCGTCTCGGCCCGGCGAACGCCCGATCGGGTCAACGTCGATTGTGAAAGTTGCCACGGCCCGGCGGCGGCTCATGTGAAAGACCCCACAAATCGCACGCCATTCACCGCCCGCGAGCAATGCACGCGCTGCCACGATCGTGAAAACAGTCCGCAATTCGATTACGATACGTACTGGCCACGGATCGAGCATGGCTCGCCGGCCAAGAAACCGGGAACGGAGAACGCGCCATGAAGCGAGTTGTCGTTTTCGCCACGATGTTGCTTGCCGCGACGTCGGCCGCCGCCGCGCCGCCGGTTGAAAAGGGCGCGACCGATGCGCCGCTGGCGTGGATCGACGGGCTGGCCGAAGGTTTGCACGCCGCGCAGCGCGACAATCGACCGCTCTTGGTAGTCGCCGGTTCGACCGATTGCCCCTGGTGCGAAAAGCTGGCGATCGAGTTTCGCAAGCCATCGTTGATCGACAATCTGAAGAAACGCCCGCTAGCGCTCGTGCATGTCGATATCGAAGCGGAACCGACGGCCGTGCGCACGCTCTCCGTCGGGCCGATTCCGGCGCTGCGGCTGCTGTCGCCGCGCGGCAGCGTCGTCGCCTCGCACGATGGCTTTCTGACGGCCGAGGAATTGACGAAATGGCTCGACGAGAACTTGGAACATGCGTCAGCCGCGCCGCCCGCATTGCTCACCAACACGCAGCCGCCCGATGCGAAGGAAGTCGGCGAGCTGATCGAGCAATTCAAGCAAGCCGATCCACTCGTGCGCGAAGCGGCTCTGCGTCGGCTGGCGCCGCATCCGAAACTGGCGGCGAGCGGCGTATCGGCGGCGATTGAAAAAGGAAACCTGGCGACCCGACTGACGGCGTTGGAGTTGCTCGATCAATGGCACGCGCCGCTCGATGGCCTCGATCCTTGGCGGCCCGAGAGTTTCACCAAGCGACGACAAACGGCTCTCGACGCTTGGGCGACCAGCGTTGCGACGGCCGGAAAAGCCGCCGCCATCGCCCCGCCGACACCGCAAGAACTCGAAGCCGCGGCGACCGAAATCAGCCGGCTCGCCGATTTGCCCGGCGCCGATGCCGAAGCGCTTTGCGAGCGGCTCGCGAGATTCCATGCGGCGCTGTTGCCCCGCGTGATCGCGGAGTGGAAAGCGGCGACAAGCGATCGGGCCAAGCAACGGTTGCTGACGCTGCGCTACCGGCTCGTGGCGTCGGACTTGTTGATGCTGACGTGGCCGGGCGGATTGGAACGGCTGGCGTCGGGCGAGGCCAACGTTCGTCACAAAGCGGCGGAAGAACTCGTCGAGTGCGCCTCGGCCGACGATCAGCCGCTATTGCTCGAGCTGTTCAAGGATCCCGATCCGCGAGTGCGCGAGATCAGTTTGCGAGGTTTGCAGCACGTCAGTCCCGGGCAAACGGGCGGTGCGCTGGCCGCGCTGTCGGACGATCCCGATCCGAACGTTCGCGCGGCGGTGCTCAAGCAACTGGCCGACGAGCCATCGGCCGAAATGGCGGCGAAAGTCGCCGCGTATGCCTCGCGCAAAAAGACCCCGATCTGCTCGTCCATGCGTTGCGTTATTTGAAGGGAATGCCGCGAGCCGATTCGGTCAAGGCCGCGATCGGATTGTTGAAACATCCGAATTGGCAAGTTCGCGCCGAGGCCGTTGATGCCTTGAGCGGGCTGAGTGCCGACGAACATCTCGGCCCCGCGCTGCGGTCCGACGCATCCGCCGCCTTGGCCGATTTGATGGATGATCCCGAGCCGTTCGTCATCAGCCGCGTTTTTCACGGTTTGATCGACAACCGGATCGACATCGAAGCCGACCGGCTGGAAAAGGCGGCCGACAAACATCCTGAATTGACGGCCGACGTGATCAGTCTGCTGCTGGGCCGTTGGCATAGCACGTCGCCGAAGGACGTGGTCGTCTTGCGAGCGTTTTTCAAGAAGCCGGATTCCTCGGTGCGGGCCGCGATTCTGGCGGGCTTGAACGGCGGGCAAGCCGAAGCGTTTTCCGCGGAGATCGTCGCGTCGCTGAGCGACAAATCGCCGGCCGTGCGAGAAGCGGCCGCAAATCTGCTTTTCAAAGCGGCCGGCAACATCCTCGAAGCGGCCCGATCGAATCGGACCGTTGACCAGAAGGCGGGCGAAGTGCCCGAGCCGCGGGAAGAATCGAATATCGTATCGGACCTTCTGTCCGCGATCGGCAGTCCAAAAGTAAGCAAGAACGATCCGAGCGCGCCAAGCGCCGCTGCCCGATCCATCGCAGCAATGGCTGAAGCAATTCCGCCAGGGCGACGGCGCAAGCGCCCTGGCCTGCGCGACACCGCGGCGCCGCTCGTGAAAATGCTCGACGGTGCGCCGGGCGAACGCCTCGCCGCCGCCACGGCCCTAGTCGCGCTCGGCGAGCACGACGACCGTACGCTGCCGATGTTAAAGCAAATCGCTCGCGGCGATCCGGCCTCGCGGGAAAAGATCGCAATGATTCTGCCGTGGCTGGCATGGGACAAGCGAAATGAATGGTTCAATCTGCTGACGTCGCTCGACACGGGGCGCGACGGGCTGCGAGAGATTGTCACGCAGATGGTCGTGTGGCCCGACGCTCGCGCCGAAGAATTGCTGTGGAAACAATTGGCGGCCTTCAACGACTGCGCCGGTCACCGATCCGGCCGGATCGCGACGTTTTAGTCGGCGGCGGTCGGCGGGCGAGGATCAGATCGACGCGGTTTACGATGCGTTGCGGTCGCTGTACCCGCGCCGAGGGGACGATCCGTTTGGCAACGGCTCGTCGGATTCCGCGGCGGGAATCGGCAAGGAACGTTGTGCGGGGCTCGATCGCCGAGCCAAACATGGCGGTTCGTTCGCCGAGCGCGTTGTAGCGCTGGCGATCCTCTGCGATATCGGCTTGCCGGAAACGTCGGAGATCGCGACGGCCGTTGCTGCCGATGCAAAGGCGCCGCCGGAGCTGCGGCGGATTGCCTTGAAGACATTGTTGCTTGCCGCTCCGCCCGCCGACGCGACGGCGGCTGCGATCAAGGGTTTGGATTCGCCCGAGGAGCCGGTCAAGCGACTGTCGGTGCTGTATCTGGCGGAGGGAACCGGTGCGCTGAGCGACTTCGGATATGGGATAACGATTTACAAATCGGCGACGATGAGCTTTCGCGATAGCGAGGCGAGCGTCGGCCCGCAAGCGCCGAAGGATTTGAAAGCCGATTCAATTCGACCGCTGCTAAAAAGTGACGATCCGGACATCTCGGCGTCGGCCGGCTATTTGTTGGCGCTGTTGGGCGAGGCCGACGGGCTCGACGCGCTGGTGCGCCGCTGGCGATCGGCCGATGCCGACGACGCGGAGTGGCCGCTGCGCGTGGCGACGGCCGTTTCGGCGCTCGACGATGCGACGAAAGTACCGCTGCTGGAGGAAATCTACAAGAAGCTATCCGCGTCGCGCAATGGCACTTATTACATGAAGCAGTTTTATTGGACGATTCGCTCGATGCACGGCGCGGAAGTGCTGAAGCTTCGCAAGAAGATTCGCGATGAAGTCGGCATGGACAATCTCCGGTGATTTCCAGGGCAATCCCAACTCATATCGTGAGGACCGAACCATGGCGCGTTTATCCACCGTCTCGATCTTGGCCATCGGAATTGTACTGGCCGCCGCATCCAGCGCCGCCGTCGGCCAGACGCCGGCGTCGCAAGGATCGGTCGCCGGCGCCGGCGTCGCGGTCATCAAGCGTCAGCCTGAATTCATGCGCATGCGCGTTGAACTGACCGCGTCCGGAAAAGACCTGAAAGAGGCGCTGGCGAATCTGAAGGCTCGCCGCGAGGCCGCTTTGAAGGTGTGTGCCGCCGAGAATGCCGTGGCCGATTCGATCGTCGTCGGCTCTCCGCGGATCGCGCCGGACGTTGCACAGCGGGCACGAATGATGGGCTACTCCACTCCGAGCATTCGCAGCGGCAGGAACAAGAAACCGGAGCCCGCTCCGCCTGTCAACGTGTCGGCGTCGCTGACCGCCGAATGGCCTTTGCAGGGCAGCGACGCGGAAGAATTGCTGCTCGCCAGTCAATCGCTGCAATCGAAGCTCAAAGTGGAACTGGCGAAGTCGGCGCCGAAGATCGAGCTATCACCCGAGCAAGAAGAGATGCAAGAAGAAGCGATGCAAAACATGGGGAATCCGAACGTCCCGAAGCCGGGCGATCCGGTGTTCTACTTCGTTGCAAAGATTTCCGATGCCGATTATGTCAAAGCGGCCGCCAAGGCGTTTGCAATGGCCAAGACCCACGCCCAGCGGCTGGCCAGCGCCGCCGGCGGTTCGCTCGGTGAACTGCGCAACGTCGAAGGCAACGACCGTCAAGCGATGATGATGATGAACTATCAGCGTGATCCGTTCGGCGGGATGCAAGAAGTCGATTCGTCCGAGCAGGAAAACAATCCCGATGAAGCCGCCGGCACGAACGCGACTGAAGTGCGATTGAACATTACCGTCGCCGCCACGTTCGCGCTGGGGAAGTGATTACTTTCCCGCCATCCGCCGAACAAACGCCTGATAATCGGCCGGCGTGTCGATGCCGCTCGAGGATTCGCTCACCACGCCGACGATGATCGGATAGCCGGCGGCGAGCACGCGCAGTTGCTCGAGGCTCTCCAGTTTTTCCAGCGGCGACCGCGGCAGGCGGGTTAGCTTGGCGAGAAACTCTCGGCGATAGGCGTAGAGGCCGAGGTGCAGATAAAAATGGGGCGGCTCGGCCGCAAGCAAGCTATCATCCCATTCGCGGGCGAACGGGATTTGGCTGCGGCTGAAATAGAGGGCGTTGCCCGACAGGCGGCCGGCGGCGTCACGGTGGATCGGAAACACGACTTTCACGCACGCCGGATCGCTCAGTTGCTCGCGATGGCGGATCGGCGTGGCGACCGTGGCCATCGGCAGTTCTGGATGCTCTTCCAACAGCTCGATCACGCGGTCGATCGATTGGCCCGACATCTCGGGCTCGTCGCCTTGCACGTTGACGAAGATGTCGACCTTGCGCATCCGCGCCGCGATTTCCGCGATACGATCGGTGCCACTGGCGCAATCGGGACTGGTCATCACCGCCTCGCCGCCGAACGATCGCACGTCGGCGGCGATTTCCTCATGGTCGGTGGCGATGCACAGGCCGCGCGGCTTGCGTGCCTGCCGGGCCGCTTCGTAAGTGTGCTGGATCAGCGATTTGCCGGTCTCGCGGAGGAGCATTTTCCGCGGCAGCCGGGTCGAGGCCAAGCGGGCGGGGATCACGATGTAACTGGTCGGCGCGGCCGCCGGTTTGTGTGTCGATTCGTTGTCCATCCTTGTGTCTCTCCTACACTTGCAGCGTGTGAATTTCTAGCAAAAACCGTCTCCGGCCGATTGCGTAAATTATGTTATAATAATGAGTTGAGTTTGCCATCCCGATTTGGCCGTGGCGGCGGCGTTCACAAAACCGCCGGCGACTGTCCCCATTTTGCGCAGTCCGCGGAGCAAAACGGGGACTGTCCCCTTCCGCCAAGCGGTTTTGTCAGGGGTTCTTAGGAGCAAATGCCATGTGCGGAATCGTCGGTTATGTCGGCTTTCGACCGGCAGTGGATTTCCTGCTGCAAGGGCTGCGCCGGCTCGAATATCGCGGCTACGACAGCTCGGGCGTCGTCACGATCACGCCGGAAGGCAAGTTTCGCACTGGTCAAAGCGGCCGGCCGGATCGATCGTGCTCGAAGCCAAGCTTGTCGACGAACCCGGCCCCGGGCACGATCGGCATCGGCCACACGCGCTGGGCCACGCACGGCGCCGCCGACCGACGACAACGCCCATCCGCACTTCGGCGGGCAGCAGGTCGTGGCGATCGTCCACAACGGCGTGATCGAGAACTTCCGCCCGCTCAAGGAGCGGCTCGAGAGCGAAGGCTACATCTTCCGCTCGGCGACCGACAGCGAAGTCATCGCCCATCTGATCGCCAGTTGCCTGGAGCGAACAGATCGACGGCGACGATGCCGCATCGCCGGCGCGCCGCATCGCCGCCGACGGCCGAATCGACACGATCGCGCCGCGACGATCGACCGCTGGTCGCGGCCGATCGCAGGCGCGCTGGCCCAGCTGCACGGCACCTACGGCCTGGCGATCCTGTTTCGCGATTATCCCGACGTGATGATCGCCGCCCGGCTCGGCAGCCCGCTGGTGGTCGGCGTCGGCGACGGCGAGCACTTTGTGGCCAGCGACGCCTCGCCGCTGGTCGGCTACACCGACGAGATCGTCTATCTGGCCGACCACGAAATGGCCGTGCTCACGGCCGATTCGCTGCGCGTCATCCATCGCGATCAGGGGCAAGTGACGCACACGCGTGCGGGTGCTCGACATCGCAGCCGGCGACGTGCGGCTCGACGGCTATCCGCACTACATGCTCAAGGAAATCTTCGAGCAGCCCGAAACGCTGCGAAACGCGATGCGCGGCCGGCTGAGCCTGCGACGAGGCGACGGCCGTGTTCGGCGGGCTTGAACCTGACGCCGCAGCAATTGCGCAGCGTCAATCGCATTCTGCTCACCGCCTGCGGCACGAGTTGGCACGCGGCGCTGGTGGGCGAGTATCTGATCGAGGAATTCGCCCGGATTCCGGTCGAAGTGGAATATGCCAGCGAGCTGCGCTATCGCAATCCGCCGCTGGACCGCGACACGCTGGTGTTCGCCATCACGCAAAGCGGCGAGACGGCCGACACGCTGGCGGCGCTGCGCGAAATGAAGCGCAAGGGGCATCCGACGCTGGCGATCTGCAACGTCGTCGGCAGCTCGATCGCCCAGGAGGCCGACGGCGGCATCTATCTGCACGCCGGCCCGGAAATCGGCGTGGCCTCGACCAAGGCGTTCACGTCGCAATGCGTCGACGCTGGCGATGCTGGCCCTGTATTTCGGCCGGCTGCGGCATCTGAGCTACGGCGCGGGCATGCGGATCATCGAGCGCTGCAAGCAACTGCCCGACCAGGTGCGGCAGGCGCTTGACGACGAACGACGAAGTCCGCCGGATCGCGGCCAAGTATCGCCATTGCAACAACTTCCTCTACCTGGGCCGGCAGTACAATTTTCCCGACGGCGCTCGAAGGGGCGCTGAAGCTCAAGGAAATCAGCTACATCCACGCCGAGGGCTATCCGGCCGCCGAGATGAAGCACGGCCCGATCGCGCTGGTCGACGAGCACACGCCGAGCGTGTTCCTGATTCCGCACGGCTTCGTGTACGACAAGGTGATGTCGAACCTGGAAGAGATCAAAGCCCGCGGCGGCCCGGTGATCGCCGTGATCGGCGAGGGCGACACGCGCGTGGCCGAGCTGGCCGACGACGTGATCCAGATCCCCGAGGTCGAGGATTTCTTGCAGCCGATCGTCACGGTCATCCCGCTGCAACTGCTGGCCTATCACATCGCCGTGCTGCGCGGCTGCGACGTCGACAAGCCGCGCAATCTGGCCAAGAGCGTGACGGTGGAGTAGGTGGCAGGCTGAGGGGTGAGGCTTGAGGGACGAAGATCATAGTGCTCACGCTTGCCATGCGTTAAGTCGTCTCTCGCACCCACACTGGCCGACTGCGCTCTCCCAGTGCCACACGGTCAACGTGGCCGCGTAGTCTCCCGGCGGCGTCTTCGTTATCATCAACATGCGTCGGGCCCGTAGCTCAGTTGGTTAGAGCAGGGGACTCATAATCCCTTGGTCGTAGGTTCGAGTCCTACCGGGCCTAGTGAAGGAGGGGTAAGGGGTCGGGGGCGCGGGACGCGGGGACGCGCGAAGCGGAGGCGGGCCGCTGATTGGATTTCTCCGTTATTCGTCTCTTCGTTCTTCGTCCCTCAAGCCTACAGCCTCGAGCCTCCCGCCCGTGCGCAGCAATACCGCGGTGATTGCGCACCGCGGCCATTGCGCGAGTGGGTTGTCACATCGACACGCAAACGCAGTTCGTGCGCCACCGCCGCCCGTAGGAGTTGGCAGGTGTTCGTGTTTTCCGCACTGCATAAATCCTTACGCAGCCAAAGGGCCGTGGCTAAACCGCACGGCAGGTTGCGGCCATGACCGGAACATCCTAGTTCCAATCACGTCCGCCCGAGTCTTCCAACTCCGCTCGTGACGAGGGCACGCGACCCGGAAAGGTCCCACTCACGCCCTATTGACGAGTGTCGTACTCACTCGAAGCACGGTGGATACCGTGTGACACACGCCCTCGCTAACGCTTCGGGTTAGTGTGCACGGTCTCCTCCAGCTTCGAGCATCGGCGGCAGCGCACTGGGTTATCATCCCCACGGGGAAGCCCACTTTTACCCACACTGTGAACGACACGCGGTCGGTTTTTGATGCAACGTTTTTCATCTCGAACTTCTCACGCATCGTTCGGGCTCTATCCTGATAACCCCAGGATGAGCGGGGAAGGGGCCTGAGGATCCACGACTCGTCTCACTACCTTGGTCTGTTTTGCGGCTGTACGTGCGGCAAACAGTTGGGCCGGCGCTACGAAGAACGCGAACTGCTGTTAACCGCAGCCCGAATTCAACATCGCACAGCATGAGGGACTAGCGTTGCTTTTGGACAGGAACAACCGCCGGCATCGCGTTTTACGGGAGGCTTGAGGCTTGAGGCTACAGGCTTGAGGTACGAAGACACGAAGAACGCGCGGAGCGGCCGCTTGCGCGTCCTCAAGCCTCAAGTCTCAAGCCTAGATCGCCTCAAATCACAAGCCTCCCGCGTCGCCTCTCACAAGTGCCTCGATCCGAGTCGTCTACGGCTTGTGAATATGCCATAAGTAGTGGCCCAATTTCAAGCAGAGAAAACTGAAGGCTACAGGCTACAGGACGAAGAGACGGACTCGCGAAGCCGCAAGCGCGGTTTGCCGCTCCGATTGATTTGGAAGCTCGTTCGCGGCAGCGCGCGTCCGTTCTTCGTTCCCTGTCCCCGCCGCCTGTCCCCTGTCCCCTTCCTCCTCGCTTGCGAAGCGTGCGCGCGGGGATTAGCATGGGGCGAACGGTCCCGCCTTTGCTTGTTCCTTCCCGCTCGCTCCTGGTGAGGAGATTCCCTGATGGCTGCCGCGCGGTGCTTTGTTTCGGTCGTTGGCTGCTCGATGATGATTCGCGCTTTCTGCGTTCTTGCTGTGATTGGCGCGGTTGCTCTTTTTGCGGCGGCATTTTCCGCGGCGGCTTTCGGCGCTAAGAACGATGCGGCCGACGAGGAAGAGCCGGCGAAATTGCCGGGGCTCGTGGCGAGTTATTCGGTCGAGGGTGGCGCGGCGCCGCTGCTTCAGCGATTCGAAAGCGTTCCGACGTTCTTGCTCGCCGCGGGCGAAGCTCCCGATCCACGGCTGCCGGCGAACGGTTGGCATGTTGAGTGGGATGGCGTGATCCAAATCCTGCATCCCGGGAAGTATCGGTTTTCCGCGATACACAGCGGGCCGCTTAAGATTCTATTGAATGGCAAGACCGTGTTCGACGAAGCCGACGCGGCGAAGGATCCGGCGGCGGCAGCGGCGGTTGAATTGTCTTTCGGCGTCGTGCCGATTCAAGTTCAGTTTCAAGCGAAGCAGCCGACGACGACGCTAAAGATCTATTGGCAGTCGGACACGATGGCCCGTGAGCCATTGCCATCGCAGGCGCTGGGGCACACGAAGCAGGCGCCGCCGATTGTCGATTCATTCTTTCTTGGGCGGCTGGCGGTCGAAGAAAATAGCTGCGTGGCGTGCCATCGGGCGAGCGACGGTGTGAAATTGTCGAAGGCGTTGCTTACTCGGCCCGGCCCGCGATTGACCGACGCCGGTGCGCGGATGAATGCCGCTTGGATTTATCAATGGCTCGACAATCCGCAAGCGATCCGGCCGGAAGCCGTGATGCCGCGGCTGTTTGCCGACGATGAACATGGCCGGCTGGAACGCTATGCCGTGGCCGTTTATCTCGCGTCGCATGGGCATCTTCCCGCGGCGGAACCTGTTGACGGCGAAGCGCAGTTGGTCGCGCATGGCGAAAAACTGTTCAATCAAACTGGTTGCATCGTGTGCCACGAAAAACATGGCGCCGAACCGTCGCGAGCGACGTTAAAGGGTCTGGCGCAAAAGACGACGCATACGGCGTTGGCCGCGTATCTGATGAATCCGGCGAGTTGCGATCCGGCGGGCCGGATGCCGAGCATGAACCTCGACAAGGCCGATGCCACGAGCCTTGCGCTGTATCTGATTCGGCGCGACGAAGCGGCGTCGCCACCGCTGCAATTGCCGGCGGCGACGTCGGTGAGCGGATTGAGCGAGGCGTTGGCCGGCGGCGCCGAAATTTCCGCCACCGAAGCGGTCGAACTAGCGACGCAGCCGATCGAAAAGCGATTGGCAGCGATGGGCCGGCAAGTGATCGAGAGCAAACATTGCGCGAATTGTCACGAATTCACGCCGCCCGGTGAAAAAAAGCCGCTCGAACCGTCGTTCGCCCAGCACGATTTCGCCGCGATCGCCAAGTCGCCGGCGGCCGGTTGCCTTGCCGATCACGCGCCGGACGGAAAAGTGCCGCAGTTCGGCTCGTCGCTCGATCGCCATGCCGCGGTGGAATTTGTGAAGCAAGCGCTCGCAGCGCCGGCTTTCCCGTCGCCGGGAGAAGAGGCCCGGCTTACGCTCCAGCGATTGAATTGCACCGGTTGCCATCAACGCAACGGCAGCGGCGGCCTGGCGGTCGATGTCATTGCGAAGCTGGCGGAGAATGCATCGCCGCAGATGGCCGAAATGGTCAGCCCGCCGCCGTTGACGGGCGTCACCGATAAATTGCTCGGAACGTATATCAATGCCGTGCTATTCGACGGCCGGCGTTCGCGGCCCTGGATGAGTTTGCGGATGCCGCAGTTTTCCAAGCCGCTCGTGGCGACTGTACCGGCCGACCTGGCGGCTCTCGACGGCGATCGATTGCGAAATGAGCCGGAACGATTCGCCGACGACAAAGCGATGGACGAAGCCGGCCGGACGCTCGTCGGCGCGAAAGGCTTTGGTTGCACGAAGTGCCACGACATGCTCGGCAAGCCGAGCGGCGGAACGCGGGGGCCCGATCTGTCGCTGGTGGCGGATCGCGTGAATTTCGGTTGGTTCGATCGCTGGATGATCGACCCGCAGCGGATTCAGCCCGGCACGCGAATGCCGACGGTGTTCTTGAACGGCGTCAGTCCGTACAAGGATATTCTGGGGGGCGACGCGGCGAAGCAGCGGCTCGCGCTGTGGTCGTATCTTTCGCACAGCAAGAACTTGCCGCCACCGGAGGGCTTGGAAGGCGAAAAGCCGGCCGAGGTGGTCGTCCAGCAAACCGGCGGCGGATACGAAACGGTGCGGTCGTTCATGCCCGATCTTTCGGCCCGCGCGATGGCGATTCGGTTCGCGAATCATGTTCACCTGGGGATCGATTTGCAGAATTGCCGAGTGGCCTACGGCTGGAGCGGCGATTTTCTCGACATGCAGCCGGCTTGGAACGATCGAGGCGGCCAGAAAGTGCATTTGAAGGGGCCGATGTTCTGGAAATCGCCGGAAGGTTTTCCTTGGGACGTGACGCCGTCGTCGACGCCGATCCCCGATTTCACCGGCCGCGAGAAAGACGTTTCGCTCGGCGCGATTCTCACGCTCGATGCGAAGTTCCAGCCGACCCGATTGGATTTCCGCGGCTACAGTCTCACGCCGGCTGGTCCGACGTTCAAATACGAACTGCAATTGGACGGCGAGCAACGGGCGAAATTCCGCGAACGGGTCCAGTCGTTGCATACCGATCTGGCGAACGGCCTCGTGCGCGATGCGACCTTGCAAACTCCCGCGGGACGAACCGTGTGGCTCAACGCCGCCGGCGCCGACGCCGCGCCGCAATGGTTGACGCCCGACGGTCATTCCGGCCAGCTCGATGAAATCGACAAAACAGCGCCGGCCGACGCGGTGATCCGTTGCATGCAAAACGGCAAACCGGTCGTGTTGCACCTGCGAGGCGCGCCGGCGGGCACGGTGTGGCAAGCGATGAAGCAAGGCGGGCATTGGGCCGTCGTCGTGCGCACTTCGCCGACGGGCGACGCCACCGAGTCGCATTTGGTGATTGCAATCATGAGCCCGGTGAACGCGACGGCGGTGGAACCGGTTGCAGCGGCGGAAGCGGCGGCAAAGTGAACAGGCTGAAGGCTACAGGCGATAGGCTACAGGGAGATTTCATTCGATGCGAATTCGATTCTTGATTCTTGCCGCCGCGATGGCCGGATGTGTCTTCGAGGCGATTGGTGTGCGCGCCGACGACAAGGTGACGGATCGGCCGGAAGACAAATTTGTGTATGTGAAGAAAGCCACTCGCGCGGAAACGCAGGCGGCGTCGCTCTCGGCGATGGGCATTTCGATGCAGGGGGCTGGGCCGTGGTATTTGATTGGGCCGTTCGACAACAAGGGCCTGGCGACGCCCTATCCGCCCGAAGAGAAAATCGATCTCGATGCCCATTACCCGGGCAAAGGCGAGGAAGCCGTCTGGCGGAAGATGGATTTCGCCGACGGGCAGGTGATCAATCTCAAGCATTTCAAGCAGTCGGACCAGTGCATTTGCTATCTCTATCGCCGGATCGACATGCCGGCCGATCGGAATATCGATGTTTCGCTCGGCAGCGACGACGGGCTGATGGTCTGGCTCAACGGCAAAAAGCTGCTGACCAACGACACCGTTCGCGCCGCCTCGCCCGACGAAGATCAACTCGTGCTGCCGCTCAAAGCGGGGCGAAACGATCTGCTACTGAAAATCAGCAATGCCAGCGGCGATTGGGCTTATTACTTCAGTGCCGGCATTCCGCAAAAGTTCGTCGCCAAGCTCAACCGGCAGCTCAATCACGATTTTCCGCTCGGCGGCGAAAGCGCTTCCTACGCGCTCGACACGCTGGCGACGCCGACCGGCGAAGCAATCGAAGTCGGCGGCCTGGCATTTCGGCCTGATGGAAAGCTGTATGTCGCCACGCGGCGCGGCGATGTGTGGCTGGTCGATAATCCGACGGCCGACGATCCTGAAAAGATCACTTGGAAGCCCTATGTTCGCGGGCTGCATGAAGTGCTGGGGCTGAACGTCGTCGGCCGCAACGATCTGTATCTGGTGCAGCGGCCGGAATTGACGCTGGTGCGAAGCACGAAGGAAAACGACGTCGCCGACGAGTTCACGACGGTCTGCGATAAATTCGGCCTGTCGGGCGACTACCACGAGTTCATCTACGGCCCGGCGCGCGATAAAGACGGCAACATGTTCATCACGCTGAACGTCGGCTTCGGCTTCGGCCATCAGTCGAAAGTGCCGTATCGCGGCTTCTGCGTTAAGATCACGCCCAAGGGCGAAATGATCCCGTGGGCATACGGCCTGCGCAGTCCGAACGGATTGAATATTGCTCCCGACGGCCGGCTTTATTTCACCGACAATCAGGGCGAATGGGTGCCGGCTTGCAAGCTCGTCGAGGTGCGGCACGGCGAGTTCTACGGACACGCGGCGAGCATCCGCTGGTGGCCCGGCATGAAAGACGGCGACAAGCCGGCAGTGACCGAGCCGGCGATATGGTTTCCGTATTTCACGATGAGCCGTTCGTCGAGCGAGCCGGTTTGGGACACGACCGGCGGCAAATTCGGCCCCTTCGCCGGACAATGCTTCATCGGCGAGCTGACCGAGTCGCTCATCATGCGGGCGAATCTCGAGGAAGTGAAAGGGCGGATGCAAGGTTGCGTGTTTCTATTTCGCACGGGCTTTCAATGCGGGCCGAATCGATTGGCGTTCGCGCCCGACGGCAGCTTGATCGTCGGCGAGACGAATCGCGGCTGGGGCTCGGTCGGCGGCCGGCCGTTCGGCGTCGAGCGAGTTTCGTACACCGGCAAACTGCCGTTCGAGATGCATTCGATGAACATCACGCCCACCGGCTGGGACGTTCATTTCACGCAGCCGATCAACCGGGAGAAAGCGGCCGGGGCGGCGACTTATTTTCTCGAATCGTATACGTATCACTATTGGTTGACCTACGGCTCCGACGAGATCGATCGCAAGCAGAATCCGATCACGGCGATCCGCGTGTCGGACGATGGCAAGACGGTCAGCCTGACGGTGCCCGAGCGCGTGAAGAAGCATGTGTTTCATTTGCAACTGAAGGGCCTGACCTCGGCCGACGGAGCGCCGCTGTTGCATGCTGATGCGTATTACACGATGAACGATGTTCCTTAACAGATTCCCACGGAGAAATCCCATGACACGCCCTCGCATCCTGCTTTCGTCACTGCTCATTTCCGCCGCCTTGTTCGCGGCTGCCGCCCGAGCCGCCGACGCACCGAAGATCGTGCCGCCGCTCACAGGGAGATCGGAAACGATTCAGCTTTTCAACGGCAAGGACCTCGACGGTTGGCAAGGGAACATGGATTTGTGGAGCGTCGAGAATGGCGAGATCGTCGGCAAGAACACGAAGCCGGTGCCGGTGAGCACGTATTTGTTGACGAAGCGGAAGTTCAGCGATTTTCGGCTCGTCGCCAGCGGCAAGTTGGTGAAATCGGAAATGCACACCGGCTTCGCCTTCTGGGGCCGCATCGCGCCCGATCATGGCGACCCACACACCTACGCCGGCCATCTGGTGATGTTTCCCTCGGCCTGGGGCTTGTACGACCTGTTCGGCCGCAACGGCCTGCCGGTCGACGGCAAGCCGGCCCAAGCGGTCGGCAAGCAGCACGATTGGAACCTGATCGAGATTCTTGCCCAGGGGAATCGCATCCGCGTGGCGGCGAACGGCAAGCAAGTCGTCGATTGGTACGACCCGCAGCCGGAAACAATCAAAGAAGCCCCGATCGGTTTGCAGCTTCACCAGAACAACGATCTGGAAGAAGTTCGGTTCAAGGATCTTACGGTGACGACGTTTCCGGAAGATAAGCTGACGACTGTCAAACCGTGAGAGGCGCTAGGTACGCCGTAGCGGAATTTGTGAAAATTCCGTAGTCGTAGCGCGGCGCGGCTGAATTTTCACAATCTCAGCTACGGCCCGCTGGTTCATCAGGTCGGGCGATAATCCTATGACAATCTCGCGGCGGCTTCCGACGGCATTGACAACGGCGATCCTCGTGCTTCTGGCGCGCTCCGCAGTCTCCGCCGATTTGCGGCCGGACGATGTTCCGCTTTTCAAACTTCGCGCTCGGATCACCGCCGCCGGCGGGCACGATTCCGCCGGTTCGGATCGGAAGTTTCATTTCGATTTGGCGGGTGTCGCCGCGGTCAGTTCCGCCGATCGGTGGAGCGAATCGATCCGGTTCGACAAGGCGCAAGCGGAAGCGAATCTGAAAGATTATCCGGGCATGTATATGCACGGCTGGCCGGTCGTGCCGCGGTTGCAAGTCACCTCCGGCGCCTCCGATCCGACAATGATCGACGCTGAGCTGAAATTCGACGAAACGGCTGAGCCGATTGCGCTGCATGGCGAGTTGTTCGGCTCCGCGCTGGGAATCGTCATTTGGCGCGACGAAAAAAGCAGCCCCATGCCGCCACGATGGCCACATACAACCAGCGCTATTGGAAGCAATTCGCCGACGTGCGGATTCCGGTCGATAAGCGGCCGAAGCATTTTCCGATCGTCGATCGATTCATCGGCGCCGACGACGACCGCGTCAACTGGCGCGAAGGGATCGAGCATCTTGCCGGCGCGGGCATGAACGGCATCATGCTGCCCGCATCGCGCGAGACGCGCGGTTTGCTGCTCGACGCTGGGCTGAAGCGCACGGCTTGGGCCGTCTACAATCCGCCGGGATATGCGTTCGACTACGATGCCGAAGCGACGCCCGCCAAGGTTGCGGCCTTCGGCCAAAGCGAGGCCAAGCCGTATCTCGACGCCGGCTATGCACCGCGCGATATGTCGCTGTTCATCATGTCGGACGAGCCGGGTTGGTATTATCCCGAGATGTATCAAAAGCTGCGCGGCAATGCGGCGGGCATGGCTCGGTTCCAAGAATACGTCAAGTCGCAAGGGCTCGAGCCGCGCGATGTCGGCAAGGCGAATTGGAATGAGGTCGGGCCCGTCGGGCGCAGCTCCGCCGGCGATCTCCCTTCACGGCGGCTTTATTACTGGACGCAGCGGTTCTTCGCCTGGGATTCCGCGCGGCATTTCGCCAATTCGACCAAATCGCTGGAAAAGGCTTTTTATCCGAACATGCCGGTGCTGACGAATTGGAACAATTTTTCCGGCCGGCTGTATGTTCCCGGCCCGGCGGCCAACAACGGCGCCAAGCACGATCCCGACGCCGGCATGGGGAGCCACGATTGGTTCGAATTCGCCAAGCTGCGCGGCACGACGATGCTCTGGACCGAGGATTGGTTCAGCGATGCCGAGGCGTATCAATGGTCGTTTTACTGCGCTCGAATGCGTTCGGCGGCGGAGCGGGGCGGCATCGAGTTTGGCGGCTACGTGGTTCCGCGAACCGCCGGCGATCGGAAGGACGGCATCTTGCAAAAGATTCTTTCCGTCGCGGGGCACGGCGGCAAGGCGATCGAGTATTTCGTGTTCGGGCCGGAATACGCCTTCCCGGGCAATTGCTATTCGGAGAATTCGGTCCTGCTGGCGAAGATGGCCGAGGCTCATGCGCTGATCGCGCGGGCCGAGCCGGTTTTGTGGCCCGGCCGCGCGCCGCGATCGCAAGTGGCGATTCTCGCACCGCGAAGCGCCGAGATGTGGGACGATATGCGCGCCGTCGTGTTAATGCAAATTGAGGATGCCACGAATAATCATTTCAACCGCGACACGGTCGACTACATGGCCGAGGTGTTTGATTTGTTTCTGGCGCTGCAACATGCGAACGTTCCGACCGATTTTATTCCGGAAGACGATCTGACGGCGGAAGGGCTCAAATCGTATCGCGTCGTTTATGTGACGGAGCCGAATGTTCCGGCGGAGAATCAGCGGGCGCTGGACGATTGGGTTCGCGGCGGCGGGACGTTGGTGACCGTGTCGGCCGCTGCGGTGCGCGATCGTTACAATGAGCCGTGCGACGTGCTGGCCAAAGCGACCGGCGTCGCCGCGCCGTCGCGCGAACGACTGCTGATGGCCGATGCGGCGGATCTTAAAGTGGCCGGCAAGGGAGACGGTGATCGCGGGCCGTTCATGGCGATCGGCGTCCGCGATAAACTGTCGGGCGATGGCCTGACCGTGCTGGCGAAATTCGACGATGGCTCGCCGGCGATCGTCAGCCGCACGGTCGAGCGCGGCCGCGCGGTCCATTTCGCCTGGCTGCCGGGCGTGTCGTACTTCCGTTCGTCGACGAAAACGCAAGACAAAATGCCGGTCGGTTTTTCCGAATCGATCCGCAGTTGGATCACGCTGCCGGTCGAACTGGCGAAAATCGAATCGCCGGTACGACTCGATGTGCCGATGGTGGAATCGCCGATGTTACTGTCCGGCGAAGGGGCCGCCATTACGCTGCTGAACTGGACCGGGGCGCCGATCGCGAAATTAAAGGCAGAGGCGCGCCTTCCCGTTCGTCGCGCGCTCGATCGAAAGCGCGAGGCACGGCGCGATTCAATTCCAGACAGCCGGCGACCACGTAACGTTCGCGGTCCCGCTGGAGGCCGCGGACATCATCGTGGTCCGACCGTGAGACGCTTACTACTTCGTCCCGCCATCCGTGCGGAACGGCGCTGCTGGCAAACCTTCTTTGTTCTCCAAATTCGGCTGGGCGGTGCCGCTGAAGGCGAAGCGGACGGCGACTGGGTTTGTCACCGCGTCGCTGCTGACGACGACGGTCGCGCCGTCGATGTCGGCTTTGGCCGGATGGAATTTGCCGTCGGAGCCGGCGACCGTGAAGTCGGTCAGCGGTTTGCCGTCGCGCGAACATCAGGCCGCCGCCGACGTGATCGAACGTGATCTCGACCTTGCTGCCGTCGACTTTCATCGACTTATACATCGGTCCGGAGTATTCGATCTTCTGGCCATAGACGGTGCCGAGAGCCCACAGCGCCAGGCGGTGTCCGACGTCTTGCTTGTCTTTCGGATGGATGTCGCCCAGCTCGCCGATGTCCATGGTCAAGGCGACGCCGACGTTGGGAACCGAATGGCCGATGGCGATCTCGGATTCCCAAAGCTCGGCTTCGGGAGTGCCGTCGTTGCCGTATTTGAACGGAGCGATTTGCACGATTCCGAACGGGAAATCGCCTTGGGCCCAATCGGTGCGCCAGTTGCGGATCATGGCCGCGAGGAGAACTTTGTATTGCAGCGCGCGGCCGACATTGGCTTCGCCCTGATACCAGATCGCGCCGCGGATCGCGAACGGAATCAGCGGAGCGATCATGCCGTTGTAAAGCTGGGAGTTTTCGCCCTGGCCGGCCATGCCTTTCAACATCGGCTCGGCATCGAGCGATTTCTTGCTGGTCCACAGTTCGGCCGGCGTGCCGCCCCATGAAGTGTGAATCAGTCCGACGGGCACCTTCAGCTCCTTGTGCAAATCGCGGCCGAAATAATAGGCCGCCGCGGAGAAGCCGGCCCAGCCGCCGGCGCCGACCGTCTTCGGGCTGCATTCCTCCCACTTCGATTTCACATCCTTCGCCGGTTCGCGGGCCTTCAGCTTCGGCACGGTGAACAGGCGAATCTGAGGAAAATCGGCCGCCTTGATTTCCGCGGCGCCGTCTTTGGCGGCCCCGATGCCCATCTCCATGTTCGACTGGCCGGAGCAAACCCAAACTTCGCCGATGAGGATGTTCTTGAGCGTGATCGTGTCGCCTGACGAGCCCTTGACGGTCATCTCCAGCGGCTTTTGATCGGGCGTGGCTTCGAGCTTTGCCAGCGACACTTTCCAGCGGCCATCGTCGTCGGCTTTGCCGCTGACGGTTTGCCCGGCAACGCTGACGGTCACTGTCTTCGCCCTTATCGGCCCAGCCCCAGATCGGCAGAGCGACGCCTTGCTGCAAAACCATGTCGCTGCCGATGACGGCCGGCAGCTTCACGGCGGCGCTGGCGGCGGTGGACCAACCGGCGATGGCAAACGACAGGGCGAGAATCAACGATCGGGGCGTGCGGAACATGGGAATCTCCTCGGGGCGGTTGAATATGGGTGCGGAGTTTTTTCGGGCGGGATAGCCGTCGCGGCGAATCTCGGTCGCGCGGCGGGCTACTTGAGAAGATATTGCACCAACGGCCGGCCGATTGCAAGTGTCGGATGTGGAAGAAATCCCGTTTTCACTACTACGACAAATCCGCACGGCGAACTTGCAGCCGCTCCGCCCCCCACCGATAATCGCCGTATGAAACTAGCACAATGTATTCCAATCGCCGCGATCGCAAGCCTGTTGCTCATGTTCCCCACCGACGGCAGCGCTCAAGTGCTCGATAAACAAAAGCTTCTCGACGCACAAACGTTTTGGGACAATCGCGATTGGGACTGGTATCGTGACCAGATTCCGTTTTTCGAGTGCCCCGACGCCGAGATCACGACCACGTATTACTACCGCTGGGAACTGCTCACGAAGCATCTCACCTACGGCTCGCCGAACAGCGGCTATTCGTTCACCGAGTTCATCGATCGGCCGTTCTGGTCGGGCGCCTATGGCTCGATCAGTTGTCCGGCCGGACATCAGCTATATGAGGCCCGATGGCTACGGGATCCGCGGATCGCGCGCGATTATCTGCGCTATTGGTTTCACACGCCCGGCGCCGAGCCGCGGCGCTATAGCACCTGGCTGGCCGACGCGGTTTGGGCCGTCGAGCTGGTGCATCCGGACGATGCGTTCGCCAAGGCGCTGCTGCCCGACCTGATGAAGAACTACGACGGCTGGGAGTCGCGGCAATTTGTGCCCGAGGTGGGCCTGTTCTGGCAAATCGGCCACGACGACGGCATGGAGTTCAACATCAACAGCCGACAGACGCAAGATATTCTGCGCGGCGGCCCCGGCTATCGTCCGTCGTTCAATGCCTACATGTGGGCCGACGCGCAGGCCATCGCCCATTTCGCCGACCTGGCGGGCGATGCAAAGACGGCCGAATCGTTCCGCGACAAAGCCGACGGGCTCAAACGCAATTTGCAAGCGAAGCTATGGGACGAGCGGCGGAAATTCTTTTTTCCGATGTCGAAGAACGAAGAGCAGCGCGATGGGCATGTCGTAAAGGCCCTGTCGCTCACGTATCAATCGGGCCAATTCGCCGGCGATTCGCACGGCCGCGAATTGATCGGCTTCGTTCCCTGGCAATTCAATCTGCCCGACAAGGACAAAGGATTCGAGCAAGCCTGGAAGGGCCTGATGGACCCGGATGTTTTCTTCGCGAACTTTGGCCCGACGACGGTCGAGCGGCACGATCCGATGTTCCTGTTGCAAAAATCTTGCTGCTGGTGGAGCGGACAATCGTGGCCGTATGCGACGACGCAAACGCTCAAGGCGATGGCCAACCTGCTGCAAAACTACGATCAGCGGGTCGTGAGCAAATCCGACTACCTCAAGCTGCTGCACATCTTTGCCGTCAGCCATCGCAAAGACGGCAAGCCGTACCTTGCCGAAGCGCTAAATCCCGACACCGGCTCGTTCGAAGGCCACGATTCGTACAACCATAGCGAGCATTATTTTCACTCGGGCTTTTGCGATTTGGTGATCACGGGATTGGTCGGCCTCAAGCCGCGCACGACGACGTGGTCGAAGTGCAACCGCTGGCGCCGGACGATTGGGATTATTTCGCGCTCGACGACGTCATTTACCACGGCCGCCAACTGAGCATCGTGTGGGACAAGTTAGGTACTCGCTACGGATTCGGCCGCGGGCTGCATGTTCTCGCCTATGGAAGCGAGATTGCTTCTTCCGAAAAACTGGAGCGGCTTACCGCACAACTACCGAAGCCAGCCGTTTCGTCGGTGGAAGAAGATTGGGGCCTGGCGCCGCTGAATCTCGCCGTGAATTTTGCCGTGAACAACGACAGCGGATATTTCCCGCGAGTTTCCGCTTCGCATTCGGGTCCGAATTCTTCTCCGGCGAAGCTGATCGACGGGAACTATTGGTATCACGCCAGTCCGCCGAATCGCTGGACGGCGGAAGGCTCGACGACCGACAGCGATTGGGTCGCCATCGATTTCGGCACGCGGAGAAAGATTCACACGGTGAAGCTCTACGTGCTCGACGACGGCAAGCAGCTAACGGCCGGCGGCGCGAAGATCGCCGCCCCGCGCCGCATCGATCTTGAATACTGGATCGACGGCCAGTGGAAGCCGGTTCCGAACCAATCGCGTTCGCCGGCGTTGCCAACGGGCCATCGGCCGAATGTGATTCGCTTTCCGGAAATGGAAGTCGCGCAATTGCGGGCCGTGCTGTGGCATTCCGCGGGTGCAAAAAGCGGGCTGACCGAATTCGAAGCTTGGGGCGACTCGAAATTGCCCATCATGCCGACCCCAGTTCCAAGCGGCAACCTGGCGTTCAACCCGGGCGACAAGCCTTTCCCCAAGGCCAGCGCTTCGTTCACTTCGCGGTTCGACAAAATCGAGACGGCCATCGATGGTCAGATCAATTTCGCGCCGAATCCGGCCAATCGCTGGACGAGCTACGAATCGAAACACGAGCGCGATTGGCTGGAAATCGATTTCGGCGCGCCGAAGTCGTTTAGCCGCATTGAGTTGGCGATTTACGACGACCACGGAGGAGTGCAAGCTCCGGCGTCGTATACAGTTCAGTATTTCGACGGCTCGGATTGGCGGGAGGCGGCGAAACAAGTCAAATCGCCCGCGGCGCCGCTCGGCGGGGTGATCAACTCGGTGCGATTTGATCGGGTGACGGCGGCGAAAGTGCGCGTGCTGTTCACGCATCAAGGACAGGCTCGCAGCGGGGTTTCGGAGATTCTCGTTTGGAAGGAATGACCGCCGAGGCCGAGCCGAGATTTTGTCTCGGCAAACTGAACCCAGATTAACGGATTTCTCATAACCAATTCGTTGACACGGCCGCGCGTTTCGCTTAGGCTAACCGCTACAGTAGGGGGAGTGTCCAGCCAGGTGACGACCGTTTTCTCACACATATTTCCTCGCAGATAGATGACGGGGTTCGCTAATGATTCGACACCATCGAGCATGCAGCCGCGATTGGGGTTTCCCTTGCGCGGTCGTGGGCGCTGATTGCGCTCGTTTTAAGTTTGGGGCTTTGTGACCGGTCCGCGCGGGCGAATGCGATCGCCAGCGTGGAGCCTCTGCCGGATTCGACGGCGTTTCCGGCGTTTGTTTTCGGCGGTGGTCCGATCCCGAGTTTTGGCGGGGGTTCCGGTTCTGTCGGGAGTGGCGATGGTGGTTTGCCCATCAATTTGCAAACGCCCGGCGGTTTGGTGTTGCAAACCCCCTTCTACATCCTTCCCGGGACGAGTTATGGCGAACAGAACAACGTCGATAATTCGACGACCTTCTACGACACCACGTTGGTCTTGACCGGCATCAGCGCGTCGGGCCTCGCTCAAACGGCTTTTGGGCTGGACATCCAGCCATTGACCGATGGGACGTTCGCGATTTACGGAAGCAATGTCGGCGGTGGCAATGGGCCGCTGTTGCTCTCGGGCACGTTGCACGACAACGAGATCGCTGGAGTCAATGGCTCAAGTTCGGCCGCCGAGTTCTCCACCACGGTGACTTATACGGGCGGCCCCATTTACAACGCCCTGGTCACCGATGGCGGCTCGACCACCGACAACGCCAGCTTCAATCTGAGCTTGTCCGGCTCCTCCTTGGGAATCAATGGTGGCACCGGCTATCTCAATGCCTTCAGTGCCGACGGCCAAGGCTTGTTCAATGCCGTGGGTTACACTCTGCCTCCCACGCCCGAACCTTCGTCGATCGTGCTGATGGCATTTGGCTTGATGGGAATCGGCGGGATGGCCGTTCGCCGGCGACGACGCGCGGCGGCAGCCTGATCGATCGCAACGAATTCTAATCCGACGCCAGCGGCGTGGTGCGAATCACCGATCGCAAAATTTCCGCCACGCTCCAGGCCTGGGCCACGCAGCCGCGCGGCGCATACGGCGCTTCGGCGTCGAAGATCTCGCTGATCGTGCCGAGACACGCCTCTCCCAAGTGGGCGGAAAATCCGGTCAGAAATTCGCGGGCAGTGTTCATCCGATCGGGATACACTTTCAGCCACGCGTCGATGAACGGGCCCATCAGCCACGGCCAAACGGTTCCTTGGTGATACGCCGCGTCGCGGGCGCGCAGATCGCCGTCGTATTTCGGCTGATAATCGGGTTCGCCGGGCGCTAGCGTTCGCAAACCCATCGGCGTCAGCAATCGCTGCACGACGACGTCGAGCACCGGTTTCCAGCGCGATTCGTCGAGCACCGGATGAGGCAGCGAAATCGCGAACACCTGATTCGGCCGCATCGAGGGATCGTCGCCTTTTTCACCGTCGACAACGTCGTAGAGCCAGCCACGCTCGGCGCACCAGAATCGGCGGTTGAACGATTCGCAGGCTCGATCGGCGTGTCGCGACATTTCTTTCGCCGCCTTGGTCTCTTCCGATTCCGTCAGCCAGCCGGCCATTAGCCGCAGGGCGTTGTACCACAGGGCGTTGATCTCGACCGGCTTGCCGCGGCGCGGCGTGACGACCCAATCGCCCACCTTGGCGTCCATCCAGGTGAGTTGATAACCGATTTCGCCTTCGCGCAGCAGGCCGTCGTCGGGATCGACGCCGATTCCGAATCGCGTGCCGCGGAGATGGTGCGCGACGATGTCTTTCAGCGTCGGCAGCAAGAGCTGCAGCGTGGGATTGTCGCCCGTCGCCTGCAGATACCGATCGATCGCGTGGAAGTACCACAGTGTCGCGTCGGCCGTGTGATACAGGCCCGCTTTCTCGCCTTCGGGGAACAGATTGGGGATCAAGCCGTCGCGCACGTACTGAGCGAACGTGCGAAGAATATAGCCCGCCTCGGTCTGTCGGCCGGTTCGAAGCGTCAGGCCTTCGAGGCTGATCATCGTATCGCGGCCCCAGTCGGTGAACCAATGGTAGCCGGCGATGACCGAGCGGATTTCGTCGCCCGAGGCGTGGCTGCGGACGGCATCGGCGACGCGCGTCGTAGGCGTGATGATGAACTGGTCGGCCGCGAGAACAAGCTCGGCCGCGAAGCCGGATTGCGCCCGCGGATCGGCGCCGGCGAGCAGTCGCTGGCGGCGCTCCACTTCGGAGGCGATCGCCGCTTCGGGCGCGACGGCCGAAATCGTTTCCCAGGATTCGGTCGACGCGACCAACGTGATTTGCTGGCCGGCGGAAAGATCGGCGCCGAAATGGCCGGGCGACCACAGCGATTCGCGATCGTCGTAACCGCGCTCGCGTTCCACCGCGTAGTCGCTTTCCGCCCTGCGTCCGCCGTCGAGCACGAGCACGCCCGGGTGCCCGAATAGCTGCATTCTTAGCGGCGGCAAGCCGGGCGATGTGATTTCGAATTGCGCTTCGGAAGCCAGCACCGTATACGGCTTGCAGGCCTGCATATCGACCGGCTCGTTGTGCGGCCGGAAATGGAGCCAAGGCCGCAGCCGCAGTCGCACCGGCGTGTCGCCGGAGATGAGGCGATACGTCAGATGAACCGTGTTGCTGCGATACAACAGCACGATCCGCCGCTCGAGCGTATGCGACTCGAGCTCGTAGCGCCACACCGGCAAACCAAATTCGAGCGAGAAGGTTGCGAGCGTGGCCGCTTCGGGCGAATTCGAATCGTGCGGCGATTCCGCCGCTGAGAATTGCCCGAGTGCCGTTCGAGAGCGAAATCTCCTCGGCGATGTGATTGAACATCATCATCCGGCCGAACGGGGATTGCAGCGCGGCGACGAGCAAGCCGTGATAGCGGCGCGTGCAGATTCCCGACACCGTGCCGGAAGCATAGCCGCCGAGGCCGTTGGTGACGAGCCATTCGCGACGCAACAGTTGCGGCGAATTGCGGCGCTCGGCCAGCGACCAGGGAGTTCGATGAATGGCGGGCAACTGCATCGATGGTTTACTCCGGGGACAACTACTCCAGGACCGCTTACTCGAGGAACACGGGGGACAGCAGCACGGCGGTTTCGCCCGGAATTCGCCAGCCTTGCGGAGTGTCGACCTCCGGCGTTCCGGTGCCGCCGTACCGCGGGTCTTCGCTCGACCATAGCATATTCCAACGAGTGCCGCGGGGCGGAGCAATCAGCGGTTGCGAAATCGAGCCGCGAGTCAAATCGCGGCCGAAATTGACGATCAACAGCCGCGTCGCGCCGTCGGCAGCGAGGAATCGCAGCAAGAAGGCGTCTTGTCCGAACGTAGCGCCGTGAATTCGTGTCGCGTCGTGTTGCTGCAATACGGGATCTTCGCGCCGCAATTGAATCAGGTCGCGATGCAACGCGTAGACTTGCGGCGTGGCGCTCGCGCTCGCCGAAATCGAGCTTGCAGCGCTGGAAACTTCCGGATCGGCAAGGCTCGGGCAGATCGCGATTGCGATCTCGGGGAGCGCGTAGGAGGGGAATTGCGACGAGGAACTTGGCTCGCCCTCGCGCCACTTCCTTCGCCTGCGCCCCTTGGCAATCGTTGAAATAGAGAAATGGGCTCGACGCCGCGAATTCCTGGCCTTGAAACAGCATCGGCGTTTGCGGCATCAGCAGAAGCAACGCCGTCATGGCGCGAAACCGCCCGCGGCTGGTTTGCTCGATGCATTCGCAAGCCGGTGCGACGAATTGGCCAACTGATCGTGGTTCTGCAAGAAATTGATGAATCGCTCGGCCTTGATGTCGAGCGCCGGCGTTCCGCGCGGATTCTTTTGCCAGACGTATCGCTGGCCTTGAAACAGATAGCCCCATTTCACGCAGGCGATGAATTCCTCGGGCGAGCCTTCGTAGTCGCTGTAATACGCTTCGCGGCGGCCGGTGAGGCGCACCATCGCGGCATGATGGAAGTCGTCGTTGGCCAGTGCGTCGAGTTCGCAGCCACCTTCGTCGGCCGAGCGAAGAAGTTCGCTGTGCTGAGGTTCATTTTCGCCGGCGACGATCACGTTGCGCGAGCCGGCGGCCGATCGTGCTTCGCGGGCCAACTCGCGCAGGATAGGGCTCTCCGATTGATCGTGAAACGCTTGCGTGGCGTCGATTCGTAAGCCGTCGAGATGATATTCGCCGATCCAATGCCGAACATTGGCGAGGAAGAATTCTCGCACCGGCTCGGACTGTTCGCCGTCGAAATTGATGGCCGAACCCCATTCGTTTTTGTGGCTGCGTGAGAAGTAGTCTTCGGAAAATGGTCGCAGCAGTTGCTCACCGACCGCGCCGAAGTGGTTGTAAACCACGTCGAGAATCACGCCGATCCCGCAGCGATGGGCCACGTCGACGAAGTGGCGAAAATCGTCGGGCGAGCCATAGAGATGTGTCGGGGCGAACAGATTCGCGCCGTCGTAGCTCCAACCGAAGCGCCGGGAAATTCCGCGACCGGCATCAACTCGACGAGGGTGATTCCCAGGGCGGCGAGTTCCGACAACTGGCGAGTCGCGGCCGACCAAGTTCCCTCGGGCGTGAACGTGCCGACGTGCATTTCGTAAAGCACTTGCCCGGCCATCGAGACGCCGCGCCAATCCGCGTCGTCCCAAGCGAAAGCGATTGGATCGACCAATTCCGATGGCCCTTCCGGACCTTGCGGTTGAAAGCGAGACGCGGGGTCGGGCCAAAGCTCTTTTCCATCGTCGAGCCGCAGACGATAACGGTCGCCCGCGACCGCGCCTGCCGCGAAGCCAGCGAAATAACCGTCGTCTTCGGCGGCTAGGTCAATCGGCGAAAGGGCCTTCGCACGGTCGAATTCGACCCGGACGCTCCAACAACTCGGCGCCCAGACGCGAAAGTGCACGCCCTCCGCGGAGAGTTCGGCGCCGATCGGAAGCTGACGATGGAGCGTGTGCATCATTTCGGATTTGGCGTGGGGTGGGGCGCTAAAACGAGCGTGGCATGGCCCGGCAAATACCATTCGGTTTCCTTCGAGGGCGGAGTGCCGCAGCCGCCGTAGCGCGGATCTTCGCTCGACCACAGCAGCCGCCAATCGCTTCCCGGCGGCAGCGCCGATAGCGGTTCCGCCGCGGGCACGAATTGCACATCGCGGCCCAGATTGACCAGCAGCAACCGATCGTCGCCGGCTTCGCCGATGTATCGCAAGACAAACGCCTCGGCGGCCAACACGGCACCATGCAGCCGATCGGAGCGCTGCGATGCGAACACCGCATCGTCGCGCCGCAAGCGCAGCAGATCGCAGTGCAGCGCATAAGCCGCGGCGTGACGATCGCGCTCCCCCAGATCGAGCTTGCATCGCTCGAACGTTTTCGGATCGCCCGGATCGGCGAAAAAGTCGGCGGCGTCCGAGCCCGTCAAACTGCGAAACTGCCTCAGCGATTCCTGCCGCCCTTCGCGCACCAGGCTGCCGAGCGCCACATCGTGGTCCGCGAAGAACAGAAACGGCGCCGAGGCCGAGAACTCTTGGCCTTGAAACAACAGCGGCGTACCGGGAGCCAACAGCATCAACGCCGTCAATGCCCGATGCCGGCCCGGCGAACCGAGTTGATGCGCCGAAGCCCTTGCGCCGAGTTGGCCACTTGATCGTGATTCTGCAAGAAGACGACGAATTGTCGTCCCGGCACATCGAGCGCGGGCGTTCCGCGGCGGCGCTGTTGCCGCGCGTTCCACTGGCCCTGATAGAGATAACCCCATTTCAGCGCGGAAATGAGCTCTTGCGGCGTGCCTTGGTAATCGCCGTAGTAGTATTCGCTATGGCCGGTGAGGGCGACGCGGGCCGTGTGATGAAAATCGTCGTTCCAAGCCGCGTCGAGACCGATGCCGCCTTGTTCGACCGATCGCAACAACCGCGATTCCTGAAATTCATTCTCGGCCGTGACGATCGTCTTGCGTTTTCCGCCGGCCTTGCGAACCTGGCGCGCGATCGCGGCCAGAATATGGTCCGATGAATCGTCGACGATCGCTTGCGTGGCATCGAGCCGCAGGCCGTCGAGATGAAATTCGTCGATCCAATATCCGGCATTGGCGATGAAGAACTCGCGCACGCGGCCCGGAATTCTGCGCCGTCGAAATTGATCGCGTCGCCCCAGTCGGTGTGGTGGCGCTTGGAAATGTAGTCGGCGGAGAACTGACCGATTAGTTGCCGACGGGCCCGAAATGGTTGTAGACGACATCGAGAATCACGCCCAGGCCATGCTCGTGCGCGCGATCGACGAAGCGGCGAAAATCGTCGGGCGTGCCGTAGAGCCGCGTCGGAGCGAACAGATCGACGCCGTCGTAACCCCAGCCGAAGCGACCCGTGAAATTCGGCGACCGGCATCACTTCCAACACGGTGACGCCCGTCTCGGCGAGCCGGGGCAACTCCTGCGATGGCGGCGGCCCAAGTTCCTTCCGGCGTAAACGTGCCGATGTGCATTTCATAAATGACTTGCCCGGCGAGCGAGATGCCCGGCCAGTTACTGTCTCGCCATGAATAAGCGGCGGGATCGACAACCTCCGATGGCCCCTCTACGCCTTCCGGCTGCCAGCGAGAAACAGGGTCGGGATAGAGGGCCGGTTCATCGTCCAAGCGGAACCGGTATCGGCTTCCCGCAGTGCCTTCGGCCACAAGGGCGCTGAAATAGCCATCCGGTTCCTGGGTGAGAACCGTCGGGGGTGGATTTGCGCCGTCCGGACTGCGCTCGAAAACCACGGTTACCTGCTGCCTCGCCGGGGCCCAAACGCGAAAATGAACGCCCCCGTCCGGGATGCATTCCGCGCCGACGGGCAATCGGCGGTCACGAAAATCGCGCTTTTTTGCAGGTTTATTCGGTGAATAGTGATCGGTCGTTGTTTGCATTGTTGGACATTGATGCAATGCCCGTGCCAGCGGCGGCCTCGTAGGTCAGGCTTTCCAGCCTGACAGGCCCGCCGCCGGTCGTCTGTCAGCCTGGAAAAGCTGACCTACGGCAAGCTCGGCGCACAGTTTGCTAGCAATGCTAGCACGTCGAAATTTGGAGCCGACGGCGACAGCCCGACGGAGCAGTGCAGCCATGTCGCAACCCGTTGAAGTATCACAAATCTGCCTCCGCTTCAAAGGACCGCCGCCATGCCGCGTCCCAGTTGGAAGGGTTTTTTGCGATTGAGCCTGGTCTCCGTGCCCGTCGAGGCCGTCAATGCCGTGTCGAGCGAAGAGGAAGGCGTCGCGCTGCATCAGCTTCATGCGAAATGCCATAGCCGTATTCGCTACCAGAAAATCTGCCCGATTCATGGCGAAGTGAGCAACGACGAGATCGTGCTCGGCTACGAACGGGAGAAGGGGCAGTATGTGGTCGTCGAGAAAGAGGAAGTCAAGGAGTTGAAGGGCAAAGCCGAGAAGGCGATCAACATCGACACGTTCGTCGCGCCCGATGCGATTGATCCAATGCAATTCGAAGGGCGTGTTTACTATCTGCTGCCCGATGGACCGATGGGAAAAAAACCATATGCGGTTCTGCTGCGGGCGCTGTCGGCCAACGGTTATCTGGGCGTTGGGCAGGCGTCGCTGTTTGGGCGCGAACGGCTGGTGGCGATCCGGGCGTTGAAAGACGTGCTGTGCCTGGAGATGCTTTACTTCCCGCATCAGGTGTCGCACTCCCGAGTCGATCGCCGCCGACGCTGATCTGGCCGACGTGACGAAAGAGGAACTGCGGCTGGCGTTGACGTTGATCGAGGCTTCGACCGCCAAGCATTTCGACCTGGGAAAATACGAAGACGCCTACACGGCCCGATTAAAGCAACTGATCGAGACGAAGGCCGAGGAACAGCCGAGCGTCGCCAGCCCCGAGGAAAAGCAGTCGCCGGTGATCAATCTCATGGATGCGCTGCGGCGGAGCGTCGCGCAGCGCAGCGGGGCCGAGCGCGGCCAGACGCAACGCGGCGCGTCGAAACGAGCTACGACGGGCCACACTTCAGGACGGCGCACGCCGGCCACGCATCGCCGCACGGGCAGCCGGCGGGCCAGTTGAGAATTTGTTGCGGCGACCTTGGCTGGCTGTTATATTTGGCGAAGGGTTGCCACATACGGTCCTTTGTCGGCAATCCGCGCTTTGCCCTCCCACGCCCATCCCACCAGGCGATTCTCGCAGATGAAACAATTGCTTCTCTGCCTTGTCGTTTCCGGATTGCTCGCGTTGCGATTCGGATCGAATTCTCTCGACGCCGCGCCGCCGGCAACTCCCGTGACGCCCGCGGTCGATTTCAATCGCGACGTGGTTCCGATCCTGTCGAACAATTGCTTCAAGTGCCACGGCCCGGATGCGTCCGAGCGCAAGGCGAAACTGCGGCTCGATGTTGCCGAGATCGCCACCAAGCCGGCGGAGTCGGGCGAGACGGCTATCGTGCCCGGCAAGCCCGACAAGAGCGAATTAGTCACGCGTATCTTCTCCACCGACGACGACGAACGGATGCCGCCGCCGAAGAGCAACAAACATCTCACCGACGCTCAGCGGCAAGTGCTCAAGCAGTGGATCGCGCAAGGGGCCGTTTATAAAAAGCATTGGGCCTATGCGCCGCCCGAACGGCCAGCGCTTCCGGCGATTCGCCGGCGTCCAGCCGCAGAATGCCATCGATGATTTCGTGCTGGCCAAATTGCGCGAGCAGAAGCTCCAACCGTCGCCCGAGGCCGATCGCGTGACGCTGGTGCGCCGGTTGTATTTCGACCTGATCGGCTTGCCGCCGTCGCCGGAGCAAGTCGACGAGTTCGTCAACGATCACGATCCGCAGGCTTACGAAAAACTAGTCGATCAGCTTGCTCGCCTCGCAGCATTATGGCGAGCGGATGGCGATGTACTGGCTCGATCTGGTGCGCTATGCCGACACCGGCGGCTATCACAGCGACAATGAGCGCGAAGTTTCGCCGTATCGCGACTACGTCATCGGGGCCTTCAACGAGAACAAGCCGTTCGATCGCTTCACGATCGAGCAACTGGCCGGCGATCTGCTGCCCGACGCAATCGTCGAGACGCGCATCGCCTCCGGCTACAACCGCCTGCTGCAAACGACCGAGGAAGGGGGCGCGCAGGCCAAGGAATACACCGCCAAGTACGCGGCCGATCGGGTGCGAAATCTGTCGACCGTCTGGCTCGGCTCGACGATGGGCTGCTGCGAATGCCACGACCACAAATTCGATCCGTTCAAGACGCGCGACTTCTACAGCATGGAGGCTTTCTTCGCCGACGTGAAAGAAGCCGCCGTCGGTCGCCAGGAAGAGACGCCGATGCCGACCGCGGCGCAATCGGAGCAATTGAAACAACTCGACAATGAACTTGCCGCGGTGCGCAAGACGCTCGACGAGCAAACTCCGGCGCTCGACGCCGCCCAAGCCGAATGGGAGAAGACGGCAAAAACCGGCACGATCGATTGGACTCCCTTGCGGCCAACGACCGCGACCGCGAAATCGGGCGCAGCGAGCTGAAAATCCTCGACGACGGCTCGATCCTGGCCAGCGGAAAAGTGCCCGAGCAAGAAACGTACACGCTTGTCGCCGATCTCGATCGGCCGGGCATCACCGGAATCCGGCTCGAAGCCATGCCCGATCCGAGTTTGCCGGCGCATGGGCCGGGCAGGGCGAGCAACGGCAATTTCGTGCTCTCCGAATTCACCATCGCCACGTCGCCGAAAGCCGGCTCCGACAAGCCGACGAAAATCACGCTGCAACATGCCTCGGCCGATTTCTCGCAGTCGGGCTACGATGTCGCCCGCGCGATCGACGGCAAACCGGCAACCGGTTGGGCCATTCTGCCCGAAACCGGCAAGCCGCACGTCGCGATCTTCGAAACCAAATCGGCAATTCGCGCAAAAAGAGTCGAAGCTGACGATCTCGCTTGACTTCAACTACGGTTCGGCGCAGAGCATCGGCCGGTTGCGAATTTCGACGACCACGCACAAGCCGCCGCTCGGCGATCATTCCGGCTTGCCGGCCGAAGTCGCCAGAATCCTCGACATCGCGCCGGCACAGCGCACGCCCGAGCAACGGAAAACGCTTTCGGCCCATTTCCGATCGATCGCCCCCGAACTGAAGTCCGAGCGAGCAAAAGTCGCCGAATTGGATCGCAAGAAGGCCGCCCTCGAAAAAACATTTCCCAAAACGCTGGTCACGACGGCCATCGATCCGCGGACCGTGCGCATTCTGGCTCGCGGCAATTGGCTCGACGACTCCGGCGAAATCGTTTCGCCCGCGGTGCCGACGTTTCTGTTGCCGCTGGAGATCAAAGATCGCCGGCCGAATCGCTTGGACCTCGCTCGCTGGCTGGTCGATCGCAAGAATCCGCTGGTTGCGCGAGTGTTCGTCAATCGGATGTGGATGCTGATGTTCGGCCAGGGGATCGTGAAGACGACCGAGGATTTCGGTTCGCAGGGCGCGCGCGCCGTCGCATCCGGAATTGCTCGATTGGCTGGCCATCGAATTCGTCGATAGTGGCTGGGACGTCAAGCATCTGCTGAAACTGATCGTCACGTCGGCGACGTATCGGCAATCGTCGATCGCCACCGAGCAGCAACGGCAACTCGATCCCGACAACCGCTGGCTCGCCCGGCAAGGCCGCTTCCGGCTCGACGCCGAGTTGGTGCGCGACAATGCGTTGGCCGTCAGCGGACTGCTGTCGACGAAAATCGGCGGCCCGAGCGTCAAGCCGTATCAGCCGGCTGGTTATTGGGCCTATTTGAACTTTCCGACGCGCGAGTGGAAGAACGATCGCGGCGAGAATCAATATCGCCGCGGGCTATATACCTTCTGGCAGCGGACGTTCCTGCAGCCGAGCCTGAAGGCGTTCGACGCGCCGACGCGCGAGGAATGCACTGCCGTGCGCACGCGGTCGAACACGCCGCTGCAATCGCTGGTGCTGCTGAACGATCCGACGTACGTCGAAGCGGCCCGCGTGTTTGCCGCGCGGATCGTGAAGGAAGGGGGCGCGAAGCCAGAGGAGCGAATCGATTGGGCGTTCCACCAAGCCCTGTCGCGCTCCGCCACCGCGGATGAAAGCCGGATTCTTGTCGATGTGTACAACAAGCACCATGAACAATACATCGCCGACACGGCAGCCGCGAAGAAGCTGCTCGGCGTCGGCGACGCGCCCGCGCCGGCCGGTGTCGACGCGGCCGATCTGGCGGCATGGACGTCGGTGGCCCGCGTGATCTTGAATCTGCATGAGACGATTACTCGGAGTTGACGACCTCAGCGGCGATACCCCCGTGGTTCCCCTCGCTAACGCTTCGGGTTAGTGTGGCATACCAACCCGAAGCGTTAGCGAGGGCAGCGGAGCCCCGGCGGGAAGCGATTTTGTTTTGTCGATGTTTAGGAGCGACAAACGATGAACGATCAAGAAAAATTCCAATTGCAACTCAGCCGCCGCACTTTCTTGGGCCGCACGGCTTCCGGCATGGGCTCACTCGCTCTCGCCTCGATGCTGAATCCGGCCCTGCTTAGTGCCGCCGAGAATGCGAATCCCGCGAATCAAAAATGGCACGGCGTCGTTAATCCGCTGCATTTCAAGCAGCGATGCAAACGAATCATCTATCTCTACATGGCGGGCGGGCCGTCGCATCTGGAAACGTTCGACTACAAGCCGAAGCTGGCCGAAATGAACGGCAAGCCGATGCCCGAGTCGATCACCAAAGGCCAGCCGATCGCTCAGCTGCAAGGCCAGCAGCTGAAATGCTTCGCGCCGCAGCATCCGTTTGCCAAATACGGCAAATCGCAACAGGAAATCTGCACGATCTTTCCGAACATCGGCAAACGTGGCCGACGACATCTGCATCATCCGCTCGATGCACACCGACGCGATCAATCACGACCCGGCCCATACGTTCATGAACACCGGCACGACGATCTCCGGCCGGCCGTCGATGGGATCGTGGCTGCTCTATGGCCTGGGCAGCGACGCCGAAGATCTGCCCGGCTTCGTCGTGATGACCTCCACCGGCAGGTTCGGCCAGCAGCAGCCGATCGCGGCCCGCATGTGGCACAGCGGCTTTCTGCCGAGCAGGTTTCAGGGCGTGCGAGTTCCGTTCGCAGGGCGACGCGGTGTTGTATCTCAGCAACCCGCCGGGCGTGAATCGCGAGCGGCAGCAAGACGTGATCGAAGCGTCGGAGTCGCTGAACCGAATTCACGACGCGGCGGTCGACGATCCGGAGATTCGCAACGCGCATCGCGCAGTACGAGATGGCGTTCAAGATGCAGACGAGCGTGCCGACGCTGATGGACATTTCCGGCGAGCCGGCCCATGTGCTGGAAATGTACGGCACGAAGGGGGCCGACGGTTCGTTCGCCGCCAACTGCCTGCTGGCCCGCCGGCTGGCCGAGCGCGGCGTGCGGTTCATTCAGCTCTATCACCGCGACTGGGACCATCACGGCGGCTTGAAGGAGCAGCATCAAGGGCATCGCCGGCGAAGTCGATCAGGCGACTTGCGGCGCTGGTCAGCGATCTGAAGCAGCGCGGCATGCTCGACGACACGCTGATCGTCTGGGGCGGCGAATTCGGCCGCACGCCGATGGCCCAAGGCAACGGCCGCGATCACCACATCAAAGGCTATTCCGCTGTGGATGGCCGGCGGCGGCATCAAGGGCGGCATCACCCACGGCGCGACCGACGAATTCGGCTACAACGCCGCAGTCGAATCCCGTTCACACGAACGATCTCCACGCCACGATGCTGCACCTGTTCGGCATCGACCACACGCGACTGACGTACCGCTATCAAGGCCGCGATTTCCGACTGACCGACGTGGCGGGAAAGGTGGTGACGCCGATTTTGGCTTGAAAGAAGCGGGCGTTCAAATATCCTTGACATCTGTTCAGCTATTGGATAACATTTCAAAGGTGGTGGAAAACCGCTTGGTGCGACCATCCAGCCGTGCGAGATTTATTGCCATGCTTAGCATTCCGGTCGAGAGAATTCCGAACGACCGCAAGTTCAAGGAATTGGTGATCTTCATCGCCTTGCAATGTCAAGACGATCCGTCCTTCGGCGCGACGAAATTGAACAAATTGCTCTTCTATTCCGACTTCATCGCGTATTCGAAGTTCGGCCGCGCGATTACCTGGCACACTTATCAGCGGCTCGACAACGGCCCGGCTCCTCGGCGCATGCTTCCGATGCTTTCAGAACTGGAGCGAGAAGGCTCGATCGTCAGAGTCGAGCGAGATCGCTTCGGTCGAACACAAAAGACAGCGATTGCCCGCCGCGAAGCAAACCTTGAAGGATTCTCGGGCGAGGAAATTGGCCTGGTCGCGTCGCTCATCAAACAATGCTGGGGGAAGAGCGCCAGGCAGATTAGCGACTTGTCGCACGCCTTCATTGGCTGGAAGATTGCGGAAGCGAACGAAGACATTCCCTATGAAATGGCTTTAGTGCGTCCAGAAAAGCCCACGGCAGCGGACTTGGCCAAATTCGAAACCCTCGGCCAAACTCTCAACACGATGGCTGAGGAGTGCAACAGCGGTGGGCAAGTTTAGCCAACTCGGCATCTTGCGCCATCCGCGCTACGATGACCGGCTTTCTGAAATCGTGGCGGAATTTCCTCGCGCTCGGGAAGTGGTTGCGGGCGCCGAAATCTATTTGTCACGGAATCCGGAAGACGGTGTCGTTCATCCAAGCTACGACGTGCGGATGGCCCGATTGGCTGCGACGGCCTCGTGCCCTCCTTTATTGATCTTCTATTCCGTCAATCGACGATACATTACTCTTTTGACAATCATGGTTGGCGACAAAGGGTGACTGATTGCACGCCAGCCCAGGCGTCAGACACTCGATGCCGCCAGCCAGCCGGTGCTCCAGGCGGCTTGGAAATTGTAGCCGCCGATGGGGCCGTCGAGGTCCAATAATTCGCCGGCGCAGATACAGATTCGGCACGAGCTTGCTTTGCATTGTGCGCGAATCGATTTCGTCGAGCGAAACGCCGCCGGCGGTGACCTCGGCTTTCTTGAATCCCAGCGTGCCGCTCAATGGGGCCGACAGATGTTTCAGCATGTACACCAATCGGCTGCGATCGGCTTTGCTCAACTCCGCCGCCTTGCGGTCCACGGCTACATCCGATTGCTCCAATGCAATCTCCGCCAGCCGGCGCGGCAGCAATTGGCCAACGACGGCCGCGACTTGCCTTTTGCCCGACGCGGTCGATTCCTCGCGCAGCCAGTCGAGAAGCTGCGATTCGTTTCGCTCGGGCAACAGATCGATCTCGACGACCAGCGTTCCCGGCCGGAGATGGCCCGACACGACTCGGCTGACATCGAGCGCCGCCGGACCGGTCAAACCGAAATGAGCGAACAACAGCGAACTGCGTCGAGTGGCCAATGTACGGCCGTCTTCTAAAATGCTGAGCGTCACATCCGGCAGCGTCACGCCGCGCAGATCGAGCACCCATGGAGCCGTAGTCGTCAGCGGCACCAGCGCCGGCCGCGGTGGAACGATCGTGTGCCCGAATTGCGCGGCGAAGCGATAGCCGTCGCCCGTCGTGCCCGAACCGGGATAGGATTGCCCGCCGGTGGTGAGAATGATTTGCCGGGCGTGAACTTCGCCGCGCGGCGTGACTAGTCGAAAGCCGTCGCCGTCGCGCTCCAATTGCACGAGCGGCTCGCCGAGCGACATCGTCGCCCCACTGCGATTCAGCCGCGCGAGCAATCCGGCCAGCACGTCGGCCGCTTTGTTCGACACCGGGAAGATTTTTCCGGTCTCCTCGGTTTTGGTCCGCACTCCCTCGGCTTCGAACATCTCGATCGTGTCGGCCACGCTGAGCGCGGAAAGAGCCGAATGCAGAAATCGGCCAGGCGGACCATAGGCTTCGACGATGCCGCGATTGTCGGTGGCATGGGTGATATTGCAGCGCGTGCCGCCGGACATGAGGATTTTGATGCCCGGACGGCTGTTCTTCTCCAGGAGCAGCGTCCGCCGGCCGCGCTCCGCAGCTCGAAACGCGGCCACCAGCCCGGCGGCTCCGGCTCCGACGACGACAACATCCCAGGGGCCATGGGCCATGCACGTGTTTTCCGTTCCCAAGCGATTTGATGCCCGCTATCAGTCGGAGTATCATGGCGGGTTCAAGCGAGTTCCGCCAGTTTACCCTCAACGTCCAAATCTTCATCCCACTGGAGCAACTTCGATGAAACTCAATTCCCTGTTAATCGCCGGACTGGCCGCCGGCACTTTGCTGCTGGCTAACCAGATTGTGCAAGCGGCCGACGAGCCGAAGCCCGACAAGGATGGCTTTTATAGCTTGTTCGACGGCAAGACGCTCGATGGCTGGAAGATCGGCAAAAATGCCGATTCGTGGAAGGCGGAAGACGGCATGATCGAAGTCCACGGTCCGGGCCCGGCGCATCTGTTCTATGTCGGCCCCGTGCATAATCACGACTGGAAGAATTTCCATTTCAAGGCGATGGTGATGACGTTTCCCCATGCCAACTCGGGGATCTATTTTCACACCAAGTATCAGGAATCGAACTGGCCAGACGACGGTTTCGAGGCCCAGGTGAACGCGACGCACGGCGACTGGAAAAAAACCGGCAGCTTGTACGACGTGGTGGACATCAAGGATCCGCATCATGTCGACAACAAGTGGTTTCTGTACGAGATCATCGTCGAAGGGAAGCATGTCGTGCTGAAGATCGACGGCACGACGGTGAACGATTGGACAGAGCCAGCCGGCTTCAAGCCCCCGGGCGGACACCCAGGCCGATTCTTGCATCATGGCACGTTCGCCCTGCAAGGGCACGATCCCGGCAGCAAGGTTTATTTCAAAGACATCATGGTCAAGCCGCTCGACGACTAGGCGGCGAGATGTAGCGGAATTCGTGACGATTCCGTGCCACAAACGGTTAAATCCTCTGCAAGGCGCGACGATCTTGTCGGAGTTCACGCTTCAGCGTGTTGCGAGCCGGCACGCTGAAGCGTGAACTCCAACATTGGTTGCGGCTCGGCCGCGCCGAGCCTTCCGAACGGAGTTGAATCATGCGCTGGCAGGATCAAGAAGGCAGCGACAACGTCGAGGATCAGCGCGGCATGTCGGGCGGAACGATGGCCATCGGCGGCGGCGCCGGAGTGCTGGTCGTCGCGCTCATCGTGTGGCTGCTCGGCGGCAATCCGATCCAGTTCCTCCAGCAGCAACAGCAGCTTCAACAGCAGCAGGGCGCGCAGCAAGGCGCTCCGCAGCGGCAAGGCGCGCCCCCGGCCGGCGAAGACGAGCTCAAGCGGTTCGTCTCCGTCGTGCTGAAAGACACTGAGGTCGTTTGGGACGATCTGTTCGCCAAGCAGGGCCTGCACTACGTCAAGCCGAAGCTGGTGCTGTTCAGCGGGCAAGTCGATTCGGCCTGCGGATTCGCCAGCGCGGCCGTCGGGCCGTTTTATTGCCCCGAGGACGAAAAAGTCTATCTTGATCTGAGCTTCTATCGCGACTTGAAAACGCGTTTCGGCGCCCCCGGCGATTTTGCCCAAGCGTATGTCATCGCGCACGAGATCGGCCATCATGTGCAAAAGCAGCTTGGCATCATGGACAAGATTCACGCGATGCAGCAGCGTGCGAGCAAGACGGAAGCGAACCAGCTATCGGTGCGGCTGGAATTGCAGGCCGATTTCCTCGCCGGGGTGTGGGCCTATCATGCCCAGCAGCGATTCAAGTTTTTGGACCCCGGCGACGTGGAAGACGCCCTGCGCTGCGCCCAGGCGATCGGCGACGACCGCCTGCAAATGCAAGCCCGCGGCGTGGTCGTGCCCGATTCGTTCACGCACGGCACGTCGGAGCAGCGCGATGCGCTGGTTCAAGCTCGGTCTGACGACCGGGGACATGAAGCAGGGCGATACGTTTAGCGCGACGCGGTTGTAGCGGGATCGAGCCAGCGCCGCTGCCAGATCATCGCGCAGATCTTCAAAGGCCTCGAGGCCGACCGAGAGTCGGATCAGGCCGTCGGTGATGCCGTGGGCCGCTCGTGCCGCGGGATCGTAGCTGGCGTGCGACATCGAGGCCGGCTGTTCGATCAGCGATTCGACCGCGCCGAGGCTGACGGCCAGTTGAAACAGCTTCGTCGACTCGGCCACGCGCTTGGCGGCGGCGAAATCGCCGGCGAACTCGAAGCTGAGCATCGCGCCGAAGCCGCCGTCCATCTGCCGGCGCGGCGATTTCGTGGCCCGGATGCGTCGGCCAGCCCGGATACAGACACGCTTGCAACGCGCGGATGGCCGGCCAGCCACTCGGCCAGCTGCTGCGGCCGTGCGGCATTGCTCGCGCACGCGCAGCTCGAGCGTCTTCGAGCCGCGCGAGCAGAGAAACGATTCCAGCGGCGCCATGACGGCGCCGGTGGCGTTCTGAATGAAGTACAGCCGGTCGAACAGCTCTTCGTCGCGGACGACCAGCGCGCCGCCGAGCACGTCGCTATGGCCGCCGATGTACTTGGTGGCCGAGTGCATGACGATGTCGGCGCCCAGTTCCAGCGGCCGGGTGAGCACCGGCGTGGCGAACGTGTTGTCGACGCCGAGCAGCACGCCGTGCCGCTGCGCGATTTCGGCGCAGGCGGCGATGTCGGTGATCGACAGCAGCGGATTGCCGGGGCTTTCGATCCACAAGCAGTTTCGTTTTCGGCGTGATCGCGGCTTCGAAGCGCCGCGAGATCGGTCGTCGGCACCAGCGACACGGTCGATGCCGGCGCGATTGACGATCTTGTGCAGCAGGCGATAGGTGCCGCCGTAGATATCGGCGCCGGCGACGATGTGATCGCCGCTTGCAAGCAGCATCGTCGACGCAGTGAATGGCCGCCATGCCGGAGGAGAAGGCCAGCGCGCCGCAGCCCGCCTTCGAGCGAGGCCAGCGTCGGTTTCGAACGCCTTGCGCGTCGGATTGCCGCTGCGCGAGTAGTCGAACTCGCCCCACTCGCCGGCGCCGGGCTGCACGAACGTCGACGCCAGATGGATCGGCGGCACGACGGCGCCGGTCTGTCCGGGTCGGGCTGGTTGCCGACGTGAATGGCGCGGGTGCGGAATTGCATTTCAGGCACTATCTGTTCCAGCGCCTGCTGCCAAATCGGCCACCAGGTCTTCGGGGTTCTCGATGCCGCAGGACAGGCGGATCATGTTGTCGGGAATGCCGAAGCTTGCGGCGCTCCTCGGGCGTGCACTCGTAATAGCTCATCACCAGCGGCTGCTCGATCAGCGATTCGACGCCGCCCAGGCTCGGCGCGATGCGCGGAATTCGCACGCGTCGACCACGCGCGGCCGTTTGCCGCCAATCGGCGTCGCTGCACCAGAAACGTCACCAGCCCGCCGAAGCCGCGCATCGTGCGCTTGGCGACTTCGTGATACGGATGCGATCGGCAGGCCGGGATAATAGACCTTTTCGATCCGCGGATGGCCGGCCAGAAACTCGGCGACGGCCAGGCCGTTTTCGTTGTGCCGCTGCATCCGCAGCTCGAAGGTCTTCAGCCCGCGCGCGAGCAGATAGATGTTGTGCGGCGAATTGATCGCTGCCCATGATGCCGCGCAGCTTGCGGACCGGCTTCGAGCTTTTCGGCCGTGCCGACGATCACGCCGGCCAGCAGATCGTTGTGCCCGCCCAGATACTTGGTGGCCGAGTGCAGCACGTAGTCGATGCCGGCGGCGAGCGGGCGAATGTTGTAGGGCGTGCCGAGCGTGGCATCGATCAGCGTCTCGACGCCGTGCCGGCGGCCGATGTCGGCGAACCGCTCCAGATCGACGACGCTCAAGTGCGGATTGGTCGGCGATTCGCTGATCAGCAGCTTCGTGCGCGGCGTGATCGCCGCTTCCATCGCGTCGTAATCGCAGGCCGGCACCTGCCGCGTGACCACGCCGAAGCGCGACAGGTGCTTGCGTGCAGAACTCGCGGCTGCGATGGTAACACTCGTCGAAGAAGACGACCTCGTCGCCGGAGTTCAGCTTGGCCATCAGCAGGCCGACGATGGCCGACATGCCGGTGGAGAACAGCAGCGCCGATTCGCCCCCTTCGAGCGCCGCCAGCTTGCGCTCGACGACCTTCTCGCTCGGATTGCCGTAGCGGCCGTATTCCTCGCGCGGCTGCTTCTGCTCGATGAAGTCGATCACCGACTGCGTGTCGGCGAACGTGTAGGTCGAGGCGCAGAAGATCGGATCGGTGATCGAGTTGCCGAGTTTCTGGCGATCCTCGCCGGCATGAACCGCCAACGTGGATGGACCGACGACGATGCCGTTGACCGTGTTGATCTTATTCGTCGCAGCGTTGCTCGCCCCGCGATCGTCTTTCACGGCAGCCGCATCATCGGCAAGGGGAACTTCCAAGGCGGCGGCCGGTTTCGCGCTCGTGGTCATGATCGAGGCAACTCCAACGGGAGGTGGCACAAAGCAAATCGATCCATGGCTGCCGGCCGGACACAAAAAAAGCCGCGACTCGGCCGATAAACGGCCATTTCGCGGCTCCCCTTTGGTCAAGTTTGATCACCCGCGCCATTCCCCGCAGGAATGCTCAATTTAGAGCTATTCCCCACAGGGCTGCGTGGCTGGGCGATGGCACTTTAGCAGTTGTTGGCTGCAAGCGGCCGCAAATCCCAGTTCACAATTCTAGCTCTTCCAGAACCCGATAGCAAGCGGCTGAAGGAACGGGTTGTGGTCCAAAGTTGCGTTGATGGCTCAATGGTCCGGAGCAATGGCAGCCTCGGGAAAGAGGCGGGCGATTTCGTTCGACTCGCTCTCCCCTCTCCGCGAAAATCATGTCCACGGGTTGATCTCCCAGCCATCGGCGCACGAGGCCAGGCGAACTAGTTTTGTCGCCAAACACAACGAAATCGCCCCTAAGCGAACGCCAACCCATCTGCATCAGCGTTCTTGAATCGTACCTCTGTTCGCGAGCCGCAAAAAAGTTCTTCCTTGCTCGCACAATTCGCGCTTCATGGGCAACGTAGCCGAAGGCTGATCCCAGCAGCACGACGCCAATTAGCAGCGTACGCAGCCTTATCTGATACCAGCGGCCTGGCCGTTTCCCCGGCTCAGTGGAATTGGGCTTGTCGGCCATGCCAGGATTGTACCAGATAGTCGGCCGGCTTGAATTCGGTCTGCAAGCCGGGTGGTAATCGTGGACGAGCGAACACTGTCGCCAAACATCGCAGCAATCATCCTCGCCGTCGCCGGAGCAAACCGGGGCAAAAATTACCCCACGGTTGCTAGACGATCGGACCCAGCGTGGCTTAGAATAGTCACTTGATTGGTCGGCCTTAATTGGGTTCCTCGGGGGAGGTTGCCATGTGTGGGGATATCAAAATCGGACGGCGAAGCTTCCGGCTTTTGCCGCTGGCGATGTGTTTTGCGACTGCGGTGATGGCAGCGCCGCGCTCCGCCTGGGCCGAGGAAGCAGCCAAGGCGAACAGCCCGGCGCAGGCCAGTCAATCGGTCGCTCAACCCGCACCAGCGGAAAACATTTCCGGCTGGATTCAGCAACTCGGCGACGATCGCTTCGAAGTCCGCGAAGAGGCCAGCCGGCATCTGAGCCAGATGGGAATCGAAATTCAGCCGGCTCTCGACGCCGCGCTGCATAGCCCCGACCCGGAAATCCGCGTTCGCGTGCGGCGGATTCTGGATACGATCGTCAAGGCCGATCTCGAAAAGCGGCTCAATGCGTTCGCCGAGGATGTGAACGACACGAAGCATCTCGATCTGCCCGGTTGGGCACGGTATCGGCAGGTGGTCGGCAGCACCGGAGCGGCTCGGCAATTGTTTGTCGAGATGCAGCGAGCCGAGCCGAATCTGTTTCGCGCCGTCGAGGAAGGGCCCACGGCGACGAGCCAATCGCTGGAAAACTCGATCACGCAAGAGCTCGTGCAAATGCAGGTTCGGCAGCGATTCGCCGGCGGATACTCGATTTCGCTTGGCGCGGTCGGCGCGATGTTGTTCGTCGGCTCCGACAAGCAGGTGACGCTTGCCGACGATCTGGCGATGCAATTGGTCTTTCTGACGAATCAGCCCGCCATTCAGCAAACGATGAACGGCAGCGCGCAGGCGGCGCCGGTCAGGAAGATTCTTGGTGCTTGGGTTTCGCACGACGCCTGCGTCAACGTCTTATCTCAAAACCTGTGGCTGGCGATGCGATTCGATCTGAAGGAGGGCGTCGAGCCGGCGGCCAAAGCGTTGAAACAAGGCAATCAGCCGGCCAACATCAAGCAGACTGCCCTGATGTTGATCGGCAAGCTCGGCGACAAATCGAACTTGCCGGCGGTCGAATCGTGTTTGAAAGACACCGACATCTGCGCCCAAGGCATGATGAACAATCAAGCGTTTCAAACGCAAATCTGCGACGTGGCCTTGGCGATCGCGATCAAGCTGCAAGGGAAAGACCCGAAGGAGTTTGGCTTCGACCGCCTCGACACAAACGGCTTGCCCTACTACAACCCCGCCACGCTCGGCTTCCGCACCGCCGCCGATCGAGAAGCGGCGATGAAAAAATGGGATGCCTGGATGGCCGCGCACCGCGGCACCGCCGATGCTAGCAGCCAAGGGAAGAAATCCTGAACCACCGAGTCACAGAGAACACCGAGAAGACAGATTCAAAAAAGGGGCATGTGTTCCACCGCCCCGCGTCTCGTTGGTTCTGATGCTAGCTTTTTTTCTCTGTGCTCTCTGTGACTCGGTGGTTAGCCTTTCCGCGGGAGGAGCCCCCAAGCCGCGCAACTTGCGCCGCTTCTCTCATTCTGACGCTCCGATCAATCTCCCTTGACCCTGAATTCCGATAATGGGACAAGGCCGACGCTTGTCGCCGCGCGGTTTCGCGCGCTTCGCGTTGGTGGTTTGTTTCGGGAGGTCTGTCTGCCATGCATCGCAATATCACTCTCGTTTTGATGGGATTGTGGGCCATCGCCGCGGTCGGCTGCCAAACGAACACGCAAACCGGCGCGCTCGCCGGCGCCGGCGCGGGTGGCGTCATCGGCGGAATCATCGGCCATCAATTTCATAACACCGCGGCCGGCGCGGTCGTCGGAGCCGGCGTCGGCGCCGTGACGGGCGCGGCGATCGGCAACTCGGTCGATAAAGACGAAGCTCGCAATCGCGCTGATCGAAGCGCGAATCGGCCATCCGTGCCCCGGAGCCGTCTCCGTCGACGACGCGATCGCCATGACCCGCGCGGGCGTCGACGAGCAAGTGATCGTCGATCACGTCAACACGGTCGGCGTGCTTCGCCCCTTGCAAACCCCCGACATCATTTATCTGAAGCAAAACGGCGTCAGCGATCGCGTCGTGCAAACGATGCAGCATCCGGCGGTGCAACCGGTCGTCGTGCAGCAGCCGCCGCCGGTCGTCGTCGAGGATCCGTACTACTACGGACCGAGATATTATCATCCGTATTACTACCATCGTCCGCCGCCGCCGGGCATCGGCGTCACGATCGTGCCGTAGACGGTCGCCGAAAAAGGGGACTGGCTCCGAGCGACCGGCCGGCGTTGCCTCCACCTGTAACGTCGCCGCTCGGTGCGTGTCCCCTTTTCCTACGCGGGCCAACCGCTCCCAATCAATTCGCGATCCCATCGGATGGAAACATCGCTGCATCGCGATTTGAAACGGATTTACGCGGGGGCCGACGCGCGGGTTGAAATCCGCTTGGCCGGTTATCGGATCGATGCCGTGGTGGGCGACGAATTGATCGAGATTCAGCACGGCCCGCTGGCGGCGATCCGCGACAAAGTGCGCCGGCTGCTGAAAACGCATCATGTGCGTGTCGTCAAGCCGATCGTGGCTTCGAAGCAGTTGGTCGTGCGTGGCAAGCGCGGCGGCCGCGTCGCTCGCCGCCGGGCAAGCCCCAAGCATGGCCGGCTGCTCGACTTGTTTGACGAGCTGATTCATTTCACAAACGTCTTTCCCCATCCGCGGCTGACGCTCGAAGTGCCGCTGGTCGCGGTCGAGGAATGGCGCTATCCGGGCCACGGCCGCCGCCGTTGGCGACGGCCCGACGATCTGCAAGTCGAAGATCAAAAGCTGGTCGGCATCGAATCGCAGCATCAGCTTTCGACGCTGGCCGATCTAGTGGCCCTCGTGGCCTGCCCGCTGCCGACCCCTTTTCACACCGGCGACATCGCCACGGGCCTGGATATTCCCCGCTGGCTGGCGCAGCGAATCGCCTACTGCCTGCGCGAAATGGGGGCCGCGGCTGCGGTGGGCAGGCAGCGCAACGCGTGGCTGTACGATTGGACGGAGCCGCGGACGCTTGTCGGTTGACCACAACCTTGGTTCTGCTACGTGTTCCTCTTCTCTGGTCCGGCGCAGACTGCGGCGGCGTCGCTGGAAAGTGAGCCGCAGGCCGTTAGCTGCCGGTGAGTCAATCGGTGGCTGAATCCGCTCGATGTCGCGACCAGGACCGGCGGCTAGCGCCTTGCCGCTCACGGTTGTCGCCCGCGCGTGAGCCGCATTGTTACGGCATTATTACGCAAACGTTAGATTGCCGTGTTCCCGTCGATCGATCGTTGACGGCTCTTCCAGCGCATCTAGAATCCGGTCGGCCCGCGATTCGCAATTTCGCGGTTCTCGATACGTTCTCTCGACCACGTAACGCATTCGCAAGAAAATGACGATGCGCACCCACCGCCGAGGTTTTACGCTGGTCGAGTTGCTGGTCGTCATCGGCATCATCGGCATCTTGATTGCCCTCTTGTTGCCGGCGGTTCAAGCGGTGCGCGAATCGGTGCGCCGCACGGCTTGTTTGAACAATCTGCGGCAGATCGGCGTGGCAATGGCGAATTCCGTCGCCGCCAATCGCGTCTTTCCGCCGAGCCGCTTTTGGGATCACGCGGCGAACGACGACGGGGAATCGTGGTCGGCCCAAGCGCGTATTTTGCCCTACATGGACGAAATGGTGGCGTTCAAGAACATCAAGTTCAATAGCGGCAGCGAAGAGGTCACGTTTCCCGACGGCACGCTGGTGCAAACCGTGCGCATCGCGACCTACATCTGCCCGTCGGAGCAAAACGACACGGTCAAGATTTCCAACGGAACGCCGGCCAGTTATCCGCACAATTACGGCGTAAACATGGGCACGTGGTTTGTCTACAATCCGGTCTCCGATTCGGGCGGCTCCGGCGCCTTTTTTCCGAATGCCCAACTGACTCCCTCTCGGTTTCCGAGCGGCTTGAGCAAGACGCTGCTGGCCGCCGAGGTGAAGGCTTACACGCCCTATCTGCGCGACGCTGGCATCGCCGCCGTGTCGCCGGCTCCGACCGACCCCGCCACGATCGCCCCGCTCGGCGGAACCGCCAAGCTGGGGCCGAGCTTGATGAACAACACCGGCCACACGGAATGGGGCGAAGGCTCGGCCCAACAAACGGGCTTCACCACCACGTTCAAGCCCAACACCGTCGTCCCCTACACCAAAGGCGGACAAACCTACGACATCGATTTCACGAACATGACCGAAGGCGGATCGACGACCGCTCCGACGTTCGCCGCCATCACCTCGCGGAGTTATCACGTCGGGTCGGTGAATGTCGCGATGATGGACGGCTCGGTTCACACCGTGCCCAACGCAATCGATCTGACCGTCTGGCAAGGAATGTCAAACCGCGACGGGAATGTCTCGCTGCCGGCGAATTTCTAAACCGGCTGGCCGACAAGCGGAAGGCTGGCAGCCGTCATTTTCGTCGGACCGTGCAGCAATCGTGCTATAATCGCGGCGTGGTTGTGGAGGAATCGGTTCACAGGCAATCCACGCCGTAGATTGAGTGTCCTATGCCCGCCGACATTGTTGATTTCTATCGCGGCGAAGCGACCGACAGCGAAGGCCGGCAGTTCGAGGAGATTCTGGCTTGGGATTACATCCGGCTGGAATTGATTCACGACTTCATTCAATGGCTCTTTCCCTTGCCGGAGCCAAGCCAGTTCAACGACGACGCGCCAGTGCTCACCGCGAAGCAAATCCGCGATTTTCATGCCGACGCCCGTCTGCGCGAGAACCTGCTTCGTTCAACCAAAAAGCTGCTCGGCTTCTATGGATTTGAATTGGTAAATGAGCCGCGGCCCGAGATTAGAGAGTCTGGCCTGTTCGCAATGCGGGAGCACGTGCTCTACGGCGGTTTCAACCATAACCATCTGCGGGTGACTCGCATCCTTCGGAGCCTGACGCTCCTCGGCCTACCCGAGATTGCGAAACTCTTTCTGGAACGACTCAAAGCAAGCGACCACCACGGCACGCTTCCGCCTGAATCACTCGACTATTGGTCGGCCGCGGTTGAGGCGACATAGCACTCGGCAGACTTTCGGCCCAATTCGAGAAAGTGATTCGGGAGGTGCCTTCTTGCGCGAGCGGGTGTCGCCGTTACGGCCACCAACCTCAGTCGCAACCAACGACCGCGATCAAATATCGGAGGAACGCCGGGAATGCGTTAGCCCACAAATACGTTTCGTGTTCGAATTTCCGGACGCTTTTTGTACTCCTGCGCCACGAGTATTCTGCGCCGTATACAAAAGTCTTTGCAGCAGCAAACCACTCCGGATGGAGTTGCTTTACGGCGCCGAAACGCGAGAGCAATCGTTGCCGGAATCTCTCGTCCTCATTTACAAAGGCGCCTGATTTCAGAGCGTCGATGAGGAGTTTTCCGATGGGGACTGCATACTTCCACCACAGCTCTTGGTGGCGATTAAAGTAGGTGCCCTGGATTGGATCCGACCAGCCTTCAACACGCTCGTATTCATCGGGCCGTTTCCAACCCTTCAAGTATTTTTCGAGGTCAGACGCGTACCGGCAAAGTTCAATACCAATTGCGCCTAGGCGGTCATGGTCGATTCTCTGCATGTTCTGCTCCACGATTGGACCGAGCCGCCACCGACCGAATCATTCGCGGTTATCTTCGCCGCCAATAAAAAAAGCCCCCGGCGGAGGGCCGGAGGCTTTGAATTCACGTTGAACTGCGGCACTCGCTAATCCAAGAACCCGATCAGCTCCTGGCTGCGGCTGGGTTGCTGCAGCTTGCGGACGGCCTTGGCTTCGATCTGGCGGATGCGTTCGCGGGTCACCTTGAAGATGTGGCCGACTTCTTCCAGCGTGTAGCTGTAGCCGTCGCCCAGGCCGTAGCGGAGCTTGATGATCTCGCGCTCGCGGTAGCTGAGCGTCTTGAGCACCTTGGCGATCCGGCCGCGGAGCATTTCCTGCGCGGCGCCGATGGCCGGGTTCTCGGCCCCGGCGTCGGGCAGCAGATCGCCGAAGTGGCTGTCCTCGCTGTTGCCGACCGGCCGGTCGAGGCTGATCGGATAGCGGCTCATGGCCAGCACGCGGCGGGTTTCGTCGACCGCCGTGCCGGCGGCCTTGGCCGTCTCTTCGATCGTCGGCTCGCGGCCCAGCTCTTGCAGCAATTGCCGCGAGACGTTGCGCACCTGCGACATCGTCTCGACCATGTGGACCGGAATGCGGATCGTGCGGCTCTGATCGGCCACGGCCCGGGTGATCGCCTGGCGAATCCACCAGGTGGCATACGTGCAGAACTTGAAGCCGCGGCGATACTCGAACTTGTCGACCGCCCGCATCAGGCCGGCGTTGCCTTCCTGGATCAGGTCCAAGAAGCTCAAGCCGCGGTTGCGATACTTCTTGGCGATCGACACGACCAGCCGCAGGTTGCCTTCCGACAAGCCGCGCTTGGCCTGTTGATACTGCGGCGTAGATCGCCTTCAGGTAGCTGCACGCGATTGCGCAGGCTGGTGGGCGTTTCCTGCGTGGCGCGCAGGATGCTGCGGAACTCGTTGAGCCATGGGCTGGCGTTCGGCCGGCGGGCCGCTTGCGCCTTGCTTGTGCGCGTCGATCTGCGCCTTCAGCTCGTCGACCCGGCGGCTGAACTCCTCGAGCGTGCGGATCATCGGCTCGATCCGCTGGGTGCGCAGGCCGAGCTCCTCGACCAGCTTGCACGGCCCGCAGGCGACGGCGGCCCAGCCGCTGCCAGGCCTCGCGGCGCTCGCTCATCTTGGCCGACTTGCTGCGTGGCGAGGCGATAATCGGCGCTTGTTGCGGCTGCAGCAGGATTTCGACCGTCCGCAGGTTGTGCGGAAAACGGCCGAGAATCTGGTCCTTTTCCAGCGGTCGGTCACCGAGACCTGCACCGTGCGATCGAACGGCAGCTCGCCCGCGTGCACGCGCTTCAGAACCTTGACCGCGAGCTGGATCACGTAGTCGCATTCCAGCAGCTTGCGGCGGAAGCGGGCCCGCGTGATTTCGATCTCCTTGGCCAGCGCGATTTCCTGCTGCCGGGTGAGCAGCGGAATCTCGCCCATCTGCGTCAGATACATGCGCACCGGATCGTCCGACCAGCTTTCGATATCTTCCTCTTCCGACAGCAACTCTTCCGCCTTGCCGTCGACGTCGAGATCGGCGATCGCGGCCGGGTCTTCGACCAGCAGATCGTCGTCGGTGTCGTCTACATCCACCCCTTGTCAACCAGCTCGACCGTTTCGTCGGAATGGGGAGTTACGTCGTCTTCCAATTCATCCAGCAATGAGTCGTACAAGGGGACACTCCTCGGGCTAAAACGAAACCAACGATGAACGATCGTCCGGAGCGGCACGATAGTCCAAAAAACGGAAACCACATCCGTGCCCGACCGCGGGACGGACGACCAACCGCTTCGACAAAAAAATCATCCCGTTTTTCGGATCGACTGAGTGTAGTTGCGCACCGGCGTGTGACGACGGCCGTATAAAGAACGGTCCTCCGCTCGCTCGAACCACGCGGTGACTTTGGTGCGCTTCGACCCCAGTGCCGTTTCGACCTACCAATTATGCAAACGAAGGCGGCGAAAATCCAACAAATTCTACACACTGTTTTGCCGGCAGGCTGCCATCGGCCGCCATTTGGCAAAAAATACAGTTTGATAGCGACTCTGCGGGAGCCAAATGCTCGCCGGTATTTTACCTAAATTAACATTTTGCTTCGCCAGCCGACTGGAATCGCGGTTCTTCACCTCGGCCGCTTGCAGTTTGGCGCCCAGCGCGCATGGCAATTCGGTCGTCGAAAACCAGGCTTGGACACTTTGTTGGAGATACACTCCTTCGTCTGTGGGCAATTCTAATTACCCCGCGGCGAAGGTCCAGAGTTTCGGCGAATTTTGTTTGAGGATCGCACGGAACCGCGGTTTCCGGCAGCTTGTCGCTCGTCGGCACGCGAGATACCATGACCGCAAGCAATGCGACGCGAGTTTTACGATGGATAAAAGCATTGCGGCGATCCACCGGCGGCTAGCGCCTTGCCGCTCACACCCGGATCGGCCGACGTGAGCGGCGAGGCGCTAGCCGCCGGTGAGCAATTGATCGCGTTCCCCTTGGCAAATCCTCCTCAAATCGAGACTCATTCATGGCCCTCTCCGGCAAGATGGCGTTGGTCACGGGCGCGAAGCCGCGGAATCGGTCGGTCGATTGCCATCGCGCTAGCCCAGGCCGGGGCCGACGTGGCGATCAATTTCAACTCGCATCCCAAGGAAGCCGACGAAACCGCCGCTGAAGTGCGCAGCGCCGGCCGGCGCGCGCTCATCGTACAGACCGACGTGGCCGACTACGCCGCGGTCGAGAAAATGGTCGCTCGCACGGTCGCCGAATTCGGCCGCTTGGACATCGCCGTCAGCAACGCGGCCTACAGCGACCGCGAGCCGTTTTACGAGGCCGATCTCGACGGATTCCGGCGAACGGTCGATGTGACGATGTGGGGCGTGTTCAATTTGCTCCGCGCGAGCGCGCGGCAAATGATCTCGCAAGGCGCCGGCGGAGCGATGGTGCTCGTCAGTTCGCCGCACGCCTACATTCCCGTTCCGCGGTCGATGGCCTACAATCTATCGAAGGCGGCCGTCGATCAGATGTCGCGCACCGCCGCGATCGAGTTGGTCGATCATCGCATTCGAGTGAACGTCGTGCATCCCGGCTGGACCGACACGCCGGGCGAGCGGAAGTTTGCCAGCGAGGAGAAACTTCAACGCGCCGGCGCGAGTCTTCCCTGGAAGCGGATGGGCCGGCCCGACGAAATGGCCCGGGCCGTCGTGTTCCTCTGCGACCCTGCCAGCGACTACATCACCGGCGCCGAACTGCTCGTTCGACGGCGGCAGCACGCTCCCCTGGTGGGCCGCCGACGGAATGGCAGTGCCGCAGTAGGGGTCAGGGGCGAGGGGTTAGGGGACGAAGAACGAAGCATAAAGAGACAGCATGCAAACTCATTCGATGATGGTGGACTCCCGCTTGCGCGTCCCCTCGCCCCTCGTCCCTCGCCCCTAACCCCTATGTCTTCTTTCCTCCTCCCTTGCGAATGCGGACACAAGCTGGAGGTGACGGCTGCGCAGGCGGGGCAGCGGTTGATTTGCGTTTGCGGGCGGTCGGTCGACGTGCCGACGCTTCGCGGCTTGCAAGCGCTCGAGCGAACTCGCGATGACGACGCCTCGCACGCTCCCGCACCGCGCCGCTGGGGCGCACAGGCAGGGGCTGTTGTTCCTGGGCACGCTGCTTGCCGTGGTGTCGTTGGTCGCGTCGGTCGGCTTGCAAGTTTTTCGGCCGACGCAATTGATCGTCGTCGAGCGGCTCCTTCCTCCGACGAATCCTCCGGGACCTGTGGTTCGCGACTGGCCCGAGCCGATGGCCGGTTTCAAAAGTCTGACGCCCGCTGATGTCTGGCTGACTTGGGAGATCACGGCGCCGGTGGGGGCCGACCGCCGGGCCACGACGATCGGCCACTTCGCCGATCAGAATGAAACCCATTGGGTGCTCGCCTGGCAGGATTGGAGATACATGGTTTGGGTGATCGGCGGTTTCGGCGTCGCGCTGATCGCCGCGAGCCTGTTGATTCCCGCCAAAAGTGCCCGGCGGCCGACAGCAAGAAATCGAGCAGGGTCACACACATGAAAGCCGCCTACATCGACAAGCCGGGCCCGGCTGATTCGATCCGTTTTGGCGACCTGCCCGCGCCGCAGCCGAAAGGGGCAGAGGTGCTGGTGAAAGTCGGCGCGGTTGACGTGAATCCGATCGACACGTACATCCGCTCGGGCACGGTGGCGATGCCGATTCCGCTGCCCTACATTCCCGGCTGCGACTTGGCGGGCCGGGTCGAGCAAGTTGGCCCGACGGCGCGGCGGTTCAAAGTCGGAGATCGTGTTTGGGGATCAAACCAAGGGCTGTTGGGCCGGCAAGGAACGTTTGCCGAATTGGCGGCCGTTGACGAATGCTGGTTGTATCCGACGCCCGAATCCGTGAGCGACACCCAGGCCGTGGCTGCTTCGCTGGTCGGCATCACGGCCCATTTGGGTTTGGTCCGCGACGCTCGATTACACGCCGGCGAAACGCTGTTCATCCACGGCGGCACCGGCGGCGTCGGCTCGATGGTCGTGCAGATGGGCAAGATTCTCGGCGCGGGTGATCACGACCGCCAGCAGCGACGAAAAGCTGGCGCTGTGCCGCGAGAATGGCGCCGACCTGGCGATCAACTACAAGACCGACGACGTCGAAGCTCGCGTGAAAGAGTTCGCTACCGGCGGCGTCGATGTCTATTGGGAGACGTATCGCGAGCCCGATTTCGATCGCACGGTGCGGATGCTGGCCCCGCGCGGCCGAATGATCTTGATGGCCGGCCGCGACGCCCGGCCGCCGTTTCCGGTCGGCCCGTTCTACGTGAAAGGCTGCCGCCTCACCGGCTTCGCGATGTTCAACGCGACGCCGGACGAGCAACGCGCGGCCGCCGAAGACATCAACCGCTGGCAAGCCGCCGGCCAATTGAAGCCTCGCATCGACCGCGTGCTGCCCCTCTCCGAAGCTGCGATGGCGCATCAACTGCAAGAGGGCAACGTCAAAGGCGAAGCGGGGCATCTGATGGGCAAGATCGTGCTGACGCCGTGAGTGCGAAGAGGTTATTGATGTCTAAGCAGTGCGCAACCTTTGTCGAATTGTGCCTCACCGGCGAAGCCTCTGATCGCGATATCGATGATTTTGTTGAACCGGTGGCATGAGGGCGACGACACGAAGGAGCTTAGCGAATTCCTCGGGATGACCGAGGAAGAATACGATCTCTGGGTTGAACAGCCTGGGTCCCTTCGCCATATCCTGTATGCACGACGGCACAAGATGCCGCTCGCCGAAGCTCTTGCCTTGAAAGACCAATAGCCGGGCAGCGAATTATTGGTCCGCGGGATCGTGCAATGGTCTTGATCCGGCCGATTGCGGTATTCATCTTTCGCCGCTACTGGTCGGATCCCCGTGTGCCCGGCCGCCGCAGAACGTCGATCGCGAAATCGCGGCCGAAGCCGCGGTGGCGAGCGAGGATGATCCAGGTCATCGCCAGCGGCTCCAAGAGGCGCGCGCATTTGAGCGGGCCGAGTTCGATCGGCTCGAAGCCGATGTCGGACGCGAGGCCCGCGGCAACGTGATTCGCCGCCGCGTCGTTGCCGGCGTAAAACATCGTGACGCGATGCGCGCCGTACGACGCGTCGGCCATGTTTTTCGCGCCGTTGGTGTTGAAGATTTTCACGACGCGCGCCTGCGGCTCCATTTTGGCGATCACTTCGCCCGCCGAAGTGTCGTGTCCCATCGTCAGTTCCGTGAAGCCGGCATTGACGGGATTCGTGCAATCGAGAAGCACTTTTCCGTTCAAGTCGCCGGCCGCTTTCAGCGCATCGGGCACGTCGCACCAATGAACAGCCAACAGGATCGCCTCGCTCCGCGCGGCATCCTGCACCGAGCCGAGCGACGCGTGCATGTTGTCTGCCGCAGCCTGCTTTTTCGCATCGTGCGGATCGCGAACGCCGAAAGTGACATCGTGCCCCGCCGACGTCCAGCGTGCTCCCAGCGCGCTTCCTACGTTGCCCATGCCGATGATCCCGATGCGCATGGCGTCCTCCTTGTCGTTTTCCACGACGATTTACCTTCGACGAACAATTCGGAGCAAGTCGCGTACCAAGATCAGGCGGAATGGAAAGCCCCCGTAGCGAATTGGTGAAAATTCCGAGGGAGAGCGCGCGAACGACTGAGTTTTGGCAAACACAGCCACGAGAACGCGTGCGCGCCGCCGCTTACGGCTGCACTTCGTAGATCGGCAGATGCCGATAATAGACTTCCAGCGAAAGCAGATTCATCGTCGTCACGTAGACGCGGCCGCCGTAGGTGCCCCAGCGATCGGGCACGGGGCCGAGCGGGTCCCAGCTTCCCGACTGCTCGCCGAGCTTGATCTGCGAGTTGACCAGCAGCGGATGCAGCCGCTTGCTCCACGCTTTCCAATAGTCGCCGCGCAATTGGAACATCACCTGCGTCGCGTAGTACCAGTAGTACGTGTCGCGGGAAAGGTCGTCGGTGTCGCGGGGAAGATTATCCTTGATGAAGTCGGCCCCGCGGAGCAAGGCCGGGTCGTCGCGCTTCGCGCCGAGATACATCCGCATCAAGAGCGCGACGGAGGTCATCACCGGATGCGTCCGATCGCGCCCCCCTTGCGAATCGCGGTCGAAGGCGTTGTAGACGTAGCGCGAAGCATCGTGCGGCACGACTTCCGCCGAGTCGAGCCATCGAGTGACGCCGTCGTAGCATTCCTTCGACACTTTCAACCCGGCCAGATCGCCGCTCTTGAGCGCCGTGGTCGTCCAACCCGTGACCGAGGTGTCGCTCGTGTCGGGCCGCGGTCCATAGCGCCAGCCGCCGAGCTTCGGACTTTGCGCGGCGATGATGAAGTCGAGCGATTTTTGGGCCGGCTCGCGGAGCTTCGGATCGCCCGTCATGCCATACGCTTCGCAGAGCGCGATCGAAGCGATGGCGTGGCTGTAGAGCCAGGCGCTTTCGTTCGATTTGGCTTGCATGGGAATGTAGAGATCGCCGTTGTCTTTCTGGTTCTTCAAGAGAAACTCAATGCCGCGGCGGACGACGTCGCGATATTTGTCGTCGTAGTGGTCGTAGCCGGCGCCAAGATAAGCAAGCAGGGCCAGGCCGGTGGCGGCGGTGTCGGAATGGATCGAGCCCGCGTCGGCCTCGGTGGCACCGGGGAAATGTTCGAGGCTCCAATGGCCGTCGTCGGCTTGGAGGCGCGTGAGATAGACCAAGCCGCGTTCGATGGTTTCCTCGGTTTTTCCGTCGGGGCCGTCGCCGGCCGCCTTATTGCCGCCGGGGCCATTTCCACCGGGACCGTTTCCACCTGGGCCGTTTCCGCCGGGCCCTTTTTCACGACCGCTGAACGCAGCCGCCGGCACTCGCACCGGCAAGCTCGCCACGGCTGGGCCGCCGCCGCCGCCGCCGCTGCTGCGCGGCAAGAATCGTCCGACCGACATCGCAAGCTGATCGCTATCGGGCCGGGCGCGCCGATCGGGCACGCCGAATTGCGGAGCGATGGAGAGCCCCGTGCCGCCCGCCAGACCGGTCGCATCCGCCGAGCCCAATTGCGAGGGCAAGCCAACCGAGCCGAATCGATGACCGCTGCCGTCGCCGCCGGGGCCGATTGCGTCTGGCCCCCCGGGACCGCCGGGCCCATTTCCACCCGTGCCGCTGGCCGCGCCGGGAAGCGCTGTTGCCCGGTCCGGCGGAGCTTGGTGAGCCGGCAAACATCGGAGCATCGGCGGCAACGCCGGTTCCATTCGGCAGCCCGACGGCACCGTTTCGCGGCAAAAGCGCGCCGGTGCCGGTTCCCGTCGGCGAGGGACCGCCGGCGCCGTTGCCGGAAATGCCGGCGGCCGGCGCTCCGACGCCCGAAAGCAAAACGCCCGGTGCGCCGCTGAGCAATGCATCGCCCGTGCCGCCCGTTTGGCCGCCGGCGCCGGTGCCGATCGTGCCCGGCAGACCGTTGGCTTGCCGACTGACGCCGGCAAGCTGCGTGTTGACCGGACCGGCTGCCGTGCCGCTGGCCGTGCCCGCGCCGGTCCCTTGAGTGCCTTGACCGGAGCCGTTTCCGCCAGGACCGCCGCCGCCGGGCGGAAGCTGCGGCATGTCGGCTTTCACTTCCGCTGCCAATCCGCCGGCCATCGGTCGGCCCGGCAAGCCGATGCCAGTGCCAATTCCGCCGGGGATTCCGCCGGAGATTCCGCCGGGAAGATCGGTGTTGCCCGCGCCAGGGCGGCCGATTTGCACGGCGGCGACTTGCATCGCTCCGCCGCTCGCGCCAAGCCGCCGGGGCCGTCGCCGGGCGAATTGCCGCCGGCCACCGCCGCGCCGCCTGGAATGCCGCCGCCGGGCGAAGTTCGCACCGCGCCGGTGGCTCGACTTTCGGGAACGGGTCCGCCCGAGCCGACGCCATCGCCACCGGAACCGCCCGCGCCACCCGTGCCGATGCCACCGGGAATCGCGGCCGCCGCCGCAACGCCGCCGCCGGGAATCGGCGACACGCCCGCGGCTCCGCCAGCGCCGCCGATCGTTCGCGGAAGCTGTGCGCCCGTCATTCCGAGTCCGACATTCGGTTGACCATTTCCATCCGGCCGGCCCGCTCCACCGCCGATGCCGGTTCCGATGCCGACATTCAATGCGACTTGCATGGGGCCGACGTCGATCGCGCCGCTGCCGCCGAGTCCGCTGCCGTGACCGATGGGGCCGCCGACGGTCGATCGTCCCGCGCCGGCCATCGAGGCCGCGCCGAACGGCGCATTCGGCGAACCAGGATCGCGGCTGACGAGAAGTGTGTCGCTGCCGGACGGCGCCATAGCGACCGCGCCGGACGTCACTTCGCCAGTCACGGCGGCGCGCGACAAGCCGCCGGGTTGACCGATGCCGACGGCGGGTCCGCCCGAAAGTCCGTTGCCCGCGCCCAGCTTTCCGGCGATTGAACCGCCGGCGTTCGAAGTTCCGAGCGCGGCGGCAACGTTCGGCCGGAAGGCCGCGGTAGGCAAGCCGGCATCAAATCCTTCGCCGCGCCCCGGACCGACGGGGCCGCCGGTGGCTCTGGCGATGCCGACATGTGCCGGTCCCGGCGCGGGCGAATCGGCCGAAGCGGCTTGACCCGGCGTTCCCGCGATTCCGCCTGGTGGCGCAGCGGCCGGAAGACCGGCAATCGCAGCCGTCAGCGCCGGCGAGCCAACGCCCGCCGTGCCCAAGGGCGTGTTGCCGAGCGGGCCGATTCCCGGAACCGACGGCTTGGCAACCGGGCCAGTGATCGCACGATCGCGGCCGGGCGTCGCGCCGGCCATTGCCACCGTCACACCAAAACCACCCGCTCCCGCCGGGCCATTCAACTCCGGACCGGCCGGTCGAGCGGGCGACGCCGCCGGCGAACTGCGCGTAATCTGCGTCGCGGCCGCTTGCAATGGGCCCGAGCCTGGACCGCGATCCGCGATCGACGGCTGAATCGGGCCAATCGGTCCGGCCGCGGTCAAGTCGGCGACCGGACCGGCGGTTTTCGAATCGCGAACGGAACTCACAAGCCCGGCGTTGGGAATCGCAGGCTTGGCCGAGATCGATTCGGGCCGAACCGGCGAGGCCATCGCCACCACCAGCGGCGCCTTGGGCGCCGGCGAAGTCGCATCGGGCGCGGGCAAGCGGCTGACGACGGCTCCGGCAATTGCTTGCCGGCCAACGCCCGTCGCCGGGCGCGGCGCGCCTTGCTCCGCCGTTTGTTCGTGCCGCGCGGGCGCTGCTGGGGCGGGCGCTTCGCCGCGCGGAACCGCCGCCGGCTCAGTGACCGTCTTCACCAGCGCCGGACCGACGGCAATCGTTGCGACGGGCTGCTGATCGTTCGTTCGCGGCGCGGCTTCCGGCGCGGTCCGCCGGGCTGCACGACTTGCGGCAACATCGCGACAACGTCGTTCTCCGGCCGCCGCGGCACTGCAGGATCGAGCAGTTGATGGCCCATCGGCGTGGCGTGGGCCTCGACGGTGCTTGCCGCCGGAGCGGCAACCGGATTCGGCGCTTGCGGCGCGGTGATCGCCGCCGCGAGGGGAGATGCATCTGCCGGAGCGGGCTGGCGGGTCTTCAAGGTCGAAGCCAAATCGCCGCGGCGCGGTGCCGCCGATTCCACCGGCCGTGGTTTCACCTCCGCGATCGCCGGAGCGAGCTTCGCTTGCGGCTGCACCGCTTCCATTCCGGCGGGGCTTGGCGCGGGCGCGGCGGGCTTGGGGTTCGCCGGCTGCTGGTTGCGGACGATCTCGACGGGTTGCTGATCGGGCAGATTGCTCGGCAAACCGCTCTGCACCGGCTTTTCCAGATCGTTGTTGGCCGATGGGACCGGCGTCAGACCGGTCATTTGGTAGTCGGGAAGCGTGTCGATCTCACGCAGTTCATGCTTTGCAAGGGCAACTTTCGGGCCGACGCCCCATTCGGTGTGATCGGAGTGCGAGAGCAGCAGCGCGAGGCCAAGGACCAGATGCAACGAGACGCTCAACAGCGCGGCCATTTGCAGCCGCCGTCCAGGCCGCCCGCCAAGCCACATGGCCAGCCCGGCCAAACCGCAGACGCTCACCAACAGCGTCGCCAAGCGGAAATAGCCGTTTTCGTACCAAACAGGCGATTGGAAATCGCTGACGGCCCAATTCGTGCCTACGACGCAGCCGCAGAGCACCAGCAGGGCCAGATTGACAGGCCACAGCCGCTGATCGAAATCGTTCGAATCGATCGGATCGACTTTGCGGATGTTAGGACGCATTGGGAAGGGACCAGGGGTCAGCGGAGAGGGAATCCGTTCAATTTGCGGCTTCGCTGGTGGTTACGCGGTAGTCGCCGATGCCGACTTTGTTGCAGGTGTTCATCACGGCGACGACGTGGTTCCAAACGCAACGCTTGTCGGCGCGGATCACGACCGACTGCCGCTGCGGATTGTCAACCGACGCCTGGGCAAGTTGCTGCTCGAGCGATTCGAGGGTCGTCGGCACGCCGCGGGCGAAATAATGGCCGTCGTGGTCGATGTCGATGAAGAATTCCTTCGGTTTGCTCGTTAGCGGCTTGGCCGCGCTGGCTTGCGGCAGCACGATCGGCAAGCTGCGCTCCGCGGTGGCGATTTGCGTGGCCACGAGAAAGAAAATGATCAATTGAAACAGGATGTCGATCATCGGCATCATGTTGACGTAACCGGCTATCGAAGATTTGGTGGGAGGGGCTGCCATACGCTGTTCCTCGACGCTCAATGACCAATGTCTAATGACGAATGACTAAAGAATGACGAAGCACGAATGACGAAATGATGGAACACACGGAGTCCATCAGACGTTCGGCATTCGTCATTCGGCCTGCACGGCTTCCGGAACGGCTTCGTTTGACGCATATCGGGCCACCGGCGGCGGTTCGACGGCCGTGCCGGTTTCGCGGCCCGCAAGCTGCCGGCCGACGCGGAGCCGGCCCTCGTATTTCTCGACCTGCGGCAGGATGCTTTGCACCAGTTGATCGACTTCTTGCATCAGCGCCTGGACGCGGCCCTCGAAATAGTGAGCGGCGAACAGCGCGGGAACCGCCACGACCAGCCCTGCGAACGCCGTGATCAGCTTCAAGTAGATGCCGTCCGATAGCACCAACACTCGGTCCGCTCCGACCGGACTATTGGCCATTCGGAAGAAGACGATGATCATGCCCTGCAACGTTCCCAGAAGCCCCATCAGCGGAGTTACCGTGACGGCCAGCGTTAGAGGGCGAATGTTGTAGTTCAATTTCCACGATTCGCGCTGCGAAGCCTCGGCCGCGGCATTTTCCACCTCGGCGTGAGGCCGGCCGACGCGCAACAGCACCGCGCGAATCACATTCGACGCCGAGCAAGGAAACTGCTGGCAAATCCGATACGCACGGCGCAGATCGAAGCCGTTGGGGGCATCGGCCAGATCGCCGAAGCTATTGACCAACGCGCGCGGGATGATTTTCTTGCGCCGCAGGCCGATGGCTCGCTCGATCGTGAAGGCCACGACGACTAGCGACATCAGCGTGATCGGGTACATCAGCGGCCCGCCCTTTTTGAACATCTCCCACAGGTCCATCGCCGGGATCGGAGCGAGTTCGACTTCGGCGGGCTTGGCGTCCTTGCCGGCGGCGGCTTCCTTCTCGGCGGCGCCGAGGTCGTGGCTGGCCTTCTCGTCGGCGGCGTTCTTTGACGCGGATGGGCCCGACGCCGTCGGAGCGGTTTTCGCGGGCGATGGCGTTTGGGCTTCGACCGCCGGGCCATAGGCCAGCAGCGAGACCACTGCCAGCCAGACATACGCCAGCCGCGAAGCGCGGCGCGGCGCGAATTCATTTGCAACATAGGGGCCTCTCCAAACTATTGCCGTTGGGAACCGGCCGCGTTGGCCGGCGCACCCGGCGACGGCCGTCGCTGGGCTTTGGGGGGAAGGAACGGAATCGGTCGATCAACCGGCGATTGCGGCCAAGCGCTTCTTGGCGGCCGCCGCTTTGTCACTATCAGGATACCTGGATAGCAATTCGTTGTACAACTTTTTAGCCTGCTCGATGCTCTTGATCACCTCGAAACATCGGGCTGCCTCGAACGTGGCATTCGCCTGCCAGACATGAAACGGTGCCGGCGATTGGGTGTCGCCATAGCCGTAGATCACTTTGTAGTAATTGCGGATCGCCTCCTTGTGATTTCCCTGGTCGAAGAGCACTTCGCCCATCATGAACCGAGCTCGCGCCGACGGCGGTCTGGGCATTGTCGGCGACGTTTTCGTAGATTTTCAAAGCCTCGGCGGTATGACCGAGATTCTGCTCGGCCGAGCCCTGCTCGTAGAGAGCTTCCATGCGATGCGGCGAATCGGGGAATTCTTGCAGCAGCCGCTTCAACAGAGCCAGCGATTCATCCCACTTTTTCAACTGGCCCGCGGATTGGCCGGCGTGCAACAGGGCCAGCTCGATGAACTCGGGGGATGAGGGTTTTGGGCCGGCGGCGGGGGCCGGGTTCGGAGCTGGCGTTGGCGCGGTGCCGTTCGGAGCAGTGCCGCTGGGAGTCGTGCTCTTGCCGAGCACCTTTTCGAACGCAGCCAGGGCCGGCTCGTATTTGTCCTGCTTGAACAAGCTTTCGGCCGCCATGATCGCGGCGTCGGCCGCGAGAGGGCCCTGCGGATACGACTCCAATTGCGCGGCGAACGCTTCGTGGGCTTTGCTGTAATCTTGCGATTGGAAATAGGCCCAGCCCAGTTTGTGGGCCACCTTTTCGCCGAGCTCGCCCTTGCCGGCTTTGGCCTGCGCCGACGCATAGGCCTCGGCGGCCGCTTTGTAGTCTTTCTTGTGATAGGCGAACTCGCCAACGTTGAACCAACTTTCGGCGGCCAGTGGACTGTCGCCATGTTCCTTGGCCAGCTTCGCAAACGCATCGGCGGCCTGCTGCTCGGCGCCCGTCGATTTGCGGCTCCAGGCCAATTCGTACAGCACCTTGTCGGCCGAGGCGTAATTCGGATCGGCGGAAAGCAACGAATCAAACGTCGCGGCGGCATCGGCGTTTTTCTTCAGTCCCTCTTGCGCCAAGCCGAGCACATACAGAGCGTCGCTGCGCGCCGGCGGCTTCGGATCGGATTTCAAGTAGGCTTGGGCATCGTCGGCCGCGCCAGCGTAGTCCTTGAGTTGCTGCCGGGCCGCTGCTCGACCGTATCGCGCTCGGGGCAGGAGAGGATCGCCGGCATGTTTCTCCACCATGTCGGCGAATGATTTCTGCGCCGCCGTCGCATCGCCACGATTCAATTGCGTCCAACCCAAGCCGATCAAAGCGCCGGCCACCAGCGGGCTATTGGCGGCGTGGTCCAACACCCATTGATATTCGGTCGCCGCGCCGGCGTTGTCGCCCGATTCCAACAGCGATTCGCCGACGCGGAAGTGAGCGCGGTCGAGCAATTTGCTGTTCGGAAACTCGGCGATGAGCCTCTTCAAATCGCCCTGTGCGGCCGCGTCTTTGGTCGCCGCATGCGCGATCGCCAGAGCCAACAGCGCTTCGTCGGCTTGCGGGCCACGCGGGCCGGTGGCCAACGATTTCGAGAGCGACTGCGCGGCGTCGGCGAATTGTTTCAATTCAAGCTGACTGCTGCCCAAGAGGAATTGCGCCTCGGATTGCCGCTCGGGCGATTTCAACTTCTCGAGTTGCGGCTTGACCAGCGCGATGACGTCGGCATATTGCTTCTCGAAATACAACGCGAACGCCCGCCGCACGAGCCACTGCGGCGCTTCGGCATGCGTTGGAAAATCCTTGAGCAGCGCGGCGTAGAGTTTGTCGGCCTCGGCATGATGGCCAAGCAACAATTGCGATTCGGCCGCGATGAATCGAGCGTCGGGCGTCAGAGCATGATTGGGATAGGCTTTGTCGAATGCTTCGGCATGGGCCAGCGCGGCGGCATAGTCGCCGCCCGCCAACGCGGCCGAGGCCGAGGCATAGAGCGCCCCGGCGGCTTGCGAGTCGCTTGGGAAATCCTTGGCGATGCGGGCATACAAGCCAGCCGATTCGCCGCGGCGGCCGGGCAGATCGTACATCGCGTCGGCCTGGTCCATCAGCAGATCGACGCGCCGCGGGCTCTTTTCCGCCTGCGGCAGCACTTTTTCCACAACGGCCAGTGCTTCGGCCGGATGCTTTTCCTTCAGCCAGCTTCGCGCGATCCAATGGGCCGCGTTCGACGGAATCGGCTCCGCCGCCGGCCAACACTTTGCCCAGCCATTCGCGGGCCGCGCCATTGTTGCCGGCTAGATAATAACAATTGCCGGCCGCCAACGTCGCGGCGGCTACGTATTGCGACTTCGGAAACGTCGCGGGCAACAACGCATCGGCCGCCGCCGCTTCGGCATACTTCTTTTGCGCCGCGAGCGCGGCGCCATAGCGGAGCGTGGCATAGTCGCCAAGCGGATATTCCTTCTTCCCGCTAAGCGTGCCGAACATTTGCTCCGCGTCGGCGAAATGGTTCGAAGCGAGCAGTGTGTCGGCCTTGCGGACGTAGATTTCGCTCGCCAATTCGTGCTTCGGGAAATCCTTGAGAAACGTGTCGTACGTAGCGCCCGCGGCGTCTTGCTTGCCAAGCTCGGCTTGGGTCAGGCCGAGGTTATAAAGCGCTCGCGGCCGCACCGGGCTTTGCGGATAGCCGGAGACGAGCTGACTCCAGGCTTGCGCCGCGTCGTCTTTCTTGCCTTGGGCATAGAGCGATTCGCCGCGGTAGTAGAGCGCCTCGGCTACCTGCGGCGATTTTGGGAATTGCGTGATCAACTGCCCGAACGCATCGGCCGCCTTGGCGTACAAATCGGTCTTGCCCGCTTGGGCCAGGTTGTAGTCGCACAGGCCGAGGTTGAAATAGGCGTTGTTCAACTGCTCGAATTTCGGATACTTGGCGATGACTTTTTCGAAGGCGTCGCGGGCCTTGTCGTATTGCTTGTCTTTCACGCTCAGATAGCAGACGCCGGCGTAGAACTGAGCCTGCGCGGCCAACGGGTCGTCGGGATAGGCTTTGAGAAACTTTTCCCACTCATCGACGGCCAGATCGTAGGCCCCGCCGGTGTGCAGCGAACGAGCGCCATCGAACATCCGCCGGGCCGCCTCGGACGTTTGAGCGGCCGGCGCAGTGCCTGCGGCGCCGGTCGGCGCGGTGGCTGGGGCACCGGTTGGAGCGGCGGGAGGCGCCGGCGGGTTATCGGCCCGAGCGACCACCGCAATCGTCCACATCGCCCCAAAACACAAACTCGCTCGAAGCCAAGCGCATAGACTCATCGAAAATACCTCGCCGCAAAGCGTTGCCAGTTCTCTAATCCGGTTCCGTGATCCGGTTTTCCCGTCCGCCCCGTGCGATTCATTGTAACTGTGTCGCCAGACGGAATAAAGCTACTGGCAGCAATTCGCGCTTGCAGCGTTTTGGTTGGATTGCGTACGCCCCCCGGCACGCGGCATCCAATATGATTACAATGACCGTCGCGGCAAAATGGTTACCCTGCTTTCCCACCTTTCCGACGATTGAATGGCAGCTTCCGACATCATGGCTTTGGTCACCGGCGGGGCGGGCTTCATCGGCAGCCACCTGGTCGAGGCCCTGCTAGCCCGCGGTAATCGGGTCGTTGTCATCGACGACCTATCGACCGGCGATATGGCGAACCTGGCGGCGGTGGCCGATCATCCAAGGATGCGGTTTGTTCGCGGAACTGTGGCCGATGAATTGTTGCTGCGGGAGCTTTTGCTTGGCGCAAGGCAGGTGTATCACTTGGCCGCCGCTGTTGGTGTGGGGCTGATTGCCAGCAATCCGATCGAGACCATCGAAACCAATATCACTCCGACCGAGCGGCTGCTCGCGGAACTGCGGCGGTTGCACGCCGGTGGACAATCCGTGCGGCTGTTTCTGGCCAGCTCAAGCGAAGTGTATGGCAAGAATCCCAAGGCCGTCTGGACGGAAGACGACGATTTGGTGTTCGGTCCGACAACTCGTGCTCGCTGGTCGTATGGCGTCTCGAAGGCCATCGACGAGTTTTTGGTGTTGGCCTGCTGGCGGCAGGATCGGCTGCCGGTGGTGGTTGGCCGGCTGTTCAATGTCGTCGGACCCCGACAATCGGGCCGCTGGGGAATGGTTCTGCCGCGGCTGATTTCCGCGGCAATCGCCGGACGGTCGCCGGTCGTCCACGACGATGGCCGGCAGCAGCGCTGCTTCGCGCATGTCTCCGACGTGGTTCGAGCGATTCTCTCGCTGATGCAAACTCCGGCGGCGACCGGCGGCGTGTTCAACATCGGCAGCGATCAGCCGATCAGTATTCGCGAATTGGCCGAGCGGGTGATCGCGGCGGTCGATCCGCGGCTGGAGATCGAGTATCAAAGTTATGCGGCCGCGTACTCCGAGGATTTCGAGGACGTGCGCCGCCGTGTGCCCGATTTGAGTCGCCTGCGGCGGACGATCGACTTCCAATTGCACTACGATTTGGACAGAATCATCCGCGAGGTCGTCGCCTGGCAACGAGAACGGTCGGCTTGATCTCGTCGCGCGCACGGGGTCTGGCTCATTTTTCGGCCCGCGGCGGCCAGAATCACCAACGACGTATATGCCGAAAAATGTGCCTGACCCCCTGACGTCGCCAGGCAGTTCGAACATGCCTACCGAACAAATCACACTCGGCCAAATCGCTCATTCCCGCAGCGGCGACAAGGGGAATCACGCGAACATCGGCGTGGTGGCCTATACCGACGCCGGATTCGAGTGGCTGCGCGCGGAATTGACAGCCGAGCGGGTGGCGGAGTTTTTTCATGGTCTCGGCGCGACGCGGGTTGAGCGGTTTGAATTGCCGCGGGTGCAAGCGTTGAACTTCTTGCTGTACAATGCCCTGGCCGGCGGCGCGAGCCAATCGTTGCGGATCGACACGCAGGGCAAGTTGCTGGGCACCGCGATCCTCGACCTTGCCTTGCCCGCGCCGGAAAATCTAGCCGAAATGACGTTACTCTCGCCGCCCTCGCCGCCGTGAATCAAATTGTTCAAAATGTTTCGAGCCACGAATCCCGAGCCCGCTCGCCCTTCCATGACGCAACCGCTGGTGAAGATTCACGTCCACGAATCGATGGCCACGATCATTTTGAATCGGCCCGAGAAGCGGAACGCTTTGTCGCGGGCCTTGCTGGCGGAATTGGTGCAGGCGCTCGAGGATTTGCACATCGAGCGGCGCGTGCGGGCGGTGGTGCTGGCGGCGAGCGGGCCGGTGTTTTGCGCCGGCATGGATCTGGCCGAGATGCTGGAAACGAGCCGAGCCGCCGATGCGATGGAGCGCTGGCACCAAGATTCGATTGCGTATCGCGATCTGTTGGAACTGATGTTGCGGTTTCCCAAGCCGCTTATCGCCGCGGTGGGCGGGCCGGCTTTGGCGGGCGGGGCTGGATTGGTTTTGGCTTGCGACATCGTCGTGGCGGCCGATTCGGCGACGTTTGGTTTGCCCGAGCCGCGCCGCGGACTGGTGGCCGGCATGGTCGCGCCGCTGTTGGCGTTTCGGATCGGAGCCGGCCGGGCTGGGTATTTGCTACTATCGGCCGCGACGGTTCATGCCGCGGACGCCCTGCGGATGGGACTATTTCATGAAGTGGTTCATGCGGATCATCTTTGGCCGCGAGCGAATCAACTGGCCGGCGAATGTGCCGCTTGCGCGCCGGAGGCCTTGCTGCTGACCAAGCGGATGCTGAACGAAACGATCGGCGAGCATCTGACGACGATGCTAGCCGCCGGCGCTGCGGTCAGTGCCACTTCTCGCACGACCGAAGCCGCGGCGGAGGGCTTGGCGGCGTTTTTGGAAAAACGCCCGCCGCAATGGCCGTAGACACCGATTAGCATTGCACGATTCAACCGACAGACAGCAACTCTCGGAATTGCGTCGCTTGGTGTTCAAGCAGCGGCAATCGCGGCCGCATCGAATCGGCATTTTGGGCAATGCCGTAGCGAGCCAACACGGCGGCCATGAATTGACCGACGGTGCGCGGCTCTTCGGCGTGCTCGCGGCGATCTCCGCCGTCCAGCATCGAATCGTTCGCAAAGGAAATCATTGGACACCTCCGTGGACCGTACAACCCCGCCAAGCCCAGACCAGACCAGACCGAATTTCGGCTCGGATTCGACTCCGCAAGGGCATTATACCGATAAGTATAACTTTGTACAGTATCGGGAAGCGAAAAAAGACGCGAAGTCGCAAGGAATCGTGCTAGCAGGGGCGGCGTTGCGGCGAGATCGCCGATGACAGCCCTATTGCAATTCCTCAGGAGGAATCGCACCCCGCGTCTTCAGAATCGATTCGACGATCGTCGGCGGCACGATTCCACCGATGTTCTGCGGTTCGATATCCGTCTTTGCGACTTGTGCGATCCACCCGCAAAGCGCGACAGTTGGCTTTCTCAATCTCGTTCCGACCTTGCCGCTTGGGTGAAACGGCAGATCAATGCAGAAGGGCGGTCGCGGATTCAGATTCGCCGCGGTGTTCGATGCCACAACGCCAAAAAGCTCTTCAGTTTCGGCGACTTCCTCGTTCGGCGTGAGAATGATGAACGGCCTGTGATATTTGTTGTGGCCGTTCTTATCGGCGATGGGAACCCATACGATTCTCCCCTGACAGAGCGACGGCACGGTCGTTTACCAAGGCCTTTCTTCGACGGCTTTGGCCACCTCTTCGGGGATCATTTGGCTCTCCGACCAGATCCGTAGCTGGTCGTTCGTCAAATGGCGCTCATGAAGCCTTCGCGCCGCGGCTATTTCATCGGGATCGACGAGATTCTGCAGCACAGCGACCTGCTCCTTCAGATGGGCAAGTTCCTTTTGCAAGCGAACAAGCGCGCCGCGATCTTTAGCCGACGCGCCGCCGGCGGATGCATTTCGCCGTCGGTCGTGCCGGATACCCCGGGCGATTCGCTCAGGTTGTTGATCGACGGGCAATACCTCGGGCTTTTGCGGCGGTTGTCTTCGCTTCTGGCCTAAACTCATCGAACACTCTCTTTTCTATTGGAACGACCACTACAAGCGCCGCACCTCCATTCCAAGAATATGGCGCCACTGCCCTACGGCACTACTATTTTATCGGCTGCGGCCAAACGAATTGCAACTATCCAGGCCGGATTCGGCATTTCAGTCGCCCTTTGGCGGTCAACTCGAGCCGGTTACCCGGAGCGACCGGGAACTGCTTTTCCGATCCCCGACTCCCCCTGGCCACGGAGGCGGGTCGGCGGCTAGAATGTCGCTTTCCCGCCGGTGCTGATTGCCCCCACAACGCTAGCATGATTGTCAGGAGTTGGTTTTCATGGCCAAGAGCAAGAAGAAGGTCGAAACCGTGTTCCTCGTTTGCGAGGAGACCGGCGATTACAACTACACGATCCGCCGCAAGTCGGGCGGCGAGAAGCTCAAGCTGAGCAAATACTCTCCGCGCTTGCGCAAGCACACGCCGCACGTCGAGAAGAAGAAGTAGCGCGCGGGGAGCAGGGGCAGGGGACGCGCGAAGCGGAGGCGGGCTGCTGTTGTCTTGTCCCCGTGTTGCTTCGTTCTTCGTACCTCAAGCCTACAGCCTCAAGCCTGTAGCCTTCCCTCAGCGGGCGCCCAGCGACAATAGCCACAGCACCGCGAACACCACGCCCATGAAGCCGGCGATCCAAATGCCGAGCCGCACGGCATGGTGCAAGATCGGGCCGACCAATTCATGCCGCGTCGCGGCATAGACCAGGCTGATCGAAACGATCAAGGGCAAGGCGTACCAGATTTGCGCGACGGCCAATAGAACGGTGAACATGACGGCAATCGGATTGGGGTTGGCAATTTTGGTCGTTGAAGTAGAACAGCCGGCTAGCTTTTCTTCTCGTCTTCCTCGTCTGCGTCGCCTGCCGGATCAACCGGCGGCAGCACGGGCCCGCCCCAGGCATCGTAAATCGCCAGCACGTTCAACAATCCGGCGATGAGCGTGTAGACGGTGCCCAATTCGAAGAACGCGCCCATCTTGAAGTTCCAAGCGCTTAGCTGATTGTACGGATCGCGGCCGGTCGTCGCCTTGGGCGCCAGTTCTTGATGCCGGGCCGAGTATAAATAGTTGACATAGGGCGGCGGCGGTTGTTCCGCGAGGTCGGGAAAATCCTCGCGGTCGAATTCGCCGGCGGCCACTTGCTGCAGAGCCCAATCGGTCGGCACCGATTGCTCGAACAACAACGGCGGTGCCATCATGCCGTTCGCAAACGGCGCTCGCGGCGGATCGGAGCCCATCCGAAACGCTTGCACTAACGCCGGCAATGCCGGCAGCCCGACGCCGAGTTGGCAGAAATAAGCGTAACGTTGATCGTTCGGCCGCCACGAGGCATAGACGACTCGGCCCTGTCCCATCCATAGGCCCATGAAAAATGTGCCGAGGATGCAGACCATGAACAGGCCGCCTTTTCCCCAGCGGCGCTGATAAAAATGGCCCGCGCCGGGAATCAGCCAGGCGAGGCACGCGGCAATATAGGGATCGCGCAAGTCGATGGAGATCGAAGCGTCGTTGTCGGCAGGAACGGGACTCGGCGTGACCGGCGCTGCGGCAGGGGGCACGGCATCAACCTCGGAAGAAGACGGTTGGAAAGCGGCCAGCAAGATACAAGCTACTGAGTGGGCAGTCGAATGCATCCCATCTTAATGCCGCCCGCCGAGAATCACTAGGGCAAACGGATGCCGGTGGTGGCACGATTTCACGTAGGTCAGGCTTTCCAGCCTGACGTTCCCCGATCGCCGTCAGCCGGGAAAGGCTGACCTACGGAGCGTCGGGCCGTTCACTCCCCTTCGCGCAGCGAATCAAAGTACTCCTTGGCGAAGTCGCGTTGGCTGCGCGGCAGGCGCTGGCCGGTCAGCGGGTCGGAATTCTCGTGCTTGGCGCTATCGATTTGCTCTTGGATTTGGGCGCGGACTTTGCCTTTGAGATTCGGGCCGTCGGCTTCGCCGGTGATGACGGCAGCGCCTTGGCCGGTTTTTTGGGCGACTTTCGAGTCGTAGAACTTCACGCCGGTCGCTTTCTCGGGCCGATGCCCTTCGGCGCGAGCCTTGCCGCCGCCGGCAACTTCGCCGACTAGCTTGTCGCCATCGCCGTCTTGTTTGTCGCCTTGACCGTCCGCTTTGCCTTCGCCGTCGCCGTCGGACTTCTTGTCGCCCGTCATCGACCCGCGGCATTCAGCGATTTCGTCGAGGGCCATATCGAGCATTTGCTGCTCGTCGGCTTGTTTTTTGAGCGACTGGATTTGCTTGGCCATTTGGCCGAGCGCCTGGGCGGCCTCACCTTGCTTTCCCTGGCCCATGCACTTCGAGCATTCGCCGAGTTTGTTTGCCATTTGCTTGAGCTGGTCCATTTGCGGCGCTTGTTGCTGGAGTTGATCGAGTTGTTTTTGCAACCGCTTGGCGTCGGCGAGTTGGCCTGAGTTTTTCATTTGCTCGATTTGTTTTTGCAGATCCTTTTGCACCTGTTCATGCTTCTGGGTCATCTTGTCGAGGGCTTGCTTCATGGCGTCGAGTTGCTTGGCCATGTCGGCTTGCTCTTTCGGATCGAGCTTATCGGCTTTGAGCGCGTCTTCGAGCTTTTGCATTTCGTTGAGGGCTTTTTGGAATTTGCCGTTCTTCAAGGCGTCGGCCAGTTTTTCGGCGGGGCCATTTTTCATGTCCTTCATCTGGCCCAGTTCTTGCTTGAGCTTGTCTTCGCCGCCGAGCTCTTTTTTGCGGGCCTCAAGCTGCTTCGCCAGATCGTTGAGCTCAACGAGGGCCTGCTTGCGATCGACGCCCTGCTTGCTCGCCAGATCCTTGATCCCCTCTTCGATTTTCTTGAACAGATCGCCGGCGTCTTGCAGGCCCTTTTCCGTGGCCTCTTTACGTTGCTGAGCCAATTTGCGACGCAACACCTCGGCCGAATCATGCACCTGCGCGATCGACTTCGCGGTCGTGTTGGTGGCCGCCTCCGTCGGGCGGCCTTTGTCGGCCAGAAACGTAAGACCGAAAACCAGCAGCGCCGGGATCAGCGGCAATAGATTCCGTTTGCTGAGCGGAACAGCGAACCGGCCGGGAATATCGACGCGCTCGACTCGTCGAACGGCGTCGCTCAACAGCGCCTGTCCAGCCTCGGTTTCCAAGTCTTTCGGCGTGAGCGACAAGACGCTGGAAACTCGTTCTTTCAAACCGAACCGGCGATCGATCTCGATCGCGGCAAACAGCGGATCGCGCCGGCCGATCCAGGTCCAAACGGCGGCCGCCAGCGTTCCGACGACCAACGCTCCGCCGATCCAAGCGGCGGTCCAAATTCGCCCGTCAACATTGAGCGGAAACAGCTTTGCAACCGCCAACCCGATCGCGGCAATTGCAAATGCGGCGGTCCAGCACCATGCCAGCGCTGCGAAGAATTGCCCTAGAATGAGCCGTCGCCGAGCACGAGCCACTTGTTGGCGGAGTTTTTCCATGATCCGGGGACTCCGGTAGATGCGGAAACGGACGGATGGCAAAGCCCAAAGCAGACCGCGCCCCCCATTATAGACGTTTCCAACACGCTTTGCGTTGCACTTCGGCAAGATTTTTCGCTCGTTAGTACGCTATAATTCCTGCGGTTCATTAAGAGTCGAATCGTAGCTGGATTTGCCAAAATTCAGCGGCCATGCGAGAACGCCCGGAATTTTCACAAACTCCGCTACATTTGCGCATCACCCCCATCCGCAAACGTGAACGCGATGGCTACCGTCGAATCCGCCGAAAAGCCGCTGCCGACACCTGCCGAACGGCCGGATGCCGACGTGGTCATTTTCGACGGCCATTGCCGAATTTGCACCGCGCAAGTGCGAAAGCTCGTCTGGTGGGACTGCCAACATCGGCTGGCGTATCTGTCGTTGCACGATCCCGAGGTTGCCCGGCGGTATCCCGATCTGACGCACGACGCGCTGATGGAGGAGATTTACATCGTCGATCAGCGGGGCACGCGCCATCGAGGCGCCGGGGCGATTCGCTATCTTTCGCGGCGATTGCGGCGGCTCTGGTGGCTGGCGCCGGTGCTGCATATTCCCGGCAGCCTGCCGCTATGGCAATGGCTCTATCGCCAAGTGGCCAAGCGCCGCTATCGCTTCGGCCGAACCGACGATTGCGACGGCGGTAGTTGCCATCTGCACGGAAAATAACGGCCATCTGTTTCGGCTGGTTCGCGGCAATGTCGCGCGATCCGCGCCGCCTCCTTCCATCCGACGCCTGCCAACCGCTATGATCCCCGGCAGGAGGAGCCAATATGTCTACCGATGAATTCCGCGTTGAACACGATTCGATGGGCGATGTCCGCGTGCCGGCGAAGGCCTATTACGGCGCTCAAACGCAGCGGGCCGTCGAGAATTTTCCGATCTCCGGCTGGCCGCTGCCGCCGGAGTTGATTCATGCACTCGGCCTGCGTGAAATATGCCGCCGCGATCGTCAACCGCGATCTCGGCAAGCTGACCAGCGGCAAGCGCGCCCTGACCGCTCCGCAAGTCGACGCCCTGTTGGCCGCCTGCCGCGAAGTGGTCGACGGGAAGTTCGACGATCAGTTTCCGATCGACGTGTTTCAGACCGGCTCGGGCACGTCGAGCAACATGAACGCCAACGAGGTGATCAGCAATCGGGCCGTCGAACTCTGCGGCGGCGACCGATTCTCGCAGCGAAAAGGCGATCCATCCGAACGACCACGTGAACATGGGTCAGTCGACCAACGACATGTTTCCGACCGCGATTCACGTGGCCGTCGCCGTCGCGATTCATCAGCAATTGATGCCGGCCTTGTCGCGGCTGCAAGCGGTGTTGGCCGAGAAAGTCGCAGGCGTGGGACAAGATCATCAAGATCGGCCGCACGCATCTGGCCGACGCCACGCCGTTGCGGCTTGGGCAAGAAGTCGGCGGCTTCGGCGCGGCAAATCGAACTTTCCGTCGCTCGGGCGCGGCGAGCGGCGGAAGCGGTGTTCGAATTGCCCGCGGGCGGCACGGCCGTCGGCACCGGCATCAACACGCACCCGGAATTCGGCCGCCGCGTTGCCGCCGCGCTGGCGAAGGAAACCGGCATTCCGTTCGTCGAAGCGGCCAATCATTTCGAGGCCAACGCCCAGCGCGACGGCCTGGTCGAATGCCACGGCCAGCTGCGAGCGATCGCCACGACGCTGTTCAACGTGTCGAACAATATTCGCTGGCTCGGCTCGGGCCCGCGCTGCGGGTTCTATGAAGTCATGCTCCCCGACCGGCAGCCGGGCAGCTCGATCATGCCGGGCAAGGTGAACCCGGTGATGTGCGAGAGCATGATGCAAGTCTGCGCACTGCGTGATGGGAAACGATCAGACGATGGCGATCTCCGGCGCCGCGGGCGGCCAGTTCCAGTTGAACATCATGATGCCGGTGATGGGCAACGCCACGCTCGAAAGCATCCGGCTGTTGGCGGCGGCGACGCAGGCGTTCGTCGATTTCTGTGCCGTGGAGATGGAAGCCAACGCCGAAGCCTGCGACGTCGGCGTCGAAAAGAGCCTGTCGATGGTCACGAGCCTTAATCCGTACATCGGCTACGAGAAAGCCGCCGCGCTGGCGAAAGAAGCGTTTCAAGCCGGCAAGACGATCCGCCAGCTGTGCGAGGAGCAAAAAATCCTGCCGGCCGATGAATTGGCAAAAGCTCTCGACCCGTGGAGCATGACCGAGCCGCATGAATAGCCGCTCTCACATCAGCCACCAATTCCCGCTGGCGACCACGTACACGCCGAGCAGCAAATTTGTAACCGCGTGAACCGCGACGCAGTCCCAGATGTTGCGGGCGCGCAGCATCAGCCAAGTGATCGCCGAGAACCACACCGCGGCGGCCAGCGCTTCCTGCGGATGCATCAGCACCGGCACAACCGTTCCGACCACGATCGCCAAGCGCGTAGCCGTGCCGAACGGCACCTTCCACCAATCGGCCGCGACAACGAACCGCATCACGAACCCGCGCAGAAAAAATTCTTCAATCACCGGCACGACGAGCGCCAGGCCGACAAACCGGATCGCCAGGAACATGAAAGCCCATGCCGGTCGGTCTTTCAATTGTGCGAGCGGATCGTACGCACTCCGCTTGCCCGCCTCAAGATCCCAACCCCAGCGAACAACGAGATGCCGTTGCAGCATCGCCAATCCAATCCACACCGCCGCGCCCACGATGCCAACGCCAATTGCAATCGGGCTGAGTCGCCAAGGAAACTGCCGATAGCCAGGCCAGACAAACGCGACCGCAATAAGCGTAAGAACAATCTTGATCGTGTAAATCTTCGGATAGGCGCTATAGGGAATGCCGAGGTTGAACCAGCCGGTTGCCGCCGCGACTGGTTGATCCGCATCAACCGGCGGAGTCGGCTCGAAACTCCCGACGAGCATGAACACGACAAACGGCAGCAGAAACACCAGCCACGGATTCGTTCGTCCCGCCGCGATGCGACTCATGTGCGATTCGCCGCTCGTGAGTTTATGTACCGAAAACGCTCGATGGGCCCGTCAAACTGTGTTGCTGGCATTTGGCGGTCTCGCTGCGAATGCGGTTGTCAAATCATTGCGGCGCTGGGGTCTCGGTGGCGGGCGGGACGGACGGCGCCACAGGCAACGCCGGCTTCGGCTCGACCCTCGCGGGAGCGTACGAAACGTATTTGCACCCGCTCCGTTTCTGCTTCTCTTGGAGGTCCCGAACCATTTCGCGCACGCTGTAATTGAACCGAGCGGCGTACGCGTCTCGTATCCGACGGACTTCTTCAACAATCGGATCGTTCATAAACTTGTCCCCATCAGTTTGGCGGGAGTGCAGATAATAGGCGAGTTGCGCCCGTTTCGGGTGCAAACGGCCTCAATCAACGGCCACATGGTTGCGTTTGCCAAATGGCGGCAATTCCACGTCAACAAGAATGATATACCGCAAACGGCTGCAACGGCAATGTGGACCCATCGGCGGCGGACTTCGCAGGGAGCGCACTCATCGCGACCAACTCCTCCGCCAATCTCGAGGCCTCGTCCGTAGTGTCGAGCAACGTCATGCCCTTCAGGATTTGCAGTCGTTCTTGCGCGGCCTGCGGATCGCCCGCTCCGGCTTCGTCCAAAACTAATTCGGAAACGCACATCTCGAAGTCATTCCGCCGTTTGTCCCACCATTCATGGGTGAGTTGCTGGTTCGCAGCAACAACCAAGTCGCGGCTTGGCCTCGCGGTCAAGTAGCTGACGAACGACGTTTCGATGTATACGCGGTCCGGCATGGCAGTTTGTGCTCGGTCTCAATAACGCGAACCGCGAATGCCGAATCTGGGACTGTAAATCGAGCAACACACGGCTATGGATATTGTATCAGGCTAAACGTCGAATGCGGGGCCAGGCGCGGCGCCGTTTAGACCGAGCAGTTCAATTACGAAAGCGCAGCCGGCGACTTTGGCGCCGGCTTGCTCCACAAGCCGGCAGCAGGCTTGCATCGTGCCGCCGGTTGCCAGCAGGTCGTCGACCAGCAACACATTTTGCCCGGCGGCGACGCCGTCGATGTGCATTTCCAGCGTATCGGTGCCGTATTCCAATTCGTAGTGAAAGGCGTGCGTGTCGAACGGCAGTTTGCCCGGCTTGCGGACCGGTACGAAGCCGACGTTCAATTCCAGCGCCAGCGGCGCGGCGAACAAGAAACCGCGGGCTTCGGCGGCCGCGACGACGTGGATGCCCGCGCCGCGGTAATGCTCGGCGAGTTGAGCGATCGTTTCGCGAAACGCTTCGGCGCAAGCCAACAGCGGCGTGATGTCGCGAAACAAAATGCCCGGCTTGGGGAAGTCGGGAATGGCGCGGATATAGTCGGGCAGAAGGATTCCGGTGGACGTGAGCGACATGCGACACCTCGGGGACGCGGGAAGCGGGCGCGCGGTCCAGTATAGCCGGAGGAGATGCGGTGGGCGAGCAGCGACGAACTCGCGCGAAACCGCAAGCGCAACGTTGGCCGCTATCTGGACGTGCGGTCCCTCCGTTCGGCCTCAAGCCTACAGCCTCAAGCCTGTAGCCTTCCGCCTCACTTCGTCGCATCCAGCCCATCGGCCAGCTTGCCGAGCGCTTCGGTCTCGATCTGACGGACGCGCTCGCGCGTCAGGCCGAGCGATGTGCCGATTTCTTTTAGCGTGCGCGGCTCTTGATCGTCGAGGCCGAATCGCATTCGCAGCACGGTCGCCTCGCGGGCGTCCATCGTCTTGAGCATCGCCATGACGTGCGTCAGATTGTCGGTGGCGAGCATTCACGTCTTCGGGGCTTTTGAGATTCTCATCCATGATCATCTCGCCCAGCGACCAGCCGGCTTCGGTCTGATCGGTTTGCGGGGTGGAATTGTAGATGCGGATCGCTTTCTTGATGATCGGCAGCTTCTTGCGGGCGAGGCCCAGCACGCGAGCGATTTCTTCCGGCGTCGGCGTGCGACCGAGTTCTTCCGTCAGCCGAGCGCTGGCACGTCGCCATTTCGAGAGCAACTCGACCATGTAGGCCGGGATGCGGATCGTTTTCGCGCTGTTGATCGAGCGCCCGCTTGATCGATTGCTTGATCCAGTAGCTGGCGTAGGTGCTGAAGCGAGTGCCCATCGCCGGATCGAAACCTTCGACGGCGCGGAGCAAGCCGAGGTTTCCCTCTTCGATGAGGTCTTGCAGGCTCGAGGCCCTTGCCGGTGTAGCCGCGGGCGATATTGACCACGAGCCGCAGATTGGCCCGGACCATGCGGTCGCGGGCGCGGGTGTCGCCGAGGCCGATGGCTGGTGCCAGGTCCTGCTCGTCGCGTGCCGAGAGCAGGGCCGTTTCGTTGATCTCGCGGAGGTAGGTTTCCAGCGGAGTCTGAACGGCGGCGGAGGATTTGCGTCGCGGTGCGGCCATAAGTCGAAGCTGGGCAGGGAGTGAGCGAGGTGTCGATCGAGACAAACAAACTATCGACGCTCGCGCGCTGCTTTCTCCAACCGGCTTCGCGGGCGACAAGGTGGACCGAATGTAGCCGAGGTTCGGGCCGTGCGGAAAAGACGGGCTCGGCGGATTGCACGCGGCGAGGAATGACCGGCGGCGACGCGTGGGGTGCCGATTGTGCGAGAAATGCCGCCTGTGGCGCCGCGCAATAAATTACGGGAGTTTTTCGGTGTTTTTTCCTAGCCCAGGCGTTTCACGCCTGGGTCGCGGTATCGATCAATGGATTTTTTCCAGCCCCGTTCACGGGGCTTGGTTTCGGCTTAAGCCAGACTGTCGGACGTCCAAACCATGAATCGCGCTCTGCGCTGCGCTGGTGGCTAAAGCCGCGAATTGGTAAGCCCGCTGAAGCGGGCTGAGGGTGCATTTCACTCGTCCGCATCCCACGCCTAAAGGCGTGGGCTAAGGAAAAACACGTTGGCAAAAGGAAAACGAAAACGGCGTCGATGCCGGAGGATTCCAGCAGCGACGCCGATGATTTGAGATGATCTCTTGCCCGAGTTCTTAGCGGTTACTCGCCCGTCTCAGCCGGTCCGATCAGCGGGCCGCTCTTGCCGCCGACGCCGCCTTTCAATTCTGCTGGAGGAGTTGATGGGGCAGATGCAGAAGCGGTCGCCGCTGCGCCTTCCGGGGTCTGGCCATTTTCGCCCGCGGCATCTTCCGCCCATTGCACGCGCTTGCGCGACAGGCCGATTTTGCGTTCGTCGGTATCGACGCGCAGAATTTTCACTTCGATTTCGTCGCCGACCTTGACGATTTCTTCCGGATTCTCGACCTTATGGTCGGCCAACTCCGAAATGTGCAGCAAGCCCTTCCAGGCCATTTTCCAGGCCGACGAAGACGCCGAAGTTCGTGAGCTTCGTGACCGTGCCTTTCACGACCTGGCCCGACTGATAGCGGTTCGGGATATCGGTCGCCCAGGGATCTTCCTCAAGCTGCTTGAGGCCCAAGTGCAATGCGGCGGCGCTGCTGATCGACCGAAAGCACCTTGCATTTGATCTTCTGGCCCTTTTCGACCACTTCGCTCGGATGGCTGATTTTGCGAGTCCACGACATATCGCTGACGTGCAACAGGCCATCGATGCCTTCCTCGATTTCGATGAAGGCGCCGTAGTTCGTGAGATTGCGCACGCGTGCCTTCGACCAGCGTGCCGATCGGATAGCGATCGGCCACCTTGTCCCAAGGATTGTCCTGGGTTTGCTTCATGCCCAGCGAAATCTCGTGCTTTTCCTTGTCGATTTTCAGCACGACCACGCTCACTTCGTCGTCGATGTGCACCAATTCGTTCGGATGGCTGATCCGCTTGGTCCACGACATTTCGCTGATGTGCACCAGGCCTTCGATGCCTTCTTCCAGCTTCACGAAGGCGCCGTAGCTCATCACGTTCACCACCGTGCCCTTGTGCGACGAGCCGACCGGATACTTCTCCTCGACCTGGTCCCACGGGCTGGCGGTCTTTTGCTTCAGGCCCAGGGCGATTTTTTCCCGCTCGCGATCGATGTGCAGAATTTGCACTTCGATTTCCTGATCGATGGCCACCATTTCCGACGGATGGCCGATGCGGCCCCAGCTCATGTCGGTAATGTGCAACAGGCCGTCGATGCCGCCCAAATCGACGAACGCGCCGAATTCGGCGATGTTCTTGACCACGCCGTTGCGCAGCTGGCCGACTTCCAGCGTTTCCAGCAATTGTTTCTTCTTCTCGGCCCGTTCTTGTTCGATCAGCGCCCGGCGGCTGACGACGATGTTGCGGCGCGCCTCGTCGATCTTCAGCACCAGGCATTGAATGGTGCGGCCGACATAATCGCCAATGTCGGACGGACGGCGGATATCGACCTGGCTGGCCGGCAGGAACACATTCACGCCGCTGACGTCGACCAGCAATCCGCCCTTGATTTTTCGCGTGACGATGCCGGTGACAACGTCCCCTTCCTTGACCGAATCCATCACCTTGTTCCACTCTTCGATCTTGCGGCCTTGCGCTTGCGAGAGTGCGATCAGGCCGCGGGTCTTCGATATCGGTGCTTTCGTCGACCTCTTCGATCAGCACCTTGAGATGTTGGCCGATTTGCGGGCGGCTCTTCGGTTTCGTCCCATTCGTTACGCGGAATTTGG
>CAVTYW010000032.1:0-661583 GCA_963738955.1 Pirellulales bacterium | reverse complement strand
AACTTTTCACGGCCGAATGGCGTCGAAAGAGGCATCCGGGGGCCGTTTGTCGTTCTCTTTGCCGCGATTCGGTTGGTCGCATCTTCTTTTCCATGAGCAGTTTACCGATGAAACGACGCAACTTGCTTTCGGCGGTTTTGGCGGTTTTGGTTCTGTCGGCGGTTGGCGGCGGGTGGGGTTTTGGCGTTTCGCACGCCACCGCCGCTGAAATTGGGTGGATCGAGGATTATTCGCTGGCCACCGATCGGACCGTCCCGCTGAAGCAATTGATTCCCGGCTCGGAAGACTATTACTTCTACACCTGTCTGCACTATCAGGCCCTCGAGCAATGGGATCAGGTCGATGCGACGCTCAAGGCTTGGATCGATCGTTATCGCGATACACCCCGCATCCGCGAGATTCAGAACCGCGAGGCGCTGCTGACCTACAAGACGAACCCGCAGCGCACTCTGGCGCTGATTCGCGAGCGGCTCAATTTGCAGTTCAATCATCAGCGCGAGCAGCTTAACCAAAAGCCGAATTTGCCGCCGAAGCTCGATCCGGCGCTGATCGCGCGCCAGCGGCTGATTCAGCAGGCTTTCGGTCAGTATCCCACGACGGTGCAAGGCTTCGAGCCGGCAGCCATCGATTGGCTCATCGCTTTGAAGCTAACGCCCGATCAGCGGCGCAGTTTGCTTGCCGTGCTGACGCGGCCCGATTATCCGAATCTGGTCAAGCTGATCGTCGATGATTTGAACTACGTCAATAGCGGCGGGTTCGGGCAGTTTCAGATCCATCGGCTGCTGCTGCTCGCGCAACTCGATGAACTGCTGAAGCTCAAGCCCGAATTGCGCAATCAGCAGAACTTCATCAACACGTATCTGACGCGGCTCGCGCCGTCGGACGATGTGAATTGGCGGCAGGATCCGGCGGCGCTCGCGGCGTATCTCGACCGGCTGTGGGATTTCGTTTCGACGCTCGATCCGGTTCACAATTCGCTCAAGGCCCACGTGCTCTATCACCGGCTGCTGCTCGACCGTTCGCAAGGCAAATACGACCTCGAGCGGTTTCTGCAATACCTCAAGCTGCCGAAGAACACGAGCTACATTTCGCCAAAGTTCATGGAGCCGATCGAGCGGCGGCAACAGGCCGCCAACTTGCAGCAAGATTATTCGCAGCAGACGGCCTTGCCGCCGATCGGCGACGATGAGCCGCTGGTGCACAGCTATCTTGAGCACTTTTTGCTCGACGCGAAGGATTACAAAGCGTTCGAGCCCTACGTCAGCGATCAGTATCTAAAGCAAGTTTTTGCCGAGACGAAGATCGTCAACGGCTTGGGCGACGCCGAAAAGCTCTATTCGCTGCTGCCGCCCGAGCAATACAAGCAACTCAAGGAACGAATCGATCTCGATTTCGCGTTCACGAACAAGACCGAACTGGCCGCCGACGAGCCGGTGTCGCTCGATTTGTTCGTGAAGAATGTCGACACGCTGATCGTCAAAGTGTTCGAGGTCAACACGCAGAACTTTTATCGGGAGCATCTCCGCGAAATCGGTCCCGACATCAATCTCGACGGCCTGGTGGCCAACGAGGAAAAAACCTACACCTACAAAGAGCCGCCGCTATTGCGCGTGCGGCGGCACTTTGAGTTTCCGGTGCTCAATCATCGCGGCGTGTATGTCATCGATTTCATCGGCAACGGCAAAGCCAGCCGGGCGTTGATCCGCAAAGGAAAGCTGCAATTCCTGGTGCGCACCAGCGTCGCCGGGCAGATCTTCACGATCTTCGACGAGCAGAACAAGCCGCAGCCCGAAGCCGTGTTGTGGCTGGCAGGCACGCTTTATACGCCCGACAAGGATGGCACGATCGCCGCGCCGTTTTCCAACGCGCCGGGCCGGCAGCCGGTGGTGATGTCGCTGGGCGGGTTTTCGTCGCTCGGTTATGTCGAACAAGAGGCCGAGAATTATCATCTCGACGCGGCCATGTACGTCGATCGCGAGGAGCTGATCGGCCGGCGGAAGGCGCAATTGATTCTGCGGCCGCAGTTGCTGGTCAACGGCACGCCGATTTCGCGCAAATCGCTGGAAGACGTGCGGTTGGTGATCACGTTCGACCGATTTGGACGGCGTCGTCAGCACGAAAGAAGTGCCCGATTTCAAGTTGTTCGCCGATCGAGAGACGGTGTACGAATTCCAAGTGCCGCAACGGCTGGCGAATATCCGTTTCACGCTCAAGGCCAAGATTCAGAACTACAGCCACAATCAAAAAGTCGATCTGGCGGCGGAGCAGGCGTTTTCGATCAACGAGATCGACCGCACCGACAAGACCGAGGACTTGCATTTTGCCCGCGTCGGCGGCGACTACATTATCGACCTACTGGGCAAGACGGGCGAAGCCAAGCCGGACCGGCCGGTGCAGTTGACCTTGAAGATGCGCGATTTCACGCAGGTGGTGAACGTGTCGCTGGCGACGGACGCCAAGGGGGAAGTGAATCTGGGATCGCTATCGGGCGTGTTGACCGTCACGGCCAGCAGTCCGCAGGGCGTTTCACATAGTTGGACGCTGTTGCACGATGAGCACACGTATCCTGGCACGATTCAAGGCGAAGCGGAGACGCCGGTCGAAGTGCCGTACATGGGCGATAAAGCCAAGCCGGATCGCGCGGAGCTTTCGCTATTGGAATTGCGCGGTGAACAGTTCGTCGCCGATCGCTTCGAGAACATCTCCACCAAGGATGGCTTGCTGTCGCTGGAAAAACTGCCGCCGGGCGATTATTCGCTGCTCCTGAAATCCAGCGGCCGGCAGATTCGCGTGCGGCTTACCGAGGGCGATCATCGCGGCGCGTATGTAATGGGCAGCTACCGCAAGCTGGAGGTGCGCAATAGCAAGCCGCTACAGATGCAGCAGGTCGAAGTGACCGACGACATGGTTCGCGTGCATTTGGTCAATGTGTCGCCGCTGGCGCGCGTGCATGTGCTGGCGACGCGCTTCGATCCGGCGTTTGGGGCGTTTGGAATCTTGGCCAGAGTTCACATGCCCCAACCTCGCGGACGCACGGAACCGCGGGCCGAATCGCAATACATCGCGGGCCGCAATATCGGCGACGAATACCGCTACATCATCGATCGCAAGTTTGCACGTAAGTATCCAGGCAACATGCTCGAACGGCCGAGCTTGTTGTTGAATCCCTGGGCTATTCGCAGCACGGAGACGGGGCAACAAGCGGCACAAGCTGGCGAGGAGTTTCAGGGACGACTGCCCGCCGCCGATGGAGAATCTCTGACTGGACCTTTTTCCGCCGAACGTTCGATCGGTCCGCCGGCCGACTTCGCCGATCTCGATTTCCTGGCGTCGAGTTCGATCGTCGTGGCCAACATCGAGCCGGATAAGAATGGCGTCGTCGAGTTCAAACGGGCCGATCTTGGGCCGCATCAGCAATTGCTGTTCCTGGCCGTCGATCCGCAGAACACGGTGAGCCGGATCGTGGCGCTGCCGGATGTGAAGTCGGAATATCTCGATCTACGCTTGGCCAAAGGGCTCGATCCGAAGTTGCATTACACGCAGCAGAAGCTGATTAGCATTCTACAAGCCAAGGGAACGCTCGTCGTGCCGGATATTACCAGCACGCACTTCGAGGCGTACGACAGCATTCCGCGCGTGTTTTCGCTCTACGCGGCATTGAATGGCGATCCGAAACTGGTCGAGTTCAACTTCATCAAGACCTGGCCGACATTGAAGCTGGAGGAAAAGCGGGCCCTCTATCGCAAATACGCGAGCCACGAGCTTCATTTCTTCCTCTACAAGAAAGATCCCGAGTTCTTCAAGACGGCGATCCGGCCGTATCTGGCGAACAAGAAGGAAAAACAATTCTTGGATCACTGGTTCCTCGAAGACGATTTGAGCGACTATCTCAAGCCGTGGAATTTCGAGCAGCTCAACACTTGGGAGCGGATTCTATTGAGCGAGCGAATTCACGGCGAACATGGCGTCACCGCGCGGTTCGTGAAGGATCAATTCGAGCTGTTGCCGCCCGATCCCGATCGATTCGCGCATCTGTTTCAGACGGCGCTGAAGGGAAGCTCGCTCGATACGGAAGATCGGCTGGGACTGCAACAAGCACAAACCAAGGCGCGGGAAACTCCGATGCTACGCGCCGGTGTCAATGGCATCACATTTGGCGACGTCGCCAACGGGCCCACGGGAGGCGTTGCCGCACCGGCGCCGCCCGCAGCACCGGCGCCGGCCGCTCCGCCGATGGCTCAGAGCGAGGGGCGGGCGGAGGCCAAGAAGGCCGATTTATCTCGCGCATTTCGCCGTAGCGGAGCCCTGCGAGAACAATCGGCAAAAGACATGAACGACGATTACGGCTTTGCAGTCGATGAACGAGAAAAACTCAAGCAAGTCCAGCAATACTACCGCAAGCTCGACAAAACCATGGAATGGGTCGAGAGCAACTATTATCATCTGCCGCTCGAACAGCAGACCGCTGCGCTGATCTCGGCCAATTCGTTTTGGCTCGATTACGCCAACTTCGACCCGGCCCTTGAAAAGCCGTTTTACTCGACGAACCTTGCCGAACCGACGCACAACTTCCCGGAAATGCTCGTGGCGCTGGCACTCGTGGATCTGCCGTTCAAGGCGGCCGAGCACAAGACGGAGTTCAAAGGGACTCAAATGACGCTGACGGCCGGTAGTCCGATGATCGTCTACCACGAAGAAATCCAGCCGGCCGCCAAGGTGGCCGAGCATACGCCGATCCTGGTCAGCGAAAACTTCTTCCGCAGCGGCGACCAGTTCCGCCAGGAAAACGGCGAACAAGTTGACAAATTCGTCACCGAGGAGTTCCTGATCGACACGGTCTACGGCTGCCACATCGTCGTCACCAATCCCACCTCGTCGAAAAAGAAAGTCGAAGTGCTGCTGCAAATCCCGACCGGCGCGCTGCCGGTCGCCGGCGGCCAATACACGCACAGCATCCATCTCGATCTCGATCCCTATCACACGCAAACGCTCGAATACCGCTTCTATTTCCCGCTGCCCGGCAAATTTGCCCATTATCCGGTGCAAGTGGCCGGCAATAGCGCGGTCGGCAGCGGCGAAGTGCTCGGCTTTGCCGCCCCGTTCACGTTCAATGTCGTCAAGCAATTGACGAAGATCGACAAGCAATCGTGGGACTACATCTCGCAATACGGCTCCGAAGACGACGTGTTGAATTTCCTCAAGACGGAAAACGTCTTGCGGGTGAATCTCGACCGCATCGCCTGGCGCGTGCAAGACAAAGCATTCTTCGAAAAAGTGATCCCGCTGTTGGCCGCGCGGCATGTTTACAACAACACGCTCTGGTCGTACGGCGTAAAGCACGACGACGTGCCGGCCATCCGCCAGTTCCTGCAATTCGCGAATCAGTTTGTCAGCGAGTGCGGAGCATGGCTCGATAGCCCGCTGTTGACGATCGATCCGATTGTACGACATTCCTACGAGCAGATGGACTATCGGCCGCTGGTCAACGCCCGGGTCGGTCAACTCGGCCGCAAGCGTGAGATTCTCAACGACCGCTTCTTGGCCCAATATCAGCATCTGCTGACGATCCTGAGCTACCGCCCGCAGTTGGATAGCTCTGAGCGGATGGCCGTAATTTATTATCTCCTGCTGCAAGATCGGGTCGACGAGTCGCTCGATTTCTTCAGCCGCGTCGATCCGGCACAATTGGCGACGCATCTGCAATACGACTACTTCGCAGCGTATTTGGATTTCTACAAATCGGAGCCCAAGCTGGCCCGGCAGATTGCCGCGAAATATGCCGAGTATCCTGTTGATCGCTGGCGCGAAGCGTTCGCCAACATCGTCAACCAGGCCGACGAGATCGGCAAGCAAAGCGTGAAGGTGGTCGACAAGGAAGATCGCACGCAAGTGCAAACCGCCCAAGCGGCCAGCACGCCGTCGTTCGACTTCACCGTCGAAGCCAAGCAGGTGAAGATCAACTACCAGAATCTGAAATCCGTGCAGGTCAACTACTACCAAATGGACATCGAGCTATTGTTCAGCCGCAATCCATTCGTGCAAGGCGAGGCCAAGCAATTCTCGAACATCCTGCCGAACCAGAGCGAAACGATCAAGCTCCCGGCCGGCGCGACCAACTTCGAGTTCCCCTTGCCGGCCAAGCTACTCAATAGCAACGTGCTGGTCGAAATCGTCGGCGCCGGGCAAACGCAATCGCAGGCTTATTATTCGAACGCACTAAAAGTCAAAGTCGTCGAAAACTACGGCCAGCTTTGGGTGACGCACGACAAAGACGGCGCGCCGTTGCCGAAGGTGTATGTGAAGGTCTATGCCCGAATGAAGAACGGCGAAGTGAAATACTACAAAGACGGCTACACCGACCTGCGCGGCTGCTTTGATTACACGTCGCTAAACACGAACGAGCTCGACTTTGTCGACAAGTTCTCGATCCTGGTGCTCAGCGACGAGCACGGAGCGCCGTGCGCGAAGCAAAGCCGCCAAAGCAATAGCGCCGGCGATTCGCCGATCGGCCGGGGCGCGCAATCGATCAGGCTGCTTTCGTCCGCCGCTCGGTGCGCGTTTCGCCTTCGGCCGGCGCATCGTCTTCGACCATCGGGCGGATTTTGAGCGTCGCGCCGGGCGGCATGCGCCGTTCTTGCACGAAGCCGCGCTTGCCGCCGCGGAAGAATTCGTTGAACAGAGCCGCCGGGCCGCTTGTGAACGTGGCCTGGAGTTGCTCCAGCACGTCGTTCCACCGCAGTCCGCGGCGATAGATGATCCGGTAGGCGGCCTTTAGCTGGTTGATTTCTTCCAATGTGTGACCGCTGCGCCGCAGGCCGACAATATTCAACCCGACCACCGACGAGCCTGAATGTTCGATCAAGACGTAGGGGGGAACGTCTCGGGATATGCCGGCGTGGCCGCCGATCATTGCCAATCGTCCGACCCGGCAGAATTGATGCACGCCGACGCCCGCGGAGATGAACGCCCGATCGTTCGACGGAAACGTGCCCTGCCAGCAGCGCCGCGTTGGCCATGACGATATGGTTGCCCAGGCGGCAGTCGTGCCCGACGTGGGCGTTGGCCATCAGAAAATTATGGTCGCCGAGAACCGTGGCCGAGCCTTCCTTCATGGCTCGATGGAGCGTGGCCTGTTCGCGGATCGTGTTGCCACAGCCGAGCACGAGCAGTCCTGGATGCTCCGGCTTGTGAACATGCTGCGGCAATCCACCCAGCACGGCGCCTTCGCAAACCTCGTTGTCGGAGCCGAGCCGTGTGCCATTCTTGATGACGACATGGCCGGCAATTTGGCAGCGGTCGCCAATGACGACATCAGATTCGATCACCGACAGCGGCCCGATGACGACATTTTGGCCGATTTGGGCTTCCGGGCTCACGATAGCAGAGGGATGGATATTCACCGGCGCAAACCTCGAACAGAGGCGGCGGCAACCCGGCTGTCGTCTGGCACAATGCACCCGGCGATCGGTCGCTAGAAGTTTGTATCGGCTCTGCGGGCGGTAGCGTTTAACGGAGATATGCTGGCATCGGCGGATATTGGGGGTTTTTGGACGGGCTAATGGGTTCGGCCGTGCCAGCAGTGCAAATCGATCGCCGGAGACTTATACTGCGGACTGCAAAGTGAACCTAACGCGGGAGCTTGAAGCATGGGGCATTGGACAACTAAATCTTTGGTGGCGGCGACGCTGGCGACCAGCTCATTTGCCGTACTAGCGTTTCGCGTTGCGCTCTGCGCCGCACTTGCCGCGGATCCGGCAGCGGTGTCGGCGCAAAAAGCGACGCCGTATGGCCACGACTATTTCACGCTCCGCGGCGGGCTCGACAATTGCCGTTATCGCTTCGAACATGCGAAAATCGGCCGTGTCGCTTTCATGGGTGGCTCGATTACCGAAGGGGGCTTGTGGCGCGAGTTGGTTTGCAAGGATCTGCAAAAGCGGTTTCCACAGACGAAGTTCGATTTCATCAACGCCGGCATCTCTTCGACTGGCTCGACTCCAGGAGCATTTCGGCTGTTGCGTGATGTTTTCAGCCGTGGGCCGGTCGATTTGTTGTTCGAGGAGGCGGCCGTCAACGACGACACGAACGGGTTTTCCGATCAGGTGCAGATTCGTGGCATGGAGGGGATCGTTCGCCATGCCCGGCTGTTGCAGCCCGAGATCGATATCGTGATGCTGCATTTCGTCGATCCGGGCAAGATGGTGCTCATCAACCAAGGGAAGACGCCGGCGGTCATTGCGAACCATGAAAAGGTGGCCGCTCTTTATCAAGTCGCTTCGATCGATTTGGCTCACGAAGTGACGGAGCGAATCCGGGCGGGCGAATTCACCTGGGAAAAAGATTTCCGCGATCTGCATCCCGCGCCGTTCGGCCATGCGCTATATGCCCGTAGCGTCGGCCGGTTGTTTGATGCCGCCTGGCAAAAGCCGCTGGCCGCCGACGCGATTATCAAGCCGCATCCGCTGCCGCCAGAACCGCTCGATCCCAAGAGCTACTTCCGCGGCCGGCTGGGCGACATCAAAGACGCGAAACTCGTGAGCGGCTGGAAAATCGAAGAGGCATGGAAGCCGAGCGATCGGGCCGGCACGAGAAAAGGCTTCGTTGACGTGCCGATGCTGGTGGCCCAAGAAGCCGGCGCGACGCTGAAGCTGAGATTCTCGGGAACGGCGATCGGAATCTTTGTTGCCGCTGGACCGGACGCCGGCATGGTAGAGTATAGTGTCGATGGCCAGCCAACCGGCACGCAGGATTTGTTCACCCAATGGAGCAGCGGACTGCACATTCCTTGGACTTACGTGCTCAGCGGCGATTTGGCCGACGGCGACCACGAATTGACACTGCGGATCGCCGAGAAGAAAAATCCCGCGAGCACGGGCCACGCATGCAGGATTGTGAATTTCTTGCTAAACTAAACGGGGCGGACGAAGAGGCTTACCGCGACGAACGCCAAGAGGGCAAAAAAGAAAGAAGTCGAGAGATTCGGTTCGATAGAGATTCCCGCCGCAGACATTCCCCCGCAGATTTTCCCGCCAGAGCGCCATCCGTCGCCACTCGGCTGAATTCCGAGTCGCGGCCCTGCCTGAACACAAGCCTTAACCCTGCCCTGTAACTTTTTTGAAGTTTGCCCGAACATATTCGTCGGCGTCGTCGAGCGTCTCGAATTTTTTTGCGGCCGTCATTTCGGCCGACCATGCGTCGCCCGTCCAAACCTCGTAGTTTTCCGAAGGCCGAGATTTTGGAGCGCGGTTGACGGGTGCGTCGGTGGCGCTGCGATCGGAGCTGATGACATATTCCGTGCCCAATTTCCGCGTCATGATTCCCATACAAGGCCTCTTGTTGCGCCTTCCCACCTAAGCCAGGAAGCGAGTTGCCCGCATGCGCATCATTTTACGTTTGACCTATGGCGTTTGCATAGCGGCGGCGTGGTTGGCGTGCCGTGGCGGAGTGTCGCGGTGCGTTGCTCAGGATTGGCCGCAATGGGGCGGCACGCTCGATCGGAACATGGTTTCCGACGCCAAGGGCTTGCCGGTCCGATTCGATCCGTCGGACCGCGCGAATCCGAAAACGAGCGGCGTGAAATGGTCGGTCCGGCTCGGCTCGCACACCTATGGCAATCCCGTCATCGCGGGCGGCAAAGTGTTCGTCGGCACGAACAACGCCTCGCCGCGCAACCCGAAATACACCGGCGACAAAAACGTGCTGATGTGTTTCAACGAGGCCGACGGCAAGTTTCTCTGGCAATTGGTCGTCTCCAAAGTCGAAGGGGAAGCCGACTATCATGAACTCGGCATCTGCTCCTCGCCGACGATCGAAGACAACCGCGTCTACACCGTCACCAGCCATTGCGAAATTCTTTGCCTCGACGCGAATGGGCTTTACAACGGCAACGACGGGCCGTTTCTCGACGAAGCTAATTATCTCGCCAAGCCGATCGAGCACAAACTCGAAATCGGCCACGACGGCCCGATCCGCAAGCTTGTCCCCGGCACGCCCCTGAAGCTCGACCCGACCGACGCCGACATCCTGTGGCGGTACGACTTGCTCACCGGCCAAAAAGTCTGGCCGCACGACGCGACGAGTTGCTCGAGCCTCGTCTACGGCGATCTCGTCTACTTCGGCACCTGCAACGCCAAGACGAACCATAAATACGTGCCGTATCCGAAGGCCCGTTCGCTGATCGCACTCGATAAGAAGACGGGCAAGCTCGTCGCCGTCGACGACGCCGACATCGGCAAGGGGATTTTTCACGGCTCGTGGTCGAGCCCGTCGCTTGGGGTCGTGAACGGCAAGCCGCTGATATTCTACGGCGGCGGCGATGGCCGGTGCTATGCGTTCGATCCCAAGCCGGTGCCGAATGCCGACCCCAGCAAGCCGGGCACGCTGAAAAACGTTTGGATCTGCGACTGCAATCCGCCCGAATATCGCACGCGCGACGGACAGCCGGTCACGTATCGCACTCGCAACGGCCCGAGCGAAATCATCGGCACGCCGGTCTGCTACAAGAACCGCGTTTACGTCGCCGATCGGGCAAGACCCGCAATGCACGGCTCGGGCGTTGGTTGCGTCACCTGCATCGACGCGACGCAGACGGGCGACATCTCCAAGACCGGCAAAATCTGGGACTTCCGCGATATCGACCGCTCGCTGCTCGACGGTCTCGATCGCCGACGGACTGCTGTACGTCGGCGACTTCGGCGGCACCGTCCATTGCCTCGACCTGGAAACCGGCAAGCAAGTCTGGAAGCACGAGACGCAATCGTACATGTGGGCCATCGACGTTCGTCGCCGACGGCAAGATCTATTTCGGCGACACGACCGGCACGCTGTGGATCATGGCCGCCGGCCGCGAGAAGAAAGTGCTCAACAAGATCAAGCTCGACTCGACCATTCATCAAACGCCGATCGTCGCCAACGGCGTGATGTATGTCGCGACCGACCAGCGGCTGTATGCGATTCCGTGTCCGAAGAAGTGATGATAGCAAGCGGCGCCGTGCGTAAATCGCGGTCGCCCTGTATCGGCATTGCCCCAACTTCGCGATCGCCGCAGTTCAACTTGCCTCTCCGGCGGATGATTTGCTACTGTTCCGCCCTCTTCGGTCTTGCGTCCGCGCGAATTCAACTTCCGCCAGCGGTCACGGCGGGCAAACGCGAACGGCCGTCAAAAACAACGTGAGGCAATGTCATGGGCTCCAATCGGACGCCTGCTCGGCGCCGGCGATTGGCCGTCGAATGCTTGGAAGCTCGTAATCTGTTGTCGGCGACGTCGCTCCCGTCGTCGTTGATTGTGTCGCCGTTCGCCGCGCGGACCGCCGCTGGCGCCGGATCAACCGTTGCGATCACGAATCCGACGATCGTCGGTTACACGCCGAGCCAAATCCGCGCCGCCTACGGTTTCGATCAGTTGACAACCTTTGCCACGTCATCGGGCAGTGAGCGAGCCAACGGCGCGGGCCAAACGATCGCCATCGTCGATGCCTACAACGATCCAAATATCGCCGGCGACCTGGCGGTTTTTGATCAGGCCTTCGGCATCGCGGCGCCGCCGAGTTTCAAGATCGTCAGCCAAACCGGCAGCACGCGATTGCCGCTGGGAAATCCGGGCTGGGACACGGAAATCTCGCTCGACGTCGAATGGGCCCACGCCATTGCGCCAGGCGCGAGTATCTTGCTGGTCGAAACGACGAGCGACCGCTGGTCGGATTTGATCGCCGGAGTCGACTACGCCAAGGTTCAACCGGGCGTGAGCGTCGTCTCCATGAGTTGGGATGTTTCAGAATACCGGATCGAAACGGCCACCGACTCGACATTCACGACTGCGGCGAATCATCCGGTGACGTTCGTCGCCGCGTCGGGCGATTATGGCGCACCGCCCGAGTACCCGGCCATTTCGCCGAATGTGTTGTCGGTCGGCGGCACGACGTTGAATCTCGCGGCCGGCGGCGGCTACGGCAGCGAAACCGCGTGGAGCGGCAGCGGTGGCGGCGTGAGCCCGATCGAAAAGGAGCCTGCCTACCAAGACGGCGCTCAGAACACCGGCTATCGCGGCAATCCGGATGTCGCCTACGACGCCGATCCGAACACCGGCTTTGCCGTCTATGACACGATCGACGATCGCTACGGCACCGGCTGGCAGGAAATCGGTGGCACCAGCGCCGGCGCTCCGCAATGGTCGGCCTTGCTGGCAATCGCCGACGAAGGTCTGGCGGCCGCCGGCAAACCGGCGCTCGCCCAAGCACAAGCCCGGCTCTACTCGCTGCCGGCGAATGACTTTCACGACATCACCCGAGGCGGCAACGGTGTCTATTCCGCCGGCACGGGCTACGACGCGGTCACCGGCCTCGGCAGCCCGGTGGCGAATGTGCTGATCAGCGATCTCGTCAACGGCGTGACCGGAAGTCCGACGGGTGTGTCGAATCTTCACCCGCACTTCTTTCAGTTTTCCCCGGGAGTGGGCAATGCGATTTACACTGTGGCGAGTCCGCGATTCGAACCGAGCGGCGTTTTGCAAATGGCCGCGAATTCGAGCATAGCAATGCTGCAAATCATTGGCGCCGAGCCGATCGATGCGCCTGTCACCGCTTCCCGCTCGACGGCGCCGCCGGATTTGCAACTGACAAAATCCGGCTCCGAAGACGACGCCGATAACTCGCCCATCAGCAATTCGGCGACCGACGCGACGAATGAATCGACGAATGATTCAACCGACGCCGACGGTGCGGCCACCGATTCGTTCGATCTCGCGGCATCGATCGACGCCGCGCCAGCGTTGTGTGAAACGCAACTGTAGCGAACGCCCTCCGTGGCGGTCCGGCGTGGCGGTCCGTCGGAGTTCGCGCTTCAGCGTGTTGCGCACCAGCACGCTAAAGCGTGAACTCCAACGCGGCCCTTCACGACCTACCAATTCGTCTCCAACCCAACCGACGGCCCGCTGAGCGACAATCCGCCGCTGTGGTCGAAGCTGGCGAGCTGCCGCGGGCCGAGAGCCAGGCCGCCGAGATAATAGGTCTGATAGCCGCCGAGCAACCAGAAATGCTCCGTCACGCGATACCGGGCCATCAGCGTGAATTCCACCAGCCCGGCGACGTTCGTTGCGTGGGCCGATTGATCGACGGGAAAGAATCCGGCCGGATTGCCGGAGATCACGCCGCTGGAATTGAGATTGGAGAAACTCGCCGAGGAAAAGTTTGCGAACACTCCGGCCTTCACGCCCGAGGTCAGTTGAAAGCGGTTCCAGTAGCTCGTCCATTCGGCGCCGATTTGCGGGCCGATGAGATTGTTGGCCGCACGGATGTCGAGGTTCTCGAAATCGCCGGTGGACGTGTCGGAGCCGTTCAAGTTGAATTTGTCGGCAACCTGCACGAATCGCACTCCCCATAAGCCGGCGATCGTCCAAGCCGGCCCGCCGGTGAGCACGATGCGCTGATTGATTTCGGCGTTGTTCACGCGGCTGCTGTAGCTGTAACCCAGGCTGTTATTGAAGCCGCCGATGATCGCGTCGGTTTGCGTCCACGGGGAATAGGCCAATACACTGTTGCCGACCGGATCGCCATAAATGGTCCGGCCGACGGACGCTTGCTGCAAACCGAAATAGGTCAGTTCGACGGAATTCTGATCGCTCAATCGATAGCCGGCTTGCAATCGCACGCCGGCATCGAGCGGAAAGCAGACATCGGTGCTGGTGAGAATTTCGGTGACGTAACCCAGGCCAGAGCCGTAGTCGGTCACCGTGTTGCCGAGGATCACGCCGCTGTTGTCCATGCGCTCGAGCCAAATCGCTTCGGCACTGAAGATCCAACGCGATCCGATCGTCGGCATCGGCGTCGCGGGGAAGACCGTTGTTCCATCGATGCTCGGCACGGTTGCATACGCCGGACTCGGCGCGGCGACGTAAGCCGGCGGCGCATATCCTGGCGGAGCGGAATAACTTGGCGCTTGCGCATACGCCGGATTAACATCCGACGGGCTAGCCGATCCCGGCAGTTGCGCCTGCGGCGGATACGCGACGGGTTGGCCGGCGGAATGCCACCCCGCCGCAATCGCCCGCGGCTGGTCCGGCGGCAATGAACCACCATAGCCCTGCGCCGCGCCAAAGCCGGGAGCAAAGCAAAACCAATCAGCGCTGCTAGCAAAACTCGTTGGCACATCGGATTGCCGCGGATTGAAGCAGAATCTGCGGCCCGCGTGTAGATCGGTTTATTCATGCTAGCTGCACGGAGTCTCAGCGTCACGGATCGCGCGAAATCGCGCTGTTGTTCCAGCCGGGAGGGTCGCTGGCAGGGAAGGATTCTTCCGAGGTTTCTTGGATGGCATCCACTGGCTGGGACTGCGCCTTCGCTTGGCCATCGCGCTGCGGATCGCTCGCCGCTTCACCTCGCGCGGCCCGATCGGCGCTTTCCCCGTGATCAGCAGCGCCGCGCGGTCGCGGGTCAAGAAGTGCCAGCCCCATTGGATGAAGACCAGGATGCGATTGCGGAATTGGACCAGCATCATCAAGTGGACGAAGAGCCATGCGAACCACGCCGGCACGCCGGAGAGCCGCACGAAGCGCAGATCGGCGACCGCTCGCCAGCGGCCGATTGTTGCCATCACGCCGCGGTCGCGGTATTGGAACGGAGGAATCTTGCCGCCGTTCATCCGCTCGCGAATCAGCCGGGCCGCATAGATGCCTTGCTGCATCGCCACCGGGGCGAGCGCCGGCAACGGTTTTCCACCGGCGTCGTTGAGAAGCGCCAGATCGCCGATGACGAATAGCTCGGGATGCCCGGCGATCGTCAGATCGGCGCCGACCGGCACGCGGCCCGATCGATCGGATTCGACGCCCGCGGCTTCGGCCAATGCTCGGCCGAGCGGCGAGGCTTGCACGCCGGCGGCCCAGAGGACGGTTCGCGCGGGAATGGTTTGGCTCTTGCCGGATCGATCGACGCAAATCGATTGCGGCTCGATTTGCGTTACGCGAGTCAACGTCAGGACATTCACGCCGAGATGCGTCAATGCTCGTTGGGCTTTGGAGGAGAGATCGGCGTCGAACGACGGCAGAATCCGATCGAGGGCCTCGATCAAATAGATTTGCGATTTGGCGGGATCGATCGTGCGAAACTCGCCCCGCAGCGTGTTGGTCGCGATTTCGGCGATCTGGCCGACAAGCTCGACGCCGGTCGGCCCGCCGCCGACGACCGCGAACGTCAGCCATTTTTCGACCTCGGCCGGATCGCCGGAACGCTCCGCCGCTTCGAACGCCCAGAGAATTCGCCGCCGCATTTCCGTGGCGTCGTCGAGCGATTTCAAACTCGGGGCCAGCCGCTCCCATTCGGGATGGCCGAAATAGCTGTGGCTGGAACCGGCGGCGAGAATCAACGTGTCGAAGCCGACGGCGCTGCCGGCAATCGCGCCGGCGTCGTGCGAGTCGGCCGCGCGGCTATTGAAATCGGCTGAATCGCGGCCGAGGCAAACTTCATGTTTCGCAAGATTGAAGCCCGTCACCTCGGCCATGAGAACGGTCAGGTTTTGCTGCCGCTTGAACAGAGCCCGCAGCGGCGAGGCGATATTTGCCGGCGAAAGCGTGCCGGTGGCGACCTGATATAAGAGCGGCTGAAACAGGTGGTGATTTCGCCGGTCGATCAGCGTGACTTGCACCGCGCGCGAGCCAGATTTTGTGCCGCCCGCAGCCCACCAAATCCGCCGCCGATGATGACTACGCGATGCATGGTCGAGTCCTCGTTTATTGTAGCAGGCACGCTCCGCATGCCGTCCGCGGGGTTGCGAATTAGCGCATAGCCGCCTTTCGCGCGGGTCACGGCACTCGGAGAGTGCCTACTACATTGGTCGCTTGCTTTGCACGGCGGTTTCGCAGTTCATGGCACCGCGCTCTTGCGCCAGAGCCAAATTCCGCCGCGCATGCCGAAAACGTTCGACACGACTTCGACGTCGGGATCCAACTCGAAATTGATTTTCTTCGCATTGCCGCCGCCGAGATAGAGGCGATCGAAGGTTGTCAGCGCCCGGAGCACTTTGATCGCGCGTGCAGCCGGCGGTTCCAGCGTTTCTTGCCGACGCGATGCAGGGCCTCGTTGCCAAGCTGCTCCTCATAGGTCTCGCCTTTGCGAAACGGAGTATGGGCAAACTCGAGATGCGGCGCGATCCAGCCATCGTCGAACAGCGACGAACCGACGCCGGTGCCGAGCGTGATGACCATCTCGACGCCGACGCCATGAATCGCCCCCAGGCCTTGCAAGTCGGCGTCGTTTTTCACTTTCACCGGCTTGCCCAATCGCTCGCTCAAGACGTTGGCCAACTCGAAGCCGGCCCAGCCATGATGATCGAGATTCGGGGCGGTGAGAATCCGGCCTTTACGCACGACGCCGGGAAAACCGACCGACACGCGATCGAACTTCGGCAGCGGCGTGATCAATTCGTCGAGCGATTGCAGAAACAAATCCGGCGGACAAGGATGCGGCGTCGGGATATGCACCTTTTCCGTCACCATTTCGCCTTGCTCATTGAGGAGCGATGCCTTGAGCCCGGTTCCGCCGATATCGAGGGCAAGCGTGACTGGCGACGGCGGCGCGTCGTCGCCGGAGATCTTTTCCCGCGCGTAGGTCTTCACGGCGATTTGCATGAGAATGTCTCCTGGCTCGCGAAAGTGTCCAATCGGTGATTGTCGTGGACATCGCAGGGCAAATTCCACGCCATAGGAATTCTATTCGATCCGTCGAGCGAATGTGAGGAAGAATCCTTCGCCGCTCGGGCGATCCCGCTATAATCCCTATCCGCGTGTTGAAAAAGGGGACAGGCACCTCGCAACCGCCCAAAACACTCAGCAAAATTGCATTGTCTCTCGGAGCCAAGCCCCCTTTTTCAACTTCCCGCCCGCACAAGAAATGTCGCGTTACTCTGTCTTTCCCGTGAGAAAAACCGAATAGCGAGGAATCCAATGACAACCACGATGAAAATCGACGCGGCGGCCTCGGGCACGTTTTCGCTCGGCGATATGAAGGTCCATCGCCTCGGCTTCGGCGCGATGCGAATCACCGGGCCGGGCATTTGGGGCGAGCCGAAAAACCCGGACGAAGCGCGGGCCGTGCTCCGCCGGGCCGTCGAATGCGGCGTCAATTTCATCGACACAGCCGATTCTTATGGCCCCGAAGTTTCCGAACGCCTGATCGCCGAGACGCTTCATCCTTATCCGTCGCATCTGATCATTGCCACCAAAGGCGGGCTGACGCGCCAGGGCCCCGATCAATGGGCGCCGGTCGCGCGGCCGGAGTATTTGCGGCAATGCGTCGAAATGAGCCTGCGCCGCTTGCGGGTCGAACGAATCGATCTCTATCAACTGCATCGGATCGATCCCAAGGTGCCGGCCGAGGAATCGCTGGGAGCGCTGAAAGACCTGCAGCATCAGGGAAAGATTCGGCATCTGGGGCTATCCGAAGTGTCGGTCGCGGAGATCGAAAATGCGAGGAAGCTCGTCGATATTGTTTCGGTGCAGAATCTGTTCAATCTCGCCAACCGGCAATCGGAGGCGGTGCTGGAATATTGCACCGAACAGCATCTGGGCTTCATCCCCTGGTTTCCGATCGCGGCCGGAGAACTTGCCCAGCCGGGCGGCAAACTCGATGCGCTGGCAAAGACAAAAGGCGCGACCACCGGCCAGATCGCGCTCGCTTGGCTGCTCCGCCGTTCGCCGGTAATGCTGCCGATTCCCGGCACGTCGTCGGTCGAGCATCTGGAAGAGAATATCGCCGCCGCGCAGGTGGAGCTTTCGGATCGGGAAATGGCCGAATTGGAGCGGCTTGCTGCCAAATGAACCGCCGCCGCGTTGAACAAGGAACGGGCGCTGTAGGGAACGGCCTCCGTGCCGTTCCGCGCGGTCGCCGACTTTGCTCGCCGGCGTGGAACGCCGCGGAGGGCGTTCCCTACGGAGAATTGGCCGTATCGCCGTATCAGGCTGTATCGCGCGAGAATTGACATCGATCGCGTTCCCGTGTCCAATAGGACGATGGGGAAAGGTTTTGCCGGGGGAAAATCAATGCGCCGTTTGTCATTGGGCGCCGGCCGTCGCCGGTCGCGCGGGTTTACGTTGGTCGAATTGCTGGTCGTGATCACGATCATCGGGATCTTGGTCTCGCTGCTGTTGCCGGCCGTGCAATCGGCCCGAGAATCGGCCCATCGGCTTCAATGCGCGAGCAATATCAAGCAACTGGGCTTGGCGTTGCACTCTTATCACACGGCATTCGGCAGATTTCCGCCCAGTTCGGTCTGGCGTTCGCAAAGTGGCGGCACTTGGAATCTGGACGTTTCGCAGGTCGGCTCGTCGGGCGATAATTCCACGTTGTTCGAGGACTGGGTGATCATGATTTTGCCGCAGTTGGATCAGGCCAACCTTCGCCAGGTGTTCGTGACCGACGCATCCGGCAACATCACCCAGCCGATCAGCGGCTCCGCGACGGCCACCGGCCCTGGCGGCAACGCGCAGAGCAATCCGTTGGTGCGCGGCACGGTTCTGTCGTTCATGCTCTGCCCCACCGACCCGTACAATCGCACGCCCTTCAATGGCACCAGCGCGCCCAGCGGGACGACGAATGGGTTTGGCGACAACTGGGCGCGCGGCAACTACGGGGCGAACGCCAGCCAGGGATATATGGGCCAAGGGGGCACGAGCGGGGTCGGCTCCGGATGGAGTAGCAAGGTGCTCCAAGGCGTGATGGGAGCCAACGCCTCCTTGCGGCTCGACGATATCAAAGACGGCCCTAGCAATACGATTCTGCTTGCCGAACTTCGGGCAGGGCTAACGTCCTACGATTCGCGCGGGATTTGGGCGATGAGCGGCGCCTCGCCCAGCGCCCTGTGGGCCGCGGGGTTGACCGTCTACCAGGACGACAACGGCCCGAATTGCACTCAGGAATGGGCCGACGACAATTACGGCTGCAGCGATGTCACCAACGCCCTGGGCGGCACGCCGGTGATGGTTCAATTGGGAATGCCTTGCTGGCCCGGTAACAACGCCAACACGCAACAAACGACGCGCAGCCTGCATCCTGGCGGCGTGAACGTTTGCATGGCCGATGGCAGCGTGCGATTCATCAGCGATCTCGTCGAATTGGGCAGCGGTCCGTCGAACTTGGGAGTGTGGGACAAACTGCTGCTGTCGAACGACGGCTATTCGATCGATAGCAATGCCTATTAGTATTGCGCGCCCACCTGAATCCACGATTCGAGAATGTTCGATTGGTCGAACGTCTGGTTGCCGACTTGGATCGTGTTGATCGCGTTTCGATAGCCGCTGCGAATGAATTCTCCTTGCGGGGGCGTGTAGAACGGGCCGCCGAGAACCAGATAGCGCGCGGCTCCGATCTTCACCACCGGCGCCGGCTCTTGCGTGTAATACGACGGCTGGAAAATCCAGCTATCGGCGCGGGCGGAGCCGACGAGCAACAAAGCGGCGGTAACGGCCACGGCCAGCGGGGCCGTAAGCGAGATCAATTTGCGTTTGCGAGACTTCATCGGAAGATAAACCTGAGTTGTCGATTCAATGATGAGATGAGGCTTTTTTTGATCGCCACCGTCGGACCGTCATTTCTTGGGATGCTCGACCATCAATTCGCCCGACTGCGGATTGTAGACGTATCGCTCGCCGGTCGGCAGCTCGGGTAGCGTGATGCCGTTGTCCTTGATGATCTTTTCCATGAACTCGTCTTGCGAGTTCGGATCGCGGTTGTATTGCGCTTTGAAGAATTTCATCGCGTTGGGAAGCTGGATGTTGAACACGATCAATTGCTTCGCGGCGAAATAGGCGCTGATCGGAGTCGTGACCAGGCCGGGCCCGTAGTCTTTTCCTTGGCGCCGACGCCGACACCGGCGCGTTCCGGATGCCCGATGTCTTGGCCGTTGACGACATGGTGAATCTCGCCGATGCCGACGTTGGAAATCAGGCGGCCCTTGTCGTCGCGCGAGGTTCCTTCCATGATGCGGACTTCGAAATCCTGGCCGTTGCCGCCCATCGTCACGTTGCCTTCGAGATCGCCACGTTGCTGCAACTTGTCGCCGTCGATCTTCATCTCGCCCGCGGGCGTCGCCGGGCCGCGGCCGGTTTTCTCTTGCACGACGACGGTGTACCAATTCGAGGCGACCGGCCGGCCGCGGGTGAAAACGTAGGCGGCGAGAAAATGAACCTGGCCGCCCTGATTTCGGCCGACGGTTACTCCTGACAACGCGATTTCGTTGGCGTTGTCGGCCGGCGGATTGCTCGGCGTGTTGTTGGTGCCATTGTTCGGAACAGTCGGGGTATTGCTCGGCGGCGCCGCTTTTTCGGTCGGCTTGTTGCCGAACAGGCTGTCGAGCAAACCACCGCCGCCGTTCGCCGGCCCAGCCGCAGGAGGCGCGGTGGCTGCGCTTGGTCGGCCGATGGATCGCCGGCGGCCGGTGCTGTATTTCCGGACGGACGCCCGAGATTGCGGCGAATGCCGGCCTCGACGACGTCGGAAATCTGGCGGCCGGCGTCTTCTCGCGAAGAACCTTCGATGACGTGGAGATCGAACGAGGGGCTGCGTCCGCCCATATTGACGTCGCCTTCGAATTTTCCGCTATGGCGCAAGTCTTTCCCTTCGAATTTCACATCGCCCTGCTGCGACTCTCCGCCGACATTGCCGCGCTTGCGCAGCACGACGGTGTACCAATTCGTCGGGTTCGGCTCACCTTGAGTGAACACGTAGTTGACTTCGAAATGGATCTTGCTTTTGTTGATGCGCAAGATTCTGCGCCGGAGAGCGCGATCTCGCGGCGCCGCTGGCAGGGGCGGCGTTCGGCAAATTGCCCGAACCGTTCGGCGTCGGGGTCTTTGCCGCTGAGTTGTCGCCGAACAGGCTTTGCAGCAATCCGCCGCCGCCGTTCGACGGCGGAGCAGCCGGCGGCGTGCCGCCCGAGACCACATTAGATGGAGTATCGATGTCGTTCGAGACGTAGGCTCCAAGGAACTGCTTTCGTTCCCCTCGTTCGTCTACTCCCCACCACGCCGGTAAGACGCCGGCCGTGAAATCCGGGCTCGTTCCTGCCAGGCGAACTTCGCCCGTCATCGTTCCGCTCTTTGAGAGCGTTGACCCACGAAAGATTATCGCGCTGACCAGCCAATCGCGCGGTGCCACGTTAGCCTCTTTCTCGGACACTCCGAGGACGTACTCGATTTGCGGATTTGGCTGGCCGGCTGTGAAAGTGTAATTGACTTCAAAATGGACTCGCGCTTGGTCTAACCGCCTGACCGAAAGGTTCGAAAGAGTAATGCGGCCTGGATCGCCAGGCGGCGCGGAATTCGACGCGCCATTGGCCGGAGGTTGACCAATTTGTTGCTGATCCCCCGTGGGAGCTTCGATCGCCGGCAGCGCGCTCGGCGCCAGCGGCGGCGGCGTTATCTTCGCATTCTGATCTTCCGGCAACGGGGGCAGTGGTTTGAGTGGGCCGGTGCTCGCCGCGACCGCTACGCCCGAATTCGGCGGATCGCCGCAGCCGGTGAAACTCAAAAGCGCCAATGCCGCCGCGAGACATGCAAAGGTTCGAGTCATACGGTCCGTCCGTTGGTTTGGTGGTTCGGGTTCAACCAGCGCAGTCGAGGAAAAGGTGTCAGGAACCGATTCGATACTTGATGTCCGATCGTGCCAAAGGCGAATGACACGAATCGGTTCCTGACACCTTTTCCTATTCCAAGTTTCCCCAATTCCAGCCCTGCATTTCCGCGAGCAGGCCGCGTTGCGTCAAATCGTAATGCAGCGGTGTGAGGGTGATGTAGCCTTGTTCCAGCGCCGTCAGATCGGTTTCTTGTTCGCCGCGCGGGGGAAGGGGTTCGTTCGTGGCCCAGAAATAGCTCCGGCCGCGCGGGTCGACTCGCTTCTCGAATTTTTCGCCGTATCGATAAACGCCCATCGGCACGACCTTCACGCCCAGCGGTTGTCGGATCGCGCGGGTCGGAATGTTCAGGTTGTACAATTGCGGTTGCGGTGCTTTCGTCGCCAGGATTCGCCGGATGACTCGCAGGGCCAATTCGGCCGCGCGATCGAACTCCGCCTGCTCGTCGAACTCCAACGAGACCGCGACGCTGGTGATCCCGTAAAACGCCCCTTCGATGGCCGCCGCGACGGTGCCCGAATAAAGGACATTGATTCCCGCGTTCAGCCCGCCGTTGATGCCGCTCACGACCAGATCGGGCCGCTTGGGGCAAAACTCGAACACGCCGATTTTCACGCTATCCGCTGGACTGCCATCGACGGCCCAACCTCGCCGGCGCGGGCCGTCGAACACTTCTTTGGCGGTCAGTGGGCGGAGAAAAGTGATCGAATGCGCCACCCCGCTTTGCTCGGTCGCCGGAGCGACAACCGCCACGTCTCCCAGGCTCCGCAGGGCTCGCTCCATCGCGGCCAAGCCGGGGGCGTAAATGCCGTCGTCGTTCGTCAGTAGTATCTGCACAGGGAAGCACAATCCAAACCGGTTTTCCTCCGTGAACGCCAAGCTCCACTATAACCACCCCGCAAGGGGCCGGCAACGCGGAGGGGAGCGAAAGTACGGCGGAAAAATGTCCGCGTGTCCGGTTTTACCGGCTCTTAACGCATTGCGCCAGGGCGCTGAATCCTCGCGAATCCAGTCCAGCTACGACGCTCGTGCACGTTCGTAGCTGGATTCGCCAGAAGCGGGAGCGAGCGAGAGGCCGCCCTTCACCGATAGCCCGTTGAACCCATCGCAGCGAATCATCATAATGGCGGGCTTCCCAATTTGACCTAGTAAGCAGTAGCAAACTGTCGGCCATGAGCGCTGTCCCTGTCAATTCCGCGAAGCAAACGCCGATGCCGGTTCCGACTCCGGTGCAATTGCCGGTCCTCGCGGCGGCGGAAGAGCGGGTGTTGATTCTCGACTTCGGCTCGCAGTATGCCCAGCTGATTGCCCGCCGGGTGCGCGAGCAGAACGTCTACTGCGAAATCGTGCGGCACGACATCACGGCCGGCCCGCGTGCGGGAACTGGCGCCCAAGGGCATCATCCTTTCCGGCGGGCCGGCGAGCGTCTATGAAGCCGGCGCGCCGCAGTGCGATCCGGCGATTTTTCGATCTCGGCATTCCGGTGCTGGGCATCTGCTACGGCATGCAGTTGGCCTGCGAGGCGCTCGGCGGGCAGGTCGCAAAGCGCTCCGGCTCGCGAGTATGGCCGGGCCCATGTGCGAGATCGTGTCGCACGCCGATCTGTTCGCCGGGGTGCCCGACGAGACCGAAGTCTGGATGAGCCACGGCGACCAGGTGCACGGCGTCTCCGGACGATTTCATTCCGCTGGCCGACACCGCCACCTGCCCGATCGCGGCCGTCAAGCATCGCACGCTGCCGATCTACGGCGTGCAGTTTCATCCCGAAGTGACGCACACGCCGCGGGGCACGAAGATGCTCGCCAACTTTCTCACGCGCCGTCTGCGGCTGCAGCGGCACCTGGCGGCTGGGCGATTTCGCCGAGGAGACGATCGACCGGCGTGCGCGAGCGCGTCGGCAAGCGACCGCGTGATCTGCGGGCTGTCGGGCGGCGTCGATTCGTCGGTCGTGGCGGCGCTGCTTGTATCGGGCGATCGGCTCGCAGCTGTCGTGCATCCTGGTCGACAACGGCCTGCTGCGCAAGGACGAAGCAGAATCGGTGATCCGCGAGTTCTCGCACGCACTTTCAAACCGATCTGCACGTCGTCCAGGCCGAGGACAAGTTTCTTGACGGCGCTGGCCGGCGTGACCGATCCGCAGGAAAAGCGGCGAAGCATCGGCCATGCGTTCATCGAATGCTTCGCGGACGAAGCGGCCAAGATCGAAGGCGCGCACTTCCTGGCCCAGGGAACGCTCTATCCCGACGTGATCGAAAGCGGCGCCGCCGCCGATGGCCCGGCCGCCACGATCAAGCTGCACCACAACGTCGGCGGCCTGCCCGACAGATCTGGGCTTCGAGCTGATCGAGCCGCTGCGCGATCTGTTCAAAGACGAAGTGCGCAAGCTCGGGCCTGCAACTCGGACTGCCCGAAGAGATCGTCTGGCGGCATCCGTTCCCCGGCCCGGGCCTGGCGGTGCGCTGCCTGGGCGAAGTGACCCGCGCAGCGGCTCGACACGCTGCGCGAGGCCGACGCGATCGTGGTCGACGAAATCAAGGCGGCCCGGCTCTATCGCCAGACGGCGCAGGTCGTTCGCCGTGCTGCTGCCGGTGCAAAGCGTCGGCGTGATGGGCGACGCGCGAACGTATGAAGACGTGATCGCCGTGCGGGCGGTCGAGACCGAAGACTTCATGACGGCCGACTGGAGCCATCTGCCCTACGAGCTTGCTGGCCCGCATCTCGACGCGGATCATCAACGAAGTGCAAGGCGTCAACCGCGTCGTCTACGACATCAGCTCGAAGCCGCCGGCCACGATCGAGTGGGAATAATCGGGTTAGGTGGTATTGTCTCTCAGAGGCGAGCAAACCCTGTTGTGGAATAAAGTTACCGCGTTCATTTGTCCGGGAAACCGTCGCGTCTGGCCTTGACGCGGAGGAATTGCTACGATCGATGTGGTGTTCTGACCGCCCGTCAGGCAGCTATACTTTAAGGGGCGTCAAGTTGATTGCGAAGGTAGAACATCCACACCGTGGACGATTCCAGGCGCAAGGCGGAAGAGGACGGGGGATAGAGGAATCAGAACCTTGGGCCCAAGACGAACCGCTGACCGCTGCCGATGGACTGTCTCTGGTGGATTCTCTCTTTGACCGACTTAGCACTTCCGACCGCAGGCTGCGGGAAACGGGATTCCAGGAGGTTCGCGAGTTCATCCAAACCGTCGTAAGAACAAGAGTTGGCCACGGACCGTGTAAGAAGTCCTTTCCGCGGAGGCCAAATCCGCACAAGGAGCGGGTTGATTTGGAAATCAACAAAGGCATCGCCTTCGTTCCGTAGCTCAAACCAACGCAATAGTTCCAATGCCCCACCTATTCCCAAATTTTCTGACCGATGAATCAGAATATCTCCAGGCCGAGGCCTTTTGGGCGAACGTTTGGGAAAGGACGCCCGCGCTCGAAAGAAGGCTATGCAATTGGCGATCTGGTTGGTTCAAATCGCAGCCGCCGAGAGATGCAAACCCGATTTTCACGGCCGTTTCCGAAGTCCAGAAAAAGGGCGTCAGGGTTATTCAATATGAGCCGTCATCGGATGGAATTGAACTGGACTTCTGGATGGACTCGTTTGGAGGGCCGGCCACCGATCCGCACGCGATCCGGGAATTAGTCATCGCGTGCGCTCTCTCGAAGGAGACTGCGCAGATATCACTCAATCTCATGTCGGCGTGGATCGTCGGCGAAATCGAGATCGCCAGTCCGTCTGGCCCGTCGCAGGGAATCGCCACGATTCATCCGACAAAGCCGCGATGGAATGAATTCGTGTCGGATATTGACCTCGATTTCTTTGTTCCGGCGGCTTGATTCCATGAAGTCCTTCGAGTCTGTCGGTCTGTGGATCTTGCCGGATGAACCAGAGACGCAAATTGCCGGCACACTAAGGTTCTCGCAGAAGGAGGGCTTTGTTCTCCTGCTTTCTGGCGCAGTTCCAGGAAAGGATGGAACCTTCAGGGAGCTACGTACCCTGTTATCCGCGGCGTCGTCAGCGACAGTCCATACGGCAAGTTTTTCAGCTTGTTTAATTGTTTCGCCACGAGCCTTCGCGTCGGAATGCCGGGCGTATCGCTCGAAACGATTCACGCCAATCATGGCTACGCCGGAACGTCGTTCGTCGATTCCGAGGCGACCCTGTTCGACGGGGCCTCACTCTGCTTTTCGACATTATCTGCCTGGTTGAACCTCTCCGGCTTGAAAATCGCGCACAGATCTCAAGGTGGGGTAGATGTCTCGTGGGACCAACCCGCACAGTTCATTTGCAAGATTTCCGACGCGACGATTTCAACCGGTTTTGGTTTGAATTCAGCGAGCGGATCGACTCGCGGACAGATATCCCTCGAAGAGATTCCAGAGTTCTCGGTTGGCGAATTCGGAGCGTTGACAGCAGGTCAAATCCACTCGCGATTTGTCTGGCCGCTCGTCGCGCTGATGACTTTCGCTTCGGATGGTCCTCCGAGCCTGGACCAGTTCAGGCTATTTAAGGATGAAAAGCAATCTCGTTTCGACCGGTTGTACTCGCCTGCGGTCAAGCCGAATGAGCCGCAGCCCACGACTGGCCGTGACCTGTTGTTTACTCGCGATGACTTGGCCGACGATTTTGAGTCGTTCATTCGGAAATGGTTCGCCTTTGTAAACGCCAATCAGCAATTCTGCACCGTGTTTTTTTCTCAAGGGTACGAAAAGCACGGGTTTCTTGAGTCGCGATTCATGCCTCTGATGCAAGCCGCGGAATGCCTTGTTCTCGCCAATGTTTCAGATCATTCGGAGATTCTTAATCCCTTCGAGCATGCATTTCAGTCGCTCCAGGCAAGCGAATCACTTGCCAAGTTTCCCTTTGCATTCGCCACACTACCTTCCGCAACCCAAATAGCTTTGCCCACATTATTCGCGAAGCTGATCAGCGACAATTGGGCGTTGGTTGAACGCGTCGTTGGCACCGCTCAGGATCGTTTTCTGAAAGCTTTGTTTGCCACATTCAATCAAGTCATGCATCGAGTCACTTTGTCTGCTGATGCGATCAGCGGAACCGGTGGTTATTGGTTGCAGGCTCGGCTCGCAGCGGTCATAAAAATCGTCGTCTTGAAGCAGTTGGAATTCAGCGACACGCAAATCATTGAGATAATTGGACGCAATGCGCAACTAAGTCATTTGACGAACAGCAAGATCCCATGGGATAGTCGCACGGAAAGCGAATGAGTTCATTCGGCCAGTCCGTAGGTACTACTGACCATCCATGCCGAAGTGCTTCGACGCGGACCGCTCAACTTCGTTTCGACGCGGACCATAAACGCAGCCAAAGGCGTCAATCGCGTCGTCTACGACATCAGCTCGAGGCCGCCTTCGACGATCGAGTGGGAATAGAGCCGCTGCTTCTCTCGCGTCTTTCGCGAATGCCAGGTCGTTGTCTTTTCCAGGCCGGCGGGATAGAAATGGAGGCGGGCTGAGAAACTTGAGCGGAGGTTGTGTTATGAACGGAGTCAAGTTGCACGGCGACTGTCGCGCCCGATTTGGATCGACGAGCATCGCGCCGTTGATCGTCGTGGCGGCGGTGTTGGCGGGCGGAGCGATTGCGGTCGTCGTGGCCGTGCGAGCGGCCGGGCCGGCGTCGGATAAACCATCGGCCCGCGGTGTGGCAACCAGCGAGCCAGTCGCCGCGAATCCGCTACGCGCAGGTGACGTGAAGCCGAAATCGGCGCCGTCGGACGCGAACCAGCAACCGGCGATTCCATCCGACAAATCCGTGCCCGATAAGTCGGCGCGAAATTCGCCGCCAGGGGATGGAAAAAATCTGCCCCCGGCCGCCACGCCCGGCGAGCATCCGCTCGATCCGGCGATCGCGCTGGCCCATAAAGTGCTCGACAATCTTCAAAAGCATGTCAAAGACTACACGTGCGTCATCGTCAAGCAGGAGCGGCTGGACGGCAAACTGGGTGAGCCGGAATTCATGGCAGCCAAGATTCGGCAAGAGCCATTTAGCGTCTACCTCAAATTCCTCAAGCCCGACGACGAGCGCGGGCGCGAAGTAATTTATGTCGCCGGCGCCAACGACGGCAAGATGTTGATTCGCGAGGGGAGCGGTTTGAAACGAAGTCTGGGAATCCTCTCGTTGCCGCCGACCGGTTTCCTCGCCATGCAGGGCAATCGCTATCCGATTTCCGATCTCGGGCTGATGCATTTGACGCAGCGGCTGCTGGAAATCGCCGGGCAGGATCGCCGCTACGGTGAAGTTGAAGTCCATTTCTTCAAAGATGCGAAAGTCAACGATCGCGTTTGCACGTTGATCGAAGTCGTTCATCCCGTCGAGCGGCGGAGTTTCTTGTTTCACAAGGCGCAAGTCTATATCGACGACGAGTTGAATGTGCCGATTCGCTACGCGGCATATATGTGGCCGAAGAAGCCGGGAGAAGAACCGCCGCTCGATGAATGCTATACCTATTTGAAGCTGAAACTAAATGTCGGCCTGACCGATGCCGATTTCGATTCCAAGAACCCGAGCTATCATTTCACGGATAAATAATCGTGGGGCAGCAGCCGCCACTTCCGCCGCGCCGACTGGGCGGACAGCCAGTGGCACACGTCCGCTTTGGTTTCGTTTGCTGCGGATTCCGGTGCTGGTTTATGTCGGCTTGGCGGTGGTGCTGATGTTTGCCGAAAACAACTTGATCTTCTATCCGTCGCGCTATCCCGAGGGGAATTGGAATCCGCCGGGGATCGCTTTCGAAGACGCCTGGTTCAAGGCGGCCGACGGGACAAAGTTGCACGGCTGGTATGTCCCCTGCGATCAGCCGCGGGCCGTGATCCTGTTTGCCCACGGCAACGGCGGCAATATCACCGACCGCGCCGACATGCTTCGCGCCATGCACTACCAAATGCATTCGAGCGTGATGATATTCGACTATCGTGGCTATGGCCGCAGCGAAGGCGTGCCGAGCGAACAGGGCATCTTGTCCGACGCTCGCGCAGCGCGAAAATGGCTGGCGACGCGCCGGAATCCCCGAAACACGGATCGTGATGATGGGCGAATCGCTCGGGGGCGGAGTGGCGGTCGATCTGGCGGCCGCCGACGGCGCTCGTGGACTGATCTTGGAAAACACGTTCAGCTCACTGCCCGACGTGGCGGCGAGGCACTTTCCTTGGCTGCCGGTCCATCTGCTGATGCGCACCCGGCTGAATTCGGCGGAAAAGATTCCGAATTATCACGGCCCGTTGTTGCAAGTGCATGGCGACCGCGACCAGATCATCCCGTTCGCGATCGGCAAGAAGCTGTTTGACGCAGCCAACGAACCGAAGCAATTCGTCGTCGTCCCCGGCGGCGATCACAACGATCCGTCAACGCCGGCGTATTTGAAAGCGCTCGATGAGTTCATCGGCAAGCTGCCTTACGCGCGGAGTCGTGACAACGCCAACCGCTTGGATCGACGCGAAGTCGTGCTGGTTCTGTTCTCTTCCTTCGAAGACGACTTCGAGATCCGCATCCTCACCCTTTCCACCGGGCTTCCCGTCGCGCCCGAAGCTCCAAACCCGCACCCGGGCGACGCCGTCTGAGTCCCAATTCAACGAACGGCCCCAACCGTCGGCTGTCGCGGAGTCGTACCCCGGCATATCGCTCCGCATCAGAGGGACTTTTCCATGTTCGTTCCAGTATTTCTGTATCTGCATAAACGTGTAGTCCAAATGCGTTTGCGTCAGGTCGGTCGGCGGAATCACGTCAGCGAACCAAGCGGTTTTACACGACGCCGCTACCATCGCAATTCCAATGATTGAAACCGCACTAATGCGTCGCGGCAGATTCCGAAAACCCATCATACCTCTCAGCGTTGCAAAACACTGCTCGGCTCGCGGGCGACCGACGCGGTGCCGCTGTCGGACGGAAGCAGCAGTTGGGTGCCGGGGCGGATGTAGCCAAAATCGTTGCCCAATTGATCGTGGTTGAGTTGATAGATTTCACCCCAACGCGATGCGCGACCCAATTCGCGCCGGGCGATCTCGTAGAGCGTGTCGCCGTCGGCAGCTGCATACGAGCGGGTGCCGGGGGGCGTTGCCGCGACGGCCGATGTCGCCTGAACTGAGGCAGTGTCGTGATCCGGTTTGGGGCACAAGTCGGGATACGATTGTTGCAGCATCGCCACTTCGGGCACTTCGAGTGCATCGCCGACTTGCAGCCGATCGGATTGCGAATGCTGCCGGCGATTGTGCTCATAGATGGCTTTGAAATAGCCGCCGGTGCCGTAAACCTTTTCCGAAATCGTCCAGTAGTTATCGTTCGGTTGCACGATGTATTGGGCCGGCCGATTTGCACCGCTATTGACGGCCAGCGGCTGAGCGACGCTGACGGGGTCGGACGGCGCGAACTGTGACGAAGGGACGCTGATGGCATTCGGCGTAACCGGTGGCGGAGCCGATTGCGCCGACGGGTATGCGGGTTGATTCCCCGGCGGCGTGCCGAGTGGATCCGACGCGCTGGAGCTTGCGGAATAAGGGCGGGAACTATTTGCCAGCGGAGCGTTCGAGCCGGTTGCACCGAACGTATTGCGCGGAGCGTCCGGTGAGACTGTGTCGGGCGAAGCGACCGACGAAGTGGTCGAACGCAGCTCGCGCCGCCCTTGGTGCAGGTGACGAAGCGGATTTCCGTCGTTCGAATCCGTCGGCGCCTCTGCCGGCGGCGAAGACGGATCAATTGGCATCAGCCCTGGCGACTGCGTCGTGGCAACCGAAGCGGCGGGAGCAGCCGCCTGAGGAGAACCGAATGCCGCCGATTTTTGCGCGAAGGGATCAGTCGATGGCGCGCCCTGAGCCAAATTGGTCGGCGGGGAAGTCGGCGCGTCGAGCGGCGACGGACCGTGATTCGTCAACGTGTCGCTGGCTGCCGAAGCCGGCGGCGCGGCGGAATTATTCGCAAGGGGATTGGAAGATGCTGCGTCGGACGCGACGGAGGCCGGCGCATCGGCCGCTGAACCGCTATTGCCAGAGGTAAATAGAGAATGATTCCCGTCGTGGGCACGATTCTTGTGCGATGTCGAGGGATTGTTGCTTGTGGTGTCGGCGGCCGGAGTAGACCCGGTTGCCGTGCCGGTCGCGGCGGCGCCAGCGTTGCCATTGCCGAATTGCGAGAAACGGTTTTCCGGCGGAACGGCAGTGGCGCCGTCGGAAACCGTGCCGCTGCTTGCGGGAACATTTGTCGCCGGAGCGGCATTGTTCGCGGCCGGCATGAACGAACCGTGCGGATCGGCGCCGGGATCGGTCGTGTCATTGGATTGCGCCGGCGAGTCGAAGCAAATAGCGACCGCGACGAACTTGCGCCGTCGGTCGCCGCATCGGCGGGCCGGGCCGTGTCGGTCGCGGACACGACGGTCGGCTTATTTGATGCGTCGGCGCCGGTCGCGGTCGCGCTTGGGGCGGCGTTCGCCGGCGGGGCCGCAGCCAGATCGTCGGGCCGAGTCAGCTTGCGGAACAAGATGTAACCAAACGCAGCCACCAAAACGCCGATGACCGCCAAACCGATTTTGATTTCCTTGCCAATTTTTTGCATGACAAGCCTCCTCCATAAGGCGCGATGTTGTGCCACTGGCTCCGCCAGTGGATTCGGTCAATTCGGATGTATGTATCACACTAACCGGAAGCGTTAGCGAGGGCGGCGCAAGTCTGGCCCTCGCTAACGCTTCGGGTTGGTGTCGTCGGGCGACTTTCGTTCGGCGACACGCAGCTTCGCGCTGCGGCTCCGTGGGTTTCTTGCGCTCTCCTCTTCACTCGGAACAATCGGCTTCCGCGTCAACGGTCCGTACCGCGGATCGTCGCGAAAGGCCTCTTTCACTTGGCGGTCTTCCAGCGAATGAAAACTGATCACCGCCAATCGTCCGCCGGGCTTCAAACACTCCGGCAATCTTCGCAGGGCGATCTCCAGCGATTTCAATTCGTCGTTGACCGCAATCCGCAAAGCCTGAAACGTTCGCGTCGCCGGATCGATCCGCTGCGGCGGCCGGGTTCGGGGGATCACTCGTCGAACCAGTTCCGCGAGCTGGCCGGCGGTGCGGATCGGATCGTCGCGACGACGTTCGACGATTGCCCGAGCGATTCGCCTGCTGTAGCGTTCTTCTCCATATTGATAAATCAGGTCGGCCAGGTGTTCGGCGCTGAGGCGGTTGATCATCCTCCAGGCCGGTTCGCCGGTCGATGTGTCGAATCGCAGGTCCAAAGGGCCATCGGCAGTGAAACTAAAACCACGTTCGGCGTCGGCCAATTGATCGCTGGACAGTCCCAAATCGAGCAAGATTCCATCGACGGCCGTTATGCCGAGTTGCTGCAAAACCTCCGGCAAATCGCAGAAATTGCCCTGCACCAATCGCACCGGCAAATCGGCAAACGCTACCTCGGCTCGCTCAATCGCCGCCGGATCACGGTCGAGCGCAACGACTTTCCCCGTCGGCGCGATCCGCTCGGCCAATGCTCGCGCGTGTCCGCCGCCGCCGAGAGTGCCGTCGAACCAGCGTCTGGCCCGTTTGCGGCGCTAGCCATTGGAGCACCTCAGCCAGCAGAACCGGTTGATGCTGGGAAGCCGTCACAGGGCCTATGTACTCGATTCTGGCCGTATTCGGCAAGTAGAGTTTTGCCGCGAATGCCGTCGCGGTGACGCGCGCGAAACCGCAAGCCAAAGTCATCGCGGCGTATGATAGCAAGACGAGTTTGCGGCGGCGCGATTCCCCGCACCCTATCCCCTCGCCCCGTGAAAAAAGCGCCCGACCTGGGGCCTCGATCCTTGAAGCCCAGCCAGGTCGGACGCTTCCAGACGACTGACCGGCGGCAAGCCGTGCAGCATCCAGATGTTCGCCACCCTCGGCCATCTTGGCCGAGGATTTACGAGGCCGTCACGGGCAGCCAGTGGCCGACGGCTGACAGAAAACAGGCCACGCCATAAGCGAACAAATCAACCACGACACGACGATCGTTTTCCTCCGATGCTCTTACTAAGGGAGAAAGTTTGTGGCCGTTGAAAAAGGGGACAGGCGCCTCATCGCGCGCAAAATTGCAACGATACCGAAAGAGTGATCGGAGCCAGTCCCCTTTTGCAACACGCGATTAAATACCTTGTCCCTTCGACATGAACGCAGCTTCCGCAATCTGATCGTACCGAGCCTGTCGAGTTGCCAGATACTCTTCCCAATGCTTCTTGTCCCACAGTTCCATGTGATCTTGTACGCCCAACAGCACCGCCTCGCGTCCCAAACCGGCCAACGCATTCAACTCCGCCGGAATCCGAATTCGGCCCTGTTCGTCGATCTCGACCGGCTGAGCCCGGGCGTAGAACAGGCGGCTGAAATCACGCACATCTTGTCCGGCGGGCGAAGCGGCGGATAAACGGGCCGCGACCTGCGAAAGCATGTCCTCCGTATAAATCGCCAAAGAACCATCCGTGTGCGGCGTGACGAACAAAGTGCCGGCGGCCGCGCCGCCGAGTGCCTCGCGAAGCTGCTTGGGGATGGCCAGCCGCATCTTCTCATCGATCGACCGGACGAACGTCCCGGTGAGAAGCATGTTGCCGTTAAGCCAGTTCCATTTTTCCCCATTACGCCCCACGCGTCCCCAAAGATAACGTCAACTTCCGGGCCGTCAAGTATTTTGTCCCCCGCAGCGGTCCAAGAAGCTCGATTCCGCGACGTTACTCTTTGCGCACTGGTTACTTACGATTATTCCTTGTTTCTCCCGTTTTGGTGGAAAATGGCCTCTGAGAGGGCTCGATCGCGTCGGCGTAAAGCCGCTCGTAGCGCGCGATGACCTCCTCCAAGCGAAAATCAGATTCGGTTCGCTCGCGGTTCAATTTTCCGAGCCGAAATTGCAATGTTTCATCATCGGCGACAACAACGATTCGTTCAATGAAACCAAGCCAGTCATTAACCGCAACGATTTGCTCCGGCTGATCGGCCAACAGCTCGGAGATTCCTTCCGCCGCCTGCGCCACGACCGGTTTGCCGCTCGCCATCGCTTCCAACACGACGTTCGACATTCCCTCCCAGCGCGAGGGAACAATCAGCAAATCAGCCGCCGCGAGAATCGCCGGCAAATCGTTGCGCCAACCGAGCCAATGGACGCGATCCTGCAAATCGAGCCGAGCCGCGCGGCGACGCAACGATTCGGCCAGCGGCCCATCGCCGACGATTACAAGATCGTGCTTCTCCAACTTGTTGAGCAGCACCGGCGCATGATCGATCAACCGCGATGCTCCCTTCTGATCCTGCCGGTCCAACCGTCCGACGAACAGCAAGAATCGTCGGCCTTGTCGCACTCCCAGTGACCGCGGATCAATGGCCGGCGCGGGAAATCGCTCGACATCCACGCCATTCGAGATCACGACGATTTTTTCCGGCACCAAACCAATTCGCTCTCGCGCGAATCGGGCGACTCCTTCACTCACGGCCACATGCCGATCGGCCCAACGCCCTAGCCAACGCTCGATCGGCTGCCGCCAGCGCCGTCGTGGCTCGGCCACTCGCAAGCCCGTGATGATCGGCACGCGCCGCTGATCGCTCTCGGAAACCGCAAGCCCGCGGGCCGCGAGCGTGCCGAGCACATTCGCGTGCCAAAGAAACGTTTGCACGAGCGCGGGCCGTTGCCTATCGAAGTCATTTCGCAACTCCCGCAGCACGCGAAAGGCGTCGCCGATGCCACGCGCGTCAAAGAAGCGCACCGGCACCTCGGCTGCCGACAGGCGGTCAACCAATGCCGTGCCCGCGCCATGCGGGTGTGGGCCGAGACAATAGATTGCCGGTTTGAATAGATTTCGATCGAGCCGGCTCGCAAGCTCCACCAAGAATCGCTCGGCCCCGCCGACGTCCAACTCGGTAATGCACAGCGCGATCCGATGCGCGTCATTCGCGGGGTTGCCAGATTCGCTCGGAATTGACGTTCGATCATCCATTCGCAGTGTCGCTGCAATATCGGAACGAAAATGACTTTGATTTTTCCGTAGGCACTTCTCGCGCGCTCGCTCTGAATTCTGGCGAATTCAGCTACGGATTCGCACCCGCGCGGTAGCTGGATTCGCCAGAATTCAGCATTCGAGCAGATCGCGGAACTATTGCCACGCGATGCGTCGTGTTATCATCGTTTCCTCAGCGCGGAATCTGTCGGCGTCTGCCATTTCCAGCACCTAGACTAGCGTAAACCATGATGGGAAGACGAGTTGTTATCACCGGGCTGGGCGTGGTTTGCCCCTTGGGGAATTCCAAGGAGGCGATGTGGGATGCGCTGATGGCGGGTCGAAGCGGCGTCGGAGCGTGGGACACGCCGATGACGCAGGCGCTGCCGGCGACCTATGCCGGACTGGCCCGCGATTTCACCGGCGACATCGAGAATTTCGGCACATTGGAAAAAGAGCAGAAGAAGTCGATCCGCAAGGGGCTCAAGGTGATGTGCCGCGAGTCGCAAATGGGCGTCGCCGCCGCACAGTTGGCGATTGCGGATGCGGCCTTGACCATCGGCCGGTTTGACCCCGATCGCACCGGCTGCGTTTTTGGCACCGACTATATGCTCACGTTGCCAGAGGATTTTAGCGAGGGCATCAACGCCTGCCGCGATGCCGACGGGGCATTCGATTATTCTCGCTGGGGCAGCGAGGGAATGGTCAAGGTGCAGCCGCTGTGGTTGCTGAAATACCTGCCGAACATGCCGGCCAGCCACGTCGCGATTTACAACGATCTCCGCGGCCCCAGCAATTCGATCACGCATCGCGAGGCGGCCGCGAATCTGGCGGTCGGCGAAGCGTTTCACACGATCGCCCGAGGCAAGGCCGACATCATGGTCGTCGGAGCGACCGGCACGCGCGTGCATCCGATGAAATGCGTTCATGCAATGCAGTCGGAGGAATTGGCCAACGGCGCCGGCGACGGGGCCCGCGCCAGCCGTCCGTTCGACCGCAATCGGACCGGCATCGTTTTGGGCGAAGGCGCGGGCGTCGTCGTGCTCGAAGAATTGTCGACCGCCCAGCGCGCGGATCGCGCATTTATGCCGAAGTCGTCGGCGCGGATCGGCTCAAGTCGCCGATCGCAACGACGTGGCCCGTCGCGATAAGGCGCTCGGGCATGTGATCCGCAAGTCGTTGGCTCAGGCGGGCATCGCACCGAAGGAGGTTGGCCATATCCATGCCCACGGGCTATCGACGCAATCGTGCGACATCGATGAAGCCCGGGCGATTCGGGAAGAGTTTGGCGATGCAGCCGCGCGGATTCCGGTCACGGCCGTGAAAAGCTATTTTGGCAATTTGGGGGCGGGCAGCGGGGCAGTGGAATTGATCGCCAGCGTGTTGGCCCTTGCGAACCACAAATTGCCGCCGATCTTGAACTACGAAACGCCCGATCCGAATTGCCCGATCGCAGCCGCAACGGCGGAACATTCCGATCCTGGCAGCAGCTTCGTGAATCTGAGCGTAACGCCACAAGGGCAAGCCAGCGCGGTCGTGGTGCGCCAACTGGCTTGATGCTTGGCGATCTCATCTCCCCTTGTCCCTTTGGGCGCAACGGTTTATGATACCGCGCTTCGGCCCGGCGGATCGGGCGTGTTGGGGCTATCCGAGGTATTCAAGAGCGGGGGAGCGACCGTGGGAATTTGGGTGCGATGCCTTGAGGTGGTGCTATTGGCTCAGGGAGGCGGAAACGCGCCAGCGGCTCCTGCCGGCGGCGCGGCTCCTGAAGGGGGCGGCGGAATTCCCTTTCCGCTACTCGCCTTGGTCGTGATTCTCGGCCTGGGCTACGTGATGATTTTCCTGCCCGAGCGGAAGAAACAGAAGGCATTTCGCGACCAAATCGCCTCGCTGAAGAAGAACGATCGAATCGTCACGATTGGCGGCATTTATGGCGTCGTGGCCAATATCCACCGCGAGGCCGACAAGGTGACGATCAAAGTAGACGACCAAACTAAAATCGACTTCACCTTAGGCGCGATTTCCCGTGTGATCTCCGCCGACTCTCCTGCCGAAGCCGACAAGCCGGCGACGTGAAAATTCGCGGCCGCGAAGCAAGATCGCCGCGAATCACGCGAATAACACGAATTCACCAACGACAACCCCGCAGTAGAAGAAGCTCTCCATGCCTTTGTCTTCTCTTTTGACTCCTTTGTTCGCTCAAGCGGCTCCAGCGGCAACTCCCGCCGGGCCTTGGTATTCGGAAACCTGGTTTTTGCTGCTCGCTGCCGTCGCGACGCTGGTGATTCCCTACCTGATCGGCAACTTCTTTGCGAAATCGTTGCGGATGCCCGACTATGGCTGGAAGATCGGCCTGATGCTGATTGCGCTGACGGCGGGCGTCGTCATCGACGTTTGCCGTTGGCCACCCAAGCTGGGCATCGACCTGAGTGGCGGCGTGAAACTGGTCTATGAGCTCGACCAGGAAAAGCTGCAAGAGGTCAACGTCGACGAGATCATCAAAGAGATGTCGGAAGCGGCGAACAAAGCCGGCACATTCACCAAGCGCAGCCCCGCCAAGGTCAACACGTTGCAAGCCGGCACCGTGGAAGTGCGGCTGCCGACCACCGATGCCGATCGGGTGGAAAAGGTTAAAACGGCACTGGCGGCGCTCGATCTCTCGAAGCTGTCGGCGTCGCTCAACTTCGTCGAAAGCCACCAAGACGGCGACCAGACCGTGTTGGAGTATCAAGCCACTCGCAGCCAATCCGCGCCGGCGGTTGACATGGAGAAATTGATCACCGCCGTGCAAAAACGGGTCAACCCGGGCGGCCAGCACGAAGTAGCCATTCGCAAACTGGGCGCCGATCAGATCGAAGTCGATATCCCCGACGTCGATCAGACCGAAATCCAGGTCATCAAAAAGATGATCTCCACCGCCGGTGCATTGGAATTCCACATCGTCGCCGACGAGCGAGCACCGCAAGATGCCGACGCCATCGATGCCGCCAAGCGGCAGCTCAACAATCCGTCGAACGACGTCAGCAACGGCGAATCGGTCGTCGGCCGCTGGGTCGATGTCGCGCCGAACGTTCGCCTGCAATCCAATTGGTTGACACGAAAGGGCAAGGCGGGCCTGCAAGTGCTAATGGTCACGGATGATTTCAAGGTCACCGGTGGCGACCTCGTTGACGCAACCATGAGCTATGGAATCAAAGGCCCCCAGGTCAATTTTCGGTTCAATTCGGTTGGCGCGAATAAATTCGGTGAGTTGACCGGCCAGAATCTGCCCTCCGAAAACGGATTGGGCCGTGAGTTGGGCATCGTGCTCGACGGCACGCTCTACTCCGCCGCCACGATCCAAAGCAAAATCACCTATTCCGGCGAAATCACCGGCGATTTCACCGAAGCCGAGGTGAAATTCATCGTCGATGTGCTCAATGCCGGAGCGCTTCCGGCCGCTCTGAAAAAGGAACCGGTCAGCCAGGAATCCATCAGCGCCGAATTGGGCCGCGACACGATCCACGCCAGCGCCATGGCGATGTTCGTTTCCAGCATCGCCGTGCTGGTGTTCATGTTGTTCTACTACCGCTTCGCCGGCATCGTCGCCGATGCGGCGGTGATCTTCAATTTGATCTTGGTGCTGGCGTTCATGATCGTGCTCAAGTCGGCCTTCACGCTGGCCGGCCTGGCGGGCCTGGTGCTCAGCATCGGCATGGCCGTCGACTCGAACGTGCTCATCTACGAGCGCATGCGCGAGGAAAAAGAGCGCGGGGCGGCATTGCGCATGGTGATCCGCAACGGCTTCGGCCGCGCGATGGCCACGATCATCGACATGCACTCGACGACGATCATCACCGGCCTGGTGCTGTATTTCATCGGCACCGAGCAGCTCCGCGGCTTTGCCGTGACGCTCGTGTTGGGCTTGCTGGTGAATCTGTTTACGGCCGTGTTCTGTGCCCGCGTGGTGTTCGACGTGGCCGAGCGGCAACGCTGGCTGACGCAGTTGAAAATGCTGCGGCTCTTCGGCGACACGAAAATCGATTTCGTCGGCATCATGAAGCCGGCGATCGCCATTTCGGTGCTGATCAGCGTGCTGGGAGTGGCGGCGGCGTGGCATCGGTCGATCGTCGGCCCAGGGATGTTCGACACCGACTTCACGGGCGGCACGGTGGTGCAGATCGTGCTTCAAGAGAAGATGACCGACGCCGAAGTGCGTAAAAAGGTCGAGAGCGAAGCAAAGTATTTGCCCGACTCGACCGTCGTCGCGGTGGAAGGAAAGGAAAACCTTCAATTCATCATCCGCACGTCGAATCAGCAGCCGAAGGAAGTCGAACAATCACTGTCTGATCTGTTCAAAGGCAAGCTGCAAACCTACGGCGTCGCCCCGCTAACGGATTTGCATGTTATCGTGGCGCCGAAGGGAACCGGACCGAAGGCAGCGAGTCCAGCCGGCACGACGCCGAAGGCTTCAGACACCAAGGCCACGGACACCAAGGCAACGAACACTAAGGCCACGGATATTAAGGGCACGGATATTAAGGGCACGGATACCAACGCAACGGATACCAAGGCAACGGATACCAAGGCAACGGATACCAAGGGCACGGATACCAAGGGCACGGATACCAAGTCCGGTGGCACGAAGGACACTAAAGACAAATCCTCCGCCCTGCCTTTCGGCGGTTCGCGCCTCATATTCGATCGTCAACGAAGCGCTTATGCTGCTGGCTGGGACAGACGCAATGTTGATCGCCGATCCGCCCTCAGAAACTCCTCCCACTGATAGCAAGTTGACCGATACGTCGGACAAAAAGGCGCCGGTAGGCAGTGCCGCGGATGCTAAATCCGCGGACACCAAGAGTTCAGACACCAAGAGTTCAGACACCAAGAGTTCAGACACCAAGACGCCGTCCTCAACCACTCCGCCGTCGAAAGAGGGCGAAGGTGAATCGACTGGCACTTCCATCTTCACTCAAGGCGGCGCGACGGGGCCCGAAGCGTTTGCCGGCGGCACCGAGGTTACGCTCAGTTTTAATCAGCCGATTCCGTACGTCAGCGTCGAATCGATGGTGAAAGACGCGCTCGCGCCGAACACTCGTTTCGAGCTGACCAACTCCAGCTACCAGCCCGGCGACCAGAAGGCTTACCAAAAGTGGACGCTTCGCGTCGCGCTGCCGCCCGATCAAGCCAAGCCGCAATTGGAGAAATTCCGCGACACTCTGGCGAAGACGCCGGTGTTCCTCGGCGTTTCGAATATCGGCGGGCGGGTCGCCGCCGATACGCAAACCACGGCCCTTTATGCCTTGCTAGCCAGCATCGCGATGATCGTGGTCTACATCTGGATCCGATTTCAAAACGTGATCTACGGCGTCGGGGCAGTCGTGGCGTTGATCCACGACGTTTTCATCACGGTCGCCGCGCTGGCTCTCAGTTCGTACGTCGCTCCGTACCTCGGTTTCGCGCTGGTCGAGCCGTTCAAGATCAGTCTGAACGTCGTGGCCGCGATTCTGACGATCTGCGGTTACTCGATCAGCGACACGATCGTTATTTTCGACCGCATCCGCGAAGTGCGCGGCAAGAGCCCCGATCTGACGCCGGAGATCATCAACCTGAGCGTGAATCAAACGCTAAGCCGCACCGTGCTTACCGTGTTCACGGTGTTGTTGGTGACGTTGATTCTGTACACGTCCGGCGGTCAGGCGATTCACGCCTTCGCCTTCACGATGTTGGTCGGCTTGATCTCGGGAACCTATAGCTCGGTCTACATCGCCGCCCCGTGCCTCCTTTGGATGCGGCGGAGAAATATCAAAGGCACGACGCGGATTCAATAGCCGCGAGAACTGCCTTGTCGGCGCGGCGTGCCATTTTCAGTTAAACCCTGCGGCATGGGGCGGATCTTCCGCCTGAACTTCGGCCGCAGCTTGCCCGAAGCCGCGATTTTGCGCACTCTCCGGTTTGGCTCCGCCGATAGAAGAACATGTGGTGTTCTTCGAACGTCGGCGGTGTGGATCTGTCGTACCCACGACACCGCGGAAAATCGACCGGACAAGCGAAGGGTGTGGCATGCCACGGCGTGCGAAAATCGTGCTGGTCGTCGCGGTGCTGCTGGCCGGACTGCTGGTGGCCTGGCAGTTCCGCAAATCGCCAGGGGAGAAATCCACGGCACAGTCGCCAGCGCCGACCGAGACGGCACAACAGCACGGCTGGGACTCACAAAAAAGCGCGCCGCCGTTGGATTTGTTCGCCGCGCCGGCGCCTTCGCACACCGAAACGCAGACGACCGACGTCGACTCGCCGGCCGTCACTGGCAGACTGCGCTTGCCAGCGCCACACGACGGAAGTGCGGCCGCGGCAGCCTCAACTGCAGCGCCCTCGTCGCAGACTGAGAAACCTGCCGACACTTTGCCCGATCATACGGCGCCGGATCACACGGCAACTCTGCCTGCTTCCAAGCCAGCCGAGGCGGCCGTGCCGGAATTGCCGGCCAACTTCTCCGGCACCGATCATCGCGACGCGAAGTCGCCGTTTGATCTTCAAGCCGATTCGGGCTCCGAACAACCTGCGGAACGGACACATAAAATCGTTGACGGCGATTCCTTGGCGTCGCTCGCCGAGCGGTATTTGGGCTCGGCCAATCGGGCCGGCGAGATTTTCGCTTGCAATCGCGACGTGCTCAGCGATCCGGAATTGCTGCCGATCGGCGTGCGATTGCGGATTCCGTCGGGCACGGCGCATCCGGCGGACAAAATCGCTCCGCCGAGCGGATTGACCGCCGATGCAACGCCGTCCGCGGCTGCGCCGTCAACGGCCGTCGCGTCTAACCCGGTTTCGCCGTCTCAATCGTCCACGGAGACGGCCAAATCAGCGCCGCTCTTGGAAATTAATTCGCCCGGCCTGTTGCCGTTGCCGCCGCTGGGGGAACATGCTCATTCGCCGGGCCGGATCTACATCGTGCAAGCCGGCGACACGTTGGCCGACATCGCCCGAAAACTCTGCGGCGACAGCCGGCACATCGACGCGCTCCTGCAGGCCAACCGCGAGCAGCTTCGCTCGGAGCAAGACTTGCGGCCGGGGATGATGCTCGAGGCGCCTTGAAGTAACAGGCGCGCTGCGCAAGCCCTCCACGCGTGGCACAAAGCGAAATGAACTATTTGTCCAACGCCGACTTGCGGTTTGTCCAGGGGAATTTCTTGTTCGTCAGGCGCAATTCGATGAATTGCGCGACGACCGCGTCGAGATGTGCCAGGATCTTGTTATCGTTGAGGATATCCGCTCCTTGCAGCGAAACTCCATCGATGGCGTCGAGAAACAGATCCTGCTTGTCTGCCGCCTCTTTCGGATCGGTTGGCGGCTTCGGCCGCAATCGGCTAAGGCTATTGTGAATATGCTTGGCGTCTTCCATGGCCTTCGAGTTTTTCTTGCCGGCAATAATCAAAACCGAAAGGCCGGTTTGCAAAAGTGGTTGATTGAGCGACGAGGCGAGGTTGATGCCTTGAAAATTCATCGGCGGCGAAATCAGAACTAGGGCTTTCACGTCTTGCCCTTGTTTGACGGATTGCAGTTGCGTCCAATGCCAATTCCAAAGGGCCCAATTTACGGCCACCGTCGCGCCCATCTCGTTGCCGACGACACAGAGTTTCTCGATATTCAGCTCGCCTGCATTGTTTCGGTCCAAGAGAAAATTCTCAACCGCTTCGAGATCCTGCGTGACCATGGCTTCAATGTCGCCTCGGCGCATGGTGGGCTGCTCGATGGTGAAGCTCTCTCCGCCGCGCTTGATCGTCGTGCTTTTTCCATGACCGCGAAGATCGGGCACGATCACGGCGCAGCCGCGGGCTTGCAGGTCGAGTGCTAGCCCGGCGAAATCGGCGCGGCTTCCCTTCCAGCCGTGCAGCATGATCACCGGCACGGCATTCTTGCCCTGATTGCTGCCATAGTAGGTGGCTTGCATCTGCAAGCCGTCGGATGTTTCCAATTCGACGTCGGCGGGCGCGGGGATCTTTTTCTCGACCGGATCATCAGCGGCATCGGCGTGCGCCGCGATTGCAACGAGGCCAATCATCGCAACGGCGAAAACGATTCGATCGAATGAGAGGGAGCCACGAAGCCACCGGCGGCCAAAACGAAACATGCTAGGATCCTTGGAAAAAGGATTTCTCGGGAAACGAAGGAAAAGACGGCCCCCACGCCACACGCCTTATCGTACAATGCGCCGCCGATATTCGTCAACTTTCGCCGCGCCATGAAGTTCGGCGACGACTCTCGCGCCCGGTCGCCAATCAACCGAGAACCAATGGGGCTCGCGGAGCGTCAAAGCAAACATCAATTTCACATTGGATTCTAATTGTCGCGCAGGGTCTAACGTAGGTCAGCCTTTCCGGGCTGACGGCGACCATGGAAACGTCAGGCTGAAAAAGCCTGACCTACTTGAAACTGCTTGCGCTTGTCATTCGTGGCGGCTTCGTTGATAATAGTCTCGACTGTTGGAGGGGGTATGGCCCTGGTCGGAGCCTGTGCAACTTGACCTCGTGAGGGTCTGAAAATGGCGGAAGATTTCGATCCCTATTATCTTTGGTTGGCAATTCCGCCAAGCGAGCAACCGGCGAACCATTATCGTTTGCTGGGCGTGCCGTTGTTCGAGGAGAATCCGGGCGTCATCGAAAGCGCCGCCGACCGGCAGATGGCCCATTTGCGCAGCGTTCAAGCGGGAAAGCATAGCGCGCTGAGCCAACGGCTGCTCAATGAAGTCGCGGCGGCCAAGGTCTGTCTGCTTCGGGCTCCTCAAAAAGCCCGCTATGATCAGGCGCTGCGTTTGAAGCTGCAGCCGGCCGCGCCGCCAGCCGCTGCGCCGCCGCCGGCGGCACCGTCGCCATCGGCAGCACAGTCTTTGCCGAAGGCGGCGGCCCAAGCCCGACCGGCGGCCGCAATGCAGACCGGAGCGGCATCGTCAAACAGCGAAGGCTTCTGGGAAGACGTGACCGGAAGCGCCGGCTCTCAAGCCGTGGCCAAAGCGAGCAAACCGAAACCGACCGTCGCCCCCGCCCAAAAAATGAAGCTCTGGCCGATTGCGTTGGTCGCGGGCGCGTGTCTTCTCGTGGCCGTCGTCGTGGTCATCAAAGCATCGAGCGGCAGTTCCGACGAACCGAAATCCAACGACACGCCAACGGTTCCGGCGATCGTCGCCAAGCCAAAAGAATCGCTGCTTGTCTTCGACTGGTCGGCCGAGGATCGCGCGGGCCTGACGCTCACCGTGGATGGCGCGAAGGTCGTCGGTCCGCCGTCGGGCTCTTGGGAATTCCATTGCTTGGCAGGGCCGCATCGCGTGATCGCTTCGCGCGCTGGCTTCAAGCCGATCGACATCATGGTCGATGCTCCGGCCGATTCAAAGCGCAAGATCACCGACGCCTGGACGCCGCTGGCCACGCTCGCGCTCAACTGGCCGATCGAAAACCGCGATGGGGCGGTGCTCAATGTCGACGGCCAAAACCTGCAATTTGGAACCGATCAGCCGCTGGTCCTGCCGGTCGAGCCGGGAACGCACACAGTTCGTGTCACGCGGGCGGGCTACCAATCCTTCGAGAAGAACATTACCGTCGCCGTCAATTCGCAACAAGAGTTTCCGATCGGATTGCGAGCTACTCCCGCGACGTTGATCGTTCGCTGGCCGGTGGCCGATCGCGCCAGCGCCGAATTGCGAATTGATGGCCGGGTCCGGCCGTTGGGAAATGGCGGAAATGCGGCGACGGTGGTGCTGGCGCTAACCCCGGGCACGCATGAGGTGTTCATTTTTCGTCCTGGATTCAGGCCCTTTACTCAATCGATTAGCCTGGCGGCGGCGGATCGAAAATTGATCAGTCCGACTTGGACTGCCTTGCCTTCGCTGCCCCCGGCGAACGTCGCAAATACGAATTCCGCGACCGGTCCGAAAGTTTCCGACGCCGGGAGTGTCGCGACGGCGCCGCTGGCGAAGCGTCCGATTCCGACGGCCGTCGATCAGCAACGCGTGTCGAAGCAGCTCGACGAGATTTACAAACCGACGCACGATGCCGCCAAGGATTTGGCGCAAGCCAAAGAATTGAGCGATCTGGCCGCGAAGGCCGAGGACATGACCGAGCGATACATGCTCTATCTCAAGGCTGCTGATTTTGCGGTCGAAGGGGGCGATCTATCGTCGGCGCTGCAGGCGATCGATAGTTTGGACGCGGAGTTCGCCATCGCTTCGATCGACGCCAAAGAGAAAATTCTGGAGAAATTCGTCAAGGGGCCGTCGAATGCCGACCAAATCACCGACGCCGTGAACACCGCAATGCGGCTAATCGACGACGCCATGGCGGCCGATCGCTACGAGACGGCTACCGCAGCCATCGCTTTGGCCGGCAAGTTTTTGGTCAAGAAAAGCGTCGATCCCGATTTCCGCCGCGATTCGGAAAAACTGCTGGGCACGTATCGCGCGAAGATCAAAGCGATCATGCCTCTATGGGAGGCGGCGCAGGCCGCCAAGAAAACTCTCGATTCCAAGCCCGACGACGCCGACGCCAACACGACTTTGGGCCGATGGTATTGCTTCTACAAGGGCGATTGGAGCCACGGCTTGCCGTATTGCGTCAAGAGCGGCAACGATCGGCTGAAGCCCGTCGCCGAGTTGGAATTGAAATCGCCGAGCGACGCCAACCAGAAAGTCGCCGTGGCCGATCAATGGTGGGACATCGGTCAAAAAGAAACGGGTCCCGCGGCCGACTCCATCCATCTTCATGCCGGAGATTTGTATCGTTCGGCGATGCCCGACTTGAATTCCGTGTTGAAAAAAGCCGCGGTCGAGAAACGGCTTGCCGAAGTGACCGAGCTTCGGAGCCGAATCGGCGACGCCGCGGGCGGGCAACACACTGGTCCGGTCGTTTTCCAACGCGGCCGCTGGGTCAACGTGCTCAAACTAATCGACGTGGCTCGAGATCACGCCAGCGGAAACTGGACCCGGCACGGCGCCGAAATCACCGGCGAGCCCGGCGTCTCCCAAAATCCGCGGATCAATCTTCCCATTGCACTGGACGGCGGTTACGACCTCCAAGTCGATTTCACTCGCACCAACGGAGCGGGCGAGGTGCATACGATTTTCTCAATCGGCAAGCAAATTTGCGGCTTCACGTTAAATGCGGGAAGCTACAACGGCTATGATTCGATCAATGGAAGAACCCTCTACGACTACTACCAGAATCCCTATGCGCTGACCGGTTTTCGCCTCCAAAACGGCCACAGATACCAGGAAATCATTAGCGTGCGGCTTCTCAAGGGGGGCGCGGCCAGCGTCGATGTCGCGCTCGATGGCAAGCAGTTTCTTCCGCATTTGGAAGGCGACCCGGCGCTGCTCGGCGTCGATACGCGATATCTCGCGGCGCCCAAGCAGCCGACGATCGATCTTGGATACGGCAGCACGGTGACGCTCAACGCCGTTCGCTTGCGGATGGTGTCGGGGCAAGGCCACTCGGAAACCGCCGCGGCGGATTCGTCGGAATCGTCCGGATCGGATTCTGGCACTCCGGCGAAAAGGCCGGCCGGTTCGCCGTCGAAGACGAAGGTTTCGCCGAATAAATAGCGGCGATGGCCGCGCCACGCAAAAGAAAAACAATTCGCCGTCGTGCGCAATTTTGTTGCGCCGGCGGCGAATCGTCGAGACATCGCTCTTCTCATTTCCTCTCGTTTCCCGCCATCGCCTCGCGACTATTTCGTGCTGAGGTCGGTTTCGGGATGATATTGCGTCAAATTGCCCATTACTTCCTTGGCCTCGGTCAGGTGCGATTCGGCCGTCTCGATTCCTCGGTCGATCAGACTTTGCAATCGGGCCGACGCATACAGACGCAGCACTTTCGCGGTGGCGATCATCTGCTGATGGGCGACGATTTGCTGGCCCATGTAGGCGACCTCAATCTCGGCGGGCTTCATCGTATCAAAATCTTTCGTGGCCGACGTCAAGCATTGATCGCCGATCTGTCGCCTGATTTGCAGGAAATCAAGTCCGCGATTCGGATTGACCACGACGGTTTGAACCGAAGCTTGTGGGACGACGGCCACACTCGGCGTTGCAACGGCAGGGGTTCCTGCGGCCGGCGTTGCGAACGCACCAGGCACCGGCAATCCACCGGGCGTTCCAACCGTGGCTGAATTCGGATCGCTGCCCGGCGTGGGAACGCTCCCCAACGGGGCTCGCGTCGGCGTGCCGGCGGTTCCCGGCGCCGCCGGCGTCGAGGGCGTGCCGGCAACGGACGAGCGGCCCGCCGGCGCCGGTCCTTGAGTTGTCGGTCCCGGCTCGATCGGCTGTGTGGCTCTCGGTTCCAAATCCAAGGTCGGCCCCGTGGGAGCCGGAGTGGTAGTAGTCGTTCCTGTCGCGGCCGGCGGATTCATGGTCGACGCCATCAACCGCAGACTTTGTGCGAGTTGCAAATGATCTTTCACCATCCGCTGCGCAAAGGCGCGCACCGACGGATTCTCGACTTTCGATTCCGCCAGTTTGGCCATCGCCACTTCGCCGTTGTTGTCGATAATCAACATGTCGGCAATTTCGCGATCGGCCGAAAGCGCCGAAGCTTCACCGGGCAAAATCGGCTTTTCTGCCGTCACGATGGGCGGCGTTGCCGGCGGCGCGGTTGTCGGTGCGGTGGCGGGTGGGTTGTTCGGCGGGCTGACCGTCGGGCCTGTGGGGGGATTCTGCGCGTTGGCCGTCGCAATAGTGAGGCACGCTGCCGGCAACATCGCCGCGGAAAGTCTCCTGGCGGATTTCCAAAATGAAGCGACCATGATGAGTAAACTCCTTTGGCGAGTTTGAGACGAAACTTGCCCCGGCCCGTTAACCCAGAAGCAAACCGTATACCTTTGAGCATCGAGCGAAGATGTCGTCCGCCGCCGCAGGGATGCGTGGCGTGGGGCGAAGTCTGGCTCCCAGACGAGCCAGACTGATCGACACGGGCGCGGAACGGTTGCCGAACGACCGCAGTTGGAGTTCAGCCTTCAGGCTGCCGTGCTGCACGCTAAAGCCTGGACTCCAACAGCCGTACAGAGCGCCAAAGCCCGCTAGCGCTTCGCGGGCGAAGTTCGATTTTGGATCGCCTCGCCGGCAGCCAGCGCCGCTTCGCGAACCTCCAAGGGAACGTCGGTCGTTGAAGCAGCAACCTTGGCGTCGGGCTTTTGCCATGCCCGCACCGCTCGTTCGACGCGGCTCAAATCGGCGGCCGGGTTGGCCTCGGCCAATTGTCCGATGGCCCGCAAGGCGTTGACGATGATCGCCCAGCGCTTCCCTTCGCGCAAATCTTTCTGCTCCGCTTGCACCGTCGGAGACGATTCGTCAATCGCCAGCATCGCCAGCAGCATGTCGATCGAGCGGGCGTCGCCGTGCCGCGCCAACCCGGTGGCGGCGTTGTAGGCCACGTCGGGATACGGGTCGTCCAACATCTGCGCGAGCCGATCGATGGCTTGTGGACCGCCGACGATGCCCAACACATACGCCGCTCGCAGGCGAATCACCGATTCCGGGTCGTGCGACGCCGCCAGCAGCGTTTTCATCAATTCCGGCTCCGACAGTCCGGCGGACGTTGACGTGCTGCCGGTTGGCGTGCTGCCGGCGTCGGCCTTTTTTGCATCGGCCTTGACGGCTTCGGTGGTCTGTACATTGACGGCCAGCGCGCCGATCGCATCCAGGGCCGCTCGTCGAACCGGCATTTCCGCCTCGTCGCGATTCGTCGTGGCGGCTTTCAGCAGCGCAGGGAGCGCGGCGGGCGTGTTGAACTGTCCCAGCGCCTTGCTAAGATACACCCGCAGATTGATCGAGTCCTTGTCCATTTGACCGTCCGCGATGCGTTGATCGAGGATGTCGGCCAGTTCGCCGGCGAGTTCAGAATTGCCTCGCAACTCGTTGCGGCGATCGTTGCCGAGCATTTCGGCGAGGATTTCCGCTTTCACCCACACGTCGGGCGAGTTGCGTCGCAGGGCTTCGACATAATCCCGCGGATCGCCGCTGCCGGAATGCGCAATCCAGTTGAACAACACCCAGACGAGCACGATCACGCCGACGATGAGCCCCGGAATCAGAAACAGTTGCACCAAGAATGCCGCGCTGGGCGGCTCGACCGGCGGCAGAGCATCGCCGGGCGGCACCGGCTTCGTGGCGGGATTGAAATCAGACATGAATGCAGCGAAGAAATAGGGAGCAACGTAATTCCCTTTAGTTTAGAGGAGCAACGCGGCCCGTCAATCGCCCAGCGGCGGCCGCGATCCACACACATGGACAAGATGCCCATGCCACGGTCATGCAATTCCTGGATCTGACGCTCGACACCCCGGCCGAAAACCTCGCGCTCGACGAAGCGCTGTTGCTCGCCGCGGAGGCTGGTTCGCAAACCGAGGAATTGCTGCGCCTGTGGGAGCTGCGCGAATTCATGATCGTGCTCGGTTCGTCGTCGCACGTGCTCGATGAAGTTCGTCTGCCGACATGCCGGCAGCGGCGGATTGAAGTGTTGCGGCGGTCGAGCGGCGGGGCGGCGATTCTCACCGGGCCAGGTTCGCTGATGTACGCATTGATTTTGGACCGCCGCAGCCGGCCGGAATTGCGCGCCATCGACACGACGCACCAATGGGTGCTGGAAACGCTGGCCGAAGCGCTCGGCCGAATCGTGCCCGGCGTCGCCCGCCGTGGAATCAGCGATTTAGCGTTCCGCGAGCGAAAGTTTTCGGGCAACAGCCTGCGCGTCCGCCGCGATTGGCTCCTTTACCACGGCACGCTGCTTTACGGCCTGCCGCTACGATTGCTCGACGCTTGCCTCGGCACGCCGCCGCGCCAGCCCGAATATCGCGCTGGCCGGCGGCATTCGCATTTCGTGATGAATTTGCCGCTCGACAGCAAGACACTCCGCGAGACGGTTCGCACAGCATTCAACGGCGCGGAAAAGCCGGCCACGTGGCCGCAAGAATTGACCGCTCAATTGGCCGCCGAGAAATTCGGCAACCCGGACTGGGCGTATCGGCTTTGATCAACCCGCCGAAGCCAACTGCAAATCGTGCTCGACCATCTCTTCGACCAAATGGCGAAAATCGCATTGCGGGGTCCAGCCGAGTTGGTTCTTGGCTTTCGTCGAGTCGCCTTGCAGCAAGTAGACTTCGGATGGGCGAAAGAATTCCGGCCGCGAAACCACGTGGTCGCGATAATCCAATCCCACGATCTGGAACGCCAATTCGCAAAACTCGCGCACCGAATGCGATTTGCCCGTCGCGATCACATAGTCGTCGGGCACCGTCTGCTGCATCATTTGATACACGGCCACGACATAATCCTTCGCGTGGCCCCAATCGCGTTTGGCTTCGAGATTTCCCAGCGGAAGTTCGTGCGTTTGGCCGCGTTTGATGCGGGCGGCGTAGGAAGTGATCTTGCGGCTGACGAACTCGAATCCGCGCCGCGGCGACTCGTGGTTGAACAAGATGCCGGACGTCACGAACATGCCGCAGGCTTCGCGATAGTTGCGGGCCAGATGAAAGCCAGTCACTTTCGACACGCCGTAGGGCGAACGGGGCGCGAACGGGGTTAGCTCGGTCTGCGGCGTTTGGATCGGGTTGCCGAACATCTCGCTGGAGCCGGCGAAATAGACTTTGCAATGCGGCGCGCATTGGCGGACCGATTCGAGCACGAAATGCGTGCCGTCGATATTCGAGCGAAACGTCGAAAACGCGTCTTCGAACGAATAGCCGACGAAGCTTTGAGCCGCCAGGTGATACAGCTCGTCGGGCCGAATTTTCGAAATGGCCGTGTACAGGCTGGGGAAGCTTTCGAGGCTGGCTGCGTGAAGGTGCAGGCGATCGAGAACACCGATCAGGCGCGACAAGCGATGCGCCGGATCTTCCAGCGCCACGCGCCGCACCAGACCGTGGACTTCGTAACCGCGCTCGAGCAGCAGTTCGGCAAGGTAGGAACCGTCTTGCCCAGTGATCCCGGTAATCAAAGCGCGCTTCATTCGTCGATCTCGCACGGTGCTTTTTAGAGCCCCTCACAAAACCGCCGGGGACTGTCCCCATTTTGCGCAGTCGGCGGAGCAAAACGGGGACTGTCCCCTTCTCCGACGCGGTTTTGTGAGCGGCTCTTGCGTGCGTCTACTATAGCGTTCGCGCGAGATCAATGCACCCCGCAACCAACGTTGGAGTTCAGCCTTTAGGCTGCGGGCGAGCGGTTAAAGCCTATTTCGTCGCGCGTTGCGACGAATGCTTAGTGCCCGTGGCCTGGAGCTGTCGCCGTCGATTTGCCGGCCAGGCATCGGAGCATGCGGCTGATTTCCGTTCCGAACTCGCTCGGCAGCGAGCTGATCGTTGAGGATTTGGTTTGCGGTGTTTTCGACGTTGGATCAGCCGCCGTTTTCACCGCACCGATCGGTTTCACATGCAATAGGCTGTCCACTACCGCCGCGGCATCTTCGACCGAGTCGCCGGTGCTCGTTTCGACCAATTTGCTCTCCGGCTCTTTTTTTTGTGGCATGAGCGTGAATTTCGGCTCGGCCGGCAAATCGGCGATCGAATCGGTCCGCGAAACGGCCATCGCCTGGTCGAACCAGTGAATCAGCATCGGCCGCTCTGCGTCGTTTTGGCCGGCGTCTTTCCAAGCGGCCTCAACGCGGGCTCCTTCGGCGCTGCGGCGATCGTATTCGGCGCGATCGTTGTGAAACGTTTCGTAGGTTTGGATGCGATAATCGCGGGCAGCCCGTTCCAGGAGCGCGTCGCCGGCGGTCGTCGTTTGTAGAGCCTTCACGTCGGCCGTCTTGCCGTTCGCGTCGCCAGAACCGCCCACGGCCATGCCGCCAACCAACACAAACGCCAAAAGATGGATCGACATCCAAATGGTCCTTCGACTGAATTTCGACGGGTTGAAACAGCCAAATTCGCGCAGCGCAAAAAGGGTGCAATGCGTCGTTGCAAGCCTAGGTCACGAAGCGGCCTCGGGCAAACGCCGCCGCCGCGGTTCGGCTGGCGCTTGACGGTTCGCAAAGCACGGCATAGCATTGGTTTTCGACTTGCCACCAAGTCAACAACGTGCGGATTGTCAAGCAGGCGGCCCCCGGTCCCAGAGAGATTCACGACGATGAAAACTCGCCTTTGGCTGGCCGGCTGCATGTCGGCAATCGTTGCGGCGGCGGCGATCGGCTATCTATCTCGAACGAGCGGCACCGTGTTGGCCGCCGACGCCGAAGCATCCGCCGATGGGCTCAAACCAGGCAACGGCTTCACCGATCAGCCCGCCATCCCCGCCCCGAAGCGCGACATCACGCTCGGCGGCAAGGCGCCGGCGGAGAACGACATGCTGCTGTTGGCCTATCCCGACGATCCCGACACCGTCAATCCGATCACGGCCAACGACACGGTCAGTGAAGCGTTGATGCGAGAAGTGTATGAGTCGTTGGCGGAACATGAATACCGCAATCCGGATATTTGGCGGCCGATGTTAGCCGAATCGTGGCAGTACGACGCCAAGAAAATGGAGTACACGATCCATCTGCGCAAGGGAGTGAAGTGGCAGCCGATCACGTTGCCGAGCGGCAAGGAGTTGCCGGCGAGCGAAGTGACCGCGCGCGATGTGAAATTCACCTTCGACGTGATCCTCAACAAGTACGTCGAAGCGGCTCACACGCGCAGCTACTACGAAGACCCGCAAGCGCCCGACGAGCAGCACCGCTATAAGATCAAGGTCTCGCTGGTTCCGGGCGACAAGTATGCGATAAAAGTGCAGTGGTTGAAGCCCTATTTTCAGGCCGATGAATTCACGCTGGGAATTGGCATCATCCCACGACATGTGTTTTCGGTTGACAAGAACGGTGATCGAATTTCTCTGGACGTGTCGTCGGAGGAATTTGCCAAGGGCTTCAACAACCATTGGGCCAATCGTCAAATGTGTGGCACGGGTCCGCTGATTTTCAAGACGTGGACGCGAAACGAGCGGGTCGTGCTGGAGCGAAATCCTGATTATTGGGGCAGCCCCTTCTATTTCAACCACGTCACGTATCGCTGCATCAGCAATCCGAACACGTCGTTGCAAGAGATGCTGCAAAACCGCTTGGATTGGTTGACCATTGCAGAAAAAGATTTGTATATCCAAAGCCTGCATCATCCCAATGTCGAAGCCGGAAAGGTCGTCCTCAAAGCCTACGACTATCCCGCCTATCGCTACTTGGGCTACAACCCGAAACATTGCGAGTTTTTCAAAGATAAGCGCGTTCGCTGGGCGATGGGCCATGCCATCCCGATCGACGAAATTATTCAAACCATCTATCACGGACTGGCGAAGCGCATCACGGGGCCGTTCTTGCCGGGGAGCCCCGGCGACGATCCGAGCTTGAAACCGTTGGCCTACGATTTGGACAAGGCTCGCTCGCTATTGGATGAGGCGGGTTGGAAATTGCCCGAGGGGGAGTCGATTCGCTCGAAGATGATCAACGGCGCGCCGGTCAACGCCGCTTTCGATCTGATGATCTATTCCGATAGCCCCAGCTACGAAAGCATCGCCACGATTCTTAAAGACAATTGCCGCAAGATCGGCGTGCGAGTTCAAATCTCGCCGGCCAAGTGGTCGCTGATGCTCGATAAATTGAACAAGAAGGAATTCGACGCCTGCATCCTCGGCTGGGCGATGGGCTGGAAGGATGATCCCTATCAGATTTGGCACAGTAGCCAGGCGGAAATTCCAAACAGCTCGAATGCGATCGGCTATCAAAATCCCGAAGCCGATAAGATCATCGAAGAACTGCGCGTGACGATGGATCCCGATCGGCAAACCGAGTTGTATCGCAAATTCGACCGATTGATTTACGAAGATCAACCGTACACGTTTCTGTTCATGGACAAGGCGACGACTGGGTACGATTCGCGGTTGAAGAATGTCGAGTTCTTCAAGCTGCGTCCGTGCATCGACGTGCGCGAGTGGTTTTCCACCAAGCCGCGAATTCTGGGGGAGTGAGAAATAATCCGACGCCGAATTGTTGTTGTTCGGAATTCCCATGAATTCCGCCGGGACGAGAAAGCTGCCTGCGGATTTAGATGGAGCGTAGTTTCGGGCGGTTGCTTTCTTCGGCGAAAATCACTGCATGGGAACGTATCTTCTCCAACGCCTGCTCATCATGATTCCGACATTGTTCGGTATCACGGTGGTTTCGTTCTGCATCATGCAATTGGCGCCCGGCGATCCGGTGGCAAGTCAGTTGAGCGGCGGCGCCGCCGGCCAAGGGGGCGAAACGCCCGAGATGTTCGAGCTTCGCAAACGCGATTTGCATCTCGACAAGCCGCTGCTTTTGAACTTCAACTACTTTCGCAATTATCGAGAAAGCGTCAGCAGCGCGGCCTTCTATCGCGCTCGCTCGCAAGAGCAAATTCAAGCTGACCTGGAAAATCTGGCCGCGGCCGTTGACGACCCGAGCAAGCATCCGGAAGCCGCCATACGCCTGAGATTCTTGCGGTCGTTGAAGATACCCGAGTTTGACTCCCGGCTGGCCGATCGCGCCAAATGGCCTCTGCTGCCGAAGTTGATCGAATACTACGTCGGAACATTTTGCGGCAACACGGGCGCCGTCGGCGTCCGCGCCGCGATCTCCATACTGGAAGACCCGAAAGCCGACGAAACTCTCAAAATCGGCGCGATCCGTTGCCTTTCGAGAATGGTGAGCGCGCCGTTTGCGTTCACCTATACGACGCCCTCGACGGACAACCAAACCGACGCCATCATGGCTGCCTGGCGAATCTGGTGGGATCGCCATCAAGCCGAACTTCCCAAGCCCGATGCCGACGCCACGAAGTTTTTCGACGGCTGCATGGCGGAAATGGTGGAGTCTCGCAGCAAGCTCTCCGCCAAGATCGATGAAATCGCCGATAGCGATTATTTTCCCATGGCGCCGGCCTATTTCGCCAAGAAACTGCTCGGCAAAGGCACACTCGCCGAGAAAGTGGCTGCTTCGACGATTCTCAAGCAACTGATTGCCGAGCCGTTGAAAATGGATGTGCCGATCAATGCTTCGGCGAAGGATGTCGAAGAAGCGAAGGCAAACTGGTTGGAGCATTACAAGCTGCATCAAGCCGAATACGAGCCCGGACTGGCGAAGCGGCTGTGGTACGTGGTATCGGACACGCAATACGCTTATATGCTGGTGCGACTGGTGACGTTTCAGTTTGGCCAGTCGGCGCTGCGAACACACGATCCCGTCGGCGAGAAGATCTGGGAAGCGTTTCTGGTCTCGGCGCCGTTGATGTTCATGTCGGAACTGCTGATCTATCTGATCTCCGTGCCCCTGGGGATTGTCTGCGGCGTGTATCGCGGACAGACGCTCGACAAGGGAATCTCCTTGGCGCTCTTCATCCTCTATTCCATTCCGCCATTTGTCGCCGGCATGTTGTTTTTGGTCTATTTTTGCTACGGCGATTATTTGAAATGGTTTCCCGACCTGGGGCTGCATTCGGAGAATGCCGACTCGCTTAGGTTTTTCCCGTGGCTGTTGGATTACTTCTGGCATGCGTTCTTGCCGGTGGTTTGCTTGTCGTTGTTCAGCCTGGCCGCCATGGCGATGTATGCCCGGTCGAGTTTGCTCGACGTCATCAATCAGGATTACATTCGCACGGCGAGGGCCAAGGGCGTGTCGGGGCCGGTCGTGATTCTCAAGCACGCCATGCGGAACGCGATGATTCCGATTCTGACGCTCTTCTCCACGTTTCTGCCCGCGATGCTTGGCGGCAGCGTGCTGATCGAATTCCTGTTCGGCATTCCTGGTTTGGGACGGCTCGGATTGACGTCGATTGAGCAAAAGGATTATCCGACGTTGATGGCGTTGCTCTACGTCGAGGCGCTGGTAACGCTGGTCAGCTTCCTGATTACCGATTTCCTCTATGTCGTCGTCGACCCGCGAATTAGCTTTGGCGGCCGTGGAGACTCGACATGAGGGAAGGCGAAGCGTATCTGGACATCGTCTGGCGGCAGTTCAAGAAGAACCGCTCGGCTTATGTTTGCCTTTGGCTTGTGGGACTCTTGATGCTGCAGGCCGTTTTCGCGCCGCTCATCGCGTCGAACGTGCCGCTTGTGTTCCACGACGGCCAGCGAACGATTTATCCTTGGTTTTATCATTTGTTTCATCCGTCGCAATCGATCGATCTCGTGTTCAATATGGCGCTGTTGGGATTCGTCCCTTGGTTGCTGTTGGCGCTCGCGAGCAATTGGTGGGCCCGACGGAGCGGCGTATCCGGCCGAAAGCGACTGGGAATCGTGTTTGTCGAGGCCATCCTGATCTGGGCCGTGATGATCGCGGCTGGTTGGATTCCTGGATTGCATCCGGGCGATCCCTTTGGCGAACGAGATTTTCCTACGGAGGCGTTTCGAGATCCGCAAAACCAGCACGGGCTTTTCGTGCCGCTGCCGTTCGGGCCGGCGGAAATCGACTTGCAATCGCGGTTGGAGGCGCCGCGCACGTCCCCGCATCCCCCCGAGACAATCACCAAGTTCAATCAGCAGCACACGCATTGGCTCGGCACGAATAGCAACGGCGAGGATGTGCTGACCGAGATGCTCTACGGCACGCGAATCTCGATGACCGTGGGGCTGATTGCCGTCAGCATCTATCTTTCGATCGGCATTGTGGTCGGCGCGATCGCCGGCTATTTCGGCGGCGCCGTTGATATGATCATTTCGCGAATTATTGAAATCGTGCTGTTGTTTCCGACGTTATTCCTGATTCTTACGTTGGTCGGTCTGCTGGGCCAAAACGTTCAACACAGCGAGCAAGGGGACAGCGCATTTATATCGCAATGTTAGTAATCGGAATCACGGGCTGGCCGGGCATCGCGCGACTCACGCGCGGTGAAGTGCTCAAACAACGCTCCTTGGATTACACTCTCGCCGCTCAAGCACTGGGGGCTTCGCATTGGCGGATTCTGTTTCGACACATCCTCTCGAATTCTCTTTCGCCGGCGCTAGTTTCGGTGCCGTTTGGCATTTCCGGCGCAATCGTGCTGGAAGCGAGTCTCAGCCTGTTGGGATTTGGTGCAGAGCCGGGGCAGCCAAGCTGGGGAGCGTTGCTCCGAGTGGCCTACGACAACAACCATTGTTGGTGGCTCGTCGTCTTCCCCTCACTCGCCATCTTCTTCACCGTCACCGTGTTCAACCTCGTCGGCAACGGCTTGCGCGACGCCATGGACCCTCGCCTCAGAATCTAACGAGCGAGGTTTCTCGTTCCGGCGCGGTTTTGCTCACCCGACACCCTCACCCTCACCCTCGCCCCGTGTCCGACACGCTCCTCGACATCCAGAACCTCAAAACCTATTTCCACACCGACGAAGGCGTGGTCAAGGCGGTCGATGATGTTTCGCTGCGCATTCCGCGCGGCAAGACGCTGGGGCTGGTCGGCGAGAGCGGCTGCGGCAAGTCGGTCACGGCCCTGTCGGTCATTCGCCTGATCGCGTCTCCGGGCCGAATCGCCGGCGGGCGGATCACCATGTATTCGCGAGGGCCGCCAGCAGCGTGCTTTCGGAAATGCACGAGGCCGAGATGCGCAAGATTCGCGGCAGCCGGATCTGCGATGATTTTTCAGGAGCCGATGACGTCGCTCAATCCGGTGTTCACGATCGGTCAGCAGATCGGCGAGGCGATGCGGCTGCATCAGAGGCGTCGGCAAGGCCGAAGCCCGCGAATCGGGCCATCGAAATGCTGCGCAAAGTGAAGATTCCCGAGCCCGAGCGGCGCGTCGATGAATATCCGCATCAGATGTCGGGCGGGATGCGGCAGCGGGTGATGATCGCCATGGCGCTGTCCTGCCATCCGGAGCTGCTGATCGCCGACGAGCCGACGACGGCGCTCGACGTGACCATTCAGGCCCAAATCCTCGATCTGCTGCGGCAGTTGCAAAGCGAGCTGGGCATGTCGATCCTGATCATCACGCACGATCTGGGCATCGTCGCCGAAATGGCCGACGACGTGGCCGTGATGTATGCCTCGAAAGTCGTCGAGTACGCGCCGGTGAAGGAACTGTTCGCTCGCCCGCTGCATCCCTACACGGCCGGCCTGTTCCAATCGCGGCCCGAGCCGGGCAAGCCGAAGAACCGAGCGGCTGAACACGATTCCCGGCATGGTCCCCAGCCCGCTGCATTTTCCGGCCGGCTGCAAATTCCATCCGCGCTGCCCGTTCCGCGAGGATCGCTGCACGACGGAGGAGCCGGAGCTGCGCGAGATCATCGCCCGGCCATTTCGCCCGCTGCCACTTCGCCGGCGAGCTGGATTTCGTGCGCGACAAAGACAAATGGCGAACCGCCGACAACGTAGTAGGCACTCTCCGAGTGCCGTAACGGTCCGAAAACAACAAGCGAGTCCGGCACTCGATTTGACCCCGGCGGACGGCACTCGGAGAGTGCCTGCTACAATACGCGATGAACGGCAAAACTATGTCCCAACCGCTCGTGGAAGCGATTCACCTGAAGCAGTATTTCCCGGTCCGGCGGGGCGTGTTGTCGCGCACCGTCGGACACGTGCAGGCGGTCGACGACATTTCGTTTCAGATCGCCGAAGGGGAAACGCTCGGGCCTGGTCGGCGAAACCGGCTGCGGCAAGACGACCGCCGGCCGCACGCTGTTGCGGCTGATCGAGCCGGCTGCCGGTCAGATTCACTACGCCGGCCGCGATGTCACCAAGTTGCGTGGCCGAAGACTGCGCGATCTGCGGCGCGATTTGCAGATCGTCTTTCAAGACCCGTTCGGCTCGCTCAACCCGCGGATGACGGTGCAAGGGATCGTCGAAGAAGGGCTGATCGTCCACGGTGCTGGGCGATCGCGGCGAACGGCTCGAAAAGGTTCGCGCAGACGCTCGAGCAAGTCGGCCTCGATCCGCGCTACATCAATCGCTATCCGCACGAATTTTCCGGCGGCCAGCGGCAGCGGCTCAGCATCGCTCGGGCCCTGGCGTTGCATCCGCGATTCATGGTGCTCGACGAGCCGATCTCGGCGCTCGACGTGTCGATCCAATCGCAGATCATCAATCTGCTGGTCGATCTGCGCGAACGATTCAAGCTGACGTATCTGTTCATCTCGCACGATTTGTCGGTCGTGCGAATACATTTCCGATCGCGTGGCCGTGATGTATTTGGGCGAAATCGTCGAGACGGCGCCGAGCAGCGAGTTATACGGCCAGCCGCTGCATCCCTACACGCAGGCTTTGCTCTCGGCGATTCCGACGATGGACCCGACCCGCCAGCCGCAAGCGAATCGTGCTGGAAGGCGACGTGCCCAGCCCGATCAATCCGCCCCTCGGGCTGCCGCTTTCACCCACGCTGCCCGCTGGCGATGGACGTTTGCCGCACGACAGTGCCGAAGGAGCTCGATTTCGCCGGCCACAAAGTCCGCTGCCACGCGGTCGAACCAACTCGCCAGCGGCGGCAAGACCGATCCAGCGGCCCTCTCCGCCGCGATTGCCGAACAAATCGTGGCGAAAGCGCCCAGCACGAAGTAATCGCTTCCTCGCGCGTGCATTCTCCTCGCCGAGACGTTATTGTTTAGGCTCGGTCGGTTTGAGATCCCAGAAACGCTGCTCCGGAAACACTGCTCCCTTACCCGTGTGTTGAAAAAGGGGACAGGCACCTCGCCGCAACCCAAAACTTTCGAAAACGCGAAGTGTTGCTCGGAGCAAGTCCCCTTTTTCAACGCTCGATTCCACCCACTCGGGAGACCCTTGCCATGTCGAACATTGAAGTGCTGCGGCCGCTGTCTTGGATTTTTGGACTTTCGCTTTGCTCGCTAGCGGCTATGGTTTTGCCTGGGCCGGCGATGGGCGACGAGCCGGCGCCGGTGGCCGAGCCGCATGCGCTGCCGAATCATCCGTCGTTCGGCAAGATCACAGGTTTCGATTCTCGATTCGATCGGCTGATTCCCAAGGATGCCAAATTGGAGAAACTGGCGGAAGGGTTCGTTTGGAGTGAAGGCCCGGTTTGGGTTCATGACGGCGGCTTTCTGCTGTTCTCCGACATCCCGCGCAATCGGATCATGAAATGGCAAGACGACAAGCTCAGCGTGTTTCTCGAGCCGTCGGGCTATTTCGAAATGAAAGAGAAACCGCGCGGCGGCGAAACCGGCTCGAATGCATTGATCACCGACAAGCAAGGCCGCATCGTCATGTGTCAGCATGGCGCCCGCCGCGTCGCTCGGCTGGAAAAAGACGGCACGCAAACCGTGCTGGCGGATCATTACCACGGCAAGCGGCTCAACAGCCCGAACGATTTGATCTACAAATCAAACGGCGATCTCTATTTCACCGATCCGCCGTACGGCATGGAAAAGGCTTGGGACGACCCGGCCCGCGAGCTCGATTTCTGCGGCCTGTATCGGCTCTCCGCCGACGGCAAGCTGGATTTGATGACCAAGGAATTGACGCGGCCCAACGGCCTCGCCTTTTCGCCCGACGAAAAGATTTTGTATGTGGCCAATAGCGATCCTGACAATCCGGTGTGGATGGCCTATCCGGTCGAAGCCGATGGCACGCTTGGCAAAGGCCGCGTGTTTTTCGACAGCACGCCTTGGGCAAAGCAAAATCAGCCGGGCTTGCCCGACGGCATGAAGATCGACCACGACGGCAACCTCTTCGCAACGGGTCCGGGCGGATTGCATGTCTTCAGCAACGACGGCACGCATCTGGGCGTGGTCGACACCGGTCAACGAACGGCCAACTGTAATTGGGGAGCCGACAACTCGACACTCTATCTTTGTGCCCACATGTTCTTGGCCCGGATCAAGACGACGACGAAGGGCAACCGCGTGGGGCCGAAATAGGCGGAGGACTCTAGTCGTAGCTGAATTCGCCAGAATTCAGTCGGCGAGGCGCGGCGGCTCGGAGTTTTCACAGATTCCGCTACACTCGATGCGTCGTTGATTCGACGCGCGGTCTCTATTTCTTTCAGGAACTATTCGTATGTCGCTGTTGGTCGTTGGATCGGTTGCATTGGATAGCGTTGAAACGCCGACGAGTCGGCGCGACGACGTGCTGGGCGGCTCGGCCGTGTTCTTCTCCTATGCTGCCCGTTTCTTTTCCGAAGTGCGGCTGCTGGGCGCGGTCGGCGAGGATTGGCCGGCCCAGCATACCCGAATGCTCCGCGATCGCGGCATCGATACGGCGGGCCTGCAAATCATCCCTGGCGGCAAGACATTTCGGTGGCGCGGCAAGTATCTGCCGAACATGAACGACCGCGAAACGCTCGAAGTTCATCTCAATGTCCTGGAGACGTTTGATCCGGTCCTTTCGCCGGAGTTGCGGAAAGCGAAATTCTTGTTTCTGGCCAACGGCACTCCATCGCTGCAAACGAAGGTGCTGGATCAGATCGATGCTCCGCAGTTGGTCGTCGCCGACACGATGGACCTGTGGATCAATATCCAGCGCGACGAATTGCTCCGCGTGCTGCGGCGGCTCGACGGCTTGGTGTTGAACGACAGCGAGGCCAAGCTGCTCGCCGGCGACGAGAATCTCGTCCGAGCCGGGCAAGCGGTTCGCAAAATGGGCCCGAAGTTCGTGATTCTCAAAAAGGGCGAGCACGGGGCGATGTTTTTCGGCGAGAAGGAAACCTACGTGCTTCCGGCTTTCCCCACGCCCGACGTAATCGATCCGACCGGCGCCGGCGATACTTTTGCCGGCGCCATGATGGGCTATCTGACCGAGCAAGGAAACTTCCAGCCCAAGGCGCTCAAGCAGGCAATGGCCTATGGGATCGTGGTGGCAAGTTTTACCGTCGAAGATTTCAGCCTCGATCGTTTGCAAGCAATCGCCCGCGCCGACATCGACCGCCGCATGGCCGAATACCACCGCATGATGAGCTTTTGAGGAGAGGCTACAGGCTTGAGGTTTGAGGCTTGAGGCTTGAGGCTACAGGACTTGCAAGCGGTGTGTGCTCGTGTTTGCTTTCGGCCTTCGTTCCTCGTACCTCGAGCCTCAAGCCTGTAGCCTCAAGCCTTTCCCACCATGTCCACTTTCCGCACGTTCGTCGCCGTCGAAGCGCCTTCGGAAATCTGCCATCGGGCGGCGGCGCTGATCACGCGCCTCAAGAGCAGCGGGGCTAAAGTGCGCTGGGCCGATACGAATACGATGCACTGGACGCTCAGCTTCCTCGGCGACGTGCCGGATAATGAAATCGCTGGCGTGTGTAAGTGCGTGACCGCGGCGACGGCGCCGTTTTCGCCGTTCGAGGTCGATGTTTCCGGCTGCGGTGCGTTTCCATCGTCCGGCCGCCCGCGCACGCTTTGGCTCGGCGTCGGCGAGGGGGCGGAATCATTCGTGGAGTTGCAAGCGGCGATCGAGCGAAACCTGGCCGGGCTGGGCTTTCGCGCGGAAGCCCGGCAATACAAACCGCATCTTACGCTGGGCCGAGTGCGCGACGCATCGTCCGGCTTGGACGAACTCGCCGAGTTGGTTCAGCGACACGCCGATTTTTCAGCCGGATTAATGGCCGTCGACGAAGTGGTGGTCTTCTCGAGCCAATTGGAGCGAGCCGGGGCGATTCACACGCCGCTTGGCCACGCCCCACTCGCCGGCTCACGGAATCTGTAACATCTCCTTCGGCATTCGACATTCGGACAGAAACTCACCATGCAAATCTCACTACGATCCTTGTCGGCCGTTCTATTTGTTTTCGCATCGCTCGGCGTTGCTCGCGCCGACGAAGCCACTGCCGGAGCGGCACCGGTCTCGGCAGTCACCAACTCCATCGGAATGAAGTTAGCCAAGATTCCCGCCGGCGAATTTCTCATGGGCAACCACGAGCCGATCGAGCACATGCGGGCGGCGTTTCCGCAATATGAAGACCGGCGGTTCAAGGATATCGACGATTATCCGGCTCACAAGGTGCGGATTACTCGGCCATTTTTCTTCGGTTGCTGCACGACAACGGTCGGCCAATTCAAGCAATTCGTCCGCGATGCCGGCTATCAATCCGAGGCCGAACGCGACGGCACCGGCGGATATGGTTACTATGCCGACACCAAGACATTCGATTTGCATCGCAATCCGAAGCACAATTGGCGCGATCCCGGCTTCCCGCAAACCGACGATCATCCGGTCGTAAACGTTTCTTGGAATGACGCCGTGGCGTTTTGCCAATGGCTGAGCAAAAAGGAAGGCCGCCATTATCGCTTGCCGACCGAAGCCGAATGGGAATACGCCTGCCGCGCCGGCACGACGACTCGCTATTGGTCGGGCGACGATTTGGAGTCGTTGGGGAAAATCGCGAATCTCTACGATGCGACGACCGCGGCGGCGCTACCCGATTGGTCGAAATTCGCGCTCAAATCGAGCGATGGATTCGTATTCACGGCGCCGGTCGGCAGTTTTCGCCCGAATCCGTTCGGCCTGTACGACATGCATGGCAACGCCTGGCAATGGTGCTCGGATTTTTATGGCGAAGATTATTACGCCCATTCGCCGCTCGACGATCCGCAAGGGCCGCCCTCCGGCGAGCGGCATATTCGCCGGGGCGGCGGATGGTTGAGCTGGCCGATGTATGTGCGTGCGTCGTTTCGCAACTACAACACGCCGCAAAGCCGGTATTTCAATCTCAGCTTCCGGGTAGTGCGGGAAGAGCGTTGAACCCAGTCTCGATCCCGTAGCACTAGCAACGGAGAGCGCCTCCGGACCTGGGCTTTTGTTGCGGAATTTGTGAAAATTCCGAGCCTCCGCGCGCCCGCCACTGAATTTTGGCAAATTCAGCTACATTTCTCGCCCACCGCCAAAAATCGGTCCAAAGCCTCAACAGGCGGTGCGAATTTGGTACAATTCGGAAGGGTTTGGCGCCGAAACCAGCGCGCCGCTAGCTATTGAGGGCCGATAAACGCCGGGAAAATTTTCGACACTTCTCTTGCTACCGCGATCAGCCGCCGATATACTGTTCAAGAGTTCAGTAATCGGAATGGGCCGCACGCCGCTGGCGCGATGCGAATTGCCCCGTAAAACGCGGCCAGCGCAAGCCAAAGGAGTGCCTATGGTCACCGCCACGAAGTCGAATCATCGCATGCCCAAAAAAGAAGCCTCGTCCAAGGAAAGCTCGTCGGGAAAGTCGTCGTCCCGAGCCGAGTCGTCGGCCGAATCGTCCGTCTCCGCCAAGGGGATGCTGGATAGCCATCCGGCCTTGAAAAACACGCTGGCCCAGATCGAAAAGCAGTTCGGCGAAGGGGCGATCATGCCGCTGGGCACGAGCGGGCATGGCCAGATCGAGGGCATTCCGACCGGCAGCCTGTCGCTCGATCTGGCCTTGGGCGGCCAGGGCGTTCCCAAGGGCCGGATCGTCGAAATCTTCGGCCCCGAATCGAGCGGCAAGACGACGCTGGCCCTGCACGTCGTCGCCCGGGCCCAGAAGGCCGGCGGAATCGCCGCCTTTATCGACGCCGAGCATGCCCTGGACCCGAGTTGGGCCAAGAAGCTGGGCGTCGAGCTGGAAACGCTGCTGGTCAGCCAGCCCGGCAGCGGCGAAGAGGCGATGCACATCACCGAGATGCTGATTCAAGTCGAACGCCGTCGACGTGATCGTGATCGACTCGGTGGCCGCCCTGGTTCCGCAGAAGGAACTCGACGGCGAAATGGGCGATTCGCACGTCGGCCTGCAAGCCCGGCTGATGAGCCAGGCCATGCGCAAGCTGACCGGCGCGATCTCCAAGAGCAAGACCTGCGTGATCTTCATCAACCAGATTCGCGAGAAGATCGGCGTCATGTTCGGCAGCCCGGAAACGACCCCCGGCGGCCGGGCGCTGAAGTTCTACAGCTCCTGCCGCATCGACGTCCGCCGCATCGGCCAGCTCAAGGAAGGCGAAGAGGTCGTCGGGCAGCGGGTGCGGGCCAAAGTCGTGAAAAACAAGGTGCGCCCCGCCGTTCCGCGTCGCCGAGTTTGATATGATGCATGCCAACGGCATCAGCTACGAAGGCGACGTGCTCGATCTGGCGATGCGGCCCGGCTGATCGTCCGCTCGGGTGCCTGGTTCCGCTACGGCGAAGCTCACTTGGGACAAGGACGAGAAAAGGTGCGCACCTATCTGCGCGAACATCCGGAAATCGTGGCGGAACTTCGAGCCAAGATCATGGAGTCGCCGACGCTGGCAACGGTCGCCGTCGATGGCGACGGCCAGGCCGCCGGCGGTGAATGATGTCGGCGCGGGAATACTCGCGGCAAGGTCAACCGATGCGAAAACGATGCGCAGGCTTTTGGCTGGGCCGCGGCAATTGCGATTTCGTGCGCCGGCTTGTTGGTTGCATCGACGCCTCTGAATGCGCGACAACCGGCCCCAAGAGCCACCCCAGAGGTCTCCGGCGGCCAGGCGGCGATTGCGTTGCAGGATCAGTTGGTCGATGCGATCGCTCGGGCGAAAAATCCGTCGTCGCTATCTACCGTGTCGATGGCGACGATACGGCGCGATCGCAGTCAATCGAAATCGTGCCGGGGCAGGGCAAGTTCGCGCGGTCAACGGCCGCGTCGCCGCCCCCCGGCGATCCCGATTTCATTCCGGATGAATACGGGACCGGCGTCGTCGTCGATCGGCATGGCTTGATCTTGACTTGTTATCATGTGCTCGGCTTGAAGAGCCAACATTATGTGGCAACCTCCGATCGGAAAGTTTATTCGGCGCGAATCAAGGCCGCTGATCCGCGCAGCGATCTGGCCGTTCTGCAGATTGAAGCCTCCGATCTAACGCCGACGACGTTTGGCAATGCCGAAACGCTCAAGAAGGGGCAGATTGTCATCGCGCTGGGCAATCCGTACGCCATTGCCCGCGACGGGCAGGCCAGCGCCAGTTGGGGCATCATCTCCAATCTGGCTCGCAAAGCCGGGCCGCCGCTCGACACGGCTCGAAGACAAGCTCTACCATTACGGCACGCTGATCCAAACCGACGCGAAGTTGAATCTCGGCACCAGCGGCGGGGCGCTCGTGAACTTGAAAGGTGAAATGGTCGGTCTGACGACGTCGCTGGCGGCGACGCCGGGCTACGAGCAAGCGGCCGGCTATGCCGTGCCGGTCGACGAAACGTTCCGCCGCGTGGTGGATACGCTCAAGGAAGGCCGCGAAGTCGAATACGGCTTCTTGGGCGTCGCGCCCGACCAATCTCAACAAGCTCGAAATTCGCCAAGGCGGCACACGGGCGCGGATTACGCACGTCGAACCGGGCTCGCCGGCCGAGCAATCGAACCTCAGGCCGGGCGACGTCGTGACGCAGGTCAACGGTCAATCGGTGTTCGACGCCGACGAATTAGTCCTCGACGTCGGCCGAATGCCCGTCGATTCGCATGTGGAATTGACAGTGCTGCGCGACGACGTGAAGCGGAAGATTCCGGTCGAGCTGGCGAAATTTCCCGTGCGAGGCGTGAAGGTGGTGACGAAGCCGGCGCCGAGTTGGCGCGGGATGCGAATCGACTATGGCACCGCGTACCCCGCGATAGCGATCGAATCGCCCCGGCATTGCCCGATCCGGGCGGAAGCGTTGTCGTGCTGGAGGTGGATAAAGATAGCCCCGCGGCAGCCGCGGGACTGCGATATGGGATGTTCATCACGCAGGTCGGCAACACACCAGTTCGCACGCCGAAGGAATTCTTCGATGCCGTGGCCGGCAAGACGGGCGAAGTTTCCCTGCGCCTCTCGACGTTGATCGGCCAGCCCGATATCCGCACGGTAAAGCCGCCGGCGCCGTAGACCCGTAGCTGAATTTGCCAAAATTCAGTCGCCGTTGGCAGATATCGGAATTCTGGCGAATCCCGCTACGGGCAGGTAGGGTCTATGAGTGCATTCGCGGTAGGGGGTCGCCTTGGGCGATGATCTCGGCCTCGGCGGTCGCCAATTCTTCCAGCCGCGTGCGTACGACTTCTTCCGGGCCAAACAGATTTGCCAGGCGGACGTACGTGCTATGATGCCGCGCCTCGCTCTCGAAAAGGGCGTCGTAAAAGGCCGCCAATTCGCGGTCGGGCAGATGCTCGCGCAGCAATCCGAACCGCTCGCACGATCGCGCTTCGATCAGCCCGGCCACGAGAAGCCGGTCGATGGCCTTCTGCGGCTCTTGCTTTCGCACCAACTCGTTCAATTGCCGGCCGTACATGCCCGGCGGCAGCCGGCGAAAGCGGATGCCGCGGCGCTCCAACAGATCGAGCACCATGCGAAAGTGAGCCAGTTCTTCGTCGACAATGTCGGCCATTTCCCGGCAGATTTCGACGCGATCGACGTAGGCGAAAATCAAATTGAGCGCCGTGCCCGCCGCTTTCTTCTCGCAATGGGCATGGTCGATCAACAGCGTCGGCAATTCGGGCAGCACCTGGTCCAACCAGCGCTGCGGCGATGCGGATTTGAGGCTCAACATCGGCGTTATCGTACCAATCCGCGGCGGAGTTCGGCCAGCGTGTAGAATGTGTCGCGCCAGCGGATGCCGCCCGTGCGCAGCGTTTTCACTGTGGAATGAATCCCGGCCCAGCAAAACAACATGAAGCCGAAAGGAATGAACGGCAACACCCACCAAGGCCAGCCGGCGCGGCGAATCTGGAGAACGCCGGGAATCGCCGGCGCCCAGAGACTTGCAAATGCGATCCAACCGACGCCCGGCGCGAGCCACGGTCCGGCGATGGCGATTCCGCAAAGCGCGGCGACGAACAGAATTGCCGTGACACTTTTTGCAACGTTATAGTCGACTCCCGCGAACCAATTCTTTTCGACCGCCCGAACGGATTGACCTAGGCTGTTGGCCCATTCGGCTTCGAGGTCGGCCCAGCCGTTGTAGATGCGCTGCCGAAATCCGGCCCGGCGCAAGAGCAGGCCGAGTTTCACGTCGTCAACCACTTCCATCCGTAGCGGCTGATGTCCACCGATGGCGCGATAAGCGTCGCCGCGCACGAGATTGAACGCTCCGATGCCGACCCCCTTTCGGCCACGATCGCGATTGATTTGCCAGGCCGGTGCATAGAGGGCCAGGCATTGGCCCCAGGCCAGCATGACACCGCGCGTGAGCGTGCCGGTGCAATTGATCGCCGGCCAAAGGCAAAGATGATCGGCCTTTTGGGCTCGAGCGGTGGTAATCGCGCGGCCGACGAGATCGGCCGACATGTGAATATCGCCATCGGCAAAAAGTAGCCATTCGCCGCGGGCATTCTCCGCGCCGCGCGATAGCGCATGGCATTTGCCGAGCCAGCCGGCGGGAAGCTCGTCGATGCGGATAACTCGCAGACCAGTGAACTCGGCGGCGAGGCGTTCGAGGATTTGTGGAGTGGCATCGCTCGAGCGGTCGTTGACGATGGTGAGATCGAGATCGACGTCTTGTTGAGCCAGCAACCAGCGGACCGATTGCTCGATGCGTGCCGCTTCGTCGCGCGCCGCAATGACGACCGAAACCGAAGGCTTCGGCGCGGCCTCGGCATTTGCGTCTCGCGGCGGCAGCACCGGCGCCGCCCAGAGGTTCAACAGCGTGGCAGCCGATAGCGCGCACCAAATCACCGCCACGGCCAGCACGACGTAAACCATCAAGGAATCAGTTTCTAAAAGGAGGCGTCCGAAAAAGCTTCGCGAACTCGCTCCGCCGCCCTCGCTAACGCTTCGGGTTGGTATTGCCGCCGCCCGCCGCATTTACACTAACCCGAAGCGTTAGCGAGGGCGACACGGTGACGGCCATCCATTCAATTCCGCGAGAATCGGCCTACTTCGCGGCAAGCCAGCCGCTGGCTTTGAGCCATTCCGCCGCTCGCTCGGGCCAATGCGAAACTTCGTTCGACGAGGGTCGCAGTCCGTAGCCGTGGCCTCCCTTTGGATAAAGGTGCAACTCGCAAGCGGCCTTGGCATGCCGCAGCGCCATTGAGTACGCGATGGCGTTGTCCGCGGCGTCGTCTTGCGTCATCGCGATGAACGCCGGCGGCGTGTCGGCGGCGACTTTCACTTCGGCGCGAGCTTCGTCGAGTCACCTTTTTCCGCCAGATAGGCCGGGTAAATCAGGATCGTAAAATCGGGGCGGCAACTTTCGGCGTCGGCCGAATCGACGGTCGGATACGTCCGCTCACTGAAGTTCGTGCTGGCGACGGCCGCAAGATGTCCGCCGGCGGAGAATCCCAAAATCCCGACGCGTTTCGGATCGATGCCCCAATCCTTTGCGTGGCTGCGGACCAGGCCGACGGCGCGCTGCGCATCTTGCAGCGGCGCGGCATAGCGCTCGCGGCCGGGGCGCGCCGGCACACGGTATTTCAGCAACACGCCGGTCACTCCGATCGAGTTCAGCCATTTGCAAACTTCGGTCCCTTCGAGGTCGTAAGCGAGAATCGAATAACCGCCGCCGGGGCAAACCACGACAGCAGCGCCGTTGCTCTTATCCGCCTCGGGACGAAACACAGTGATCGTCGGCTTGCTGACGTTGCCCAGCCGAATGACTTCGCTCGATCGAGCGACTTTGGGATTATGCGCGGTCGTGTCTTTTTCCTCGCCGAGATCGCCCTTGTCGCCCGGCGCGACGCCCGGCCAAATCGCGATCGGCTCAAGCGGCGCCACGGCGTTCTTCGCCGCATCGTCAGCCAAGCCGCGACTGGCAACCAACAACACGCCAATGGCAATCATGCAGCAACTCGCTAGTCGAACATTCATGGTGGGCCTGGCCTTGCTAACTGGATGTGGGATTCTGCGGGTCAACGGTGACACAGCCAATCGTGGAAGAAACTGAGCGTCTGGCCGCGTCGCATTATAACTCGCCGTCGAGCGGGTCGAAAGCAGATGAATTCAGCGCAATATCCACGAATACCACTGTTTCGCGGCCCCAGTCGGCTCGTTAACTGCTAGAATGCGGTGGTCGAAGAAATGCCCGATTGCTGGATATGGGAGGTTTGTATGTCGTTTCCGGATTCCGTGAAGGCTGCCGCTCTGAAGCGGTCGGGGGGGAAATGCGAATGTGCGCGGCGGGATCATCCGGATCATCCGGCCCGGCGGTGTGCGGCGCCGGTGGCGGAGGATAGCGCGTGGTATTTCCATCGGACGGCCGAATCGTCGGGCGGCAACGACAGCCTGTTCAATTGCGAAGTGCTCTGCCCAGCCTGCCACGAGCAGGCACGATTGATCGTGCCGCCGGCCAGTCCGTTGGATCGGGCGAAGTGAGATTTGGCCGGACGCGCGTTTGCGGCATCAAGAAGTTGCCTGCGCGACCCTGCCTTCCGCGAACTCGTGATCCAGAATCGTTTGAACGAAGGGCGTACCCAAGGGGATTTGGCCCTTGGGGATGTTCATGTATTGCCGCAAGAGTGCGGTAAGTTGATTCCGACCGACGTGGCTTGCCAACAGGCCCTTCAATTCAGTTTGTCGTTCCTGGCGCGTCATCGTTGATGGATTTCCGGAGTGAATACTGAAAAACAACGCGCGGATTCTAGCGAAATCGGCGCGGCGTGTCTGCATCGGTTCAGAGATCGCCAGCAGACGCTGGGACCAGGGAGCGGAGCGACACCTTGCGATTTGCAGGGCGATCACACAACACCGCCGGAGAGGATGATTCGCCTCTCCGGCGATGTGAATTAGATTCTTCTGATTCAGCCGATTTAGTAGCGACGTCCGCCACCGCCACCGCCGCCGTATCCACGACCGCCGCCGCCACTGCGACCACCGCCGCCGCCACGGTCTTCGCGCGGCTTGGCTTCATTGACCGTCAACGGGCGGCCTTCGTGCTCTTTTCCGTGCAAGCCGGAAATGGCTTGTTGAGCGGCGTTGTCGTCGGCCATTTCGACGAATCCAAAGCCCTTGCTTCGGCCCGTGTCACGGTCCTGGATCACTTCCGCGCTGCGGACGCTGCCGAATTCGGCGAACATTTGCTCCAAGTCCGCATTGGACACCGAGTAGCTCAGGTTACCCACGTACAACTTCTTAGCCACCGTACAGCTCCTCGAACAAAACAGAACGACCCGATCGTGCTTTCCGGGCCGAGGCGAAAGGGACCAAAGTGGTGGTCCGCCAGGTGGGCAGGCGAAAGACGGCAGCGATTCAACGAAGCGGAGCCAGACGGTTGACATACCAGCCGCGATCAATATACCAGCGCGGCCGAATAAGCGACAGCACTTTATCGGCCGCGCGGCGATTCGCACCCAGTGACGCGTGGCTGAAGACTATCGTGCCCGCGTCGTCTCGCCAGCAGAAATAGAGCTTTCTCGCGGCCTTTTCGCTTGGATGGCGTTAAGGAATCGAGCAAACGGCGGTTCGCCCAGTAGGGATTTCCGGCATGAATGATTTAACGACAAATTCCTTTCGAACGGCTCGGCGGCGGCGAATTTGGCCGCAAACAGCAAGTCATTCGCGATTCGCCGCCGCGCTCGGCGGACTCGGTCCCCTGGTGATTGGCGTCGCAATGGCGTGGCAAATGTCCACCGAATCGGCACCCTGGGTTCGGATGCTTTGGTTGGCGCTGTCGATCTATTTCGGATTGAAATGGTTGACGTGGAATCGCGCGTTTCAGCGCGGGCAAGTCAAATCGATCGCGCGGACGATTGGCTACCTCGTGGCGTGGCCCGGCATGGATGCGACGCGATTCTTCGACGAAGCGGCTTGGCCCGGTCGTCCGTCGCGCGGCGAATGGTGTTTTGCCAGTGCGAAGACGTTGGCCGGCGTGGCGATTGCTTGGAAAGGTTGGGCGTGGCTAATGCCGGCGTCGCCGTCGCTGGCGGTTTGGATCGGCTTTGGCGGATTGATTTTGACATTTCACTTCGGTCTGTTTCATCTGTTGGCGTTGATTTGGCAGCGCGCCGGCGTCGCGGCCGAACCGATCATGGATTGGCCGCTGCTGGCGCGCTCGCCGAACGATTTTTGGAGCCGGCGATGGAATCGGGCCTTTCGCGACATCGCGTTTGGCGTCGCCTTCCGGCCGTTGGCCCGATCGGTCGGCGGATCGGGAGCGATTCTGGCGATCTTTGCCGCGTCGGGATTGGTGCATGATTTCGTGATTTCCATTCCCGCAAAGGCTGGATATGGCTTGCCGACGCTGTATTTCCTGATCCAGGGCGCGGCGATTCTGTTCGAGCGATCGAAGCTCGGCCGGCGACTCGGGCTGGCGGGCCGCGCAAGAGGCCGGCTATTTGCCGCGGCCGTCGTGCTGCTGCCGCTGGGGCTGCTGTTTCATCGGCCGTTTATGCATCGCGTTATGTTGCCGCTGTTGCAGGCGAACAGGATCGGTTGAGCGATGGAATATGCGGATGCCGAAAGGAGCGTGTTATATGAACTGCGAACTGCTGCTGCGAATCGGAGGCGTGGTACAACTCGGCATTCTCACGGCCAGCGCGCTCGTGCCGGGCGTGCTCGATTGGCGACGGCAATTGCAGCCGCTCGACAAACTGCTGCGACAATTGATCTGGGTGCATGGGGCGTTCATCGTAATGGTCATCGCGGGATTCGGTTTGTTGTCGCTGTTGTTGCCCGGGCCATTGGCCGACGGAAGCTCGTTGGCGCGCGGCGCTAGCGGCTTGATCGCGCTGTTTTGGTTCGCGCGGCTGGCGGTTCAGTTTTTCGTATTCGACGCCAAGGCCTATTTGCGGAATCCACTGCTGCGGATCGGGTATTACGGGCTGACGGTTTCGTTCGCGTATTTGGCGGCGGCGTTTGGATGGGCGGCGCTGGGGTGAAAGAACGGAGGGAAATGTATCCTGCCGGCGCTACGGCCTCCGGACTTGAACTTTTCTTGTAACAACTCGGCCGATTCGACGCTGTGCAAATAGGTGAGACGATTCAGTAGCAAACAAAACAGACTATTTACCGCACATTGGATCGGGGAGGAGCGAGCCATGTCCCGCACAACTCATTACGCCGCCTTGGGTTGCTTCGTGTTCGGCCTGGCCCTATTGCTCGGCCCGGAATCGGCCCAAGCCCGACGGCCATCGATCGTGGCTTCGAAGAGCTACAGCAGCGGAAAATTCCTCGCCAAGCTCTCGATCGACGTGTCGGAAGACTTGGCGAAGCCCGCCGACAGCGACAAGACGGATGCCGTGCCGGCAAGTCGCGCGAGTGGCGACACGACGACTGCGGTTCGTCCGGCTGCGCCGGCTCGCGTTTCCAAGCCGTTGCACGCCAGCCTGCCGCACGCGACGAAGCAGTTCCCGAAATACGCCACGACGCAATTCGGCAAGTGAAGTCAAGCCAACGAAACAAACCAACCCGCCGGGCAACGAATCTCGAACGCCCTTGCAGCGAGATCGCCCGGCGGCTCAAGATAGAAAAGGCCTCGCGTTCCCACACGGGATCGCGAGGCCTTTTTATTGCTGAACCATCGCCGAACGCGACAAACGCCTATTTCGCGGCGGCTTTGGCTGCCTGCTCGATCGCCGAATGTTTTTCGGCGGCGGCTTTGCGGGCCTTGTCGGCGGCGGCTTTCGTCTCCAATGCCGCGCGGACGGCTTTGTCGGCCGTGGCGAGTTGGACCTCGGCTACTTTGGCTGCCTGCTCGGCTTCGGCCTTGGCTTTCGCGGCGCCTTGGGCGTATCGCTCGGCCTGCGCTCGGACTTCCGCGGCCGCACGCGCTGCCTTGTCGGCCGCGGCACGCTGCTCGGCGATCCGCTGGGCGGCCTTTTCGGCTTCGTGCTTGGCTTGGGCGGCAACCTGCTCGGCCTTCGTCATGGCGGCCTTGCCGTCGGCGGCAGCCTTGGCGGCACGATCGGCTCGAGCCTGCTCCTTGGCGGCGGCATGAGCGGCTTGTTCGACCGCAGCCTGATCGGTTGCCGTCAATCGGGCAACTTGCGTGGCGCCGTTGTTCGCGTCCTCGGCCGTCTTTTTAGCCACCGCGGCCTTGGCGGCCAAGGTTCGTTCGTCGGCGGCCAGTTTCGCGGCCCGATCGGTTTCCGCCTTCGCCTTGGCGGCGGCTTGCGCGGCGGACTCGTTGGCGGCTTTTTCATCGGCAGCGGCCTTCGCGGCGGCGGCCTGTTGATCGGCTGCCAACTTGGCGGCTTTCGCGGCGTCGAGCTTGGCTTGAGCCGCAGCTTGCGTGGCCTTGGCTAATGCGGTCTTTCCTTCGGCGGCGGCCTTGGCGGCACGATCGGCTTCGTGTTGCTCCTTGCGGACAACCTTGGCGAGCTTGTGGGCGGCGGATTGCTCTTCGGCGATCGCGCGGGCAGACTTGTCGGCCTCGGCCTGCGCCTTGGCGACGGCGGCCGCTTGGTCGGCGGCAAACTTTGCGGCCTTTTCCTCGGTGAGCTTCGCATGGGCCGCGGCTTGCTCGGCCTTGGCGACGGCAGCTTTTTCTTCGGCGGCGGCGCTGGCGGCCTTCGCGGCGGCGGCTTTCAAATCGGCAGCCGTTTGAGCGGCCTTCGCCGCGGCTTTCTGCTCGTTGGCGGCGGCCTCGTCGGAGGCTTGCGCGGCGGCCTTCAGCTCGCGAATCCGCTTTTGCTTGGCCGCATCGTCCGCAGTCTTCTGAGCAGCGACCTTTTGAGCAGCGACCTTTTGATCAGCGGTTTTTTTGTCGGTGTTGGCCTTGCTCGAATCGGCTCGGGCAACACCCGACGTGACTAGCGACAGACTCAAAAGCGCAATAACACCAAACACGGTTTTCATCGTGAGACTCCAAAAAGAGAACGGTGGGTGGGAAACAGTCAGGCGGGGACGCGCCCAAATCGGTGCGCACAATCAGGTGGGAAAAACTGGCGTGGCCCGCATTCTTGCATTTCCGGCCGACAAATGCAACTATTTGCGGAGTCTTTTTTTGGCGCCGAGCCCATCAGTTTTGTATGGACGAGTCGCCGATTATGCCGCCTGAAGTCCCATTTCCTAGTCGAAGCCGAAGAGCGCTTGGATCTTGCCGATGAAGGGGCGATGGCGCTCGGGGACGCGCTCTTTCCAGCCTTTTAGGTAGGCGCGAAGGTCTAGCTCCGCGTCATCGGGGCCAAGGTTGATCCAGGTCAACGCTTCCCAGCCGGTCGGCTCGTCTTCGAAAATCGAAAGCAAATAGACGGCCACCATCTGCGAGTCGGGCGTTAATTCCCGTTGCTTCGCCAGCGACTCTTCATGCTCGTGGAACCATTGCGGCATTGTCCGGTCGGGCGGCAATCGGCGGCGGCGCGGCGCGAGCAAGGTGTCCACATATTGGTCGAGGTGGCTGGCGAAACCAGACCAGTTGGGATAGGGCGGCTTCGTTTTCCAGGTGATTGCCATCTGCCGCATCGTGAACAGCGACGATGTTTCGCAGAGCGATTCCTCGAACCACAGGTTTCGGCCCATCTTGCGACGATCGTAGTTGCTAAGAATATGCACCAACTCGTGCGAGAACTGATACGCATATTGGCTCCAGTAGGCGTCGCGGGCGCTGAGCAACACCTGATACTCGCCCGCCGGCCCTTTCTCGAAGAGCGTGATCGGCACGCCTTCGTGCGGGCGGACGAGAATCGTTTTCAACCGCCGCTCGGGAGAGTATTTCAGCAGATTCTCGGCACACGATTGCAGCACCGCATGAACATCGTCCGTTAACCCGCCGCCCCAATCGCCCGAGACCTTGATCGTCGGCAGCGTCGGCTTGTCGGCCGCGGCTTGCGGCGCGGCGCGAAGCATGCCGGCCACGATGAGTGCGATTCCAAGGATGGAAAGACCGAGAATCGAGCGGAGCATAGATCGTCCTTCAAATCCAGAATCGCTTGATGAGCCACATTTTCACCAATTGCGTCAGCACGATATAGGATAGCAGAATCCCCACGACGATGGGCCAATAAGTGCCCGGCACCGGCATGAAATGAAGCCATTCCGCCACCGGCGAAAACGGCAGCCAGATGCCGATTCCCATTACGACCGCGCTGGTGACGATCAGCGGCCAACTTGCTCGGCTCTGCAAAAAGGGAATCTTGTTCGTGCGGATAACATGAATGATCAGCGTCTGCGTGAGCAACGATTCGATGAACCAGCCGGTCTGAAAGAGGTGCTCTTGGTCCGGGGTGTAGCCCACCTGGCCAAATCTCCAACAGTTGTAGCCATACATCATCACGAAGAACGTCACATAGTCGAAGATCGAACTGCACGGGCCGATCAACAGAATGAACCGCGTGATATCGCCCATCGACCAGGGATGCGGCTTGGCGACTTGCTCGGGATCGACGTCGTCGGTCGGAATCGCGACCTGCGAGAAATCGTAAAGCAATCCGTTCATCAGAATCTGGATCGGCAGCATCGGCTCGAACGGCAGAAATGCGCTGGCCCCCAGCACGCTGAACATATTGCCGAACGACGAGCTGGCGCCCATGCGGATGTATTTCAGAATGTTGGCGAAGACACTGCGGCCTTCCAAGATTCCCTCCTCCAACACCAACAAACTCTTCTCCAGCAGAATCACATCGGCCGATTCCTTGGCGATATCGACGGCCGAATCGACCGAGATGCCGACGTCGGCGGCCCGCAAGCGCCGGCGCGTCGTTGATGCCGTCGCCCATGAAGCCGACGACGTGTCCCTTGGCTTGCAGAGCGCGGACGATTCGCTGTTTGTGGGCCGGCGAAAGGCGGGCGAAGAGCGTCGCTTGTTCAACCTTTTCCGCTAGCTCGGCGTCGCTCATTTGCTCGATCTGGGTTCCAACAAAGGTCACGTCGGTCGGAATGCCGACCTCGGAGCAAACCTTGCGACTCACCAGATCGTTGTCGCCGGTGAGCACTTTGACATCGACGCCATGCTTCCGCAGCGCGTCGATGGCCGGCCGGGCCGTCTCTTTCGGCGGATCGAGAAATGCAATGTAGCCGCGCAGCACCAATGCCGATTCATCGTCTTTGCAGTAAACGGGCGTGCCGGGGCATTCCTTATAAGCAATCGCCAGCACCCGGAATCCATCGGCCGAAAGCCGTTCGTATTCCTCGCGCAAATCTTCGATCAGGATGCGCTCGATGGGGTAATTCGTTCCTTCCAGTTCGAACGTCGTGCAGCGCTTGAAAATCTCCTCGGGCGCCCCTTTGCAGATGAGTTGGTGCTTTCCCTCTGGCGTTTCGACGACGACCGACATCAGCCGCCGCTGGAAATCGAACGGGATTTCGTCGACTTTTTTGTATTCGCTGGACGTCGGTCAGACCCGCGCTCTTTTCGTGCTGCAAGACGGCCCGATCGAGCACGTTTTTCAGGCCGGTCTGAAAGTGGCTATTCAAATAAGCCAGCAGCAGCACGTCCGTCGTCTTCCTCCTGCACCACGTCGCAGTGCCGCTGGAGGATGACGCGGTCCATCGTGAGCGTGCCCGTCTTGTCGGTGCATAAAATGTCCATCGCTCCGAAATTCTGGATCGAGTTCAGCCGTTTGACGATCACCTTCTTGCGCGACATCGCCAGCGCCCCTTTCGAGAGGCAAACGGTGACGATCATCGGCAGCATTTCGGGAGTCAGCCCGACGGCCACGGCGACGGAGAAGAAGAAGGCGCCGCTGAGCACGTCGAGATTCTCTTTCGACAAGAACGGCGTTGCGTGCCAATCGAGCTTCGTGCCGGCGTTGACGATGAACACCAGCGGCACCATCACCATGATGAAGCGAATCATCAGCCAGGTGAACTTGCTCACTCCCTTGTCGAAACTAGTCTGCACTTGCTGGCCGACGATGGCCGACGCCATGCCGCCGAGATAGGTGTTGACGCCGGTCGAAGCGATGACGCCCATCGCCGTGCCGCTTTCGACGCTGGTGCCCAGGAAGCAGATGTTCTTGCGATCCAACGGCGAACGGTTGTCGGCCGGTTCGGTGGCGTCGAACTTTTCGACCGGAAACGATTCGCCGGTGAGACTCGCCTGGATCAAGAACAGGTCTTTGCACGAGAGGAGACGCAGGTCGGCGGGGATCATGTCGCCGGCGGCCAGCTTGACCACGTCGCCCGGCACGAGTTGCGACAGCGGCACTTCGCGCGGAGCGTTGTCGCGGACCACCGTGGCCGTGACGCTGATCATCGCCTTCAGCGCGGCGGCGGCATCGTCGGCCTTCGATTCCTGCCAGAATCGCAGCGACACGCCCAGCACGATCATCAGGACCATCACCGATCCGCTGCCGGGATCGTGCGTCAGAAACGACACGACGGCCAATACCGCCAGCAGAATCACCAGCGGATTCAGAATCGCGTGCAACAGCAGCGTCAATTTGCTGCGATGCTCGGCCGGGGCGACGATATTGTAGCCATATTTTTCCAGCCGCGCTTCGGCTTCAACTTCGGATAGTCCGACGGGCGATGATTCGAGTTTCTGGAGCACCGCGGCCGGTTCGGTCGAGGCCAGTTCCACCAGTATCGGCGAAACGCGGATCGGCTGCGCCGGCTTCTTCCAGAGATTTACGAGCCCCTTGGGCAAAACGTCGGTCGGTTTCGGCATGACAATCCCTCATCGGCAAAATCCAACAACGCTCGGCATCCAACCTTGCGCACGGCCCAATCTCGCGGCGAACTCGACATTGTTGGTCGCCCCGGCATCGCTGACAAGGGGCGGCGCGGGCACGTAACACGTTCCTAATGATGGGCAGAATGTTGGAGTTTAGCCTTTAGGCGCCCGGCGGCAGGCTAAAGTCTGAACTTCGGCGGGATCGTCCATCAATGCACCTACCCGCGGCGACCGCGCGGCGCAGCACGGTGTTGCCCCTTCGCCGTTCTGGGCTTTGTCCCGTGATTTGTGCCCGCCGGTTTGCTCTGGGCGGGCGTCTGCCCGGTCAATTCGTACAAAAACCGGCTCGGTTCCGTCGGGCGGCTCTTGCCCCATTTCATCCGCGAGAGGGCCAGCGAAAGCGTCAGCCGATCTCGGGCCCGCGTGACGCCGACGTAGCAAAGCCGACGTTCTTCGTCGATGGCGTCGCCCCCGTCGGTCAACGATCGATGGTGCGGCAGCAGCCCCTCTTCCATCCCGACCAGATAGACCTCGGGAAACTCCAGCCCCTTGGCGCTGTGCAGCGTCATCAGGGCGACGGCATTGCGGGCCAGTTGCGATTCCTTGTCTTCCGTGTCGTCGCGATCGCCGAGCGCGATTTCGTCCAGGAATTCGCGTAAGTCGGGCTTCTTCGCTCGCTGTTGATAGCGGCTTAGCGAGTTGACCACTTCCTCGACTGCCGCCCAGCGCGATTGTTGGTCCTCGGCATTCTTGTAGAGCCGGGCCAACTCTTCCTGGTAGCCGATCCGATGAATCAGGTCCGACACGACCGTTAGCAGCGGCTCCCGTTCGAGCCGCCGCTGGAATTGTGCGATCAACGTGTGGAACTTGCGGATGGCATCGATTGCCGCCGGAGCAAGTCTCAATTCCGCCGGCAGCGCGGATAGCATCTCCCACAGCGGCCGCCGCTCGCGGACGGCATGCTCCATGACCGCCGTGACGGTCGATTGGCCGATGCCGCGCGGCGGCGTGTTGATGATCCGCAGCAGCGCGACTTCGTCGGCCGGGGTCGCGAGCAGTTTCAAATAAGCCAGCAAATCGCGCACTTCCTTGCGATCGTAGAACGACATCCCGCCGAACAGCACGTAGGGCACGCGCGATCGCCGCAATTCCATTTCGAACGGCCGGGGTTGCTCGTTCGTGCGAAACAGGATGGCGAAATCACGGGCCTGCCGTCCCGGCTCGGTCAGCCGGGTGCGCAGGTCGTTCACCACTTGCTTGGCCTCGTCCTCTTCGTCCTGGCACTGCATGATCCGCGGACGCTCGCCGCCGGAGGTTGATGCGCGCAGGACTTTGTCGTGCCGAGTGCGGTTGTGAGCGATCAGCCGGTTGGCCAATTCGAGAATCTCGGCGGTCGAGCGATAATTGTCTTCCAGCCGGACGACTTTCGCCTCGGGCCAATCGAGTTTGAACCGCAGGATGTGAGCCACCTCGGCTCCGCGCCAGCCGTAGATCGACTGATCGTCGTCGCCGACGACGCACAGATTGCGATGGCCCAGGGCGAGCGCCTTGACGATCCGATATTGGCTGCCGTTGGTGTCTTGATATTCGTCGATCAGCAGATGGCTGAATCGCCCGGCCTCGGCCCGCCGCACTTCGGGAAACCGCACCAGCAAATCCTCGGTCAACAGCAGCAGATCGTCGAAATCGACGGCCCCGGCCGCCTTGAGCGCCTTTTGATAGCGGCGATAGCCGGCGGCGGCGAGATGCTCCTTGTCGGTTTCGGCGGTCGAAGCCGCGTCGGCCGGGGCGATCGACGCCGTTTTCCAGCGGCTGATGAAATAGAGCAGGTCGCCCGGCCGCAGCGACGTGGTTGGAATGCTCAATTCGCGGAGCACCGTTCGGGCAACGCTTTCCTGATCGCCGCGATCGTAAATCGCGAATTTCGGCGGATAACCGAGATGCTGAATCTGCCGCCGCAACATGCGAACGCAGAGCGAATGAAACGTCGAAATCTCGGGCTTTTTCGGCAGCTTTCGGCCCAACAGAGCCGCGGTCCGCTGCTGCATCTCGGTGGCGGCCTTGTTGGTGAACGTGACGGCCAGGATTTGTTCGGGCGGTGTGCCGTGGCGGATCAACTCGGCGATGCGATGCGTCACGACCCGCGTCTTGCCGGTCCCCGCGCCGGCCAACACCAACAGCGGCCCGCTGAGCGTGCGCACCGCTTCTCGCTGGGGCGGATTGAGCGGCGGATGGGGCTGGTCAGACATTGCGACAGGGAATGACTAATGTCTAATGACGAATGTCTAATGGCGGAAATCGAAGTTCATTCGTCATTCGAGCTTCGTCATTCTTTAGGCATTCGTCATTAGACATTAGGCATTCCAAGGTTAGCGTTCGGAGCCATCGCAGAAAAGCCCTCGGCCTGTTGGCCGACGGCTGCTGCTCGGCCTTGACGCATCTCGACCCGCAGACGTATAGTTCAGCTTGGAAATGATTTGCGCCGAATCCCACGCTGGTCTGCCATGAAAACCGAACGTCGTCACGAGTTGCAAACGAATTGGCTTGCCGATCGAATGGGCGAGTTGATTATCGTCACCAAGCCATATATCAAGGGCGTGGTCGGCGTGCTGTTGGCGGCTCTCGTGTTGTGGTGTACCTATCTGTTTCTTGCCCATCGGGCCGATGCCGAAGCGGCCAGCGGTTGGACCAGCCTTTGGCAAGGTTTGCTCGGCGGACCGACGGCGACCGAGCAACTTCAGACGTTGAGTGATACGAGCCCCAAGCGGCCGACCGGCGAATGGGCCCAATTGATTTTGTCCGACAATGCGTTGACCAGCGGTGTCAATTCGCTTTTCACCGACAAGTCGGCCGGTCGGAGCCAGATCAATATCGCGTTGGACGGCTACCGAACCGTCCTCGCCAACAGCACCGATCCGTTGGCCCGCGAGCATGCGCTATTTGGCGTCGGCCGCGCCGAGGAATCGCTATGCAAGCTCGACGACGCGCAGCGGGCCTACGAACAACTCCGCAAGGAATATCCGACCGGCGCGTATGCGGCACGAGCGAAGGACCGGCTGGAAGATTTGGCCCGCGATTCGACGCGTGCCCGGTACGATTGGTTCGCCAAGCTGGAGCCGGCGCCGAATGTGTTCGGCAAGGGAACCGACACGACCGGCGACAAGGGCGCCATTCCCCCGCTTCCGCCCGAGCTAGAACCATTCGCCCATCCCGACTTCACACCGTCGCCGTCGAAAACGCCGCCGCCCGAGCCAAAGCCCGATAAGGGCGCCACAAGCTCGAAGGAATCCTCAAAGGAGTCGCCGAAGGAACCGAAATCGGGCGAAACGAAGGCCCCGGATACCAAGACGCCAGACACTAAATCGCCGGAACGTACACCGCCGGACACTAAGATTCCGGACAGCAAGGCCCCAGAGAAGGCCAAAACCGACGACAAAGCGGCTGAACCAAAGTCGAGCGATAAAAAGGCGCCGGACGCGAAGCCAACGGACTCGAAAACGACAACCGACACGAAAGCGTCCGACACCAAATCGGCCGATACGAAGCCTGACGATTCAACAAGCGCACGGCAAAATCGCCCGACAGCAAGTAGCCGCTGAATCATACCCAATCGGCAAATCGTTCGCTCCAACTGACGGAATCAACTCGCGCTGAGCTTTCGTCATTCGTCATTCTTTCGACATTCGCCAATAGGTCTTCGTCATTCCCCGTGACCCGCTGTGCTTGACGAACTCCCCGCCGAAGACTCTTCCGAGATCGAAGAAGAACACGACACCGAGGCGCCCCTCGAGCGAATCATCGGCCCAGAATCGGTCGGCCTGCGGCTCGATCTTTATCTGGCTCAGCAATTCCCGACGCATAGTCGCGTGCAACTTCGCAAGGCCGTCAACGCGGCAACGGTCGAGGTCGATGGCCAGCGAGCCAAGGCGGCGCATCGGCTGAAGCTCGGCGAGCGGATCAGCGTTCGGTTGCCGCCGATCGAGCGCGAAGCCCCGCGGCCCGAGAATATCCCGCTCGATATTCTGTATGAAGACGAATGGCTGGCCGCGATCAACAAGCCGCCGGCGATGGTCGTGCATCCGGCGAAGGGGCATTGGGCCGGCACATTGACCAGCGCCCTGCAATTCCATTTCGACCAATTGAGCGGCGCCGGCGGCCCGACGCGGCCGGGCATCGTTCATCGCCTCGATCGCGACACCAGCGGCGTAATGGTCGTGGCCAAAACCGATGAGATTCACTTCGCCCTGTCCGGCCAATTCGAGCAACGAACCGTCGAAAAGGAGTATTTCGCCATCGTCTCGGGCAATCCCGACCACGACCGCGATTTCATCGAACAGCCGATCGGCATCCATCCCTATCAACGAGAAAAGATGGCCATCCGCCGCGACCATCCGACAAGCCGCCCCGCGCGGACGTTTTACGAAGTCGTCGAGCGATTCAATGGCTTCGCGGCGATAAAGCTCCTGCCGCGCACCGGCCGCACGCATCAGCTCCGCGTCCATCTGCATCACATCGGCTGCCCCGTGCTATGCGACCGCCTCTACGGAGGCCGCGCGGAAATCACGCGCGGCGAGTTAAGCGGCGATTTGTCCGACACCACAGTCCTTCTGAATCGACAAGCCCTGCACGCCATGCGGCTCGCATTCACGCATCCACAAACCGGCGAGCGGATGGAATTCATCGCGCCGTTGCCGGCGGATATTGAAACCGTGCGAAGCGAATTGCGCCAGCTGCGGCCGACCCGCGGTGGAACGGCGAGGTGATACTCTGCCTCGCGGCGCAAGTTTTTCCCTAGCCCAGGCATTTATGCCTGGGACGGTCGAAGCAGCAAAAATGCTGTCCAGCCCGCTTCAGCGGGCTTCCCGCCACGGCGGCTTTAGCCTCGAAGAAGTCGTCGAGAACATCGTCGGCGAACGATTGGCTAAAGCCGGCCCCGAAGCCCCATGAATGGGGCTGGGAAGAAGAAGTTTATTAGGCCCGCGGACCCAGGCGTGAACGCCTGGGCTACAAAAAAACGCTGGTTCTCGGTCCGTTCTTGCGTCTGGGCCATCGACGATAATCTCGCCGGCGCTGCGCACGGAAGTGCATGCGAGCGTAAAAACAGAATTGGCAAATGCTTCCTGCGGATATTCGACAGCAAACCACTGTGTCAACCGACGCAACCAGCGAGCGCGTGATCTTGCCGGCCGAGTTCTTCGCTCGTCATGCCTTGACGGTTGCGCGGCAGTTGCTGGGAAAGTACGTCGTTCTTCGGCGTAATGAAGACGTCGCGGAAGAAGCGTTCCAAATCCACGAAACGGAGGCGTATATCGGCGCTCACGACGGCGCGTGTCATGGCCGGTTTGGCGTCACGCCGCGAACGGCCGTCTTGTTCGGCCCGCCGGGCCATTGGTACGTCCATTTCACGTACGGTATGCATTGGATGCTGAATGTCGTCACCGATCGCGACGGAGCGGCCTCGGGCGTATTGATCCGCGGAGCGGGCGCTCATCGCGGCCCTGGCCGGCTCACCAAGGCGCTCGGAATCGACAAGCGATTCAACGCCCTGCCGATCGCCCCGGCCAGCCGATTGTGGATCGAAGATCGGGGCCATGAAGTCCGCCGTGGCCATGTGCGCCGCACGCCGCGCATCGGCGTCGATTACGCCGGCGATTGGAAGCACAAGCCGTATCGCTTCCTCCTACGTCAAACGTAGTCGGACGGATCGCGGGCCGGTTGCGGTTTCGCGCACGGCGATTGCCGTAGGTCAGCCTTGCCAGGCTGACGGCGAGCCGTCGGTGTCAGGCTGGAAAGCCTGACCTACGTTGAATCGCTAGACAGTTGTTCCGCCGTCAGGCTAAAATCGGTTTGAACGCACTCTTCTCATTTCGCAAGCCATCGGCCGCCGTATGTCGTCGTTTCCGCGTGCATTTTTGGCAATTCCGGTCGTTGTCGCTGGGATTGCGCTTGCATCCTGCACGAAGCACAGCGTCGAAACCGGACCACCGAAGCCGGTGATCGCGGTCAGCATTTTTCCGGTCGCCAGTTTGATTGGGCAACTCACCGATGGCTGGGCCGACGTGGTCACGCTGCTGCCCGACGGCGCTTCGGAACATGCCTTCGATATGACGGCCGATCAGGTTCGGCGATTGAGCCGCGCCGATCTGTTGGTGGTCGTCGGCAATGGTCTCGATGGTTGGGCGGAGCCGAAACCGGGCGTCACAATCAACGGCAAGCAGCCGACCGTCTTGCGAATGGCCGATTTGATCGGCAATCTTGGCGAAGACAAGAATCTCGCGCCGCCGGTTGCGACCAAAATCGGTGCCTCGCAAACAGGTGCGCCGAAAGCGGACGTCCCGGCAGCTTCCGATGAAAACTTCGCCAAGGATTTGACCCGCCGCGGTCCGCCGCCGGCGCCGGTCCCCGATGCCGCCGGGCGGAACAATCATCTGTGGCTCGATCCGATGCTGGCAGGGCGGTTTGTCACCGTCGTCGCCAGCCAATTGAGCACCCGATATCCAGAGCATCGCAGTGAGATCGAGCAGGCCGCAACTAAGTTGTCGGCCGATCTGCGAGAGTTGGACCAGAGTTATCGCACGGAACTTTCCAGCGTCCGGCGGCGAGAATTGATCACATTTCACAATGCCTTCGATCTCATCGCCCATCGCTATGGACTGGTCATCGTTGCCCGGCTGACGGATATCGAATCCGACCCGCACGGCGGCATTACGCCGGCCAGCTACCTGGCGGCGATCAAGGCGATCAAGCAATACTCGCTGATGGTGATTTACTCCGAGCCGGAATTCTCCGCGCAAGAAATCGCTTCGATTCAACGGGAAACGGCCGTCGACGTGCTCACTCTCGATCCGCTCGGCGCGCCGACGATCGACGGTTATCGCACGTATCAGGAAATGATGCGATCGAACCTGCGAACGCTCGTCAAGGGCCAGGGTCTGGAGGGCTTTGCGCCGCCGGATATGCTGTCGATTCCGAAGGCAAGCGGCAATACGATTGACCGGCCGGTCAACGATGTTCTCGACAAACCGCTCAGGGTTCCAGGAACGACGAAGAAGCCGAAATCAAAGGAGCGCCCGCATTCTCTTTTCCGATCCGGATTTGCGATTCCCGATCGTTCCGAAGACGCCCGATCTTTCCAATCCGGCGCCTTCGCCCGCTTCGCCCTCTCCTTCTCCGTTTCAGCCGTGAGCAATCTTGAAAGCATGGCGAATCACGACTGCTCCGCCGGCCCCGAGCCCTGCCCACACGGAAGCCTCGCGGAGCATCGCGCCGGGTCCGACGCGATTTGCTTGGACCGCGTGAGCTTCGGCTATCCCGCGGTTCGCGGCACGCCCGCGCGACCGCTCGCCTTGCGCGATGTTACGCTGCACGTCGAGCAAGGTTGCAGTTTGGGGATCATCGGCCCAAACGGCGCCGGAAAAACCACGCTGCTGAAAATCATTCTCGGCTTGCTCGACGGCTTTCGCGGCGACGTAAAAGTGTCGGGAATGACTCCGCAGGCGGCCTGCCGGCAAGGCGGAATCGTCGGATATGTTCCCCAGCGGCATGATGCCGAATGGCGATTTCCGCTGACGGTGCGGCAAGTCGTGCGCATGGGCTTGATCGGCAAAACAGGCCTACTGCGCTGGTATTCGCGCACCGATCGGCAATATGTCGAACAGCTCATGGAGCAACTTGGCATCGCCGCTTTGGCGGATCAGCCGATCGGCGATTTGTCGGGCGGCCAGCAGCAGCGTTGTTTCATTGCCCGAGCCTTGGCCGCGAAGCCGAAGATTCTGATTCTCGACGAGCCGCTTGTCGGCGTCGATGAGGCGGGCCAACGGCAGTTTGCCGAACTGAGTCATCGGCTGCATCACGGATTGCTCGACGGGTCGGCAAACGGCGCAGCAAACGGATCGGCGAGCGAGTCGCCGCTGACGCTCGTGATCGTCAGCCACGACATTCGCGCAATCGCCGCGAGTTGCAGCCGCGTGGCATGTTTGAATCAAACGATTCACTATCACGACTCGCCGGCCGGGCTGACCGAGGAAGTGCTGCGCGAAGTTTTTCAACATGAGATTTCGTCGGTGCTGCGACCCGCGGCGCGGTCGGGCAGCGGTGCCCATTGAATCCGATTCGCGGGAAAAATCCATTGAACATTCTCCGGCACTCAACCGTTGCGTCTGAGGGGCCGCTGCTGGCGTATTTGATCGGCCCGCTTGGACTGAAGCGCAAAACCGCGAAGAATCTGCTGAAGTACGGCGCTGTCTCGGTAAACGGTTCGCCGATTCAGCAGTTCGATCACCCGCTGGCGGTTGGCGATGTTGTGTTTGTGAGCGGCGTTCGAACCGCGGCGGCGGCAGCTCGTTTGGAGTATGCGCAAGTTGGCATGGTTTATGAAGACGACGAATTGCTCGTCGTGGAAAAACCGCCCGGATTGCTCACGATCGCCACGGAAAAAGACAAAACCGACACGCTCTTCGTGCGGATGAATAAATATCTGCGCGGCGTGAAACAGTTTGATCCCGATCGCGCGTTCGTGGTGCATCGGCTCGATCGAGAAACCTCCGGCCTGGTTCTGTTCGCCAAGAACGACGAGGCGCGGCGCAAATTGCAAGAAGCGTGGCCGACCGTCGAAAAAACCTATCTGGCGATCGTCGTCGGGCGGCCCGAGCCCGAGCAGGGGACGGTTGCCAGCTATCTCACCGAAACGACGGCCTTGCAGGTTTTCAGCAACGATCGTCAAACGCCCGGTGGCCGCTGGGCAGTGACCCATTACCGCCTGCTGCAATCGCGCGGCAATTTTTCGCTGCTGGAAGTCGGCTTGGAAACGGGCCGCAAGCACCAGATTCGCGTTCACCTGGCCGGCTTGCATTGCATCATTGCCGGCGACCGGCGATACGGCGCGAAGCTTGATCCCTGCCGCCGGTTAGCGCTTCATGCGCATGCATTGTCGTTTGACCATCCGAGAACCGGCGAACGCCTGCGATTCATATCGAAACTGCCGGCGGCGATGCAAAAACTGTTTCCCGCGTGGATTGCCCCCACGAACACCAGCCCGTAGCGCTAGCAAGGGAGCACAGTTCGGCCGATTTTCGCATTTTCGACCGAAATTCCGGAAACTCGGCTGCAAGATTCGGGCACTTGCGGTAACCTTTAGGGCGTGGACGCCAAGCAAAGCGCGGTTCGGGGATGGCGTTTCCACGCAATCAAGACCGCTCGCCCAGTCATCATTCCGCTTTAGGAGCACTCCCATGTCGATTTCCCGTCCTCGTCCGCTGACCGTCGCGCTATCGGGCATGGCCATCTTGGCTGTAATGGCAATCGCTTCTCGCGGTCGTGCGGAAGAGCCGGCCGCGGCACCGTCGAAGCCGGCCGAAGTGGCGAAAACGCCCGCCTCGCCCGACGATGTTCGCCGCTGGGCCAAGGATCTCGACAGCGACATTTTTGCGACCCGGCAAGAAGCAGGCCGGAAGTTGTTCGAAGCAGGCAAGGAAGCCGTCGCGCCGTTGGCCGAGGCTTCGAGCGGAAAAAGTTTGGAAGTGACCACGGCGGCGGTTGATATTCTGCATCGATTGTCGCAATCGGGCGATTCGTTCAACTCGTGACGCGGCAAAGGCGGCGCTCGAAGGAATTGCCAAGGGAACCAACGTCACCGCGGCCGATCTGGCGAAGGAAGCTCTTGTTCCTCCGGCGACGCAAGCGCCCGGAGCGAACCCTCAGCCGGGCATTCAAAAGTTCGGCGGCAATATCCAACTTGGCGGCGGCATCCGCATCATCGGGCCGGCGGCCGGCGGAAATATCCAAATCCTGCCGGGCGGGAATCTGCAACCGGTTCCCGGCGGCGCCATCCAGGTGTTCCGCATCCAGGCCAACGCCAACAACGGCAATCGAAACATCGACGTCAACGACAACGGCAAGAAAGTCCATATCCACGAAGATCAGAACGGCCTCGAAGTGCGCGTGACGGAAAAAGTGAATGGTCAGGACAAGATCGACACGTTCAAAGCCAAAGACGCCGCTGAGCTTAAGCAGAAGTCGCCCGAAGCGAGCAAGCTCTACGAAAAGTATGGCCAAAACGGCGTTGGCGCGATCCAAATCCAGGCCCAGGCCATCGGCGTGCCGAATTTCGGGCCGGCGATTCCAGCGATCCCATTGATTCCCGCGGCGCCGATTCAGGCCGCAGGCGGCGTCGGCGACAAGGAAGCCGGCAAGCAAATCGACGAAGCCCGCAAGTTGATCGCGGAAGCCACCGATGGCTTGAAGAAAAGCGCTCCCCAAGGGAACGAGTCGCTGCAAAAAGCGATCGACAAGCTGGACGAAGCCACGCGCAAGCTCGACGACGCCCATCAAAAGCTCGGGCGGTAAGCAGTGCGTGATTAGGCGGAAATGTCACATCGTTTTCGAGAGGCAATAAATTGACCGCGCACCACTTGCTTCGCTCGATTTTACTCGGCACGCTGCTCGGCCAATTTCTGTCGATCGGCGCCCGCGTTCAAGCCGCCGATCCGCCGCCATCCAAAATCACGCATTCGTTCCTGGCCACGGGCCAGGAGACCTACATCCTCAACGATGCCGGCGAAGTGACTTGGACCTATCCGCACAATACGCGCGACGGCTGGATATTGCCCAACGGTAATGCACTGTTGGCGGTCACCAAGAGCAACGAATATCCGCACGGCGCGGTTGTCGAAGTGACGCATGAAGGGAAAACGGTTTTCGAGTTCGCCGGAACGCAGTCGGAAGTGAACACCGTCCAGCCGCTCGCAGCCGACCACATCCTGCTCACCGAAGCCGGCGATCATCCGCGGCTGTTGGAAATCGATCGCACCGGCAAGACGCTGGTCAACGTGCCGCTGCAAGCGCAAACGAAGGACCATCATCTGCAAACCCGCATGTCGCGCAAACTGGCCAACGGCAATTATCTTGTGCCGCAATTGCTCGACCGCGTCGTGCGGGAATACACGCCCCAAGGAAAAATCGTTTGGGAAGTGTCGGTGCCCGAATCCTTCGATGCCATTCACGGCGATTCGCCTGGACAACGGCAACACGCTCATCGATTGCACACATGGCGATTGCGTGATCGAAGTCGATCCAGCCGGCAAGACCGTTTGGAAACTGACGAACGACGATCTGCACGGCAATCTGATACACGACGCCTGCGGCGGCCAACGGCTGCCGAACGGCAACACGGTGATCACCAGTTATGCGATCGGCGAGAACCATCTGCATCTGTTCGAAGTCACGCCCGAGAAGAAAATCGTCTGGACGTATTCGCCGGCGAATAAGCCGGGCGTGCATGAATTGCAGATTCTGACGACGAACAGCAAGCCCGTCGAAGGCCGGCCGTTGCGTTAATCACGGATTGGTTGATTGCCGCCGACTCGTCTTATCGTCCGCTCGCGGTTTCGCGCAGTCCGTCTATGTTGTGTTACAATCCGTATGTCGCACCGCGGCATGAGGGCAAGAGCGCAGGAAATGGGGACAAGTGCCATGAAGAACACGGTTCTTTTGTTCGTTGGCGCCGTCGTGGGTGGAATTGTCGGATACTACGGCGCTGTCTGGATGGCCAGCCAAGGTTTTTACGCACTCGTTCTGCCGGGCGGGCTGCTGGGAATCGGCGCGGCTATCGGCAGATCCAAGTCAATCGTGCCGGCGATCCTCTGCTGCATCGCGGCCATTGCGCTGGGACTGCTTACCGATTGGCGCGTTGAACCGTTTATCAAAGACGCAAGTCTCGGCTTCTACCTCAAGCATCTTTCCGACTTGATGCCGGTCACTCTTTTGATGATTGCCGCCGGCGCTTTCGTCGGCTTTTGGCTCCCGTTTCGCCGGATTGAGCGTGTGCCGGCGACCTCAGAATGAAGCAAGAATTCACTCAAATCGTTTGGGATGCCGCCTCGAGGCCGAATGCCGGCGGATCGTGCAATCGGCTTTCCTCGAAGACCTCCAGCAAATCGGCGACTGGACGACCAATGCACTGGTCCGGCCCGATGCGATCGGACGGGCGGCGGTCGTTTCGCGACGGCCGGGCGTCGTGGCCGGTTTGCCCGCTGCTCAAACGGCAGCAGCCGAATTCGATTCGCGTATCAATTGGCAGCCGGCAATTGCCGACGGATCGGCAATCGAAGCTGGCACTGTCTTGGCGACATTAACCGGCCCCGCGCGCAGTTTGCTCACCGCCGAACGAGTGTTATTGAATCTGTTGGGCCGGCTGTCGGGAATTGCCACCCTCACGCGGCGATTCGTCGATGCCGTCGGCGCGGCTGCCGGTACGCATTTACGACACGCGCAAAACCACGCCCGGTTGGCGGCGGCTGGAGAAATACGCGGTCCGGCTAGGCGGCGGCTGGAATCATCGCCTGGGATTGTTCGACGCGGTGCTCATCAAAGACAATCATCTCGCGGTCGCCGCGGCCGCCGGCTCGAATCTGACACCGGCCGAAGCGGTCCGCCATGTGCGCCAATTCCTCAACTCCGCCGCGCCGAATTCCCACGGTCCGAAGATTCTGGAAGTCGAAGTCGACACGCTGGAGCAACTGCGCACGGTCTTGCCCACCGGTCCCGATCTAGTGCTTCTCGACAACATGCCGCTCGACCAACTGCGCGGCCGTCGCTCTGCGCAATACCTTGGCGCCGACGATCGAACTGGAAGCCTCGGGCGGAGTCACTCTTTCGACGATTGCCGAAATCGCCCAGACGGGCGTCGAGCGAATCAGCGTCGGCGCTCTCGACGCACTCCGCGATCGGCCTCGATATCGGCCTCGACTGGAAGGCTTGAGACTTTGAGGCTTGAGGCTTGAGGACGAAGAAACGAAGCGCTCGCACTGCTTCGTCGTCCTGTAGCCTCAAGCCTCCCGCTTGACACCCTCTTTGCCCGACCTATGGTTCCAATGACCTGCGCTGTGGGGAGAGGCGCACGGGCTAGGCGCGGCGGGGAGAGCAAAGTGCTTGAGGGGACCCTGCCGCGCCGGTTTTTTCCGCAGGCGGCAATTCCGAGCGGCATGACACTCCACGCTCCTTCGCCGGATGAAGTGGTTCCCGGCCATGGTATACCCAAACCTTTCACCGCAAACGCATCCCCGAAGGCAGAGGCGGCGCTGTCGTGCGCACCGCGGCGGGTTCACGTTCATCGAAGCGATGACGGCCGTCACCATCGCCACCATGGTCGGCGTGGCCGTTCTGACCGGCGTCAATGTTTCGCTGCAAAACACGACCGCCGCCCTCGATCAGACGATCGGGATGGGCATGGCGCAGCAATTGATGGACGAAATCGCCGGCCAAGGTTATGCACGAATCCCAGCCAGCCCGTATGACAGTCCGCTAGCGCCGAACACGGCCGAGCTACTTGGCCCCGGCCGATCGCAATTCACGAACCTGGCCGATTACAACAACGACAGCGAATTGCCGCCGCTCGATTCTTGGGGCGTCGCGCTCGGCAACGACGACGGCCAGGGTGGCACGCGCAATCCGGCCATGCAAATCGGCACCTATTTCGCCAACTGGCAACGGACAGCGACGATTTACTACGTCAGCGCGACGAATCTTTCGACTCAGTTGCCGGCCGGGCAAACGAGCAACTATCGGGCCGTCGAGGTGCATGTGTCGGTGCAAGACAAGGCCGGAACGCTCCACCCCGTGGCCAGCTTGCGGCGGGTGTTTGCCTATGTGCCGAGCTCGTGATCCCATGACGACGCCATCCACACTAACCCGAAGCGTTAGCGAGGGCGGCACTCGCGGCGCCCTCGCTAACGCTTCGGGTTGGTGTCGGACTTGCGTGCCGACGACGCACATGCGCAAACGAACCATCCGCCGCGGCTTGACGATCATCGAGCTGCTGTTCGCGGTGATGATCATGGCGATGGTCGCCGCCGCGCTGCAGGCGATGATCGGCAGCGTTCAATTGGCCAACGACTATTCGCAAGGCTACGGCACGGCGACGCAACATGCGCGCGTTGCGCTTTCGCGGATCGAAACGGCCGTGCATCAGGCTTACGGAAAATCGATATATCCGGGAGTGTGGGTGACGCAAGACACCGATGGGCAGTGGACGTATCCGGACACGCTCGTCGTCTGGCAACCGAGCGGCACGCCGGCCAATCCCGCTGGGCCGCCGCTGGTTCAGGAGTTGGTGATTTTTTGCCCAGATCCGAACGCTCCGAATGATTTGGTTCAATTGACCGTGCCGGGGAACACGACGACCGTGCCGACGACAAATACGGCGTCGTTCACGACGCTGATCAACAGCCTCAAGACCAACTCGGCCGCGAGCAAAGTCGTGCTGACGAATTTGTTGCAGGTGGCGGCCGTATCGAGCGCTGTCGGCGGAGCGGCATCTCGCTCGGCGGTGCGATTCGTCGTGACGCTCACGCCATCAGCAGCAAGTTGGAGCAGCTATCTCAGCGGTGGGACGGCATGGGCCAACCTGGCGTGGGCGCAGGGAATGTGCAGCGCGGCGGAAGGACGGAGAATGGTTTGGCTGCGCAGCGAGATTCAATTGGTGCCCGGCGTTGAATGGACGGGCGAAAACGCCGCCGCCGCCGCGCCCGTGCCGTTTCTAGGCTCGGCCTCTTTTAGTTATCCAATGCCATGAAGCGAATCAATCGAAGCAGTTATGACGGCGACGCGGCGCCAAGCCCAGGGATGGCCGCCAACGACTATGCCAATGGCAAACGCGCTGGCGGCCTTCCCTGGGTTTGGAAGCGGCGCAGCGCCGCGCCGCCGTGGCGTGGCGATCGTGCTAGTGCTTGCATTGGTCTCGATCGCACTGGCAATGAGCTACGCCCTGCTGCGGTCGCAAAGCCTCAATATCTTGATGCAGGGAAACGGAAACCTTCGCAACGAAGCTCGCCAGGCGGCGCTCTCGGGCCTGGCCGCCGGTTTGCAGCAGATGAGCAATTCCGGCTGGGGAGGCGTGAACAGCACCATTACCGGCACACTCAGCAGCACCGATAGTTATAGCGTCACGTTCACGGCCGGAGATCCGAATCTCACGACGCAAGACGCTAATCAGCCCTATCGCGTCACGATCCTTTCGACCGGATATGCGACCAGTTCGCTGCTGCAGTCTTCGCAGCAAGCGAGCTATCGCGTGCGGGCCGTGGTGGCACTCTCGCCGCGGCAACTCGGCACGCAACCGACCGGCTGGTCGACGATGGTGCAAAATACGCTCTATCAGATCAACAACGGCTCGGTGAATCTCGATCCGCCCTGTCAATTCACGGGGCCGGTTTACCTGCAGGGCTCGGTGTCGCTGGGAACTGACTACTCCTGGGGTTCGTCCGCCTCGCAGCAGTTTTTCACCGATTTGAATTCAATGCGGCTTGCCGGCTCAGCCGACGACCGACCGTTCACGGGAAAAGTTTCGCTGCCGACCTCGTCGCAATCGGGCACGACGATTTCGGAGCTTGCCTGGCTCGGGTTGACGACGACGAACGTCGCGATCGCCTCGCCGCCGAGCATTCCCTTGCCGTCGAATCTGACGACGTATCAGATTTATCCCGGCGGACCGGTTTACAACGTCGGCACGGTGCCCAGCACTGCTAGCAGCGTCACGCTGGGGCCCGACATGGTCACGAATCCACTGGGAATCTATTTCAGCAGCGGCTCGCTGACCACGGGCAGTAACCTGACGATCAACGGCACGCTGATTTGCGGCAATACGGTGACGATCGGCGGCTCGGGCAATGTGATCACGCCCGTCAACATGCCGGCATTGGATGGCAGCAGCACGCCGATTCAATTGCCGGCCATCGTGTCGGAGCAAAACGTGTTTTGCAATTCGGCGGGACAAGCGACGTTCAACGGGCTCGTGCTGGCTGGCAGCAAATTCGCGATTGCCGCCGTGCGCAGGCCAACGTCGTATCGGTCGTCGGCCCGCTGATTACGAACAACGTCAGCATCAGCACTCGCAATGAATGGAATCAGTCGTCGCTGAATTGGAGTTTGTATTACACCCTTTTTCAAGCCCAGCTTAGCCTGGGCACGCCGCCGCGAATCGCCTATTTTCCCATTTGGCTATCCGGCGACGGCCTGAATCCAAATCCGACCTTGACCGTAAAGCCCAATACGACTGTACTCACCTACCAATGGCAGGATCTAACGGCAGGGCCAATCTACGTCATAAACCCCGCCGACGGCGGCCTGCGCTGGACGCTAATTTCGTGGACGGAAAATGTGTGAGCAAGGGGCTCGGAGCTGGGGACTAGGGACTAGGAGACGCGCAAGCGGAAGGTTTGCCGTCGTCGTTCTTCGTCCCTCGCCCCTGACCCCTGACCCCCAAATACCGGAGGAACCTATGAAAAATCGTGCCAAGTTCTCCTTTTTGGCCCTTCTTCTGCTCAATCTGGTCGGCCTTGGCGTGCTAGGGTTGTATCAGCCGAAGGCGGCGCTGACGCAGGAGGCCGCGCCTCCGTTTGCCAATGCCGTCGAACAGCGCAACGAAATCATCGCCCAGCTCAAAGAAATCAACACCCAATTGCGCGAACAGAATGCGCTGTTGCATTCCGGCAACATGAAGGTGTTGGTCTCGCTGGACAAAAAAGAGTAGCCGCACCATGACCGGCCGACCACGATATCACGGCGGATTTTCGCTGCTCGAACTCTTGATCGTGGTCGCGCTGATGAGCATTATCGCGTCGATCGCGGTGCCCAGGCCGCGCCTTCGATCGGCGTTCAACTGACGTCGGTCGCCGACGTCGTCGCCGGCGATCTCGCTTACGGGCGCAGCCTGGCGGTGCTCAACAACGACACGTACCAGTTTGCCTTCGACCTGACCAACAATCAGTACACGCTCGAATACAGTGGCAGCAACCCGGCTCTCGCCACGCTGCCACCGAATCCGTTTCATGCGTCGCAGGATGCCGCGACGCAATTCGTCGTCCGACTGGCGCAACTTCCGCGACTCGGCGCTCCGGCGGCTCTCCACGACGTGCAAGAATTGACGCCGTCGCCCGTCGAGGCCACGAGCGTTCAATTCGGTCCGCTTGGCGCCACGACTCAGACGCCTTCGACCGTCATCTGGCTAACGGCCGGAACGGCGACGGCGCAGCGCTACATCTCAATTACTATCAATCCATCGACCGGCCTGACGACGATCGGCAGCCTGCAAGCCACGGTTCCAGCGACCGGTGCGCAGTCAACTGGCTCAGTTTCCGTCGGTTCCTAGACGATTGCTGCAACCCCTTCGAAGCCCACAAAGAACACCGCGAATCCATCGATCCCAATGATTGCCCGACTGAAACGCAAACGATTCGGCCCGATCGGAATCGATCTTGGCAGCCGCAGTGTCAAGTTGATTCAGTTCAACGCCGACCAAACGCGCGTGCTCGATGCCGTGCGCTGGGAATTGCCGATCGACGACGAGCCGCGGGCCGACGTGCCGAAACACCCCTGGCAGGCGTTTGGGGCGGCGCTGCGACGGGCTCGGGAAGGACGCAACTTCCGTGGCCGCGAGGCCGTCATCTGCCTCGGCTCGCCAGAATTGTTCGTGCAAAATGTGCGGCTGGCCAAAGTCCCCAGCGCCGAAATGGAACGGTTGGTCCGGCAAGAAGCGGCCGGCCGATTGCCGTTTCCCGCCGCCGAAGCCGAGATTCGCTTTCTGGAGGCGGCCGATGTTCGCCAGGGCGAAACGACTCGCCGCGAAGTGATTCTGCTGGCATGTCACAAGCCCGTCGTCGATCAACTGCTGGGCGCCGTGGTAGACGCAGGGCTGATGCCGGTGGCGATCGACGTCGAGCCCTCCGCCCTGTTGCGATGCTACGCGAAACAATTCCGCCGCGATGAAGATCAACAGGCGCGAGCTTTGTTTGCCCACGTCGGCGCTTCGGGCACGATCGTGGTCATCGCCAAGGGCGCCGACGCCCTGTTCATCAAATACATCGACGTAGGCGGTCGGCAGATGGACGAGGCCGTCGCGCGGCATCTGGAAATGAGCCTCTCGGAGGCGTCGGCCCTGCGGCGGCACAACGGCGATCGTCGCGTTGACCAGCAGGATCCGGAAATCACCCGTAGCGTCGCCGAGGCCGTCCGACCGGTGATCGAGCGGCTGGCGAACGAACTGTCGCTTTGCGCGCGGTATCACAGCGTCACCTTCCGCGGACAACCGCTTGCCCGAGCCGTGTTCAGCGGCGGCGAGGCAACGCAATCGCTCGTTCAACGTCGTCGCGCCGCGCTTCGATCTGAAGTGTGAACTGGGCGACCCGCTGCGAAGTTACGAGCTCGCCAACCAATCCAGCCGCAAAGGAATGTGGGACGTAGCCACCGGCCTTGCTTTAAGAAACATTGAATCGTCATAGCTTCCTAGCCCCCAGCCCCTAGCCGCTTCCTCCATGTCCGACATCGACTTCCTCCCGTCGTCCTACCGTCAAATGACGGTGCATCGCAAGGCGAATGTTTGGCGCCTGCTGGCCGGCGGCGTGTTCATCGCGATGATCGGATTCAGCGCCATCTATCAGCATTTGCTCCGGCGCGAGGCGCTTGCGGATTTAGCGCGCACCGGGCCACTATACGATCAAGCACAAGCCTTGACGCAGCACCAAGCCGAATTGAAGCGACAATTGCAACTGGCGACCACGGAAGCTGAGTTGTTTACCTATCTGCGGCATCCTTGGCCCGCGACGCAAGTGCTTTCGACGGCTCTCTCGACGCTGCCGGATTCCATTACGCTGCATCAGATTCGTCTGTTTCAAGACCAACCACAATTGGTCGCCACTACTGCGTCAGCGCCGCCGCCGAAGAAACCGAGCGAACCTGAACCCTCCGCACTGCGCGACTTGCGGCAGCTTCGCCAAGACAACGACAGCCGGCCGCGCGTGTTGATCCTTTCGGGCGTCACCACCGATACGGCCGCCTTGCAACAATATCTACTGGTGCTCGGCACAAGCGAACTGTTCGTAAAAACCGAATTGGGGTCCTTGGAAACCGACACCACGGATCACTCCGGTGCGATGCATTTCACCGCGCGACTAGTCGTCCGCCCCGGCTACGGCCAACCCGGCGGCCCGGCGGTGAGAACTGATACGAAGCCGCGAACGTTGACGGCAATGACCATTAGACATTGATATGCCCGGGCCTCGAACCAAACCGACCGCCGCCATGTCCAATTTGCCTGTAAAACGCGGAAGCTGGTTAGTTACGCTGGCCCTGGCCGGCGGAGGACTGTTGTATCTCTTCTGCGCGTTCTTGCCGAACGCGCGGGCAATTCATGCTTTGCGCGAAGAGATACGTTCGCGTCAAATGTTTGCCGCAAAAACTCCTGTCCTCACCGTCGCTGTCACCGCATTGCAAAAGCAGCTTGATGAAACTCGGAATTATGTGGCCGAAAATCGTCGTCGGTTGCCCGATGGTGCCCGCTTCCCGGAACTGGGGAGTCGCATCACGAAACAAGCCGACATGGCCGGAGCGCATACGACCCATTTCGAACCCCAGTCTCCAAAGGAACTCGCCGGCCTGCGAATGGTTCCCGTTGCTTTCAACGCACACGGCAGCTATCCCGAAATTTGCCGGCTGCTAGCAGGACTAGAAATGCTTCCCGAGAGGATTTGGGTCAGCGACATCAAGCTCGAGCCGTGCTTGAGTCTGGGAAGGATACGGAATGTATCCTCAAATTGACCGTCTTTGCCGGAAATTCCGAGAAATCCGATTAGGTAAGACATGTGTATTACCGATACTAGAGGGGCCGCGAGCTGTGAAGGCCATTTGCGCCTTCGGCTCCGGACAGGTGGTCCGGTGAATAGTTCATTGATACGAAGATTGCGTCGTGAAACGAAAGCCAATCCGGCGAAAGCTGCCGCATTGGCCGTCGTGTTGTTGGTGGCAATATGGTTTTGGGTTCCGTTGGTAGTTCGTTGGTGTTCGCCTTCGGCCGCGCCGTCCGATGCAGTCACGGCGCCCGTCGCGTCGGCCGAACCAACGACGTTGCCGCCGAACGGTGCGTCATCGGGCGGAGTGCCTCGGCGACTGCCACGGCGACTCCGCCGGTCACGTGGCAAAGGTTGGTGCAAAGGATCGAGCAGGATCCTCGAATGCGGCCAAGTCGACAACCGGGACTGGGACGCGACCCGTTTGGACCGTCCGCCGCCGAATTGGCCGCGGCGAAAGCAAAACAACAGCAGCAACAACCGCAGAAAAAGGCCAAACGCCCGCCACCCGCCGAATTAATGCCCGCCGAAGCTGGGCTTGTGTTGAACAGCACTTTAGTCGGCAACGGGCGACGAATCGCGATGATCGACGGAGAACCGTATTGGGAGGGCGACATGGTTCCGGTGTCGCATGGGAGCGACGGTTTTCGATTGGTTGAAATATATCCACGGCAGGTTGTGCTGGAACGGCAAGGTAAGCATTACGATTTGGAGATCAAATCGAGCAATCCTTTCAGCCGCGCCGCGCCGCTTGCCGGCAACCCCAACAAACCCCAGTCCGCCAATGTCCGCAAGAGAGCGCGGCCCCGCAACCAGGCAATCCGTTTGCGAAATTCAACAATCACGAGTAACCATCCGGTCCGACCAGCATCGATCGCCTGAGCAATGAAGCGTCCCTCGCAATTGCGCGGAATGGGCTTGTCCCGGCTCGTCATTGTTCTCTACCGTCACGGAAGACGTTATGGGAAGTTTCCTGCGAATCACGCTTATTAGCCTCTTCGCCGCGAGCGGCGCCAGCGCCGCAATTTGCGTCGCGCTATTTGCGCTGCCGGCAAGGCATAAACCGGATACGACTGCCGTCGGAGCGGCATCGCGGAATGAAACGGCGAAAGACACGTCGAGCGAAGCGCCTAACGAAATCCGTTATCCCGATGCCGTGCTGCCGGCGCCGGCTTCGCCGCCGAATTTGTTCGCGCTGCATTCACCGGTCGGTGATTCGAGTTCGCAGATCTGGGCCACGGCTCACTCGTCGCCCGCCGCAAAAACAAGCACGCCACCGGCGTCTATTCAGAGCGTGGCAACTCAAGCGGCACATGCTGCGATCGCGTCATCACGACCTTTTGCGACGAAAGCGGCTGCTCCGAGCCATGTTTCGTCTGTAGCGCCGCATCCTAAACTCGCGAACATGCTTCGGCCGCCGCGGCAACCCGATGTGATTCTGACCAGCGCAACTGAACCGGCGAATCCAGCAGAGCCGGCCGCGACGGCGCGGCTAACGGCTCCGAACGAACCGCCGAGGCTCCTGCGTGCCCCTGTCGCGGCACGGCCGATCGCGCCCGTTGTGAAATCGCCGGCAACATTTGTCGTCGCCGCGCAAGCAAGCGAGTTGCCCCCCGCGACAACCGCCCCGACAAAATCGAATCCGCCGGAACCGATTCCGCCGCCCGTGCAGGGGACTCCCTGCGCCGAATAGCCCGCAGGCGAAGCAGCAGGTTAGCGATGGGATGGACGAATTGCGAAAACTGCTGGAAAGCACTTCGCGAGGTCCCGTCGCCGAAACCGTCGCCAAGCCGGCCGCCGTCGAAAAGACGCAGGACTCCGTGCCCAAATCGAATTCAGCCGGAAACAGTTCGCCGCGCACGAAAGCCAAGATCACCAAAGTCGGCGAAGGCGATGAGCATTTCGCGCTCGACATTCAAGATGCCGATATTCGCGACGTGCTTGAGATGATCAGCCGACAAGGTCAAATCAATATCCTGCCGAGCAACAACGTGAAGGGGAAAGTCACCGCGTCGTTGCACGACGTCGACATGGAAGCCGCCCTGGCCGCCATCCTCAAATCGACCGGCTATGTGACCCGCCAGCACGGAAAGTTCGTCTACGTCGGCACGGCGCAGGATTTTCAGAATCTTGAACAATCGCTCGACAAAATCGGCACGCGGATTTATCGCACGAATTACGTTCGCGCGTTGGACATGCAAGCGCTGATTACGCCGATGTTGACGCAGGGCATCGGGGTGATCAGCGTCACCAGTCCCGCGGAAGTTGGAATCGGCACGGATTCAAACAAGGCCGGCGGCAATAGTTTCGCCGGCGGCGATGCGGTGCTCGTGCGCGATTACGAGGCTGTGCTCGCGCAGATCGATCAAGTCGTCGGCGAGATCGACAAGCGTCCGCTGCAAGTTGCCATTGAAGCGATGATTCTCAGCGTCAAGCTCGACGACAACGACCAATTCGGCGTGAATTTTGCGTTGCTCCGCCAAAACCCCCATATCGCGCTTGCCAGCGGCAGTCCGCCGAGCAGCATCGGCGACGTGAATTTCAACAACGGCGGCCTCACGTTCGGCTTTCTCGATAGCACGCTTGCCGTCTTTCCTCAGCGCCGTGGAAACGGTCGGCGATACGCACGTCATCGCCACGCCGCGCGTCGTGTGCCTCGATAAGCAACGGGCGGAAATCTTGATCGGATCGCAGTTGGGTTACATCAGCTCGACGGTGACCGAGACCAGCACGGCTCAAAATGTCAACTTCCTGGAAGTCGGCACGCAATTGCGCATCCGGCCGTTCATTTCGTCCGACGGATTGGTTCGCATGGAAGTCCATCCGGAGCTTTCGACCGGTCAGGTGACAACGCAAGGCGGATTCACGCTTCCCGATAAAGACCTCACGCAAGTGACCACGAATGTCATGGTCCGCGACGGCGCGACCGTGGTCATCGGCGGCTTGATCCGCGAAGACCTGACGACCAACACGACACAGATTCCGCTGTTGGGCAACCTGCCGGGTGTCGGCTTTTTATTCCGGCAGAAGCAAGAGACGACGCAACGCAATGAGATTCTCGTGCTGATCACGCCCCACATCGTCTACGATTGCGAAGCGGCGACGGAAGGCGCCCGCGGCGCCACGGAATTCCATCGCCGCGAGGCGGTGTATGCCGATCAAATGAGCCCGCTCGGAAAACGCCATTTGGGACGAAAATACTATCGACTCGCCCAAGAAGCCTTTGCGGCCGGCGATCAGCCGCGGGCCTTGCGGTTCATCGACCTTGCCATTCATTTCGACCCGCTCAATCGCGCCGCCATCGACCTGCGCACCGATATTGTCACGGGCAACCATTTCGGCGAACACACGGAAGTGAAATTTCCGACGGTGGCCGCAGCGGCGGATGTTGGCGCTTCCAGGACCGGGTGGGCAAAATATTGCGCCGTGGATGCTGAACGAATTGGATCACCGACCGCAAGAAGGCCAATTTGGTCCGCCGCCGGTGCCAATGCATCCACTCGATCCAGGACAACCTGGAAGCAGCACGAATATCGATCGGCCTCACCAGCTTCAGTGATCGAATTCTCACGCAGAGACGCGGCGGAAAATACAGGTGCGAAATTGTTTCGAGCCTCGTTTGCTTAAACAGCTATGTGTACCAAAAAATCGACTCACCCTGTCACGCTGCCATCTTCGCTGCTGGCAATCATTTGGTTGATTGCGACGGCGGGTTGCGCAACAGTGAATTCGTCAAAGCTGCCGGTCAATCGGGCCGATCGGTCGGCGGCTGGCGGAGCGATCGAGCATGGCGATCCGGCGGCGCCGGCCGACAAAGTCGTCGTCGCCGCGGCCGATGAACGTGTCGGCGATGCACCGACCGACGAATCCACGGCCAAATTGCCGCGCGACAAATCGGCGGCCGCGGGCAAAGCGGCCGCCGACCAAAATCAACCGGCCGGCAACCTAAGCGACCAGCGTGAACAGCGATTGCGCGAAGTCGCCGCCGATTTCGACCGCCGACGCGACGAGGCACAATATCAAGCCGCTTTGAATCGCTGGCGCGAGGACGACGCGACGGGCTGCCGCGAAGCACTGAGCAAGTTGCTGACTCGAACCCCGAGTCACTGCCCGGCGCGTCTGCTGCTCGCCGACGTTGAATTGTCACAGGGAAGCCCAAAAGCGGCGCTGGAACTAGCCCGTGCCGTGCTGGCGCTCGAGCCGAAAAATGCCGAGGCACACAACGTAATAGGGCTGGCTCTCGACGCACTGGGCGAAACCAACGCGGCGATTTCGCACTACGAACAAGCAACCCGCCTCGACAGTCAAAACGAGCAATATGCCGCCTGCTACCATGCGGCGCTCGATGGTTCGATTCCGCCGGCGCCGATCCGACGGGATAAGTCCGCTCCCGACAGTTCAAGCGATTCCACCGCATTCGCCGACGGCCCCAGTTCGATCGATAGTAGCGGCCCTATTGCCGCACCCGGACGTGCCGTTCAGGCGACGGCGACGCAAACCGCGAATTCCGGTTCTGACGAATCGCCGGACGCGCGGAAAGCGGTTGCAAGGGCTGCTGAGGCCCTCCGAAACGGTCATCCGCAAGATGCCATTGACCTCGCCAAGGAAGGCCTGCGCCACCATCCGCAATCGGCTTCCCTCTACCGGGTGCTAGGAGCGTCTCAGTACCGGTTAGGGAATTACGCCGCGGCCCAAGTTGCGATTGCGCAAGGTCTTTCGTTGGACAAGTCCGACGCTCTGGCCTATTTTTTGATGGGCTCTACGCTTGCCCGGCTCGGCCAGGCCGAGGCCGCCGAACGGCAGTTTGCCGAGGCAGCCCGGCTTGATCCGCGTTTTCAAAGCCGGGAATAAGCGGCGTCCTGTCCCCACTGCGTTCGACGGCCGCCTATAGCGGTCTCGGCGCCGTTTCTCGACTGGGGACAGCATGAAAGACTCCAAATCCAGAATGCTCCTGATCGGCGCCGCGCTGCTCACTGCCGCTTGGTTGGTGAGTTGGGTGATGGGTCTGGTCTTGAATCTGGAGGCCATGCGTGGGTGGCATTCGCTGACGCTGGGATTCACGTTCGCGCTCGCCGTCGGCGCGATCTGCCTCTGGGTTCGTCACGTCGCCAAGCGGCAACAGCAAGCGCAGCAGTTTTTCGAAACACTCTTGCGATCCGAGCCCGCGCAGCTCGCGCGGCTCGCATCGGGAACCGATTCATTCCCGCTGTCGCCGAGCAATCCCTGGTTTGCGTCGGCCCAAGAGTTCAGCGAACGGTTTGCGCAAAACTGCGCGAAGCTACAGCAGGCCGAGCAATCTCGCACGGCATTGGAGGTGCGGCTGCGGCGGGGGGCCGGGCGTCAGGAACAGATCGAGGCAATTCTTGCGGGGCTGGCGGAGCCGGTCGTGGCGATCAACGCCTTTGATGAATTGATCCTGATCAATCCGGCGGTGCAATCGCTCTTTGAAACCGACGAAAAAACGGCTGCCGGTCAACCGTTGGTGCGAGTGCTGCATTGCGAACTGCTTGTCGATTTACTGACCGAAACACGCCGCCGCAAATCGCTCATGCGCCGCGGCGAGATCGAATTGATCGACGACGAAGAGAATTCGCGCTGGTTTACGGTCACTTGCGGTAGCCTGGCGCCTGACGAAGGAGACCCCGCCGCCAAATCGCACAGCGGAAACGGCGCCCACAACCGGCGCGGAAAGGCGGCCGGAGCTTTTGCCGTGCTCCGCGACGCGACCGAGTCGAAAGCCGGTCAGAAGCGATACGCCGAGTTCGTCTCCGCGGTCAGCCACGAAATGAAGTCGCCGCTGGCCGGCATCAAGGCCTACGTCGAGCTGCTGGCCGACGGCGACGCCGACGACCGAGGACTCGCGAAGAATTCCTGGGCGTGATCGACGGCCAGGCCGATCGGCTGCAACGGCTGATCGACAACCTGCTGAATATGGCTCGAATCGAGGCCGGCGTGGTCGAACGTCTCGAAGAATGCCATCTCGCTCAACGAATTGCTATCGGCGACGCTCGATATCGTGCGGCCGGCCGCCGACAGCCAAACAGATCACGCTCGCCGCCGAATTCAGCCCGATGTACCTGGGCGTGCTTGCCGACCGCGACATGCTGATGCAGGTGGCGATCAACCTGCTTTCGAACGCGATCAAGTACACGCCCGACGGCGGTCGCGTCACGCTCCGCAGCCGTGTGGCCGACGAAGAGGTGCAATTCGAAGTGGACGACACGGGCGTCGGGCTCGAGCGAGGAGGATCAGCTCAAGGTGTTCGAGAAGTTCTATCGTGTCAAGAAAGATCGCGACATGGCGAGCGGAACCGGCCTCGGGCTGCCGCTGGCCAAGCACATCGTCGAAGACGTGCATGGCGGCCGGCTGACGGTGCGAAAGCGATTTGGGCGAGGGAAGCATGTTCACCGTCTCGCTGCCGGCGGCGGCGCAGTTGGTCTGAGCGTGTGAGATCACTCCGAACTACTCCATACGCTTCGAAGAAACCATGCCTGCATTCCATCCTTCTTTGCGACGACGACATCGCAATCCTGCGAGCCGCCGAGTTCAAGTTGAGCCGCGCCGGCTTCGACGTGCGCTGTGCGAACAACGGTCGGAGAGCCTGGGAAGAGATCGAGCGCCGCCGTCCGACCTGCTCATCACCGATTTCCAGATGCCGCGGCTCGGACGGCTTCGGCCTGTGCCGCCGTGTTCGCGAGCATCCGCCGATCGCGCGATCTGCCCGATCGTGATGCTCACCGCCAAGGGCTTTGAGTCTGCGATCGGCGCGAAGGCCGTCGAGAGACTGCGGCGTTCTGGCCAGTGATCGCCAAGCCCTTCAGCCCGCGCGAATTGCTGCAGACGAGCAACGGATTTTCGGCGATGAAAGCAGCTACGGCTCGTTGCCGGCCACGGCCGCCATGGCCGTGGAAACGATTCGTCCGATAAGGCCCAGTCCATGAATCTTCCCACCGAAATCTTCGGCGACGTCGCCGTCGTGCATGCGCCCGAGGAATTGGGCGCCGATCAGATCGGCGCCGTTCGACGCCTTTCTCGGCGGCTTGGCGCAAACGTCGATCGTTCTCGACCTCGACAGCAATGAACTGCTCGACAGCGCGGGTCTGACGGCGCTGCTCGACGCTCAAGACCAGCCTCCGCAGTGCGCAGGGCGATCTGAAAATCGCCACCACCAACGCCGATCAACCGCAAGATCCTGGAAATCACCCGCCTCGATCAGCAACTCGAAGTGTTCGACAGCGTCGTCGACGCCGTGAAGAGTTTTCGCTGAAAAGCTACGGGCCACAGAAGCTGAGTCCACTACGCAAACCGCTGATCCTCAGCTCTCAACTGTTCCCTCGCCCCGACCACCTTCCTCCATGTCCATCGCCAACGAGACTCCGCAACGCCTCGGCAACCTGCTGCTCGAGCAAGGGCTATCTCTCGGTCGAGGGCCTGGAGCAAGCGCTCGCACAACAGCAGCAGGAAGGGAGCGAAACCAAGCTGCTCGGCGAAATCCTCGTCGAGCTGAATGTCTGCACCGAAGACCAGATCGTCGAGTGCCTGGCGGCCGAATATGGCGTCCCGTATGCCAAGCTCGAAGCCCGGCTGCTACGATCCCAAAGATCGTCGACCTGCTGCCGCGCGAGTTCATCGAAGAAAATCTGGTGCTGCCGCTGTTCCTGGTCCGCGACACGCTGACCGTGGCCGTCGCCGAGCCGTCGAACCTGTTCCTGATCGAGGAGATGCGGAAGCTCGACGCAGCGGCAGGTGCAGATCGTCGCGGCCACGCCAAGGACATCCGCCGGATGATGACGACGCTGCCGAACTCGAAGGTGTTCGTCATCGACGACATCATCGAGGACTCCGACGCGGCCGACGTCACGCTGATCGAAGAGGCGATCGAGGACATCGGCGACGTCGAGGAGATCGCCGGCCAATCGCCCGTCATCCGCCTGGTGAACTTCATCATCTACAACGCCGTCAAGGAAGGGGCCAGCGACATCCACATCGAGCCGGCCGAGCGCTGCCTGCGCGTCCGCTACCGCATCGACGGCCGGCTGTACAAGTCGCTCGAAGTGCCCGCGCACCTGCTCGGCGCCGTCACCAGCCGCATCAAGATCATGGCCGGCCTGGACATCAGCGAGCGCCGGCTGCCGCAGGACGGCCGCATCCACGTGATGCTCGAAGGCCGCAAGATCGACCTGCGCGTGAGCACGTTTCCGACCAACCGCGGCGAAAAGACCGTGATCCGCGTGCTCGACACGCGGAGCGTCTCGCTGAAGCTCGAGGACCTCGGGCTTCGCCGAAGACATCCTGACGCCGTTTCAGCAAGCACATCCGCGCGCCCAACGGCATCGTGCTGGTCACCGGCCCGACCGGCAGCGGCAAATCGACGACGCTCTACGCCGCGCTGAACGCGATCAGCTCGATGGACAACAACGTCTGCACGGTCGAAGACCCGATCGAATACCACCTGCCGCTGATCAACCAGTTCCAGGTGCAGGAGAAGGTCGGCCTGACGTTTTCCAAGGCGCTGCGAACGCTGTTGCGGCAAGACCCCGACGTGATCATGGTCGGCGAAATCCGCGACGAGGAAACCGCCCGCACCGCGATCCAGGCGGCCCTCACCGGCCACCTGGTGTTCAGCACGCTGCACACCAACGACGCCTGCTCGGCCATCACGCGGCTGGTCAACATGGGCGTCGAGCCGTACCTGATCGGGGCGGCGCTGAACATGGTGCTGGCCCAGCGGCTGGTGCGGCGCATCTGCGCCAAGTGCCGGCAGACCTACGAGCCGCCGCGCACCGTGCGCAAGGCGCTCGAGCGGATGGGCTACGAGATGCCCGAGTTCTTCCGCGGCGTCGGCTGCCGCCACTGCCGCAACACGGGCTACAGCGGCCGAATCGGCATCCACGAATTGCTGGTCCTCGACGACGAACTGCGCGATGCCGTCACGTCACGAGCCCCGTTGCAAGTCGATCCGCGAAATGGCGCGCCCGGCAAGGCATGATCACGCTGCGCCACGACGGCTTTCGCAAGGTGCGCGAAGGGACTCACCACGGTCGAAGAAATCTTCCACGTCGCCGGAGATCACCGCGAAACGCCGCAGGAATAATAGGGGAATCGGCTATGGACTTTCAATATCGAGTGCGCGATCCGCTGGGCAATATCGTCCAGGGGAAGCTCGAAGCGATCAGCGTCGACGACGCCACGCAGCAATTGCGCCGCGATGGATTCGCCGTGCTCGAGCTCGACGAAGAGGCGAGCGGCGGCTTGCTTCCCCGCCGTGTCAGCAAGCGCGAAATCATCTATATCACGAATCAATTGGCCGTGATGGTCGAAACCGGGATCACGCTATCCGCGGCCTTGGAAGGCATCCTGAAGCAGGAAAAAAATCAGACGCTGCGCCGCGTGCTGCTCGATTTGAAATCGTCGGTCGAAGGAGGCGACGATTTCTCCAGCGCCTTGGTTCGCTACCCAAAGCTGTTCGACAAAACCTACGTCGCCTTGGTTCGGGCCAGCGAAGCCACCGGCACGCTCGGCACGATGCTCGAACGGATTGCGAACTATCTGCGCAAGGAATTGGAAACCCGCGGCAAGGTTCGCTCGGCATTGGCCTATCCGGCGGTGATGGTGGTCGTGGCGATTGCGGTTACGATCTTCTTATTGATTTACGTTCTGCCGCAGTTCACGCCGCTGTTCAATCGCCAGGGGATAAAGTTGCCGAAGTCGACCATTGTCATGATGTATGTGTCGAGCATGTTGATCCATCACTGGCCCTGGTTCGTGGTTGGTGCGATTGCCGCGATCGTCGGTTTGGTCTTCGGCATGCGGACGCACCGCGGGATGCACGCCTGGCATTGGTGCAAAATCAGCATTCCGATCATTGGCCCGATGGTCCGCAAGGTTGCCATTAGCCGCAGCGTTCGCACGCTCGGCTCGATGGTTGCGGCCGGAGTGCCGGTGCTCGACGCGCTGCGGCTTTGCTCCGAGGTGTCGAACAATTTCTATTACGAAAAACTCTGGTTGCACGTGCTCGACCAGGTCACGTCGGGTAAACAGATCTGCGAGGGCTTGGCCGACAACCCGCTGTTTCCGCCAATGTTGGTTCAAATGATTTCGACTGGCGAAGCGACGGGCAAGTTGGATCGCGTTTTGGAAAAAGTCAGCACCTATTACGATCAGGAGGTCGAACTCGGCCATCAAAACGGCGACCGGCTTGATCGAGCCGATTATGATTACGGTGATGGGCTTTGTGGTCGGCGGAATCGCAATGTCGCTGATGCTGCCAATCTTCTCGCTGAGCCATCACGCCGGATAGCGGCAAGCAGGCAGGGAATTTGGGTTCCTGGGATGCGAAGTCCTAGTTGGCGCAATGTGCTTGACGAAACCTGCAATCCGCGACGCAAATCGAGCCTGCATAAGGACTTTTGGAATTACGTCTACGCTGGAAACTGCCGGCCGGATTCCTGCTGCAAATTTTTTTTGAAAATATATCGTCCTTGCTTGCAAAATGCTTGACGAACCTGTGCTCCGCGGTTATTATGACCGGAGATGAATTCGACTCCGGCGAGCACCGAGGGTGTTCCGCGTCGGAAAGAGTCGAATGGTTTTGGAAAGCAGCAGGTTAAGTCTCATGAACGTCCAAGTCCGCGCCACGGGTTTGCCGGCGCGACTCACGAGGGTTTCTATCCTGTGACTTGGAATAGTCGGAACTGAAAGTTGGTCTCAACTAGCCTTTCCGGCTCGTGATTCGTGTTGCTCTCCCCGCGGTTAAACCGCACCCTAGGTTTTGACGGTCCGCTTGTCGGGTCGCTTTGTCGTTGCTTATCAGCGCGACGTAGCTCATTCATCCGCCAAGTTCGACGGTCTCGCGCTGGAACGTTCTAGCCCTGCGTAACACAGCATCCGAAAGCCAAAGCTTCGGGCGCTGCAAAAGCAGATCAGCGAATAACGATCCGGCGGCCAGTCGTCCGCACCGTGCGGGCGAAACCTCTCTCGGGTGTGCTTTGCGGCACCTCTCCCCGAAACAGTTTACTCGGCGCTTGGCCGCACCTTCGCGGCCTCGACCGATTACTTCTATACGGACCCCAACCGCGACGGATTTGGAGTTTTTCGATGCAAAGCCACCGGACCAACCTCAATTCTCACACAATGGCTCACACAATGAACGCTCTCGACTTGCGATCCACCCCCGACGTCCCTCGTCCGCCGCGGCATCGACTCGGCTGGAAAACTTGCCTGGCATTCCTTGCCCTAGCTTTGACGACGGCGAACTTGCGTCCGGCGCAAGCCGCCACGATGAGTTACTCGCTCGGCATTTCGTCGAGCCTGGCGTTGATGCAGTCGCCAAATAACGCGAACACGCAACGACAGGTCTCCCAGCAATCCGGTCTTGTCGATCGCGTGGCCAGCAACAGCCCGGTACTCGAGCTTACCAACACCTCGACCACGTCGAATATCACCGACGTGCAACTGATGTTGAACGATCCGGAAAGCGTGATCGAGGCGCTCAAGGTGCTGAGTGCCGACGGGGTTCCAGCCGGCTCCTTCGCCAACAACATCTTTGGCGGACCTGCAACCGAGATCGACATCACGCTTCCGATCCCCTTGTGCCGGGTCAGTCGTTGCTGTGGGCGATGGAATTGGCGCCGATCAATGGTTACACGAACATCGGCTGGACTCCGGGCTACGAAAACATTCTGTTTCCCGGCAGCAATCCGATCCCCGGCACGAACGCCTCGGTCCAAGTGACCTACAGCGACCCGACGATGACGACCCCCGACACGACCTTGAATCAAGTGTTGCCCGATCTGGCGGCCTTCGACACCGTGGTGAATGTAGACCCTTCCAGCAGTTGCTGCTGCTCGTCCGGTTCGTCGGTGCCGGATTACATAATCGACATTCCTTCGACTCCAACGCCTCCCGTGCCCGAGCCGGGGACCATCGTGCTGATGGTTCTGGGATCGCGCCGCTAGCAGTGCGGGTATGGCGGAAGCGCCGACAGGCCGTGAAGTCGGCGGCAGTCGCGGTTGCCTGATTGCGAGGAAATGCTGCCGGCATGCCGCGTGGTGCGGCGATTTGCCACGGCGAAATTCGTGACAGTGAGGCTTGCTAGCTTGGTTTCTTGCCCGCAGTGGCAGACTTTTCCTACCGCGGTTGATTTGGCGGCTGCGGTTTCTTTGCGGATCACGGCCTCTCTGCCGTAAATTCCGTATCCGCCGGTTTTGCCGAAAAAATGGCAAGTACCGATCATAGCGGTGCCGATAGGTTCGTAAGACGGGGTGACTTTGCACCTCGTTCCTAGGTCCTGCGGCGGAGCCGCGGCCGCGTCACTTGACGATACCACGGGGGGAATCCAATGATCCGATCGACTCGTTTGTCTTTGCTCGCCGCGCTCGCCGCCGGCGTGACGTTTTCGGCCGCGACCGGCCGCGCGGCGACTCCATACGGAACTAGCACCGCCTATTCCGGCTCCTACTCGAACGGCGCGTACGCCAGCCCCAGTTCGTCGCAGTTGACGCTGGTTTCCGCCACCGAGGATCAACCGCAATCGGCCGACGCACTGTCGGCCCGATCGTCGGAGCCACGTCCGATTAGCGCCGCTTCGGAACAACCGGCATCGCAAACGGCTCCTAAGCCGGCCGCTCAGCAATCCGCCCGACCGCAAGCCCAAAGATCAGTTTCCCAGCCTTCTCGTTCCACGACGGCCGCTTCGCTACAACCCGCGCCACGGACGGCTATCAACGCCCCGCGGACCACCGCAAGCGCGATGCCGAAGCAGCCGACGCAGAACTATTATTCCCAGCGGAATGCTGTGCAACTGACGACGCACGTCGTGGTCGAGCCAGGCCGGCAAGAGACGGTGATGCGACCAGCGTCGCCTCCGTCGCCGCCCGCCTCGCCGGAAACGGACACGGAAATCAGCGCCGGCGAATGTCCGACGTGTCAGTCGGGCTGTTGCGGCTCTTGCTGCGGATTCTGCGCCGGAATGGAGTATCTGTATCTCCGGCCGCATTTTGCCAACGACGCGGCCTTCGAGCAAATGACCACCACTTCGACGCTGACCAGCGTGACGCAAGTCAACCAGTTGGTCAACTTCGACGAGCCCTACAACAGCGACTATCGCTTCTGCGTCGGCTATCACACCGGCTGCGGCGACGAGTTCCGATTGGGCTACTGGCACATCGCCGACGACGGCAATCGCTCGGGCACGGCTTCGGGCGACTTTCTCGCCGGCGCTGGCGTCGCGTTTCAAGCCCCGGGAGCGACCGAAGTCACCGTCGCGGGCGAGTCGGTCAACGCCACGACCCACATGGCTTTGAACATGTACGACATCGACGACGTCAAACGGCTCGACCTTCCCAGCTTCGGCTGCGGTTGCTGTCCCGATTGGGATGTGCGCTGGTCGTATGGCGTGCGAATCATCAACTTCGACCACACCACCGATTACTTCACTCCGTTTGAGACCGTCAACAACGCCCAGACGTTCACCGGGGCCGGCCCGAAAATCGGACTCGACGTTCACCGTCAAATCGGCCACTCGAAAGTGTCGGCCTACATGTCGGCGACCGCGGCCTTATTGCTCGGCGAATCGCGAGCCCACACCACGACGACGACACCCGGCATCTTCCAAACCGCGATCAACGTTAATGAAGGCAACGGGGAAATCATCGTTCCCGACTTCAACATTTCGGTCGGTCTGACGTGGCAACCGTGGTGCCACACGACGTTCACCGGCGGCTGGATGTTCGAGGATTTTGGCAATCTTGGAACCGCCGGGGCCGCGACCTGCACCGGTTGCAGCGCGACCAGCGGCAACATCGGTGGCGGCGATCTATCGTTCGACGGTTTGTTCCTCCGCGCCGAGCATTGCTTCTGAGCGGCGGCGCGGTCGATGTGAAGCTTCTTGCCATGATGCGAAAAGCCCGGGGACGAAAGTCCTCGGGCTTTTTGCTTTGTTTCGTCGAATGCCGGAATGTTCGCGTCGCGTGCCACAAACAATCACTGCTGTAGGGAACGGCCTCCGTACCCTACAGATTCTTCATCAAACTGCCAACGTTGTACTGCGCGATTCTTCAAACGTAGCGGCACACGCCAGACTGCGCGCGGCATCTTATTGCCGCGGGCGGTTAGATTCCGAATTGGCGAGCGCGGCGGGCACGGCGCTCAGCACGCAGGCGGGCACGGCGGCGGGTTTCGCTTGGCTTCTCGTAATACTCGCGTCGTCGCATTTCTTTCTTGATGCCGCTTCTTTCCACCAATTTGCGAAAGCGGCGAACTGCCTCTTGGATCGACTCGCGATCCCGTACGTTCAACTTAACCACGGATCCTCCTTTGATAGGTTCTGGAAACGAATTGCTACGGCGGACATAGACCAAGCCGACTGCGGAATACGGCGAACCCGCCAGTTTACCCGCCACCTTGGGGCGCTGTCTATCCGAATCGGAAAAAATGACGGTCGAACTCAAGTCGGGGTTGCAACATGCGTTCCGTGGCCCGTTGGCCCGTTGTAGCGGTGGTTCGCTAGCCAAAACTGTGGTTATAATTCCGAGAGCCTGCTGGGCGGCCAAATATCGATGCCGTCGCAGTTCGCCCGCTTTTTCCGGACGACGACCCCATAATTCTCGACTCGGCAAGCAACCATTCAGCAAGCAATCATGGCCCGACGGTTGGATATCGATCGCGTCTTGCAAGGCTGGCCGTTTCGGCCAGGCGAGGTGCTGGCTCGTTGGGTGAAAGGGGCCGATGGCCGCCAGTTGATTCAAATGCGGATCGATCTGGGCGTTTTGCAGTTGGAAGTGGATGGACGGCCCGACGGCGAGCATCCCGGCGGCAGCGAAACTTATTTCGACTTTCTCGTCGCCGAATCGGTCCGCGAGGGAGAGGGTTTCGAACTTTCGCCGGAGCAATGCACCGAGGCCGACCGCGAATTCTCGCAATATTACCATCGGCGAATCTGCTGGCTGGCGCTGCGCGAATTCCGTCGTGCCGCGACCGACGCCGACCACAGCCTGGCGTTCATGGATTTCGTCCAAACCCATTCGCCCGACGAGGAATGGACGATGTCGCACGAGCAATATCGGCCGTTCGTGCTGTTCCACCGCGTGCAATCCGGCTCGCTGGCGGAGCTCGAAGAGCGCGGCCCGGAAGCGGCGATCGAGGAAATCAACCGCGGCCTGACGCGCTTCCGCGATTTGTTTGCCCAATACGAATTGCTCGAGCAATTCGAGTCGGACGAATTGGTGGCCCGACTGGTTGAATTGAAGGAATCGGTCCGCTCGCACTACCAGGTCGGCCGCACGCTGAACGAGAAACTGTCCGACGCGGTGGCGGCGGAGCAATATGAGCTAGCGGCCGAGCTTCGCGATCAATTGGCTCGGCGAGATACAACTACAGGCTGAGTCAGCTCTGGATTGCCCGCTACGAGCCGATGAATGGGCCAGCTTTTCAACACGATCCGTCAACTGGTGGCTGATGAGCGTTACGTTGTGGGAATTCACGCATCAGAACGATTGGAAGAGCGCGGTATAATGGAATGGCAAGCCGTTGCCGGGCTGGCCGATGGCAAATTGCTTGATGAACGGCCCGATGCCGAACCAAATCCGGCAATTGAAGTGCGTGAGTGGTTGCCGGATGGGACTGATTTCAAAGCGATTTAGTCACATTTGCGGGAATCCGGCGTCGCGAAGTTGGTCACTGTTCACTTTTTCGACGGTCTATAACCATGCGCATCGAAGGAAAACGCGTTCGGCGAACGCGGCTTATTCAAAGCGAAAAGTACGTGGTCGCCGTTGATATCGAGATGGTTGTTCCCGCCGACGATCCGAGTGAGCCATGCTTGGAGTCGGAAACCGTGCAGCTTTTGAAAGAGGTCAAAGACCACGCGGATCGCGGCGACCTTGCCTGGCTAGCTGGCAGGGGAAAAGTTTACGCCGCGGTCGAAGCGGCCTAAAAGCCCACCGCTCGGACATGGAAAACTTTTCGCACCTTGCGGATTGTAATCTTTGGATCGGTGAACGTGGCCGTCAGTTATTTCGTGCTTTTCGCTAACGCCATCGCGGGCATTGCGTTAGGTCTGCTAGCGAAATTTTTCCGCTCCTCTGGCACGCCGACTGCTTCTAGCCTCTCCCGTTCTACTCATCCCGGCAAACATTCGTTTGGAAACAAGAACGGCAAAGGAGTCTGCCATGTTGGCGCTGACACGGAAGATCGACGAGAGAATTCAAATCGGCTCGGACATCTGCATCACGATCCTGCACGTCCGCGGAAAGCAGGTGCGGATCGGCATCGAGGCGCCGCGGCAAGTGCGTGTGGTGCGAGGAGAGCTTTCCGACAACGACGGCGCCGGCAAGACAATTTCCGTATCGGACCTGCTGGCATTGGTGACCGCCGATGGCAAGGCGAAACCGGCCGCTTCGAAACGCCGAGCAACTCGCCGCCGGCCTGATGCTCCGAATCCGGGCGAGCGAGCATTCACTTCGGGCTCGCAACCCTTGGCCGCCAAGCTTCATGCCCGCCGCGCGCCGCAGTTGGCCGCCATCGCGCTGGCCCGATGAATTGTTCCATCGCTATCGTATTCGACGCTGCGGTCGCTGAAGGAAAGCTCCGGTTGCCGGCCTTCGGCGGCGGCCAACATCGCCGCGGCCAGATTGCCGTCGGCAATTTCCCTCAAACCCACATACGAAGTCGTGAGCCGAGGATTGATTTCGATGACCACGTCATTTTGCCCATCCGGATCGTCGCCGAGTATCAGGTCGATGCCGACATACCCGAGCGGCCCGGTGAGCGATCGAATTGTTTGGATTGCCAGCGATCTTGCCCGCCGATCGAGCCGGCTCGAGAGGACAACTACCGCCGAGATAGCGAAATCGCCCATCGTCGCTTAGACGTTGTCGGCAGGCGGGCAATGCGAACAGCCCCTTTGGTCCGCAAAGTACCGCAACACTCGCAGCCAAGCCTGGATAAAATCGCTCCAAACGGCATTGCCCGCGAAAACTCTTGTGAAGCCGCGCCGCATCGCGGTCGGTCAGTAAGAATACGTCTGTCGAGCCGGCCCCGTCGCAGGGCTTGATGACTGCCGGAAAACCAATCATGTTGGCCGCGTCCAGCAGATTGCCGGCGTCAACAGCAACTCCCAGCGCGACCGGCACTCCCGTTGCCGCCAGATGTTCCGCGGTCCGTTGCTTATCGGCGGCCAGCGCGACCAGCGTTGACGACGCCCCGAGCAACTGGCCACCTGAATCCTCCACAATTCGCGAACGCGACTCGAGAAACCAATCGATTTCCGGCGCAACCACGACGGTCCAGTCGGCTAGGCCGCAGTTCGCCGCCAGCGCATCGCAGCCGCCGCCTGGTTCGTGAACCGGAATAATCCGGTAATGCGTCCACGGCGGACGGCCTAGGTCTTGCCGCGAATCGAGAATGACGGTTGTTTGAACGTCCTCAATCGCCGTGAAATCGGCCGCCAGCGCCGCGAGCATTGCTGCGCCCTCGCGTCGAAGCGATTCGCTTTCCCGGCGATTGGCGTCGAAGAGTCCGCTGCTCGTCAGAAATTCATAGAGCAAAACATGCGGCATCGGAAGTCGTCGGGCAGAATCCTCAAAAAATTCCCAACTGGTCGCGGGCGTCTTCGGTCATGCGGTCGGGCGTCCAGGGCGGAATCATCACCAGCTTGACCTCGACGTCGCCGACTCCCGGCACGCCTGCCACCACTTGCTTCGATTGCCCGATCAATTGCGGACCGGCCGGACACGCCGGGCTGGTCATCGTCATCTCGATCTTGACGTTTTCCTTCTCGCCCGCCGGTCGACGACGACGCCAGTAGACCAGACCCAGGTCGACGATGTTGACGAACAACTCCGGATCGATCACCTGCTTGAGCGCCTCGCGGACGGCGTCTTCGGTGATGGCCATCGGATTCTCCTTGCAAACGGGCTATCGTGCGCACCGTTCCCATTCTACTGCTTGAGGCGAACGAAAACGTCGTCCCCTTCGATTTTCACCTCGTGGGCAACGGTCGGCTGCGTGGCCGGCATGGTCAGGGCCCGGCCGTCGCGAATGTCGAACTTGCGCCCCATGCCGCGGGCAGGCGATGGTGAAACCGTCCAGCTCGCCTTCGCCCAGCGGGCCGCCGTCGTGCGTGCAAACGTCGTCGATCGCGTAGAACTTTCCGCCGACGTGAAACAGCGCGATCAGCCGATCGTCGACCTCGACCAATTCCTTGCCCGGATCGGGAAGTCGGACTGCGGCGACGCGAACAAAGTCGACATGAACGAAAATCGGCAGACGATGTCGCAGCGAGCCGCCGTTCAGTTGCAACTCTCGTACTCGCCGGATCCGGCGGCCGATGGCTTCGCCCAGCGCCTCGCGAACGCTGTCGATCGTGATGCGGTCGAACACCTGCTGGAAGAAGCCGGCCACGATCATGCGGATGGCTTCCTTGCGGGTCAGCCCGCGGCACGGGCAGTAAAAAATCTGCTCGTCGTCCACGCGGCCGGTCGTCGAGCCGTGCGTGCAGCGGACGTCGTCGGCCTCGATTTCCAGGCCGGGAATCGAATCGGCGCGGGCGTGCTCGGAGAGCATCAGGTTGTCGTTGCGCTGATAGCCGTCGGTCTTCTGGGCGATCGGATCGACTTTGATCATGCCGCGCCACACGAGCCGCGAGTGATCCTGCAAGCCGCCCTTGTAGAGCAGGTCGCTCTTGCAATGCGGCGCCTGGTGATGCTGCAGCGTGTTGTAAGAGAGATGCTGCTTGCCCTTCGGTGAACATCACGCCGTTGACCTGCGCGTCGGCGCCGGCGCCGACCAGCGCCACGTGCTGATTGACCTTGGCCAGCCGGCTGCCGAGGGCGCCGATCGTCCATTGCAAGCTGCCGTCGCGATCGACCAGACCCTTTTGATGGGCGAAGTGCCAGACGCCGTGCCCCCAGTTCTGCAAGTTGACGTACCGCAGCCGCGCGCCGGGCCCGACGAGCAATTCGATCGCGCCGCAGTGCAGTCGCCGGCTCGTTGTCGCTGCCGGCCGTTTCGGCCAGCAGCGTCGCCTCGGCGCCCTCTTCGAGAATCACGAGCGTGTGGCCCAGGTCGACGCCGCCGGGCAGAGAGCGCCGAGAGCATGTGCAGCGGCTCGTCGATCGACCACGCCGCGCGGCACGTACAGCAGCGTTCCGCCCGACCAGCAGCCGCGTGCAGCGCCGCGAACTTGTCGGACTGCGGGATCGATCGCCGCGGAACAAATGCGGCCGAATCAGATCGCCATGCTCGCGCAACCAGCGCGTCGAGGCTGCCGAACAGCACGCCTCGCTGGGCCCATTTCGGATCCAGCCGCGCCGGCAATGCGGCCGGCTATCGAGCGCCACGGTCGAGCCGGCCAAATCGACGCCGTGCGTCAGCAGCGCGTCCGGCAGCACGGCGGTGTCACTCGCGGCGAGACTCGCCGTCGGAATCTGAAACCGATCCAGATGAAACAGCCGGATATCGGTCCGCATCCACTCTTCGTCGCTCGCGAGTCGGCATCGGCAACGATTCGAAGTGCTTCCAAGCCGCCCGGCGCTGCTCGATCAGCCAGCCGGGTTCGTGGCGCGATTGCGAGAAACGCGTCGAAATTGCGTCGTGAGGTAAAACCGGCAGTGGCGGCTTGCATGGTGGGCATGTGGGTCGATTCCGTCTGTCACGAATCAAGATTCTTCAAGCGATTGCGCATGCGCGTTGCGCAAAGCCCAGGGAAGGCTGCCAAAATCGTTTCCAATGGCAATCTGCGGCGGCAGCCTTCCCTGGGCTTGGGCTGGTCGCCACGACGGCGCATGTCCAGCCGACGAACCTCAACCGACCGAGCCTTCCATCTGCAGTTCGATCAGCCGGTTCATCTCGACGGCGTATTCCATCGGCAGCTCTTTGACCAGCGGCTCGATGAAGCCGCTGACGATCATCGTGCTGGCCTCGGCCTCGGACAAGCCCGCGGCTGGTCAGATAGAACAACTGCTCCTCGCCGATCCGCGAGACGCTGGCCTCGTGGCCGACCGTCACGTCCTGCTCGTCGATCTCGATGTACGGATAGGTGTCGCTGCGGCTCTTGGGATCGAGAATCAACGCGTCGCAAACGACGTTCGATTTCGACTTGCTTGGCCCCGTGCTCGATCTTCACCAGGCCGCGATAGCTGGCGCGGCCGCCGTTCTTCGAGATCGACTTGGAGATGATCCGGCTCGACGTGTGCGGAGCGCAGTGCACCACCTTGGCCCCGGCGTCCTGATGCTGGCCGGCCGAGGCGAAGGCGATCGACAGGATTTCGCCGCGAGCGCCCGGCTCCATCATGTAGACGGCCGGATACTTCATCGTCAGCCGGCTGCCGAGATTGCCGTCGATCCATTCCATCATGGCGCCTTCGTAGGCCATGGCCCGCTTGGTGACCAGGTTGTAGATGTTGTTGGCCCAGTTCTGGATCGTCGTGTAGCGGCAGCGGGCGTGCTTCTTGACGACGATCTCGACCACGGCCGAGTGCAGGCTTTCGGTGGTGTACATCGGGGCGGTGCAGCCTTCGACGTAGTGCACCTGGGCCCCTTCGTCGACGATGATCAGCGTCCGCTCGAACTGGCCCATGTTCTCGGCGTTGATGCGGAAATAGGCCTGCAGCGGGAACTCGATCTTCACGCCCTTGGGCACGTAGATGAACGAGCCGCCCGACCAGACGGCCGAGTTCAGCGCGGCGAACTTGTTGTCCGTGGGCGGAATGATCGTCGCGAAATACTCGCGCACCAGGTCGGGATACTCGCGGACCGCCGAGTCGGTGTCGGTGAAGATCACGCCCTTGCTCGGCCAAGATCCTCTTGCAGCGAGCCGTAGACCACTTCGCTCTCGAACTGGGCCTTCACGCCGGCCAGGATATTTCTTCTCGGCCTCGGGAATGCCCAGCCGGTCGAAGGTCTTCTTGATTTCGTCGGGCACGTCGTCCCAGCTGCGGCCCTGGTGGTCGGACGGCTTGAGGTAGTAGAAGATGTCCTGGAAATCGATGGCGATGTTGCCGCCCCAGCGCGGCATCGGCTTGGAGTTGAAGATCTCCAGGCTCTTCAGCCGGAAATCGCGCATCCAGTCGGGCTCGTTCTTCATGTCCGAGATCTGGCGGACGATCTCCGCGTCGAGTCCCTTGCGGGCCTTGAAGACGTATTTCGACTCGGTGCGGAAATCGTATTTGTTGATTTCGCCGATGCCGATCGTCGGGCGCGTCGGTGCTTCGGCGTCGGTAGCCATGATCGCCGCATGTCCTGTGACGGTTCGAGTAGCCATTCGTTTGATGTCGCTTGCCGGCCTGCGAATTGGCCAGCTTCGGTTTCGACCGCCGCTCCGACCTTGGTTTCGCTCGTCATCGCGCGCTTCGTCGGCGGCCGCGTCGGGATAGGCCGCGCGGATGCGGTCGTAGCCCTGCTTGTGCAATTCGATCGGCCAGTTCCGGACCGCCGGTCTCGACGATCCGGCCGCCGAGCATGACGTGCGTGAAGTCGGGGCGGTTGTGTTCCAGCAGTTGCTCGTGATGCGTGATGATCAGGATGCCCATCTCGGCGCCGCCGATCTCGGCGATGCTCTGGCTGGCCAGCCGCACGGCGTCGACGTCGAGGCCGCTGTCGGTTTCGTCGAGGATGGCGAACTTCGGCCGCAGCATGGCCAGTTGCAGAATCTCGGCCCGCTTCATTTCGCCGCCGGAAAAGCCGTCGTTGACGTAGCGGCGGGCGAACTCCGGGTCCATCCGCAATTGCTCCATCTTGGCGTTGCAGCTCCTTGCGGAACTCGCGCATCGGAATCAGCTCTTCCCCTTCCTTGCGGTCCGGGCGGCGGACGTTGGTCGTGGCATGACGCAGGAAGTCGGCCATCTTCACGCCGGGAATCGACATCGGCCGCTGAAAGGCCAGGAAGATGCCGGCCCGGGCCCGCTCGTTCGGTTCCATCGCCAGCACGATCGACGATGGTGCCGTCGTCGCGAATCAGTTCGATGCTGCCCTGGGTCACTTCGTAGCCGGGATGCCCCATGATGGCGTAGCCCAGCGTGCTCTTGCCGGAGCCGTTGGGGCCCATCAGGGCGTGAACTTCGCCGCGGTGGATCTCGAGGTTCACGCCCCTGAGAATCGGCTTGCCGTCGACCGGCGACGTGCAGATCGGTAATCTTCAGAGTTTCGGTCATGTCAGTGCTAGTTGTTCGAATAGCTCAGTTGCGTTGTTCGACGGACGTAACTTAGCCGGTGATTTTCTGATGATCGAACAGCGGCTGACGTCGTCCGGCGACGTCGAACGTAGCCCGAGTGGTGCGGCACCGGCAGCTCGTCGTCGAGCTTTGTTTCGGCTGCCCGGGCCGCTTGCACGATCTTGTGGCCCTTGATCTTGTCTTGAATCCGCATCAAGCCTTCGAGCAGCGCTTCGGGCCGCGGCGGGCAGCCGGGCACGTACACGTCGACCGGCACGACCAGGTCGACGCCCTTCACCACGTGATAGCCCTACTTGAAATACGGGCCGCCGCCCGTCGTGCAGGCGCCCATCGCGATCACGAACTTCGGATCGGGCATCAGGTTGTAAAGCCGGCGCACGCGGCTGGCCATTTTGTAGGTCACCGTGCCGGCCACGATCATCAGGTCGGCCTGCCGCGGCGTGGCGCGAAACGCGCCTGCGCCGAAGCGATCCATGTCGAAGCGGCTGGCGCCGGCGGCCATCATCTCGATCGCACAACAGGCCAGGCCAAACGTCATCGGCCAGATGCTCGACTGCCGGGCCCAATTGATCGCCTGCTCGATCGTCGTCGTGATGACGTTTTCTTCGAACCGTCCTTCGATCCAAGGGTGAACCGGCGTCGGCTCGCTCATTCCCGAGGCGAGGAAACCGGGCCGCGCGGCCGAATGCTGGTGCGCCGGTTCAAGGCCGGCCGCTTCATGGCTAACAGTCGATTGGTTCATCATCGTGATTTCGCTTTACTATCCGGCTCATTCGTCCCAAGAAACAAACCGACCACTATACCCGACGCTCAATTTGTTTGAAACCGGCAGCAGGTCGACGCCCCGTCGAGGCGGCATTCCGTTAATTGCACGCGAGTGCCCAACATTTCCGTAAACATCATCTTTTCCACGGCGCAAATCCCGCGATCCTGCTCGGCAAGCTCCGGATAAGGGCACGCCAGCGCGGTCAACACGGGCAGTTGGCTCGAAGTGTCCACCGCGAATGGCACCTTCCGATCCGCGAGCAACTGCTTCACCGACTCCATCCGCTCGGCCGTCGTTTGCCCTTCCACCTGGCCGCCGTAAGCGCTGGCCATCGTCTGGGCGATCCGCCGCAAAAGCCCGGTGCGAACCTCGGGGTCTTTGATCTGCCGAATTTCTTGCCAGAGCGCGATCGCCAAATCGGCGAAATTGGAGCCCGACTGGCGAATTCCTTTGTCGGTGAGCCGATAGCGATGGCTCGGCCGCCCGCGGGCCGCCTTGGTCAATTGCCGTTCGATCAGCCCCTCGGCCATCAACCGGCTCAGCCGCTGACGAATCGCCGTCGCCGTGACCTGCATTGCCGTGGCCAAATCCGAGACGCCGAGCGTCCCGGATTCGCGGAGCAAGTCCATCAGGCCGGCATCGGATTGTTCGGTAACGGGGTGCATTATCAGGTCGTTTTCTTGAGCGGCAACATATTCGCCTACTTGATTTTACGTGTTTCTACATATTTGACAACCCTTTATGTGAAAAAGAATGCCGAAAGCCCTCTGCACTACCTTACGTGAGATTCCATCCCGCAGACTACGGGCAATTGACTGGCCGATTGATCCGATTAAGCGGTAAACTTATTCACCGGCTTTTCCGGCTTCTCTCAAATCGCGCATTCCAGCTTTTCCAGTTGCCCAATTCCACGCAAGGGAACGACCATGAAAATCAACGGAGTCAAGTTCAGCCTGATCGCCTGTTGCGCAACATTGGCCACGTCGTTTCTGTTAGCCGCCGATTGGCCGCAGTGGCGCGGGCCACAGCGCGATGGGATTTCGCAAGAAACCGGTCTGCTGAAAGAGTGGCCGAAGGATGGCCCGAAGCTGCTTTGGTCGATCAAAGACGCCGGATCCGGCTACTCGACTCCGGCAGTGGTCGGCGATCGCATCTATCTGCTCGGCAATAAGGGAACCGACGACGAATTCGTCTCGGCCCTCTCTGCGAAAGACGGCAGCAATGTTTGGTCGACGACAATCGGCAAAGTCGGCAATCCCAAGCAACATCCGGCGTATCCAGGAGCAAGGTCCACGCCGACCGTCGATGGCGACATGGTCTACGCGATCGGTTCCGACGGCGATCTCGTTTGCCTCGCGGCGGCCACGGGCAAAGTGCAATGGAAAAAGAGCTTTCGCGACGATTTCGGCGGCAAGCCCGGAGTTTGGGCCTATGCGGAATCACCATTGATCGACGGCAACACTCTGGTCTGCACGCCTGGCGGCGCCGATGCGACGATCGTCCGCTCGACAAGCACACCGGCGACGTGATTTGGAAATGCGCCGTTCCGGGCGGCGACGCGGCGGCTTATTCGTCGATCGTCGTCAGCGACGCGGGCGGCGTGAAGCAATATGTGCAGTTCGTGGCCAAGGGGGTCGTCGGCGTTGACGCGAAGACGGGAAAATTCTTGTGGCGATACCAGAAGACCGCCGACGGCAGCCCGGCGAACATTCCCACCCCGCTCGCCGAAGCCAACTTCGTCTATAGCGCCACCGGCAAAGGCGGCGGCGGGTTGGTCAAGATTCAATCCGACGACGGCGAACTCAAGGCCGAGCAGGAATACTATTCCATGAAACTGCCGACCGCGATCGGCGGCGTCGTGAAGGTCGGCGATTATTTGTACGGCACGACGAGCCAGGCGCTGCTCTGCGTGAAATTCAGTTCCGGCGAAGTCGCCTGGACCGTTCGGAGTATCGGCGCCGCATCGATTCTATATGCCGACGGCCGCTTGTATCTGCACGGCGAAAACGGCGAGGTGGCATTGGTCGAACGCGTCGCCCGAGAAGTACAAAGAAGAGGGCCGATTCACTCCGCCCGACGAACCCGACCGCGGCTCATCCAAAGCCTGGGCCTACCCGGTGGTCGCCAATGGCCGACTCTACATCCGCGACCTGAACATGCTCTGGTGCTACGACGTAAAGAACGCTCAGTAGCGCAAACGAAACGCCGCGCCTAGCCGTAGCGGAATTTGTGAAAATTCCGTGGGTTGCGCTGCCGCTGCCACGGCTGAATTCTCACAAATTCAGCTAGTTTGCCAAACAACACTTTGCCAAATCGATAGCCCGCCCAGTGCCCGAACTCGAACAACTTGCCGAGAGCATTCGCGAGCCGTTGCGGCGGCTGGCCGCGCGAATTCGGGAGTTGGGAAAGGAAAAGCGCGTCGGCTGGGCGCTTTTCGGAGCCGTGGTGGCGGAAGAGTTCGACAAATCGCGGCACGCCGTGCAGAGCGTGCTGATGCTTGAATCCATCGATCTCGAATTCTTGCGACAATTGGCGGCGGAAGGGTCCGACTACGGCAAAGCGGGTCTGGCTGCGCCGTTGGTGATGACGCCGAAATTCCTTGAAAGCTCCCGAGATACGTTTCCGCTCGAGCTGATCGAAATCCATCAACATCACTTGATCGTCTTCGGCAACGATCCTTTCAACGATCTGAAATTCGAGGACCGCAACGTCCGGCTCCAATGCGAACGAGAACTCGAGGTGCTATCCATCGGTCTGCGGCAAGGCTTGCTCGCCGCCACGGGCAAGGAGAAACGATTGGCGCTCCTGCAGCGTGATTGGATTCACAACTTGGTCCGCACGCTGCGCGGCCTGCTGTGGCTCAAAGGCCAGCGGGAAGGGCTGCCGGCGCAGCGTGTTTTGGCGGAAGTCGCACGGATCACGGAACTGCCGCTGAAGGGGATTCATCGCGCGCTGACCGCGGGCGAGCCGCCGGGCTGGGAGGCGTTCAAACATCTTTACGCCGATGTCGAGGCTCTCGGGAATGCGGTCGATGGGTGGTAACCTACGGCGATATTCTTGGCTGACGATGATCGCTGCAGCGGTGACCGTGGCAGGAACTTTCCTCGTTTGCGCGAAGCCGCTGCGAGCAGCCCCCAATCTAATCACGATCCGCGACACCGGCGAATTCGTCGTTGATGATGCTCACGTCGTTAGTGCCGACACGAAACAGAGTCTCGAAGCACTGCTCGGCAAATTGCAGGAGAAAACCACCGATCAAGTCAAAGTTCTCACCGTCAAAACGACGGGCGATGAAGATATCTTCGATTTTGCCCAGCGGCATTATCAGTTGTGGAAGCTCGGAACGAAGGCCAAGAGCAACGGCGCGCTGATTGTCGTCGCGGTGCAAGACCACAAGGTTCGGATTCACACCGGATACGGCTTGGAAGGGGCGCTGCCCGACTCTTGGTGCGGCTCGCTCTCGCGGAAAGTTGCGGCCGATTATTTTCGCCAGGGGAATTTCTCGGAGGGAGTGAAATACCTCACCGTCGCAACGATCAATAAAGTCGCCGATGATGCGAATATCAAGATCGAGGGCGCGCCCGACATGCGGCACGTCGCCGCCCAAGCCAATCAGCCCATCTCGCCGATCGTCGTTTGGCTCATCCTATTGCTGTTCTTTGGCTTCGTGAGTTGGATGTCGTATCGCAATCGATCGAGCGGCGGAAGTTCGGGCTGGTTTGGCGGACCGGGCTGGGGTGGCGGCTTCGGAGGCTTTGGCGGCGGATCATTTGGAGGAGGCTCCTTCGGTGGTGGCGGATCGTTCGGCGGCGGCGGATCGTCGGGAGGCGGTGGCGGCGGGGCAAGCTGGTGATTAAAACTGCGGCTGCTTCGCATTTCCTTTTCAAAACACGGCGCACGAGGTCAATTCGATGAAACCCTTGCAACTCCTCGCGTTCATCTTCATTGGACTGCTGGTTATCGCCCTCCTCGGCGGCGGCTGCATCTACTCGGGCTACAATCGAGCCATCGCAATGGATGAATCGGTCAAGAATAGTTGGTCGGAAATCGAGAACCTGCTCCAACGCCGTTGGGACTTGATTCCCAACGTGGTCAAAACGGTCGCTGGCACCGCCGAGCAAGAGCAGAAAGTGTTTCTCGGCATCGCCGACGCTCGCAAAGCCTATTTCCAAGCCGACAACGTCGCCGAAAAAGCAAAAGCCGCGTCGCAAGTTGAATCGGGCTTGTCGCGGTTATTGCTACTGCAAGAAGCGTATCCGGCGCTGAAATCGAACGAAGCCTTCTTGAAGCTGCAAGATCAACTCGAAGGAACCGAAAACCGCCTCAGCGTCGCGCGTCAGCGTTACAACGATTCGGTCCGCGCACTGAACACGATGGTTCGCCAATTCCCCGGCACCATCTACGCCCGCCTCGCCGGCGTCAAGGAAGCGGAATATTTTCAAATCGACAAAGAAGCGAAAACCGCCCCGAAAGTCGATTTCTCCGCGCCGAAGAGCGACAGCAAATGATGCAACGGGATCCCATGCCCATCGCTTGACTCTTCCTCTTTATGGATCTCGCGCATTACTTCGCGAACAAGAACCCCATCAGGTCTTTTGTCCCCAGCGCCCGCGGACTAGCGAGAAGCTCGCCGGCGGCGAACCCGGCGGCGGCGCCTTGCGCCAGAGCCAACGCTCGGACCCGATCGAGAACATGCGCCTTCGCCGGCGGAAATTGCGTCAAATAGCATCGCACCGCTTCAAGCTTCGTCTCCAGCGTGTCGCTGATATCGACGATCAAATGGCCCGCGCCGGGCGGCACGGTCAGGCCGCTGAAGCTGAGCGAATAATAGAGATACGCCGGGACGGTATGCACTTCGAGGCTTTCGAAATGTTGATCCCATTTCGTCAGCCGCGAATAGAAAACGCCCGCGTCGGTGATTTGCATCGCCTGATAATGGTCGGGCGAGGCGAGCGGCGTTTTTTCGCCGAAGCCCAAAACGAGCCGCGGCCGATGACGGCGAAAGACTTTTCCCAAGGCCACGCGGGCGTCGAACGTGTCGAATAGCCGCCGATTGGGCAATTCGAGATGAATCCGCTTGTGAACGCCCAATTTCGCGGCCGCCTGCCGCGCCTCTTCCATCCGCACCTCGGGGCCGGGCGAACCGGGCGTCGGCTCGCCGTCGGTCAAATCGACGATCCCGACGCGATAGCCCTGTTGCACCAGCCGGGCCAGCGTCCCGCCGCAAGCGATCTCAACGTCGTCGGGATGCGCCCGACGGCAATCACGTCAAGTTGTTCAACGTCTGCCACGGCGTTATCCTCGCTGCAAACTGTTGGCGAATTCCATTGACAGGTCGCCAATGTAGGGAATGCCCTCCGTGGCGTTCCGCGCCGTGCGCTGGTTGCGCGCCGCGGAACGGCACGGAGGCCGTTCCCTACACCGTCGTTTTCCCCTTCCCTTCCTTCACCACCGCCAGCAAAAACGTCGGATTCAACGACTCGAACCGCACTCGCTCGAGTTGCTCGACGCCGCGGGCGACGTTGATCATCCATATCCGCACGTCGTCGGTGTAGTGGTGCAGCGTTTCATGCACCGCCGACAGGTTTTCGATGCTGCCGACATTCGCCACCAATCGCCCGCCGGATCGCAGCCGCCCGTAGGCCAATTCCACCAGCCGGCTGATCTCCCGTCCGCTGCCGCCGACGAACACGCAATCGGGATCGGGCAAGCCGCTCCAAGCGTCCGGCGCTCGGCCCAACACGGGCGTGAGATTCTTGACGCCAAATCGGGCCGCATTCGCCGAAATCAACTGATGATCTTCCGGGTCCATTTCGATGGCATAGACCATCCCGCCGGCCGCGATTTGAGCCGCCTCGATCGAAACCGAGCCGCTGCCGGCGCCGATGTCCCAAACGATGCTCGTCGGGCCGAGGTCCATTTGTGCAAGAGCAATCACGCGCACCTCGGCCGGCGTTAGCAGCCCATGCTTGGGGCGCGATTGCAAAAATGCCGCGTCGGAATTGCCGAAAATCCGCCGGCCCACGGCATCGCTCGGCCGGTCGGGAAGGTCCGGCTTGCGAACCAGGATCATCACATTTAGCGGCGAGAATTCGTTGACGGCGATTTCGCTCAGTTCGCCGTGCGTCACCCGTTCGTCGGGCGAGCCGAGATTCTCGCAAACGTAAGCCGAGAAATAATCGATCCGCAGATCGAGCAACGCGCGAGCGACGGCTTGCGGCGGATAGGCTTCGCTGGTGAACAGCCCGACCTTGTCGGCGACGCGAATCTTGTCGAGCACGCTTTCGAGATCGTGATTGGCCAAATTCGTCAACACCGCCTCTTCCCAGCTTTCTTTCACGCGGGCGAAAGCAAGCTGCATCGAGCTGACGTGCGGTATGACCTGGAATCGGTCTTTGCCGAGCTTGTCGCAAAGATACCGAGCCATGCCATAGAACAACGGATCGCCGGAAGCGAGCACGACCAGCCGCTGCCCCTCAGCCGCGGTGATCCGAGCGACGGCTGCCGAAAGATCGCTGCCGATCGCGGCCCGTTTGTTGGTCAGGCCTTTGACGAGTGCCAGCGTCGGCTCATCGCCCAGCAAAAGATCAGCGTGCTCGATCAAGCGACGAGCGTTCGCCGTAAGGCCGTCGAGCCCATCGTCGCCGATGCCAATGATGTGAATGATTTGCGAGCCGGTCATGCGGGGAGCGGGGAGCAGGGAGCAAGGGGGCCGGAGCAGCAGGCGATTGTAAAGGAAACCGTGGGAAGTGAACAGCACCGGTTGACCCCGGCCATATCCCCGTGCGCCATCCCATCGCAAGAAGTGCCCAACACTCGCTACAATGCTGCCACGTCGTCAAAGCGGCCAAGCCGGATTCCCCGTTCCTAATCCACCCCTTACACTTTCAATGCCCCGCATTCTCATTACTTCGCCGCTGCTGCAACACGCCCAAGGACCTTTTCGCGATCGGCTTGAGGCCGCCGGGATGGAGTTGGTTTTTCTGCCGCCGGGCGCGAAATTGTTCGACCCGCCGTCGTTGATTACGTTGCTCGACGGCATCGACGGGACGCTGGCCACGGTCGAACCTTATACGCGGGAAGTGCTGGCGGCGACGAAGCTGCGGGCAATTGCCCGGCAGGGCGTCGGCTACGATGCGATCGACGTGGCGGCGGCGACGGAGCATAACGTGGCCGTCGTGATTGCCGCGGGCACGAATCACGATTGCGTCGCCGAGCAGGCGATCGCGCTGTTGCTCGGTTTGTTTCGCGGCGTCGCGGCGCGGGATCGGTCGATGCGCGAGAGAAAATGGAAGCGGTCGCCATTTTTGCCGCGGCTGGCGGGCCGCACGATGGGCATCGTCGGGCTGGGCCGCATCGGCCGGGCCGTGGCGCCGCGAGCGATTGGATTGGGATTGAAAGTGATCGGCTACGATCCAGTGGCGGACGCCAGGTCGGCGGAGGCGCTGGGCATTCGGCTCGTGCCGCTCGACACGCTCCTGGCCGAGGCTGACATCGTCAGCCTGCATTGCCCCGTCACGCCGGAGACTGCCAATCTGATCAACGCCAAGACTCTCGCGCGGATGAAGCAAGGCTCGGTGCTGCTCAACACATCGCGCGGCGGGCTGGTCGATGAGCCGGCGCTGGTTGCGGCTCTGAAAAGCGGGCATCTATTCGGCGCGGGGCTCGATGTGTTTCAAAAAGAGCCGCCGTCGCCCGACAATCCGCTGCTCGAATTGGAGAACGTCGTGCTCAGCCCGCACATGGCCGGCCTCGACGAAGAATCGGTCGTCGCGATGGCGACTCGCGCGGCGGAGGGGCTCGTGGAACTGTTCGAGGGGCGCTGGCCGGAAGGGTGCGTGGTGAACGAGGAAATTCGGCCGGGATGGCGCTGGTAGTAAAGCGAGCGCGCAAAAAAAGCCCAGGGATGGCCGCCACCGGCTTCTCAATGTCGAACGACGTTGGCGGCCTTCCCTGGGCATGAAGCGTGCTAAGCGCCAATTGCTCGGCGCCGCGCCGTTGCCGCGCCGCTATTTACGCGTGGAACGAACTCCCGCAGCCGCACGACTTCTGGGCGTTCGGGTTGTCGAACGTGAATCCGCGACGGCTGATGTCTTCGAAAAAGTCGACCGTCGTGCCGTCGAGATAGAGATCGCTCTTCTTATCGACGACCACAGTCACGCCGAAGCAATCGCGCTTCGCGTCTTCCTTGGCATCGAACTTGTCGTCGAAGCCGAGGGCATATTGGAATCCGCTGCACCCGCCGCCCGCCACGCCGATGCGGAGCATCATTTCGCTCGGCATCTTCTGGTCGGCAACGATTTTTTGAACTTCCTTCGCGGCCCGTTCGGTGAGATTGACTGACATTTTCGTATGGCTCTCTGCTCAAAAGGAGATGGAACGTATCGAAACATCCTATCAGCGAAATTATATACTCGGATTGCCCGGAGCAAGTCAAGAATCCGGAAACCGGGCCTTTCGCTCCCTCAATCTTACGCCAAACTGCTCATTTGCCGCAACCGGAGCACCGATTCGGCCACGATTCGGATCGCAAACTCGACTTCTTCGGCAGTGTTGAACCGGCCAAGGCCGAACCGCAGGCTGGCCCGCGTCAGATCGTCGTCCAGTCCCAAGGCAAGCAACACATGGCTCGGCTCCGGATTTGCCGAAGTGCAGGCGCTGCCGGAACTGACCGCAAGGTCTTTCATGCTGAGAAGCAATGCCTCGCCATCGACATACGCCAGCGACACATTCAAGTTGCCCGGAAGCCGCAAGCCGGGCAACTCCAGCGCCGGGCCATTGAGCGCGACGCCGGTCAATTCGCTGCTCAGCCCGGCGAATAGCCGATCGCGCAGCCCGGCCAAGCGAACCGATTCCGCCGGCATTTCGGCGATCGCAAGCTCGACCGCGGCAGCGAATCCGACGATGCCCGGCACGTTCAAGGTTCCGCTGCGCAGGCCATGCTCTTGGCCGCCGCCGTCGATTTGCGATTCCAGCCGCACGGGTGGCCGGCGGCGAACATACAGCGCCCCAACTCCCTTGGGCCCATAAATCTTGTGCGCCGAAAAGCTCAATAGATCGACTTTCAACTCTTCCACGTCGACCGGAATCTTGCCGACCGCTTGCGTCGCGTCGCAATGCAGCGGCACACCGCGCTGGCGGCAGATGGCTCCAATTTCAGTCAGCGGCTGGATCACGCCGATTTCATTGTTGGCCAGCATGACCGACACAAGGATCGTATCGTCGCGAATCGCTTGGGCGACTTTTTCAGCCGAGAGCAATCCGGCCCACGGGCTGCCAGTCGGTTCGACGTCCATCAACGTGATTTCAAATCCCTGCCGGGCCAAATGAGCCAGCGTGTCGAGCACCGCCTTATGTTCCGTGGCGACGCTGATCAGATGATTCCCCCGCCGCCGCGTGCGCTGGGCCGTGCCGCGAATCGCCAGATTGTCGCTCTCCGTCGCGCCGCTGGTGAACACAATCTCGCGCGGCTGGGCGCCGATGGCGGCGGCGATCGATTCGCGAGCCCGATCGACGGCCTCCTTCGCCTCCCAGCCGAACGCATGGCTGGTGCTGCCCGCGTTGCCGTAGCGTTCGCTGAAATAGGGCAACATCGCCGCCAACACCCGCGGATCGACGCGAGTCGTGGCATGGTTGTCCATGTAGACGGGCAATTGCATGGGGGTGCGGGATATTGGTGTTCGGGTTTTGCCGACGGCAACGCACAAAACCATTATACGCCCAACGCCTCCAGAACGCTGTTGACCGTCGCTTACGGTTTTGCGCGTTGTTCCAGCGGGACTCCACAGCGTGTCCGTCAGGCTGGAAAGCCTGACCTACGAAAACAGCGCCCGCAGACAAATCTGCGACCATGTTTCGAAGCGGCTCAGATCGGCCAGCAATTCTTCCACTGGGCGAAAACCGGCGTCGATGATCTCGCTTTCTCGCGGATAGACGGCCGGCTGCTCGACGTTGACCAAATGCACCACGCCGAGATGAACTTGTCCGACGGGCGTTTCGTCGTCGTTGATTAAGCCGACGCACTCCTCGGTCCAGGGCGATTCGACAGTCACCTCTTCGCTCAACTCGCGGCGCATTCCCTCGGCATACGGCACGGCCGTGTCGCTGGTCCGATCGTCGGCCGAAATGTGCCCGCCGACGCCGACGCTCCGCTTGCTATGCAGCCGAGCCTCGCCTTGCCCCTTTCCGCGGGTGTATTGAAACAACGACGCCCGGCCTTCGGAATCGAAATGGCGGAAAATCACGTAAGGGATCAACTGCTTAAAACTCGGATCCTGCTCGACCTCCGGCCGAGGGCGATAACTGGTGTGCTCCGGGCTGAGCAACTCGGCCAGATAGCGATCGACATCGGGCGAAAAGCCCTGAAAATGCCCAAGCCGATGAAACAATTCCGTGGGCACGACCAGCACATGTTCGGTTTGCACTTCCAGCACGAGAAGCCTCCATGACAATTGGCTGTGATTCGGACCGTGGCAGCGTCGCCGCAGTATATGCGGCGGAATCGATGACGGGTAGCCACCGCGCTGGTAGCGGAATTTGTGAAAATTCCGGGTGTTTGCGCTGGGCGGCTGAGTTTTCACAAACTCAGCTACGGTTGCGCTCGGCCGCTCAAACGATCAGCATTGCATCTCCGTAGCTGTAGAAGCGATATTTCTGGGCGATGGCTTCTTCATAAGCGCGGCGAATCAGCGCGTTGCCCCCGAACGTGCGTACCAGCACCAGCAGCGTCGTGCGGGGTAGATGAAAATTGGTCAATAGCGCATTGACCAACTGAAACTGATACGGCGGGCGAATGAACAGATCGGTCGAGCCGCTCCAGGCTTGCAACGGCGACGTTCGCGCAGCCGTTTCCAACACGCGGACCGACGTGGTGCCGACGGCCACGAGCCGTCCTCCCCGCTGCCGGCATTCGCTGATCTTCTCCGCCGCCGCGGCGTTTAGTTCGCCCCATTCGCTGTGAATCGGATGCTCGGACAATCGATCGGCGGTCATCGGGCGGAATGTGTCGAGGCCGACGTGAAGCGTGACGAAGCACGTCCCGATGCCCGCGGCTTCCGCTCGCCGCAGCAGTTCTTCGGTAAAATGAAGCCCGGCGGTTGGCGCGGCGACGGCGCCCGGCTGTCGGGCGTAAACGGTTTGATAGCGCTGGCGATCGGCCGGCACCATTTCGCCGTGCCGAATGTAGGGGGGCAACGGCACTCGACCGACTCGGTCCAACACTTCCATCGTCGGCTGATCCGTTTCGGCATGCATGATCCACACACCGCCGTCGGTTCGCTCGACCAGCCGCAGGCGAATGTCTTCGCGCCCTTCGGCATTCGAGAGCGTCACCGTTTCGCCGACCGTCACCTTTCCGCGAACGCGAGCCAATAAGTGCCACAACCCCTGATGATCGACATTGAGGAAAAGCCCTTCCCAATGCCCGCCCGTCAACGTCCGCACGCCGATCAAGCGCGCCGGAACCACGCGGGTGTCGTTCAGCACCAGCAAATCGCCGGAGCGAAGAATTTCCGGCAAATCGCGAACGTGCTGATGCGAAATATCGCCCTGCGCCCGATTGACGACCAGCAACCGGGCATCGGCCCGTCGGGCAAGAGGCTCCTGGGCGATCAACTCGCGGGGCAGCTCGTAATCGTAGGCATCGAGTTCGGACATGCCTCACTTGCTCTTCAGATCCAGCTTCAGCCCAGCGAGCCCTGGCGAGTCGGGAGCTTTTTCGAATCCCAATTCGGTCTTCGTGTTATATCGAGCGGGAATGGTTTCTTTGCCGTCGACGAGTTTCGACACCCGCACTTTGTACAAGCCAGAAAACACGCCCGGCTTGTTTTGAGCGACCTGCGGCCAAACCGCGCCGTAGGAATTCGTCACGCCCTTGGCGGCGGGAATGGCGGCGCCGAGGAATTTTTCCGGCTCGGCCGTGACCGTCGCCCCTTCCAACGGCTTGCCATCCATCGTGACCATGATCGGCTGTCGGCTCAAAAAAACGCGGCCTTCCTGCCACTTGCGAATCCGCTCGGTGATATCGGCGGCCGTGACTCGGCCCGACTTGTCGTATTGATCCAGCGCGGATTTTATTCCGGGGCACTGATCCAATTCGGCGCCGGAAATCACGCCGTCGCCGTTCGTGTCGTATTCGGCAATCGCTTCCTTACCGGCAGCCACGGCATCGATGGCCGGCGCGCTCAGCCGCGGCGTCTCGCGCCCGCAACCGCCGCCGACGAGCACGCAACAGCCCAAAGCGGCGAATCGCCACATCCAGCACTTTGTCGCGCTCGCCTTGGCACGCCGGATCATGGGTGGGATTTCCGCCATCGATTCAACACTGAAAAAGCCGAATGGCTAACAGCGCAGATTAGCAAAACTCGACGAAGCGAAACAGTACCGCGACAATCGGCCCCGAAACGCGGGTGCTGCTTCGGCTACAATGTTTGCATGGACGATAACCCATACCGTTCACCCGATGCGAACTCGCAGCGACCTCAAGGAGGCAACCGGCCGCTGTTGCCCCTTTGGAGAAGAGTTCTTTCATCGCTCCTTGTGGTGTACGGGTCGATGTTCTGCGTCGCGGTTTTCGTGGGAATCGCCGTCGTCGCCACGGAATCGCATCGATCGCATTCAGAATGGTGGCCCTGGGTCGTCCTATTTATCTCGGCGTACGCCTACGTCGCGATCGGTGTAGCGCTCATTTTGTTCGGCCTGAGACTTCGCCGCCGGCCACGACAGTCTTAGCCCCGCAAAAGTAGGCGTTCGTCCTCAACAATCCTCTGATTTGCCGCTACAATGCATGCCGTCGCGTTTTCTAAGTCCTATCCAACTGATCTGCACCTTCCGCCAGTGCCCTCCGACGAACTTCAGCGCGACCGCGATCATCTGATCCATTCGCGTCACAATCGAGCGTTGGCCGATGAAGCGCATATTTGGACGGCCGGCCGCGGTGCGATTCTGATCGACGATCAAGGCCGCGAGTTTCTTGATGCTTTGGCTGGGCTGTGGAACGTGATCGTCGGCCATGGCCGGGCCGAGTTGGGGCACGCGGCCGCCGAGCAAATGAGTCGGCTGGGGTATGCTTCAACCTACGCCGGCAGCACCAATTCGCCCGCTATCAAGTTGGCCGAGCGGTTGGCCGATCTTTGCTATCCGCGGATCAACCGATTTTTCTTCACCTGCGGCGGCGCCGAGGCGAACGAGTCGGCTTTCAAAACGGCCCGTTGCTTTTGGAAGTTGGCCGGCAAGCCCGACAAAACAAAAGTTATCAGCCGCACCTGGGGATACCACGGCACGACGCTGGCCGCGATGTCGGCCACCGGGATCAGCACTTATTGGCCGATGTTCGAACCGCGTGTGCCGGGATTCGTGCAGATCGACAGCCCGTATCCCTATCGCTTCCGCCCGCCGGCCGACATCGCGCCCGGCGATCCGCGAACTGCCGGCCAGATCGCGGCCGATCTTTTGGAATCGGCCATCTTGCGGGAAGGGGCCGACACGGTTGCGGCGTTCATTGGCGAGCCGGTGCAAGGGGCGGGCGGAGTGATCGTTCCGCCCGACGACTATTGGCCACGGATTCGACGGATTTGCGACCGCCACGACGTGCTGCTGATCGCCGACGAAGTGATCACCGGCTTCGGGCGCTGCGGCGATTGGTTCGCCCTGTCGCGATACGGCATCGAGCCCGACATGGTGACGTTTGCCAAGGGAATCACCAGCGGATATTTTCCCTTCGGCGGCCTTGGCGTCAGCGACACGATCGCCGCAGCCCTCGATTCCGCGACTGGCCCGCAAACCTGGATGCATGCATTCACGTACTCGGCCCATCCGGTGGGCTGCGCGGTGGCGCTGGCGAATCTCGATATTCTCGAGCGCGAAAATCTATTGGCTCGAGCGGCCAAAATGGGCCAGCGGTTGATGGAGCAATTGCGCACGCTGGAATCGCATCCGCACGTCGGCGAGGTTCGCGGACTGGGGCTGATGGCGGCCGTCGAATTGGTAGCCGACAAGCAAACGCGGGCCGAATTTCCGGCTGCCGAGCAAATCGGCCGCCGGGTCCACGCCGCCACGCAAGAGCGCGGCATGTTCACCCGGCTGCGGGGTGACATTTACAATTTCGCCCCCTGTTACGTCGCCACCGACGCCCAAATCGATCAGATGGTCGACATCCTTGGCGATTCGATCGAAGCAGTCCTCGGCAAATAGCCCCAAAACCAAAACCGCGCCGCTCCTCACTTGTGATTTCTCGCGTCGCCGTCGTTACAAATTGAACTTTCCGACCTCCCCGCGGCACTAAACACTGCCCCGAATTGATAGCGTTTTCCGCCCCGACCCATTAGAATGGAGTTTTCCCCCGCCAGTCCAATTGCATAAGGTTTCCCCCGTGTCGCCAGCGGAAGTTGACCAGGCCAGCCAGCAGTATTTTGCCCGCATTCATCGGGCCGCGCTGATTCTGACGGGCAACCCCTGGGATGCCGACGATTTGGCCCAAGAAACGTTCCTGGTTTTGGCCCGGCAATCCAACGGTTTCGCGGGCCGGAGCACGCTTTACACATGGCTCTACGGCGTGCTATTGAACCTCGAACGGCGCGAGCGGCGGCGGCATGGAATGCGGCGGCGAAAGCTGCGTGTGCTGTGGGATGGCCGGCCCGACGATCCTCGGGCGGCGCCTGCGGCCGAGACGTCGCTGGAAGTCGCCGAATGGAAACAGGGATTGTGGGGACAGGTGGCAAAGTTGCCCGATCCGCAGCGGCAGGTGCTCGTATTGCGGTTCGGCCAGCGGTTGTCGTACGACGAGATTGCCGAGGTGTTGACATGTCCGCTGGGGACCGTGAAATTGCGCGTGTTCAACGGTTTGGCGGCATTGCGTGAATTGATGGATCGGCAACAGCAAGATTGGATCACCATACCGGCCCACCCGGCTGAGGATTTGAATCATGCCCTTTGATAAATCGACTTTCGACAAATCGCCGTTCGATCGGCCGCGGCTGTTTTCCGCGGAAAGCCAGCGATGCGACGATGCGTCGTCGCGGCCGATGGGTTTGGCCGCCGATGAAGAACTTGGCCTTTCGGCCGAACTGCAAGTGTTGGCGTCGCATTTGCGCGGCGAAGCCGATTCTCTCGCCGAGCGCTACGCGCCGTTGACATCGCCGCAACCGCAATCGGTTCAAGAGCGTCGGTTGATGCGGCGGTGGATGTGGCAGAGCATGGCGGTCGGCATGGCGGGGCTCGCGCTCTTGGCTTGGCGAATCGAACGTTGGCAACAGTCGCCGCCGGCAGCGCCCGTTCCTGTTGCCGCGCAAACTGAAACTCACGCGATTGTTCAATCCACGCCGCCTGTTGCGGTTGCGCCGGCCAACATCGCGCCATCTTCCGTCGCGCCATCATCCGCGGCGCCCGCCAGTGTCGCCTCGACCGATCCCGCGGTCCTCCGTCATTCGCAAGGCATCGCCGAAGTCGGCATCGACGCGCCGTCCGTCGAGCGCCATCCACCCGCCGACCAAGTCGAAATGTTGCGTATTCAGGTCAGCGGTTTCGAGAAAGTGATCCGCAAGCTGCAAGCCGAGCTAATCGCGCGACGCCGCGCAGATCGAAGCGCAAAAACAAATCGAATCGCTGCAAGCCGAAGTCGCCGCCCTGCGAGCCGCCGCCAAAGAGCCGGGCGCGAAGTAGCCGGTGTGGGCCGTTCTGCAATGCCATGCGCGCTGGGGTCTGGCTCATTTTTCGGCCCCGTAGCGGCTGGCATCGCAGCCGATTCTTCGCCGAAAAATGTGCCTGACCCCTTTCGCCGACCGGGCTCCCGCCACTGCGCGCGTCATGCCTTTCAGGATAGAATTGGCTGTCGACGGTGATTGTGAAACAAAACGGAGCACGGCGCATGTTCGATTTCGCGGCAAAATTCTCGCAGGGCCTTTCCTACGATCAATTCCTCGCCCGGCACGGCACCGAGGAGCATCGCCGCCGTTGGGCTGACATGCATTCGGCGGTGCATCTCACTGGGCCACAAATTCAACTGCTGAAATCCTTCAAACGCGAAATGAAAGTGATTTGTCTGGCCGGCGCGTGGTGCGGCGATTGCGTCAATCAATGCCCAATCTTCGATCACTTTGCCCACCTCGCTCCGTCGATCCAGCTTCGTTACATCGACCGCGACGCTTTCCCCGATCTGTTGGCCGAGTTGAAAATCTGCGGCGGTGGTCGGGTGCCGGTGGTGGTGTTTCTTAGCGAAGATGGCCAGATGGTCGGTTGGTACGGCGATCGAACGCTCTCGAAATACCGCCAGATGGCCAACGACCAACTCGGGACCGCCTGTCCGACCGGAATCGCGCCGCCGGGCGGGGCACTCACCGCGGCCGTCGTGCAGGATTGGCTCGACGAATTCGAGCGCGTGCAATTGCTGCTGCGAATGTCGCCGCGGCTGCGACAAGTGCATGGTGACTGACGGCCAAGAGGCGGCGAAGAGATTAACCACGAAATACGCGAAAGACGCGAAATTAGGAATAGTCGAATCGCTTGCCGCCGAAATGGATGAAGGGATAGCGGCAGCACGCCAGGCGGATGTTCGCGGCTCACGACCGTTTTGGAATTCCGGTGCGACAATGCATAGTTTGCTTTCGTGGATCACCAAACACCGACTATTCGCGTTAGCCGCGGTTGGCTCCGTTCTGCTTGTCGTCTCGGCCGCCGCTGCCAGAAATCCCGAAATCACGCCGACAGCCCACGAAACTGACGTTGTTCCCGCTGAAAAGTCTGCCGAAAAGCCGACCGAAAAGCCAAAGCGGATCGTGCAATCGCGCGACGATTCGGTGCTTTTGACGGCGCGAGACGCCACGGTCCACGGCGCCAAGCTGCGCTACGAACCGCAAAAGGACACACTCGGATACTGGTTCAATGCCGGCGATTGGGTCAGTTGGGACTTTGAAATCACGCATCCCGCGAAGCTGTTCGTCGATCTGACGCAATCGTGCGGATCGGATAGCGCCGGTTGCCATTACACGGTCTCAGTCGGCGATCAGATACTGAAAGACAAGGTTCAGGATACGGGCAGCTTCCGAGTGTTCCGCCTCCGCCGAATCGGCACGTTGCAATTCGACAAGCCGGGCATTTATACGCTCTCCGTCCGCTCGCTCGACAAGCCGTCCTTGGAGGTAATGGACTTGCGCCGTGACGTTAACACCGCCGAAGGCGGAAAAATCGTCAGCGGCTATCCCTAAAAAGCCGACCGTCCCGGCGCCTCCGACGACGGCACCGCATGACCCAACCAGCGAAAAGCCGAATCGCCCAGCGTCCAAGAATTAGCAGGGACGGCGCGAGAAGGAACCTCGGTGGATTGGCCAAACCGCCGCTGATTGCTTACAATCATCGGCGGCGAGGTGGAACGACCGGCATAGGAGTCTGGCCATGCGACGGCGTAGTTGGACGGCAGCGGGTTGGAATGTATCGACGGCTCCGCGGTGGATGGGGGCCGGGCTGATCGCAATCACTGCCGCGACAATCGCTGCGGGAACCGCGCTCGCCGCTCCGCCGCAGTCGACGATCGGCACTCCATTCAACACCACCAGCGGCAGCTTCTTTAGCCAGACCGGCGTCGGCTTTGGTTTCGGCATTCCCACGTCGTTGCCCAACGGCGGCAGCGGTGTCGTCGGGCTTAATCAACAGGGCGGATTCGCGCCGAACATCATGTTTCAAAACGGCGGGCAGCCGAATATCCCCTTCGGCCTCGGCCCGACGACGCCCGGCGCGTCGTTCGGATACGCCGTGAAAACTCCGCTCGGCACGGCGTTCTTCAATCTCACTGCATCGCAAGGCTCCGATCGCGGACTGATGAGCGGATCGCCGAGTGTCACGACGATGAATGGCGGCACGGGGTTCTTCTCCGATACGTCGCAATCGCCGTTCGTCACAAGTGTTGTGCCCGTCGTCGGTGATGGGGGCAGCAGTGTGTTGGGCGAGCGATTGCAGCGGCTGGCCAACGGCGAAGGAGCCACGACGCAAGCGGAATTGCCGCGCGATGCCAAGCCCGCGCGCGCGTCCGATAAGCCAGCCGTTCACGAAGGCCATCCGGCCAACCAGGGAACCGACGCGCTTAGTCGCCGCTTGGCGGCGGCCGAGGATAGTTCCGCCGGCCAGCCTGCGGCAAGCCTCGCCGAAATTCGGGCTCAACAAGCGGCCGAGGATCAAGCGGCCAACCAAGAATATCAGCAGAAAATTCAAATGGCCGAGGCCGCGCTCGCCGGCGGCAAGCCGGGCGTCGCGAAAATCTATTACCAACAAGTCGTCCGCCATGCCAGCGGCGCTCTGAAGCAACAAGCCGTCAACGCGCTGAACACTTTGAACGCAAACACCGCAAGGCCCGACGGAAACTCCGGCGACTCCGGATCGCCTCGATGAACGACTTGCCCGCGCCGAAGGTGTTGGCCAGCGGCAAGTACCTGCGATTGCTGGCGCAAGGCCATTGGGAATTTGCTGAGCGCGTGAACGCAACCGGCGCCGTGGTGATCGTCGCGCTGACCGACGAAGGGCGTTTGCTGCTCGTCGAGCAATATCGAATTCCCGTCGGCTGTTCGGTCATCGAATTGCCGGCCGGATTGGTGGGCGACGTTCCGGAAACGGAATCGCCCGCGCTTGGGCAATCGCCGGCCGACCATGCCGCGGCCGAATTGGCGGAAACTGCGCGTCGCGAATTGCTTGAAGAAACGGGCTACGAAGCCGCCGGAATGCGATTGCTCGGCGGCGGACCCGTGTCGGCCGGCCTGTCGAACGAAGTGATCACATTCTTCCACGCGACCGGCCTGCGCCGCGTCAACGAAGGCGGCGGCGTCGATCACGAGCAAATCACCGTCCACGAACTGCCGCTGGCGGAACTCGACTCCTGGCTCAAGCAGTGCGCCGCCGAGGGGTTGATGGTCGATCCAAAGATATTCGCCGGGCTGTATCTGATGCAGCCGGCTCGATAACGCTGCTTGGAAGAATTCATCGCCGCTCCGACGCCAATCCCGCGATGACACGTTCATAGCGCGGGCCGACCGCCGCGATCTCGAAGTGCCGCGACGTGATGCCGGTCGGTTCAATACGAATCTCCAGCCGTTCGCGCGGCAAGCAGGCGGTCACTCGGTCTGCCCATTCGACGAACGTCCAACCATCGCCGTCGAAATACTCCTCGGGGCCGAGTTGAAGAAACTCGTCGTCGTCGCGCAACCGATAGGCGTCGAAATGATAGATCGGCAACCGGCCTCGGTATTCGTGGATCAGAACGAACGTCGGGCTAAGAACCAACCGCGGATCGACGCCGACTGCTTCCGCGACGGCTTGCACCAATCGCGTCTTGCCTGCGCCAAGCGGTCCGCAAAGGCCGATCACGGCGCCGGGCGGCAAATGCGCCGCGAGCGATTGGCCAAATGCGACCGTGGCGGCTTCGTCGGGGGCGTCGAATGCAAAAGTGTTCGGCATGGCAATCCGCAGTTTCAATCGAACCGATGTTCCCAGCCGCGAGGTTCGAGCGGCTCACGATTGCCGGCGGCGGTGATCTGCCATAGGCCCGGCTCGGCGATGAATTCGCCGATGTCGGTCAGTTGCAGCGGCGCCACGGGCTGTTCGGAAATTAGCTTCGCCGCGTCGTCGGGCGCGACGGCCAGTATCAATTCAAAATCTTCGCCGTCGGAGAGAGCATGGTCCAGCGCCGATCGACCATCGGCTTGCTGCCGGGCCAATTCGTGTGCCGCCGGGGAAATCGGCACGTGGTCCAATTCGATCGCGGCCCCGCAACCGCTCTCGGTGGCGATTCGCGATAAATCGAGCGACAGCCCGTCGCTCGCGTCGATGCCGGCATAAAGGCGGCAGCGATCGGCTAGCAGCAGAGCTTCGTTGACTCGAGGCTCGAAGTCCAAATGCTTTCCGAGAATGCTGCCGCCAAACGCGCCGGTCACAAGAATCCGGTGGCCCGGCTTTGCGCCGCTGCGCAACAGCGGTCCCGCGGCGGTCGTTTGACCGATTGCCGTGACGCTAATCACGAGCGGACCATCCCAACTATTGGTGTCGCCGCCGGCGACTGCCACGTCATATCGCCCAGCCATTTCCGCCAGCCCTTCGAACAATTCAATCGCCAGTTGCCGGCCTCCGCGCCGCGGCAGCGCGATGGCTACGACCATCCCGACTGGCCGTGCTGCCATTGCTGCCAGATCGCTAAGACTGACGGCCAACGCCTTCCGTCCGACTCGCCGCGCGGAGACCGCTTGCAGATCGAAATCGACCCCTTCGGTGAGCAAATCGACGGTGACGACGCAGTCGGCCCGATCGCCCAGCCGCAGAATAGCCGCATCGTCCCCGGGCCCCAGCAGCAACTGCGGATGCGGCGGCACGCGTTCACGAAGCCAAGCGATGAAGTCGGATTCCACAGGAAAGGGCGAGGGTGCGAGGCAGAGGTCGAAGAACGACGAAGCAGCAAACGATTGCAGCACAAGACGCGCGAAACCGCAAGCTTGCTTCGCTATCAAGCGGCGAAACGAAACTCGCTTGGGACGAGCGCGCGGTCCATTCCCTGTCGCCTGTTGCCTGTAGCCTTAAGTCTTTCCCCAAACCTCTGTTGTGTGGCTTGCCGAAATCTTGTATTCTTCCGCGCCGATCCAGTCTGTTCCACTGGCGAAGGGGGAATACTCCACGCGGCGGTTTTCGGCCGCTTTGTTGGAAAATCGGCCCGTACTGTCGGCCCTTATTGACCGCGGTGATTCAGGGAGGAATCCATGCGAGCTTCGTGGAAATTGGCGCTGATCGTGGCAAGTTGCCTGGCGTTTTCCTGGGGCGTGGTGGCGATTTCCGCGCCGCCGCCGAATCCCAAGCCGGACACTTCCGCTTCAACTTCTCGTCCGGCGAAGTCGCCGACTTTGGCCACTCCATCGACCTCCCCGGCAAAACCGGCCATCGCGCCGCACGAAGCGCAATGGATTTGGTCCCCCGCCGCCGAGGAAATTACCAAAACCGCCTCGCCGCTGGGCACTTGCTATTTCCGCCGCAGCTTCGAGATGACGCAGCCCGAGTCGGGCGAAGTGCAAATCACGGCCGATGAATCGTACGAGCTATATGTCAACGGCCGCAAAGTCGGCGACGGCCATAATTGGCATGTGATGGATATCCACGACATCACCAAGTTTCTTAAGCCGGGGCACAACACCGTCGCCGTCATGGCGGCGAAGACCGACAACGGTCCGGCCGGGCTTGCGGCGCGAGTGTTGGTCAAGAACGCCGGCGACACGTTCGTGTCCTATTTGACCGGCTCGACGTGGAAGACGAGCCAAAAGGAATTCGTCGGCTGGACGCAGCCGCGGTTCAACGAATCGCAATGGTTGCCGGCCCGCGAGATTGGGCAGTTTGGCGTCGTCAAGCCTTGGCTGGATGAAATGCAATTGGCCGGCGGCGTCGGAGGCCGGTTCAAGATCAGCAACGAATTTCGCATCGAGCCGGTCGTGGCCCCGCAAGACACAGGCTCGCTGATCGCGATGGCCTTCAACGAATTCGGCGATATTCTCGCCTCGCGCGAGGACGGGCCGCTGCTGATAGTGCGCAGCGTGAAGCCGGGCACGCCGCCGAGCAAGGTGTCGGTCTACTGCGACAAGGTGAAAAGCATTCAAGGCATTCTGCCCCTCAACGGACAAGTGTTCGTCGTCGGCAATGGTCCACAGGGAACGGGCTTGTATCGCATTTCCGAACCGGGCACGGCTCCGATTGCGCCGCCGGATAGCGGCACGACTCCGATTGCGACCGGCCCCGCGGCGATCACACCTGATGCCGCCAAACCCAGCGCAACGACACCGAATGTGTCGGCGCCGAATACAACAGATCACAACACAACGCCGAGCGCAACAACGCCGAGCGCGGCGACGCCGGTCACAACAACACCGAGTGAAGCGGCGCCGAAACCATTGCCTTCCAGCCCAACCACTCCAAGCGAGCTCGCGCCAAGCGTCGATCCTCCGAGCACCACGGGCGTACCCACTGCTACGTCGTCCCGGCGCGCCGATCCGCATTCCTCCGCTCACAACAATCATCGGCGGTCCGATCGCGCCCTGATTCTCGCCTCCGCCGTCGCGGAAGCGACGGATTTGGATCCCAAGCAAAAGGAATCGTCGGCCGCGAACGTCAGCGAATTGAAACCGATCCATCAATTGCCCGACGATCCAGACGCCAAGCCAGCGCCCGCTCCGAAGAAGCCCGCTGCGCGTCGCTCGCCCCAAGCAAGTCGATCTGGTGTTGAAATTCACCGGCGAGATGGCCGAGCATGGTCCGCATGATCCGGTGTTGGGGCCCGATGGTTTGATCTACGTCATGATGGGCGACCATAGCAAGCCGGAGCGGGCCGATGACCCGAGCAGCCCGTATCATCATCCTTACGAAGGCGATCTCATCAGCCCGCGCTACGAGGACCCGAACGGCTACGGCGTCGGCGTCAAGGCGCCGGGCGGCCGCGTTTTGCGAACCGATGCGTCGGGAAGTTTCTTCGAAACCTTTGCCGCCGGGTTTCGGAATCCGTATAGCTTCGTGTTCACTCGCAACGGCGAAATGATCACGCACGAATCCGACATGGAATGGGATGTCGGAATGCCGTGGTATCGTCCGACGCGGCTGTTGCACGTCGTCGCGGGTGGCGACTATGGCTGGCGCAGCGGCTGGGGTGCTTGGCCGACCTATTTCTTCGACAGCTTGCCGGCGATCGGCGACACGGGGCGTAGTTCGCCGACCGCCGTCGTGGCCTACAACCATGTGATGTTTCCCCGCCGCTTCCAGGGGACGATATTCGTCGGCGATTGGGCACGCGGGCGGATTCTGAATGTCCGGCTCAAACCGTCGGGCGCGAGTTACACGGCCGAAACCAGCGTGTTTCTCGAAGGGAAGCCGCTGAATATCACGTACCTCGCCGTTGGGCCCGACGGCGCTCTCTATTTCTGCACCGGCGGCCGCGACACGGAAGGGGGCATTTATCGAATCGTTTGGAAAGGAAAAGTTCCCGATGCCGCCTTGCCGCCGCGCGACGGAATGGCCGCCGCGATCCGTCAGCCGCAACTCGACAGCGCCTGGGCCCGGCAACATGTCGCGCTCATCAAACAAAAACTCGGCGCCGCTTGGGACGCGGAATTGCCCACCATCCCCGACAACGAAAAGAACCGTCCCGAAAGCCGTTGCCGTGCGCTTGAGTTGATGCAATTGCTCGGCCCGTTTCCGGGCTCGGCGCAATTGCTGCGGCTGTCGCATGACGCCGACGACTCGGTTCGCGAAAAGACCGTCTATCTGATGGGCATTCACGCCGACGAAGCGACCGGCGCACGCTTGATCGAACTGCTGCACGACACGAATCCGGTCGTGCAACGGATCGCGTGCGAATCGCTCGTCCGCGCTGGGCAGAAGGCGACTTGGACCGATCTGGCGCCGCTATTGAATTCCCCCGATCGCTACGTGATCTATGCAGCAACTCGGCGCTCGAGCAAATTCCAAAAGAATCGTGGCAAGGCGAAGCATTGGCGGCCAAGAATCATCGCGTTTTCCTGCAGGGAGCATTGGCGCTGCTGGTGATGGACCCCGATCGGGCGACGATCGACGCGGTTCTCGCGAACGCGGGGAAGATCATGGAAGGTTATGTCACCGATCCCGATTTTCTCGACCTACTGCGGGTCACGGAACTGGCACTGGAGCGTGGAAAGCTGACCGCGAGCGACGTGCCCGCGCTGGGAGCAAGATTGGCCGCCGAATATCCGGCGGGCGATCGCATGATGAATCGCGAATTGATTCGTCTGCTGGCATACTTGAAAGAGCCGTCGGCTAATGCCCGCATCATTGCCCAATTGCAAGACAGCGACTTGCCGACAGAGGAGAAGCTGCATTTGGCTCTGCTGGCTCGGTTCATCCCTGGCTGGACGACTTCGCAGAAATTCGCGCTGCTGAAGTTCTACGAAACGGCTCGCACACTTCCCGGCGGCCATAGCTTTACCGGCTACGTCGAAAACGTGTCGCGGGATTTCTTCGTCAGCCTCTCCGACGACGAACGGACGCAGGTGCTTGCCGAAGGGACAAAATGGCCGAGTTCCGCGCTCTCCGTGCTGGCGAAACTGCCCGACGATCCGGGCGCCGAAACGCTCGCGCAATTGCAATCGCTCGATCGGAATTTGGAATCGATGAGCACAGAACCGGTGCGGCGATTGCGGATCGGAATCGTGGCTGTGCTCGGGCACAGCGGCAATTCGGCGGCGCAAGCCTATTTGCGAGAACTGTACGACCGCGATCCCGAGCGGCGCGGGTTCATTGCCATGTCGCTGGCCGAGCATCCCGCGGGCGACAACTGGCCGGTGTTGGTCAAATCGCTTTCGATCGACGAAGGGGCGTTTGCCCAACAGGTGCTCTTGAAGCTGGCCACCGTCGATCGCAAGCCGGAAGGTCCGGAGCCGATTCGCCAGGCGATTCTCTGCGGTCTGCGGCTCGGAGAGAACGGCGGAAAGTTGGCCGTGCCGCTGTTGGAAAAGTGGACCGGCAAGACGCTCAGCTTTGCCGGCGACAAATGGGATGTCGCGATCACCGCCTGGCAACAGTGGTTCAAGGCGACGTATCCCGATCAACCCGAGGCGAAACTGCCGGAAGACACGAACGTCAATCGCTGGACCTACGAAGAATTGCTCAGCTACCTAAGTTCGCCGGAAGCAGCATCGGGCGACGCTCAGCAGGGCGCCGCGGTGTTTGCCAAGGCGAATTGCGTGAAATGCCATCGCTTCGGCGATCGAGGCGAAGGCGTCGGCCCCGATCTGACCAACGTCAGCCGGCGATTCCAGAAGAAAGAAATCCTCGAATCAATCCTGTTCCCTTCGCAAGTGATTTCGGACCAATACGCCAGCAAGACAGTCGTATTGAAGGACGGCCGCACTATCTGGGGCCTGACCGCGCCGCAGCCCGATGGTTCATTGGTCGTGTTGCAATCGAATGCTCAGCGCGCGACGATCGAGAAAGACGACATCGACGAAATCCGGCCGCTGAAGAAATCGGCAATGCCCGAGGGATTGCTGAATTCGCTGACGCTGGAAGAGATCGCCGACTTGTTCGTGTATCTGGGCCAATCGCCGGATGCGAAGGTGACGAACCGGCGAACGCAAGCGGAGCGGTAGGGCCACTGAATCTACCGCCGATTGCGGAACCGGCGGCTTAGTTCTTCGAGTTCGCTCCGTTCGGCGGGCGTCAGGCTGGATTCACCTTCGCGGCTGATCTTTTCCAGGATTTCGTCCACGCGCATTTGAACTTCGCGCTGCGTTCGCGGCTCGTCGTCTTCCGAGCGGACGCGCAACTTCGGGCCGCCCATCTTGGCCCATTTCGGCATCCGCGTCGGTAGCAGTGCGCCCAAATACCAGCCCGTGCGAACGTAGAGCAATCCAAACAATGCGCCCGCGATATGCGCGGCATGGGCCGTGTTGTCGCTCGGCGAGAGGACTCCAAAAATATCCATTCCGATATAGACAATCCCCAACACCCACGCAGGAACCGGAACGACGAAGTACAGCAAGAAGACGCGGTTTGGAAAATTCAAGATATAGATGACCATGATCCCCATGATCGCCCCGGAAGCACCGATCACCGGAGCAGGCGTTTTCGAAAACGCTTGAATAATCAGCCACGCCAGCCCGGACGACACCACAAGGCTGAGATACACCCGCATGAACCTCTCGCGGCCATACAGCCGCTCGACATCGACTCCGAAGATCCACAAGACAAACATGTTCCCGCCGACATGGAGGATGTTCGTCGGATCGTGGGCGAAGCCGTAGCTCAGCAGTGTCCAAAAATTCCACGGGTGCGTAAACAGATCGGGCCGCAGCGCCATGTGGGCGTCGAGCCAGCGTTCGCCGCGGCCAACAGGGTCGGTGAATAGATCGAGAACGAAGATGGCCACGTTGACGACAATCAGGAAATTGACGGCCGACCAATTGCCCATCAACGAGCGTCGCGGTTCGTCGCGGTAATAATCTCGATCGTAAATGCCCATCGTTCACTCAGGCAGTGATGTGGAATCGGACCGTAAGCATCGTACCGAAAAGAAGGGGTCAGGGGACAGGGGGCAGGAGGCAGGAGGCAGGGAGCCGGGAGCAGGGGGCGAAGAAACGAAGAACAGCCGGCCGAATCCGCTTGCGCGTCCCTGCTCCCGGCTCCCTGCCCCCTGCTTCATACTTCCAACATTTTCTGCACGACCGGGTGCCCGTATTTCGCTCCGCCGGTGAAAATCTTTAGATTCGGCAGCGGCTCGGCCAGGCCGGGGCTGTGCGTGTGGCCGCAGAAGACGGTCAATTGCCGGTCGGGGTGCTGGCGCATCGTCTCCAACAGAACGTCGCCCATTGCCTTGCAGGTGAAATGCGGGGCCCATTCGTCGTTGGAAACCTGGCCTTCGTGCCAGCAAGCTTCGCGAAGCGGCGGTAGATGCGTCGCCAGCCAGACCCGCGGAAATCTGGCCAAAGCTTTCGTCAGCTTTTCGCGCACCGCTTCCGCGGCCTCGTCGCCCAAGGCTTTCAGAACCGGCCAACGCGCCGACTTCGACATGTGCGCCAGTTCGTCGATCAAGCGATAGTCGTACATCATCACCATTGAACGCTCGTAGTCGCCGAGCCGCGCGTCGGCCCAACCGTCGTGCCCGATGAGGCCCAAGTCGGACGCCAATTCGATCGGCTCGGTGTGCGTCGTCAGGTATTGCAAATTCGGCCGCTGGCAACACAACTCGTCAACCGCCTCGCGCACGCCGCGAATCGAGCCGTAATAAAAATCGTGATTGCCGAGAACGAAATAAATCGGCCGCTGGATCGCCGCATCCATTTCCGCCAGCCGCGCGATCAGATGCGGGGCATCGGAAACATCGCCCGTCAGCAGCACCGCCTCAGCGCCGCTCTGTCGCACCGACTCGAAAAACTCGCGAACCCGCGGCGGCTCGAGAAAGTCCAAGTGGATGTCGGTGAGCCAGGCAAGCATGGTGAAAGGGGCGAGGGGTTAGGGCCGAGTGAACGCGCCAGCGACGGATCGCGCTGCGTGGTGCTACTTTCTTTGCTCTTCGTTCTTCGTCCCCTCGCCCCTCGTCCCTAGTCCCTTCCCAAGCAGTACAGCCCCTTGTGCCCGCGGATGTAGAGCCGGCCGTCGGAGATGGCGGGCGAGGCGATCGTGTCGTCGTCGATCTGGTTCTCGGCCAGTTTGTCGAATTGCGCCGCGGCCGCGACGACGGTGCAGAGGCCGTGGATGTTGAGAAAATAAATTCGCCCCTCCGCGGCGACCGGCGAAGCTTTGTAATCGCCCTTCAGTCGCTCGGTCCAGATCGTGCGGCCGGTGTGGATGTCGAAGCAGCGGGCGATGCCGCCGTCGGTGATCGTGAAGAGACGGTCTTCCCAGGCGACCGGCGTGCAACTGTCGGGCGTCCCCTTTTCGAATTTCCAAACGATGTCGCTGCGCGGCAACTGGCCCGTGCCGCCGAGCTTCACGGCCAACAGCGGCCCGCTTTTGCCTTGCGTGGCGAACACCATGCCGTCGGCCACGGTCGCGCCGCTGACGGTTCGCCCGCCGACAATCCGCGGTAAAAACCAAAGCTGCTTGCCGTTCGTCGGATCGTAGCCGTCGAGTTGATTGCCGCCCATCACGATCATCTGCGGCTTGCCGTCGACCTGGGCGAAAACGGGCGTCGTGTAGGCATCGCATTCCTCCGACTTGGCGTCGGTCATGCGGAGCGTTTTCCACCGCTCGCGGCCGGTGCGCACATCGTGCGCCACGACATAGCTCTCGACCGGCGATTTGGCGATATCGGCCAGCGAATCCTGCATGCAAACCGAGATCACGCTATTGCCGAACAGCACCGGGCTATTGGCATGGCCCCACCAGATCGTGTAGCGGCCATATTCGTCTTGCAGATTGTGATGCCAAAGCTGTTTGCCGTCGAAATCGTAAGCCGCCAGATCGCCGTTGCCGTAATGAACGACGACCTGCTGGCCATTGGTGACCGGCGACGGGCTGGCCAGATTCTGCATCGAATGAAAATTCTGCTCTCGCCGTTGCTCGGGCGTTTTGGCCGCAATCGGAATTCGTTTGACGTTGCCGTTGCCGACGGTCTGCGTCCAAACGATTCGGCCGGTCGCTTTGTCGAGCCTGAGCAGCAGCAGATTGTCGTCGTGCTGGGTGGTGACGAAGATGGCGTCGCCCCAAATGGCCGGCGTGCTGTCGCCCCACTGCGGCAGATCGGATTTCCAAATCATGCCGCGCTGATTGGTCCAATTCACCGGCAGCCCGGTTTCGTGACTAACGCCCGTCCCATCCGGCCCGCGCCACTGCGGCCAATCGCCGGCGAGAGCGGATCCCGCGAAGAGAAATGTCATTGCGAAAGCTGGAATCAGACGAGCCGGCCCATGTTTCATATTTTCTCCATGTTCGAAAGCTCCAACGTTACGTAACATCAGTCTACGATTGATTGCCGGGAATTTCCACCAAGGGCGTTTTGTACGGTTCGCCTGCCGTTTCGCGGACGTAGCGCGGAATGGCATATCCGGGCAGCCGCTGGCGGAGAGCGTCGATTACTTCCATTCCTCGTGCGACGGAGACTTCAAAATGAGCCGCACCCGCCACTCGATCCAACTGGTGCAGATAATACGGCATCGCGCGGAGCTCGATCAAGCGTTCGCATAGAGTGGCCAGCACGTCGGGATCGTCGTTCACGCCGCGCAGCAGCACCGATTGATTCAGCACGGGAATGCCGGCGTCCACAAGGCGGCCGATTGCGGCGGCGGCTGGGCCTTGCAGTTCGGCCGGATGGTTGGCGTGGATCACCACGATCGGCGTCAGCCGGGTGCCGCGGAGCCAGCGCAACAGCGGGCCGTCGATCCGTTGCGGGATCATCAACGGCAACCGAGTGTGGATGCGCAGCCGGGCGACGTGCGGAATCGCGGCCAGTCGTTCCGCCAAATCAGCCAGCAACGAATCGACCAAAACCAACGGATCGCCGCCGCTGAGAATGATTTCTCGCAAGCTCGTGTCTTCGGAGATCGCATGAAGCGCCGGTTGCCATGCCGCGGCGGTGCGAGGGAATTGGGATTCGCTGTATGGATAATGCCGCCGGAAGCAATACCGGCAATGGACTGCGCAGGCTCCCGTCGTGATGAGGAGCGCCCGGCCATGATATTTATGCAAAAGACTCGGGGCTTTCTTGGCGGCAAGATCGCCGACCGGATCGGCCGTGAAGCCCGGCGGCGATGAAAGCTCGACCTCCAAGGGGAGGATTTGCCGCAGCAACGGGTCGCCAGGATTACCGCGCTCGATTTGAGCCACGAACGGCTTGGGGGCGAACAGCGGAAACTCGGCGGCCGCCCGCACTGCGGCCGCTTCAAATTCCGCCGGCAGTTCCAATAGCCGGCAAAGCTGCCGCGGATCGCGAATGGCGTCCTTCAGTTCTTGCTGCCAATGCGAAACCAGTGACGGTTGAGACTCGCCATCGGCCGCCAGAAATGAAGCCGTTCGAGCGGTATCGGTAAGCAAAGTCATGCAGCGTACTTACTTATTGGCTAGCGGTAATTCCTCGGCAAAATTGCCGACGCGAAAAACCGCATGGAATTCCCTGCCGGTGTTGCCCTCCGGGGCAGTTCTCCGTAGCATAACCCGTTACAATTGGAAAGCGAAGCGGAGCGCTCGCGCCGCGATGCCCTAAAATCCCGCTTTCGCTCCGTCATCAAAACCCAGATCAACCCAGCAGGAAGTTCGCCGTGCCCAGCTACAACACCAGCCAGTTCAAGAAGGGTCTGAAAATCCAACTCGACGGCGATCCCTATTTGATGGTCGAATGCAATTTCGTCAAGCCAGGCAAGGGGCAGGCACTTTATAAGTGCAGGCTCAAAAACCTCGTCCGCCAGACGATGCTCGACCGGACGTATAAAAGCGGCGATTCGCTCGATGCCGCCGACGTCGAGGAAATCGATGCCCAATATCTCTATCGCCAGGGCGACACGTTCGTGTTCATGGACAACGCCTCTTACGAGCAATACGAACTGACTAAGGAGGTCGGTCGACGAAACCTGGAAGTGGATCAAGGAAGGCACTGTCTGCAAGATGATGCTGTTCAACAACAATCCGATCAGCGTCGAGCCGCCGAACCACATGATTCTCAAAGTCGAATACTGCGAACCGGCGGTCCGCGGCAACACGGCCACGAATCTCACCAAGCCCTGCAAGCTGGAAACCGGGGCGGAGATCACCGCGCCGGCGTTCGTCGATATCGGTGACCTGATTAAGGTCGACACACGGACCGGGGAGTATATCGAGCGGGCGAAAGCCTGACAAAAAGGGGACGCGAGCAATACTGTTCGGCACGCTATTTGAGCAGTTCAATTAGCACGGCGGCAAGTGGTTCTTGGAATTCTTTCGAGCGGAAGGCCTGCGGGATTGGCAGGCGAGATGCGTGGAGGTGGCAGACGCCGCCAAGCCGCAAACGGCATTTCAGCGCAGCGTGAAGCGACTCGCGACGCGCTTGCAAGAGGCGGCCGAGCTCAACCGAGTCAGATTTTTTTCGCAGCCGCGTCGTGGGCCTTAAGTTTGGCCAGATGTGCCAGCAATTCTCCCTCGCTGGCCAGCCCCGTGAAGTAGTAGCAAATCATTTCGTAGGTGCGAAGCGTTGGTTTACGCCCGGTCCACAAACTGATCAACATGCAGGCGATGATTGCGCAGTAGGTTTGAATCTCGATCCCCTGTTGACTGTGGCTGAGCAAGTGCCGGCAACCCAGCACATGTTTGAAGAACCGAAAAAACGTTTCAATCGTCCAGCGATTCAGAAAAATCAAGGCGATCACTTCCGCGGGCACGTCGAGCAGGTTGGTCGCGATTCGCAGGATGCCGTCGCTGTCGGGGCCGGTCGAGCCGCTGCGGTTTTTGCCGCGGCTGGTATGTGGGCTGATGCGAACGGTCACCAGGCGGATCGGGTGATCGGGCCGAGTCTCGGCCTTGCCGCTCTGTCCAATCTTCACGACCTGATCGCCGAGCACATTCAAAGCACGATCGGCGTCGGTGAGCAGACGCTGTTCCAAGATTTCATAAGCGCTGTTGTCGCGCAAGCGGCACACGTAGCTGCTGCCCGCCTTCACGATCTGATTGAACAGCAAGAACTTGGCATAGCCGCGGTCCATCACGTAGGTGCGATCCGCTTCGACGGTGCGCTCGAGCACGGCGCGCTCGTCGTACGCGCCGCCGCCGTTGGGCGTCACGTCGATCCGCGTGGGCACGTAGCGATCCACCTCGAAATGCGTGTGCAGCCGCCATTTGACCAGACCGCTGCCGGTGGAACGTTTCAGAAACGAGGCCTGCATTAACTTCGGCAGCACCGTGAGCAGAGAGCCATCGACGGCCGTCAAGGCGCCGGGCACGTCGCGGAGTCGGGGGTCGCGACCGAGCGGCTGTAGCTCGGCCCCCAATTCGGCCACAATCTCTTTCAGCCGCTCGGGATCAAACACGCTGGCAGCTTCGGAGAGCGAGCCTAGCGATGCCCGTGGGCAACCTAGTTTCTTCTGCACCTTGGCCAATTCGCTGGCCTGCTGCAAGCCGCGCAGCGAAGTCACGACCGGATTGAACAAATACAGCAGGATCAACAGGCAGTGTTGATCGTAGTGCAATTGCCGGTTGCCAGCGCGATCGCGCGCAACCATCGTCGTGCAGTCGCTCCAGCAACGGAGCGAGCTTGTCGAAATACTTCAGCCCGGTGATCTGCCGCTCCGTAATATCCTCGCGCTTCTTGCCCGCCATGGCGGCCTCCTGCCAAAATGACCGAAACAATTCGTGTCATCGGGCAGGGCGCAAATCTCGTGCCAAGCGTGAATGAAGTCGTGAAATTCGCTGGCGCAAATCGCGTGCCGAACAGTATTGGGACGCGAGTCTTTTTATGAATGACTATCGCGATAGGAACGGCCCTTGCGGGCCGCCCCTCGCACGGATCCGTACGTGCGGAACTACCGCATACGGCTCTTACCTCGGATAGTAACGAACTGACGGCGTCTGATTGGCGCCGCTGTTCGCACGCCCAGCCGTCCGCGCGACCCAGGTTTCCGGCACTGTGTCCGGTCCGGTAGCGACGACTGGCGTTCTCCTTGGTCAGCCCCCTTCCCTCCACCAACTCCGCGGATGCCTTCGGGCCATCGTCGTTCGCCGGCTTCTTTGGTACTATGGAACTGTCTGACTCCCCGGCGGCGTGCATGTCGGACTTGTGGCCATTGGCCTTCTCCGACCGATCCGCTTCACGCGAAGCGGATGCCGCCTGGGTCTCCCGGCTTCCGCGAGAAAAGTTTCCAACCGTGCGCGTGGTCTCAGACTCCGTGGGGGCGACATCGAGCTTGCCATGATCGTTCGACATCACTATTGCCTTCCCCGTGACGCGATAAGGTCGGCCACCGCAGAAGAATGTTTTCGGAGTTCAATACACGGCCCGGTTGTACCGCTGTGAACGCTTCGCCCCGACGGTTGCCCGCCGACACGCATCACTCGAGGCCGAGGCGACTGGCTAGGTCTTACCTCGTGCGGCTCTTTCATCCGCGACTATCCTCCGGCTTGTGCCGGCGCACCGCGCCCCCTTTTCTTCGTCCGCGTCCCCTTTTCTTCGTTGATTGGTTGGAGTCGGAAGAACCGTCGAAATGACCCTACTCCCGGTCCCGGCTGACGGTCAGACGGACGCCGTCCCGTTCCACGTCCGCTGCCAAGTAGCGTCAAAGGAACCGCCGGTTCGGCACTATGCGAAGGTCGGGTACTATTTCTGATCGGGCGGGTCCGGTTTCGGTTTTGGCAACATCCCGTCCGCCCTGTGCTTCGCGACCAGCTTTTCCAACTGCTCGTTAACCCACTGCCACTGCATTATAGGATCAGTTTGTTTTCGTCGCGCGTTCGTCCCATACCTGTTTCACCTCGTCCTCGGGCAACTGTGATCCGAGCTGCAAAATCTGCGCGGCAAGCGAATCCGCATCAGCCCTGCGCGATGCGTCGTCGGCAGCCACTGCGCCGCCCGGCTTTCGCAGCGTTCCATCCGCCTTGTGCTTGGCGACCAATTTTTCCAAACGATCTTTGATCCAAACGCTCTGCTTGGCGGTATCTTTGGGAAACTCCCGCGCCGCATCGGCGTAAGCCTGCCGCGCCTCGCCATCCGGCAGTTGAAGCCCGAGACGGGCGATTTGGTCGAACAGCGACTCGGGAACTGGGTTCAGCGCGGCGGCCCCCGGCGTTGCCGGCGCGTTGCCCGGCTTCAGCAGCGTTCCGGTCGCCTTATACGTGGCCACCAGCTTTTCAAATTGGTCCCTGACGAATTCCTGCTGCTTCGCCGGGTCGCGTGTTTTCCGGCCTGCCTCGTCCCAAATCCGCGCCTCCGCGGCCCGCATTGCATCGCTATTCGGCAACTGTTTTCCGAGATCGACGATCTGTACAATCAACGGCTTTGGAGGCGGGTTGAAGGTGCCGTTGGCTTTGTGCTTGTCGATCGCGAGTTGGTACTCTTTCTTTAGCAATTCTAATTTCTGCTCGCTCGTCAGGTCGTTTCTCTTTGTGATGCCTTCGCCGATTGCAATAACCTCTGCGACCGGCAATTGCCGTTCTAACTGCGCAAGTTCCTCGCCGAGCTTGATCGACTCCGGCGAAAGCTGCGGCGGCTTCGGCTTCGGCGGCACGACGTGCAGGGGCGTCGGCGTCAGCGTGTCGGCTGCGAGGTCGAAGTCGTAGGCTAAGCCTTGGGCACCGAGAAGCAGACAGTGTTGCTTGGCCGTGGGAATGGCCGCGAACCCCCCCGTTGGGAACCAGCGGCCCGCTGCGTAGGCACCGTCCGCTTGCAGCGTCAGCGCTCGCACCTTTTGTGCCGACGCGTTCAAGACGATCATCGCATTGTCCCAGACTACGATTACGTTGCGGACGCCGCGCAGGTTCGCCTCCACGGCGTTCTTTGGAACCGCAAAATCTGCCTGGCCGTCGGCCAGCTTCAATCGCGTCACGTTCGTCGCCCCCATTAACCATACATGGCTTCGGTCGCAGGCCGGCACCTGGGTGTCGGCTCCTACACCGTCCGTGGGCGTGACGCTCCAAGCTTGTCGCAGCGTGGCGTCACGCAGGATCTCATATCGCGCGAGCGACCGTCCGTCCGACACGAGCAGCCGGGAGGCGTCCGCACGCCGAATCAGCATGATCCGTGCATTCTCGGTCTCGAAGAGCGGCGGGCTCGGGTGCCACGTCGCCCCGCCGTCCGCGGTCACGCTGAGATTGGCACCGGTGGAGACGGCGCCAATTAATTCGGAGCAAAACGCGGCCGGTGGTTGGGCTGTCGGCGGCAACGAACGGACGTTGGCCGGCTCCCGGCCCGGCTCGACGGCATAAATGGCGTAACTGTTGCCCCATCGCTCGGTTGATGCGACAAAGTACATGCGATTCTTGCTACCCCCCAAGCATTGCACCACCCAGCGACCTGCTGGTAGTCCGGTCGGCACGATGGTCCAATCCTTCGCATCGGACGCGGAAACATACGCCGCCTCCATCGACGAGCAGACCCACGCGCCGTCCGAGAGCTGCTCGACGTCTGCAACCCCGGGCAGCTTCGTATCGAAACCATTCTCGCGCGGAGTGTCCGCGGGCTTTGAAACGCGGATCTGTAGCACTGCCACCGCCACGGCGGCGGCGAAAACGCAAACCAATCGCGCGAATTTCATGTTGCACCTCGGCCTTGGGCCGCCGGCCTGGGACCGGCAATTGATAGGGACCAATATATTAGAAGCCGGCGTTGAACATTTGGTACCCCGGCGCCCAACTGCCGGGCGGGAGGAAGACGTCGGGACAAAAAAGGGGCGCGAGTCTTTTTATAAATGACGCACGTCCCTGTTTCTTCGCGCGTCCCCGTTTCTTCGTGCGTCATTCTTTAATCAGATCGCGCACGGTGCCGCCCGACGGGATCATCGGCAGAACGTGGTCCTGATAGGGCACTTCGACGTCGAGCACATACGGCCCGTCGTAGGCGATCATTTCTTCCAGCGCGGCGGTCAGCTCCGATTTCTTGCTTCACGTGCCGAGCCGCCGCAGCCGAAGCCGTGGGCGATCGCCACGAAATCGGGATAGCGCTCCGACGGCACTTGCGCATCGCCCTCGCCGATCGCTTCGGGATTGTCGATCGGGCCCAGATACGTGTGCGCCCGATTTCCCTTGAAGAACCGATCCTCCCATTGCACGACCATGCCGAGATGCTGGTTGTTCAACAGCAGAACCTTCACCGGGAATCTTTTCGCAGCAGCAGGTGGCCAGTTCCTGAATGTTCATCAGGAAGCTGCCGTCGCCGTCGATATCGACGACCAGCTTGATCGGGATGGGCCGCCTTCGCGCCCATCGCCGCCGGCAGCCCGAAGCCCATCGTTCCCAGGCCCGAACTGGAAAGCCACGTGCGCGGGTGCATGAATTTGTAGAACTGGGCGGCCCACATCTGATGCTGGCCGACGCCGACGGTGACAATCGTTTTTTCGCCGCGGGTGAGCCGCGAAAGCTCGGCGATCGCGTGCTGCTGCAAAATGCCGTCGAACTCGATTCGTCGTAGTGCGAGCGGATCGCTTCGCCTTCCATTCGGCGATCTGCTTGTGCCACGGCTTCAGATCGGCTGTCCGGCGGCTCGACGATCTTGTTTAGCTCGGTCAGAGCGTATTTCAAATCGCTGGTGATCGGCACATGCACCGGCTTGTTCTTATTGATCTCCGACGGATCGATATCGATGTGGACGATGAACGCATCCTTGGCGAATTCTTCTTTCTTGCCCGGTCACGCGATCGTCGAATCGCACGCCCAGCGCGATCAGCAAATCGGCCTGATCGACGGCGTAATTCGAATAGACGCTGCCGTGCATTCCCAGCATATCGAGCCATAGCGGATCGTCGGCCCGAATGGCGCCGAGGCCCATCACGGTCGTCGTGACTGGGATGCCGGTCTTGTGGATCAGATCGCGCAATTCTTCGCTGGCGCCGCCGAGGAAATAATTCCGCCGCCGGCATAAATCACCGGCCGCCGCGCCCGTCGAATCGCCGCCGCCACTTGGGCGATTTGTTCCGGCTGGGCGCGCGATGTTTTGATTCGATAGCCGGGCAGAGTCATCGGCACGTCGTAATCAGGCACGATCTGCGCCTGCTGCACGTTCTTCGGCAGATCGACCAACACCGGCCCCGGCCGGCCCGTCGTGGCGATGTGAAACGCCTCGCGCATCACTCGGGCAACATCTTCCACCTGCGTCACGAGATAATGATGCTTCGTGATCCCGCGGCAGACCTCGACGATCGGCGTTTCCTGAAACGCGTCGGACCCGATCACGGGCGTGCCGACCTGGCCGGTCAATGCGATCAGCGGAATGCTATCCATCTTGGCGTCGCCGATGGCCGTGACCAGGTTCAAGGCGCCGGGGCCGCTGGTGGCCATGCAAACGCCGGGCTTGCCGGTGGTGCGGGCGTATCCCTGGGCGGCGAATCCGCCCCCCTGTTCATGCCGCGGCAGAATCGTCCGCAATTGGTCTTTGAACCGCGTCAGAGCCTGATGCAGCGGCATGCTGGCTCCGCCCGGATAGGCGAAGATGACATCGACGCCGTGATTGACCAGCGATTGAATAACGACATCCGCGCCGGTGACCAGTTGTTGGGTGGTGCGGGGTTTTTCTAGGGTCGCCATGAGGGGTGAGGGTGAGGGTGTATGGTGAGAGGTTAGACGACCGGAGTGCAGCAGCCAAACGAACAATTGTGCGGCGTTGAACTTCGTTCAAAATACGCTGAAGGGCTCGGAATGGCAACGCCCGCTTGGGGTTTCAGGCAATTCCTGCCGAATTGCTCCCAGCGGCAACAGCTTCGGTCGCGCCCGAGTTACGACACGAAATCGCCGCGATTGGTTCATCACAATCCGGCCTGCGATTGACCGATCTGTTGAGAATAGGTTTCCCACAGCGAACAACCTCGATCTCCGTCTTTCGCGGCCGCCAAGACGGCCCCGGCTTCACCGCTATGGCCATCCGCAAGCAGCGACTCGATCCAGAGTCGATAGACATGCCGGCGGTTGAGCAGAAATGGCTGATGCTCGGCGTCCAGACGCCGGCCTTCGTCGAGTAATGCAATCGCCTCGGCGTATTTGCCCGACTGGCAGCGATCGAGGGCCCAGTTGTTCAATGCGGCGAATAAATTGCCCCGCGCGGCGGCGTTTGTCGGGTCCAATCGCAGGGCCCGCAGATTGGCGGAAACGGCCTCCGCAAACTCGCTGTTGCCGAGGGCCGTCGTTCCGCGATTGTACAAGATCACCGCGACCAATGCGGCCGGCGAGATTTCGCGGCCGCCGACAGCGTCGGCCGTCGGTCGCGATTGCTGCGATTCCTGGAACCACGTCGGGCAGGTTGTTTCGACGACGAACGATTGATCGCCCGCCGCGACGACGCTGTAAGCATGAGTAGGCAGTTCGATGGCGCGGGCGTCGAGGCTGCAATCGGCGGCCAAGGCGTTGAACAACACCGTGGCGCTGACGCAGTTGAACTTTCCTTCGTCGAACAGTCAACTCAGTTGATTCACTGCCGGATCGTAGCCGCCGGTCAAAATGTCGCGGTGCATCGATTCGAGAATGATCCGGGCACGTTCGCGGGCCGATTCTTGGCCGCGGCAGCCGATTTGGATTGTGCGGCTAAATTCCGCGTATTTGCGGCTATAGGCTTGCAATCGATCGAATCGATCGACGCCGCCGGCCGTGAGCGCTGCTTCGATCAATGTATGCCGCGCGAAACGACCGCTGCCACCGTCGGCAAGCACTTCGGCTTCCAGCGGCGTCGGCGGGCAGGGATCGACGAGAGCGACCTCTTCGGCCGCGGCGATGTTCGCCTGGATCGCTGCGATGCACAACGCAGCCAGCGATAGCCAAATGCGCGCGGATTGCGTTGGGCGGGGCATCGAAGATCGATCCGACTATGCAGGCTGCAAGGAAGAAAGGCGGCAGACAAGCATAGGTTGCGAAAATGCAACACGCCGGAGCGGACGGCTAGCCGCCGTTGTCCGGCAGGTGATGGCCAAGCTTTTCCCGCTTCGTGGCCATATAGCGGGCGTTATGCTCATGCACCGGCGGCAAAATCGGAACCTGATCGACCACTTCCAGGTCGAAACCGCCGTAGATGAAAGCGTCGGTTTTCTTGGGATTGTTCGTCAGCAGGCGAACTTTCGACAGGCCCAGGTCCTTGAGAAGCTGGATGCCGATGCCGTAGTCCCGCGTGTCGGCCTTGAAACCGAGCGCCAGATTGGCTTCGACCGTGTCGAGCCCTTGGTCTTGAAGCTGATAGGCCTTTATCTTTTCGATCAATCCGATGCCCCGGCCTTCTTGCGGCAGATAGACCAATACGCCGGTTCCCTCCGAGCCGATCATTTGCAGCGCCATTTGCAATTGATCGCCGCAATCGCAGCGAAGCGAATCGAGCAAGTCGCCGGTGAAGCACGACGAATGGAGCCGAACCAACGGCACGGCGATCTTCGTCGGATCGCCCATCACCAGCACGATCGGCTGTTGCGTTTCGTATTTCACGCCATAGGCGATGACGCGAAAATAGCCGTGGCTGGTCGGCAGATCGGCCTCGGCGATGCGATAGACGAGCTTTTCGCGGATGCGCCGGTAGCGGATCAATTCCTCGATCGAGATGATTTCGAGGTGATACTGCTTCGCCAAGCCGAACAGTAGCTCGCGGTCGGCTCGGCTTGCCTTCGGCGTCGAGAATTTCGCACAGTACGCCGGCCGGGGCCAATCCCGCCAGCCGCGCCAGATCGACGGCCGCTTCGGTGTGTCCCGCGCGGCGGAGCACGCCCCCTTCCTTCGCCATCAACGGAAACAAATGGCCGGGGCGGACAAAATCGCTTGGCTTGCTGTTGGGATCTAAAATGGCGCGGATCGTGCGAGCACGCTCTTGGGCCGTGATTCCGGTTTTCGACGTGCGATGATCGACCGGGATCGTGAAGCAAGTTCCCAGCGGGGCCGTGTTCGACTCGACCATCAGCGGAATCTTCAGCCGTTCGCAGACCTCCGGCAGCACGGGCATGCAGAGCTGCCCGCGGCCGTTGGTGATCATGAAGTTGACGATTTCGGGCGTCACCTTTTCGGCGGCGCAGATGAAATCGCCTTCATTTTCGCGGTCTTCGGCATCGACGACGATGACGACCTCCCCGCGGCGAATAGCGGCGACAGCGTCGTCAATCGGCGAAAAATGGCTCGTCATGCGTCGGTTGCTCCTGTTGACCATTATAAGAGGGCGGCCCTATGTTACCAGGGAGCGCAGGTCAACGCGGCGTGGGGATAAGCATAGGGCAACCCAGGGAGACGGTCAGCACGCCCGTAGTCAGCGAAGTCCTTCGCTGGACCTGTTTCGTTGCTACCACCCGGCCGCTCCTCCGCCGTCCCCGAAGTCCCGCAGTTTCGCCAAACCATTGCCGGCAGGCCGCTAACCTCTCTGCAACCGGCAAACTTTCTCCAAATTGTGAAGCCGGAGTGTTCGGCTTGCCGATACGTGCGGATAATTGAGCGGATTATAGGGCCGTGGCGGCAACGCTGTCACGATTTCGATCAACAGACGGATCGACAGGACCGACCATGCGGCGTTGCTTACTTGCATTGGTGCTCGCGACCGGCTGCATGGCCGGCTGCATTTCGACCGCGCCACCGGCGGCTAGTCCGGTTCCAGGCGCTGGCGGTGCTCCCGGCGCACGGCAACACCAGCCGCTCCGACGACTACGCCGAACGGCACGACGGTGAATGTCGCGGCTCCGTCAACGCCGTGCTGCCCGCACGAAACGCTGCCGGAGTTTCTCGGCATTAAAGGATTGTTCAAAGGCATCGCCGGCTTGATCGAACGGATTCGCAACCGTCTGGGTTCGACATTCCCCGGTCTGGAATCGAAGCCACCGCTGTTGGCCATCACGAATCCGGCCAACGCGAGCTCGTCGAATCCGGCGATCTCGGCCGCGGCCGGCGCCAAGGCCGACGAAGATCAGGCGCCGCAAAAAATCAAAGCCATCCGCTATCTGGCGACGCTCGGCTGTAGCGGCTGCTATCCCGACATCGAAGACGCGTTGCTTGCCTCGCTCGACGATTGCACCGAATCGGTTCGCTACGAAGCGGCCAAGGCGTTTCGCGAGCTGTCGGGCAGTTCGTGCGCCACTTGCAAGACGAAGAGTTGCTGCAGCCCGAAGGTGCGCAAGAAGTTGGATGAAGTGGCCAACAAGATGGTGAAGAATTGCTACAAGGAATCGTCGGCGCGAGTTCGGCGAATGGCCCGGCTGGCGTTGGCCGGTTGCGGCGGCACGACGCCGACCGCCGCACCGCAGGAAGGTCCGTCGGAAGGACCGCCCGAAAAGGCCTCCGCCAAGACGGCCGACAACGGCGATGCGAAAGCGGCTGCCCTCGCTCTGCTGGTCAATGGCGCGGGCGACGGCACGCCGGCCGCCAGCGGCGCAGCACCGGCCGGCGCGACGAACGCCGCTCCGGCCGCGAACGCCAACGGCGCGGCCAATGGCAACGTGCAACAAGCGTCGGCGCAAGTTCGTGTCACGCAGACTCCGATGGAGTGCGGCTGCGGCACGACGCAATCGGCATCGGTGTTCATTCCGAACATGCCCGCGGCAGCCGCACCGCAACAAGCAGTAACTGGCCAACAGCCAACGCCCGCGGCAGCCGCGAGCCCATCGAGTGTATCGTCGTTCGCCGCCGCGATCCCCGGATTTGCCACGTCGATTTTGAAAGTCGCGACATTGCCTGGCCCTGCCGATTCGACCGCCGCGTCGGCAAGCGCGGCGACAAGCGCCGTTCACTCGGCCGCTTTCGCGTCGGGAACCGTGATGGCCGAGATCAACGGCCAGCCGGTGTTCGAAAGCGAGGTGGTGCCCGAGGCCGATCGTCAATTGGCCGATTTGGCAGGCACCGCGGCGGCCGACAAGCTGCGCATTCGGCCGGAGTATATCCGCCGGCAGTTGGCCCACGTCGTCGATCGCAAGCTGCTCAGCCAGGAAGCTCGCCGCATTGGTCCGCAAATCAATCAGGCATCGTTCCAAGCGGCCGGCAACGACGAACAGGCTTTGGCGACAGCGCTGCTCGCGTCGGTGGTGCGAGTCGATCCGAACATCACGCAGGATCAACTTTGGGCCTGTTACCGCGTGAACCAAGCGAAGTATATTCGGCCGCCGGAAGTGCGGTTCGAGCAGGTGACAGCTCGGCTGGATCGCTTCCAATCGCGCGACGAAGCGATTGCCGCGATGAACTACTTGCGTGCGCGGGCGTTGGGCCAGCCGACCGGCCAACCGCCGGCGCATCTGGAAGCGATCGAAGTGCAGACGATGGGCTGGACTCGCCGCGACACGATCCCGTCGCCCGACGCCGCCGATCTGTTGTTCCGCTTGCCGATCGGCGGAATCACGCCGCTGCTCGACACGGGTGACGCCATGCGGATGGATCGATTGCTCGAGCGCCACGCCGCCGGACCGGCGCCGTTGGAGATGGTCACGGAAGAAGTGCGTCAGCAGATTCTCCGCGACCGGCATGAATACCTGGAACAGGCCTATCTGAGCCAATTGCGGAGCCGCGCTCAGGTCTGGACGATCTTCGATCCACCGCGAGCCGAATTGAAAATGGTTCGGCCGATTGAAGAATCCGGCGGGCGATGAACGAGGGAAGGAAAAGGTGCCAGGAACCGATTCAGAAGCAGCACGTCGTAAAGCCGAACGGAGTCAAATGCGAATCGGTTTCTGACACCTTCTCCAGCCGAAACAAGATGGGCAGCTACACGCGTTAAGGAGTTAAGTCATGGCAGGCGCAACGAGCAGTATCGGCGCGATCGCGCAGCTCGGAAAAACGCAGCAGGCCCATTCGTTGTTCAAGCACGAGAAGAAAGGCGCCAAAGCAGGCAAGGCGATGGGCAACCAGCAACAGTTCGCCTCGCTGCTGGCCGGCAAACAAGCGGCGCTGCAAACCAGCGCGGCGGGCGGAAAGACCGGTTCAACGAACGCATCGTCAGCGGCGGCAACGGCGAACTCGGGCTCCTCGCTCGGGCAGAGCGGACAAGAAAGCAGTCTCAACGCGTTGCTAGCGGGTTAGCGTTTGTGGCAGAATGATTGACAGCCGTTGGCGCACGCCGCCGGCATGAGTGACTGTTTTATTGCGATCTCAAATCACGTTGAAAGGGACCTCCTGATGGCGTTGGGCCGACAGGATACATCGTATCTCTCCGCCGGGCAGATGTCCGACACGGCGCCGGCGCGCGTCTCGGCTGGCGCGGACGATTTGGCCGATCGGCCAACTCGATTCGTCATCGTTGGCAGCGCGATTGGAATGCGCAGCCGCTCGATCAACTTCGCTCCGGCGATATCTGGCAACGGTTTCGCATCGGCGCACTGTTGATACTGTTTCTCGGTCTGACGGCGTTTTTGGTCCATGAACTTTGGTTTCGGCCGGTGCAGACGCCGATGGTGGCGATGGCGGCGCCGGCTTATGCGTGGCCGTTTCCGCCGAACGCTTGGGCCGCCGAAGACATCGACGGATTCGCCAAACTCGATAAGCAGGAATCGATCCGCCTGGCCGACATCAGCCCGGCATGGCAAACCGCCGAGACCGGGCTGGCCAGCCTCGACCGGCAGTTGCACACGATCGCGCAGCAAGGCGCGCCGAGCGGCACGGTTGTCTTGTATCTCAGCATGCATGGCATCGCCGATGCGAACGGGCGGCCGGCGCTGTTGCCGCCCGGCGCTTCGCCGCTGCGCAGCGAGACGTGGCTCAAAATGTCCGATTTGCTTGAACATATCAAAGCCCAGCAACTTCCGGATTCGTGGCACAAGCTGCTGATCTTGGATTGCAATCGGATCGACGTCAACTGGCGGCTTGGCGTGTTGTCCGACGGATTCGCCGATGGCCTGGCCGACGCGGTTCGCGAGGCGAACATTCCCAATTTCGCGATTCTCAATTCGACCAGTCCCGGCGAGCGCGGCTGGGCATCAAACGATATGGCCGCCTCGGTGTTTGGGCATTACTTGCGGCTCGGGCTTGCCGGCGCGGCCGATGCGAAATCGGCCGATCCCAAGGTCGAAGGCGGCAACGGCGATCATCAAGTATCGCTGCGCGAACTGGTGAACTATTTGAATCGGCACGTCAACGCTTGGGCTCAACACAATCGATCGGCGCGGCAGCGGCCGATGCTCGTGCCGGCAAGCGCCGAGGATTTCACGGTCGTTTGGGCGTTGAATCGTCATTCGCAAAAAGTGATTGCCGAATCGACCAACGCCGATGCAGCCACGATCCCGGCGGCAGTCGCCACTGCGAACGAAAAGCTATGGCGGGCTCACGATCGTCTCGAATCACTGCAACCGCAGCGGTTCGATCCGCTGGCGTGGAGCGATTTCGAGCACAAGCTGCTTTGGTCGGATCAGGCAATGACCGCCGGCGCGGCCTATCGCACGCCGGTCCGCACGCTGCAGCGCCAGTTGCAACAATTCGCCGATCGAATCGAAAACCAGGCTTCGCAGACGAAAAATCCCTCGAACATTTTGGTTCGTTCCGAACGTTTCAACGAACATGCCAGCCGGCGGCCGCCGACGATCGTCGCGCATTGGATTCCGCTGGCCGAATACATGAGCGAGCCCGACGCCGGTTTCGCCGATTGGCGCGCCAAGCTCACCGCCCTGCAAAAGTCGCCAAGCCAGGCGGCCGTCGCCGATTTTCTTGCCGGGCTGCCGGCGCGAAAATGCTGGGCGCTTCGTCGAAGTTCACTTCTTGAAATTGATGCAGGCGCAGCTTGCCGGCAAGGTGTGGCAGCAGCCGGCGGTGCTGAGCCGGGCGATGCAGGTGCAAGCTCACGGCGATCAGGCCGGGGTGGCCGACGATGAGCGGGGCCAATTCTGGTCGCTGCCGGTTGTGTCGAGCGGAAATCGCGAGCAACGGGCAGCGCGCGATCAATTGTTCGTCGGCGACGATGCCGCGATCACCGCCGCTGGACTCCACTGGAACGCCGCCGACGATCGCTACACGAAAGCCGAAAAACTGACCCACTCGGTCGGCGACGCGCTGGCGATTCGCGATCGGGCTTGGGCCGAGATCCCGTATTTCGCGGCGTGGCTGGCGCGGCCGCTGCCCTCCGGCGAACCGTCGGAACCGATGGATGAGGAAATCAATGGCACGCTGCTGCATCTAATTAGTGCCGCACACGGCTTGGATGCGACGCTTGCATCGCCGCCGACGTCGGAAACCGCCGCCGCGACCGAGTCGCCGCCGTTCGAAGGCGAAGCTCGCGATGTCCGGGAGCGATTGGAGCATTTGGAGCAACTGTTTGCGAAAGAGTGCAGCCGGCTGGAAGAGGTCAAGCATGGCGACGGGAGCACGCTGCGAGATCTTCAGGCCGTGTTGGAAGTGTCGTCGCTGCCGGCTCGTCAACGCGAGCAACTGCGCAAACGGGCAACGGAGATTGCGAACAAATTGAACGGCGACCCGATCGCGGCCGACTCATCGGCTGCGAACGAGGCGGCGCCGAAGAGCGGCGAATCGGCCAAAAACAAAACGACGGTCGGCGCGGAGACAGCGAAGCCCGCCAACGTGGAACCGGATGGATCCGATTATCGACATCGCGCTTTGGTCGTCTGGGAACAGCACCCGGCGCTGGCGATTTTGGATTCAGGCGCCGCCCATCCCTTGTTTGCCACCGACGAAACAAAGCAACAGGCGTCCGCCTCAACCGATAAGACAAATGCAAAGCGAAGCACCCGATCAATGGCCGGCGATTTGGAAACTGTTTGCATCGACGACGAGCATCGTGTTCGGGAGCGATTGGATGCGATAGCCGGCGAAGTGCGCCGGCTGCGCGATGCTGGAAGCGACACTTCGGCGGGAAGCTCAGCCGCTGAAGTGTCGCCCGGCGTCAAATTGAAAGACCTGATCGAGGGCCGCGCTCCTCACAGCCGCGCCGAGCAATTGGTGCGCTGCGCCGCGGGCATCGGCGTGCCGCCGCTCGACGACGATCCGGTGCGCCGATTGCGACAATGGGATTTGCAACATCTGCTGCTCTGGCATTGCCGCCGAGCGCTCGAAGATTTTTGGGGCCCCGCGGCGCCGGCCGAGTCGCCTTGGTTCGTCGCCGCCGCGTCGGATTCGCTCAAGGGAGTTCAAGCGATCGGCGAGGCCGAGCCGGCGGTGCTGGCCGAGTCGAATCGATTGGCCAAGATGCTCGAGTCGCGCCGACAAGGGGCCGCGGCTGGTTTGGACACGGTCGCTTCCGACGTGCTGCTGATCGATGAATCCGAACCGATAAAAATCAAGCTCGCCGTGCAACCCGGCCCGGAAGACGCGCTGCATGGACTGCCGACGAGCCAGGCTGCTGTGTTCATTCGCGACTCGCGCGGGCGCATCGAAGGAACCAGCCGATCGCTCGATCTGCCGTTGACCGACTTGGTCAAAGGCCGCGTGCCGCTCGATCTGACCGTGCCCGGAACGGCGCTGGCCGGGCGCGGGCCGATTCTGCAAGCCGTCGCGCTGGTGCGCGGAAATCGGTTTGCGACGAATTTCTTGTTGCGTCCGACGGGCGGCGTGAAAGTCGAAGTCGATCCGTATCATTATGGTTTGCCGCAAGTCACGCTCGGCGGCCGCAGCCGGCGCCGCGCTTCGATCATCTTCATCCTCGACTGCTCCAATAGCATGTCGGAACCGACCACCATGGAAGGGCCCGAGGGTGAGCAAAAAATTCCGCGCATCGAGGCCGCCAAGATCGCCTTGAAGCAGATGCTCAGCGGACTGGCCGACGAAGGCGATGCCCGCGTCGGCGTGATTTTCTACGGCCATCGCGTCGGCTGGAATTTGAAGAAGGCCGACGAAGTGCTGCGGCAATCGGACTATGCCCGGCCGATTCCCGACGATCTGCGGCCGAGCGAAGACGTGGAAATGGTGTTGCCGCTGGGGCGATTCGACCAAGTTGTCGCGGGCGGCGTGTTCGATTTGATGAAGACCCTAAAGCCCTGGGGTGAAACGCCGCTTTATCTTTCGCTGGTCAACGCCATCGGCGAATTCGCGCACGACGAGCCGGGCACGGAAAAAACGATCGTCGTGATCACCGACGGCTTGAACTATCAATTCAACTCGCCGAATCCCAAGACTCGCGAAAACGTCATCACGGCGATGGGCGACCATAAGATCCCGATCGAAATCGTCGGCTTCGGCATTTCGGAAACGGAAGCCGCCGCGGCCGCCAAAGAGTTCACCGCTCTGGCCCAAGAAACCGGCGGCAGCTATGTGCCGGTGTCGAGCGGAACGGCGCTCGTCCATTCGCTGGAAAGCTTGCTCGGGCCGAAGGGCTATGAAGTCACCAGTGCCTCGGGCACAGTGATCGGACATGCGGCGGTTGGAACGGGCGTGACGGTGCGGCCCAAGCCGGTCGGTTTGAAAACCTACAAAGTTTCGTTGCCGCCATTGAGCACGAACGTCGAACTCGCCGGCGGCGAACGGGCCGAGCTAACCATCAGCGCCGACGGACGCTCGATTCAAGCCGGCGGCTACGAGCATGGCCAGCCGCAATTCGGAACCTTGATCGCCGGCGATCGCGGCGCACCGACGGAATGGCTGCTCGGCGTGCATCGGCCGATTCGCACCGCCGACGGCGCAGACCTTTCCGATTTCCGTGCAGCGTGCCGATCATCAATTCGCGCCGCGGATGGCCGAAGCGTGGATCGAAATCACGCCCCGCGCCGACGATCCGCACGTCGTGCTGCCGACGTACATTTTCTACGACGCGAATTGGGAGCCGGGTTTGCCGGCGCCCGTATTAAAACTCATGGCCGAGAATTGGCCCGTGTCCGCGAAGCAGGCGGAAGTGCGCGGCTGGTTGAAGCAACAGCGGACGCCGCCCGATTGGGTCGTGAAACTTGGCGACGTCGTCAACCGTGTTCCAACGTCGGGCAGCGGAGCCACATTGAGCGGCCTGCCTGGCGTCACGTATCAAGTGCGGGCGCAGCGCGGCGAGAATCCGGGGGATCCGTATCGCGTCGGCGTCATCGAGCGTTTCGCCGACGACACGGCCGGCCCCGGTTCGTTGAAGGTCGAAATCTATCCGCAGCCGGCGAAAATCCAGCATCGCTTCGATCCACAAAACCATCTGGCGACCGATACATTCGATCTCGACGAGACCGACGATAAAGCCGTGGGAACCTACGAACTCCGCTTCACCCGCAGCGACTCGGTAAAGCGCGGCGCGCTGCAACTCGCCGAACCGATTGTGCGCGGCGTATCGGAAACGGGCGATCTGATCCGGCCGTAAATGAGTGGCAAGAAGCCGCGCCCCGCTTCCCTCGCTAACGCTTCGGGGCAGTATCCAGTCACGACACTAGCCCGAAGCGTTAGCGAGGGATTCGGGTCGCCGTAAGCTGCGACAGGCCCAAACGATCGCAAAGTCTGGGCAATCTACCCAAGCCGCCAGCAGCCGGCATTCTTCAAGCGGCACGGCATCTGCAACTGCCGCTACCAGTTCCAATTATTTGGAATTGTTTGTATTTGTTGCTTATTAGGCCGCTTGAGTTTGTCGGCGGTTGAGTACATATTTACAAGAGACGACGAATATGCCGCCGACGCGGCTCACATCGGTAATCTTCATACAAGTAAGAAGGAGCAGGCGATGACCAGATTGCATGGGTTGGGCGGCGCGCTATTGATCGGCGGATTGCTTTGTTGCGGCTCGGCGGCGAGAGCGTGCGATTGCGGACGGCGGGCTGCGGTGGCGCCATCAGTTTCGTATTACGCGCCAGCAACGGCAGCGTACTATGCTCCCGCGACAACGGCGTACTACGCGCCGGCGACGACGGCGAACTACGCACCGGCAACAGCGGATTATTACGCACCGGCGACAACGTCCTACTACGCACCTGCTGCCTCCGCATGTTGCGCTCCAGTCGCGCAAGCCACGATCGAGCGGCGCTACTATGTCGCCAAGCCGATCTACGAACAGAGCATGCGCGAAGAGCATGTCACGGTGCAGAAGCCGGTCGTGGAAACTTCTGAGCGCGAGGAACATTACACGGTTCGCAAGCCGATCTACGAGACGGCCGAACACGACGAAACCGTCATCGTTCAAAAGCCCGTCTATGAAACGGCCGAGCATGACGAAACGATCGTCGTGCAGAAGCCCGTCTACGAGACGGCTTATCAAGATCAATACTCGACGCAATACGTGCCGGTCGCCACGGCGCGGCCGGTGTGCGGTTGCAATGGCACGGTCGGACAACAGGTCGTGACCAACTACGTCCCGCAAACGGTCGTGCAAAAGGTGCCCGTGCAAACCGTCCGCTACGTGCAAGAGCAGCAGGTTCGCAAGGTTTCCGTGCCGACGATGCGCTGGGTTCAAGAGCAGCAAGTGCGCAAGGTGTCGGTGCCGACGGTGCGCTATCAAGATGAAGACCAGGTTCGCAAAGTGCAGGTGCAAACCGTGCATTACGAAACCGAGGATCAAGTGCGTCAAGTGCCGGTGACGACTTGCCGTGTGCAATACGAAGAGCGCGTCGAGCAAGTGCCGGTCGGACCGTAGTCGTCACGGACGCGAATGAGCGCACAGCGCGCAAACAAGCCCAGGGATGGCCACCAAATCGCCATGCAACCACAATAGTCGTCGCTGGCCTTCCCTGGGATTGGCCCTCGCCCAGCGGAATGAATCTCAACGCGGATTGATTTTCCAGGAACAGTCCGCATGGCCGGCTCTCCACCGATCGAACCGCGGGGCTCGGCGATTTCGACAAGCGCGCCCTCCGACGACGATCACCATCCCTACGTTCCCGACGACGCCCAGCTACACGAATTCACGTTCGGCGCGGTATTGGCCGGCATCTCTTGGGCATTGTCTTCGGCGCCTCGTCGCTCTATCTCGTGCTGAAAGTCGGATTGACCGTTTCGGCGTCGATTCCAGTCGCCGTGCTGTCGATCACGCTGTTTCGGGTCCTCTCGAAGGTCTTCGGCCTGCGCAGCGCGACGATTTTGGAAAACAACATCGTGCAGACCGCCGGCTCGGCCGGCGAGTCGATCGCGTTCGGCGTCGGCGTGACGATGCCGGCGCTGATGATTCTCGGCTTCGAAATGGACATCGGCCGCGTGATGGTCGTCGCCGTGCTGGGCGGTTTGCTCGGCATCTTGATGATGATCCCGCTCCGCCGGGCCTACATTGTTCGCCAACATCGCACGCTGAAATATCCGGAGGGAACCGCCTGCGCCGACGTGCTGATCGTCGGCGAGCAAGGCGGCGCGACGGCCAAGACGGTGTTCGCGGGATTCGGCGTGGCGGCCATCTATCAGTTTCTTTGGGATGAAAACGGAATGCGGCTTTGGAAAGCGGTGCCCGCGCGCGCACTTTCTTGGTTCAAAGGGGCGATGCCATCGATCGAAGTGAGTCCGGCGCTGCTTGGCGTCGGCTATATCATCGGCACTCGAATCTCGTGCGTGATGTGCGGCGGCGGAGTGCTGGCGTGGCTGGTGTTTGCTCCGGCCATTCATTTTTTCGGCGACTCGCTCGACAAGCCGCTTCTCCACTCCGACACGAAACTCATCCGCGAGATGAGCCAAAAAGACATTCGCGATGCTTACATGCTGTATATAGGAACCGGCGCCGTCGCGGCCGGTGGCATATTCAGCTTGTTTCAAGCAATGCCGCTGATCCTTGGTTCGATTTGGGGAAGCGTTAGAGATTTCCGCAATGCGCGCGGCGCGACAACAAAGCCGCCGACGTTGCGCCGCACCGATCAGGATTTGCCGCTCTGGCTCGTCGGCGCAGGGGGGATTGCGCTGGTCGTCGCCATTTGGGCGACAAGGCCCTTGCACGATTACGTGTTCAATTGGGTTCCCGACTTGCACATGAACCCGATGGGAGCGCTTTTGATCGTGCTGTTCGGTTTTCTGTTCGTCACGGTCTCTTCGCGATTGACCGGTGAAATCGGATCCTCGAGCAATCCGATTTCGGGGATGACCGTGGCCACGCTTTTGCTGACGTGCGCAATTTTCTACGCGCTGACGTGGACGACCAAAGACGACCGCCTGGCGGCGCTCTCGGTGGCGGCAATCGTTTGCGTTGCCGCATCGAACGGCGGTAGCACGTCGCAAGACCTGAAGACCGGCTATCTCATCGGCGCGACGCCCTACAAGCAGCAATGGGCGATTCTCATTGGTGCGTTGACTTCGGCACTGGTGATCGGCGTCATCCTCGTCGTGCTGAACAACGCGAGCACGGTCTATACCATTCGCGACTTGCCGCAGCCGGCCAAAGCGATCGACGTGAGCCCACTCACGGATCTGCAGCGAGCCCCGGGCGATCCGAAGCTGTACCACGTTTGGCACGCGCGCGACGGTGAAGTCGACGGCGTGCCGAAGGGCAAGTATCTCGTCGACGATGCCGGCAAGATCAAATACCTAGTCGATCCAGGAATCAACGGCAAACGATTGCGGCGCGACAACGGCGAAGAAGTGCAGAAGTTCGACGCGCCGAAAGCCGTGCTGATGGCGAACATCGTCGAGGGCATTCTGAATCCGAAGGTGCAAATGCCCTGGGCGTTGGTGCTATTGGGCGTGTTTGTTGCTATCGTGCTGGAGATGTGCGGCGTGTCGTCGCTGCCCTTCGCCGTGGGTGTCTATTTGCCGCTTTCCACTTCGACTCCGATTCTTGCCGGGGGATTGTTGCGCTGGCTCGTCGATCGCCGCCAGCGGTCCGTAGTCGGGCGGGCCGCCAGCGACGCCGAATCGGAATCGAGCCCCGGCGTGCTGATTTCGACCGGGTTCATCGCCGGCGGAACGATCGCGGGCGTCGTGGTCGCTTTTCTGTCGTTCAATAGCTCGATTACCAATTGGCTCGGGCAGTGGCAATACCGCCAGATCGCCGTGTCGCAAGCCGCAACGATCGACGGGCAAATTCGCGATCTGGCGGTAAGCGATCTAGGGTTGAACGCTGATTCGGCGAAAACCCATGCGGAGGAAGTCGACGAGCGAGCCAAGGAGATTCAAGAATTGAACAAAGCGGATTTGCCGCGCTATGCGATCGTCCCGGCCGGCACGCGATTGAAACTGCCCGACGAAACCAATGCGGTCGTGCAGAAAGGAACCCCGCTTGGCGAAGTGGCCAAAGATCTTTTGGGCAGGTCGAGCGAAGCATCGCGTCTATTGGATTTGAACAAAGAGTTGTCGCTCCCCAAACGCCTGCCCGACGGCACGACGCTCAAAGTGCCGCAGCGCACTTGGCCGGCGGTTTTGATGTTCTCGCTGCTGTGCATCCTGCTGCTCTATGTCGGCGTTCGGCAGACGCAAACATCGAAAGCCGCGATCGCTTAACCCCGCGTATGACTCGCTCGCCGTTGCCGATTGACGATGCGATGCCGCAAATCATCGCCGCCCTGCGCGACGGAAATTGCGCCGTGCTGCGAGCGCCAACCGGAGCGGGCAAGACGACGCGCGTTCCGCCGGCGCTGCTCGACGCCGGGTTGGTGGGCGAGGGGCAAGTTTTGCTATTGCAGCCGCGGCGACTGGCGGCTCGGGCGGCCGCCTGGCGGATCGCCGAGGAACGTGGATCGCCGCTCGGGCAGGAGGTCGGCTATCAGGTTCGGTTCGAACGAAAAGCGACCCGGCAAACTCGGCTGCTAGTATTGACCGAGGGGCTGTTTGTCCGCATGTTGCAGGATGATCCGCTGTTGGAACACGTCGGCGCGGTCGTGTTCGATGAGTTTCACGAACGGACGCTGAATGCCGATCTGTCGCTGGCGATTTCGCGGCGATTGCAAATGGAAGTGCGGCCCGATTTGAAACTGCTGGTGATGTCCGCCACGCTCGATCCGGGCCAGATCGCGCGATTTCTCGGCGATTGTCCGCAAATCGAATCGGCCGGCCGGATGCATCCTGTCGCGATCAGCTATTTGCGGCACGACGATCGCTCGCCGATTCATTTACAGGTGGCGGAAGGTGTGCGGCAAGTTATCGGGCAAACACGGGGCGACGTGTTGGCGTTTTTGCCGGGCGTCGGCGAGATTCGCCGCACGGGCCGCGAATTGCAATCGCTGGCCGGCGAAATGAATGTGTCGATCATGGAGCTTTACGGCGATTTGCCGCTCGAGCGCCAGCAGGCGGTGCTGCGGCGCGGCGATTGCCAAAAAATCGTTCTCGCCACGAACGTCGCCGAAACCAGCGTAACGATCGAAGGGATCACGGCTGTCGTCGATTCGGGCCTGGCTCGGACCAATCGCGTCGATCCGGCGCTCGGGCTCAATCGGCTCGACGTTTGCCGCATCTCGCGAGCGTCGGCCGATCAGCGCGCGGCCGCGCGGGACGAACCGCGCCGGGCGTTTGCATGCGGCTGTGGACCGAAGCGACTCATCGCGCGCTGGCCGAACATGAGTTGCCGGAAATCGCGCGTGTCGATCTCTCGGGGGCGCTTTTGCAGTTGCTTTGTTGGGGCGAGTCGAACCCGGCAGGGTTTCCCTGGTTCGAGCCGCCGCCGGGCGAAATGGTCAAGCAGGGGCTCGCCCTATTACGGCAACTCGGCGCGACCGCCGACGACAGCCTGACGGAAACCGGCCGGCGCATGGGCCGCTTGCCGGTCGAGCCGCGGATTGCGCGGTTGATGTGCGAAGGCATGGCACTTGGGCACGCGAAGCGGATCACCTTAGTTGCGGCGTTGCTTTCGGAGCGCGATCCATTTTACAACTTCGAACACTCTGTTGCCCGATCCGCCGCGCGGCATTGGTCGAATTCCGATGTTCTGGATCGTGTCGTTGCGGTCGAAGAATTCCAACGATCCGGTCAACGACAATCAGAAATCGGTTCACTCGAAGCCGGTACGGTGCAATTCCTCTTGCGCTCGCGACCAATTCTTGCGCGAGTGCGACGAAGACTTACGTGGTACCAGCGACGCACGAAACACGCTGTCAACCGTGGATCCCGACGAAGCCGTGCAGCGGGCAATTCTGGCGGCGTTTGCCGATCGCGTGGCGCGGCGGCGCGATGCAACCGGACGGCGGGCCGTGATGGTCGGCGGACGAGGCGTGCGGCTGCACGAACGGAGCGCGGTCGGCGAAGCGCCGCTGTTCGTGTGCGTCGATTTGCAAGAACTTGGCCAATCGGAATCGCTGGTGCGGCAAGCTTCTGCAATCGAGCGCGAATGGCTGCCGGCCGATTTGATCGCGACGACGATTGATGTGGAATATGATGCGGAGCGAAAGCGGATCGTGGCGTTTCGCCGGACGCGATATGTCGATCTGGTGCTGGACGAAGCGGCGACGAATGTTCCACGCGATTTCGACGCATCGCCGCTGTTGGCCAAGGCGGCGGCCGAGCAACTCGACGCGAATTTTTCGCAAGACGAATCGGGATTGCAGTATCTTGCCCGCGTCCGATCGTTGGCCGTTTGGATGCCGGAGTTGAAACTGCCGGATTTCGGCGACGATCCGATCCGCGCGCTATTGCCGCCGTTGTGCCGTGGCTGCCGGTCGATCGACGAAGTGCGCCGCGCGCCGATCAAGCCGGCCGTTCAAGCGTTGCTTACGCCGGAGCAAATCCGAGCGGTCGACCGCGAAGCGCCGGAGCGATTGCCGGTGCCCAGCGGCAGCCAGATCACGTTGCAATACGAAGCGGGACGGCCGCCGGTGTTGGCCGTGCGGATTCAAGAAGTTTTTGGCATGAACGCGACGCCGCGCGTGGCGGCGGGGCGCGTGCCGGTGCTGATGCATCTGTTGGCCCCGAACATGCGACCGCAGCAAGTGACGGCCGATTTGGAAAGCTTTTGGAATACCACTTATTCCGAAGTTCGCAAAGAGCTTCGCCGCCGCTATCCGAAGCACGCCTGGCCTGAGGATCCGCGGGCCGCTCAGGCACAGCGCCCTCCGGGCAGGCGATAGAACGAAATCGTGGAATGTAACCGTATGGTGAAAAGCATGTTAGGGCCGGCGGCCCGACTGGCGCGTTGCCGCGGATAATTTCGACGCGAGACCGGCGCGAAAGCTATATTTCCCTAGGCCGCTACTTTATCTTGCGCGATTCATTGCAGGGCAGAAACATGGTGCTGAATCACGTTCTAAACAAGGTCTTGATCGTTGACGACGATCCGGCGATTCTGCGGCTGCTTGAATCGCTGTTGAGCGCCGGCGGCTACGAGGTCTTCCTCGCTGCCAATGGCCAAGACGCTTTGGAAGCCGTCGAGCGCCATGAGCCGAGTTATCTGATCACCGACTGGAACATGCCCGAAATGAACGGCGTCGAGCTCTGTCGGTGTGTACGAAAGTTGGAATTGCCGGGATACATCTATATTGTCTTCCTCACCGCCCGATCGGCCGACGACGATCTTGCCGTCGCGATGGACGCAGGCGCCGACGATTTTCTCAACAAGCCGCTGCGCAAAGACGAACTCTTTGCGCGACTCGGAGCCGGCGCGAATCCTGCGGCTCGAATCGCGATTGTCGCACCTGGCCACGCTCGACGCGCTCACCGAACTGCCGACCCGCCGAACGTTTCAAGTTCTACTCGGCAAGGAATGGGAACGGTCGCACCGCTACCATCTCACCCTTTCGGCCGTGATGATCGATATCGACTTCTTCAAGCAAATCAACGACACCTATGGCCATCCGGCGGGCGACGAAGTGATTCGCGGCGTCGTAAATCTGCTACGGCGCCATTGCCGAAAAAGTGACATCGTGTGTCGCTATGGCGGCGAAGAGTTCGTGGTGCTGCTGCCCGAGACCGACGAAGCGTCGGCTGTCGTTTGGGCGGAGCGATTCCGGCAGCACGTCGCGGAAATGATCGTGCCGGTCGGCAACGCGGAGATTCGCGTAACGACCAGCCTCGGCGTGACGGAAATGCTCGCCGACATGGAGGAAAAGGCCGAATTGCTGAGCCTGGTCGATCAATGCCTATTGGCCGCCAAGCAACGGGGCCGCAATCGCGTCGAATCGCTGCAATCGCTCACGGCCAGCGGCAGCCTGGCGCCGTTGACGGGCTTGTTCAGCGACTCGGTGCTCGAGGGAGTCGTCGCTCGCGACGCCATGATCCCTCTCGTTTGCCGCATCGGTCCCGATTGGACGATCGAACGAGCGACCGGCTACTTGCTGCAATATCGCTTGACGTCGGTTCCCGTCACCGACGCCGAAGGCAATTTGCTCGGCATCATTTCGGAAAAAGATATTCTTGGCATCGCTCACATGCCCGAAGCGCCGCGTCGCCGGGTCGATGAGGTGATGCGTGCGAATGTGATCACCTACGACGAAGCGGCGCCGCTGCGCGCGTGCTCGGTTGCTTTGTTCGTTCGCCGATTCGCGGCGTGGTCATCACGTCGCAAGGCAAGGCGTGCGGCATGCTCAGCCGATCGTCAGTCGTACGCTGGTTTTTGGAGAACCGTTGGGCAGTGCGGCTGATCCAACGCGGGATGCGGGACTCGTTGGGCGCGGCGAACGATGCTCCAGGCGCCAGCGATTCGACGTTGCAAACGTTGGCCAGCGAACTGCTCGAAATGGCTGGCGAATTGCAGCGCCATTTGCGAAACGACCCGCAGATTCTCGACACGGCTCCCATCGTCGGCGGCGCTTCTCGAATGCAACAATTGCTCGACGATCTGCTATCCGCCTCGCCCCGCCGCGATCAGGCGATCCATGGCGTGACGCTGTGACGTGCCGCCGGTGCGCCATGGCCAGCTTAGGCTCAAGTGGTCGCGGCCGGATGGGCGGCGACGGATGCCGTGCCGGTGCGGATTCGCCGGCATGACTGGATCAATTCGTCGAATTCTCGGCGAATCGTTTCCGGTGATTGGTTTTCCCGAATTGCCGATTCGACGTCGGCGGCCGATAACGTCAGTAGATCGAAGCCATAGCTGCCGGCGGCGCCTTTCATCTGATGGACGGAACGCTTCAGAATGTCGCGGTCGCCGCTGGAAAATGCCAGCTCCAATGCCACAATGCGGTCGGGCATCTCGACCACGTACATTTCGACGAGGCCGCTCATCAACGAATCGGTTGCCAACGACGAATAGATCGCGTCGCTATCGGTGATCGACATGGTCATTCCGCGCCCCTTCCACGATCTGATGCTTCGATGAAACCGCGGCGCGGGCCACGGCTCCGGAGTCCAACACTACTGAAAGCCTAGCTTATATATCGCCACTATTGCCGCCGTATGTTAGACTGTGCCCACGAGCATCGGCTCGCTCGCCTTGTGGACAAATGGCAGAGAAAATCGCGTCGATTGGAAGGGAGCAGCAGTCGCATGGATGAATCGCACGTGCCGGCGGGGGCGGGGCCGTTGCCGAATGCCGAACAATTCGATCGTGTTCATATCCTCTGGCTTACCGCCGGACTCGGTTGCGACGGCGATTCGATCTCGATCACAGCGGCCACTCAGCCGAGCCTCGAAGACCTCGTGCTCGGCGTGCTGCCCGGCGTGCCCCAGATCGTGCTGCACCATCCCGTGCTCGCTTACGAAACGGGCGACGATTTTCTCAAGCATTGGTACCAGGCCGATCGCGGCGAAATCGATCCTTTCATCCTTGTCGTCGAAGGCTCGATTCCGAACGAATCGAACAAGGCCGAGGGTTATTGGGCGGCCTTCGGCTGCGATCCGCTCACTGGCCAGCCGATCCCGACTTGCACTTGGATCGACCGGCTTGCGCCGAAGGCTTGGGCCGTCGTCGCCATCGGCACCTGCTCCGCTTACGGCGGCATCCACGCCATGGCCGGCAATCCGACCGGTTGCATGGGCTTGCCCGACTATTTGGGCTGGGATTGGAAATCGAAAGCCGGGCTGCCGATCGTTTGCGTGCCCGGTTGCCCGGTGCAGCCCGACAATTTCATGGAGACACTGCTGCATTTGTTGAATCAAGCCGCGGGCCGAGCGCCGATGATCTCGCTCGACGAAGCGCTGCGCCTGACGGCGCTGTTCAGCGCGACGGTGCATGAAGGCTGCGATCGCGGCGGTTACTACGAGCAAGCCGATTTCACCGCCGATTACGGCACCCCGCAGTGCATCGTCAAACTCGGCTGCTGGGGTCCGGTGGTGCAATGCAATGTCGGCAAGCGCGGCTGGATGGCGGGCATTGGCGGCTGCCCAAGCGTCGGCGGCGTTTGCATCGGTTGCACGATGCCGGGCTTCCCTGACAAGTTCATGCCGTTTCTCGACGAACCGCCAGGGGCGAAGCTTTCGACCGCCGCCGTGTCCGACTACGGCCGCATGGTCCGCGCCCTGCGGCGATTCACGCAAGCGTCGATGAACAAAGAGCCGGTGTGGCGCAGCCGCGGGACGGAATTGAAAAGCGGACATTAGACATTGGAGCCCCCGATGGCTGAAGCGACGACCAAGATCGTACCAAAGCGGGCATCGCCGAAGCTGATCGAAAAGTCCTGGGATCCGATCACGCGAATCGTCGGCAGCCTCGGCATTCACACGAAGATCGATTTCGCCGCCCGGCGCGTGGCGGAGTGTTATAGCACTTCGTCGATTTTCCGCGGCTATAGCGTGTTCATGAAGGGCAAAGACCCGCGCGACTCTCATTTCATCACCAGCCGCATCTGCGGAATCTGCGGCGACAATCATGCGACGTGTGCGTGCTATGCGCAGAACATGGCGTTCGGCGTCGTGCCGCCTCCGCTGGCCGAGTGGATCATCAATCTCGGCGAGGCGGCCGAGTATATGTTCGACCACAATCTGTATCAAGATAATCTCGTCGGCGTCGATTTTTGCGAGCGGATGGTCAAGGAGACGAATCCGAGCGTGCTGGCTCGCGCCGAGCAAACGCCCGCGCCGCATGCCGAGTCGCACGGTTACCGCACGATCGCCGACATCATGCGGGCCCTCAATCCGTTCGAGGGAGTGCTGTACCGCGAAGCGCTGCAGATGAGCCGGCTGACGCGCGAGATGTTCTGCCTGATGGAAGGACGGCACGTGCATCCTTCGACGCTTTATCCGGGCGGTGTCGGCACGGTCCCTTCGATTCAGCTTTTCAACGATTATCTCGTGCGGTTGTTGAAATACATCGATTTTCTCAAGAAGATCGTGCCGCTGCACGACGATCTGTTCGATTTCTTTTACGAGGCGCTGCCCGGCTACGAAGAAGTCGGCCGGCGGCGGATCTTGCTCGGCTGCTGGGGTTCGTTCAACGATCCGGACGCCTGCGACTATCGCTATGCGTCGATGACCGATTGGGGCCGCAAGATGTTCGTCACGCCCGGCATCGTCGTCGATGGCGAACTGATCACCACCGATCTGGTCGAAATCAACCTCGGCATTCGCATCTTTCTCGGCAGCTCATTTTACGACGATTGGACGAGCGGCGAGCAATTCGTGAAGCACGATCCGCTAGGCAATCCGATCGATCAGCGGCATCCGTGGAACCAGACGACGACGGCCCATCCGCAGAAGCGCGATTTCAGTGGAAAATACACCTGGGTGATGTCGCCACGATGGCACGACAAGCGGACCGGCCAATTTCTCGCGCTCGACACTGGCGGCGGTCCGCTCGCGCGATTCTGGGCCACGGCGTTGGCCGGCACCGTCGATATCGGCCACGTCAAAGCGACGGGCCACAGCGTCAAGATTCGGCTGCCGAAAACGGCCTCGTTCGGCGAGACGGAATTCGAATGGAAGATTCCGAAATGGAGCAACACGATCGAGCGCGATCGCGCTCGGACCTATTTTCAAGCCTACGCCGCCGCGGCCGCGCTCCATTTCCTCGAACGGGCGATGGCCGAAGTTCACGCCGGCCGGCTCACGACTTGGACGCCGTTTCAGGTGCCCGAGGAAGCGATTGGATGCGGTTTCCACGAAGCAGTGCGCGGCGTGCTTTCGCACCACATGGTGATTCGCGACGGCAAGATCGCCAACTATCATCCCTACCCGCCGACGCCGTGGAATGCCAGCCCGCGCGACAGCTTCGGCACGCCGGGCCCCTACGAAGACGCTGTGCAAAACACGCCGCTGTTCGAGGAGAACGGCCCGGATGAATTCAAGGGGATCGATATCATGCGGACCGTGCGAAGTTTTGATCCGTGTTTGCCCTGCGGCGTACACATGCACCTCGGGCCGGGGAAGGTGATTGAAACGGTCCATTCGCCGATTTTTGGAACGCCGCGCGGATAGAGCCATTTGCGGCCGCGCGTGAGCGGCATGGCGCGACGATCTTGTTGGAGTTCACGCTTTAGCCTGTTGCCCAACAGCACGCTGAAGCGTGAACTCCAACGTTGGCTGCGGCTCGGCCATGCTGTGGCTCATTGGAATCGTTTCAGTGTTTTCTTATTTGCTCCTGACTTTGCAGTTCGGCAGAAGTTTTTTCAATTCGGCGACGCCGGCGTCGGTCACATGAGTTTCGTTGACGGTCAGGAGTTGTAGCTTGTCGAGTTTCACTAGCTCCTTCAAACCTGCGTCGGTGATTGGAGTATAGCTCAGATAGAGGATATTCAAGCCCGTGAGTTTGCCGATTTCCTTGAGCCCGGCGTCGGAGACTTTCGTGCGAGTGAGTTCGAGCGATTCGAGGCGCTCGAGCCTGGCGAGATCGCCAAATCCAACGCCCGTCAGATCGGTTTCGTGGAGATCCAAGGTCTGGAGGTTCGTGAGATTTGCCAGCCCTTTCAATCCGGCGTCGGTCACTTTGGTTCCGGCGAGTTGGAGATCCTTGAGAGCCGTCAATGTGCCGATTTTCTCGAGGCCGGCGTCCGCTACTTTCGCATAGGTCAATTCCAACTTGGCAAGCTTCGTGAGTCCGGCCAGCGACTTGAATCCCGTTCCTGTCACGTTGTCGCCGAAGAGGTTGAGAGATTCGAGCTTTTTGAGGTCCGCAAGTTCCGCAAGCCCCGCATCCGTGACTTGAGATTTCTCGATGTCGAGCGATTTCAGCGTCGTGAGTTTGCCGATCTCCTTCAGTCCCGCGTCGTCGAGTTTCGAGAACGACACCGACAGCGACGTCAGGTTCTTTAAGCCGGAGATCTCCTTAAGCCCGGCGGAGGTGACCTGCGGGCAAAAATTGATCGAAAGGACCGTCAGCGCTGGAATGGCGGCGATGTTCTTTATTCCAGTGTCGGTCACATTAGTGCCGTTGAGACTGAGTAGCGTCAGGTTCTTGAAGCCGACGAGATCTTTCAGATCGGCGTCGGAAATATCCTTTCCCTCCAGATAAACGGCAACATTGGTTCCACCATCACGGGCTGCAAACATCTCTATCCTAGCGCCGAGCTTTTTATACTTGTTGACTAAGGCTTGCTGACTCAGCGACTCGGGGTCTTGAGGCAATGGCGCGGGACCGCCTTGAACCAATCGGCGGAATTCGCCGACGGAGATATTCTTGGGGATTTGCATGAACGCCATGCTCAGGTTCGACGCGGCCAATCCCTCTTCGGGAATCGCACCGAGAGCGGCCAACGGATTCGCTGAATCGAAATGCATGTCGCCGGGTTGGGTCCAGGTGACGGCTTTGTCTTCGCCAACTTCGACGACGGCTAGGCATCGGTCGTGTTTTAGGGGATCGAGGCTCTTGTCGGGCGGTGCGTTGTCGGACGCGAACATCGCGCCCTTGCCGATCGGAAGCAGATAGCGAGTTTGCCCGACGGCCAGAGGATTTCCGGAAAGGTCATGGAAAACTTGCGGCATTTTCGCAATGAGTGGTTTGTTGTTCGGACTGTCCCAAGGCTCATCGAGGTGGAATTGCGCATACAGCGATTTCTCGTTGATGAACGGAAGAATGCTCACGCGCCAACTCAACAGAGGCTTGCCGCCTTCAGACCAAATGGTCGGGGCGGGAAGCTGGCCGTGCGTCGCTTGATAGCTTATCAGAGCGAGGGAAAGCGTCTGAAGATTCCTGGCACTCGCGTAGGCCGACTTGTTTCGCTCTCCCCTGCCGATCAAGGGTGTCAAGACATCCGTCGCGAATTTGTCGAGCGACCCCAGGTCGTTGATCTGCATGAACAACTCGTTCCCCTTTTGCTGGGCCGGAAAGGCGGCAACGATTTTGTCCAGCGCCGCGGCGGCATATTCGAGCATCGGCTTTGAGTTCGCCGGCGCTTGTGTCGCTTGCTGGCCAAGCGCTGCTTGAATCATGCCGGCCTGTTGCTTCGCTTGCGGCATGAGAGCGACGATCTTATCAGCGCCAACGCTGTCTTTGGCGACTAGCGAGAATCGAAGTGAGAGGTTCGGCGCGAATTTCGCGCTGGCCGTGGCGCCGTAATCACCGCCGAGCGCGTGCGCGACTTGCACGAACGCCTGCACAGGGGGTGGCAATGAGTATTGGGGAGCTTTGATGAGTTGGTCGTTGCTTGTGCTGACGACGGCCAGATCGGCAGTGGAATCGACTTTGCCGAGCAGATCCGTGAGCGGAGTATGCGCGTTGCCGCCACCGGCGAGAATCAGTTTGATCGTCGATTCCTCGCCGCACAAGAAAGTGCGGTCGTCGATGGCATAGACCGCCGGCGAGGAAGCCCGGGCCGGATCTTTGCTCGATCGATGATAATACGTCTTACCGGCGAACTCGGTCTTCTCGGGCGTTCCATACTGAATTGCCGCCTTCGCCAGCGCGGCGAAGTTGTGCGGTTTATCTAGCCGCAATTCGAACGCACCATTGATTTCCGATCGCGGTTCGTCGGGGTCGCCGACCGGCGTCGGCACGAACATGAGAAGAACCTGTTCGATTTCCGTAGCTGGCACTCCGATCGCGGCGTTCAACTCGTCGAGAGGCTCTTTCATCTTGACATGGGCGATCGGAGGGCGGGCGAGTAGGCGGCCGGGATATACCACAATGGCCGCCAGCGCTTGCCTCGGCACGAATCGCAGGTCAACGGCGCTTTTCAGAGGAGGCGCGGGCGAGGCGATGGTCGTTGCGGTGGATTGACGCCCGGCGTCATCGGATTTTGAAGCGGATCCTGAGGCAACTGTCTTCGGGCCGGGCGGCGCCTCGTTCGACGTTGCGGTCTTTGACGGCGCTTCATTGTTCGGCGCCGTTTCCCCACAACCGCATGGCATGCCAAGCAACAGCCCCGCGAGAATCAGTCTGGTCGATGATCGCATGGAATGCACCCTGTTGAAACGATCAAGTAGTTCGGGCCAAGCGGCGATCATAACCGGTCCGGGCCCGTTGGATCAATGTTTGCGGATGGTGTCGCCGGCAACGCGGATACCGACGTTGAATTGGAGGCATTGGAAACGCCCGCAACTCCGACAGCTAGCGCCTTGCCGCTCACTTTGAACTTGCTTCCAAGTTATCTTGCGGAAGTTCCGATCGTATCGACTGTACCGGATCTCTTTCATCCTCGCTAACGCTTCGGGTTGGTGTGGCGATGCCAGAAATGCGGTCTGAGCGTCGTGCCGGCGAGCTATGGTTGATATGCCTGCCAGACCGCCCTCATTGCCGCGCAATCACGTTTGCCGGCAAGAGCCCGCCGCAGTTGCCCGCCGCCTCCGCCCGCCATCCTTGCCCGCCACCCTTGCCCGCCTCGCCAGAATCATCCCCGTCGCAAAAGGAACTGATTCCGATGGAATCGCTTCTGATGGAATTGCCGCGAACCAGTTATTCCGTCGTCGAGAGCTTTCAGTCGCTGGCCGATTCCGTGCCCGATGCGCTGGTGATTGTGAATGCGGAGGGCGGCATTGAGCTGGTCAATGCGCAGACCGAGCGGATGTTCGAGTATCGGAGTGAGGAGTTGATCGGTCAGCCGGTCGAATTGCTCATGCCCGAGCGGTTTCGGGCCAGGCATTTCATCCACCGCGAAAGCTACAACGCTTCGCCGACGACGCGGCCGATGGGCATGCGGCTCGATTTGCTCGGACGGCGGCGGCGGGGGAATGAGTTTCCGGTCGAAATCAGCCTCTCGCCGCTGCACACGGCCGAGGGTTTGCTCGTCGTCTGCACGATTCGCGACACGAGCGAGCGCAATCTCGCAGAAACCAAGCTGCGCAAGGCGGAAGCTCGCTATCGGACGCTGCTGGAAACGATTCCGGCGGTGACGTTCATGGCTTCGCTGGACGGCGGCGTGAATGAGATGTATGTCAGTCCGCAGATCGAGACAATGCTCGGTTTCAGCCAGGAGGAATGGCTCGGCGACCCGGTGCTTTGGTATCGCCAGTTGCATCCCGACGACCGCGAGCGCTGGCACAAGGAATTCGCGCGAACCGTGGCCGTCGGCGAGCAGTTTTGCTCGGAGTATCGGTTCATTTGCGCAGCGGCGGCGTGGTATGGGTGCATGGCGAAGCGACGATGGTGCGCGACGACGACGGAGCGCCGTTGTTCTTGCAAGGGATCGCGTTCGACATCACCGAGCAAAAGGCCGCCGAGCAAATCATGCTGCAATCGCAAGCGGATTTGGAGCGGCGCGTGCAAGATCGGACCGCCGATCTGGCGCGGTTGAATCGCGAGTTGGAAAATGAAATCGTCGAGCGGCGCAAAGTCGAAGAACAGCGGACGCGGTATGTCGCCCAGCTTGAAGAGGCGTCGCTGCGCATCGAAGAGCAATCGCGAGCCGTCGATGCCGCTCGCGAACGGGCCGAAGTCGCCAACCAGACGAAGAGCGCCTTCCTGGCCAATATGAGCCATGAAATCCGCACGCCTATGACGGCCATCCTCGGCTACACCGATCTGCTCAAAGAAACGCTGACCGACCAATCGAGCCGCATGGCCATCGAAACCATCGGCCGAAATGGAAATCATCTGCTCAACATCATCAACGACATTCTCGACCTATCGAAAATCGAAGCCGGCAAGATGACGATCGAGTCGATTCGCTTCAGCTTGCGGCAGGTGTTGGCCGACGTCGAATCGCTGATGCAGGTGCGAACGCAGGGGAAGGGAATCAAACTGCGGATCGAGCAAGACGGCATGCTCCCTGAAACGATTCTGACCGACCCGACGCGGCTGCGGCAAATTCTAGTAAATCTCGTCGGCAATGCGGTCAAATTCACCGCGGCGGGAAGCGTGAGCCTTGTCGTGCGGTTGATCCAGCAAGAGCCGCCGATGATCGAATGGGATGTGATCGACACCGGCATCGGCTTGACGCCCGAGCAGCAGCAGTTGCTGTTTCAGCCGTTTACGCAAGCCGACAACAGCACGGTGCGCAATTCGGCGGCACCGGCTTGGGCTTGACGATCAGCAAGCGGCTGGCCGAATTGCTCGGTGGGGATGTTTGCATCGTTGATTCGAAAGTGGGCGTGGGAACCACGTTCCGTTTGAGCATCGCCGCTGGACCGCTCGACGGCATTCGCATGGTGCAGCCCGCCGATTCTCTTGCCTCTCGTGAAGAGCCGGAACAGGATCGCGCCAGCAGTTCTCGAATTGCCGGAGGGTTGCCGGGTCTTGCTGGCGGAAGACGGGCCCGACAATCAACGGTTGATCACGTTCGTGTTGAAGAAAGCCGGGGCCGTGGTGGCGGTCGCCGAGAATGGCCAGCAGGTGCTCGATTTGGTCGCGGCCGCGGAAGAGCCGTTCGACGTGATCCTGATGGACATGCAAATGCCCATCATGGACGGCTATACGGCCACGACGCAATTGCGACAAAAAGGCTACACGCGGCCGATCGTCGCGCTGACGGCTCATGCCATGTCGGGCGATCGGGAAAAATGCCTCGCCAGCGGCTGCAACGACTATGCCACGAAGCCGATCGACCGGCTGCAATTGATCCAGCAGGTCGCGCGGCAGATTCCCTCGGCCAGTAGGTCAGGCTTTCCAGCCTGACTTTCCGCGATCGACGTTAGGTAAGTCTCGCTTTCCAGCCTGACTTTCCGCGATCGACGTCAGCCTGGAAAGGCTGACCTACGGCAAACGGCGCCGCTGCGTTGGCACCTCTCCGGTTGTTGCTTCGCCGGAAACGAGGGCGCATAATGCGCCTTCCTGCCCACCGCTTCCTGCCAACACGAGAGAGAGCATTCCCTTGAAACGAACCGGGAAGACCGACCAACGTCCGCCGTCGCGCCGCACGTTTCTCAAGCAGTCTGTCGCCGGCGCCGCGGCCTTGTCCGTCCCGTACTTTGTCCCCGCGCACGTGTTCGGCAAAGACGGCGCCGTTGCTCCCAGCAATCGGATCACGCTCGGCGTGATCGGCATGGGGCCACGCTGTCAGACCGACATTGCCTGCATGCTCGACAACGCTGATTTGCAGTGCCTGGCGATTTGCGACGTGCAAGCCAGCCGCCGGCAAAACGGCAAGAACATCGTCGATTCGCGGTATGGAAATAAGGATTGCGTTCTCTACGCCGATCTTCGCGAACTGCTGGCTCGCAAGGATATCGACGCCGTGTTGATCGCCACCGGCGACCGCTGGCATACGCCCGGCTCGATCATGGCGGCTCAGGCGGGCAAGGATGTTTACAGCGAAAAGCCTTGTGCATTGACGATCGAAGAATGTGGCCGGCTCGGCGAAACGATGCATCGCTACGGCACCGTCTACCAGGCCGGCACGCAGCGCCGCAGCATCGAGAATTTTCAATTGGCGATTCATCTCGCGCATAGCGGCAAGCTCGGTAAAATCCACACGCTGTATGCGTCGGTCTACCGCCCGCATGTGATTTACAATTGGCTCGGCCCGCAGCCGGAACCGGCGAAGGACGTTTGCGATTGGGACATGTGGCTCGGGCCCGCGCCGTGGCGGCCGTATAACAGCCAGTATGTGAATGGCGGCTGGCGAGCCCATTTCGATTTCGAATCCGGCGCGACGCTGCTCGACTGGGGAGCGCACACGGTCGATCTCTGCCAATGGGCCAACCATGCCGACGACACGGCGCCGATCGAATATGAGCCCTCGAACTCGGCTATCACGGCCCATTACGCAAATGGCGTGAAGCTCATCATGGGCTTCCTCGACACACCGTTCGGCGATCGGCCCGGTTGGCATAACCACTTGGGCACGTGCCCAGTGCGATTCGTCGGCGATGAAGGTTGGGTCGAGACGGGCGATAGCGGCGGTGTCGAAGTATATCCCGCGTCGCTCCGCGGCGAACTGAAGGGGCTGACGAAGCTTCACGACGGGATCAACCCTGGCCCGCATGTGCGCAATTTTCTCGACTGCGTGAAATCGTGCGCCAAAACGACGTGCAACGCCGACACGACACGCCATTCGCACCTGGCCTGTTACGCGGCCGCGATTTCCTGGCTGCTCGGCCGGAAGCTGACGCTCGATCCGAAAACCGAAATGTTCGTCGGCGACGACGAAGCGAACCGCTTTCGATCGCGGACGTATCGCGAACCGTGGTGTTTGTAAGAAAACAGACTTCCTCCAATGGATTTGACGCGATCATGGTTAAACTGTCGAAATGGTTTTCGCTTGCGGTTCTTATCGTTTTGACGGCGGGCGTCCGTGTCCACGCCGACGGGCCTGCGCCGGCCGCGACGCCGTCGCAAAAAGAATTACTCGACCTGCTCAAGTCGAACGCTTCGCTCGAACAAAAAGCGATCGCCTGCCATCAGCTTGCATGGATCGCAAACCGCGACGCCGTGCCGGTGCTAGCCGGGTTGCTTGGCGATGAAAAGCTGTCGCACATGGCCCGTTATGCGTTGGAGCAGATCCCCGATCCCTCGGTCGAAGAGGCGCTCCGCGAGGCGGCGCCAAAGCTGAAAGGAAAACTGCTGGCGGGCGTGCTCGCGTCACTCGGTGCGCGACGGGATGAAAAGTCCATCCCGCTGCTCAATGAACGGATCAGCGACTCCGACACCGACGTGGCCAGTGCGGCAGCTTTTGCCATCGGGAAGATTGGCACGCTGGATGCCGCCAAGATCATCGGAGAAACGATGCCCGGCGCCGCGGAAGCCGTCAAGCCGGCGCTGTGGGACGCGGCTCTGCGATGCGCGAGTCGACTCTTGACCGACGGACATCGCGACGAGGCGGTCGACCTTTACAACCAGTTGGCGACGTCCGACGCAACGATTCAATATCGTGTTGCAGCCACTCGCGGCGCGATTATCAATGGTCCCCGCGCCAAGGAATGCTCGCCGAGCTTTTGGAAAGCAACGACCGGGCGATGTTCAATCTTGCTTTGCAACTATCCCACGAATTGCCGTTGACCGAAACGACAACGACCTACGTCTCGCATCTCGGAAAATTGCCGGCGGCCAGACAAGCGTTATTGATTGAGGCGTTGGGCAAACGGGGCGACAAGGCGGCGCTGCCGGCGATCGGCGCCATGGCGGGAGAGAAAGATAGAGCGATTCATGTGGCCGTGATCCACGCACTCGGGCGATTCGACGACCCTGCCTTCATGAGCGTCATCGTTGAGGCGGCTCTGGATCCGCAAAAGGAAATCTCCGACGCCGGGATGGCCGCGATCGAGAAGATGCCCGGCAGCGGAATCGACGAGGCATTGCTCGATTTGGCTCAATCGTCGGATGGCAACCGTTGTCTGGTTGCCATCGATTGTCTAAGCCGCCGCAAAACTGCGTCGGCGACGCAGGTACTCCTCAAGATTGCGCGTGATGGTCAACCCGAAACGCGGCAGGCCGCCATAAAGGCGCTCGCCCGTATTTCCAATGAATCGGATTTGTCCGGCGCGATCCTGGTATTGCAGAAGGCAGGTTTGGCTGCCGATAAAACCGCCGCGGAAAACCTTGTGATCGCGATTTGCATTTCGGCGAGCGATAAGGAAGCATGCGTCGAGAAAGTCGTCGCAGCGATGGCGCCGGCCTCGGCCGAGCAAAAACAGTCGATGTTGCACGTGCTGACCGCGGTTGGCGGTGCCAAGGCTTTTCAGGCGGTTCGCGATTCCTTGAAGGCTGGGCCGAAGGAAGTGCAGGAGGCGGCGATTTTGTCGCTTTGCAACTGGCCCGATCAGGCGGCAGCGCCCGATCTGCTGGCCCTCGCGCAAGACGCGACGGCGTCGAATCACAAACTCCGCGCTTGCGCGGCTATCTGCGGCTGGCGCTGGATGTCGATCTTGCACCGGACAAACGGCTTGAAATGGCGGCCGCCGCTCAGCCGTTGATCGAGCGTGATGACGAACGGCGATTGTTGCTGCGAGTGCTGAGCCGCGTTCAATCGCCGAAGGCGTTTGCCACGATCGAGCCGTTTCTCGGAAATCCCGCCGTAAAAGATGATGCCGCTACCGCTGCCGTCGCGGTGGCCGGCAGACTCGCGCCGGCGGCCGATCCGAAACCCTTTGCCGCCGTCGTGTTCGAAGCGATGGAAAAGGTCAAACAATCGAAGCCAACCGCCGAGACGCTGAAAAAAGCCGACGACATTCAACAGCGAGTTCGTCCGCTATTGCCGAAGAAAGGTTGAGACAATCGATGCCGATTCATTTACCGCCGCTCAATCGACGACAATTCCTGATCGGCGGCGCCGCAGGCGCTGCTGGTGTGCTCACGGTCGGACTTTCGCTAGCCGACGAGCCTGCGCGGCGATCCGCATCGATTTGCGCTGTTTAGCGATGCCCATATCGCGGCGAATCCGAAGGAAATGAGCCGCGGCGTGAACATGACCGACAATCTGCGGCGAGTCGTCGGCGAGATCGTCGCCCAGGACGTGAAGCCGGCGATGGCAGTTCTCAACGGCGATTGTGCTTATTTGCACGGTCTGAAGGAAGATTATCACCAGGTCGCCAGTCTGCTCGATCCGCTTCGCCGCGCGGGAATGCCGGTTCATTTGGGCATGGGCAATCACGACGACCGGCCGAATTTCGCCGAGGCGCTTGCGACGTATCGGCCCGAAGCGCGGCCGGTGGAAGGGCGCGTCGTCGATGTGATCGCTTCCGAGCGAGCCAATTGGTTTTTGGTTGATTCGTTGAAAAAAACGAACGAGACGCCCGGCAAATTGGGCGCACCGCAACTTGCCTGGCTGGCCAAGGCGCTTGACGCGCATGCCGACAAGCCGGCGATCATTCTTTGCCATCATAATCCCGATATTTCGATTGTATTGAAGACGATGGCCAAAGGGCTCGAAGACACGTCGGCGCTGTTCGACGTGCTCGAGCCGCGAAACCATGTCAAGGCACTGGTTTTTGGGCATACGCATTCCTGGTTCGTCGCCCGCTGGAAGGAAATCCATCTGATCAACCTGCCGCCGACGGGCTATGTTTTCCAACCAGATCGGCCGAGCGGCTGGGTGTCGGCGGCGTTGAAGGAAGATGGGCTGAATCTGATGCTGCATGCGCTCGATAAAAAGCACGCCGAGAATGGCGCGACGGTCGATCTAAAATGGCGGGCATGAGCGCGGCGAAGCCGATCGCCAGCGCGAAGCCCAGGGAAGGCCGACGGGGCATTCGCAATAGAGTAGATATTCATCGGTCTCCCCTGGGCTTGAAAGTTCAATGTTCTCAGAGCCCGCTCCGCGAGACTCGAATCCCTCGATCGCCCGGACGCAGGCGGAGATCGAGCGTCTTTCCAAAGCGTTCGACGACATCAAGCGCTCGCTCGAGCAATTCAAGCGGCTCGCCCAGCCCGATCCGGCGATGGCGCTGGTACGAGCGCGGCGGGTGTTGGAATATGTGATCCGCGATCTTTTCCAGCGGCACATTTCCGAGAAGCCGGGCACTCGGCCGCTCGATAATCTGATCGCCCGATTGGTGCAGGAAAATATCTTGGACCTGCATTTGAAAGCCTATGTCGATCAGGTGCGCGAGCTGGGCAACGCGGCCACGCATGGCGAGATCGGCAAGGAGTTTTCCGAAGCCGATGCCTATCGGGCCCTCGATGCGTTGATGGTCGTGCTCGATTGGTATTTTAAGCGCGAGCAGATCGGAGATATCGAGCAGCTTCGGCGGCAAGTCAGCGCGGAAGACGCGCCGATCGTCGATTATCGCACGCGAGCCCGCGGCGCCGATCGCGTTCGCCGCGTGGCGAAAGCAGAGCGGCTTTACGGTGGGCTGGTCGGAATCTCCGTTTTGGCGGTCGTTCTGTGGGGCGTGCATCATTGGATCGGCATCGGGCCACCCTGGCCGCAGCCGGCCCCGACGGCGATCGTGTGCTGGCTGGCAATGGTGTTGGCATGGTTTGCGAACGAAGTCGGAGTGCAACGCGATCTGCTTTCGCGCCGGCGCCGCGCTGGCTCGTGGCCGTCACGGTCGCGAGTCTCGTGCTGTTTCTGATAATGATGGCCGTATTCACGATCCCGGCGCCCGAATGGCCGAACTTGGAATCCCGCGGGCTGTGGCTGCAAGCGCCGGTCGCGCGGAATCTGGAGCATTCACCCGGCAAAACGGTGGAAGACGAATTCGCGGGAGCGGGCTACGATCCGCTGGCGATTTGGGTTCCCTGGACAGTCGCCCTGGTGCGCGCCATCATGCTGCTGTTGTGGCTTGGATTCACGGCCGGTTTGGCGGCGCTCGTCGACCGGCTTTGGTGGTCTTTGCAGGAGACTCGCTATGACTCGACGTTGCCCGCGTAGGGTTCGATTCGCGTGGAATCGCCTGATCGTGCTTACGATTCTTTCGTATTGCATTGCCGGAGGCTTGCGAATCGCCTCGGCCGCCGACAAGGCGCCGCTAACGGCCGCACGGCTGAAGGAATTGTCCGCCCAGGCAATTCGAACCGGCCAGGCCCAATCCGACCCGGCTTTCAATCGCATGAACGGCAACACGATGGAGGTGAAAGATGTCGGCGTGTTGATGGCGATGGATCGCGATATCGACAATCCGTATGTCCGTCTGTTCGTCGAACAAATCGAAATTGATTTGCGGCGCCGGCAACTGTTTCAGCGGCCGAGTTCGCGTCAGGTGATGGAGCCATACTTCGTCAAGATGGAGCAATTTATCGCCAAAAAGCTTGCATTGATCGAGAACACAAAACTCTCCGCTAACGATCGCGCCACGGAACTTGGCAAGCTCGACGATCAGTCGATGAAAACTTTCGAGGCTGGCTTGCAGGCCGTGGCGAGATCCGTCGGGAAGACGAAATTCACGTTCATTGCCGCGGGCGCGGATCAGATGCACGACGTGAAACTCGTGGCGTCGCAGAAAGCGACGATCGACGTGGTGCGGCAAACGACCGCCTCGCTGCTCAAAGACGCCGGCGCCGCGGAAGCCGATTATCCCTGGTCGAGCTACCAAGGGGGCGAAACCGTCCCGATGTTGGGCGACTACTTTTGCCGCGTTCGATTGAACGGCAAGCAAGCGACGTTTTCGAAGAAAGTCGGCGAGAAGACGACGCAGCTTGAGTTTCCGGATCCGTGACGATCTTCAATACTTCGTCGGATCGACGGCGATCGTGCTGTTGCGATTGGCCATGTGGCCCATCAGCGTCGTGTCGATGGCGTAGTTGAATTTATGCACGGAGCCGTCGCACAACACCATCGCGAATCCGCTGGGATGCGCACTGCCGAAGTTTTGCGGATTCTCATATCCCGCCATGTCTTGCGCGGGAGGGTAATTGGGACCGCCCCAACGGTTCACGTCGTAGTCGTAGCCGATGTTCCAACTCTGATCGTCGGCCGGATCGTTGCCGTTGTAGTAGTTGTCGGTGTCGAGATACCTTTCGCCGGCCAACAGCATGTTGCTCAAACCGTTGCGAATGGAGCTGGCCCGGACAAGACCGTAGGGCGCCGTGACGCCCGTGTAGGTTTCGCCGCCGGTAGCCAAATAGGCCGGCCAGAAAGAGGGCGTCATGCCTTGGGCATACGACGACGGGCCGCCGTCGCCGTTCGATCCGCCGCCGTCGCCGCCGTTTGCGGCATAATCGCCGTGAGCCAGCGAGGCCGGCCGAGCGCCGGTCATGTTCGTGTAATTCGTGCCATTGACGAACGGCCACAGCGCCAGTTGTCGGCGCGACGAGCAATTGTAAACGGGCAACAGCGTCTGCGCCATTGGGCGATTGCAGTGTTTTTCGCCGTGCTCATCTGCGGCAGGCCCGCTCCAAGTTGCCAGACATTTTTCTGGTCAACGTAAGGGAGCAGGTTGTAGAAGAATCCGCCCGGCTGATTCAAACCAGTGCCTTGGTCGGGATCGCCGGCCCAATGCCAATACCAACCGCCGGTCGGAAAATAATCTTGCTGCTGCAGGTGATTCAACGCCCCCAAACCGATCTGATGCAGATTATTCTCGCATTGCACCATCCGGGCGGATTCGCGGGCCGACTGCACGGCGGGCAACAGCAGCGACATCAAGATGCCGATGATCGTGATCACGACCAATAGCTCGACCAGTGTGAATCCGCCGCGCGGAGTTCGACCCATCGACGGATTTTCAACGGGCTGCTGCACGATGCTGATCCTAGAAAACGTTTCGGCATCCCAAATGGGCAAATCGACGGAGCAGCTTGTGGCGTGGAAGGAACCGATAAGTTAGTAAGTAGCAGAACGCATTTCGTTCGAGAATGCAACAGAAGAGCAAACACTCCGCCGCCGGTCGGTCGATCACTGAATTTGCGTCGGATCGATGGCAACGGTGTTGTTGCGATTGGCCATTTCGCCCAACAACTTCGGATTGATGGCAAAACTGAGCGAATGGACCGAGCCGTCGCAAAGCACCGCGGCGAATCCATTGGGATGCGCGCTGCCGAAGGCTTGCTCGCTTTCGATGCCGGCCGTGTCTTGCATCGGGGGGAAATTGCTGTTGGCCCAACGATTCACGTCGTAATCGTAGCCGAGATCCCAGCCTTGATCGTCGGCGGGGTCGTTGCCGTTGTAGTAATTGTCGATGTCGAGATACCGTTCGGCGACCATCAGCAAGTTGCTCATGCCGGTCTTGATCGCGCCGGCTCGAACCAGGCCGTACGGCTGCGTGACCCCGTCATGGATTTCGCCGACTCCGGAAAGATACGACGGCCAAAACGAAGGCGTCATCCCCTGGGCATACGACGACGGCCCGCCGCTGCAATCGCGCCCCCCGCCGTCGCCGCCGTTGGCCGCATAGTCGCAATGGGCCAGCGACGCCGGCCGAGCCCCGGTCATATTGGTATAATTCTGGCCATTGACGAACGGCCACAGCGCCAGTTGCCGGCGCGTCGCACAGTTGTAAATCGGCAACAAGGTTTGCGCGCATTGAGCGATCGCGGTGTTCTTGGCAGTGCCCATCTGCGGCAACCCGGCCCCGAGTTGCCAGACGTTTTTCTGGTCGATGTAAGGGAGCAGGTTGTAGAAGAATCCGCCGGGCTGATTCAGGCCGGTGCCTTGGTCGGGGTCGCCGGCCCAATGCCAATACCAGCCGCCGGTCGGAAAATAATCTTGCACCTGCAAGTGATTCAACGCCGCCAGACCGATTTGGTGCAAATTGTTCTCACATCGCGCCATCCGGGCCGATTCCCGGGCCGATTGCACCGCGGGCAACAGCAGCGACATCAAGATGCCGATGATCGTGATCACGACCAACAACTCGACCAGCGTAAAACCGCCTCGCCGAGCTTGACGGCTCGATGGATTCCGAGCGAGGCCACGCATAATGGTCGTCCTGGGCTACTTGTCTTGCAATTGATAAGACGCGAAGCGAGTCGGTAACTTCTCGCGAGGAAGGCGCCAAGTTGGTCAGGCGCGCTTCACCCCGAACCGCCAATCCTGCCATGTTAACAAGCCGTATTCCCCATGTCATCCTTCTATCGTTTCAGCCGGGCCAATTTCTCCTCGGCAGCGCTTGCCCGATGATAACCGGGCACGAGACCCCAAACGTCGTCGCGTTGACCCGCGTCGAAACGAGACAAAGCCAAAAGCCCGACCGTTGCCGCCCTGGGGGACCAGAGTTCGGCCGGGGAAAGCCGGGCGAAATCGGGCAAACCGCCGGCGAACTTTCGCAACCCTGGCCCGGAAATCGTCTCTTCGGCCTGCAAACCAGCCAGCCACACGGCATCGTCCACCAGTGCGGTCGATTCGATGCATTCCAAACGACCATCGACCCGCCTGAATCGCGCTGAAAATACCTGCTGCCGGCCGGCGTCGAGCACCGTGAGCAATTGCGAAGCTCCTGTGGGCATTTGGGCGGCGACAACTTCGAGCGTCGGCACCGCGACCAAGTCGCAGCCCACGGCATAGGCGAATGTCTTGGCGGTGGTCAAACCGACGCGCAGCCCCGTAAACGAACCGGGCCCGATCGCCACCGCGACCAATCCAATCTCGGTCGGCTGCCAGGTGGATGCTTGCAACAGATTGCGAATGGCCGGCGCCAGCAATTGGGCGCTCCGCTGGTCGGAGGTCAGCCGCACTTCGGCGAGCACCCGCGGTCCTTCGAGCAAGGCCACGCTGCCAGCCTGATCGGTCGTTTCGATGGCCAAAATCTTCATGGCGGATTCCGCGAGTCTCGAGTGAAGCGGAAACTATCGGCTTGACCGTGGTTTACGCCGACCTTAAACTGCGCGTTTGGAGTGTTGTCGGAGATTGATCGATTTATTGGCGGTAGTTGTCGCGGTTGTCGGCATTGCGGCACGCTGGTCCAGCGGCGCTGGAGCGCTGTTGGTGTGTCTTGTTTGCGACAAACTTCCAGTGAAGAAACGATTGTCCGCCGCGTCCGCACCATTGTATCCCCTACCCGATCCTCGCGTAGCCCTTGAACGCCTGGCAGCGGGCAAATGGGCTGGGAACCAGGCGTGAAGAGAGCCCTCATCAGCGATATTCATAGCAACCTGGAAGCGCTCCAGGCGGTGTTGGCCGACATCCGACAGCAGGGGATTCACGAAATCTTCTGTCTCGGGGACATTATCGGCTATGGACCCAACCCGTTGGAATGCATTGACCTGGTGATGAATTGCAACTTCACCTTGCTCGGCAACCACGATCAAGGCGCCCTGTTCGACCCCGAAGGGTTCAATTCCAGCGCCGAGCGGGCCATCTTTTGGACCCGCTCGCAATTGGAAAACGGCAAGGGCACGCCCGACGACCGCGTTCGCCGCTGGGAATTCTTGGGCGAACTGCCGCGGAATCGCCGCGAAAACGGGTTCCTCTACGTTCACGGCTCCGCCCGCAATCCGCTCAACGAATACGTTTTTCCTGAAGATATCTACAATCAGCGAAAAATGGACAAAATATTCTCGCTGATCGAGCGATATTGTTTTCAGGGGCATACGCACGTGCCGGGAGTGTTCACGCAGAGTTGCAATTTTTTCAGTCCAGAAGACATCGGCGGAACGTTCAAGCTGGGCGACGAGAAGATCATGGTCAACGTCGGCTCGGTCGGCCAGCCGCGCGACGGCAACCGAAAGGCATGCTACGTCGTACTGGATGATGGACAGGAAAGCGCGCCGCCGCAGCCAGGGCAACCGACGGCCACGCTTGACGCGAAGAACTCCTACACCTTGACGTTTCGCCGCATCGAATATCCGGCCGAGATCACCCGTCAAAAGATCTACGACATTCCGGATTTAGATAATTTTCTCGGCGATCGGCTATTGGAAGGCCGCTAAAGTGGAACGGAGACTCATCTCATTCTTGGCCCTGTCGTTGCTGATTCTCATCGGCAGCATCTACTTGGAAAACTTGATCCATCCGCCCAAGTTCAAGCCACTAGACAAAGTCGCGCAAAACGACAAGGCGGCGCCAAAAGAGGGCGACAAAGGGGGCCAAAAAGGGCCCGAAGCCAACGTCGGCAACAACAAGCCGTGCGAAAAAAATGGCCCCGCGGAAAAGCCCGCGCCAGCGGTGAACAGCCCGCCGTTGAAAAACCGGGAGGTGAACAGCCTGCCGTGAAGGCCAACAACCTTCTGCCCGCCGAAGAAACCATCGAGATCAAGCCACAGTGGTTCACGCTCGGCTCCGTCGCCCCGCCCGACTCGGGCAACAAATATGAAATGCTGGTGACGCTGACCAACCGCGGCGCCGCCGTCGAACGGATCGAGCTCAGCAATCCGAAATATGGCGACCTTGACAATCGGCACGGCTATCTGGGCCGGCTGGCGCTCGAACCCGGTCCGAAGGGAACCGGCTGCGGCGTGAATGTCGTCGGCGAAGGCACGCCCGCCGCCGCGGCCGAATTGAAGCCGGGCGACATGGTGACCGCGCTCGATGGCCAGCCGATCAAGAGTCCGCAAGACCTGATCGATGCCTTGAACACGACGGACCCGAAACAAAAGGTCGATATCTCCGTCGTGCGCGATGGTGCGAAACTCACGTTGACGGCGACGCTCGGCCGTTATCCCCTCTCCGTAATCGCCCCCGAAGCAAACACCGATCCGCTCGATATCCTTCCGCCCGACGGACACGACCCGTTATCGTTCCTGTTCACGCTCCATCAAGCCGACGACGATTCGAACGACACGGCTCAGTTGGGCGACGAAATCGCCGGCCTGCATTTGCGCACCCGGCCCATGGAAGGGCAATCGCATCGACCGCGACACTGTCGAATTCACGCGCAAGCTGCCACGCTGGGATTTGGAGTTGGTGAAGCAATACAAGCTCGCCCGGCTGCCCGACAAGCCGGATGCTTCGTCGCCGCCGGCCTATCACCTGATGCTGCACGTCGAAGTTCGCAACGTCGGCAAGAAGGCGCATTCGGTCGCGTATCAGCTCGATGGCCCGACCGGATTGCCGACGGAGGGTTGGTGGTATTCGTATCGCATTTCTCACGATTGGAGCAGGATTGGCGTCGCGCATCGTGGCGCTCAAGTTCCACGGCGTCACCGACGTGTTGGCCAACTCCATGCCGCTCGCCGATCGGCAATACAAGGAACTCGAAGCCAAGAAAAAAGGTGAACCGCCGCCGAAAGAGGAACCGACGAAGACCTACGGGCCCGAATTGCCCGACGCTCCGCTGGCGTATGTCGGGGTCGATGCTCAGTATTTCGCCTCCGCGCTGATCCCGCAAAACCAACCGCAAGCAGGGCGGAAACCCGAAGCCTGGCTCTCCGAAATTCGCCCGATGATTGTCGGCGAGGTGCCCGAGAATGTGACCGTGCGGCGAAAAGTCGATTGCACCTGCCGGCTGACCAGCATGAACGAAGTGCTCGATCCCGGCAAGAAAATCGAGCACGACTATCAAGTGTTCGTCGGGCCGAAACAACCGAGACTCCTCGATCAATACGGCGGCGGACCGGGCAACCAGATCGGCGGACTGGTCTACTACGGCTGGTTTGGCTGGGTCGCCCGCCCGATGGTCGCCATCCTGGAATCTTCCATGGATCGTCCGCAACTACGGCCTGGCGATCATTATGCTGACCGTGGTGGTTCGGCTGTGCATGTTCCCGCTGTCGCGCAAGCAGGCGCTCGCGACGAGAAGATGCAGGAACTGCAGCCGGAGATGAAGAAGATCAACGAGAAGTACAAGACCAACGCCGAGGAGCAGACCCGCGCCACCCAGGAACTGTGGCGGAAGCACAACTACAACCCGATGGGCGGCTGCCTGCTGGTGTTCGTGCAGTTGCCGATCTTCATGGGCTTGTATCGCTCGCTGATGGTCAACGTGGAGCTGCGGCGGCGTCGCTGCTGGGGGACGGCGGTCCGCTGGTGCTCGAACCTGGCCGCGCCTGACATGTTCTGGAACTGGCAAAACGTGATGCCCGACCTGCTCGTCTGGCGAGACGGCTGGCTCGGGCCGTATCTGAATATCCTGCCGCTGTTCACGGTCAGCCTGTTCATTTGGCAGCAGATCGATGTTCATGCCGCCGGCGACCGACGACAACACGGCCCTGCAGCAGAAAATCATGAAGTACATGACGCTCTTCATGGGCGTGATGTTTTCAAGGTGGCCAGCGGCTTGTGCCTCTACTTCATCGCGTCGAGCCTGTGGGGCATCGCCGAACGCAAGTTGCTGCCGAAGACAATCGGCCCGGCCCCCGGCACGGCGGCGGTCGCAGCCCGGCCAGCCGCGCCCGCCAGCACGAACGGCCACGGCGGTTCGAGTAGGAAGAAGCAGCGGGGGCGGAGGGGATAGAGCGGGGAGCAGGGAGAATAAGGGGCCCGCAATCGCATTTGATTCACGATGCTCGCTTGCAGTTTCGCGCGTCGTTCGATCTCTTTCATTCAACGGCCATGCATTCGCCCGACGACACGATTGCGGCGATCGCGACGGCGGCCGGTGGAGCGGCGCGCGGGATCGTGCGGATCAGCGGTCCGGAGGCGGTCGCGGTAGCATCCCATGTATTTGCTCCCCACGACCGCGCCGCGCTGGAACATCTGCGCCATGCATGTGTCGTCTATGGCACCGTCACCAGTCCGATCCCGGCCGGGGGCGTTCTCATCGAACCTCATCCTCACCCGCTCTCCGCCCCCTGCCTTCTATATCTCTGGCCGACCGCTCGCAGTTACACGCGGCAGCCTGTCGCGGAGCTGCACACGATCGGATCGCCGCCACTCTTGGCGGCATTGTTGCGAGCGGTCTGTTTCGCCGGAGCGCCGATTGGCTGAACCGGGCGAATTCACGCTACGAGCCTTTCTTGCCGGCCGGCTCGATCTTGTGCAAGCCGAAGCGGTGCTGGGAGTGATCGACGCCGCCGATCGACGCGAATTGGATGTCGCTCTCTCGCAATTGGCCGGCGGGCTGAGCGGACCGTTGGCGTCACTACGAGACGAGCTGCTTGATCTGCTGGCCGATCTGGAAGCCGGGCTCGATTTCACGGAAGAAGATTTGCTGTTTATTTCGGCCGCCGATTTGCAATCGCGGCTCGCGGCGGCGGCGGAAAGTATCCGCCAATTGTTGCAGCAGATGCGCACTCGCACGCGGACGGAATTCGAGCCGCGCGTGCGCATGCGTCGGCTGGCCGAACGTCGGCAAGAGCAGCTTGTTCAACGCGCTGCTCGGCAGCTCGGCGGCGATCGTGTCCCACGTTGCCGGCACGACGCGCGATTATCTAACCGCGCCGCTACCACTCGGCGAACTCACCTGCCGATTGACCGACACCGCCGGCCGAGAGTTTTTTGACGGCAACAGCGATCAAATCTCCGATGTGGCGCAACAGATGACGGTCGAACAATCCGAGCTAGCCGATCTGCGGCTGCTATGCATCGATGCAACGCGGGCGCCGAATGCTTGGGAGCAATCGCAATTGGCGGCCGGCGAGCGCCAGATAGTGGTGCTGACGAAGTGCGACGCAGCCGATGCACCTGCTAACCACCTCGATGCGCTCCCCCATGCCCAGGGAAGGCTGGCGACGACTTCTCAATCGCCGGCCGCCGTGGCAGCCATCCCTGGGCTTACCGCGCGAGACGGCGCCGCGCCGCCGGTTTTGCTGAAAACCTCCGCCGCCACCGGCACCGGCCTCGACGCCCTGAAATCCGCGATCCACGATCATCTAACGAGAACCGACCCGGCCGGCGCCGTCGCAGCGACCGCGACACGCTGCCACGAAAGCCTGCGACTAGCCGCCGATTGCCTCACCCGCGCAAGCAAGATTGCCGCATCCTCCGGCGGCGAAGAACTAATCGCCGCCGAAACACGCGATTCGCTCGTCGAACTCGGCAAAGTCGTCGGCACGATCTACACCGACGACATCTTGGAGCGGATCTTCAACCGGTTCTGCATTGGGAAGTAGCGCGGAGCGTGCGGCGTTGCATTCACACGACGAAGCTACGCTGCGCTTCGTTGTTTGGCCGAACTGCTCGCCGTCTTCTTGCTCGCCGCTTCCGCCGCGGCGCAGTGGCGGAGAATCCGCGTCACATAAGGCCCGGCGATTAGATATTCAACGGCATAAGAAGAGAGCTTTGCCAGTCGCGGCACAAGATAGCGCCGGCGAAGATGATACGACCACGGGCCGAATCGCTCGAAGCGCGGCCATCGTTTGGCGATAGCTGTCAGGATTGATTTCCAACACTTCGGAATCGACGCGCTTCAGCAGCACTTGCAAATTCGGATCGTCCGGCGTCGAGAACCAGCGCTCGACTTCGAAGCCGCAGCGGCGGGCCAGCATTTGCAAGGTGGCGGGCGTGAAATTGTGGATATGGGCGAAATGAAACAGCTTGGGCCGCGTCGCGAACGGAGCGCCGAGATTCGGGCACTCGACGTAAAGCTGGCCGCCCGGATTCAGGATGCGATGAATATGTCGCAGAGCTTGCCGCGGAGAACGGAAATGCTCGATGACGTGAATCAATAGCACCGTGTCGTGAGCCGCTTGTGTCGGAACATCCCATAGATCGCCCGATTCGACGCGGGCGTGCAACTGATTCTTGGAAAAATCCTGGAATCCGAAATTCGGCTCGACGCCGGAAGCCGGATGGCCGGCCAGTTCGAACACCTTGGCCGCGCAGCCGATGCCCGCGCCGATCGTCGAAAATATCGCTGCCCGGTTTGAGTGAGGGCTCCAATTGGCTCTGGATTCGCTTCGCGTTTCGCCAGGCCCGCATGACACGGCGGGCCGAGGGTGTCAGTTCGCCGTGGTATTCGCGGCGATAGCGCGTCGCATAGAAATCTTGCAGGTTGACTTCACTGGGGATGTTCCAGTGCGAGACCAGCCCGCATTGCTTGCAGACGCCGGTCAACAATTCCTTGCCGCGGCGATCGTGCCGGGCAATGAGTTCGAACTCGGTGCCGTCGCACAAATCGCAACGCTTCGATTCGGCCTTGATTTTCGCCGGCTCGGCCATGCACGAATCTCCGCGTTGGAACGGCGAGGAACAGAGATTGAAGCGGGAGAAAAGTACCGCAACGCTCGGGCGGAGTCAATTGAATAAGCGGAACAGCGATGGAACGAATTCCATCGCCGTTCCGCAGTCGGCGCTTTCAACCTCGTCTGGCTGCCCCAGCGAGATGCGCCACCCTTCAGGCCCCACCCGCGTTGTTCCCTGAGACACCGGAGCGGCCTGCGCCGCCCCGGTGCTCAGTCGTAGGCTCCATCGCGAAGCACTCGCCGCAGCGGTTGACCCAGAAACCGCGCTGCGGCGAGCTTATTGCTCCGACCCCAGGAGGGAGGGCGACGTTCCGGTTCCCGCAAACCGAACGTCAACGATGGAGCCTTAGTGTTTCCTTTCATTACGCGGCGATTCGCAGCGGCATTGCCGCCGGCGGTCGCGATTTGAGTGATTCCACGATTCGTTCCAGGCCCATCGATCGGGCGCCTTTCACCAGCACTGCGTCGCCCGGCCGCATGATCTTGCTCAGTTGCTCCAAGGCTTCATCCCAGCGGCGGCAAGCGAAGGCTCGATCGGCGGTCATGCCGGCTTCCGTCGCCGCATTCAGCACCGTCGTCGAGTTCCGGCCGCAGGCAATCAGCAAGTCCGCGCCGCATTGATGCACGATGTCTTGCCCGAGCCGCTGATGCCAATAGCCAGCCGCATCGCCGAGGTCGCTATAGTCGCCCGCGACGACGATTCGCCGACCGGGGACGTCGATTTCACGCAGCAATACCAAGGCGGCCCGCATCGACGTTGGACTCGAGTTGTAGGTGTCGTTGATCACGTTGCTCCCGCGATCGTCAGCACTTCGCAGCGCATCGGCATCGGGCGATAACCGGCCAGCGCGGTTGCCATTTCGCGCAAATCCAATCCATACAAGCGCCCGACCGCGATCGCGGCCAGCGCCGAAGCCACATGATGCCGACCCCAGACGTGTACATCGAACGCCTGTTCCTCGACACGGAATCGCAAGTGCCCTTCGGCGCTGACGACATCGACGGCCGTCAGATCGCAATCGGCCCCGCGACCAACCCAAGTGATTCTTCCCGCCCAGCGATGCGCCATCCGTCGTAGCGACGGATCATCGGCGTTCGAGATCGCGGTGCCGCCTCGCGGTAACTCGCTCAACAACTCGGCATTTGCGTCGGCGACGGCTGCGGAATTTGCCGAAACCGCCCGGTGCAAGCCGAACCGATATTCGTGATGACGCCGATTTGCGGCCGAGCCAGTCGGGCCAGTCGGCTGATTTCACCGGCCCGCGTCGCGCAAAGCTCGACGACGCCGTATTGATGCCATTGCTCCAAGCCGAGCAAACCGAGCGGCACGCTGACGTGGCTGTTGCAATTCTTCGCGGCTCGGGGTCCGCTGAGACCGATAGCCGAACACCGTGTCGATCATCTGCCGCGTCATTGTCTTGCCGACGCTGCCGGTCGACCGCCACGAGCGGCGCGGTGCAACGCTTGCGACTCCAGGCGGCCAGTTCCCACATCGACTTTTGTGCGTCTTCGACTTCGAGCGACCAACGGCCCGCCCACGGCTCGACGCGCCGTCCCGACACAACCACTCCCGCCGCTCCGCGAACAAACGCCTCTTCGGCGAAATGCGCTCCGTTGAACCGCGTGCCGATGAGTCCCCAAAAAACTTCGTCCGGCTTCGACTTCGCGGCTGTCGACGACGACCGGCCCGACGAGCGTCGTATCGCCGTCGCAAGGAGGCATCGCTCCCATGCGGAGCTTGCCGCCGAGCAGTTCGTGAAGATCGGCGAAGGTAAGCTGCATGACGGAATCGGAATCGCAGGCAGGCGACGAGGTGACGAAAGAATTGATGGGAAGAATGATGGGTTCGCTCGATCTAGCGTGTCGTCTGTTCACTTTGTCCGGCTCATCTGTCGCTTGCGGTTTCGCGCGTTCCCCACGGCGTCGCCAAAGGGTCAGGCACATTTTTCGGCATTAACGTCGTTTTGTAATCCCTGCCGCAAGTGGCCAAAAAATGAGCCAGACTCCTGATTCTCACGCCGCCCGTTGCCGCTGCCAAACCGGCACGAGCATTTCGGTCGACAGCGAATTGTCATACAACCATTGCCGCGCCACTTGCCGATCGTCCATCGCCAGGCGACGATTGCCGACGAGTTGATGTTCTTCGTGTCCCGTGCCGGTGATCAGCACGCAATCGCCCGCTTCGGCTTGTGATAGCGCCCAAGCGATCGCGTCGGCTCGATCGGGAATCGTTTCGACCTGCGTTCGGCCATTCGAACCCGCGAGCATGTCGCGCAGAATTCGATTCGGCGGCTCGCAGCGCGGATTCGTCTGCGTCAGCACGGTCAGATCGGCTCGCCGTTCGACTTCCGCCGCCATCAGCGGACGCTTGCTCGCGGTCGCGCTCCCCTCCGGCGCCGAACACGCAAATCACTCGGCCGGAGATCACTTCGCGCAGCGAATCGAGCACGGCAGCCAGAGCGTCGGGCGTGTGGGCGTAATCGACGAACACTCCGAACGACTGTCCGCATTCGATGCGTTCCATCCGGCCTGGCACTTGCTCGACGCTGCTCTAAGCCGCGGGCGACGTCGGCCAGTTCGATGCCCGACACCAATCCCACGGCCGCGGCCACCAGGCAATTCGACACATGAAGATCGCCGATCATGCGCGTGCGCACCGGAACCGTGTCGCTGCCGGCGGTTAGCAAGAAAGTTTGTTCGCTGATCGATCGCTCGATTACTTCGGCGGTGACTTCGGCCATCGCCGTCATGCCGACCGTCAGCACCGGCCCTTGCACCGCGTTCAACGAAGCTTGCGGCCACCGGATCGTCGGCATTCAGCACGGCGAAGCCATCGGCGGCCAGATGCTTGAAGATTTTCGATTTGGCCGCGTGGTAGTTAGCCAGCGTGTTGTGCGAGTCGAGATGATTCTTGCGGACATTGGTCACACAGGCCGCGTGCAGCTCGATCCCTTCCACGCGGGCCTGGCTCAGCGATTCGCTCGACACTTCCATCACCGCGTGTGTGCAGCCGACCGTTTCCATGCGCGACAGCCATTGCGCGAGCACGGCGGCGGGCGGCGTCGTTTCCGGCGAAGGCGACGACCATTCGCCGTCGCTGAACTCGATCGTGCCGAGCATTCCGGTCGGGCAGCCGGCCGCTTCGAGAATGCCGCGGATGAGCCAGCTTGTGGATGTCTTTCCGCTGGTGCCGGTGACGCCGATCACCTTCAAGCGTCGGCTCGGATTGTTCAATCGCGCTTGTGCGATGCGGGCGAAGGCAACGCGACGTGTCAGGCACGACGCACAGCGGCCGGCCATCGGTCGGCACGAATCGTTCGGCCAAGACGGCGACAGCGCCGCGCTGCAAGGCCTCGTCGATATGATGGTGGCCGTCGGTTCGCGTGCCGCTCAGAGCGGCGAAAAGATCGCCCTCGGCGACTTCTCGTGAATCGGCCGCGATACTGGAGACGACGATGTCGTCGGCGCCGAAGAACTTCGCGCCGGGGCAAAGCTGGCGCAGGCTAATCGAGCGCGTAAGCGGGGTCCATTGTGGCATTTCGCAAGGCCTCCTTGCCTCGCGTCGCCGATCTAGCTCGGCGCCGCCGTCTGGGAAATGTCTTCCGCCGCCGGTCGCACGTCATGTGGTTCCGACAGCGGAGAGTGGGGCCGGATTGTGGCGATTTCCGGGATCGTGTCAAGGCATGTTTGGGCGGCAAATAATCGCGGGCGGAATTCGCCAAAAGAATTCGCCAAGAGAATTCGTCGGGCAGGGCAATTTCTTGGGGGGCGATGCTTGACTCTCCCCACGAACGGACTAAGAATGGGCTTGTGAGCCGGATCGCTTCGGGCTGTTTCTCGTGGTGCCCCACGGGGACCGATGTGAGCCGTCCCTTCCAGTGAGCTTTGGCATGAGTGGGCTGCCCCGCCTTGCAATCGGCTCCGTCTCCGCGGAGACCGATTATCGGCCCGTTCTGTGGGGCGTCATCGATGCGCTGGACCGCCATGGCGTGCGAATTCAAAGCTTCTTGCCGCGATCGTGCCTGGCCGAGGTCGAGGCCGCCAGTGTCATTACCGGCGTTGCCCCCCGGCATCTTGATAGCTGGCTGATGTCGCGCGATTTCTGCTTGCAAACGTTTTTCCGCGTGGCCCGGCAAAGCGATCTGGCCATCGTCGAAGGGAATTTGTCGGGCACGTCGGCCCACGAGCCGGGCGGACAATTGGAGACGCTTTGCGACTGGCTGGCGCATGCCCCGGCTGGGGGTTTGGAATGTGCGCGGACAGGCTGATTGCCACTTGTCCACTCGCCGCCCGACGGCGGATGCTCTGATTCTCGACGGCGTAAGCAGCCCCAGCGATTTTTACCGCCTACAAACGATGATCGAGTCGCTGTGGGGTTTGCCGGTGCTCGGGGCGCTGGAAGATTTGCCGGGCGTGCGCGAGGTGATCTGCCAGCTTACGCCCTGTGAGAAACCGCCACGAGATTTGTGCAGTTGCCTGGGCGACAATTTGTTGCAATATGTTCGTCCGGCGGCATTGCTCGAATTGGCGAGGCGCTGCAAGCTGCCCGGTTTCGAGCGAGCCGAGGGAATTGCGGCCCCGGAATTCGGTGAGTTGGCCAATTGTTCGGAGCAGATTCGCGGCTTCGCTAGCACGGGCCGGTCGCGCCTGACGGTGGCCGTCGCCTACGATGAGATATTTCGCGGCTATTTTCCCGACACGCTGAATGCACTCGAGCAATTGGGCGCGACGGTTCGCGACTTTTCGCCGTTGCACGACGAAAGCTTGCCGCCGGATTGCGATCTCGTGTATATCGGCTGCGGTAAGCCCCAGGCGCGGGCCGCCGAGTTGTCGGGCAATCACTGTTTGCACGCCGCGCTGCGCGAGCATGTTTGCTCCGGCCGGCGGATTTATGCCGAAGGGGGCGGGCTGGCGTTTCTGTGCCAGCATTTAGTGATGCCGGATGGTCATCGAGCACCAATGGCGGGCGTTCTGCCGGCGGCGGCCCATTTGAGTCGAAAGCATCAGCGTCCCTGTCCGATTGAATTGACGCTGGGCGGCAACCGCTGGCTCGGCCAGCAGGGGCAACGGCTGCGCGGCTATTTGAACGAGAATTGGCGCTTGGAACCGAACGGTTCGCTGTCGAGTTGCGCTGCTAAGCCTGAGAATCGCTACGACTTGGTGGAGCGTCACCAGGCAATCGGCAGCCGCGTGCATTTCGATCTGGCGGCGCAGCCGTCGTTGCTGGAGAGCTTTCTTCAACCTTGCCCAGCCGCACTTGATTGGGTCGCCGCACGGTGAATTGCAACACAAACCCGAAGCGTTAGCGAGGGCGGCGCTACGTTGGAGTTCGCCCTCGCTAACGCTTCGGGTTAGTATCGCGGGCCGCTCAAACCTCCAGCGGCGAGCGACCGAGATAAAGCTGCAGAATCTGGCTCTGCACTTTGATCGCGCGAATCAGCACCCAGACTTGCTCCGCTGTGAACGATTTGACGTCGGTCTGTGCCAGTTGCTCGAGTTCCTCGGTCATGGCGGCATGTTGATCGGTCGCCGCCTGCAAGCGCAGCCCCATCTCCTGCCAGGCGTCGGCAAGCCGAGAATCGTCTTGCAGGGCGTCGAGATTCTCCGTCGTGTTCGTCAGCAACAGGCAGAGCCGCGCCACGATCACGCGGCGGCGCGGTCGGTTGATACCGCTCGATGGCAACGGCCAAGTCGTGACAATTCATGAAGTGTCCCCTCATGGAGTTCCGCAAAAGATGAGACGTCAACGTTGAAAAGCGAATCAGCAAACGCACCAGCAATCCCCACGAATCACCGGCGCAAACCGTACAACCGGATCGCCGCAAGGCTGTCAATCGCGGGAATTGAAGATCAGGACAGCACGCCCTAGCCGCGAACGCGACGATTGATCGGGCGTGATAAATCCGTGTCGGCCAGAGCATCTTCGTGCAAAGCTGCCTGGGCCGTAATTGAAACATAGCTCAAAAGTACAACCGCGGCGAGGAAAATTTGAGGGTCGGAGGTCAGAGGTCGGAGGTCGGAGATCGGAATCGCAATTACCGACCAGCGAACCTTGGTCGAGCCAACCGCCTCCACCGACTGTCCATCCGTCGCCGCTGGACAATCCCCGGCCTATTGAAGATAGTAAAGCTTCACCCTCCCCCCTCAACGTCACCCTTCCTCCATGCGTCTCCTCGGCGTCAATATCGACCATGTCGCCACGCTTCGCCAGGCTCGGCGGACCAACGAGCCGGATCCGGTTTGGGCGGCCGCATTGGCCGAATTGGGCGGCGCCGACGGGATCACGATCCATCTCCGCGAGGATCGGCGGCATATCCAGGACCGCGATCTGGAGATTCTCCGCCAGACCGTGACGGTGAAGCTGAATCTCGAATTGGCTTGCAACGAAGATGTACTGGCGATCGCCTGCCGAGTGCGGCCCGATCAGGCGACGCTCGTGCCGGAGCGACGCGAAGAAGTGACCACCGAAGGGGGCCTCGACGCAGCCGGCAACCGCGCGGCCGTCGCCGATGCCGTCGGCCGTTTGCGTGAGGCGGGCATCATCGTCAGCCTGTTTTTGGATCCCGATCCGAAGCAAGTCGAACTGGCCGGCCGAACTCGGCGCCGATGCCGTCGAACTCCACACCGGCGCGTATGCCCTGGCCGCCGACGGCAAGCCGCGATCCGCTGAACTCGCCGCGCTCTCCTGGGCCGCCGGCATGGTTCGCCAAGCCGGCCTGACGCTCCACGCCGGCCACGGCCTGACCTACCGCAACGTCCGGCCGGTCGCCGAATTGGAAGGCCTGTCGGAACTGAACATCGGCCACAGCATCGTCTCCCGAGCCATCTGCGTCGGCCTGCAGCAAGCCGTCCGCGAGATGAAAGCTTGATCTCGCCTAGCGCCTTCGCCACGAACGAGTCGCGGCCGTTCCGCGATGCGAAAGTCGACGGACTCTCCGCGCCCCGATTTGCAGCCGGCAACCCGTTCTTATGATGCTTCGCTGATTGGAACATCCAATCGAGCGTGGCTTCGGCTGATCCCTAGCATCCGTGGGTAAAGCCCACGCTAGTCTGACTGCGAGTCTCCTCATGTCCACCAAAGGTGAAGCGTTTGCCGGTCTGTCGGTCGCCATTACACGCCGTTCAAGGATGGCGAAGTCGACCTGCCCGCGCTGCGGACGCAGATCGAATTTCAAATCGCCGCCGGCACGCAGTTGCCTCTGCCCGGTCGGCACCACGGGCGAATCGCCGACGCTGTCGCACGAAGAGCACGAGCGGGTCATCGCGGCGGTGGTCGAGATCGCGGCCGGGCCGGATCAAGGTGATGCCCGGCACCGGCTCGAACAGCACCCGCGAGGCCCTGCGGCTGACACGCTGGGCCGCGAAGCAGGGGCCGACGCCGCGCTGGTCGTCGCCCCGTATTACAACAAGCCGACGCAAGAAGGTTTTTATCAACACTTCAAGGCACTGGCCGAGGCGGTCGACATTCCGATTTGCGTCTACAACATTCCCGGCCGGACCGGCAAGAACATCGAGCCGGAAACGATCGCCCGCATGGCCGAGTTGCCGAACATCGCGATGGTCAAGGAAGCGACCGGCTCGCTGGACCAGGCGTCGCAGATCTCTCGCACTACGAACCTGACCGTCCTCAGCGGCGACGACAGCCTGACGCTGCCGCTGATGGCGATCGGCGGCCGGGGCGTCATGTCGGTGGTCGGCAACATCGTGCCCGCGCGACGTGATCGCGCTGGTCGCGGCCTTCGACGTCGGGCAACATCGCCGAAGCCCAGCGTTGGCACCGCAAGCTGTTCCCCCTCTGCCGCGACATGCTCGGCCTGGCGACCAATCCGATCCCGATCAAAGCCGCCATGAAGCTGCTGGGCCGCGACACCGGCGAACTGCGCCTGCCGATGACGCCGCTCGACGCGGCGAGCGAAGGGAAGCTGCGGAAGACGCTTTCGGCGTATGGGCTTCTATAGCTGCGCGACGAAGTTTTTCGGGGGCTGCGAATTATTCGATCGGGTCATGAGGCTGATCATGGCAATTTCATTCAAGGTCTGGCGGTCGTTGCTCTGGGTGCTGCCGCGGCACAGGCCATTGGACCTGCTCATGTTCGCAGTGCTGCTTGTCGTGCTTTGCGGTCTCGACCTCATGGGTCGGCGAATTGGGATGCTCACTTATCATCATGGTTGGCCAGCCGGTAGTGTCTTAAATCTGTGGTGGTCGAATTCAGGGTCCAGGCCGGCCTAATGGAAAACCGTCCCCGGAGAATCGAGTTTGATCCAATTATCGCGGGCCATCGCCGTCGGCCGCTTTCGCAACGAAAAGAATTCGGCCTGTTTGCCTCGCTTCCACTGCGCCAGTAGGATCGCTTTCGCTTTGTACGCCCGGCCGACGAGCCGCAGCCGATGCACTTCATCGGCAGTCGGGAACGGAGCGCTCCGCCCTTCACCTGAATGAGAATAATCTCAAACGAATCGCCACGCTTGGCCGGCGGTTTGCAAGCGGCGTGATTTTTGCGCAGGGCCAGCAAATCAACGATGCCGACCGACTCGCCGCCGCTACCGCCAAGGAACGTGACAAGCTGCCACTTCGTCCTAGAGAGCATCGCACGGATACGCACCTTGGTCATCGTGACCGCCCAGCGTGCGGTCTTGGCTGCGGTTTGTTGTGCTGTTGGCCAGTCGGTCATTGAGAGGGCCTAATCTAATCGTATCGACATTTGGCGATGCGTAAGCAGTGCCCTTGCGGCGATGGATTGCTTTCCGTATCTTCGTAAAATTCTTCGCCAAATCATTGCGGACCACGGAACGACCGATCTAAACTAGAGTCGAACGCTGGATTTCTCCCGGTGGGACTCGAACCCACAACCCTGGGCCTACGAAGCTCCTGCTCTATCCAATTGAGCTACGGGAGAAAATTCAGCGATTGAACGGCCTCGGAGGGTGACAGCCTTCCGAGGCTTTTTAATGCGCACAAAGGCTGAGCGCAATCAATCGCCGAAGTGTGCGTGGGTTGTCAATGAACTGCCGTTTGGCAGCCAGCCGAGAATTGGCCGAGAGATTGTTGCTGTCTCTTGATCGTTCCTAAGCTAGCGTCTGCGGATAATCTACCCGAGACCGCTTGCACGCTCCAATAGCAATTTGCACAGAAAAAGCCCCTGGTCATCGGAATCCGACAACCAGGGGCAAAACTCAGAAACCGACCCGAGACAGCAACACCCACAAAGTACCGTGGCCGATAAAAACCGTCAACGCGAATTTGCCGCTTCGCCACCCAGCACCGCGTCAAACAATTCGTCAAAGCTCCAGACATGGCCGGCCAGCCCTGCCATCATAGCGGCCGTCGGTCGCTTCTTTCCAGACTTCCCCGGCTTGCGCGTCTGCCAGCAGAAATTGTAACTGGCCGCGAAGATGGCGAACGCCGCTTCAAGGTTCTCTAGCTTTTTGGAGAAGCAAACGGTCAAGCGGTTCAACCGCTTCATAAACAGCCGTTGCGTGCCGTTCAATCGCTCGATATGTGACGTGCATATCGTGCGCTGCTCGCGGCCCTTTATCCCGCGTATGCCCGTTCGCTTCGTTCCCACCATTTCGTTCGGCGTGTATTGCATCGTCGCGTTTTTGTATTCCTTGATGATCGTGCCGTACTTCGCGTAGGGGCCGAAAGCCAAATCAACCGCTTCCGGGTAGCCCGCGAAACCATCCGTGGAGATTTGAACCACGGCGAGATAGCCGCCCGACTGGAAAGCGTGGGCATCGCTCGCGTGGGCGTTCGGGAATACGAGCCGGCCCGCAACGTCCATCATAAACCGGCGGGCGTTGTCGGCCGACCGCTTGCCAATCAGGAACGACGGCAGCAACTTCGTTTTCTGGTCGATGGCCGTCCACAAATAAATGTCGCCAATCTCGGCAGACTCGGCGCGCTCGTCGATCGTGAGCCGCGCCTGTTTTTTTGCGACGTAGGTCCACTGCTCATCGAATTGCAAGTGGGTCAAGTTCAATCCTTGCATCCGACGATCCAAGAATTCGCGGCAGGCCGTGCCGAAGCGAACCAGAATCTTGCAAACCGTGTTGCGGTTGACGCCCGTAATGCGTTCGGCGCTTCGGATGCTCGATCCTTCAATGAGCATCCGCAACACCATCTTGGAATCGGCAACCGGCACGTACATATTGCCCAGCGGCTTCTCTTTCGGTTCGGCGAATCGCTTGCCGCAAGTCTTGCACTTGTAGCGCTGATTGCCGTCTCGATCCTTGCCGTCTTTCAGTTTTTCCGGATGGCCGCAAGCAATCATTTTAGAGTCGCTTTCGTTTGCGGCTCTCGCTAGAATGCGGTTGTTGGGACCAACCTAGCGAAAGCCTGGTTTGTTCTTCGCCCCGGCCAGTGTTTCAGCACTGACTGGGGTTTTTTGTTGGCCGCTCTTGCCAACCCATGATTTATAGTATATCCTTTTATTCGGCGGTTGCAATACCCTACGCAACATTTTTAGGATATTCTTTTATTATGGCCAAAGCATCGCGTGGACGGCCGGCATTGCCGGATTCGGAGAAACGGAAACCGGCCTTTTTGCTCAAACTGACCGATGCCGAGTTTGAGCAAATAAGGCAGGCGGCTGGGGACAAGGTTTCGACTTGGGCGCGGGAAGTATTGCTGCGCACCGCCAAGCGTGGTAGAAAATGAGTGGAGTTGCCGGGAATCGAACCCGGTCTTGCCGCGTATAGGGCCGCAATACCACCTGGCAACCCCTGAGTGGCCATCCGTGGCCGGCTGGCTCATATTCTGCCGGATGGTTGCCACCGCATCGCTACCTCTTTTCTGCTGCGATCCGGCTTGCTGCCGGGTCTAAGGATGAACGCCCCGCTTGTAACGCCGCGGTCATCCTACGCGCATGCGCACAGGTTGCGTGCGGTTGTCGGCCTGAGCAAAAGCCAATAGAAACGCGAAGATTTCTCGCGTGTCGGCGGTTGTCGGTGGTTGTCGGCCACTTGTCGGTCACACGATCCGCGAACCCGGAAACTTTTCAGGCAATTCGCGGCCAGCGAATTCGGCTAGGGCCGGCCGTAGACTACCCCAAAGCCACTTATGCGCCTTGCCGCTGCCACCCCGGAAGTCTGGCTCTGGGATCAATCCCTGCTTGAGATACCGCTCAAGCGTTCTCTTAGACTGGCCGACAAGCGGTGCCACTTGATCGAGCGTCACAAGATCGTCAATGGCATCCTCGGCCGCGCGAATCGATGCCATGAATAGTTCTACCGCCATTGCAACGGCCCGATATGGATGGTCGCTCAAGCTCGTTACCGGATGGGTCATGTCGGGCCGCAGCCGCGTGTCTTGAACGGTCGTATTGAGCACCCACCCGAAAATGCCATCATCCTCCGGGCTTATTTTCGCCCCCAGTTCACGGAGCATCGGAGTTAGTTGTCTCTCGATCGCATTGAACTCCGCAAGCGATGCGGCGCCGTAGTTCGGCTGGCCTTGGTAAACAGGACCAGTGCCAATTATGACCTTCCGATATGGGCCACCCTCATTCCTTAGCACGGAAAAGCCCGGCTGAACGCGCGATCGCTCATCAAGGCGTTTGCGGATCGCCTCCAATTGCGCCAACAGAACGGCTTTGCGCGACATAGATTCCCAGTCTTGTCGCACTGGCGGGCCAAGGGCGCGAGCGTGACCAAGACTAGGTGAGAAGCCGCGACGCGCGCCAAGGCCGAAGGCGCGGGGATCAGCCGCGCTGCCAGGCGAGTGCCGGCATTTTAGAATGGTGGCAGGATTCTAGGCTAGGGGGGCGACCTGTCGGTAGTGGCCCCAAGTCGTGTGCAGTGCTAACGGCCGCCCATCAACTCCATGCGTGCCGACTGCCTTTCCGTATCGCGCTAACGCACTAAGGACGAATTTTCTTAAAGAGCAGGTCGAGATACTTGCGAGCCTCTACATGCTCCTTTGAGCCGATTACGTAGCAGACCGGCTTCCCTATATCCCATGTGGCACCCAAGTAGATTTGCGTCGTTTCCCCGCTCTTACCCTCGACGATAAAAGACTGCACGTACACTTTATCCTTGGACTGCTTTTTACTGCCAGTGAACGCTGGCTTAAAATAGATTTTGGTCACCCGGCCGCTGATTGTTATCTCTGGCACCATCTTGTCGGCGATATGATGTTCAACGCAATTCCAGTCGCGATAATCGAGCTTTTTGAGCACATCGCCTGGAACCTGAACCGAATTCGCTTCCTTGCGCGCTGCAGCGGCACTGGCTTCCGCATCTTTCTTTTGGGCAATCGCATCTGAAATGTCATCGGCCTGCAATGCCGACACGGCGGAGATGGCCGCCAGCGCCAGCAGTAGACCGCATAGAAGTTTCGGAAGTGGCGGAGGCTTGCTCATGCCCCCAATTCTGCCCGCCAGGCCATCCCCACGTCAAGAAAATTCCGCCAGGTGAAGCCATGCACCCAGCACCACCACAGATTTAAGACACTGCCGGCCAGCCACGATCGTTGTGCGTGAATACGGACCGTCGCTAGAATTCATGTCGATTGCAGAGGAGCAGCAATTTTTTTCGGATGTCACTGGCAGCGGCAAGTTCTCGCTGGTGGCTCCCTCACAGCAGGCTAAGTTGCGGCCTGATTCTGAGCGAAGGATGAAGCCTTGGCTGCTGGAAAACATGGGCGATTTCCATCCCTCGGCGGCCCTGCTCGATTTTGCTGCCGTGTTAGTGATGGCTCTTCTTCTGACGAAGCAAGTCGAACGTCGCTTCCGCGAGCGACTTCGCTGGCAGTTTCGATTGAGCAGTGCGCTAGTGCTGATGGCACTCGTTGGTGTCGGTTGCTCACTGTATGTGAACTGGCGAGATGGACGAGTTGCCGAACGCATAGCTCTAGAAAAGATCGCTGCGCCCGACCCCGCGGACCCGATGGAATACTCCAGGGCCCTTGCGACAGTTGGCTGGCACACGCCGGAGTGGTTGCCCGAATGTATTGCAAAACTGTCGATCTTTGGCGATTCATTCGAGCGTATTGACGGACTGAGGTTCATGAATTCGCCACCGGATAACCTCGGCGAGCTGTCACACATGCCCTTTCTGCGGCACTTGGTAATTCACGAACATGGGCCTTATCAAAACGTGTTCGAAAAGGTGCTTGAATTTCCAAAGCTGGAATCGTTAGAGCTTGATATTGATCGGTGTGACGCCGAGCAACTTGCGAAGCTATCGCGGTTGCCGAATCTCAAGTGCCTTGATATCGGTTACGATGCCTTCAACGATGCGGTGGTCGACGAGGTCAATTCCATCCATTCGTTAGAACAATTGGGAATTCGGTGCGCGCCCTACACGCGAGTCAATCTGCGAGGCCTCCGAAATCTGAGGAAGGTCGTCGTTACCATATTCTCGGGCGATCGGCATCATTTCCCGATGACGCATTCGCCAGCATTGCGATTGTCCGATCTACCCAACCTCGCAGAGATAGTCCTTGATGGGGTCAGGCTCGACGACGAGTTGCTGGGCGATCTGTACAAGTTACCGAGCTTGGAGCGACTAATGATCTGGGATCCGGCCGGCAATGTGCGGTCCCTCAGCCTCGGAACCATATCGACGCTGCGCGAGGTATCTCTGTATCGTTACAACGGCGAATCCATTCTTGTCGGCGACTTGGCGCTGCTGAAATCTTTCGAGTGCAGATTCTCGGATTCGCTCTGCGATCTACGGTTCGGGAATGTGCCCAACCTTGAGTGCCTGAAGTGCGAATTCAACCGGGAACTCCGGCACCTTGACATCCATGCATCCGGGACCACCGCGCTCGATCTCAGCAACTGCAGCATGAAACCGGAATTGCTCGACGAAATTGGCTGTGTCGGTGACTTACGGACTCTCGATTTAACGGAAACCGGCTTGACGGATTCACAACTTGGCGGACTGCCGCTGGCGAAACTTCACGAATTGAACTTATCCGGCAACAGCATTTCGCTGAAGGTCCTGAAATCGCTAAATCGCTTGCCAGATTTAGTCGTCGTCAGAAAATCCGACCCAGCGGCGTCTGCAAGCAGCGACGAGTTTTCAGCGTTTAAGGCGGCGCACCCGACGACCGTCATAGAAATCCGTTAGAGCAGCGGATTAACGTTCCTCTTGAGATCAATTCACTCAAAATTCTTGCGGGGGATCGCGCGTCGGGTTACTTTATGAACTGTCCCTCCTTGAACACCCACACCACCGAGATCCTTCGATGCGAATCCTCCGCCGCTCTCTGACGCTGCTGGCAATCTTCCACATCGCCGCGTTTTCGTCTCTGAAAGCTCGGGCGGCCGATCCACCGAATGTGAAAGTCGAGCGCGACATCCCATATGTTGCGGGTGGCGACGCCGCGCAAAAGCTCGATCTCCATCTGCCGGCGACTCCCAGCGAACGCCCGCAGCCGCTGTTGATCTGGATTCATGGCGGTGGATGGCAAGGCGGAAGTAAGGCCGGGTGCCGTTTCTCGAATCAGGTGGCGCGGGGATACGTCGTCGCCAGCATCGAGTATCGCTTCAGCCAAAAGGCCAAATTTCCGGCCCAAATCCAGGACTGTCAGGCCGCCATTCGCTGGTTGCGGGCGAACGCCAAGAAATACAACATCGACCCGGAGCATGTCGGCGTCGGAGGAGATTCGGCCGGCGGGCACCTCGTCGCTCTGCTCGGCACGAGCGGCGGCCAAAAGGCGTTTCCCGCCATCGGCGGCAACGAGGATCAATCCGATCGGGTCCAGGCCGTGTGCGACTTTTATGGGCCGGCCGATTTCTTCACGGTCGTCGAGCAAGCCAACGCCGACACCACCGCGAACAATATCTTCAAATGGAATTCGGGCGATCCCTACTCGCAGTTGATCGACGCCAAGGTCGGCGAGGACAAGCCGGCGTGTGAAGCGGTCAGCCCAACGCATTATGTCAGCAAGAACAGTGCCCCGATGTTGATTCTGCACGGCGACCACGACACGCTGGTGCCATTCGCGCAAAGCGTTGAGCTGGCCGGCGCCTTGAAGCAAGCAGGCGTTCCGGTCACCTTGCAAAAATTTCCCGGAGCAGGACACGGCGGGCCGGCCTTCAATCTGCCGAAGGTCAACCGCCTGATCGAGAAGTTTTTCGACAAACATCTCAAGGGCGTTGAGCAAACCATCGAGCCGCTTCCAGATGCCGACGTTACGCCGAGCCGTTGACATACAAATTCAGCGCCGGCCAAGGGTTAACGAACGGCGGCCGCGCGGGTGAGTCAGGTGAATTAACTCATAACGCACGCAACATCGACCGGCGCGCGGCGGTCCTCCGAGCATCGCACCCTGGCATCACCATCGACAGCCTACTTGATGACCCGAATGGTTAACCGCGCGAGTTCACCCGACCAATCCTGGAATCGGCTCCGCGGCGATGATTCGCGCTAGGTCCGACGGCACGCCGGGCATCGTGCGCAACTTGCCGACGTCGAGCAACGACTGCAAGATCGTGGCGACGAGGTTTGGAATGGCGACGGCGTCGCTGTTCGCTTCTCCGCCGTCGCGGGTCGATTGGCCGATTACGCGGCCCATGTTCAGGCCGCCCCCGTAGAGAATCAGCGGCGCGAGCGTGCCCCAGTGATCGCGGCCGCCTCGGGGATTCAGTCTCGGCGTGCGTCCCATTTCGCCGCAAATGACGAGCAAGATGCGTTTGCTCAGGCCGCGGGCTTCGACATCTTCGATGAAAGCCGACACCGCGTGATCCAGCGGCAGCCCGCAGTAGCCCATGCCTTCTTCGCACGGCGCGTTGTTTTCATCGGCGTGCATATCCCAAACGAAATTGGTCGTGACCGTCACGAAGCCGCAGCCGGCTTCACACAAGCGGTGCGCGAGCAGCAGCAGTTTGCCGAGCGAGGCGCCGTGATCGGCGTAGTTCTTGTGGTTCTTCCAGCGCTGGCTAATCGACTCCGGCCGGACTAGCGATTTCGTGTCGTAGCGCTCGATGGTGCGCGGGTCTTCCTTCGCCCAATCGAAGGCTGAGCCGACGCCGCCGAGGATCGCGTCGAAGGCCTGCTGCCGCAGCTTGTCGAGACCTTGCCCGTCGGCTGAACTGTTGACGCCACGTTTGAACTCGTCGAGCTGACGGAGCAAGCGACGGCGATCGTCGAGCCGATCGCGCGGCATGTTCAGCCGCAAATCCTGTTGAAACTCGCCGTCGCCGCCGGGAACAAAAGGCGCATAGGCGCTGCCCAGCGAACCGACGGAGTCGAACTTGCCGAAATTCATCGTGCCGGGCTGCGTGTCGGAATCGACCGCGCGCGGGAAGAGCACGACATTCAGCGGCATTCCGCTCGTCGGATCGTTCGTGCCGGCGATGCGCGCGTAGAGCGAACCGAGATTGGCGCCCAGCGTTTCTTTGCACACCACGGGCTTGATATTGTGATTGGCGTCGCCCGTGCGGAACGAACGGACGATCGTCGTCTTGTGCGCGAGTTTCGCGAGTCGCGTGAAAGTGCTCCCATACGTCACGCCGGGAAGCGAAGTGGGGATCTCGCCCGTCGCACTGCGAACGTTCGATGGAGCCGCCATCTTGGGGTCGAACGTTTCGAACTGCGACGGCCCGCCCTGCAAGAACAAGAACACGACCGATTTATCGGTCACGGGGCGGCCGTCGGAACTGGCCTGCGCTTGCAATTCCCAGAGCCGCGGCAACGTCAGCCCGCCCAAGGTCAATCCGCCGACCCGCAAGAACTCTCGCCGCGAGTTCGGTCCATTGAAAAAAGTAAGCATCGTGCCACCTGCCATGCGTAAGGCCATCGGACGCATCAACCGCCATTGATGCTAGTTGTACCGCGCGGCAGGGCAAAAATGCAAACCCTGGCGGGCCATAGGTTCGGCGTCGCCGTCCCATCAACTGGCTGGGGACACGACGCCACCAGTCCTTGACTTTGCCGGGGACTTTGCGACCATGCACGGCGTGGAGTAATGAAGCGGACACCCCGTTGGCAAATAGCCCATGCATCGAATCGTTCTGGCGTTTCGCGCTTTTTTTCGCGTGCTGACGAATCGTTTGTTGGCCGAACAGGTCGAGCAGGCGCTGAAGGTTGGCGGTTTGAGAATCGCCGAAACCCAAGGAAGGCCGTCGGAGTCCTGCGCCTTCGGAAAAGCCGGCGGCGGCCATCCCTGGGCTTGCGGCGGCGCGCGGCCGCAAGGCGGCCTGGCGCAGCGATGCGATCAATTTGCTGGCGGCACTGGCAGCGCGAAGCTCGGTTCGTCGATTTCATCAAGGAGCCGATCTCCGGCTACAGCGATGCGCAGATCGGCGCCGCCGTGCGCGATGTTCATCGCGATTGCGGTGCGCTGCTGGAGCGGCTGTTCGGACTTAAGCCGGTCGAGTCGGCGGCCGAGGGCTCTGAGATTCAAGTCAGCGAGGGTTTTGATCCGGCGCGGATTCGATTGGTCGGCAACGTCACTGGCCAGCCGCCATTTACGGGCAAGCTTTGCCATCATGGTTGGGAAGCCGTGCGCTGCGAATTGCCGGAGTGGACCGGCGGCGATCGGTCGATTCTCGTCGTTTCGCCCGCGGAATTGGAATTGAGGTAACGGCGAGATGACGGCCAAGTACGTTTTGGGCATCGATTTGGGCACGACGAATAGCGTGCTGGCGTTTGCGCCGTTGGGGGTCGAAAACGCGGCCGTGCAGACGTTTCCGATTCCGCAGTTGGTTGGCCCCTCGGCCGTTGAATCGCGGCCGATGTTGCCGTCGTTTCTTTATCTGGCGGCCGAGCACGAACGTTCCTCGGGCGTTTACGATTTGCCGTGGGAAAAAGGTTGCGACTACGCGGTCGGCGAATTGGCTCGTAACCAGGCGGCCGATGTTCCGACGCGAACGGTCGTCGCCGCAAAATCGTGGCTTTGCAATAGCCATGTCGATCGGCATCAGCCGATCTTGCCGTTCGGACGCGCCGGCGGAAGTGGCCAAGACATCGCCGGTGGCCGCGTCGCGGCGGTATTTGCAGCATTTGGTTTCGGCATGGGAGACGGCTTATCCCGATGCGCCGGTGCGCGATCAGCAAGTCGTGTTGACCGTGCCGGCTTCGTTCGACGCCAGTGGACGCGAACTGACGCGCGAAGCGGCCATCACCGCGGGCTTGCCCGACAATCTCGTGCTGCTCGAAGAACCGCAGGCGGCCGTCTATGCCTGGCTGGCGGATCGGGGCGAACGCTGGCGGCGCGAATTGAGGGTCGGCGACACGCTGCTGGTTTGCGACGTCGGCGGCGGCACGACCGATCTAACGTTGATCGGAGTCACCGAAGAAGACGGGGAGCTATCGCTGCGGCGAATCGCGGTCGGCAATCACATCCTTGTCGGCGGCGACAACATGGATTTGGCGCTGGCCCATCAAGTGAGCGGCGCGTTCCAAGACAAGGGCATCGACGCTCGACCCCTGGCAATCCGTCTCGCTGTGGCACGCTTGCCGGGCGGCTAAGGAAACGCTCTTCGCCGAAGGGGGCCCCAAAAAACATCCGGTGACGATTCTGGGCCGCGGCAGTAAATTGATCGGCGGAACGATTTCGGTCGATCTGGACCGCAAGGCGGCCACCGCGATGTTGTTGGACGGATTCTTTCCGGCGTGCGCGGTTTCCGAAAAGCCGGCGCGGCGGCGGGCGAGTGGTTTCCGCGAGATCGGCTTGCCGTTCGAGTCGGACACGGCGATCACTCGCCATCTGGCGGCGTTTCTCACGGCGCATGGCGACGCCAAAAATGGTCCGATCCGGCCGACACACATTCTGTTCAACGGCGGCGTGTTCAAGGCCGACATGCTGCGCGAGCGGTTGTTCGCAAGTCGCGGGAGATTGGTTCGGCGCCAAGCGCAGCCCCGAAAGGCCTCGAAGGAAACCACGATTTGGATTTGGCGGTCGCTCGCGGCGCCGCTTACTACGGCCTGGCCAAGCAAGGCCACGGAATTCGCATCCGCGGCGGGACGGCCCGATCGTATTACGTCGGCATCGAAACGGCCGGTCTGGCAATTCCTGGCGCCGTGCGGCCGTTGCGGGCGCTGTGCGTCGTGCCGTTTGGGATGGAAGAGGGGACGGAACTCGACGTGCCGGGCGGAGAGATCGGCGTCGTCGTGGGCGAACAGGCCTCATTTCGTTTCTTCAGCTCGGCGATTCGCAAGCAAGACAAGCCGGGTGATTTGATCGGGGCATGGACCGAAGAGGAAATCTCCGAAACCGATTCGCTCGAGGCGACGCTGCCGCCGGCCGACGATTTGGAGGACGCCTACGTGCCGGTCCGTTTCCATTCGCATATCACGGAACTGGGCGTGTTCGAACTGTGGTGCGTCAGCACGATTTCCAACCATCGGTGGAAGCTGGAATTCAGCGTTCGCGAGGATGCGGACGCGGAATGACGAACGACTGAATTATGGCGGAGCGACGAAAAAAAGGCCGCGACGGAACCGGCATTCACCGATCCCCATCGCGGCCTGTCGGCCGCTGAGCCTTCTTCATCTGTTCGATGTTGGCGGCTTATTCCTGACCGTTGACGGATTGTGCCGCGACATTGATTTCCGAGAGCGCCAGCTCCGATAGTTTTTCGTCGGTCTCGCGTTCTTCCTGGAGCGTGTCGTGGAGCATTTTTTCGGCTTCGCTGTGCCCAAGGAGTTGGGCAAACGTGCAGGCGGTGCCGTAGCCGGCGATTTCATAGTGCTCGACGCGCTGCGCGGCGGCGATCAGGCCGGCGTCTTTCACCTCGGGCGCGGCGTCTTCATCGATCATCTGTTTGCCTTCCTCGACGAGTCCTTCCATTGCCTTGCATTTTTGCCCGCGATGGGTCTGGCCGAGATCGTCGAGAATCTTTTCCAGCCGCTCGGCATGTCCCTTCGTCTGCTCCAAATGTTCCTCGAACCCGTGCGCAGATGTTCCGACGAAGCGGCTTTGGCCATCTTCGGCAAGGCTTTGATCAATTGCTGCTCGGCGCTGTAGAGGTCCTTAAGCTCGTGGACAAACAAGTCTTCGAGCGTCTTGAGAGCTGCCATGGCATACACTCCTTTTTCAGAAATGGCAAAAGTTCCAATCGACAACGACACAACGATCGAATTTGAATCCGCCTTCTTTTGATTGGCGCAAAATGCGGTTCAGCCTTCCCGCACCAGCATCGCAAAGCAGAACCCGACGAGCGCTCCCGCGGCAAATGCCGCGCCAACCGAGGTTGCCGGCCGTTCTTGAACGAAGTGCTCCGCGTCGGCATAGCGGTGGTGCGCTTGCTCCGCGGCCGCATCGAACGTGTGCCTGGCAGTCGAGGCGGCTCGCGAGGCATAATCGCGAACGGTGTCCGCGGCATGGCTCGCCTTGTCGCTGCCGTCGGCGAGCAAATCGTCGAGAAATCGCATGACCGTTTCGGCGCCTCGCCCGTATGCCGCTGAATGTAGCCGGCCAGCGCTTCGGTATTTCCTTTGAATTGCTCCAGATCATTCTGGTTGAGTTGGCCCCATTTGGCCCGCAATCGGCCAACGACTTCATTCCAGGTTCCTTGCACCATTTGCTTCGTGACCATTGATTATTTCTCCTCGCTAAGATGGAAATGCTTGCTTTGAAAACGCAACGCACGACGCCTGCTATTTCGGTTTGCGAACCGAAGTAGACGCGCCGACAGCGGTCAGTGCCGCCTGCTGGGAATCGAATTGTTGCTCGACGGCAAGATCGGAATCGTTCCAAAGAGCCCAACTTCCGTCGGCGACGGCCGTGACCAACCAGTGCCGATCGCCATCCGTGCCGGCCTGCTTGGAGGATTCGACGAGATCCAAATACGAAGTGTAGCCAAGGAGCCGAGCCAATTTGGTTTGCGCCTCGGGCGGCGACTCGACTTCACTGGGTCGCGCGTTGGCAGCTTGTTGATCGACAATTTCAATCGCGTGCTTCGCCAAGTCGGCCGAGCCCGCGCTTTCAATCAGTTGCTGCGCCTGACCGTGCGTTAGCTCGGCGATATGTTCGTGATTGAGCCAATCGGGACTCAACGGTTCGGACGCTGGAGGCGAAACATTGAACGCCGGTCGGTCGGTATGGCCGCTTGCCATTGGATTTCTCCCCGATTGGAAACGGTCGCGTTATTCCTCAGCGATCGTTCTAGGAACGCGCCCTCTGACGGCCGCGCCGTGATTCGGATGCGTGCGAGCTTTGCCGATGGATGCTAGGCGGTAGTTTTCTTCATCGCCACGCCGCAACACATTGGCGTCTTTCGCCCGGAAGCTTTGACGGTTTTGCCACATTTTTCGCAATGATACGTGGCCTGAGGTTCCTTGGTCGTTGGCATAAGATCAAACTCCTTTCAGAACGAACGCAAGATGCTTGCCCAGGGAGGCCGAGCCGTCCAAACCACGGAGCAAAGGTCGTGCCGAATCCGTTGGAACGGACGCGGACCGGCACTCGGATTGTGGGTGGGGTTTCCAACTGGGTCGGATCGAATCGACTCGGCCCAATTGGGATTCAATTCCGCGGGATTGAACCGAAAAACTGATGATCCACGGCCCAATACTTGCTCGCTAGCTGAACGGCGGGCCGATGAACGGCCCAAATCAGAAATTCGACGGTCACGTACCAGAAGGGAGCCGAACCGATGCTTCGAGAAGAACTGGCTGCCATCGTGCGAGGCGTTCCACTGGCAATGGCTCGGCAACGACTCGCCCAGATTTCGGCGGTCGCCCGCCAATCGAGGACGAGCGACAATCTCTGCCGGCACTGGCCGATTGCTCGCTTCGAGCAAATCGAGTGTCTGGCTGCCGATCTGCTCGAATCGCCGCCGGCAAATCTATCGTCGGTGGCGATGGATCAACTTCAGTTGATGCGAGAAGCCCTTGGCAACGACATGGCCAGGTTCAACGACGTGCTCGAAGACGTCTACGACAAGCCCGATTGGCGCGTGGCCTATCTGTGCTACTTCGTTCCCTTCGCCTTGATGGTGTTGAGCGACTTGGCTCAAATGGCGCGGGCCTGAGGGGAAAGGCTTGAAGCGGGAAGGCGTCGAGGCTTGGGCTGGCGGCCAATTCTCCGTACCACAAGCCTTAAGCCCCTCACGCCTAATCCCATCAAGCGGATCCCAGGACGGGCGGTCTGAACCGCAATGGCCCTTGGCATGCCGACAGGATTTGGCAAAATGACCGCATTCCTTCAGGCGGGGAATCAAATGGAACAGCCGTTGTTCAAGAAATGCTCCCGAACTGACGGAGACTTGCCATGACCCGCGCTGATGCAACGCCATTGATTCTCGCCGCCAAGAAACGCAAGGGCCTCAGCTTCGAAGCCATTGCCGGGAAGATTGGCCGGCACAAAGTTTGGTTAGCCGCCGCGTTGCATGGGCAAGCCACGATGTCAAAGGAGGAGGCGGAGACGGTCGGCGCCACGCTGGGGCTGGAGCCCGAGCTTGTCGCGACGCTTCAAGAAATCCCCATGAAGGGATCACTGGATCAGACAGTGCCGATCGATCCATTGATCTATCGCTTTCACGAAATCACTCAGGTCTATGGCACGACGCTCAAAGCGATCATCCATGAAATGTTCGGCGACGGCATCATGAGCGCGATCGACTTCGAATTGGACGTGCAGAAGAAAGAGGATCCCAAGGGGGATCGAGTGGTCGTCACCATGAGCGGCAAGTTCTTGCCCTATAAGAAATGGTGAACGGGACGGGCCGCGGCACGTGTGGTAGGATGCTCGCCACGCATTTTGCATCCGAAGCCCAATGAACGCCGCAATGACCGCCCCGCTCGTGGAAGTAGTCGACTTGGAAAAGCGCCGACGGCGCCACCAAAGCACTTGACGGCGTCAGCTTCCAAGTGGCCGAAGGGGAAATCTTCGGCTTGCTGGGTCCGAACGGCGCCGGCAAGAGCACGCTGGTCTCCATCCTGGCATGTCTGCTGGAGCCGACCGCGGGCGAAGCTCGGATTCTCGGGCGGCCGGCGAATCCAAACGACCGGACGTTGCGGCGGCAGTTGGGAATCGTGCCACAAGAATTGGCGCTCTACGGCGAATTGACCGCGCGCGAGAATCTGGAATTCTTCGGCCGTCTGTACGATCTTTCCGGCGCCGATGCTGCGCGAGCGGGTCGATTGATTGCTCGCAGCGACAGGGCTTGTGGAACAGGCCGACCATGCGGTCGCGACGTTTTCCGGCGGCATGAAGCGGCGGCTGAATCTGGGGGCCGCGCTCGTGCATGAGCCGAAGCTCGTGTTGCTCGACGAGCCAGCCGTCGGCGTCGATCCGCAATCGCGGGCCCATCTGTTCGAGGAAATTCGCCGGCTCCATCAGGCCGGCACGACGATTCTGTATATCAGTCATTACATTGAAGAAGTCCAAACGCTCTCGTCGCGCGTTCGGAATCATCGACCACGGGCATTTGATCGCCTGCGACACGCTGCCGAATCTGTTGCAACGGCTCGAGGGATTGATCCAATTTCGTGTGTCGGCGATCACGCCGGAATTGCGGAGCGAACTTAGCGCGCTGCCCGACACGCGATCGAGTGAATCGCCCGGCAATCAAATCGCGCTCCATTGCCGCGACGTAAAGAGCACGTTGCCGCGATTGATCGCCGCGCTATCTCAAACACGAACCGAATTGCTCAGCATCGAGACGATTGAACCGAACCTGGAACGTGTGTTTTTACATCTTACCGGCAGCACACTTCGCGATTGAACCACGATTGAACTAATCATGCCCATCTGGACACTGGCAAAAAAAGATTTTCGCGTGGTCTGGCGCGATCGCCGCGCTTCTGATCGTGCTGATGGTGATGCCGCTGCTGTTGATCCTGGTGCTTGGGCTGTCGCTGGGCGAAGGATTTGGGCAGAAGCCCGACGACCGGTTGCGGATTTCGATCGTTGATCTTGATGAGGGATTCGTCGAACACGACGCGCAGACGCACGCCGACATTCCGCATCATTGGTCCACGGTCGTTTCAGGACGATCTGGCTCAAACCGCCGGCATTCGCGTCGAGCGAATCGCCAGCCTGGAAGAAGCGAAGCAACTGGTCGATCATGGTCAGCGGGCCGCGGTTTGGGTGTTTCGGCCCGAAGTTCAGCGAGCAGCTTACGAAATGCTCCTTTCTTCTCGGCGGCGTCAATCCGCTCGATCGCGACGGCGTCGATCTGGCGGCGATCGAATCCGAGATTGCTGCGCGATCCGACGCAATTGACGGCCGCGTCGATCATCGAGCAAGTGGCTCAAGGTCACGACGTTGCGCGTCGTGCTGCCGTGGATGATCGGCCGGGCCTTCGATCAAATCGGCAAACGCATGGGGACTATCGTGCAAATCGGATTGAAGCAACTTTTTCCCGAGCTACGATCTCACGGCCACGACTTGGGCGGGCCTGACGCGATCGAAATCAAGCGCGAGCAAAACGGCCGACATTGCCACGTATCAGCCGACCGAGGGCAACGGATTGCTCAATCGCGGCGCGGCGCGGTATCAGATTCTCGTGCCGACGTATTTGGTGACATTCGCGTATTTTTTGGTGCTCATTGTCGGCCGGCTATTTGTTTCCGAACGGCAGCAAGGAACCATGACACGCTTGCGGGCGGCGCCGCTGTCGCGATTTCAGATTCTGGCCGGGAAGTTCTTGCCGACGTATTTTCTATCGGTGCTGCAAGGCTTGTTTCTGCTCTTGGCCGGTAAGATCGCCTTCGCAATGAGTTGGGGCAGCAATCCGCTGTGGCTGTTGCCTGTCGTGCTTTCGACTTCACTATCGGCAATGGGGCTGGCGCTGGTCGTCGCGGCGCCGGCGCGAACCGAGCCGCAAGTGGCCATCTATGGCACGCTGGTCGTGTTGGCCTTGGCCGGAGCGAGCGGTTCGCTGTTGGGCGACCGGGAACTGATGCCGGCCGCGATGCAGCGCATCAGTCTGTTTACGCCGCACGCTTGGGCCCTGGATGCCTATCGGCAATTGCTGGCCAATCCGGCTGGGCCGAATCTGTCGATCGTCGTCGAATGCTGCGGCGTGCTGACGGCATTCGGCGTCGGGCTGATCCTCATTGGGTGGAAACTACTTCGCCTGGACGGACAATCCTGAGTAAGAAAGCTGCCAGATTCCCTGGCCCCCGACCCCTGTTCCCTGCCACCTTCTCTCCCATTGACACTCGCCCTACTCGCCAGCAGAATGCAGGGCCTGGGCAATTTGAGAGGAATTTACGTGGCCGCGCAGCGATTTATTTTCGGTTTGCTCATCGGTGCCCTGGGGTTGCCGATCTTATTCTGTGTATTGATTGCCGTCGGGCGTCTTTTGGTGGGAATGGGGGATTTGGCCGGTTCCGAGGTGGTCAGTCGGATCAGCCTGGCGTTGTTTATCGTCTGGGTGGCCGATCTGATAGGTTTGGTCGTCGTTCAGGCGATCCAATCGCTGGGGGGCCCAAATCGGCCGCCGGATGACGTAGAATAGGAAACCGATCAACCGCTCCGGCGAATTTCCGCAATGCTCGTGCGATTCCTTTGTCCGGCCTGCCACCAACTTTTGGGCATCGCGCCGCGCAAAGTCGGAGCGCAGGTGAATTGCCCGAAGTGCGGCGCGACGATCCTCGTGCCGGACCCGGAGGAGCCGCATCCGGCCGAAACGTCGGAGCTGCCGGCTTCCGCCGACGTGATTCCGACGGACTTCCCGATCGGAGACATTCCCACAAGCGATGAGCCGCCGGCCGACGCGGTTGGTTCCGACGTGCTCGGGGATGCTTACGACCGGCTGACCGTGAGCGTCTCGCCGTCGCTGTCGGCGCCGAAACGTGCGCCGCATCCCGATCTTCCGATCGACGATGGAGAGCGGATCGTCATTTCACGCCGGGTGCTTTATTTTCAAGCGGCGCTGCTGGCCGTCGTCGGAGTGCTGGCGCTGCTGGCGGGCTACTTGATCGGCAGCGGAGCGCGGCTGCATGGGCCGTGAAAAGCCGCCTCACCGGAGCGCCGATTCCGTTCCTTGGAAATGCATCGCGTCTTTGGATTTCTTCGCGATTTCATACATCTTATGCGCGTCGGGAGATTTCTGTTTCAATTCGTCGGCGTCTTTCGCCTGGTACGACTTGATCGTCCATACGCCCGTCACCTTTTCGGTAACGCGCATGCGGATGCCGTTTTGCGGGTCTTCATCGATCTGGATTTTCTTGCCGTTGTCGTGCGCGACGGTCGACTCGACGACGACGACCGGCACTATCGGCACTACCGGCACCGCCGCAGCCATCTGCAACTGCACCGCCCGCATCCGCATGGCGTTCATTCGGCGCATGCCCGGCGTCACCTGCGGATAAACCACCTCGGGAAGTTCGACGGGTGGCTGGAGCGCATCGGTGGCCAGGTTCGCCGCCGAATCGCAATGGCCTGTGGCGATTTGCTCCAAAGCGGTTTGGGCCGTTTTTCCCACTTCCAAATCGTCGGATTTCAACATGCGGCGGAGAACGCCGATCGCCGCGGCAGTTTGCTCGTAACTGTGGCCGCGAGCCGCCTCCGCCAACGGTTTGATTGCGTCGCTGCCCGTGTCATAGAGCCGCTGTGCCGAATTCTCGCGATCGGCAAAGCTGTCGCTGTCGAGTTGGCTAATCCAACGAGATATGTTCGCCGTCGCCGCCGCACGGCCCACGGGTTTGCCATCGTCAGCCCGAGCCGCCGACAGCGTCGTTCGAATTTCGGCCACGCAAGCAAGCGCAACCGAGACGACCAGAATCCGCTTCAATCTTGCGCGCGAAGAGGAGGTCATCATCGTAATGCTCCACGCGTCTTGTTGCCGCCGCAGTTGTGAAACCCCCGTGCGACGGCGACCGGCACTCTTGTCCGTCAGCATACGCCGTTCGCGGCGAATTGTCCATGCAATGGACATCAGACCGGGCGGGTATCGCTCTTTCACGACAGCAGCAGATCGGCTGCCGCGGTGGTTTCGCCGTCGTCGTTATCCCAGAGCGCGGCGAGATTTGCTCGGATGCGCCGTTCGGCGGTGCGAAGATAATAGCGGCCGGCGATCAGGTCGCGGCGCAAGCCGGCGGCGCCATCGTGGGCGTTGCTCAACAATGACTCCAAACGCCGCAAGACGCACGCGCTGACGTATAGCTCGATCAAGCCGTCGCCGATGCGGCCCAGTTGATATTCGCGGTCGACGATTCCTTCCTGATAACGCCGCAGCAGCCGTTCGACATTGGTGGCGAATCGGGCCACAAGCCGGCCGAGACGGTCGGCGTCGACATGCAGATCCGCCTGATGAATGCGCACTTCCGGCGGGCGAAACCAGGCTTCCAATCGTTGGCCTGCAAAACTGCCGAGCTTCCCGAGGTTTCGTAGCGGCCGTTTTATCGCTTTCAGGATGCCTTGCAGCTCCAAGCCGACGTCGCGCATGCCGACCAGCGCGACGAAGGCTCGCAGCACGTCGTTGGCCCCTTCGCCGATCAGGTTGATTCGAGCGTCGCGCATCATGCGTTCGTACGGTTCGTCGGTGAAATAAGCTTTGCCGCCGAAGATCTGAATCGTGTCGTTGATGATTCGCCACAGCGTGTCGGTCGAAAAGACCTTGAGCATGGCCGTTTCGAGCATGTAGTCGTCGTGGCCCGAGTCGATCAGCGCGGCGGTCATGTAGGTGGCCGCTTCGATCGCGAACGTGCCGGCATTCATGTAGGCCAGCTTGTCTTTGACCAGTTCGAAGGTGCCGATCGGCTGACCAAATTGGACGCGGGTCGAAGCGTGGCGAGCCGCCCGCTCCATGCAGAATTTCGCCGCTCCCGTGCAAGTGGCGCCGAACGTGGTGCGGCCGAAGTCGAGCACCGTCAGCGCGACTTTGAGCCCCTTGTCCAAGCGCGCCCAGCACATTCTCTCGCGGCACGAACATGTCGTGAAACGCCAGCCGGGCCGTCGCCGTGCCGCGCACGCCGCACTTTGGCATCCGGGCCTCGACGACTTCGAAGCCCGGCATGTCGGGCGTGACGATGAACGCCGTGATCTTCGTTTCCTTGCTGCCCGGCACCGGCGTGCGGGCCATCACCGTCAGCACTTGCGCAATGCCGCCGTTGGTGATCCAGCGTTTTTGACCGTTGAGCGATGAAGCCCTTGCCGTCGGGCGTCGGCATGGCGGTCGTTTGCACGTTCGCGGCGTCGCTGCCGGCCTCGGGCTCGGTCAAAGCGAACGCGCTGATCCATTTTCCGCTGGCCAGATTCGGCAGCCATTTCGTCTTTTGCTCGGGCGTGCCGAAGAGAACGATCGCTCGCGGACCGATCGAGTGATGCGCGTTGACGAACAAGGCCGTGCTCGCGCAATGTCCGCCGAGAACTTCCAACAGCCGGCAATAGGAAGTCTGACTCAAGCCGCGTCCGCCGCATTCGCGCGGCAGGCAGGCGCCGAACACGCCAAGCCGACCAAGGCCATCGACGACTGATTGCGGAATCATCGCGTCGCGATCGATGGCGACCGGATCGACTTGCTCGGCGCAGAATTGCCGCAGTTCGGCGGCCATTTGCTGGGTCTGAGCATCGATGCCGGCCGGATAAGGAAGCAGCTTGTCGTTCAAGAATCGGCCAAAGAAAAGCCCTTTGGCGAAACTGGCTTTGGCCATCCGATCGCCGAGCATCTCCTCGGCCTGAGCGATTTGCTTTTCGCGTTGGGTATCCGCCATGAATAATGAAAGCGTGAAAGAATTGGGAAGAGCGGGATTAGCGACTGTGAACGAATAGAAGTCGGCGCGCTCCGTGTGCCGCGACAAACCCGATGCGGACGGCACTCGGAGAGTGCCCGCTACGATACGCAGCATTCTATCGGCGGTGGATGCATTTGGTCGATGCCGGATGCTACAATCTCGCTTGATCGATTGCGTACCACGGAATCGCAAATCGGAGCCACAGCAATGATTCAAGCAAAATCGAAGATCGGCAGCGCGGGATTGGTGCTTTTCGGTGGAATCTTGGGTGCGACGCTATATGCCGCATTGTCGAATGGGCAACAATCCTCGAGGGCTCAAGCCGCTGCCGCGCCAAAGCCGGCGCCGACGTTGGAATCGTTGGCGGCCGACATGGCGATCGTCAAAGACAAAGTGCCCGATCAATCGCACGTGATGGAAGACGTCAGCTACCACTTCTCGAATCTGTGGTTCGCTGGCCAGCATGGAAATTGGGATTTGGCCGACTTCTATTTGTCGGAGGCGGTTTCGCATCTGCACTGGGCCGTGCGCGTGATTCCGGTTCGCAAAGACGCGGCCGGGCGCGATGTCATTCTGAAAGACATTCTGCAGGCGGTCGAAAACAGCCCGATCAAGCAATTGAAAGATGCCGTCAAGGCGAAAGACAAGGAGGCGTTCGACAAGGCCTATCGATTCACGCTCGACGGCTGCTATTCATGCCACAAGGCGGTGAACAAGCCTTATTTGCACCCGCAGATTCCAACCGAGCCGGCCACGCCGATTATCAACTTCGAATCGAATCCGGATTGGCCGAAATAAATGGTCCGGATTTTTTCACGGCAAGTCCCGCGGGGCGAACGATCATGGCAAACGAGTGGATTGAAGAGTAACGGCAAAGAATTGACGAAAGCCAAAAGCGGCTCGATGAACTAAAAGCCGAACTTGCGCCGAAGCGACAGGCAGAGTTGTCGCATACAGAACCGCCTGTTGTCCAAACACCGCTGGCCGAGCGGATGCGGAAGAGCCGGTTTTGGATCGTAGTCGTTTTGACTTGCATCAATTCAAACTTGCTTTTCCACGCTGTCCACGACAAATTGAGAGAACCGAGTTCGGCCACGCTCATCGGTCTTTCAGAAGATCAGGTCAGAGTCGCGCAATCGACCAAAGGTGAGAAGGTATGCGTCGTAACTGTGCCGCTGGACGATCCTCGGTTTCGTGCTGAATTGAACCAAACGCAGCCGACTGATTTTCTCGTGGCCTTGTTGATCAATCTGACATTGCTTTTGGCCGTCTTGTATTGTTACTGGCAGGAATCGAGAGCCAGCACAGCGGCGAAGCAACCCGAGCCGAACGCGGAATGGCCGCAATGGGCGCAGCGCAGCTCCCAGACCCAAGGAAGGCGGGCGGCGACTTCTCGAATTGAAGGGGTGCTGGCCGCCATCCCTGGGCTTGGCGTGAGTGAATTCAGTCGGCCGGTCAGGATTTTGGCGTGTACTGCGCCAGATCGACGATGCCGAATTTCTTTTCGATCTCGGAAATCTGATCGACGACTTTTGGAAAACCGTCTTCGCCCAAATGCTTGTCTTCTTCCTTCCCGAAGGTGTCGTCCAGCGCGTCGTATTCATCCTGCGTGATGAAATCGCGGAACAACGGGAAGAGGACGGTATCCTCCCGCGCCATGTGCGGGAAAAACATCCGGATCGAGTGCAACATCGCGTTGACCAACTTGGCTTGGCTCGCCGCGTCCTTGATTCCCTCGGCAGTTGCCAATTCGATGACCACGTCGGTCGCCTTTCGGCCGGCGTCGTGCTGCGTTTTCAGCAGCGTGACCGTATTGACGAGTTTCTCCGCTTTGCGGAACCTGGAGAAAATAAATTCCTCTTCCAGATGTTGATGGTAGTCTTCGACGAAGCTGCGCATCAGCTTGGCCGAGGCGAGCAACGAATCGACGGGTAATTCGAGCTTGCGTTCGATCCGCCGCACGGCTTCGCTCCACACCAGCAACAGCCGCAAATGCACGCCATGCTGCCGCATCAAATCCTCGGTCGGCGTGATGTCGTCCTCGGCCATGTCGTCTTTGGTGTCGTCCTTGGCATCCTTGGTGTCTTTCGTATCCTTGGTGTCGACGGGCTTAGTCGTCTTGGGCGGCGGAGGCGGAGCTTTGCCGTTCGGCCGGCGGGGCGGCTTGTCGTCGGCCACGAGCCCGCGGCAAATCCAGCGACCAGAATACCGGTGCCGGCGGCAGCCGACACGCGAATGAAATCCCTGCGCGAAGACATTGGATCTTTTGACATGCTGCACCCTCGAATTTGAGTGGTATTGAAGACCGTCAAGCAAATTCATACACTCGCCGCAACCGCCGGTCAATAAACCGCTGCGGGCGGGGGGGCTTCCGATTGCCGGTGAGACTTCGAAAAGTCGCCGCTTTCAAGTGATTGTGCTGTGATACCCGACGGTCCGCGGCGTATAATTCCGGGGACGGTGAGGATCCCACGACGCCGAATTGGAAAGTAAGGAGACGCGAATTATGAAGTATGTCGCTTTTATCGGCGCGATACTGACTCTGCTGCAACTCGGATGCGCCCGCAGGAGACCGCGGCCCAGTCGAAAAAAGCGACGGTCTCCGTGCATGTCTTCAATCGCGAGGGGAAGTTGGTCGGCCCGGTTCAACTCGCCCAAGGTGGAATTGACCGCCGCTGAATGGAAAAAGCGGCTTTCGCCGGAAGCATTCGACGTGCTGCGGAATCAAGGAACCGAGCCGCCCGCACGGGAGCCTTGCTGCATAACAAGAAGACGGCATCTATACTTGCACGGCTGCGGGTTGCCCCTGTTTTCGTCCGACGCGAAATTCGATTCTGGCACCGGCTGGCCGAGCTTTTATCAGGTGTTTATCAAGGGGAATGTCGCGGAAGTGACCGATCCCGACGGCTCCCGCACCGAAATCCACTGCCCGCGTTGCGGCGGCCATTTGGGCCATGTGTTCGACGACGGTCCGAAGCCGACCGGTTTGCGATACTGTCTCGACTCGGTGGCGTTGAAATTTACTCCGCGCGAAAAACTCGCTTCGCTCGCCGATCCGGCCGCCGACAAGCCGCATGACGCCGCGCCGGAAAAGAATCATTCGTCGGACACGAAGAAGACCACATCGACGGCCGTGTTCGCCGCCGGTTGCTTCTGGGCCACCGAAGCCGCCTTCGATCAGATCAAAGGCGTGATTCATGTTGAAAGTGGCTACTCCGGCGGCACGAAGGAAACGGCCAGTTATGATACCGTCTGCACCGGCCGCACTGGCCATGCCGAATCGGTGCAAGTGACGTACGATCCCAGCCAAATCAGCTACGACCGATTGCTCGACGTTTTCTTCGCCGCGCACGATCCGACCGAACTGAATCGTCAGGGGAATGACGAAGGAACGCAATATCGCTCGGCCATTTTTTACGCCGACGACGCTCAACGGCAGGCCGCCGAAGCGAAAATTGAGGCATTGACGCAGGCACATGCGTTCCCCGATCCGATCGTCACGGCGGTCGAGCCGCTGAAGACCTTTTTCGCCGCGGAAGATTATCACCAAAACTACGTTCATCTTCATCCCGATGAAGGCTACATCCAGGCGGTGTCGATCCCGAAGGTGGAACACGTCCGTGCGAAGTTTCCCGAGTTGATCAAGACAGGCGGATAACGCCTTTCCGTAGCGGAATTTGTGAAAACTCCGCCGCCCGACGCGGCGCGGCTGAGCGCTCGCGAATTGAGCCGCGCCGCTTCGTTCTCGCCTATTTCGGCGCCACGTTGACGATCGTGGCCTTGTCGGCCGAGAGATACTTCTTAGCAAGCGACTCGATATCGGCTGTCTTCATCGATTGGTAATCCGATTTCTCGCGGCGCGCGTCTTCGAGGCAAGTTGGATGCGCCTGGCAGTCGATGAGCAGGCCGACCCAATAGCCGTTGTCGAGCGCGTCGTATGAGGCCACGATCGGTTTCAACGCGCGGGAAACTTCGTCTTCGCTGATCGCGTCCTTCGTCAACTCGCCGCCGATCCTGGCCACCAGCGAGCCGATGTCGCCGACGCGTTTCGGATCGACGGTCATCACGGCGGCGAGATAACCGTAGTCGGGATACGCATCGCTGGAATACAGGACAACCTGCGGCGTGTAGGTGTCGCCCAACTCTTGCCGGACCTTGATTCGCAGGCGATCGTCGAGCACGGCTTTCAACACATTCAGCCGCCGAGCGATGATTTGGTCGCGAGCTCCCGGCGTCGGCCAGCAGACCATCGAAACGGCGCGCGGCGTTTTTGAGTCGAAGCGAAATTCCTTGAGCTTCGGCGCGGCGGGGAATTGAAGCTTGCTCTGGCGGTCGAACTCCGGCTTCACGCCCGCCCGCTCGGGCAACGCGCCCAGCGTTTTTGCCGCCAATTGGATTGCCTGATCGGGATCGACGTCGCCGACGACCACGACTTCCATGTAGCCACGGCGCAGCGGCTCCGCGAGCCACGCTTGGACGTCCTTCATGGTGAACTTTTTCAGCACGTCGCGAGCGGGTACGCTGAATCGCGGATCGCCGCTCCGCAGGAAGGAAAACGCTTCGTTCGACAGCACGCCTTCCGGCGTATGCTCCAATTGTGCATACATGTTCTCACTTCCCGCCAAAATGTGGTCTCGCGCTTCGTCGCGATAGCCGGGCGAAGTCAAAAACGACGTGCATAGTTGCAGTTCCATTCCGAGCAGCGACGGCGAGCATTCGCCGCTGAATTGAAAGGCGTCGTCGGTGACGGAGAATTCCAGGCCGACATCCTTGTCGGACAGATTCCGCATTAAATCGTTCATGCTGATGGATTGCAGTCCGCCGTGGATGAACGTTGCGGAGGTGAACAGTCCGAGACCTGACTTGTCGGTCGGTTGTTCCTTCAACCCATTGCCGAAGCGGACAATTACGTTGACTTTGTTTTTCTCCAGCTTCGATTGTTTGACGTTGATGCGCACGTTGTTATTGAACGTGGCCTCGACGAAATCCAAACCGGCGATTTGCTGCCGCGAAACGACCTTTCCCGGCGGCCCCAGATCGGCGAACTCCAGCCGAGCAGCTTTTTCTTCCTGCGGAGGTTGAACGGCAATCGCGCGGCTCGCTTCGTACGCCGCCAGAATCTGCTGGCTGGCGTCGCCAGTGAGCTGCAGATTTCCGTGAACCCAAATGCGCAAGGCTCGCGGGTCCCAAGTTGTCCGCAGCAGCGATTGGCAATCGGTCTTCGTCGTATTCCTGCAGCAGGCTTTTGGCGAGTGCCAAATCGTCGGCAGGATGCGTGAAGACGGTTCGGCAAGCCAGCGACTCGACGATGTCGTCAGCAAGCGAATCCGCCTGCCGAGTGTCGGCCTGATCGGCCCTCGACTGAAGGGCCGCCAGCATCGTCGAACGCGCCTGGGCGAATTCGGCGTCGCTAAAGCCAAACTCGACGGCGCGGCGTAGCTCTTGTTCCAGGCTTCCCAGCGCAGCCTGCCATTGTCCCGGCTGGCACGACGCCGCCAAACTGCTGACCTCCGCCATATTGAAGCGACGCTCGAAGCTCGCGCCCGCGGCTTGCATCGGAGCATTCTTCGAGCTGGTTAGCTTTTCGAATCTTCGATTGAGCATCATGTTGAGCAAGCCTCGGACAAAACAGCCGCGGTGCGCGGCCACCGAATCGGGCTCCTTGGATTGCGGAACGACGGTGTTGAGCTCGACCGTCACGGCGGCGACGTCCGATTCCGAGTGGAAACATGCCACGGGGCCGCCGATAGGCGAAATCTTGCCCAACGGCGGATCGGCTTGCTCACCGCGCCGCGCCTTCGCGTCGGCGAAGTTCTTCCGGATGAGGCTCTCCACTTGTTTGGCATTGAGGTCTCCGACCGCCACGATCACGGCCCGCGCGGGCGTGTACCACTTTTCGTAGAACTCGACGAATTGCGACGGCTTGAGCGCCGACACGCTGGTCGTTTGTCCAAGCGGCATGCGTCCTGGTACGAGCGTGTCGGGCATTTCGAATTTCAATTCGGCGGCCGCTTCGCGATAGCCGGATGAATTGCGCGCCAAAATCTCGCTGAAGATCACGCGCCGTTCCCGATCGATTTCCTTGGGATCGAGCGACATGCCGTCGAGGAAATCGCGAAAAACTTTCAGACCGTCGCCGAGCAATTCTGGTTCGGCCCGTGGCAATTCAAGTTGATAGACGGTTTGGTCCCACGAGGTCATCGCGTTGGCGTGAGGGCCAAAATTCATCCCCAGACGCTGAAAGTATTTCACCAATTCGCCGGCCGGGAAATTGCGCGTTCCGTTGAATGCCATGTGCTCGAGGAAATGAGCGAGCCCCCGCTGATCCTCGGTTTCCATGAACGAGCCGACGTGCATATACAGCCGCAGGCTCGCGCGGCCGGGCACGCCGCGCGTCGGGAAAATGACAAATCTCAGCCCGTTGTCGAGCCGGCCCCACACGGCGCTTGGATCGGTCTTCAGGTCGCTTTCGTTTTGCGGCCAAATGGGCGCATGGCTAGCCTCGGGCTTTTGCCGCGTCGCGGACGTCGAGCTCACCAAGGCAACGGGCGCGGTCGATGGCTCCGCCGCACGGGCATCCGCGGCAGTGCAAAGGAGCATGACGAGCAGGGTCGATACGAACTTCCACGGAGTCGATGGGGTTTTCATGGCAGAAGAATGGGGTTGAGGGTAAATCGAACTCTCGCGGCGCAATCGCCGCCGCAAACAATCGCCTTGTTGAGAATCGCGTCGGGCTGCCACTTCACGCACGGCTTCCACGGCAACGGCACGACGTCCAACGTCGTCATCGCGCCGTGCGCCGGCGATTGAGCCGCGCATCGGCACGATATCAGCTAGAGCGGAAATGCCGGCCGGTTGTTACAGACGGCGCTGCAATTTCAAAGAGAAAAGGCTGATCCGAAGGACGACACGAGAAATGGCCCTGGCTTTTCCGCGGGCACTCGTCTGCGCTCGCTCGCTCTGAATTCTGGCGAATTCAGCTACGGACTTGCCACCGCGCGGTAGCTGGATTCGCCAGAATTCAGCATTCGAGCAACCGCGCGATTCGAAGTCGCGGTTGTCGAATCAGCGTCAGATCAAAGCCGCGATGCTCTCGCCTTTGTCGACGAGACTATGCGGACGGCCACCGTAATCGACGAACGTTCGCGACGGATCAATTCCCAAGACATGATAGAGCGTCGCTAGGATGTCTTGAGTGCAGTATGGCCGGTTTCGCGCGCTTTCCCGCGCGCATCCGTGTCGCCGACGACGTGCCCCATTTTCAGCCCGCCGCCGGCGATCAGGGCGCGAACTTGCATTCGGCCAGTGGCCGCGGCCATCGGGCGTCGAATCTCCGATGCGCGGCGTTCGCCCGAATTCGCTCCACACCACCACGGCCACGTCGTCCGACATTCCGCGGTCGTGCAGGTCGGAGATGAGCGTGGCGACCGCCGAATCGTAGATCGGCAGCTTTGCCCGCAGGAGCTTGAAATTGTAGCCGTGCGTATCCCAGCCGCCGGGATCGTTTATCCCTCCGCCGATATTGACCGAGAAGCGAGCGGCAACCGAAACAAGCGACACGCCCGCCTCGACGAGCCGGCACGCGGAGAAAATCGAGCCCTTGAGCCCTGGGATCGATCCCTTCGCCGTAACTTCGGCGGATCGCGTCCGATTCGCGGCTAAGATCGAGCGCGTCGCGAATCCGCGTCGAAGTGAGCATTTCCAGGGCGCGCTCGGTGTAGGTGGTCATCTCGGGATTCTGACGCATACGATCCAGTTCGCCGAGCAAACGCCGGCGGTCGTCGAAGCGCGAACGGAATGCCGCACGCAAGTCGAGATCCTGCCGCAACTCTCCGTCGAGACTGATCGGCCGATTCGTCGGGCCAAGGTAGGCCGGCTCTTCGGGATCGTCGTAGGATTGCAAAAGTTTGTGGCTCGACACGCTGACATACGGCGGAATCGGCCCGTCGGCGCCGCGAATCTTGCTGACCACGCAACCGATGGCCGGACGGCGCAGTGTGCCGATCTGTCCCGAGGCCGCGGCGGGAATGCCGGTGAGCAATTCGGTCGGATCATGATTGCCTTGCGTCTTGATCCCGCGCACGATCGAAAACTTGTCGGCGATACGAGCTTGGCAAGGCATAAGCTCGCAGACTTGCATTCCGGAAACATTCGTGCCGATCGGGCGAAACTCGCCGCGATACTCGATCGGAGCGTCGGGCTTCATGTCGTACATGTCGATATGACTGGCGCCGCCCGGCAAGTAGACCATGATGACGGCCTTTTGCCGCCGGTTGTTCGCGACGCTCCCTTCGGCCCGCAGCCGAAGCAAGTCGGCCAAAGTCAAGCCACCCAAGCAAAGCGAGCCGACGCTTAAGAATTTCCGCCGCGTGAAATTGCCCGCTGCGTTCGTGTGTCGGTCAAACAGATCGAGCATGGCAATCGTCTCCTAAGAGAGTCCGAGGTCGGCATTTTTCCTTTGGCTTGCATTCATTCGACGGCGGGTTGCGAGCACGACGGCGCCGATGCCGCAAAGCAGGGCCAACAGCAGCGTCGAGGGCTCTGGAACCGCGGCGGGGCTGCCGTTAAAGCCAGCCGCCGGTGCGAATGCCGCGCTTGATCCCGAACCGATTGCGCCGCGATCGACGGCGAGCAGGCCGGAATCGCCGCCCGTCCATGGCGGCGAATCGGTTGCGGGGAAGATCGACGAATTCGGCAACGCGGCCAGAACCCGGCTTTCCAATAGGCTCACGTCCAAATTTGGATCGGTCGCCGCGAGCCCTTCGATCGCGGCGACGCGATTCTCCAGTCGTTGGCCAGCGGCATTGCTGATCGAGCCCGAGGCGATCGCATCCCGGATGGCCATTAGCGGATCGCTGGACGAACCGCTGTTGCCGTCGGCCGATGTGGCGTTCGAAGTCGAAGCGGCGGATGCGGTCGTGGCCGCGGCGACGACGCCACCACCGGCGCCTGCCGTCGGCGCAATCGTCACGGTCGAGCCGGCGTTGATCGTCAGCGTGTTTTGCAGAATCTGCCGAGCGGTCAGGCTGGCAGCATGGGCGCCGTCGCCAACGGTCGTGTTGCCGGCATAAACCGTGGCTGTAGCGCCGTTGCCGCCATTGATGCTGCTGGAATCGCCGATTACCGTGCCGACCATTTGGCTCGTCGCGCCGACGACCGTTAAGGCTCCGTCGCTAGCGCTACCGTTGCCGTGAGTCGTGATGTTCGCCGCGTTGGAGCCGTTGGCATTCGCGAGAGCCGAGACAGTGCCGGCGAGTTGCAGCGTGGCTCCGGACGCGACCGATGCCGTGACGCCGCCGGCGATCGTCGGCGCACCGGTGTCTTGCAGGATCAAAGTTCCGGCGCCGACGTTCAACGCGCTATTTGACGCCAGGTTGGGAGCGCCGCCCAACGTCAGAGTTCCAGTTCCCATCTTTGCGAGCGCGAATCCCGCCGTGCTCAGCGATCCGTTCACCGTCAGAGGATTCGCGCCGTTGATCGTCCAATTTTGCGCGCTGCCTAAGGTCACCGGAGCGTTAATCACTGGCGACGCCGCGCCGGATTGCACCGTAATTCCATCGACGCCCAACGTCAGCTTGTTGGTCCCGCCGATCGTCGCGGCGCTGGTCGCGGCGGAAGTGAACGTCAAGCCTTTGATCGAAAAGTCGGCGGCCAAGGTCGTGTTGAGATTGGCCCCGTGGCTCGAAGTCGTGAAAAACACGTCGGTCGTCGAGCCCGGAAAATAGTCTGCATCCGTTGCGCCGGTGGCATCGGTCGCCCAATTAGTCGCGGTGGCGGCCTGATTGACCGTGTTCCAATTCGTATTCACGTTTCCGGTCCAATAAGCGATCGGCGGCGTCGGGATCGTGGTGGTAGACACGAATTGGCCCGTGAAGGTGACCGCCGAGTCATTCGGGTTGCTGACGGAGAAAAGAATCGTCGCTTTGACGGGGATCGTCAGCGTCTGCGTTTGTCCGGATAGTGACAGCGAGCCGGATGATGTGGATTGATCCGGTGCGGTGGCCCCCGCGACATTGTCGGTGCCCGAGCCCGCTGTCGGTAACGATTGGATATAGTCGAATGCTCCGCTCGTCGCGGTCGCAGTGACCGCCGAGGTCACGGTGAATTTCCCGTCCGAACCAATCGGCAGGGCCGCACTCGTGGCATCGAATTGGAGATTCACGACCGTCGCCTTGGCAGCGGTGATACCTAACTCTTTCGCGACGATTCCATAATTCGCCGTGCTATCAGGAATCAATCCCGTGCCAGAGAAGTTATTTGCCGTGATCGAACTGCCGCCGCCGAAGGTGATTCCGGTCGCGTCGAGCGAGCTATCCACCGATCCGAAGTAACTGGCTGTATTGCTGCCCGAAACCTCGGCCGAGAGAGTCACCAAAGTCGAAGTCACGTATCCCGTGATCGTGAGGCTACTGCGGGTTGGATCGAGAGTGAAAACTCGCGAGGCGCCCCAGCACCATTGCGAGCCGAAGCTGATCGTCAAGCACAAATACAAGGCGATCGGTTGTGAGAACCGCCGGCCGAAAACATTGATCGGGTGGCGACGAAATGTTGACGAAGCTGACTGGCGCAATCCTTTGAAATCCATCAGCGTTCCCCCATCATCAGGGCGAGTGCGCCGCAAAGCGGCCAAATTTGATGGGTGCATACTACTGCCGCCTTCGCCAAAATGCCAGCAACCGGCCGAATTTGACAACGCCATGCTTGGCCGCCAGAATGCGACGAGTTTTACCGCAGATCGGCGGACGGTTTTTCCGTCTGTTCACGATCTCCGCCAACTCCCGCCGCGGCTGAGATTGATCGTTAGGCAAGGGACGAAAGAACACCCGAATGACTGCTGATCCCGCGGTTCGCGATCTCGTGGCTCGATCGCTCGGTTGGTCCGATGCGCATGTCTCCTTCGACGATGCCGTGCGCGACCTTCCGGCGCATCTGCGCGGTGCTCGACCTACCGGACTCTCGCATTCGCCCTGGGAACTCCTTGAGCACATCCGGATCGCGCAGCGAGACATGCTGAACTTCTCGCTCACCGCGCGGTACGACGAGTTGGAGTGGCCGTCCGGCTACTGGCCGCCATCACCCGAACCGTCGGAACCAGAGGCGTGGGAGCGAAGCGTCTCGGCCGTACGCGAGGATCGCGATAAGCTCCAGGAATTGGCGCGAGACGTTCGGGTCGATCTCACGGCCGTCACGCCGCATGGCACCGATCAGACGTACCTCCGAGAGCTGCTTCTGGTGCTCGACCACACCTCATATCACGTTGGGCAGATGGTGATCGTGAGGCGACTCCTAGGCGCGTGGCCGCCGGCCGAACCTGGTGCTGCACCTGAAACGCCAGCATGACGGCATTTCAATGTCCTTGGCTCGTTTGCCCACCTCGTCCCTGTCGGGCAGCAGGATGCTCAGGAGGCAGAGTTGGCGCTGCTTCGAGAGAGCGAACGTCGGCGTCGGCCGGCGACCACCGCGCCGATCGCAGCCATTCCGGCTAGCAGAACGCACGACGGCTCGGGCACTGGCGTTATGTCGGCCAGTTGGATGTTGTCCAAGAACATCGTGGCGTCGTTGAAGCCGTTGTCACCCGAACCGGCGGACATGAATTGCAACATCGGGGCACCGTCCGTGCCATCGGCGATAAACGTATAGTCGAACACCTGGTAACCGGCGTTGTTCAGCAGCAGCGACGTAGCCAAGGCATGCGTGCCGATTGTAACGCTTACCAGCGGATCGTCGTAACCTCCGCGGCCTGCCGCGCGGAACGTCAGCTCATATTCATGTCCGGCGATGAGCGCTTGCAGAGTCTGGCTCAGGCTCGCCGGGGTCGTGCCTTGAGCCTGCAAGAGCGCGACTTCATTGCCGTCCGGTGGCGCGCCGACGCCGAAGGGGCTCGAGCCGTTGATGAGCGGATTGACGCCCGTGGCCCCAGAGGTAGTCCAGCCGGCGATTGCATTGCTGTAACCGGCGCCGCCGTCCGCCTGGCTTCCTTCGAAGCTTGGATTGGCGATCACCACTTGATTGGCATTGCGCTGCACGACGGAGATGCCGTCGATCAGGGCCGTATTGTCCCCACTGCCGCTGATGTTGGCGAATGTCAAAGCCGCGGAAGACGTCGTCGGCGTAAATGGCACATTGATGAACTGAAAATTCGGATCGTTTGGGGTCGGCAGCGTGGCGGCCGCGACAAGAGTTTGGCCGCCATAGGTGACGTTCAGAACCGGAGTCCCGCCATCCTGCCGTTCGCCGTAGAAAACCTGGAACCAGTATTGCTGGCCTGGAACGAGTCCGCTGATGGTTTGGCTGAGCGTGCCAGTGTCGCCGTTCTGCTGGATGAGGCCGGCGTGCGAGTAGTCCGGGATGCTGGTGCCTCCGGCAAATGGTTGGCCGCCGTTATTGACGCCCGTCCGGCCGTCGTTCGAGTCGGTCCAACCGGTGATTGGGCTATTGCCGGCCACATAGCCGGGAAAGGCCCCGAAATCGCCGTCCGTTTCGAAACTCGGGTTGACGACGTTGATCGATGGCCCCTGAGCGCGGGCTGTCGTTGATGCGCGGAACGGCGCAAAACATCCAATTGCGGCGACGATCGCCGCTGTGGCGACGGAGGAGCTTCTGGCCAGCATTGGCAAAACCAAAGGTGCGGATCTGGGGCGATTGCAGACTTGCAGTTAATACAATCCTAACCTCGCAAGTTTGTGTGCGGCAAGGAGTTTTTCGCGAATTCTGTCAAAGCGACGTTCTCGAACCAAAAAAAGGGCGGCCTTGCGGGTCGCCGACGCGTTCGAAGATCAGATGTTCTTTCTGGCGTCTCGCGGCTATGAAGCCGGCGTTTCCGGTTCGTCGGCACGCAGGGCCAACTCGCGATCACGGGATCGGTTCGCTGTCAGCGGATCGATGCGGATCATGGGATTCGATTCCGAGAAAGGCGTCTCGATCGTTAGCTAAATTGAATACGCCGAGGGGGCCCGTGGAAAAATCGCGACAATCACGGTAAACTATCCCGGCAGAGTCGAGAATTGCCGGACGCAGGCCGCTTGGTGAAATTGGCAGACACGCAAGACTTAGGATCTTGTGCCGAAAGGCGTCGGGGTTCGAGTCCCCGAGCGGCCACTCTTGATTGGCCTTGGCCACGTTCGTCTAGCAAACGCCCCCACTGGCCCAACACCAATCGGCCGTCGTCCGGCGCCCTTAACTACCGTCGAAATCTTCGACGCGTAAACGGCGCGGTCGCGATTGCGCCGAGAGCCAAGAGCAAGATTGTCGAAGGTTCGGGCACGCCATTCGCGCTCTCCTGGGCGGCGCCACCGATCGAACTCGGTCTGCTCGCGACACTGGCGTCGGTGTCGAGGGACGCGAACGGACCCAAGCTCGGCGAACTATCGCTGCTCAATAAACCGATACCGCCGACAATCGAGTTCCCGTTGGCGTCTGATGGGGCGATCGTCACGGTCGAGCCGTTGCCGATCGTGAGCGTGGATTGGACGATGTAGTCGGTCGTGAGATCGGCGCCGTCGGCGATTTGCGTGGCGCCGATGCCGTCAAGAGCGCCAACGATTCGACTGCCGGGTTCTGAAACCACCAGCGTGCCATCGTTTATCACGTTGCCGATCACGGAGCCCAATCCGTCGAGCAAGCCATCCGGCCCAACATACAGTGTTCCGGCGGCCGGCAATCCGCCCGAGCCGACCACGGCTCGGCCCCCAGTGACATCGACGCTGCCTTGGGAGCCGATCTGCAATTCGCTGCCGATGATGACGGCGCCGCCGTCGGAGACGACAAGCGATCCGCTGCCGCCGGCGCCGCTGCCATCGGAGCCGCTGCCGTCGCTGCCGACCAGCAGCGGCCCATCCACGCTCCAAACGGAATTCGCGCCGGTCACGGTGGCGTGGCCGACGGCGCCGGCGAACCGACCGACATACCCGCTGGCGGAATGGACGTATCCGCCCGCCTCGACCGTCAGAGTGCCTTGACCCAGATAGCCGACGGAAAGCCCCCCATCCTGAACCCAACTTGAACCGGAATCGGTAATTGTCACGGCGCCGACGCCGCTCGCTTCCGCGCCGATCACTCCGCTTGAGCCCGTGGGCGATCCCGTCGAGCCGGACGAAAGCACGGCGCCCGCGGCAACGGTCAACGAGCCGGTGCCGCCATAGCCGACGATCGTTTGCTGGCCGTTGGTCCAGGTCGTGCCGTTATCCGTGATGGTCAGTTTCCCATTTCCGCCGGGCGATGTGCCGACAGCCGTCGTGCCTTGACCCGTGACGGTAGCGCCGCCGCTGAACGTCGCCGTCGCGTGGCCGCCGACGCCGATCAACAGAAACTGGGCAATGTCCACGTTGGAGTTCGCGCCGCCGACCGTGACGGTTGCCGTGCTGTCGGCATTGAGTGCGACGTCCGAGCCGGTGATCAAGGCCGTGCCGCTGGTGATCGTCAGCGACGATTGACCATCGGTTCCCCAGACGGCGGCCCCGGAAAACGTTCCGCCATTGATCGCTACGTCGCCGATTGAGCCGGCGCTGGCCGCCGCGCTCAGCAGCGTCGCGTTGAGCTGAGCGCCGCTGTTGATGTTCAACGTCCCGTGTCCGCTGACGCCGACACCGACTCCATTGTCGCCGGTGTCGTTCCAGACTGTGGCGGAGCCGGTGAGCGTCAGTGTGCCGCTCGTGGACGCATCGAGGCCGAGTGAAGCGCCGTTGCTGGTGAGCGTGCCGGCGCCGGTCACTGTCAGGGTGGCGGCTCCCAGCCCGCCGCCATCGATTTGCGAACCGACGACAAAACTTCCGGCGCCGGTGATCGTCAAATTGCCGGAAGCGGAATTCGGTGGCGCGTTGAACGGGTCGAAGTCGAAGACCCAGGTGTTATTCTGCACGTCCAGCGTACTAACCGTCGCCGTGCCTGCAGCGAAGGGAATTGTCTGCGGCGGGCTGATGACTTGCTTTTCGAACGCGCCAAAATAGATCTGATACGGGCTATCGGGCGGTGGATTCACGGCGTTGAAGACGGCGCGGTCGGTCGCGCCTGGAACGCCGCTAGTCCAATTCGAGCCATCGAACCACGACGCGTCGAGCGGATACTGCAAGTTCGGCTGCGCCAGCGGGGTCCACACGCGATCCGCCGGCCGCGCCTCACCGGCCAACCATCCCAGGCCGATGACTGCCGTCAAGCCCCAGCGACAAATGGATGCGAGGGCCACGCGAATCAAGTTGTCATTGAGCCACGGACGAGACCTGGACACGACAACTCTCCTCGCAAAGGCAGATGGCTTCTCCAGGTCATCCAGTGATTTCCCGTCGCCAAAGAACCGCGTGGCCGTGATCGTCGATTCGGCTGCCACATGAACTACAAAAGCAAATAGTAACAAGCGAAAAATCGCGGGGCAAGCAATCAGAAATTTGCTTTGACGGAGCGCCGCGTTGCGGTATCATGATTGCTGGGGCTGTTGGCGCACGTCGGGCAGTTGTTGCTGGTTGTTCATTTCCGGCATTGCTGGCGGACGAAAAGGAGCGATGCAATGACGCCTTTTTTTGTGCGACAATCAAAACGCCCTCGACAAACAAGCCGCAGCTTTAAGCGTGCTTCGCGGCGAAGCAGGCGTCTGTCCGTCGAAGCGCTCGAGAATCGGCTGGCCCTGACGGCGATTGCCACGCCGCCGCTCGTTTTTGCACCGCGGGCAATCGTCGAAGTCAACCCGAATCCAGTGCCGCCGATCGCCATGGTCGCATTTGATCCGCAGCTCGCCTTGCCGAAACTAGTCGTTCCCGGACCGGTTCAAGTCGTGAGCCCGGCCTACCGCGTCAGCGGTTCGTTCAGCGAGTTGGAGCAAATCACGTTGCGGGATTCGGGGGCGACGGGAACACCGGCTGGCACCACGGTCAGCGCGCGGGTTACGGTCTCCTATAATTTACAAGCTCAAGTCACGGAGACGATTACGCCGCCTCCAACGTCGGGCGGTAGCACCGCTTTTGTCGGCCCCGTCAATCCGAACGGCGCCATCTCGTCCAGCTACTCGCTGTGGGGACAGGTGTCGGTGCAGTTGTCCATTCCCGCGGGAATCACCACTCAACCCGGCGTGCAACCGCAGACGATTGCAACCTACCAATCCGTCGCGACGCAGAATTCGCCGTATGCCACGGGGACAATCACGGCCAGTATCTCGCCGGTCAGTGCCAGCAGCGCAAGCCAGACGATCGGCTTCACCACGCAGGCTGCAACGAACGACAATTTCAACGGAACGGTGGTCCATTACCTCGCCGGCCAAACTTCGGTTCAGGCGGTCAGTTTGATCCACGGCGTCGTGCAGGACAGCTCGCTCGCCAATTGGCTGGAGACGGTGCATTCCGGCGCGACCAGCACGACAGTCAGTTCGATTGGCACACGTACACGACGAAAGACGCCCTTTCGGAGAGCATTTGGGTGAACTTGGCGCCAGCCGGCGCCAACACGTCGCCGGCCTACCAGATTTCGGCAACCGCCTCTGGCAGCGGCAGCGTGAGTGAGACCTTGACGTATGGCCCGGCGGCCAGCGTGACCGCGGCGCCGACGCTGATCGCGACCGGCGCGTCGAAAACGCAAGGCAGCCTCAGCGGCGCAATCACGGTGGGGCCCAGCCGGGCGGAGCCGCCGACGTTATTGCTCAGCGAGCAAACACAGGGCAGCGGCACGTTCATCGGTTCGCTGGCCACGCTGAATATATTGCCTCCCTCGCCGATCGTCAGCGACCCGTTGAGTCCGCTTGTCACGGTGATCGGAATCTGATTCAGATCCCGCAATTGCCAAGCGCGCATTTGATGCGATGACGCCGATGAAAGAGATCGACATCGCAGCAATCGAGGCGCCGCGCCGCTGTTGACGTTCCAAACGCCCGTGCGACGAATGATTCTCGGGACAAATCGGGGCAATGTTCCCATGCGGCCGCACTGCAAGTACAATCAAGCCTACCGCGAGTCTGGATCGGTTCCACACTCCGCCCATCCGGGAAATTTCGGCTAATCGAGGAGCGGCAATGGCACGCAAGATTTGTCTTCGTCGAGGAGTGTTGGCGCTGTGCGGAATCCTGGCGGCAACGATGGTTTCGCAGACGGTCGTTCAGGCCAAGGACAATATTCCGGTCAATCCGAAGCTGCTGGTGGCGCCGCCCGGAGGCGCCGTCGTGCTGTTCGGCGGCAAGCCCGAGCAGATGCACGACAACTGGTACGCGCGGCGCAGCACGGAACCGGCCGGCTGGACCGTCGACGACAAAGGCGTGGCCACGCCCAACCATCGCGACATCAGCAGCAAGCAGGAATTCGGCGACTGCTACTTACATGTGGAGTTTTGCGAACCGTTGCAGGGGAGCGGCAACAGTGGCGTGGGAATGGAGGGGCGGTATGAGATTCAAATCCTCAATTCCTACGGCAAGAAGCCGGAAGCTCACGAATGCGGCGCGATCTACAGCCAGACGCCGCCCAAGGTGATCGCCTCCAAGCCCGCGGGCGAGTGGCAGACCTACGATATCTTCTTCCGCACGCCGCGTTTCGATGCCGCCGGCAAGGTCGTCGAGAAGGCTCGCGTCACGGTCTACCAGAACGGCACCTTGATTCACGAGGACGCGGAGATCAACGGGCCGACAGGCATCCATTACGAGCAATACAAGGGCGAAGTGCCGAAGGGGCCGATCGTGCTGCAGGGCGACCACGACACCGTGCAGTTCAGAAACGTGTGGCTCGTTCCGGAAAAATATTGAACCCGCCTTGACGACCCGCCAGAATCACCCACCTCAGACCGAAAAGCTTCGCGCCGGTGCCGCGCGGCGAGCTTTGTTTATTCACAACCCCAGCTTCAGTCGAAGGACAACCATGAATTTTCGTTTGCCTTGTACGCCGGCGTCGTTTCGTTGCAACGGGCTTGCTCTAGCGGTGATCTTCGCGTTTTTCACCGCGCCTGCTTTGGCCGCGGATGCGACGAACGTCACGTCAACGGTCGCTGCCGCCGTCAAGGACAACAAGCTTTCCATTGAGGCCGGCAATGAGACCTTCGGCGATACCGCTCCGGGCGTTCCGAAAAAACTCCACGTCGAATACCGCATCGGCGACGAAAAGCTCCATCGCGACGTGAACGAAGGAGGTGAACTCGAGATCGCGGCGCCGGCGGGACAGAAGCTCGTCGATCACGAAGGCCATCTATGGGCCCTGCGGACGGCTCGGCCCCCGCGCAAGCGACGCCGCCGCCGATGCCGCCGCGGTTTTGGAAACGCTGCCCGGCTTCAGCATCGAACATGTTCTCAGAGCCGATCGGATCAAAAACGGCTCGTGGATTTGCATGACGAAGGATCCGAAGGGTCGGCTTGCTGCTGGGTGGCCAACGCGGCCAGCCGATCACGCGCGTGACGCTCCAGGACGGCAAAGTCGTCAAGGAAGAAATACTGCACATTCCCGTCACCGAAACGATGGGCATGTTGTTCGTCGGCAACGTGCTCTACCTCAACGGAGCGGGGCACGACGGTAGATTCGGCTTGTATCGCTGCCGCGACACGAAGGGAGACGACAGCTACGACGACGTCGAACTCCTGCGCGAATGGCATGGCGGCGCGGGCGAACACGGCGCTCACGGCATCGTGCTCGGTCCGGACAAGATGCTGTACATCGTCTGCGGAAACTTCACCGAATCTGCCGGCCGACCTGGTGCCGAGCTCGCCGCATCGCAACTACGCCGACGATCTGGTCGCTCAAGCGCGCGGAAGACGGCAACGGCTTCGGCGCGCGGCAAACTGCCGCCCGGCGGATTCGTCGCCCGGATGGATCTGGACGGCAAGAACTCGAATTGTTCTCCGCCGGCCAGCGCAACACCTACGACATCGGCTTCAACGCCGACGGCGAATTGTTCGGCTTCGACAGCGACATGGAGTGGGACTGGGGCACCCCGTGGTACCGGCCGATTCGCGTCTTCCATTCCGTCCGCGGCGGCGACCAGGGGTTCCGCGAAGGAAGCGCCAAGTGGCCCGAATACTACCTCGACAGCTTGCCCGCAACGTCGACGATCGGCATCGGCTGCCCGACCGGCGTGGTCTTCGGCACGGGCGCAAAGTTTCCGCTGAAGTACCAGAAGGCGTTTTACATTTGCGATTGGACCTATGGTCGCCTGATCGCGGTGCATCTGACGCCCAAGGGCGCGAGCTACACCGGCACTTGGGAAAACTTCGTGGCGCCCAAATCGCTGCATGGCAATAGCGGCAAAATCGCCGCTCGAATTTGACCGACTGTCGTGATCGGCGACGATGGTTCGCTGTACTTCACCATCGGCGGCCGCGGCACGCAAGCGAGTTTGTTCCGCGTGACCTACACCGGCCACGAGACCGCCACGCCGGTTGCCGCGAGCGAGCTTGCACGACAAGGACGGCAGCGACGCGCGAGACCTGCGCCACAAGTTGGAGGCGTTCAACGTCAAGCCCGATCCGGCGGCGGTCGAATTCGCCTGGCCCCACTTGAACAGCCCCGACCGCTTCATTCGCTACGCGGCGCGGCTGGCGATCGAACGAAATCCCGTGGCCGAATGGCAGGCCAAAGCGCTGGCAGAAAAGCAGCCGCAAGCAGCACTCACGGCGCTGCTGGCGCTGGCCCGACTGGGCGCGTGCCGACACGCAAGCCGCGATTCTGAAATCGTTGACTGCGATCCCCTTCGCCGAGCCTCACGGAGAACAGCAACTCGAAAAGCTGCGCGTCATCGAAGTCTCGATCGCGCGGCAAGGAGTTCCGACCGGCGAAATCGCCAGACAATTGATCGCCGACGTCGATCCGCTCTATCCCGCCAAGACCGAATTCGCGAATCGCGAACTATGCCAGATTCTGCTCGCCCTGAATGCGCCGAACGCCGTCGCCAGGACGGTCGCGCTGTTGAAGGCCGCGCCGACCCAAGAAGAGCAAGTCACCTACGCGATGGATTTGCGCAACATCAAAACGGGATGGAACGTCGATCTTCGCAGAACGTATCTGTCGTGGTGGAACGCCGGTCGTTCGACCGAGCATCCCGCGCAGGTCGTCCAATGGTTCGAAGACGCCGGCATCCGCTTCAACAACGGCGCCAGCTTCGCCAATTTCATGTCGCATGCTCACGAAGAGGCCAAATTCACGATGTCGCCCGACGAGATCGTCGCGCTCAGCGATGTCTTGTCGGCGTACAGCGCGTCGCAGCAATGCAAGCCGAGAACCTCTCTTGCCTCGCGCAAACTGGTGAAAGCCTGGACCACCGCCGATTTGCAACCGCTGTTGGATCAAGTTGGCAAGGGCCGCAATTTCGCGCGCGGGAAAGAAATGTTTGCACGAAGCCCAATGCATCGCCTGCCATCGCTACGGCGATCAAGGCGGCGCGATCGGGCCCGATCTGACCGCCGTCGCGGCGCGCTTCAAACGACAGGATATCTTGGAATCGATCACCGAGCCATCGAAAGTCGTCTCCGAGCAGTACATGAACACGGCAATCGAGACCGACGACTGGCAAGGTGATTGTCGGTCGGATCGTCAATGAAACGACCGACAAGGTCGTCATTCGGCCGGATCCCCTCGCAGACGGAAACGGTCACCGTCGAAAAAGTCGCGAGATCGAGTCGCGCAAGCTATCGAAGATTTCGCCGATGCCCGAAGGATTGCTCAATACCTTCAGCAAGGAAGAGATTCTCGATCTGCTGGCCTTCCTCGAATCGCTGGGCGATCCGAAGCATCCGGATTTCAAAAGATAAGCGGCTTTTCAAGACGCGACTTCACCAGCCGACCGAAAGACAGGCCAAACACATTCCCTGCCTTCCAGTAAACTGGATTGAGGCCAACTCTTGACACGATCCAGGATTTTACATATCCTTGGATCATGCTTGATGATGCAGCCAAGATCCTTCGCGAACACGGTGTCCAAGTAACGGCCCAGCGCTTGGCGGTGCTGCGGGCGGTGTCGCGTCGCCCCCATTGCATGGCGGACGACGTCGCCCAGGACGTTCGCGCCGAGATCGGGGCTATCTCGCGACAGGCGGTGTACGACGCCCTGGGAATCTTGGCGGAAAAGGGCATCATTCGGCGCATCCAGCCCGCCGGGTCGCCGGCCCTTTACGAGGATCGAGTCGGTGACAATCACCACCACTTGATTTGCCGCACCTGCGGAAAGACGGTCGATGTCGATTGCGCCGTCGGCGAAACGCCGTGTCTGACCGCCGCCGCCGACTCAGGATACCGGATCGACGAGGCGGAGGTGATCTACTGGGGCACTTGCCCCGACTGTCTCGCGGCGACTCCGCGTTCGGCCGACGATTGAACGTCAACAATCGCTTTTCGCGAACGCAAAAACTTCAAAACCAGATCAATCGGCTTTCAAATCCAACAACAGGAGAATTCCCGTGGCAGATAACGCGGTGATGAGCGCGGTTCGAAAACACACTTCGGCAGGGGCCTTCTCGAACCGCGATTGGTGGCCAAATCAGTTGAACGTTCAGATACTTCACCAACATTCTCCAGTGTCCGACCCCACGGACAAGAAGTTCAACTACGCCGAGGAGTTCAAGAAACTCGACCTCGATAGCCTGAAAAAGGATGTCGAGGTGGTGATGACGACGTCGCAAGACTGGTGGCCGGCCGACTACGGCCACTACGGGCCGCTGTTCATTCGGATGGCCTGGCACAGCGCGGGCACATACCGCATCGCCGACGGCCGTGGCGGCGCAGCCTCCGGGACGCAGCGCTTCGCGCCCCTCAATAGCTGGCCCGACAATGTGAGCCTCGACAAGGCGCGGCGGTTGCTGTGGCCAGTCAAGCAAAAATACGGCCGGAAGATTTCGTGGGCCGATCTGATGGTCTTCGCCGGCAACTGCGCCCTCGAGTCGATGGGTTTCAAGACGTTCGGTTTCGCGGGCGGACGCGAGGACGTTTGGGAACCGCCGATGGACATTTACTGGGGGCCTGAAAGCGAGTGGCTTGGAGACAAACGATACACCGGCGACCGGCTGCTCGAGAATCCGCTCGGCGCCGTTCAGATGGGCCTGATCTACGTGAACCCGGAAGGGCCAAACGGCAAGCCGGACCCGCTCGCCGCGGCCAAGGACATCCGGGAGACGTTCCGCCGCATGGCCATGAACGACGAGGAAACCGTCGCGCTGATTGCCGGCGGCCACACCTTCGGAAAAGCCCACGGCGCCGCCAGCGCCGCGGAATACTGCGGTCCCGAACCGGAGGGGGGCAGTCTCGAGGACCAAGGTTTCGGTTGGAAAAACAAATTTCAAAGCGGCAAAGGGGGCGACACGATCACCAGCGGCCTGGAAGGCGCATGGACCACCAACCCCGTGAAGTGGGACAACGGCTTCTTCGATAATCTGTTTCGCTACGAGTGGCAAGTGGTGAAGGGGCCGGGCGGCGCTTGGCAGTGGACCCCGAAGGATGCAGCGGCGCACGGCACCGTGCCCGATGCTCACGATCCGTCGAAGAGGCACGCTCCGATGATGTTCACGACGGACCTCGCGCTAAAGGTGGACCCGATCTACGCGCCAATTTCGAAGCGTTTCCACGAGAATCCGGACGAGTTCGCCGAAGCCTTTGCCAAAGCGTGGTACAAGCTGACGCACCGCGATATGGGGCCCGTCTCGCGATGCCTTGGCCCTTGGGTTCCGGAAGCGCAGTTGTGGCAGGATCCCGTTCCCGACGTCGATCATGAATTGATCGGCGAGCAAGACATCGCTCAACTCGAGACCAAGATCCTCGCATCAGGATTGTCCATTTCACAACTGGTGACCACCGCCTGGGCCTCGGCATCGACGTTCCGTGGCTCCGACAAACGCGGTGGAGCAAACGGAGCCCGCATTCGTCTCGCGCCGCAGAAAGATTGGGAAGTCAATCAGCCGGCCGAGCTTGCCAAGGTTCTTGCGGTTCTCGAGAGAATCCAGAAGGATTTCAACGGCGCGCAGTCCGGCGGCAAGAAGGTCTCGCTCGCCGACCTGATCGTCCTGGGTGGATGCGCCGCAGTCGAGGCGGCGGCGAAGAAGGCCGGGCACGACGTGCGAGTTCCTTTTTCGCCCGGGCGCACCGACGCCTCGCAAGAGATGACCGACGTGGAATCGTTTGCGGTGCTCGAGCCGACCGCGGACGGGTTCCGCAACTATCGTCGCAAGGGAGACGATCGACCTGCGGTCGAGTTGCTGGTCGACCGGGCCCAACTGCTGACGCTGACGGCGCCCGAGATGACGGTGCTGATCGGCGGAATGCGAGTTCTGAACGCCAATTTCGAGCGGTCGGAGTTGGGCGTCTTCACCAAGCGGCCCGAGACGCTGACCAACGACTTCTTCGCGAATCTGCTCGACATGAACACGGAATGGCGGAAGTCGTCCCAGTGCGAGCATGTCTACGAGGGATGCGACCGCCGGTCGGGCGCCGTCAAGTGGACCGCCGCCGCCGTCAACCTCCTCTTCGGATCGAACTCGCAACTGCGAGCCATCGCCGAATTCTATGGATGCGACGACTCGCAGCAAGCGTTCGTGCGCAACTTCGTGGCTGCCTGGAACAAAGTCATGAATCTCGATCGCTTCGATCTGTCGGTCTGATTTCAGTGGACGGAAGCGAAGGTCCGCCGAGCAAAAGGGGACACGAGGGACGGTGCCCGTTTTGCTCGGCGAGCCGCGCAATCGGGGCATGGTCCCCGCCGGCTGTGCGCCCTGCTCACGACTTTCTCCCGCGCCGCTCGGTCTACGAGTGCGATTCTTCGCGAGGCCGGCTATACTGACGATCCCGGCGGCCACCGGATGGCGGCATTGCTGGGACGGCGTGGCACGTGTGGCAGTGTTCACGCCACGTCCGGAAATATAACTTTCTGGTTTGGGAACCATCGAGTCAGCCGATCAGGAGGAGTTTCATGCACGCGCTCATCATGTTTCTGCCCGCAGTCGTTCTGACTTTGCTCCCTGGCCAGCCGCTCGCTCCCTGGGGGGCGAATCATCACCCGACCGACGTGCCGAAGCGGCAGGTCGTCGAACATGATTCCGCGCGGCAAGCCTACACGGTCCGGCAAGGGGGCACGATGGACGGCACCAATTGCCGCTCGCCGATCGGCGTCGGCATGATCGACGGGCCGGCGATCGAGCAGACCTGGGAATCGAATCGCGCGGTCCGGCTGGAGAACGTCGGCGAAACGGACGTCGTCAACCCCTGGCTCTCGAATGGCCGTAACACATTCCGCACTCTCGACGAGATCGTCGCCTCGGCCGTCGACCCGGGCATGACCGATCGTGAGAAGGCCTTCGCCCTTTGGTTTCAGGAGATTCGCCACCGCTATCACTGGGGCGGCGACAACAACGAGCTGGGCGACCCCGTCAAGGTCTTCAACGTCTACGGGCACAACACCTGCGGCAACGACTCCATCTGCCTGGCCGGCCTGTGGCAACGGGCGGGGTTGAAGGTGACGCCCGCCAGGGTCGTCGGCCACTGCGTCTCGCAGGCCTTTTTCGACGGCCGCTGGAACCTGTTCGACGGCGACATGCACTCGATGTACCTGCTGCGCGACAATCGCACCGTCGCCTGCGAGCAAGACCTCGTGCGCGACCACGACCTGATCAAGCGCTCGCACACCCAGGGAATCCTGAACCCCGACAAGCGCGCCAACGACGAGTGGGAAGCCTCGATCTACGTCTTCGAAGGAAAGCCCGCAGGGCGACCGCAACTGTGCCACCGGCACGAACATGAACATGGTGCTGCGGCCCGGCGAGGCGATCACCTGGCGCTGGGGCCATGCCGATCCGGTGAAGTATCACGGCGAAACAAGCCCAGGTATCCGGACTGATCTGCAACGGGCTCTGGGAATACCGGCCCGACTTCTCCGCCGATCTCTGGAAGAAAGGGGCGGCCGTCGATCGAGGGCGTTCAGACGAGCGGCGGAGAATTGACGGCCGCGGAGGGCAAGACCGGCGCGGTCGTATGGACCGTGCGCAGCCCGTACGTCCTCGTGGGTGGCAGGCTCGAAGTGGAAGGCAGCGGGGCGAAGTTCTCGCTTTCGTGGGACGGGAAGTCGTGGACGGAAGCCGGGCCGGACCTGGGAAAGTTTTTCCCGCCTGACGGGCCGGCGCGCTACGAGTATCGGCTCCGCTGCGAACTGGAACCCGGCGCTCGTCTCAAGCGGCTGGGCATCGTGAACGATCTTCAGATGGCCCCGCTGGCGCTGCCGGCGATGTCGGTCGGCGAGAACCAGTTTCGTCTACACCGACCAGTCGCCCGGCGGACGAAAGGTGCGGATCACGCACGACTGGGTCGAGCGGTCCGCCTCCCGACCGCCGGAAGCGCCGCCGGCGCCGATTTTCCCGCCCGACGGAGGCGAAGCCGAGGGAACCGACCTCGTGTTCCGCTGGCTGCCCGCCAAGGATCCGGACGGCGACAGGATCGCCGACTACCACTTCGAGCTCTCGGAACGACCGGATATGAAGTGGCCCCTCTCCACGAACTTCTACAAGCTCATCTCGAACACGCCCGACCGCGGCAAGATCCAGTACACGCTTCCGCATGGCGGACTGCTGGCCTCCGACCAGAAGTACTACTGGCGAGTCCGGGCCAAGAATGACAAGCGGGGTCTGGGGCCCCTGGAGTTCGACCTGGAGCTTCACGCCGCGCGGACCGTCGTCGCCGATCGACGTGACGCTCGCCTTCGATGCGGAACGGAACGTCGGCACCCTGCGCTGGAAGCCCAAGCCCCGACGGGACGAAAGCCGGCGAAGTACCGAATCTACGGCAGCGACGAAAAGGGCTTCTCGATCAGCGACGAACCGTTCGAGGCGATCGTCGGAACGTCGAAGGAAGTACCCGCGAAGCGTCCGGCGAACTTCGTCGCGGAAGTCTCGGCGACCGAGGTCGCCGTGATCGGCGCCGGAAGTCAAGCTTGCCGAACGCGAACCGGGCCTTCTACCGGGTCGTGGCCGTGGACGAGCAAGGGAAGCGGAGCGGACCGTCCGACGTCGCCGAGTCGCCGCGGCCGATTCTCTATTCGCGGCCGATCGTCAACGCGAAAGTGGGATCCGAGTATCGCTACACGTTGGCCGCCATCCGCTCGCTCGGAGACGTCCGGACGCGCGTGGTCGCCGGAAAAGAGACGATGAACTACTGGGACGTGGAGACGACCGCGTTTTGCGCTGCGGCAAGGCCCCGATTGGCTCAAAATCGACGCGCGCACCGGCTTGCTGTCGGGCGTGCCGGACCATGCCGGCAAGGTGGAAGTCGTCGTGACCGCCACGATCGACCGAGAAGTCCGCAGCCTCGACGCCGGCCAGTTGAGCTGGGGCGTGGAAAAGGTCGTGTCGACGGGCACGGCAAGAGTCGGCGTCGCGACGCAGAAGTTTACGATCGATGTCAGGCCGGATTGAAAATCGAAGTTAACTTCGCAACGCCGCAGTTCGAGATCGAGTTGGATTCAGGAAACTATTTCAATCATCAGGACGACGCGATCATGGGAAAAACAAGCGAATTGGACAAGGATTTGGCCGACGGCTTGAAAGCGGCGAAGTCGAAGCGATGCTATTTTACGCTTGTGCTCAAAGGGGGCACCGATGGCGCCCTGATCGTGTCGAAGACCAAAATCGCCGCTCCCGCAATCGCTGAAGCGAAGAAAAAGAGCGGCGGGTCGGCGGTCGTGAGCGGCCTGGTTTCCTATGCCGACGGCGCTTATCTCTTTGAAACGGTTAAGGTCGTTTCCGCCACCGCCGCACAAGCCGTGAAGACCATCGCCAAGCGCGATGCCGAGCAATCGATTCACGCCGTGTTCCGCGTCAGCACCGATCCCGAACTGCTCGCGGGCGATGGGAATTCGCCCCCGACCACTCCCCAAACGACACAAAAGCCGCAAGACGGCGCTGCGGTCACGGCCAAGAAGCCGACTCTCGACAATCGGACGCCGGCTGAATCAGTCTACCAGGCGCGCGTCAAGGCGCTGTCCGAAGACTTGAAAAAAGCGATCACCACCGGCACCGCGGCCGGCAATGAAGCGAAACTGCGGTTCAGCGAATCGCAGCTCTTTTCGCGCAAGAAAGAATTCGAGCAGGCGCTAACCAAGCTCGATGCGGCGGAAGTGCAGATCAAGAAAGCGCTCGCGGGCACGCCGCCGGCGCCCAACGGGATGCGCCGGCTGAACGACCTCAAGCCCGCGATCACGGCGGCGATCAGCGCGGGCGGCCCGAATGTAACTCGCATTCAAGCGCTCCTCGGTTCCGCAACCGGCCTGTTGAAGAACGGCGAATTCGACCAGGCGGAGAAAGTTCTCGATGAACTGGAACCTTTGTTGAAGCCTTCCAAGGGACCGGTCGTCGTCGATTTGAGTGCCGAGTGGAAGGCGAAGCTCGCCCAGTGGACTCCGGTCATCAAGGCGGCAATCGTCGCCAAGGGGCCGAACGCCGCGAACATCGCCAAGCTGATGGCCCAGGCGTCGGCCCAGTCGAAGCCCGGCGGCGACGTGCCGCAGGCGATCGCCCTGCTGACCGAGTGCCACAATCTTGCTCAGCCGGCCGTGGCTGTGAGCGAACTGGAAGAAAAGGAAACTAAGCTCAATTCGCAGATTACGGACCTTCAAGCCCAACTGGAAAAAATCGAATCCGAAAAACTGGCCGTCGAATTCGAGGGAATGAGCATCAACGACATCGACAACGCGCTCTTCAAGCAAAGCGAAGAGGCGCTCCATGCGCTGGTCGCCTCGAACAATGCGCTTCTCAGGGCGTTGACGGGGCAAGGGGGAGGCGATCCAATCGGACTTGCACGCGAGTTGCAGAAGAAGGTCGAGGCAGACGAAAAGAAGAAAGACGACATCGAACGCAAGCGGGAATTGCTCGGCAAGATGCGCGATTCCGGATTCTTCGAAAACCGCGATGCCAATGCGGATGTTTCGCAAAACAACGTGGATGAAGGCGACCTGCGCGAAAAGTTGGCCACGGCGGAAGCGGACCTGGCTGACACCGAAAAGAGCAAAGCATTCCACAAGAAGTTGGAGCAGTACATCGGCACGATCCATTCGGCCGTGGCCGAGAAACCCGAGATCGGCGCCGCCGACGTCAACCTCGCGTTCGAGAATGCGAAACAGCAGGCCGATGCCGGCAATTGGGAAAAGGCCGACAAGCTGCTCGAAGACGCGCATCGGAAGGCGGAATTGGTCCTGAAGCGCAAGCCCTATTTGACGGCTAAGCTGGCGAACGAGCCCAAAATCAACGCCGCCAAAAAGATCAAACAAGTGAATCCGAAGACCAACAAGAAATACGGCGACGAAGTCGATACCGCATGGAAGGGAATCGTCGAGCTTGCCAAAGGCGGCAAGTACGACGCCGCCACCCGAGATCTCACGGCGTTGGTCAAGATGATCGACGGACAGATCACTCCCGCGCTCCAGCCGGCGCGACGAGAATGCGAAAAACCTCGGCCTGCTGAAGAAGCAGCTTGAAACCGCCAAAAACGATCCCGCCAAGCTCCGCGAAATATCGGTGGCCATCTTCAAAAACACCGGCGAAGCCGAGGATCTCGGCATCGATGCCGGCGAGAACGCGCGCAAGCCATTCGAGGAAGGAACCGTCGGGGCCAACGTGTGGAACGTCGGAAGTTGTGAGACAACGTTCAAGCGATACGACTGGTTCGCTCTCAAGAAGTGCCGCAAGTTGGGCAAGATCGAGCTCGAAAAAGGCAAGCCGCTCACGTTCACCGACGACGACATGTGGAAGCTCGTGCAGTTCCGCGGCAAGGTGGTCAACGAAGAAATCGACAAGCTGCGAAAGGTTTATCCGACGCTGATCGCCAAGGCTTCGGGCAGCGAAGACATCGAGTCGGATATCGACATCACCTTCGCCACGCCGAATTCGGGCGACGACGTCAAAGCGGCCGACGCCTTTAACAAAGTCATCATCTCTCGCTTCGGCAAACCGGCTGGACGCGTGTTCGATGTCAACATTTATCCGCGCGACTACGGCGCCATCAAGGAATCTTTCAAGCCCGACTACAACGTCGATGAAATAGTTGACGAAAATATCGACGAGCCGGAGGACGAAGCCTCGTTGAAGCTGAGCAAAGTCGATCAGGATGTCGCGACGTTGCTCAAGCAGCGTCGCTTCCTCGAGGAAGATCAGTTCAACCAAATGCTGCAAACGCTGCTCGACGAGAGCCCCGACGAGGCCGTCAAGAAGCGCATCGCGAAGCAATACGAGGAGGGGGAAGATATTTACCTGCAAACGTCGCTGGAAAAAGTCGGTAAGATTCGGGCCAAAGTGGACCTCAACAAGAAGCTGCCCGACGATCGCGCCGAGCAGCACAGGACCGCGCTGAACGAGGCCATCCAGCAACTCGATGGTTTGAAGGGCAAGGGGGTGCCGAAAGCCTGAAGCTTGCGCAACGGCTCGTGCCGAAGATTCTCGACCTGTTCGAGGAAACCTACCCCGACGAATCGATGGGCGTGACCGACGCGCTTTATCTGGAAAAGATGGGCTCGCTTCGCGAGGACCAGGCGAACATCCGCAAGAATCAGGCAACGATCGCCACGCTCAACAAGTCGCCCGCCGCTCATCCCGGCACGACGTGCGACGAAATGGAGCACGACGAATGCGATTGGCAGAAGAACTTGGATGCGACGGAGACGGAATTGAACGCGTTGGAGGTGAAGGTCAAGAAAAACATGTTCACGAACATCATCTTCGCGAACGAAGCGATCATGAGCCAAGGCGCGCTGAAGCACGTCGTCCAGGCCCTGCAGGCGAAAACTCTCGAGGAAAAGATGGAGAAGCTCGAGAAGCTGACGGCCGAAGACTTGATGCAATCGGTGAACGAGCAGGTGGCCGATCTATTCAAGGAAATGAAGCACTTCGACGGCGTGGTCGAAGAAGCCGAGGGCGAGGCGCCGGAAAACAATAAGAAGTCGGCCAAGAATCGCGCCAACGGCGAAGGCTACGTTCATGCGTCGAAATACTTCTTCCGCCTGCTCGACGCGGCGATCTCGCTGAACCTCAAATATCCTGACGAGCCGACCGTCCAACTTCCCTACGACGCGATCAAGAACAGCGGAAACAAGACGCTCGATCAACTCAAGAAGCAAGTCGACGACGTGTTGCTCAAGCTGCGCAAATCGGCCGTGATCCCGCCGGAAGTGAAGGGAGAAGTCGGCGCGCTGGAAATGCAGGAGATTTTCCCGCAAGTCAAGGATATTCCCAGCTTCCGCGCGATGATCAGCGATTTTGCGATCGAGCTGAACAAGCGCATTCGAGCGCTGCCTCAATTCCAGCAGAGCAAAAAAGACGAGGAGGAAGAACTGCAAGCGCAGAAGCAGTATGGCGGCGTCGCGGAAAGCGATCGCGACAAGGCGCTGGGCCACGTTCGCGCTGGCGAGCAAGCCCGGCCACGCTCCCAACGATCTTGTGAAAACACTCTCCGATCTCGGCGTCGAACCGAGCCTCAGCACGAATCTATTCAACGCCTGGCAATCGGCCGCGGGCGCGCAACCGCCGGTCGACCTGAGCGACCTGCGGAGCAAGGTGAATGCGATCTCCGATACGGAGGCGTCCGAAGAGTTGCAGGCCGTCGTGCGCTGGTTCGAGCAGGTCAACGCGATGCATGATCTGAGCACGAATCAGGCAACCAAGGCGGTCGCCGGCGAGATCAAAAAGGCGCGGGTCGCGATCGAAACCGCCGAGAAGGCGATCGATCAGGTTTTCAAATCGACGGAAGACTTCAAAAAACAAGGGCGGAGTTTGTCGCAGGACGAAAAGCAGCGATTGCTGGCTGAAATCGACAGGGCGAAGAATGGAATCAACGCCGCGCTGGAAAACGTCCAGAACGCCACTCCAAACGACGTCCCCGAGTCGGCAACGAAACTGATCGACGAGACGATGAGCAATCTGCGACTCGCCTTGGCGAATTTGGATCGTCGCACGGTGAAGCTGAGCGAAGGCGTGAGTTGAAGTTTTCTCGCCCGCGAGGCCAAAGGAGGCTTGGCGACAGATTCCAGCGATGACTCGCGCAGCCCTTAGGCGGGGGCTTTATCGCACAGCACGCGGCCGCCGTCTTGGAATAGCACCCGAAAGCCGGTGCGCACGAGCTCGGTTTTCAAGTAGTCCGCGCGAACGTACCTTGTTCGCGGAAAATACCAAGCGCCGTCCCTAAACACGGCGTCGTCGCAGCCTTGCGCGTCGGCGCCGATTTTGCGATAACGGATTCCTGTCCGCGGATCGAATTGATCCTGGCCCATATCTCGATCCGCGCGGAAGATCGCCGTGCCGATGAGAAAAGAACCCGTCGGCTTCAGCATCGAATGGACGGCCGCCAGCGCGGTCGTGCGCTGCTCGTCGGTCACCAGACAGTGCAGGCAAAAGTTGTCGACCACCAAGTCGTAGACCTGGCTCCGGCCGTCCAGCCGGCAGATATCCGCGACTTCGTAGCGAATGTCGAGCTTGCGCTCCGCGGCGAATTTGCGGGCCAGTTCGATGGCCGTCGGCGAAAGGTCGATCGCATCGACTTGGAATCCCCGCGCGGCCAAATAGCAGGCGCCTGGACCGGTGCCGGTGCCGTATTCGAGCACTCGCGGCCGCGCCGTCGGAAACCTCAATTCGGGCAGCATGCGCTCGAGGAACGGGCGCAAGTCGAAATCGTCGAAGCTGGCGCCGGCATAATCGACGGCCTTTCCCAATTCACGCAATCGCTGATAGCAGGTGTCGCGTTGCACGTCGGAATGCTTCATCGTTCAAGTCTCCGGAGATTGCATCGCGGGAAGCCAAGAATACATCAAGTTTGCCGGTTATGAGGCCGAAACTGACAATCTGGGCGGTTTCCGGCGCCAGATTACAGGGAACCTTGGATTCCCACCAGCCCGGCGAATGAACATGCTGCCATCGGCCATCCTGTCGTTCGTTCGATCGAAGGGCGCTCGGCCGGCGGCCGGACTGGCCGCAAGGCCGCTGACACAGCCGACCGCGCACCGTGCGGCCTTTCATACGCGGCTGGAAGATGGGGGAGAAATCAAGGTTCGCCTCGTGCCCAGCCAGCAAACACGGCGGCGGATGGAATGTTGGATCCCGCGATTGATATCCCCAATGTTTCCGCGACTCATTGCGGCCAGCGGGCGAATCGTGATCGAGCAATGGTTGCCGGGCCGGTCGCTCAAGGACATGGATCTCGACGCGAATCTTCTCGAAGCAAGCGGTCAAACTTTAGCGGCGGTCCACCAAACGCCGCGCATCGCGCCGATCCGGTCGCGCCATCTACTTTTCCACGCCAGGCTGCGGCGGTTTCGAGATTCCTTGGACGTGTTGCGTGCGGCCGGAGTGATGTCCGCAGCCGCTGTCCACGCGATTCTTGATAACGCCATGAACTGGCTTCCGCGGACGGCGCATTGGGGCCTGATGCATCGCGACTTTTCTCGCGGCAACTTGATCCTGCGAGAGGATCGGGTCTGCTCGATCGACAATGTCGACATGGCGCGAGGTTTTCTGGAGGAAGATTTGGCCATCACGTCGTTTCACTGGCCGATGACCGCCGCCGAGCAGGGGCACTTCTTTCGTGGTTATGGCCATCGAAGCGTCGCCGACTCTTGGATGGCAAACCGATCTTCTTGGACGACGCTGGCTCTGGTTGCTGTCGCCGAATGGCGGCACCGCTCCGGCTGGCCGAACTTGCGCGAGCCGATCGAACAGCTTTACCGGCAGCACCTGAACACCGACGCAGCTTGAACGCCGACGAACCCACGGAAATCTCTTCATGGCAAACCTAACGGGCGGTAAGCATCGGCTCGAATTGGAGTTCGCCGGCACGCGGATCGGCATCGGCAGCGATGACGCGGCGGCGCTGACCTGGCTGGAAGAGTTTCTCTCGCCGGCATTTGAAACCGACAGCGGCAGCGCTGTCGACTACTCGATCGCCTTTGAAGCCGACGAGGCCGCCTATGCGCGGCTCATTCAACAGGCCACGGTGGAAAACTGCGCCTTGATCGATTGTTTCAGCAACGACGGCTATTTCTCACGATTTCCCGCCTGGACCGACGCCGCCGGAGTCACTTGGGTGCATTGCGACGAGGAGGGCGCATTTCTCCGCATCCCCGCCGCGGGAACCGTTCTGCAACTTATCGTCCGGGGAAACCGCGACCGCGATCGACTCACGCTGATGCGTGTCGTGCGGGAGTTGGCCACCTTCGAACAATGGCAACGGGGCCGCTGGCTCCTGCACGGGGCGGCCTTCGAGTCCGCGGAAGGCGCGGTCGTCGTTTGTGGGCCAAAAAATGCCGGCAAAACGACCCTTCTCATGCACGCGCTTCAAGCTGGTTGCAAGCTGATCACGAACGATCGAGTGGTGGTCGAACGGCTGGCCGCCGGACCCGTCGCCCGCGGAATGCCGACCATCGTTTGCGTCCGCGAGCCGACGTTGAAGTTTTTTCCGGGGCTGGCGCGTCGTTGCGCCGAAGCGCGCTTTCAACGCGCCCTGACAATCTCGGAGTGTCGGACCACTTGGCGGATAGAACCATTGTCGGACGGAAACGTCGAGTCGCTGCCGACGCTCAGCGGAGAGCAACTTTGCCATTTGCTCAGCACGACGGCGGTGCAATCGGCGCCGTTGGCGAAGGTGCTCTTTCCGAATGTGCAGCCGCAAGCCAGGGGCGTCGAAATGATCCGGCTGGCGACCGACGAGGCCGCCGCGCAATTGGCTGAAAACATCCTTGCCCCTTGTCGTCCACTGCGCTGGTCGAGCGCCTTCGAACGGTTTGCCGCTTGCGCTCCGCCGGCGTGGCAGCGGTTGCTCGACAATTGCCGACGCATTGCCAACGATGTCGCTTGCTATCGCTGTGTGCTGGGACCAGACGCCTATCGTGCCGGAGCGCCCTGGCTCGAGCCGCGGCGCTTGGCCGCCGCCTGACCGTTAGCACTCGCCATCGGCGATCCATCACAGCCGAATCCTACGATACGGCCGATTGCCCCATCGCGGCCTCCAGGATTCCGAGTTCGGCAAACCCGCTGGGCCGACTCGGCAAATATCCCAGTTCGACCATCAAATCGAGAATCTGCTCCATGACCTGGGTATTGTGAAGCGCCTGGATATTCGGCTGATTGTGACAAAATGCCTGCCGAACGATTTGAGCAGAGACACCGATAAACCTGGCGGCGATTTCCGCAGCCCGATCCGGCTCGGCCGCGACGAATTCCGCCCCGCGGACATACGCCGTCACCACCTTCCGCACCAGTTCCGGATCGTCGCCGAGCAGCTTCTGCGACGTCGCAAGGCTGCAACCCGGAGCGCCGGGCCAGATGTCGCCCGTGCGGCGAACGACGCGCCCCAAACCGAGTGTCTCCAACATTGTCGCATACGGTTCGACCATCGAGGCCGCGTCGGCCCCGTTGCCGACGAACGAAAGAATCGCTCCATCGCCCGAAGGGAGCCGGATCAATTGCCGCTCGTTCCAACCGAGGCTCTGCAATAGCGCCATCGCCGTCAAGTCTTTGATTCCGCCTTCCTGCGGCACGGCGATCCGCCGAACTTCGTGCGGCTCCATGCCCGCGCGGACCACGAGCGCGGCTTCTTCGCAGCCGCTGCCGCACACGAGCACCAGATCCTCGCCGTGCGAACTGGCCGCCGCCACGCGCGTTCCAGGGAATCACCGCGAACTGAACTTCCTGCCGCGCCAGCCGCTCGGGCACGACCCAGGCCGTGGGCTGAATCTCCACGGCGACCTCAACGCCTTCTTCTTGGAAATAGCCGAGATCGTAGGCGATATACGCCGGCGTCTGACAAACTCCGCGCAACAACGCAAGTCGAATGCGACTCATCAAGCAGCTCCTTGCAAAAGAGAATCCTGCGTCCGTAATTGCCGGGCGATCGCCTGGGCGCCGTTTGGTCCGAGACCGCGAAAATACTTCGTTTGACGTCGCGCCAAATCGACAAGGTCAATCTGCCTTAAGCGGCCCAAGCGAGCCGCAAATTCACGCTGCACAGCGTCGTCGCTCGTCATGCGCCGTAGTGCTTCTTGTACCACCGGCTTTCGCTCAACCTCTGGCATTCGCTCGCGCATCGGCAATTCGGGACAGGCCTCGTCCCAATTGAGTGCCCACGGAGCGAGCCCCTCCTGGTCCAGCCGGCGGAGCGTAGACCACTGGCTGTAGTTTTGCGGCGGCAGAAAGCAAACCGGCGATCGAAGATGAAAACATTCCAACACGTTGGTCGGTCCCGGCGCGGTGAGCACCAACGCCGCGGCGCGAACGCGAGCGTTCATTTCCGCAGGCGACAGCGAGATAAACTCAAAGCGCAAAGCGCCAAATTCTCGCTGCAGCGATGCGATGCACCGTGCGCCGCCCACGATCGTCAACTTGTGTGAAAATGCGGCGGCCAGCCCGCTCGCCAAAATGGATTTCAGCACGAACTCGCCGTAGTTGCGATACGCCTCGGCGCTTTGGCTGGCGCCTTCGCAGCCGCCCAAATGGACGAGCAAGCCCTGCGCGATGCGGCGCGACGCGAGCTCCGCCCGGCGACACGATCGGCCCGACCATGGTCGGCCGCGGCTCGCAGTTTTGCGGGAAGTCGTCCGAGGCGCCGAATCGTTGAGCCCAATAAATGCCAGCGCCGCTGAATTCCTCCGGGATGCGATCGCGCAGCCAGAGAAGGCTGTCGACCACATAGCAGGGCTTGCCTGCGTCGCGAGCCGCCGCCGCGAGTTCTCGGTCCATGATCGATAGCACGGCCGCCGCCGAGTCGATGAGCAACCGTGCCTGCGGCTCGTCGGCCTTGGCTTCCACGATTCGTGCGAAACACTCGGGCGACCGCGAGACGAGCTCCCAAGCGACGCCCTGTCCCACAAAGGCCAGTTGCCAGTGCGGGCGCAAGAGGCGCCAAGGTCAATAGCTTGGCGGCCGGCCCGTAGCCGAACGACACGGTGCCGCAGAGCAACGTCTTTGAATTTCGCATCGCGATCCCCGGTCGATTTCCACGAAACCTCCAGAGAATAGCCCATTTGAGCAATTTCCGAACAGACCAGTTTCATCGCTTGACCTAGGAAAACCGCTCCCCGCTACCGCGCGGCGATTTCGCAGCCCCAACCCCTCGCCCCTCGTCCCTCGCCCCGCACCCTAATCCGCTGCCGGCGGTTCGTATTCAAAATCTTTCCACTTCATCGGCCGACGGAATGGCTCGATTCGTAGAATGACCTCGCCGTTCTGAAATATTCGCACTGTGCCGTTCGATTCGCTCACCGCAACGGCCACGCTCCGCGTCGCCCGTGTGATGGCCGCCGCGGCCCAATGGCGAGCGCCAAGACCCTTGGAAAGCGTGATGTTCGTCGCCGGAGCATCGATGTAGCGATTGGCGGCTTCGACCGTGCCGTCCGGCGTGATGATGAACGCCCCATCCATTTGGGCGACTTCCTTCAGCCCCTCGCGAACGCGCGGATCGCTCAGATTCCGTTCCTTGCGGCCATAACCACGAACCGGGTCGAAACCGGTCGGATGGCTCATCGCTAGCACTTTGCGGGTGTCGCCGATGACGAACAGCGTTCCCACCGGCTTCCCCTCGCGCCCCTCGCGACCGACTTCGACCGCCAGATCGACCACCGTCTTAAGCGTGTCGAGCGGCACATGGGTTTCAAGCTGGCGCAGATCGCGGGCGGTCAGCCGTTCGAGCCGTTCGCTGAGATTGATGACGCTGATCGAATCGATGGCCCCCGCTTCGAAGCCGCTATACATCGCCACGACTCGAGCACCCGGTGCGAGAATATCGTCGGCGACGCTTTCCAGCAGCGCCTGAGTCAGCTTCTCATAGACCGGGCTGTCGGCCATGTTCAGCACGACAGTCGAGAGGCCGGCGTCGGCCGCCCCTTCGAGCTGCTCGAGCGTATCGGCGGCGACGAGCACTTTGCCGTCGCCCACCAGGAGCTTGAGTTGCTCCCACTCCGTCGGAGCTTCGAGCAGAACCATTAGCGCGTCGGCAGCCACCAAACCGGCCAATCGCCCGGCAAGATCGATGATTTTCTGGAATTGGTCGGTCAGTCTCTGCGACTTCATCCGTCCGCCTGCTTCGACGCTCGTACACCGCGATGTTATCGAACAGCCCGAGTCGCATAGTACGGACTTTTTTCCATCGCCGCAAGGTAAATGAGGAGGGGCGAAGCGGCGAGCGACAAGGGGCGAAGAGCGGAGGGCGAAAGCGGGTCGCCAAACTGCTTGGCGCCGCCCCGACCCTAACCGCCTTTTGCCATCCGACGGTCCATTTCCTCCGGCGAAACGTCTTCCGTATGCGTCGCGATCGACCATTTGTGGCCGAACGGATCTTCGAGCGTGCCGGACCGGTCGCCGTAGAATTGGTCCTTCACTGGCCGTAGTTCCTTCCCGCCGGCCGCGATGGCTTGCTTGAAAAGTGCATCGACATCGGCGACGTAGAGCAAAATGCTCGTCGCCGAACCGCCGATCGATGTGGGGCTCTTAACGCCCATTTCCGGAAACTCGTCGGCCATCATGACGATCGAATCGCCGATCTTGATCTCGGCATGACCGATCCTTCCCTCGGGCATATCGAGGCGGAACCGTTCCGTCGCATTGAAAGCCCGCTTGTAGAACTCAATCGCCTGGGCAGCGCCGCTGATGATCAGATAGGGCGTGACCGTGTGGTAGCCATCGGGAATTGGCTTGACGGGCATGGCAATTACCTATGGTTTGCGTTCCGGATACATGAACACGGCCGACTAGAAGACCGCGCGACCGTAGTCTAACCCTCCGGGAATTGATTCACAACCGCGGTCGAAAATGAGGTCAATGGGTCAGAATATCTAACGGCTCGGCCGAGAGATCATGACGTGTCGGTACGGTGCGGAAATGCAAGCCGTGCAGGATTCTATCTTGCCACGTTGGTCCGATTCCCGAAATCGCGACCGGTGCGAATTCGCTCGACAAACGGCGACAGATATCAGCGGCCGAGGTGCTCTCGTAGACTGGGGTAGTTTTTTCCAATTGCGTTGTCAATTCTTGCTGTGCGGCCAGGCAAGGCATCGGCGACACCGGCAGCCGCGGCAGCAGTTCACCGTCTTCCTTGCGATGGCTCACACAAACCTTCGCGTCCAAACGCTCCAATTGATCGAGCCCGTTCACGACCAGCCCATCCAATTGGCCGCCGACGACTTCCGTGGCGTAGCGCAGCAGAACCAAATCCAACCAGCCGAAACGAATTCCGCCTTGCCATGCATTCCGTGGATTGCCCGGATCGGAAAGCGTCGCATCCAATTGCGGTGAGTGAGTAGGCAGCGGCCCCGCTCCGTGGCGCGTCGAATAGGCCCGCGTGATTCCCAATGTCGATAGCTCGCTGACGCCAATTTCCTCGACCAGCGCCAACGCATGTTGGAGCGTGACGGTGCTCCAGGTCGTGTAAGGATGAAATCCGCGCCATTCGTCCAACAGCACGCCCTGCGCGCCTTCAAAGATCGCCGTTTGGAACATCGGGACCGTCGCGGACAAGTTGACGGGGCTTCCTAGTTCCACAAGCTCGCGCGCGATCCGACGCACAGGCTCGAAAAACGCCGAAGCTCGGAACGTCTCCTCGGCGGGCACGGTCGCCATGAATTCTTGCGCGTCGAGCAACGCCCGTTGCCGCAGCAGCTCGAGCTTCGCCTCCAACGAGTCGATGTCCTGGAGATCCGCTGCCATGATGGCATCTCGCCCATGCTTCAACCAATAATGGCGTGTTTCGCCGATCCCATGTCCGCATGAGCCGTGCCGATTGGCGCCGCGCGAAACCTCGCGGAGGCGATTCAGCTCTTGATGATAGACCGTCGTCACCAGCGCCCGCGGATGGACGGTCAACTTGAGAAACGGATCGACGCCGGTCAACTCGCGCAAATGTGCGGCCTCGCGGTGCATCGCCAACGGATGAATAATCATCTGCTCGCTTAAATAGGTTGCCGCTCCGGCGAGGGTTCCCGATCCGAACTGCGAAAACGTGTGACGACGGCCATCGGGCAGAACAACGTTGTGTCCGGCCTGCGAGCCGCCGCAGTAGCGGATGACCAAATCCGCCGATAATTCGCGGGCGAGAAAGTTGAACCGTTGCTCCCTTCCCCTCGTCACCGAAGCCAAGCCCTTGGACGATCACGGCGCGTTGCATTGCATAACTCCTGATTCAAGGCGCGGCCGGCAGTGCGCCGACCACGCGGTTTCTATCGCTCGTTCGCGTTTACAGCCCTCATAAACTCGCTGGGGGCTGTCCCCTTTTCCCAATCGGTTTGTGCGGACGTTTTCACAACCATCTCAACCCGGTGTCCGAGCCTAACGACGGCGGTGCGACCATCAGTTGCCTCGGCCCCATTTCGGCCAAGGGTGTCAAGGCTCGCGACACCGCCGCCGACACGTCGCCGCAGCCGGCTTCATCCAGATCGCGGCCGACGCCCCCCAGATCGACAACCTCCTCGGCCAGGCCGATCGTGGAGGCGATCAACTCCGAAATCCCTTGAGGGTCTTCCAGCCGAATCACGTTTTGACCCAACAGCTCGGCCCAGCGGCCGTGGATGTTTGGATCGTTGTAATAAGTGGTCAGGTTCGGAAGGATAAAATAGGTGTCGTACTTCGCCTGCAGTTCGCCGATCAATGTTTCGACCGGAACATCTGCTTGCAGATGATCGCCGATGATGGCCCGCACCTCTCTTCGCTTGAGATACGGATAGGGCATCTCGTCGCCGATCAGGAACAGATAACCGCGCTTGCCGCGTTTTTCATAACAGTCGATGGCCGAATGGCGGGCGAGGAAGTACATCGCCAGTTCATAAGACTCGGTCTGTTGTCCGCCGCCGCCTCCTTCCAGCCAAAGTTTGGCCAGATCGTCGTCGATCTCGATGCCCGACTCGAACTGGCCGATTTGCAACGGCGCCCGATCGCATGTCGCGTCGCCAATGCCCCCGATCAAGATTTGCGGATCGGCGAGATAGTTCTTGCGCACGAGCAGACCCATCAATTGGCACAGATGCTTCTGCATGATTCGCGGGACAATTCGCATCGACCCAGTGACGTCGAACAACACGGCGACGGCGCGCGAGTCGGGATGAGCTTCGCTATCGCGGCTTTCACGCCGCTTGACATCCAACGGATTCATCTTTTCATGCACGCGACGCTGATTCACCGGCAATCGCGAATTCAGTGCGTCGTACTCGAAAGCGTCTTTGCCGTTTGCCCGGCGAAAAGACTCTCGCTCGCGATAATGAGCGTCGCTCCAATAAGTGCCTCCCATGATCATCTCCTTTCAAGAAATCAGTTCATCACCAAGCGGTGATACTTTGGGGAACCGAACAATCGCCGCAATAGCTCGTCGAACTCTTCATGCAACTGCCACGCATTTTGCGGCCTCATGCGGGGCGAAGCGTACAAGCACGTGTTCACGAATTGCCGCATGGCGCTGGGCACCGAATCGGGCCATCGCTCGGCGACCGGATCGCCGCCCGCCGCGTAGATCAAGCATTTCGCCGCGAGGAAAATGTCCGTGGCTGACACGGCCGGCTCTTTGTTCAACACTTCAGGCGGATACCAATCGTGAAAACCGCCAGGCACGAAACTCAATCGCTGGCCGGCTCGCACCGCATGGATCCAATCGACAAGCTGCAGGCCATGATTCTCGGCATGCACCAGCACATGCGGCGGCAAAATCGCGCCATGAACAACGCCGCACTCGTGCGCGAAGCCAGCCACCGTGAGCATTCGCTTGAACAGCCAGGTCAAATGCCGCGCGTCGATCCCGGTCGGATACCGCTGGCGAATCGATTCCAGCGTGGTGAAGCCCTCGCGGCGGACAAAAACATTGACTTGCCGACCGTCAAATTCGTCCTTTGCGACGAACGAATCGACCGAATTGGGAAAGTATTCGCGATAGCGGCGGTCTCCGCTGCGCCGAGCGAGCATTTTCAAACAGCGCTGTTCGGCGACGAGCAATGGATTTCCCTTGATGGGCCGGCAGATCTTCAGCACGTATTGCGTCCGATCCGAAACGGCGAGGAACACGTCGGCAAGGTCGCCGACGGCAATGCGCCGTAGCAGTGTGTAGGGTCGCAGCGAAGAGCTAAGCACTTGGGGAATCGCCGCGGCCTTAGCCTGCTCGAACCAAGCCGTGAGTCGAACGAAAGTTCTGTGCGCCGCCGCTCGCTCCGATTCCAGTGAGAAAAGGTCGGGGTGGCAAAGTTTGGCCAGCCGCCGATATTCTCCAGTGGCATCGTTCCCAAAAATCTCGCTCACCGCCGTTGCCCGATCCAGCAGGGTAGCCAACTCGGAAAGAGTCGTAGGATTTGCGATCATGATTCCGCTCCGGGCTTCATAGTGTCGTACTAACACTATAATAGTGTTGTTTAGACACTATGTCAAGAGGCCGTGAGAAAATCTTGCGATTTGAGAAGAATCGAGCGATTCGACCTCGCGGCATTCCGCGACGCCAGAAAAGGCTCACGACAAGCCCTTGAACTAGATCTCGGGCGGTGGAAACCTCAGATAGTCCGGCCGCACGGCGTCCACGAGCCAAACGCCGTTGTCGGATTGGAAAAATGCATGGCCGTCTTGATACATCTGGGCCGCTTCGATGGTCAGAATTACCGGTTTGCCACGGCGCTGGCCGACCTTGCCGGCCGTCTGCTCGTCCGCCGACAGATGGACATGATGCCGATTCCCCTTAATCAGCCCGATGCGACGGATCGAGTCGAGGAATTTTGCGACCGTCCCATGAAACAACAGATCGGGCGGTTCGCGGGGACTCAGTCCCAGATCGACCTTGACGGAATGGCCTTGATTGGCGCGGATGCGAGTCCCGTCGGGTGAAATGGAAAACCGCCGCTTGTCGTTCGTCGCGACCACTTCTTCCAGCAATTCGCGGGAGATCGGCTTTCCATGGGCAGCACAAGCGGTCAGCAAATCCGCGATTGCGACCCAACCCTCGGCATCGAGCGTAATGCCAATCGTCTCGGGCTGATGCCGAAGCACGAAGCTCAAGAATTTGCTAGTGGAGATTAGATGCTTCGTCATCATGAGTCCGTTCCGATTCGCCACTCCGCGCTGCGGCTAACACTCGATAGACAACTTTGGTGGAATTCATCCGTGTTTGAAGGCTTCGCTTAGTTTCATCGTTAGTCTCAACTCGTCGCGAACCTGCATTAGGATTTGCCCAAGCATGTTTTTACCCGAGCCGTCGCCACCATCGGCCCAATAGCTGTCGTTCGCGGTCTGTTCGACGAGCAATGCCTCGCCGGTGGAGAGCAACATACGGCGCAATCGATCGTGCTGCGTGAATTTAGCCAGCACGGCTCGATACATGATCGCGTCTTTAACCTGTTCCCAATCGGCGCGCAACAGATGCTTTCGACTGCGGCCCAACCTGGCGGCCGTTGACGGCGACGAGTTCAAACGAATCAACTCAGCGCGCTCCGTACCGAAAAACTTTTGAGCTTGAAAGTAGTGCTCGGAAGTCGGCCAAATTTGCCCGTCGATTTCGACGGGAAACGCGGCAAAGTTGGAGAACTCGCCATACGGATTGCCAGCTTTATAGAATTCGATTCGGGACATATGATGTTCCTGGAAGAGTTCGATTGCTGAGTCCGTCCATCCTCCGCTCATCTCGTAAGACGGCCCTACAGTTCAAACAAGAATCCGTCCTTTGCCAGCCGCCGGTAGTTCGCCTCGTCGAAGCGATACAACCGCGCCGCCCGATGCGCCACGTCTTGTTCGATCTCGTCGGTTTCCTCGAGAAAATCCATGGCGAGCACTTTGCGGCGAAAATTGCGCTTGTCGAGCCGGCGCTCCAGAATCGTTTCGTACAAATGTTGCAGTTGCGACAGAGTGAATTTCGACGGGAGCAATTCAAAACCGATCGGTTGATAGCGAACTTTGCCTTTCAAACGCTGCAATGCGACGCGCAGAATCTTTTTGTGATCGAAGGCCAGCGTCGGCGTTTCCAACACCGGGAACCAGGCCGCATTGCGGGCGTCGGTCGCCGACTGCACTCGATGATCGCGAATATTCACCAGCCCGTAGTAGGCCACGGTGATTACGCGCTCGCGCGGATCGCGGTCCAAATCGCCGAAGGTGTAAAGCTGCTCCAAAAACACTTTCGAGAGGCCGGCCTCTTCCTCCAATTCGCGCCGGGCAGCCTGATCGACGGTTTCATCCACATGCACGAAACCGCCCGGCAGCGCCCATTTCCCGGCAAACGGCTCCAGATCTCGCTGGATCAAAAGCAGCTTCAAATCGTCGTCGTCCAAGCCGAACACGACGCAATCGACCGTCAGCGCGGCTCGGGGATATTGATAGGAATGCGTCACGGCCGAGCTCCTTAGTGTGGAATACACACAAAAATAGTGTATATATAACACTATGTCAAGGCCCGGCGAGTCTCGTTCCGTTTGCCCGCTGCAGGGTCCGGCGGAAATAGCAAGAGCCGCGGCAAAACCGCCGCGAAACGGACTTTCGGCGGAAGAAGAGTTTGCAAAAAAAACGGCGGCGCAACCTCTGGCCTACCGGCCGCTTACGCCGCCTGACGCTCAAAGAAGCGGAGGGCACGGGACTCGAACCCGCAACCGGTTTCCCGGCACGACATTTCCAGTGTCGCCGCTAGCCATTCGCTTACCCTCCAAGTTCAGAGTCGAGTTCGACACTCGTCGCTGAGCGAGTCGATTTGCCCATTTTTCGCCGTGCTATCGGAGGCGTGCCGGCTCGCAGGTTAATTTTAGCTGACGCCGGGGCGGTTGCAAAGTCGGCATGTACGCTTCCGCCAGACCGCAGGTGCGGTTTTGCAGAATGTATTGCGTCAATCCGCGGGTTCTGGGATAGTTCGCCGCCCATTCAGGCATATTCGTCGCGCGCTCTGTATCCGCGATGACAACAACGGGTTCGCTTCTGGTCACGCTTGAGGAATTGTTTTCATGTCGATGCCGCACGAAGGAGCGCGGCGCGGCGTGTTGTTTGCTGGCGGGAATGGGAATTTTGGGTTTTGGCGCTTGTCGCCATTGCTCTCTATGCGCCCGATTGACGGCGCTGCCGATCCGTGGGGAAGAAACTCGGCGAGCACAAGTTGCCTGCGAGATGGTCCAAACGGGCGATTGGATCGTGCCGCGGCAGCAGGGTCAGCCGCTGTTGAGCCGTCCGCCATTGGGGAATTACCCGATCGCCTTGGCCGCGATCGCATTTGGCGATTGCTCGCTGTTGGCGGTCCGTTTGCCGACGATGATCGCCACTTGGCTGACAATACTGTTGATTTATGGTTATGGCCGATTGTTCTTGTCGCGCTCGGCGCGCTCGCGGCCGGGCTGTCCTACGCGACGATGGGGCAGGTTCTCGTGTTGGGCCGGCTGGCTGAAACGGAAGCGACGTTCACGCTGCTTCTTAGCGGTGCGCTGTTGGCTTGGCATTGGGGTTACAGCCAATCGTGGCGACAAACTTTGCCGTGGCTAGCGGGTTACGGATTGGCGGCGTTGGCGGCGCTGGCGAAGGGGCCGCAAGCACCGGTTTATTTCGCGGGACCGGTTTGGCTGTTTCTCGCTTGGCGGTGCGATTGGCGGATGCTATGGAGTTGGTCGCATCTGGCTGGGCTGGCGCGATTCGTCGCAACGGTCGGCGCGTGGCAGATTCCCTTTTGGATGCAAATGGGCTGGCCGGCGGTGAAGACGCTGTGGCTCGGCGACGTAGCGATGCGATTTGCCGACACACGCTGGCAGACGATCGCTCTGCACCTGCTTTCGTATCCTCTGGAAATCGCCATCTGCACGTTGCCTTGGTCGCCTCTTTTGGTGAGCTATTTGTCGAAAGGCTTTCGCCGGTCGATCGGCAAAGCCGAATCGTATGTTGCCTATCTGGTGATGTCGATCGGGTTGGCCTTTTTCACGTGCTGGGTCGTACCGGGCGCGCGGGGACGCTATTTCATGCCGCTCTACCCGTGCTTGGCGCTGCTGATTGGACTGAGCGTTCAACAAGTGGCGGAACCGACGGCGGCCGCATGGCAACGGCGCGGATGGAAACTGTTTCTGCTTAGCAAAGCCGTGCTGGCAATCCTCGCGGGAGTGTCAGTCGCCGGCGTTACGTGGATCGAACGATTTGAATTGGCCGAGTTAAGGCAGCCGGGTTGGTTTGCGGCGATTTATGTGTTCATCGCCGTGATCGCCGGCATCTTGCTCGCGGCGACCCAAGCCAGCTTTCGACCGGCTCGTGTGCGGATCGCGCTATTGGCGATCGCGGCCTTGATCGGAATGTCGTATGTCGGCGTGGTGATCAACGGCATGGCGGGCACCGCGGAAGACCCGACGCCAGAGGTCGCCCACTTGAAGCGTAAACTGCCCTCGGACGCACGGCTGGTTAGCTTCGGTCTGGTCGAGACATTGTTCACGTATCTGTATCGAGCGCCGATCGAAGAGCGGCCGTGGCCGAAAACCGCGGCGGACCTCGGCGCAGGTCACGACTATTTTTGCTTCACTTGGGATCGTCCGCAGCCGCCGCCGTTGCCGTTTGGTTGGACGATCGAGGGAGTGATTCCTTGCGATCGAGTGCGTCGCGATCCGCCGCTGAAGAAGGTCATCGTGGGCAAGCGAATCGATTCGCTTGCGAACCGTTCACCGCAACCATTCTGACAATCCGATGTCGCACGCCGAGCCGGCCAAGTCGAACGCATATTTGCCGTTGGCCAAGCCGCGCCGCGAACCGTGGTTGCAAACTGCGATGATCGGTTGGATCGTGCTGGCGACGGCCGCAAGCATCAAGACCCTCATCGACCCGCAAACTCATACGGTCTACACGACGTTTTCGCAGGCCGCGCAGATTGGTGGGCGGGCGGCAGCCTTTATATCGGCCGGGAGTTTTTTTACGGCCCTGCGTTCGCCGTCGCGATGTCGCCTTTCGCGTTTTGGCCCGATTGGCTGGGCGGCGTATTTTGGAATATGACGAGCTGCGGATTGCTGTTTTACTCGTTGCGGGTCTTCTATCGCGAGGTGCTGCCGGCCGCATTATGGCCGAAGCGGGCGGAGGGGCAGTTTTTATTGCTCGTGTTGCTGGGCACCGTGCGCAGTGTTTGGTCAGGTCAGAGCAATGCACTGCTGGTGGCGATGGTGTTGCTGGCGGCGGTGGAAATGGTGCGCAGGCCGATGGTGGCGCGCGGCGCTGTGGCTGGCGGCGCCGATTCACATCAAGGTATGGCCCGTGGTGGCCGGCGGATTATTTGCCGCACAATCTCCGCGCCGATTGGCCGCGCGGCTGGCGCTATGCGTCGGCGGCTTGGGGATGATCCCGTTTCTGACGCAATCGCCGGCAACCGTGGTCGCACAATATGCCGGTTGGTATCACAGTTTGGCGGATCGGCAGACGGGCGGCGGGCGATACGCCGGCTATCGCGACGCTTGGACGATTTGGGAGCAGATTCACCGCCCGGTCGACGCCCGCGCTTACTTGGTCGTGCAGTTTACTGCCGGGCTTGCCATCCTCGGCTGGTGCGTTTGGCAGCGCCGTCGAGGCTTGTCATTGCGTCAACTTTCCGTTTACACGATCGCGGCTTGGAGCATTTGGCAACTGCTATTCGGTCCTGGCACGGAGCGACTTACGTACAATCTGATCGCCCCTGCGTTGGCTTGGGGTGTGTTGACGTGTCTCTATTCCGGCCGGCAGCGCGTGTGGATCACGGTGGCGTTTGTGACGACCTTTCTGCTCGGCGTCGGCGGCGTCGAACGGTTGCTGACGAGTTGGTGGCCGGCGGCAACGGCGCTGGAGCCGTTTGGAGTATTGATCTTCGCATCGTGGCTCGTGTGGCACGTTGCTGTAACGGAACCTTGGCCGACAATCCCTCTTCGACGAGGTGTGTCCCCGGCAACGCGATCCACCATCAGCCACGATCTAGCGGCGTAACAAGGCGGCGCGCAAAAAAACCGCGGCCAACCTTCGTTTCCGATGGCTGACCGCGGCGGAGCGCGTTCTTCTCTCTTCCCTGTTCCGGGGAAGCCGCTTTCGCGCTACTTCGACTGCAACACCACGAACAGGTTGCCGTTGCCGGTGTGAACTTGGAACATCACGCCTGCCTTCGGCGATTCGTGCTTCATGGCAGCCGCGAAGTCCTGCACGTTCTTCACCGAAGTGCGGCCGACTTTGCGGATCAGCATTCCCGGCTGGAGCCGCTTCTCGGCAACCGAGCCCGGCTCGACTTGCCGCACCACGACGCCTTGGCTTCCGTTGAACGCCTTGGCTTCGTCGCCGGTCATGTCGCCCACGACCAACCCGAATTCCTTGACCTTATAAGTGTCGGTCGCCGACTCGGTGTCTCCTTCCGATGATTCGTTCGATCCCTCGGAGTTGATCGCGAGCTTCTCGGGCAATGCCTTCGGGCTGATGTCGATTTTCTGCATCTTGCCGTCGCGAAGAATGTCGACCGTTTGCTTCGAGCCGACCGCAGTCCGTTCGACCAGATCGCGAAGCTCGCGGGGATTGTGAACGGCCTTGCCTTCGTAATCGACGATCACGTCTCCCTCATGGACACCCGCTGCCGCCGCGGGCGAACCCGACACGACATCGGCCACGAGCACGCCGTCGTTTGCCTTCGTGCCAAGCTTGTTCGCCAGATCGGCGTTCAATTCTTCAAGCTGCACGCCCAGGTAGGCGCGGGTCACCTTGCCGTTCGACTCCAACTGCTTCACGACCCATTTGGCGGTGTTGCTCGGGATCGAAAAGCCGATGCCCTGGTATCCGCCGCTATTGGTGGCGATGGCGGTGTTGATCCCGATCACTTCGCCATCGAGATTCACCAGCGGGCCACCCGAGTTGCCGGGGTTGATGGCGGCATCGGTTTGCAGGAATTCCGAACGATTGCCTTCCATCTCGCGACCCTTGCCGCTGATGATGCCGGCGCTGACGGTCTGCTCCAATCCAAATGGGCAACCAATGGCAAGCACCCAATCGCCGACTTCCATTTCGTCGGAATCGCCCAACTTGACGGCCGGCAAATTGCTGGCCCCCTTGAGCCGCAGCACGGCCAGATCGGTTTGCGGATCGGTCTTGATGTCGGTCGCTTTGAACTCGCGGCCATCGGTCAGCACGACCGTCACTTCGTCGGCGCCGCGCACGACGTGGTTATTCGTCAGCACGATGCCCGACTTGTCGATGATCACGCCGGAGCCGAGGCCGTCGCGTTCGGGTTGATCGCCGTAGTTGAAATTAAATTGCCCGCGGCCTGGCATTTCCGGAAACATCTTTTCGAACGGAGTTCCCTTGAACGGATTTTCGCCGTTGAACGAATTCTCGGAATTCGTGTTCTTCATGTGCTTGCTGTTCGTGTGCGACAGAATCTTGACGACGCTGGGCCGCGCCGCTGCAGCCGCCTGCCGGAAAGCATGCGAAAGCGAATTCGCATGGCTAATCGCCTCGGCGTCTTTCGGCGTTTTCACCGCCGGCCGACTTTGATTGCTGTCTTGCCCTTGCACCCGAGATTGCAAGACAACCCAACCGCCACCGACCACCAACATCAAGCCCATGGTCAGCGCTAGCCACCATGGCTTGGGAAAATACGATCGACTCATGACTGTTCTCCTTGCCTGAAATGATAAGATGCGCTCTTCAGCGGCGTTCCGTTTGGTTCGATTGCCGCCCTCATGGCTTCGCGCCACAATTGCAACCACCGTGCGTCGGATCCAGCAGCGCGGGGCGAGATTGCTTGCGTCGCCATTAGATTGTTTCCGCCGCGGCGGTTCTCTTGCACGCCGCAGGCGGCAAAATCCGCGGATTCGCCGGAATTCGCGTCGGCACAAGGAGATGCGGCAATTCTACGGAAATGCACGCGACGGACTGCCGACGGTTTGGCCGTAGAGATATTCGCCCAAAGATCTCGACGCATTCGACGCTGGCGTCGTCAAACCGACCCAAGCCGACGCGACCGAACTCGTGCTGTTGATAGCGACCACGGCCAAGTCGGTCGTCGATCCGGCCGGCAATCCGGAGATCGTTACCGACGTCGTGCTGCTGCTGACCGTGCCAAGATAGACCGCCTGGCGGCCGTTCCAATAGTAAATCGCATAGCTTGTCGCGCCGGTCGATGCGGACCAAGATAGCGTGCCCGTGGTGGCCGACATGGCCTTCGCGGTCACGTTCGTCGGGGCGGCAAGCGCGGCCGCCTTCGGCATGACAACGCTAACCCAACCGGTCGAGGCGCTGGAAGTCGCGTTGTAGGCCGTCACGTAAAACGATTCGGTGGCGCCGGCGGTTTGTCCGCTGATGCTGACCGAAGTGGTGCCGGCGCCGACGCTCGCCACTTGCACCGATTGATTTCCAACTTTTTCGAAAACCAAATATCCGGTCGCGCCCGCCGAAGCCGTCCACGACACTTGCGCGACGGTGCTGGACGAGGCCGACACTTGCACGCTCTTCGGCGCCACGACCGTAACCGCGGCGGCTTGCGTGGTGGCGGAAATCCATCCGGTCGCGGCCGAACCGGCCGAATTGGAAGCCACGACTTCGAACGAATAGGTCGTGCTGGCGGTCAAGTTACTCACGACAAACGACGTTGTGCCCGATGAAAGCGTGCCGAGTGACACTGCCTTGCCGCTTTCCATTTCGTAGACGTTGTAGGCAGTCGCGCCGCTGGAAGCCGACCAACTGAGGTTGATTTGGCTGCTGGAGGCCGCGGTCGCGGTGAAGTTCGTCGGCGCGGCGGGCGCCGAAGTCGTACCACTGCCAGAACCGCCACCGCCGCTGCCACCGGTCGAGCCCGATCCGCCGTAGCTGGCCAAATACGGAATAACCAGATTCGCAACGGGGCTGCCTAGCCCGGTCGCCAGATCATAACCCGGACCCGCCGATTCGAATTGCGTGCTGCCGCTCGTGATGTCGTGGAAATCGGCCGCTGGCGCCGCATAAATGGCGGCCAGAGTTTGCGATGCGCCATTGAGCGTTCCCAAGCCCGACGCCGCGCGGCCTTGATCGGCTATCGCGATCAGCGCCGCCCACTGCGGAGCCCCGGCGCTGGTGCCGCCGATGTCGATCCAGCCGCTGGCGTCGAACGTGTCGTACACGGCCATGCCGATTCCGGCGTTATAGGCCACGTCGGGCACTTTGCGGCCGGAGAATTCGACGCTCACGCCACCGCCGCCGCTCCAAGTCGTGCCGCCGCTCTTTTGCGGCGTCCAAGCGGTTTCGCTGGTGATGGCGCCGCTGGAGGTCAAATAAAGATCGGTCCCGCCAACGGCCAGAACATTTGGCGATTCGGCCGGAAAACTCGCCACTCCGTTGTCGCCCGACGAAGCGACAAAGGTAATCCCCTGATGCCCGGCGGGCGTGACAAGATATTTGGAACTCAAGGCCTGATCGTTCGCCCGGTTGGAGCTGCTATCGTCGCTCCCCCAACTCATCGAGATGACCGACACAGTGCTCAGATTGCGAGCATAATTGACCGCGGCGAACAAATCGTTGTCCGACGCGCTGCTAGCTTCGACGAGGATGATATTCGCGCCCGGCGCGATGGCATGCGCCCATTCGACATCGAGCGATTCCTCGGTTTCCCAGCCGCCGCTCGAGTCGGTGCCCGGCAAACTCGTGCCACCACTTTCGTTGACGACTTTCAAGCTGGGCGGCGCGGCGATTTTGTAGGCCGAATCGAACGCGGCTAAATCGGAGGCGATATTCGGATCGTTATAGGCATCGACGATGGCGATCGTCTGTCCGCTGCCGTTGGCGGCCGTCGAACCGAAGGAGGCGACGCTATTGAATCCGTAAGCGGCGCGGATCTGGGCCGGAGTGTAGCCGCTATTCGTCGAACTGGCTTGGAATTTGAAATAGTCGGTCTTGAACCCGCTGGCCGAGAGCATCTGCCGGGGTTCGAGCGATTCGAGATTTAAGCGACGAGAAGATCGAACACGCTTCGCCGGGGCGTTGCGAGAAGCCTGCTTGCGCGGCATGGATGTATCCCCGAAGGGAGCCTCGTTTAAGCTTGCCCGTCATTCCAGTATTCACGATCGCGCCAACAACCGCCCGGCGAATGCCCGGACGAGATTGACGATCCCCGCGCTGCTGGCACAGCGCGTCCGAAACTTGCGGCCCGCTTGTCCACCCATTATTCATGCGGCTACAGAACAGGCAAGTCCCCGGAACGCGAATTCGCGAAACCGGCTTGCTGGCATTTCACTAGCGCGTCGCGAGCGACGCGGCTAACGTGATTTATCGAACATCACTTTTCGCCGATGCAGTACAGCGTCTCGAAATCGCGGATGTAGATCCGGCCGTCGGCGATTGCCGGCGACGAGCAATTGCCGCCGCCGCCTAGCTTGCTGGTTGACAGGATTTCGAGCGCTGGGCCGGCTTTGACGACGTAGCTTGTGCCGGTGCTGACGAAGTAGACGCGGCCGTCGGCCGTGGCCGCGGGGCTGACGACCTTGGAAAAGCCTTCGATTCGGCCCGTCGAGAGCTTTTCACCGGTTGCCAGCTTGTAAATCGAAACGACTCCGTCGCCCTGCACGCTGTAAACGAAGTCGCCGCAGACGACCGGAGACGAATAATCGCCGGCGACGTGCTCGTTCTTCCATTTCACATGCGTTTTGGCGATGTCGCCTTCGCCGGAAGGATCGATCCCCTGCGCGGGCTCGTTCCCCCCTTTCTGGACGAACAACATGCCTTTGCCATAGGCGGGCGACGAGCCGAAGCTCCAGCTTTTGCACCACCAAATCGGTTCACCGGTGTCGGGCCGCAAGCCTTGCAAGATGCTTTCGCCGGCGACGATCAGCTCCGGCTTTCCGTTGACGTCGATCAGAATCGGCGTCGTGTTGCAGGCGCCGGTGTGCGGCCGCTTTTGCGTCCATTTCACGTCGCCCGTTCGCTTGTCGAGAGCCTGCAAGAATCCGAGATCGCGATTCTGGTCGCAAATCAGCAGCACGGTGTCGCCATAAAGCGTCGGGCTGCTGCAGATTCCGGGATTGAGATTGAACGGACCTTGCCGCTCTTGCCGCCAAAGAATTTTACCGTCGAAATCGACCGCCGCCAGCACGCCCGAGCCGAACCAGGCGAAGACGGTTTTGCCATCGGTGACGGGCGTCGGCGAGGCGTAGATCGAATAGCCGGCGAGCTCCTTACCCGGCGCGATTGGCGTGCGCCAGAGGAGTTTTCCGTCGCCGGCGGTATAGCACGCGAGATTGTGACCGGGGATCGCTTTCGATTCTTCTTGCTGGCGCGTCTGCTGATCGGCGCTGGTGATGAAAACGCGGTCGCCCCAAACGATGGGCGAGGAATATCCGGTCGATCCCTTGAGCGACACTTTCCAACGAATATACTCGCCGGTTTTGCCGTTCCAAGTGGTCGGCAAGTTCGTTTCGGATGTCGTGCCCACGCCGCTTGGTCCACGGAAGCGGGGCCAGTTTTCGGCGCGTGCGAATGACGATTGAAGAAGCAGAATGGCCGCGATGCAAATGCGTGATTTCATGATGGCCCTTTCCATGGACGGGGACTTTTGCGTTGGCTGCAATATAGCCGGTCGGCAAACTTGGATCACGCATTTTTTGGATCCAAAAAAAGGCCGCCCGGCAAATCCTGCGCGGGCGGTCTTTTCATAATCACGAAAAACGCTTTTCGCGCCGCCTATTCCTTGGCCCGCGTCGCATCCCAATCGCGGCTTGTGGTTTGGCCATTGCGTTCGGATTCGGCCTTGCCCTTGATCGTGTCGCCGCTCAGCTTGCCCGAATACTTCGTGGTGAACTTGTTTCCATTTCGCTCGCGGGTGACGCTGAACGCAATCTCGCCATCCTTGAAGGTGCCGTCGGAGATTTCGGTGTCGGCAGTGCGGCCGGAAATCGTTCCGGTGAGCTTGCCGCCGTCGAGCTTCAATTTCAGAGTCACTTCGCGGCTCTGATTGTTGAATTTCTGCTCCCATTTCCAAGTGCCGGTCGGATTGTCTTCCGCCCGCGCGGCCGACGCCATGACCGCCACTACCGCCAAACCGATCGCCGCCGTCAGAATTCGTCGCATGGAAATTCCTCCAGAATAAAAGAGACCGATCGGGACAACAGCCCGCCCCCATGACGAACCGGTCCCGCCATAATCGGGCATGGTAGCCCAAAAAAAGGGAGAATGTTAGCGGCGGGAAAGAATTTTTGGGGTATTCGCTGCCGAGTGAAGGCGAAGCGATCGGCCGATTCGGCGACCGAAAGATAGTATTTCCGGCAGAACTGCCTTTTCGGGTCTATTCAGGCAACGCCTCGGTAGGGTATGATCCCTTCACGTCCTTAGCAGGCGGGAGCATGTGTTCCCGTCGAGGCGTTGTTGATAGGGTTCATAGGAGTTCGTGTTTATGGCGTCGGGAACGATCAAGAAACTGGTGTCGGAAAAGGGATTCGGCTTCATTCAAACCAACAGTGGCGAAGATATCTTCTTCCACCACTCGACGGTGCAGAATGGCCAATTCGACCATCTCAGCGAAGGCCAATCGGTGGAGTACACCGTCGAGCAAGGCCAGGGCCAAAAGGGCAAGGGCCCACGTGCCGCTTCGGTGACGCCGGTCTAAATTGAATTCTTGGGTGGCCCCCGGCTGAGTAATCAGCCGGGGGCGTCTCTACTCGCCTCTTACGCCGCTGAGCTTCGCACCGTCAGCGACAGCCGCCGCACCGCCTCGGCCAAACGACTCTTCAGCGTCCCCAGCGGGATTCCGATCACTGCCGCGGCCTCGCGATATTTGAGTCCTTGGTAGATGATCAGCAGAATCGGTTGCTTCAACCAATCCGGCAACCGCGCGACCGCCGACGACATTCGCTGGCATTCTTCGATCGAGGCCAAGGCGTCTATCGGCAGTTGGTCCCGATCGGCGACGATATCCAATAGCGACGGCGCATTCTCGCCGTCGCCGTTTCCCTGCCGAGCCGCTTCCAGGCTGACCGATTTGTGCCGGCGATTGCGGCGAAGCAAATCGTTCGCCTGGTTCGTCGCGATCCGATAGAGCCAGGGCCTAAGCTTTCGACCCGGCTCGAACTGATGGCACTTACGATGCAACAGCAGGAAGCAGCCTTGAAACGCATCTTCCGCGAGATGCTCGTCACCAAGATACCTGCGCAGATAATTGAAAATCTCACGCTCGAATCGACGAACGAGCGCGTCGAACGATGCCCGATTGCCGTTTTGCACGTAGTCGAGCAACAGCGATTCGTCGCTGACGCACGCGGCGGATTGCGCTTGTTCGCCGTCGGCGAATTCCAACGTGGCGGCGTTCATCTTGCGGATTCCTTCGAGCTTGGGTTACCGCGGCTTCTTCAACACCGCGATGAGAAACTTCAGAGTGTAACGCCGCGGCGAAGCGGCGTCGGAAACTGGAACCGTCGATCGTGCCGGCAAAGGTCCTCCGGGCGCCGCACCTGGAAACCGTGGTGCGAATCTGTTGTCGTGCGGCGCTCCGGAGGGGTCCTTAGTTGAACATGGCCGTTCTCCGTTCGATCCCATCTCCGTCCGTTCCGAACCGTTGACTCACGCAATTGCGAACCGTTGTTGCGACCGGCATAATGCACAGGCCGCGCCAAATCGGAATCAATCGCAAAAGACGTTTCGCAGCATGAAGATGCGACGTTGACGTGTGTGGCGAGATTCTTTCCGCGGCGATTGTCGGCGCGCCCCGAAATGCCCCACTGGGGCAAAATGCCCTGCAAATATGGAGAAATCGATGCAAACTTTCGGCCGCCGAATGTAGCGCACACTCTCCGAGTGCCGCGGCGCGTCGAAGGCGGACGGCACTCGGAGAGTGCCTGCTACTTTCAACCGATCGGCTCGCTGCGACGTAGAGAAAAGATATGCGGCTCGCTCTTAAGCTCGTGTTGGCGTTCATGCTCGCCAACATTGCGCTCGCAGCGATCTATGGCTATCTGGCGGTCAGGCGCGAAGTGCGGATGTTCGAACACACCGCCAACGACGAAGCGGAATCGCTGGGGCCCGCGATGCAAGTCGTGCTCGCCGACGCTTGGCGCACGGGCGGCGATCAGGCAGTGCAAAACGTCGTTCGCCGGGCGGGAACGATCCACGAGGGCGAGTTGCACATTCGTTGGGTCTGGTTCGACGAGCGGCCCGGCGATCCCGATGCCCCGTCGGCGCCGCCCGAACTTCTGAGCGTGACCGCGATCGAACGGCACACAGAGATCGAAACCTCCGACTCCGCGGGAAACCCGGTTCTCGATATCTATTGGCCGGTGCCGTTGGACATCGATCGGCGCGGCGGTTTGGAGTTTTCCCATTCGATGAAAGAGCTCGCGGCAAACGAACGCGATATCGTCGATCGAACCGCGCTGTTGATCGGCGGAATGGTCGTCATCAGCGGATTTCTCGCGGCCTGGTTGGGAATCCGCATGATCGGCCGGCCGCTCGGACGGCTAATCGACAAAACGCGGCGAATCGCGGTCGGCGACCTTGCCGGCGCAATCCATCTGCGAACGCGCGACGAATTGGCGGACCTTGCCGAAAGCATGAACCAAATGTGCGCGCAGCTCGCCGATTCCCATGCCAAAATCCAGCAGGAGTCGGCCGCCCGCCTTGTCGCGATCGAACAACTTCGCCACACGGACCGGCTGAAAATCGTCGGTCGCCTCGCCGCCGGTATTGCCCATGAACTCGGAACGCCGCTGAATGTGGTTTCCGGCCGTGCCGGGCTGATCCTGTCTGGCAAACTCGCCGCCGACGAAATTGGACTAAGCGCGACGGCGATCAAGACCGAAGTCGATAAGATGACGAAGATCATTCGCCAACTGCTCGATTTCGCCCGCGTCAACACGCCGCGCCGAGCGTCGGTCGATTTGCGTGATCTCGTCGGCCAGACGATTTCGCTACTGCACACGTTGGCCGACGGTCGTCGTGCGAAGCTTTGTTTCACCGCCGATGCCGCCCCGGCGCTGGCGATGATCGACATGGAGCAGATGCAGCAAGCGCTGGCGAACCTGCTGGTCAACGCGATTCAAGCGATGCCGCAGGGTGGCAAGGTCGAAGTGACGATTCGCCGCGAGCCCCGGCATCGAAGTGATGAAACCGCCAGCGCCAATGCCACTACCGCCGCAACCGGCCGCGAGTCGAACTATTGGTGCGTTGCAATCCGCGACAAGGGAACCGGAATCGCAGCCGAGCATATTCCCCATCTCTTCGAGCCATTTTTCACGACCAAGCAAGTCGGCGAGGGAACTGGCCTCGGGCTTTCGATCGCTTATGGTATCGTCCAGGAGCATGGCGGCTGGATCGAGGTAACCAGCCGACCGGGCGAAGGAAGTTGTTTCACGGTCTGTTTGCCGGTGGCGCCTTCATCATGAAACCAAGCATCCTGATCATCGACGACGAACAGAGCATGTGCGATTTGCTGCACGCCGACTTGCGGCTACGCGATTTCTTGCCGCGCTGCGTCACGTCGGCCAAAGAAGCTCTCGAATTGTTCTCACAGCAAGTCTTCGAAGCCGTGCTTACCGATCTGAAAATGCCGGGCATCGACGGCATTCAGCTTTGTTCGCAACTGGTGCAAAGCCGGCCCGACATTCCGGTGGTCGTGATGACGGCGTTCGGCAGCCTGGAAACGGCCATCGCGGCGATTCGTGCCGGCGCCTATGACTTCGTCACCAAGCCGATCGAAATGGAGCTGCTGGCGATGATCCTCGGCCGGGCCGTCGAGCGCCGGCGGCTTCAGCAACAAGTTCGGCAACTGAGCGAAGCCGTTCGACAATCGGCTCGGTTCGAGGAGCTTTTGGGCGAAAGCATCGCGATGAAACGGCTCTACGAGCAATTAACGCAAGTCGCCGATTCGGAAGCGACCGTGCTGATCACCGGCGAAAGCGGCACCGGAAAAGAACTCGTCGCCAAAGCTCTGCATCGGCGCTGCCGCCGCCGGGCGAAACCGTTCGTCGCCGTGAATTGCGCCGCGCTGCCCGACACGCTGCTGGAAAGCGAATTGTTCGGGCACACGAAAGGCGCGTTCACCGATGCCCGCGCCGAGCGCAAGGGTTTATTCCTGCAAGCCGAGGGAGGGACGCTTCTGCTGGACGAGATCGGCGAAATGCCGCTCTCGATGCAGGCCAAACTGCTGCGGGCCTTGGAGGAGAACAAAGTTCGGCCACTCGGCGGAGATCGGGAAATCGAGTTTGACGTGCGGATTCTCGCCGCGACGAATCGCGATTTGGAGACGGCCGTCGAAGAAGGGCGGTTCCGGCAAGACCTGTTTTTCCGCGTCAACGTTATTCAACTTGCCGTCCCCGCACTTCGCTCCCGCGGAACCGACACGCTGCTCTTGGCCCAACATTTCATCGAGACGTTCGCGGCCCGCTCGCAAAAGCCGGTGGTCGGCATTTCCGACTCGGTGGCCGAGAAGCTGCTGGCGTATTCTTGGCCCGGCAACGTGCGCGAGCTGCGCAACGTCGTCGAGCGAGCCGTCGCCCTGACCCGGCACGACAAGCTCACGATCGACGATCTGCCCGAAAAGATTCGCGATTTCCACGGTTCGCAAGTCGTGATCGCCGGAAGCGATCCGGGAGAATTGACGACGCTCGAAGAAGTCGAGCGGCGCTATATTCTACACGTGCTCCAATGCCTCGGCGACAATCGCACGATGGCGGCCAACACTCTCGGCCTCGATCGCAAAACGCTCTATCGCAAGCTGCGCCAATACGGCGTCGTCCGCGATGAAGCGGAATGAGCCGCGAGGCGCCCTGGGTTGCCGCCTCTCGGATCGCGACGGGGATGGCGAATTCGCGGCCAACAATGGTATTCTTGGCCCGCGACGGCAACTGAATTTCATGGAAAGCCGCGTGCCGGTTCAATTCTTGGAAGGAGAGCCTCGTGTCGATTCTTGGAGTCTTGGTAAGCGTCGGCTTGATCGGGGGCATACTCGTCGAGAGCTTTGAAACGATCGTCGTGCCGCGGCGAGTGGTGCATCGCTTTCGTTATACGCGGCTCTTCTATCGCAATACCTGGAGAATTTCGCGCGCGATCGCAGCGATCCTGCCGACCGCGAAGCTTCGCGAGGCTTTTTTGAGTTGGTTTGGCCCACTGTCGTTGCTGGGACTGTTCGCCTCGTGGGTGCTCGGTCTCATTTTCGCCTTCGCGTTGTTCCACTGGTCGATCGACAGCCCGATCATTTCGCCGGAAAAGTCGTATGGCTTCGGAACGTATTTGTACATGAGCGGCGTCACATTCTTTACGCTCGGCTACGGCGATGTTTGTCCGCTTGCCCCGCTCGGTCGAACGCTGGCGGTCGCGGAAACCGGGATGGGCTTCGGGGTTCTGGCCGCCCTCATCAGCTATCTTCCGCTGTTTTCCCAGGCCTTTTCCCGCCGCGAAGCGACAATCGCCCTTTTAGACGCCCGAGCCGGATCACCGCCGAGTGCTGCTCAGATGTTGCTGCGCCTGGCGCACTCGGGCAATATCGCCACGATCGATCCTTTTCTTGCCGAATGGGAACGATGGTCGGCCGAGTTGCTCGAAAGCCATTTATCCTATCCGCTGTTGAGCTTCTACCGATCGCAACATCACAATCAATCGTGGCTGGCGGCGCTCACCGCGATTCTCGACACCTGCACGTTCATCATCGTCGGAATCAAGGGCAGCGATGCGTATCAAGCGCAACTGACGTTTGCAATGGCTCGGCATGCAGCGGTCGATCTTAGCCTGGTGATGAGTGTTTCACCGCTGCCGCCCGCGGCCGATCGGTTGCCGGCCGACCAATTGAGCGAACTGCGGAAGCAGTTGCACAGCGCCGGAATCGAATTGCACGATGGTCTCGTCGTCAACACGCAGTTGACGCAGCTTCGCGGCATGTACGAGCCGTTCGTCAATGGCCTGGCCGAGCGGCTGTTGTTCAAACTGCCGCCGATCGTGCCGGCAAAGCTGAGCGCCGACAACTGGCAGCGCAGCCCCTCGATGCCCCGCACGCCCGGCATCGGGAGCTTGCCGGGCGGGTCCGTCGATCAGACGCATTTCGGTTGAACGGAAGCGCTAGGGATCAGTTCCACCACCAGGCGGTCGATTTCTTGGCCGCGACGACGGCTTCGCCACGGGCCGCCGACGTGCTGGCGTCTTCCTTCGGGCTTTGAATGATCGACCAGGGTTGGAATTGCACGCCGCCCGAGGCGCTGATCAACGTGTCGCGCGAGCGCTTGACGAAGCTCGCCTTGCTGTCGACTTGCTTCGGCACGTTGTATTCGGCAATCGGCAACTGCTTGGCATCCATCAGCAGCGTGAGACGGCAATCGGCCTTGTCGGCCATGTTTTCCTTTTCGATCAGCGAAGCGACCACCGAGAGATCCATGCAATTGCGCAGCTCTCGGAAAATCGCGAGTTGGTCGGAAAGCTCTTCGAATTTCGAGGTCATCGTGTCGGCCCACTTTTGGGCGACGGGATTCGCTTTGCCGGTGCCTTGCGCTTGGCCGGTCGAAGTGATGAAATCTTCCTCGGCCATGCATTTCACGCCTTGCCCGCGTAGTTCCCAGGCCAGGCCCTCGGCGTCTTTCGCCAGCGGCTCGTAGTTGGCGGCCATCCACCAGCGCGGCATCATGTTCTTCGGCGCCGAGCCGGCAGCGGTCATTTCCAAATAGCTTTTCAAACCCTTCACGGGCGAAGGATCAAAGTTCATGCCCAATCGCTTCATTTGATAATCGGCCGCCACCAGCACGTGGGCAAAGCGGCTCGATTCGGGCACGCCGGTGACGGTGATTTGTTGCGGGCCGAGCAGATGCTCGATATCGCGCATCGTGGATTGCAGATCGTCGCCCGCACGGATGTGCCTGGCGAAAGCCTGGAACGCCTTCACGCCTTCCGGCCGCGGATTGATCGAGCAACTGATGCCGCCACGGCGCGCCGCATCGGCGGATCGCAACGCAACCAGAAGATCGTCGAGTTGCAGCACGGGCTGACCATTGACGCGGCCGACCACGTCGCCGACGTTGTTGATCGTCCAACCTTCCGCCGGTCCGGCGAGAACGATGTCGTGAAGCTCGGGCACGACGAACACGTATTTCACCCGTTGCAAACCGGCCAAATAGCGGATTTCATCCGGCAGCGGCGTGCCGGCCTTTTGGCAGGCGGCGATCGCAGCTTGCAGCCGGCTCAGCGAAACCATTCGTAGCTTGGTCGGCTGATTCATGTCGCCCGGCAACGGCGCCAGAGCTTTGAGCCGCAAGGCGCGAAGTTCCGGCCGAAAACCCGGATCGACGTTTTGCAGCACGCCGTTCACGTTCATCCACACGCCGCCGATCGCCTGCTGCACGACTTGTGCATGCGCGGTTCGGCTTTGGGCAACACACAGCGCGGCCGCGGAGACCAACGCGATGCCGCGAATCGCGGCGTTCAGCCGTGTCCGACTCGTCTTGTAACCAAACATGGCAACTCCTCGTCTGCAAGTTCCTGGAAGGGTGGATCGATCAATATATGGGAGGCGGCCGCCGCGAGCCCTGGGCAAGCGCCACTCGGCCGATCACGCCGCGATTAACCGGAGAAAAGAGGAGCACGGAATAAACCCTTCAAATATCTTAATTGGTCGGCCGGAAACAAGCAAGAAAATCGGCTGGAATATGGCCGCGGGACCGCCGCAAGGCCGCTGCCGACGGGTTTTTGCCGACTACGGGAAAACACCCTCGTGGATTAGCGCCTGGCGGAGCGCAACCCGGAAATCAAGGTTGATGGCGAGTACATGCACGGTGATCCGCCCCGAGGGTGTTAGGCCGACAAGTTCGGGACCATCCCAGGTAAAATGGTCGGTTCAGGCATCTCGCCGGGGATTGAATAACGGTAGGATCTGTCGGGTTATTGGATCGAATCCAGCAATGTTCGGGCCTATATGCCGGTTGCACGTATAGCAGGCCAGAGCCAGGTTCTCTTCGACGGTTTCGCCGGAATGTTGGATTGCGAGGATGTGGTCAATTTGAAACGGAAGTGGGTCGAAAGACTGCGGAATCTTACAGTATTCGCACGAGACCAGACGAGCCGCCCTATCGCGCTGTCCATGGCATTTCAGAAATTGCCACCGGTTGCATTTTTCAGGGATAGGCGCGCTTTCGATTGCAGGATTGCCAAGTAGTGGCCGACTCGCTCGTAATTCGCAACCTCTTGCTCTTCTTCGGGCGAGAGAGTTCCCAATTTCGCCTTGTCGGCGAGCAGTTGCATTCTCTGTCGATCGTCGTGGCTAAACTGCATCGCTAGAATCGAACGGGCCGCCTCCTCGTGAAGTCCCGGCTGGCTGGGGAGCACAATTCGTTCGAAAATGGCCGTTTCGCTCGTCGTCGGAGAAGACATAAACGATCCAAGAAATGATTGTGCTTCGTTGCGATGCTACCTGCACGATTTATGCAATTCAACGACAAACGAATTATAGCGTGGATCATACGCTTGGCGGTAGAGATACGGGGTTGAGTTCCAAAACTGATCGTCAGTCGGTGCAATGGTGCCAATATCGCTCGAATCCTTGCGGAACTAGGGCTCCACGGGCTAATCTGGATATTGGCGGCCTCATCGCGCTCACCGGCAATCGCCTTGGGCAAGACATGTTAGCGTATCTCGTTATCCGCGAAGGGACAAAGTGGACCGACGTGTTCCGGTTGATTCCGGGACAGGCGGTCACGATCGGTCGGGCGCCGACCAACCAAATCGTCATCAAGGACGAGCGCTGCAGCCGCGCCCATGCCGAGGTGTTCCACTCTCAGGGGAAATGGATTCTCCGCGATCTGGAAAGTCGCAACGGCACCGCGGTCGGCACGACGATGGTTCATGGCGACCACGTGTTGCACGCCGGCGACATGATTCGCATCGGTCAGAGCCAATTGGCGTTCGTGCATGATCTGGCGAAGGCGTTTCCCGATTCGAGCGCCGTGTTGCGGAACATGAACATCCGCAGCGCCGCGGGAACGGCCGTCGCCGAGGGCATGGACGAGACGATGAGCGTGTTGACCGAAAGCGAACCGACGACGATCACGCATCGCCGCGGCCAAACGCGATTCCTCGAGCCGACCGACGACGAAGTTGCCACGATTCCGAAAGTCGGCCGCGCCGCGGCGCAGCTTTGCCGATTGGCGTTTGAGTTGGCCAAAGCGCCCGATATCAATTCGATTTCCCGACTGGCACTAGCCGGCGTGTTCGAAGGAACACAAATCGATGCCGGCGCGGTGTTGCTGTTGCCGCGCACGGCCGGCGACCTGGCGACCGGCGCGGATTTGGAGATCCTCGCTTCGCGCACCGACACCGACTATCCCTACCATCGCGTTTCGAATTTTCTGGCCGCGACCGTGCTTCGCGAGGGAGAAGCCGTGCTGGCCCGAAACGTCATGGGCGACAGCACGCTCGGCAGCCGCGACAGCAAAGGGGAGATTCACGCCACCAGCGTGATCTGCGCCCCGATCCGCAGCGGCCCGAAAGTGACGGGGCTGATCCATCTTTATTCGACGAATCCCGATCGGATTCCCGATCCCGACGATCTGGAATTCACGCTGGCCGTGGCCGACACCGTGGCCGTGGCGCTTGAGAACCTGAGCCGGCGACAGGAACTGGCCGAGAATCTGAGCCAGATTCGCGACGAGAACGTGCAACTTCGCGAACGGCTGGGCGTCGAGAGCGAGATCGTCGGCAACAGCCCGGCGATGGACAGCGTCAACCGCGAGATCGAGCCGTGCCGCGCCGAGCCGGGCGACGGTGCTGATCCGCGGCGAAAGCGGCGTCGGCAAGGAACTGGTCGCCCGGGCGGTGCATTTTTCCAGTCCGCGGCGCAAAGGGCCGTTCGTCTGCTTGAACTGCGCGGCCTTGACCGAGAGCTTGCTGGAAAGCGAACTGTTCGGCCACGAGCGCGGCGCGTTCACCGGCGCCACCGAGCGCAAGATCGGCAAGTTCGAGGCGGCCGACACCGGCACGCTGATGCTCGACGAAATCGGCGAGATGAGTCCCACGATTCAGGCCAAGTTTCTGCGCGTGCTCGAAGGGCATCCGTTCGAGCGCGTCGGCGGCAGCGAGGCGATCAAGGTCGACGTGCGCGTCATCGCCGCCACGAATCGCGATCTGGAACGGGACGTCGCCGAAGGTCACTTCCGCCGCGATCTTTATTTCCGGCTGCACGTGTTGGAGATCATCGTGCCGGCGCTGCGCAAGCGGCCCGAAGACATTCCCGATCCTGGCGGACTATTTTCTGCAGCGCTTCAACGCCGAAACAGGCCGCCGCATCCGCGGCTTCACGCCCGCCGCCATCGAGCAAATGCTCGATCTATCGCTGGCCGGGAAATGTGCGCGAATTGAAAAACGTCATCGAACGGGCCGTCGTGCTGGCGCGCGGCGACGTGATCGACGTCGAAGACCTGACGCTCACCAAGCTCTCCACCGCCGGCGACACGCAAGACATCGTTCCTGTGCCGGGCGTGTTCGAGGCCATCTCGCTCGACGAAATCGAACGCCGCCACATCCTGGCCACGCTGCAAGCGACGGGCTGGAACAAAAGCCAAACCGCGAACATCCTGGGCATCGAACGCTCGACGCTCGACCGCAAAATCCGCCGCTATGAACTCGACGGCCAATTCCCGTTCCGCGGGCATTAAAAGCATCAAGCGCCGACAAGGGAGTTAGTCCTCTTGCCGACACTAACCCGAAGCGTTAGCGAGGGCGGCATCACGCTCGCGACCACCCTTGCTAACGCTTCGGGTTAGTGTCATGTCGAAAGTGTGTGTTGACCGATGCAAAACGCCGAAATTGCCGCCGTTCTTGAAGAGATCGCCGATTTGCTGGAGTTTCAGGGGGCGAATGCGTTTCGAGTTCGAGCCTATCGCAACGCGGGCCGAACGGTGCATGATCTCACCGAACTGATCGAGCGCGTCGCCGCCGATCCCGAGCGGAAACTGACGGAATTCAGCGGCATCGGAGCCGATCTGGCCGAAAAGATCAAAACGCTTCTCGCGACCGGCAAGCTGCCGATGCTCGAGGAACTGCGGGCGGCGGTGCCGGAAAGCGTGCTGGCGCTGATGCGGATTCCCGGCTTGGGGCCGAAGAAGGCGGCGGTGCTGTTCAATCAACTCGGCATCAAAACGCTGGACGAATTGCGTGCCGCCTGTGAGACGCATCAGGTGCGCGATCTGAAGGGCTTTGGCGAAAAAACAGAGGCGGCGATTCTGGCCGGAATGAGCTTCGCCGCTTCGCCGGAGGTTCTGCGAATCTATTGGGCCGATGCGGATGTGATTGCCCAAGCGTTGGTCGAACATCTGCGGGCCGGCGGCGGCGTGCGGCAGATCGAGCCGGCCGGAAGCTACCGCCGCGGACGAGAGACCGTCGGCGATTTGGATTTCGTCGTCGATTGCGAAAACGGAGCCGCGGTCATGGATCGACTGGCGGCCTATCCCGAAGTGTCGAGCGTGATTGGCCGAGGCGACACGAAAATGTCGGTCCGGCTGAAGAGCGGGCTGCAAGTCGATTTGCGAATCGTGCCAGCAGAAGTCGTTCGGAGCGGCGCTCGTCTATTTCACCGGCTCGAAGCAACACAACATCGTGCTGCGCGGACTGGCAAAGCAGCACGGAATGCGGATCAACGAATACGGCGTGTTCCGCTTGCCGGCCGGTGGCAAGGACGACGATGCGGCCAAAGACGCAACGGACGACGTTTCGGCGAAAGATGCGGCCAAAGAGGCCGCGAAGCTCGAATACATCGCGGGCCGCACGGAGAAGGAAGTCTACGACACGCTCGATCTGCCCGTGTTTCCACCGGAGATTCGCGAAGCTCGCAGTGAATTCGATTGGGCCGCCGAAGGTTCGCTGCCGAAGCTCGATCGAGCTGGGCGACATTCGTCGGCGATTTGCACATGCACACCACGGCGACCGACGGCAAGGCGTCGCTTGGAAGAAATGGTCGCCGCCGCTCGGGAGCGCGGTCTGAAATACATCGCCATCACCGATCACTCGAAGCGCGTGTCGATGGCCAACGGCCTCGACGGCGATCGGCTCCGCGGCAGTGGGAGCGAAATCGATAAACTCAACGCACAGCTCAAAGGCATTCGCGTGCTCAAAGGAGTCGAGGTCGACATCCTCGAACGCGGCGGTCTCGATCTCGACGACGAAGTGCTTCGCCGAGGCCGATTGGGTCGTGGCCAGCGTGCATTACGGGCAGAATCAGCCATCGGAGCAGATCACGCAAGCGGATCGTCGACGCACTGGCGAATCCGCATGTGTCGCGCCATCGCCCATCCGACGGGCCGCATCATCAACCGTCGCAAGTCGTACGAGGTCGATCTCGAAGCCGTGTATGCAGACAGCGGCCCGCTACGGCAAGCTGCTGGAGTTGAATTCGAATCCCGCGCGGCTCGATCTCGACGACATCGCACTGCGCCGCCGCCAAGCGGCATGGCATTCCGATCGTCATTTCGACCGACGCCCACAGCACCGCCGGGATTGGAAGTGCTGCGATTCGGCATCCTGCAAGCCCGTCGCGCCGGCTTGACGAAAGCCGACGTGGCCAACACGCGGCCGTGGGTGAAATTGAAAGCCATGATCGGCGCGAAGAATTAGAATCTCGCCCACCAACAGAATCCGCTCTTCACTTCGCTTGCGGTTTCGCGAGTCGCTTGGCTTTCCCTTCGCGAGCGTGATCGCGCCGCTCGAATCGCCCCAACACTTCGAGCAGATACCCGGTCACTTGAAATCCGCTTCGAGCCAAACGTCCCATCAATCGCGGGTCGAGTTTTTCCAGCAGTTTCGGATCAAACTTCGCCGGCAAATCGCGAATCTCGCCGCTGGCCGTGTCGTGCAGATGATAGTGATCTTCGCCGCGGCAGTCGTAGCGGGCGGCGTTGTCGCCGTGCGTCAGTTTCGTCGCCAACCGGGCGGCGACCAATGCTTCGAGCGCGTTGTAGACCGTCGCCAGACTGATTCGCGGCAGAGAATCGCGGACGGCCCAATAAACCTCGTCGGCCGTCGGATGATTGTCGACCGTTTCGAGATAAGCCAGCACGGCGGCGCGTTGAGATGTATAACGGCATCCGGCGCCGCGCAGCGCGGAGCGCACGGCAGCGGCGCCCGGTTGCCGCGGCTTCAAAACAGGCCGTCGCTCGGCGATTCGTTGTTGTTTACCTGCATTCGACCGCATCGTCGCACTATAGCGCTCGGAATTGCGAGGGTCAAGTCGGGCGAGATTGAGCCGCACGCGCAAAGCGGCCATAATCATCCGGTCCGTGCGAGGTGGTGTGGCACGGCGACGGGGTCGATCCCTCTCAACCGAAAGCCGTTCAACCATGATCGACTTCTTCGAGTACAGCAATGAGATGCTCTGCATCGCCGACAACCGGGGATATTTCACCCGGGTGAATCAGGCTTGGACGAAGAGCCTCGGCTGGTCGGCGGAAGAACTTACCAGCCGGCCCTACGTCGATTTCGTTCATCCCGACGATCTTGAAGCGACGCAGCGCGAGGCAAGCCTGCTATTGAACGAAAGCCACGAAACGATTCGCTTCGAGAATCGTTATCGCTGCCGCGATGGGTCGTATCGCTGGCTGGCGTGGCAGGCGATTCTTGGAGCCGGCACCGACACGCTGATCGCCAGCGCTCGCGACGTGACCGACGAGAAGGCGCAAACCGAAGCGTTGCGAACCGCCGAGGAGCGGTTTCGAGCCTTCATGGACCACATCCCCGCCGTCGCTTGGTCGCACGACGACCGCGGCCGCGTCGTTTATTTCAATAAAGCATGCGAGAATTATCTCAATCTTGAAATCAAGGATTGGTACGGCAAAACGGCCGCCGATTTCTTCCCGCCGGAGATTGCAGCCGGATTTGCGCGAGCAGCCGGAAAGTGATCGAAACCGGTCTTCCGTCGAAGCAATTTGAAGAGACCGCTCTCCCGGGCAGGCCTGCGCTGCCATTGGATGACGATTCGGTTTCCCTACAAAGATGGATCGGAACACACCTTTGTCGGCGGAATCGCGATTGACGTCAGCGAACTAAAGCGGACCGAAGGTGCTCTGAAGGCCAGGCAAGATCTGCTGCGCAACCTGATCGAGATTCAAGAGAATGAAAAGCAACGACTGTGCCGCGAGTTTCACGACGGCCTGATTCAATATGCCGTCGGCACGAAGATGTTGCTCGATAGCTACCAGCAGCGTAACCTTTCCCTCGAGGATTCCGCGATCATCGACACCGCGATCGGCAACTTGCGAAAAGGCATCGAAGACGGCCGGCGAACGATTCGCGGAATCCGACCGGCCGTGCTCGACGACCTGGACCTCAGCGCCGCGATTCACGACCTGATCGATCAGTTCTCGAATTCGGGCACGATGGTCACCTACACTTGCGACTCGGAGCTTGGCCGATTGTCGGAGTCGGTGCAAACGACCATTTATCGGGTCGCGCAAGAGGCGCTCAACAATGCTCGAAAATATAGTGGCACCGACGTGATTCGGATCACATTGAAGAAGATCGATGGCAACGTGCATCTTGAAGTTCGCGACTTCGGCTGCGGATTCGATGTCGCGAAAGCTCGCTCGCGAGGTTTCGGTTTGCTGGGAATGACCGAACGAGTGCGGCTGCTGGGCGGCGAATGCACGGTCGAGAGCGAGCCCGATGTCGGCACGCGGGTTAAAGTCCGCCTGCCGATCTCGGCGGCCGATCCCGACGACGAACTCACCAAAACACCAATGCCCGCCGGCTGATTGACCCTCACGGCGACGCGGCCCTATAATCTGCGGCTTATCCGATTCTCGAAATTCATCCCACTCGCCCCCAGCCACCGCATGAAGATTCACGAATTTCAAGCCAAGGAGATTCTGCGCGAAGCCGGCGTGGCCGTGCCGCGCGGCATCGTCGCCCGCACGGCCGACGAAGCGGCCGACGCCTTTCGCGCAATTGGGCGGGCCGATCGCGGTCGTCAAAGCCCAGATTCACGCCGGCGGCCGCGGCAAGGGGACGATCAAGGACAATCCGCAGCAGCACGGCGTGCAACTGGTCGCATCGGCCGACGAAGCCGGCGAGGTCGCCGGCAGACTTGCTCGGCCAACCGCTGGTCACGATTCAAACCGGCCCCGACGGACAGACCGTTCGCCAGGTGCTGGTCGAAGAAGGGCTGCGACATCGCCCGCGAGCTGTACCTGGGCATCGTCGTCGATCGCGCGGCGGCCGGGCCGGTGCTGATGGTGTCGAGCGAAGGGGGCATGAACATCGAAGACGTCGCCGCCAAGACGCCCGAGCTGATCTTCGGAGCCGTTTCGATCCCGACGCCGGCCTGCAGAGCTTCCAGGCCCGCAAGCTGGCGGCGCGGCTGGGGCTCAAGGGCGCCAGCGTCCGCTCGGCCGAGAAGTTCATGCAAGCGCTCTGCCGGGTGTTCGTCGCCAAGCGATTGCAGCCTGGCTCGAGATCAATCCGCTGGTCGTGACCGGCGCCGGCGAACTGCTGGCGCTCGACGCCAAGATGACGCTTCGACGACAACGCCCTGTTCCGCCACAAGGACCTGGCCGAGCTGCGCGATCTGGCCGAAGAAGAGCCGGCCGAAGTGCGGGCCGGCAAGGCCGGGCTGAGCTACGTCAAGCTCGACGGCAACATCGGCTGCCTGGTCAACGGCGCCGGCCTGGCCATGAGCACGATGGACCTGATCAAGCTGCACGGCGGCGAGCCGGCCAACTTTCTCGACGTCGGCGGCGGCGCCAACGTCGAGCAAGTGACCGAGGCCTTCCGCATCCTGCTCGTCCGACAAGAACGTGCAAGGCCGTGCTGGTCAACATCTTCGGCGGCATCATGCGCTGCACGACGATCGCCACGGCCATCCTCGCGGCCTACAAGACGGTCGGCTTCAACGTGCCGCTGGTCGTGCGGCTGGAAGGGACCGAAGTCGAAGAAGGCCGCAAGATCCTGGCCGACGAGCGGCGTCGAACATCATCGCGGCCAACGGCTGACCGACGCCGCGAAGAAAGTCGTCGCGGCCGCGGAGAGCTGCCTGAGCTATTCGGCACGCGACGTGTCGCCTGCGGACTCGACGAGTCGCTTCTCGCGAAACCATCGCACGCACTGCGCGTCTACCATGAGCATCCTGATCAATAAAAACACCCGCGTCATCTGCCAAGGCATCACCGGCAAGGTCGGGCCAGTTCCACACCAAGGGCTGCCTCGAATACGGCACGCAAGATGGTCGGCGGCGTCACGCCCGGCAAAGGCGGCGAGAACGGTCGACGGGCTGCCGGTGTTCGACACCGTGGTCGAAGCCGTCGCAGACGACCGGCGCCGACGCCACGATGATCTTCGTCCCGCCGGCCTTCACCGCCGACGCGATCCTGGAAGCGGTCGATGCCGGCATCAAGACCGTCGTCGCCATCACCGAAGGCGTGCCGGTGCTCGACATGGTCCGCGTGTACGACGATCGTGCGGCGACAGCAAGTCGACGCTGGTCGGCCCGAACTGCCCCGGCGTGATCACGCCCGAGGAGTGCAAGATCGGCATCATGCCCGGCTACATCCACAAGAAGGGCCCGGTCGGCGTGATGAGCCGCTAGCGGCACGCTGACCTACGAAGCCGTCTGGCAACTGACGCAGCCTCGGCCTGGGCCAATCGACGTGCGTCGGCCTGGGCGGCGATCCGATCGTCGGCACGTCGTTCATCGACCTGCTCAAGATGTTCCAGGCCGATCCGGCGACCGAGGCGATCCTGATGATGGGCGAGATCGGCGGCACGGCCGAGGAAGAGGCCGCCGCCTACGTCAAAGCAGCACGTCACCAAGCCGGTGGCCGCCTTCATCGCCGGCCGGACCGCCCCGCCGGGCAAGCGCATGGGCCACGCCGGCGCGATCATCTCCGGCGGCAAAGGCACCGCGGCCGAAAAGATCGCCGCCCTGGAAGCCGCCGGCATCGAAGTCGCCGAAAGCCCCGCCGACATGGGCACCGCCATGCAGCGGGCGATGAAGCGCAAATAGACCACACTAACCCGAAGCGTTAGCGAGGGGCGCTGCTACGGCGGGTCGCCCTCGCTAACGCTTCGGGTTGGTGTGATGCGAATTGCTACTACTTCGCGCTTGGGGAGAAAGCGATGAAAGAGCGACCGCACGAGGCGCCGATGCCGGATCCGCTAGCATATTTCATAACTTGGTTGACTTACGGCACTTGGCTTCCCGGCGACGAACGCGGCTGGATCGAGTACCGGAACGGTTGGCAGATGCCTGATCCGATTCGAAAACTCGAAGCACTGGCCATCATGTCCGAAGATTCATGCCGACTTGATCCGGAACAGCGGACGGCGGTGGAAAAACAGATCGCCGAGACCTGCCGATACCGCGAATGGGAACTCCACGCTGTCAACTGTCGGACGAATCATTTGCATGTCGTGGTCAGCGCGCCGATCCGTCCGAAGATCGTCCGCAGCCAACTCAAGGCTTGGTGTACGCGGGCGTTGAAGGGTCTCGAAGAGGATCGCCTGCACGACACTGGCTGCCTGGGACAAGCCAGCGGGAGGGAGAATTGGTGGGCTGAGCGAGGTAGCCAACGATTCATCAACGACGAGGACAGCCTGGAAGCAGCAATTCTCTACGTTCGCGACGGTCAGGACCGGCCACGGCCACACTAACCCGAAGCGTTAGCAAGGGCGGCAGTGAGGCGACTTCATACCAACCCGAAGCGTTAGCAAGGCGCGACCCGCCTTGGTACCCCGCCCTCGCTAACGCTTCGGGTTGGTGTGCGACCAAATCGGGTTTGCCGCAATTCGCTGGTTTCCGTAAAATCCCGTGCTTCAAGTTGACACGGTTCGGGACCATTCGCCATGCGATTCACCAAGATGCAGGGGGCCGGCAACGACTACGTCTACGTCGATTGCTTCGCCGAGCCGATGCCGAGCCGATCCGGCGGAGCTGGCCCGGCAGATCGCCGATCGGCATTTCGGCGTCGGCGGCGATGGGCTGATCCTGATTTGCCCCTCCGAAGTGGCCGACGCCCGGATGCGGATGTTCAACGCCGACGGCTCCGAATCGGAGATGTGCGGCAACGGCGTCCGCTGCGTGGCCAAGTACGTGTACGACCACGGCATCGCCCGCAAGCCGACGCTGCAAAATCGAAACCGGCGCGCGGCGTGCTGACGCTTGAATTGGAGATTGCGAACGAACGAGTCCATCGAGTGCGCGTCGACATGGGCCCGCCGATTTTGGAGATGGAGCGAATCCCGATCAAGTTGCCGGATGTGCCGCCGAATCGCGCAGATTGTCGATTTTCCCGTGCTCGAGATGTTCAAGATGGCCGGCGAAATACCGGTCGGCGAATCCGTCAGCGAGCGATGGCGCGAGAGGCCAGGCTTGCGGCGGGTCTGACGACGGATGCTAAGAAACTCCTTATTGCGAGCGACCTGAAAATGACCGGCGTGTCGATGGGGAACCCGCACTTGGTGATGTACCATCCGGCCGTTGCAAACGTGAGTGTCGCGACCCTCGGTCCGATTTTGGAAACCCACCCGTTTTTTCCCAAGCGCATCAACGTTCATTTCGTCCAGGTGGACGGGCGCCAAGAAGTGACCATGCGAACCTGGGAGCGCGGTAGCGGGATCACGTTGGCCTGCGGCACCGGCGCTTGCGCGGTGTGCGTTGCCGGCGTGCTCACGGGCCGAACCGACCGCCGCATCCTTGCCCACTTGCCCGGCGGCGACCTGGAACTCGAATGGCGACGTCCGACCAACACGTCTACATGACCGGCCCCGCCGTCGAAGTTTTTCAGGGCGACTGGACGGAAGCGTAGGCTTGAGGCTACAGGCTTGAGGACGAAGAAAGAGAAAAAATACGCAATATGCTGCTTGCGATTCCCTAGCCACTAACCACTAGCCACAAGCCACTCCGATGCGATTCACCGGCCCCTTAATCACGAGCTTCGCCGGCCTGTTCATGTCGGCCGCGGTGCGCCGTTGGATGGGGACGATGGAATACAAAGTCGCCTATTACGACCCGACCGTCGATCCGACGAACCCGGCTTGCCACGGCCAGAAAATCTACATCTTTTGGCATGAATACATTCTCGCCCCGCTTTATCTGCGGGGAAACTGCAATCTGGCGATGCTGCTGAGCCGGCATCGCGACGCGGAGATTCTGTCGCGAGTCGCCTATCACATGGGGTTCGACTGCGTGCGCGGTTCGACCTACAAGGAGGCGCGGCCCTGCGCTGCGAGTTGCTCACCGACTGCCAGCAACTCAATCTGGCGATCACGCCCGACGGCCCGCGCGGACCGCGGCGCACGCTGGCCCCCGGCTGCGTTTTTCTGGCGTCGAAGCTGGGGCTGCCGCTGGTGTTGATGGGCCTGGGCTACGATCGGCCGTGGCGTGCGAAATCGTGGGACCGTTTCGCCGTGCCGCTTCCCGGCTCGCGAGTGCGCGCGGTCACAAGCCCGTCGATCACGATCCCGCCGAATCTCGACCGCAACGGCGTCGAACTTTATCGCGGCAAAGTCGAACGGCTGTTGAACCGGCTCACGCTGGAGGCGGAAGCCTGGGCCGAATCGGGAACACGCAAGTCGTGCGAAGTGCCGCTACGGCGCCGCTGCGCCTCAAGTCGCGTGCGGCTCGGCGCGAGCGAAAGTCCTGGATCGCTGATGATCAACCCCGAACGAATTCGGCCCGCCGCGTAACTCACACTAACCCGAAGCGTTAGCGAGGGCGAGCCGCAGTGGCACCGCCGCCCTCGCTAACGCTTCGGGTTGGTATAACAATGCGTGAATTGTGATTGCGAACAGATGCCGAACGGAGCAGAGGCATTTCAGGTCAACGAGGCGTCGCCGGGGCGGTGGCCGGTGATCCGGCAGTTCGTCGATTCGCAGCTTCCGGATGGCCCCTTGCGAATGCAATGGCGATCGGTGTTGGAAAGTCTCGCAAATGGCCAACTGGCCGCCAGTGGTCTGATCGAGGCGCGAGCGCGACTGCGCCAGATACGATTCTCGGCGTGATTTGGATTCAGCCGCAGGATGGCCGCGTGGCCAATTTGTTGACGCCGATTGTGCCGGCAACCGTCTTAGGCGGATCAGCGCAAGTTGACCGTATTGCCCATGATCTGCTTGAGGCCGCCGTTCGCGTGGCGTCGGCCGGCGGAGCGCGGCTGATACAGTCGCTATTGGAAATAGATGCTCAGGCCGTTGCCGATCAGCTTGAGCGCGCCGGGTTTCGGCAGATCGCGAGATTGCAGTATTTGGTTAGCGCTCCCGAGAGCTTTCCGACTTCTCCGCCGGCCGAGCATTTGCAGTTCGAGCCCTGGTCGGCCGCCGCCAATGATCGGCTCGAATCGGTTGTCGAACGGAGCTACGTCGGCACGCGCGATTGCCCCCAGTTGAATGGAGTTCGTCTCACGTCGGAAGTCTTGGCCGGATACCGCAGTGCTGGGCCGTTCGACCCCGCGCGGTGGCTATTAGTTCGCGATGCCGGCCAAGACATCGGCTGTCTGTTCCTAGTCGAGCATCCGCAGAAAATCTGGGAGCTTGCCTACATGGGTCTGGTCCCCGAGGTGCGCGGAAATCGCTGGGGGCTGGCATTGACTCGGCATGGCCAATGGTTGGCGCGACAAGCCGTGCGCGAACCGCTTCGTGCTGGCCGTCGATGCGACCAATGCCCCGGCATTGCGGATCTACACCGCCGCCGGGCTGGAATGCTGGGACCGCCGCGGCGCGTGGCTGAGAATTCTCGATCCGGCGAATGCGACGTGACGCGATTCACTTCATCGCAATCGTTCGCGCCAGCGGTTTTAGCACCTGGTCGATCACGTAGTTGTCGACCATCTCGCGGCAGATTTGAGCGAGATTCTCCAGCGATTGCACGAACGTCGTGTCGGGATCCAGGCTGCCGTATTGCCGCGCCGTGACGTAGACGCTGAGTTGATCTTCCGGATATTCACCGGTGCGAACCTGGTAGGCATTCGTGCGCGTTTCGATGCTGAGACGCACTTGCGTGCGGCAATCTTCGTCGAGCGAGAGCGTGACCGACGGTTCGTAGTTGATCACCGTCGCGCCGGGCACGTCGATCATCCGTTCAAGCCCCGGGCTGATGCCCAGCGCCTCGGCCACCAATTGATTGTGATTTCCCCGATACGTGAAATCGAAGCCGAAGAGCAAATCCAACGCCTCGCAATCCAGCGGGCTGACCGAGAGCATGAACGGCGCGAGCTCAAGCACCAGCTTATGCTGCTCCATCGCCGTGTCGATCGACGCCGGGTTGACCTGCCCGGAACAGACGCGCCGGGTTTCGACGGTCGCCCAGCGATAATGGCCTCGATCTTTGTCTTCTTCGAGGACGAAATCGCGTTTGTCGCGACAGTAGAACTTCCGCATCAGCGGATATTTTTTTTGAATCCGCTCGAAGAAGTGCAACACCGTCTCGCGGCTGCCCGGCAACTCCATCTCCGTGCTGAGATTCATGTTGATATAGAAATCGTCGGAGACGGAGCTATAGCGATTCATGGCCGAATTCCTCCAGACTCAAGCTGCCGCGGGAGAGCGAGCGCACCACGCCTGAAAAAGCGATCAAGTAGGCATTCCGGGTAATGGTGTGGTGAGCAAGCCAGGGCCACGGTCGGCGCCGATATCGGTCGGCCGGTGGCATAGCGACTTGTGAGCCGATCGCATCAGTATAAAATGCTACGTCGCGTAGTGTCAAAGCCATGTCGGGAGAGAGTCGGTCTTGAAGGATGCGAAATTGAAGGAGGCCGCACGATGACTGCTGTATTGTCGCCCAAGCCGAAATCCCGAAAGATTGCCTGCGATTCCGACGAAATCGCCGTTTTCCCAACCGCGCTGGGTTGGATCGCATTGGCCGCCCGCGAGGAATCGTTGGTGCGGCTGGTGTTTGGGTATGGCAATGCGCAGGCAGCCGTAGCGGCTTTGGAGAGGGCGTCAAAGGGGAAACGGATCGGATCGGCCGGTTTTGGCGACGTAAAAGATTCGGCGGCTGGCAGTTGGACGGCCTCGGTTCAGGATCGGCTGGAGGCGTTTTCGGAGGGGCAGGCCGACGATTTTCTCGATCTACGCGTCTGGTCGGACAATTGGACGCCGTTTCAGCGGCGAGTTTTGGATTGCTGCCGCCGGATTCCGTATGGTGAGACTCAGACCTACGCCGAATTGGCGACCGCCGCCGGCAGCCGCAGAGCCGCTCGGGCCGTCGGGCGGACGATGGCGACTAATCCGATTCCGCTGGTAATTCCCTGCCACCGGGTTCTCGGTTCGGGGGGCGATTTGCGCGGTTTTTCCGCAATTGGCGGGCTGGACGCCAGACGCCGGCTGTTGGGGCTGGAGCAAAGGGCACCTGCCTGGGGTTGAAGTTCGGAGGTGCGCTTTGCGCAAACGAAATTCGATTCGCGTTTTTTTCGTAGCTCGCGTGCGATCTCGCGACTTCGAATTCGATTGGCCCAAAAATCGCTATTGCCCTAGCAGGTATTTCTAGCAATACTTGAAAAGGTGGAGGCCAGCGGGCGGACCCAAGGGGGTTGGCCCGACGACGCGTGAACGAGAAGACTGCCCCAGCCAATAGTTGATTTCGCGCTGGCACACCCAACGCGTTCTTTTGCAAGTTTCGCCGCACTTGCGCTAAATCGCAAGTTTCTTATTGGTTATCTCCGTTTGCTTTTGGCGGCGGTAGCCGATGCGCGGTCGGCCAGGTTCCCGATGCCGAGTGTTTGGGCCTTGCGCCTGCGCGTCCCAAAGGAAACTTCGCGCGGTAAGTGGTTTTTCCGAGCAAGTGTGGTGGAACGAGCGATCGTCGCGCTTGGGTGCAACGGATTTTCCGGCGATTGAAGCAATGCGATTCGGTTCCGGCGATTGAGCCTGGATCGAGCCAGGCTGACGTTGGCATCTCGATCGCGCGGCGCAAGGCACGGATGAAAACTTTGCCACGAGACAACCCCAGGTGCGACCATGACCGGTGGACGTGAAATCATTTCGTTCGTTGCACAGCGGCAAGACCTCGATCAATTCCGCCGGAAGAATTGGGAAGGCACGTTCGAGGAATATCTCGACCTCGTCGCCGCCGATCCGACCGTGACCCGCAACGCCTTCGAGCGCGTCTACGACATGATCATGTCGTACGGCACGACGACGTACGAGGTCGGCCGCGAGAAGCGCGTCCGCTTCAAGTTCTTCGACGATCCCGACGACGGCGGCCGGGATGCCGTCTTCGGACTCGACATCCCGCTGCAAGCCTTGGTCAACGCTTTCAAGAGCGCCGCCAAGGCTACGGCATCGAAAAGCGCGTGCTGCTGCTGCACGGTCCGGTCGGATCGCAGCAAGAGCACGATCGCCCGGCTGCTCAAGAAGGGCCTCGAGCGCTATTCGCAGACCGACGACGGGGCGCTCTACACGCTCGGCTGGGTCGACCTGGCCGATCCGAACACGTGTCCACTGGTGCCCGATGCACGAGGAGCCGCTGCACCTGATTCCCGAGCGGTTCCGCGCCGAGGTCTCGGTCAAGCTCAACGCCGGCCGCACGGCCGGCGCGATTATCAGGTCGAAGATCAACGGCGAACTGTGCCCCTTCTGCCGCTATGTCTACACCGAGCGGCTCAAGCGCTACGAAGGCGACTGGACGCGCGTGGTGCACGACGTCCGCGTCAAGCGGCTGATCCTGAGCGAGAAGGACCGCATCGGCATCGGCACGTTCCAGCCGAAGGACGAAAAGAACCAGGATTCGACCGAGCTGACCGGCGACATCAACTATCGCAAGATCGCCGAGTACGGCAGCGACAGCGATCCGCGGGCGTTCAACTTCGACGGCGAATTCAACATCGCCAACCGCGGCATCGTCGAGTTCGTCGAAGTGCTGAAGCTCGACGTGGCGTTCCTCTACGACCTGCTGGGCGCCAGCCAGGAGCACAAGGTCAAGCCGAAGAAGTTCGCCCAGACCGACATCGACGAAGTGATTCTCGGCCACACGAACGAGCCCGAGTATCGCCGGCTGCAGAACAACGAGTTCATGGAAGCCCTGCGCGACCGGACGGTGAAGATCGACGTGCCGTACGTCACCAAGCTGGCCGACGAGATCAAGATCTACGAAAAGGACTACAACAGCGAAAAGGTGCACGGCAAGCACATCGCCCCGCACACGATCGAAATGGCCGCCATGTGGGCGATTCTGACGCGGCTCGAGGAGCCGAAGAACGCGAGCCTGATCGCTGCTTGCAAAAGCTCAAGCTCTACAACGGCAAGAGCTCTGCCCGGCTTCACCGAAGACAACATCAAGGAGCTGCGCGAGCAGGCCGTCAACGAAGGGATGCACGGGCATCTCGCCCCGCTACGTGCAGGACAAGATCTCCAACGCCCTGGTCGCCCATCCCGACGCCACGATCGATCAATCCCGTTCATGGTGCTGAACGAGCTCGAAGCGGGCCTGAAGCATCACAGCTTGATCACCAGCGAGGAGACGCGCAGCCAATACCGCGAGCTGCTCGGCGTGGTCAAGGAGGAGTACGAGAACATCGTGAAGAACGAAGTGCAGCGGGCGATCGCCGCCGACGAAGACGCGCTGAAGCGGCTCTGCGGCAACTACATCGACAACGTGAAGGCCTACACGCAGCGCGAAAAGGTCCAGAACAAGTTCACCGGCCAATACGAAGAGCCGGACGAACGGCTGATGCGGTCGATCGAGGAAAAGATCGACATTCCCGAAAGCCGCAAGGACGATTTCCGCCGCGAGATCATGAACTACATCGGCGCCTTGTCGATCGACGGCCGGACGTTCGACTACAAGACGAACGAGCGGCTGTACAAGGCGCTGGAGCTGAAGCTGTTCGAGGATCAGAAGGACACGATCAAGCTGACCAGCCTGGTCTCGAACGTGGTCGACGCCGACACGCAGGCCAAGATCGACGTGGTCAAGGGCCGCCTGATCCGCGACTACGGCTACGACGACGAAAGCGCGACCGACGTGCTGAACTACGTGGCCAGCATTTTCGCCCGAGGAGATGTGAAATGAGGAACGGGCGAGGGGCGAGGGACGCGGGACGAGGGGACGCGCAAGCGGACGATTGCGCTTACCGGTTCGTCGTTCTTGCCCCCTGCCCCTCGCCCCTAATCCGTCACCCCTCATGGTACTCAAAATCGACCGCGATCAGCCGCGCTTCAAGCAGATCGTGCGCGGCAAGATTCGCGAGAACCTGCGGAAGTACATCACCCACGGCGAGATGATCGGCCGCAAGGGCCGCGATCTGGTCAGCATTCCGCTGCCGCAGCTCGACGTGCCGCATTTCCGCTACGGCAAGAACGGCTCGGGCGGCGTCGGCCAGGGCGAGGGCGAAGTCGGCACGCCGATCGGCCGGCGGCGACCAGCCGAGCAAGGGCACGGGCAGGCCGGCAGCGATCCCGGCGCGCACATCCTCGAAGTCGAAGTCTCGCTCGAAGAGCTGGCCGCGATCCTCGGCGACGAACTGGAACTGCCGCGCATCGAGCCGAAGGGCAAGGCGAACATCGACGCAGGAAAAGGCCCGCTACACCAGCATTCGCCGCTCGGGCCCCGAATCGCTGCGGCACTTCAAGCGCACGTACATGGAAGCCCTGCGGCGGCAGATTTCGTCGAACACCTACGACGCCGACGACCCGCGCGTCGTGCCGATCCGCGAAGACAAGCGCTATCGCTCCTGGACCGACGATCCGCAGCCGCAGGCCAACGCCGTCGTCATCTACATGATGGACGTGTCCGGCTCGATGACCGACGAGCAGAAGCAGATCGTCCGCACCGAGGCGTTCTGGATCGACACCTGGCTCGAGAGCCAATACGACGGCGTCGAAGCTGCGCTACATCATCCACGACGCCGCGGCCAAGGAGGTCGACGAAGAGACGTTCTACCACACCCGCGAAAGCGGCGGCACGCGGATCAGCTCGGCCTACAAGGTCTGCGCCGAACTGATCAAGCAGCAGTTTCCGCCCGTCGGAGTGGAACATCTACTGCTTCCAGTTCTCCGACGGCGACAACTGGGGCGAAGACAACGAGCAGAGCCTGCGAACTGCTGCGCGACGAGATGCTGCCGCACGTCGAACCTGTTCTGCTACGGCCAGGTCGAAAGCCCCTACGGCAGCGGCGAGTACATCCGCGCGCTGCGAGCCGCCTTCGGCGACGACAACGAAAAGCTGGTCCTCGCGGAAATCGAGAACAAAGAAGGCATTTACGACTCGATCAAGGAGTTTCTGGGAAAAGGAGAGTAGAGCAGGCATTGATGCAAGCGGACCGCGCTAGTCGGCCAACTTGACCTCGATGCCACTGCCATGGCCACCGTCATCTTCGAACCGCTGCCGCGCGATCTGGCCGAGATTCAGCGGCAGATCGAAGGGTATGCGCGCGGGCATGGGCTCGATTTCTTTCCGACCGATCTTCGAGGTGGTCGATGCCGATCAGCTCAACGAGGTCGCGGCCTACGGCGGCTTTCCGACTCGCTATCCGCACTGGCGGTTCGGCATGGAATACGAGCAGCTCGCCAAGGGCTACACTACGGGCTGCAAAAGATCTACGAGCTGGTGATCAACAACGATCCCGTGCTACGCCTACCTGATGAAGTCGCAACGCGCTGACCGACCAGAAGCTGGTGATGGCCCACGTCTATGGCCATTGCGACTTCTTCAAGAACAACGTCTGGTTCAGCCAGACCAATCGCAAGATGATGGACGAGATGGCCAACCACGGCAATCGCATCCGCCGGTACATGGACCGCTTCGGCGTCGAGGAGGTCGAGAAGTTCATCGACGCCTGCCTGAGCATCGAGGACCTGATCGACATCCACTCGCCGTTCATCAAGCGGCATGAGGAACGCGTCAAGCCGAAAGTCGCCCGACGACGAGCCGACGACGAAGAGCCGCTGCCGGGCCGCTTCGAAGCCAAGGGACTACATGGAATCGTTCATCAATCCGCCGGAGGTGCTGGCGGCCGAGGCCGAACGGCGGCGGCAGGAACGACAGCAAGACGAGCAATTCCCCAGCCGAGCCGGTGCGCGACGTGATGCTGTTCGTGCTGGAAAACGCCCCGCTCAAGCCCTGGCAGCTCGACGTGCTGTCGATCATCCGCGACGAGGCCTATTACTTCGCCCCGCAGGGCCAGACCAAGATCATGAACGAAGGCTGGGCCAGCTACTGGCACTCGACGATCATGACCCGCCAGGGACTCGACGCCGGCCGACGTGATCAACTACTGCGACCATCACTCCGGCACGATGGCCAGTTCGCCCGACCGGCTGAATCCCTACAAGCTGGGCATCGAGCTGTTCCGCGACATCGAAGACCGCTGGAACCACGGGCCGCTTCGGCAAGGAATACGACGAGTGCGACGACTTCGCTAGCCCGGCAGAATTGGGACACCGCGGCCGGGCTGGGCCGGCAGAAGATCTTCGAGGTCCGCCGGATCCACAACGATCTGACGTTCATCGACGAATTCCTGACGCTCGATTTCTGCCGCGAGCACAAGCTGTTTTCGTTCGGCTACAACCCAGCCGACGACGCCTACGAGATCGAGAGCCGCGAATTCCCCAAGATCAAGCAGCGGCTGCTGTTCAACCTGACGAACGTCGGCCGGCCGCTGATCGCCGTGCGCGACGGCAACTACAAGAACCGCGGCGAACTGTTCTTGGAACACCAGTTCAACGGCGTCGAGCTGAAGACCAGCTACGCCCACGACACGCTGGCCAATCTGTACCGCCTGTGGACCCGGCCGGTGCACATCGAGACGGTGATTGAAGACGTGAAAACAATCGCTGTCGTACGACGGACACGAACACAAAACCACGCAAGTGAAGTAACGCTTTTAGGCTACAGGCAACAGACCACAGACTTTGAGGAAGCAACCGCCGCGGTACGTAGCAAACAACCCAGACGAGCAAAAACACGATTCGAACCCGCCTGCCACGCCTCATCCGGCCAGTCGCCGACGCCAGCATGGCTCGGCGAACAACCGCAATTCCGGCACGGCTATTGCAGCCGAAGGGGCTGGCAGTCCGATACTAGAGAAAGGTATCCCCAGAGTTTCCGGGGTGAAAAACGCCATGACGATGCAAACGCAGGCCACCGCAGTCCTCAACTCGCTCCCCTTCTTCGCTCAGGGTTCGCACTCGATCGACTGCCAGGAAGCAGGCCAACAACTGCATTGCGAGCTGACGGCCCACGACACCTTGGCGTGCGCTTTCGATCGATTCGAACTGAAATCGGCTGCGTTAGCCACGGCCGCGATCGATCGGCTCAAGCAAGTGGCCGAAACGCTTTCCAAACGGTTGACCTATCTTTTGGAACCGATCAGCCCGGTCGAAGTCGACGCGGGCCAGTGCGTGGTGCAACTCCGCTCGAATCCGCCGCAGCGTGGTGAAAACGGCGCCAGCTACTACGAACTGCTGATTCAGCGCGGCGGCCGCCTGAGCCTGTGCCGCTGGCTCAAAGAACCCGGCGTTTCTCGCCGTGCCGTGCCAGCCCAAGTCACCTGCGAAGTCTTCTTGCGCCTGGTCGCCGACTTCTCAGCCGCCGCGCAATAAGAGTTCCGGGAACAGGCAACAGGTACGGGCAAGCGGCTGCGAAGATCGTTGCGCGTTTCTCCCCGTGGCCTGTCATCTGAAGCCTATCGCCTGACGTGCTTGCCAATCGCGCTTGCGTGCCCTAAAAAGGCGTAGCGGGTTTCCTTGATCGCTCTCTGTCCAGGAGTTGTTCCACGATGAGCCAGGCCAGTCGCGGGGAATCGGAGGTTTCGGTCAAGCCGGCGGAAGGCTGGCATTGCAGCCATCTTTACTACCGATTCGACCGCAGGCGGCTGGCCGGAATGAGCGCGGCGGAGATTCAGTCCGACCGAAATCAGTTCACCCACGTGCTCGACCCGCACTCGCCCGATGCACCGGCGCGAGTGCAGGTGTCGGTCGTGTCGGGCCACAAGGCCGATTTTGGGTTGATGCTGCTCGACGCCGACCCGCTCAAAATTGATTCGCTGCATCAGCGACTGTTGGCCGGCCCGTTGGGAGCGTCGCTCGTGCCGACGTACTCCTTTGTTTCGATGACCGAAGTATCCGAATACGTGCCGACGGTCGAGCAATATGGCCAGCGGCTGGTCGAGGAAGGCACGCCGGCCGACAGCCCCGCTTATGCGGCGAAAGTCAAGGCTTACGAAAGCCGCGAGGCCATGATGCGCACGCAGCGGCTGACGCCCGATTTGCCGCCGTGGCCGAACACCTGCTTCTATCCGATGAACAAAAAGCGCAAGGTCGGCGAGAATTGGTTTCTGCTGCCGATCGAGGATCGCCAGCGGCTGATGGCCGAGCATGGCCGAACCGGCATGACGTTCGGCGGCCGCGTGACCCAATTGATCACCGTCGGCCTTGGCTACGACGATTGGGAATGGGGCGTCACGCTTTGGGCCCGCCGGCCGGAGTTTCTCAAGGACATCGTCTACCGAATGCGATTCGACGAGGCCAGCGCACGCTACGCGGAGTTCGGGCCATTCTACGTAAGCTACATCATGTCGGCCGAAGCGATGCTCGATCATTGCCGCATCGGCACGCCGTCCGGTTGACGGTTTGGCGCCTTCGAGATACTGACCATGCAACGTCGCAAATTCTTGCAGTTCGGCGCGAGTGCCGCGATTTGCGGTTCGGCGGCTTCGCTTCGGCCCGATCACTTTTTTGTCGAGGCGCAGTCCGGGCCGACTCCGCCGGTATTCAGCGTCGTGCCCGTGGTGGGCGACGGCAAATGGATTTGGACCGAGCCGCCGAAGAACCAAACCGGTTATCTCGAGCCACGACCCTTCAAGCTGAAAATTGGCATCGAACTCAACGGCCAGGGAAATGCCACGCAGATTCAAGCGACGACCCCAGCGCCGATTGAATGCCCCGAGCAGAAGCTCGACGAGCCGAAAATCGCAACCCAAGGCTGCCAGGCGACGATTCGCGATGTCGGCCCCGACGCGCGGCAATTGCTGATCTCCGCCGATCAGATTGCGTCTGGCCAAACGATTTCCGCGACGGCCGAATACAACGTAACGGCTTACAAGCAATACATGGGTTACGCCCGCGAGCAATTTCCGCAATCGCAAAAGCCGCCGCGCGATGTCGTCAACATGTATATGGGCGACAGCCCCGGCATTCAAACACGCATCAAGCAGGTCCAAAAGCTGCTGGAAGAACTGCGTGGCGACGTGAAGCACCCTTGGGAACTCGCGCAAAAGTTCGCCGCCTGGATTCCGCGCAGTATCAAGCAGCTGATCCGGCCCTATACGGGCGTTGCAACGGCGCTCGACGAGCGGCAGGCGCGTGTGCGGAAATGTCGGCGATCTTCGTGGCATTGTGTCGCGCGGCGGGAATTCCGGCCCGATTGGTTTGGGTGCCCGACCATAATTGGGCCGAGTTTTATCTGACCGACGATAAAGGCGTCGGGCATTGGATTCCGGCTCACACGGCTTGTTATTTCTGGTTCGGCTGGACCGGTGCGCACGAGTTGGTGCTGCAAAAAGGCGATCGGCTGCGGATGCCTGACCGCGGCAATCGATTGTTTCGCTTGCAGGAAGATTGGATGCAATGGCAGGGCCGGCGGCCGCAAGTTCGCTACAACGCCGAATTGACTCCGCTGGCCGCGAGCACCGGCGCCGATCCCGGCCCCGGAGCGCGAAAGAAAATGCTTGGCGGCGAATGGAAAGTCGTCGGCAAACATCCGCTGGATCAATATGCCCGGCGTTGAAGGAACATCATGAAGGGCGAGGTCGTTTATCTCTACGCTTTCGACGTAGCCAATGAGATCGCGACGGCGAAGATCCAAGAGATCCTTGCCTGCCGGCCGACGCCCTTCGAACTGCCCTCGGATCGAACCGTTCCCCGCGACGTGCCGCTCTACAAGCCGCTGGCGATCGAGCCGTTGTCGCAGGCCAGCCTCGGCGGCACGCCCGTGCGGTTGCTGATCCGCGTTTATGAAGTCGGCGTGGTGTCGATTCTCATGCGGGTTTCGTTCGAGGCCGTGCGGCTCCGCGAGCTTTTGCCGTTCCACAAACCGGTGCTCGACGATGAGCGAACATTCGACGCAGTTGCCCGCGATTTGTGCCGGCAAACGTGCGAAAGCTTGAAAGACGTTATGGCCTGCAGTCCAATGACCTCCGAGCCCGAGGCGTACACGGTCTTTTGCCTGACTGAGATCGACGGCATCCAAGATGTCAACGCCTGGCTCGCCGATCAACATCGCGAGGTCGCGGAGCTATTGACCGAATCCGAACCGGAAACGCTCAGCGAGACGCAAATCGCGGAAGTCGTGCGAATTCGCCGCTCGTTTGCCAAGACCGACGCCGTGGTGATCGACTGGGATGCCGCGCTGGCCATCGATCTGACCGGCTACATCGACGACGTGCTGTACGTGCTCGAATTGGCCAATTTGCAGTTGGAAGAATACCGCGTCATGGATGCGCGGCTCGATGGCTATTTGGATCGGGCGTATGAAGACGTGAAAGCGCATCGCTTCGGGCTGTTGGGCACGTATTCGAAAACACTCGGGGCGCTGCGAGTCTTTCGCGTCGACGTGACCAAGCTAAACGATGAAGTGACGCACATCAGCAAATTCTTCGGCGACTGGCATCTCGCCCGCGTCTACCTCGGCGCGCGGAACGATTCTATCTCGACCATTGGCGCAACAGCGTCGAAGATCGGCTGAGCCAGGTGGATGGCCTTTACACCGTCGTCAATTCCGACGTCGGCAACAAGCGAATGCTATGGATGGAAGTGCTGGTGCTGATTTTCTTCGCGGTCGATCTGTTCGCAATTCTGGTGCTGAAGAGATAGAATGCAGTCCTGAAGTCTGTCGCAGTTTGAACCCATCTCAATGCATACTCCGGGAGAATAAGCCGCAGCTTCAAAACCTCTCGCTCGGATTTTACTGCACCGAGAAATAGTTGGAGCAACGCATGGGCCGGATTCGAAAGTATATCCGCGTTGACGGCAAGAAGTTTTGGACGCTCTTCGACTCCGGCGCTCGCAATACGTATGTCGTGCCGGCAGTCGCCGCCCTTTTGACGACGGCCAAACTACACAAAGCCTTTCGGTCTTCACTTGGAGGCGGCGTCAAGAAGGCCACCGAGGCGGCTATTTTGACCGCTGAAGTCCAAGGGCACAAGTTGTTCACCGATGCCATGGTCATCGACGACATCGGCAACGACGAGGATGACAAATCCATTCAGGTGCTTTTTGGCGGCCTGGCGATGCAGCAATGGGGGATCCGCCTCCTGCTTGAAGAGGAACGGCTCGACCTGACGCATTTTCCGAAGGAATTTGTCGAGTTCTAGCGAATGACCAGGGCCGCGCCGCCACCACAGACTCACCCTTCCGGCAATTTCATCGGCACGGCATCGGCGGCGGCGAGAATTCGCTCGGCCTGGACCAGGTGGCGAGCGGCATTCGGGCCTTCATCCTCCGCGGCGACCAGCAATCGGCCTTGCTGCACTTCCTGATCGTAGAAGTTTGCAAGTTCTTTTTCGACGCCGCGCGACATCATCGCGCCGATCAATCCGCCCGCGACTCCGCCGCCCAGCACGGCAATTCCGCCGGCGATCAAAAAGGCAACTCCGCCCGTGGCGACCGCCGCGATCACCGCCGCCAAACCGCCGAGCGTGGCGCCGATCGCGCCGCCGGCCGCCGCTTTCTCGGGCGTTGTCGTGCCGGCTGGGTCTTGATGCTCGAATTGCTTGAAGAAATGCTCGCGGTGTTTGTCGGAGCAGATAACCGTGATTTGTGCTTCGCTGAACCCGGCGTTGAGCAGGCCCCGCACGGCCTGATGCGCCTTCTCGACGGAATCGAACACTCCCACGCGAATCGGACGAGTTTGCACCGCGGCAGGCTCTGGCATGGGGCACCTTGAGTGAAATCCAAGAAGCGAAGCGACCTGCTTCGCTTCCATTGACTCTTTAACTTGATGAATGAGCGTGAATGCCGTCCTTGATTTCTTCCACCAAGGCTTGATTGAATGCGGGAAGATCGTTTGGATTGCGGCTCGTGATAATCCCGTTATCGCACACCACTTCCTCATCGACCCAATCGGCGCCGGCGTTTTTCAAATCGGATTGCAGCGACGGATACGACGTCATTTGCCGGCCTTTGACCAGGCCCGCGTCGATCAACGTCCAAGGCCCGTGGCAAATCGCGGCGATCGGTTTCTCCGCCTTGGCCATCGCGCCGACGAATCGGAGCACGCGGGGATCGCGCCGCAATTTGTCGGGGTTCATGACGCCGCCGGGGAGGACAAGTGCATCGTATTCCCCGGGCTTCGCGTCGTCAATCGTCCGATCGACAGCCACGGGCCGACCCCAATCTTTCATGTTCCAGCCGCGGATCGTGCCGGCTTTGAGCGATATCACGTCGACTTGAGCGCCGTCCGATTCCAACTCATGCTTTGGCGATTCGAGTTCCGATTGCTCGAACCCGTCCGTGGCGATGATGGCGACGCGCTTTTCGCTAAGATTTGTCATTTGGAAACTCCTTTTGCGATGATTCAGCGATGATGCGGAGATAATTCGTGCCCCGTTTACGTGACGCAAACGACATACCGACGCGCCCGGGGCGTTCAAAACGCCCCCGGCGAGGTCTCGACGAGCAGATGTTAGTGGCAGTACAACGATCATGCTGCTTCCGTGCCGATCAGCCACGAAATAATTCGGCATCCGCGGAGCCAAATAAGGACGAACCATGAGCCGCCTGCATCCTTGGCACGACGTACCTTTGCCGGCCGACCGAAAGGACTGGTTTCCGGCGATCATCGAGATTCCCAAAGGCTCGAAAGTCAAATACGAGCTCGACAAGCCGACCGGATTGCTGCGAGTCGATCGGATTCTGTTCAGCGCCGTATATTATCCCGAGAACTATGGATTCGTTCCGCGCACTTATTGTGACGACGGCGATCCGATCGACGTTCTGGTTTTGTGCCAAGAGCCCGTTGTTCCGGGGGCGATGATGCGGGTGCGGGCGATCGGCATGATGTCGATGCGCGATGAAAAAGGCGCCGACGATAAGCTGATCGCCGTGCATATCGACGATCCGCATTATGCCGATCATCACGATCTCAGCGAATTGCCCGCGCATCGGCTGCGCGAATTGGAGCAGTTTTTTCGCGACTACAAAATGCTCGAAGACAAGAAAGTTGACGTGAACGGTTTTCTCGGCGTCGCCGCGGCTCATGCAACCTTGGAAGCGGCGGTCGCACTTTACGACCGCACTTTCGCGGCAAGGCATCCCGCGCCGATCGAAAGCTGAATTCTGCCGAATCCAGCCGCGCGGGCGCATCCGTAGCTGGATTCGCCGGAATTCGGTGCCACGCGCGATGAGTGCCTGCGGAAAATCCGTGTTTATTTCTCGCGCCTTCCCTATCCGCCCTTCTTGTGCCGCGCTCTCGTGGCAGCGGCCTTTTTGGCCGACGCTCTCTTGGCGGCCGCGGGACGGTGCGCGGCGGCGGCTCCTCCAAGATGGCCGCCTTTCTTCGCTGCGGATTTATCCATTTTCTTTCCACGGCCCGAGCCACCCGGCTTCTTGCCTCCTTTTGTCATGCTATTGACCGTGGCCCAAGCCCGACGTTCGGCTTCCTTGTCGGATACGCCGCGATGCTCGTAGCCTTCCTCGATATGTTCAGCCTGTCGTTTCTGTTTATCGGTGTATTTCGCTTTGTCGCCGCGTGGCATGATGGATTCTCCAGGGGACAGGAGTTAGGGGCAGGGTCAGCGACGATGAATTGTCGATCTCGCAAGTGCTGAGGTTGCTAATGCCGTGCCACGGGCGGAAACGCCCACGTGGCGATCGGCACGCGATGAGCAGTACGATTGCATAGGGGCCATCATTCGCCGCCGCGAGGCAATTGAAATGAGTCTGACAAAATACCGCAAGAAACGAGATTTCAAGCGGACGAGCGAACCGCGTGGCAAGGGATCAAAACGACGGGCGCCGGTCAATCGTTCGTCGTGCAAAAACACGATGCCTCGCATCTGCATTACGATTTTCGCTTGGAATGCGATGGAGTGCTAAAAAGCTGGGCCGTTCCCAAGGGCCCGAGCCTTGATCCGACCCAAAAACGATTGGCGGTGGAAGTCGAGGATCATCCGCTGGAATACGGTTCTTTCGAAGGGACAATTCCTCAAGGGGAATACGGCGGCGGAACCGTCATGCTCTGGGACCACGGCCAGTGGCAACCGCTCGAGGATCCGCGTGCCGGGTTCCGCGCCGGCAAATTGAAATTCGAGTTGCACGGAGAGAAACTCCACGGCGAGTGGATGCTGGTCCGCCGTCATGGTCCGCAAACGGCCAAACCCCAATGGCTCCTGTTCAAAGTCCGCGACGCCGCCGCCCGCGATGAAAAAGATTTCAACGTCACTGAAGCCGAGCCGCTGAGCGTCACGACCGGGCGGGACCTCGACGACATCGCCGCCGACCGGAAGCGCATTCACCACAGCAACGGAAAAGCCGGCAAGTCGGCCGCAGTGGCAAACGGCAAACGAGCGACAACGAAGGTCGCGGCAAATCGTGCGAAATCTAAATCGTCAAAAGCCAAATCGCGATCCGTACATCGCAGCGCCCGGCGTCCGCCGCGCGAAATTGCGCCGCAATTGCCGACGCTCGTCGCCGACGCGCCCGAGGGCGACGATTGGCTTCACGAAATCAAGTTCGACGGTTATCGGATGGTTTGCTTCGTCGATGGGTCGAGCGTCCGATTCGTAACTCGCAATCAGTTGGATTGGACGACGAAGCTGCCCGAGTTAGTCGAGGCCATCGGCGATCTCAAGCTCGATGGAACCATTTTCGACGGCGAGGTTGTCGCCTTCGACGACAATGGCGTGACTCAGTTTCAACTTCTGCAGAACGCGTTTCGCGAGGGGAAGCGGCGAAGCCTGGCGTTCATGGTGTTCGATCTGTTGTTTTTGGACGGCGAAGACCTGCGCGAACTGCCGTTGGAAGGTCGGAAAGCCAAATTGGCAAGCCTCGGTCTGCCGACCGATCGCGGCGCGGTACGATACACCGAGCACATTGAAGGAAACGGACCGGTCGTTTTTCAACAGGCCGAGCGGCGCGGGCTGGAGGGGATCGTTTCCAAGCGACGTGATCGGCCTTACACGTCGGGTCGCGGATTCGACTGGGTGAAAACCAAGGCCCATCAGCGGGCCGAATTCGTCGTCGGCGGTTTCACCGAACCGGCGGGCTCGCGAAAAGGTTTCGGCGCTCTGTTGGTCGGTTACCACGACGGCGGGAAAACATTGCACTATGCCGGCCGCGTCGGCACCGGATTCTCCGAAAAAACCCTGTCGGATTTGAAGTCGCGGCTGCAATCGTTGGAGCAAGGCAAGTCGCCCTTCGCTTCGTCGGCGTCTGGTCCGGGGCGAATGAAGGGCGTCCATTGGGTTCGGCCTGAACTGGTCGCCGAAATCGCCTTCAGCAATTGGACCGACGATCGCCTGCTCCGTCAGCCTTCGTTTCAAGGTCTGCGGGAAGACAAGCCGGCCGAAACCGTGACCAAGGAAACTCCGCGAGAGACGCCGAAAATGAAAAAAAAGGGAACCGCGGCAAAACCGCCAAAGACCAAAAACGCTCGGGCGTCGCGCGGCGGTGACTCGGCGACAACCAACGGCGAAGCTGAAATAGCGATCGCCGGCGTTCGCCTCACGCATCCCGATCGAGTGCTCTTCGCCGAGGCGGGCGTGACGAAGCGCGATCTTGCGCAGTATTACGTCGATATCGCCGATTGGATCCTGCCGCACGTCGTCGATCGCCCGCTGTCGATTGTCCGCTGCCCAGGCGGCGCCGCGGGGCCATGTTTCTTTCAAAAACATCCGGGCGACGCGGCATTGAAAGAATTGCGGCGAGTTTCCATCCGCGAAAAATCGGGCGAGGAAGAATATCTCGTCGTCGAGGATTTAAAAGGACTAATTGCCTTGTGCAAATCGCCGGATTGGAAATCCACGTGTGGGGTTCGCGGAAGGATTCTGTCGAACGGCCGGATCGGATCGTATTCGATCTCGATCCCGCACCGGAGCTTCCTTGGAACAAGGTGATCGCCGCGGCCATCGAAGTGCGCGAGTTTCTTCAAGAATTGGGGCTGGAAAGCTTCGTGAAGACGACGGGCGGAAAGGGATTGCATCTCGTCGTGCCCGTCGCACGGAAGCAGGATTGGGAATTCACGGCGGCTTTCACGCATTCGGTCGCGCTGGCGATCGAGCGGGCCGCGCCCGATCGGTATGTCTCGAATATGTCGAAGAAAAAACGGACGGGAAAGATTTTCGTCGATTATCTGCGCAATCAACGTGGGGCGACGTCGGTCGCCGCGTTTTCGCCACGGGCCCGGCCGACGGCGCCGGTTTCCATGCCGCTCGCGTGGAAGGAACTGCCGCGAACGAAGAGCGCCGGCCAGTTTGTTTTGCCGCAAGTCGCCAAACGGCTCGATTCCGTGGCCGCCGATCCGTGGGGCGATTTCGACCGAGTTCGTCAATCCATTACCGCGTCGATGGCAAAGCACGTCGACGCATTGGCAACGCAGCAAGGAGAAAAATCATGATTCGCAAACTTTCTTCCGGACAGTATCGCCTTTATTCGCGAAAGACCGACCCGCGCACTCACAAGCGCCGAAACCTGGGCACGTTCGACTCGCGTGCGGCGGCGGAAAAGCACGAACGCGATGTGCAATACTTCAAGCATCATTAAACAACAGCCCCATTCAGCCACCTTCATTGACGATGCGCTCCGGCGGCGGAGTTTTCGCATGCTGCGCCAGCCCCGAGCGCTCGGAGGCAACCATGACACAAAAACATGCGACCAAAAAATCGAAGGCGAAAACGAAGTCGAAAGGCGACTCCGACCATCGCTGGGTAAGCTCGGTGAAAACCGTATCGACATTCCCGCCGGAAGGGCTGTTCACCAAGGATCCGCAAACCATCGCGAAGAAGCTCGCCGACAAGAAGGTCAGCCCTAAGGGAATCGGCTCGGGAATTCGCATGTTGCAGTATTTCATCAACCGGGCTGGAAAAGGACTTTCGCCGACCCGCCGAAAGAAGTTAGAACGGGCAAAGGAGATACTGCACGGAAAACTCGAACGGCAGAAACGGCGAGCGCCGGCCTCGTCGTGAGTCAATGAACATCCTCGAATTCACCGCGCTCACCTGGATCGGCTCCGCCGCGGCGGGCTTCATCGGCGCATTGACGGGCTTGGGCGGCGGCGTGGTGATCGTGCCGCTGCTGGTGCTTGTGTTTCACGTCGATTTGCATTATGCGATTGGCGCGTCGCTTGTTTCCGTGATCGCGACTTCCTCCGGCGCGGCGGCGGCCTATGTCCGCGAGGGATATTCGAACCTCCGGGTCGGCATGTTCCTGGAAATCGCGACGACCTTCGGCGCCTTGGGAGGCGCGTTTCTGGCGACGGTGGTGCCCGTCGGCGCGATTGCTGTTGTATTCGGCGTCGTGCTGCTGATCTCGGCCGTCCTATCGAGCCGAAACCGGCCGGAACAATTGCCGAGCGATCGGCCCGATCGAATTGCGACTTGGCTGCGGATGGACTCGACGTATCCCACGCCGACGGGCTTGCAAACGTACCATGTCCATAATGTTCCGATCGGCTTTGCGATGATGATCGTCGCCGGCGCGCTATCGGGGCTGCTCGGCATCGGCTCCGGAGCTTTCAAGGTGCTGGCGATGGATCAGGCCATGCGATTGCCGTTCAAGGTGTCGACGACGACGAGCAATTTCATGATCGGAGTGACCGCCGCGGCCAGCGCCGGTATTTATTTGAGCCGCGGCTACATCGCGCCCGGTTTGGCGATGCCGGTGATGCTGGGCGTGTTGGTGGGCTCGGTGCTTGGAACGCGGGTTCTGGTGGCCGCGGAGCCGCGCGTGTTGCGGATCGTGTTCGGCGTCGTCATTCTGGCCCTGGCGATCGAAATGATTTACAAGGGATTGACCGGGGGAATGTGAAATGGAAAAGCCGCGAGCGCGCGTCGGGTGGAATGACAAGCAAGTCGAGTTGATCGTCGGCAATTTGCTGCGCGGCGGAGTGATCCTTGCGGCCGTCGTGGTGTTGATCGGCGGCATCGCGTATCTGGCACGCTTTGGCGCCAATGTGGCCGACCACCGGGAGTTTCATGGCGAGCCGGCCGAGCTATCCAGCCCTAGCGGAATCGTCGCCGCGGCCGTGGCATTGCGGCCGCGCGGGATCATCCAGCTTGGTCTGCTCTTGCTCATTGCGACGCCCGTGGCGCGAGTCGTCTTCACCGTCTTCGCGTTCTTCATGGAGCGCGACTACACGTATGTCGGCGTGACGCTCGTCGTGCTGGCGGTGCTGCTGTTCAGCCTGTTCTACGGCAGCGGGCTTTGACGCCGCCGCTACGGCTTGCTGAACGGGAATTTGCCCGGCCCGCGCGGCTTGGCTTTGCCGTAGCCGTCGGTCTTGTCGTAGACGCGCACGTAATCGACGACCATCTCGACGGGGAATTTCGTTGTCGCATCGGGATTGCCGAGAAACTTGCCGCCGACGGCGAGATTCATCGTCATGAAGAACGGCTGGTCGAACGGCGCCGGCCAGGGATTCAATTCCGATTCGTCGCTCGGCGGCAGCCCGCGGCCACCTTCCTGATCGCTGCAGCTCCACCAGAAGTTTTGCGTTTGATAGAGCTTGCCATCGACATACCAACGAATCTCGCCCGGCTCCCATTCGGCCGTGTAGATATGAAAATCGGCGATGGTGCCATGATTGGGCAAGATATATTCCTTCTTGATCCAATGATTTGCCGGCCAGCGGGAGCCGAAATGAAGCGTGCCTTGCACCGTCGTCGGATTTTGTCCCTTGGCTTCCAGGATGTCGATCTCGCCCGAGGCGGCCCAACCACCGTAAGTTTCCGACTGCGGGCGCATCCATAGCGCCGGCCAGATGCCTTGGCCGATCGGCAGCTTGGCGCGGAACTCGAAGCGGCCATATTTCTCGTTGAAGAGCGGGCCGCCGTCTTTCTTGCGCGTGTTCAATCGCGCCGACGTGTATTGGAATCCCTTGTACGATTCCTTGACGGCGCGAATATGGATCATGCCATCTTTGACGAACACGTTTTCCGGCCGGTTGGTGTAGAACTCGAGTTCGTCGTTGCCCCAGCCGCCCACATATTGCTTCGATTCGGTTTGGAATCCGTTGCCGCGATCGAAATCCCATTTGGTCTTGTTGACTTCCGGGCCATCGAATTCGTCGTGCCACACCAGTTTCCAACCAGTAGGCGCCGGCGGCACAGCGGTCGAATCCGCGGCGCACGCCACGAAGCGCCCGAAACCAACACTGATCAAACCCAGCAGCGCCAATCGACCGAAGTGCCGAAGTTTCAATGGAGTTCCCTTTCAATGAGAAATCGTGGCTGTTCAGCGCGGTGAATCGGCGGGAGCGGGATTTCTTCGCCGACGAGCCGTCAACACCGATTCAAGCACCTGCCGCAATCGAGCGACGCTCACCGGCTTGACGAAATGATGCTCGAAGCCGACCTCGAGCGCTTTGCGACGATAGGCATCGTCGGCGAATCCGGTTGTCGCGATCAACACGGGATGGTCGAGTTGATCTTTCAGCAAAGTCGCCAACTCATAGCCGCTCATTTCGGGCAGCCCAAGGTCGAGCAGCAACACTTCGGCCCGGCATCGCGGAGCCATTGCAAGAGCCTCGCCGGCGGTGTAAGCCACGTCGATGTGATAGCCGCGATAGCCAAGCAGCATCGCCAGCGAATCAGCCTCGTCTTGATTGTCATCGACGATCAACAATCGCAAGGGATCGACGCGAAGCTGCGGTCGCTTTTGGTCAGTAATGTTGGGTGAGGCCATGGCAGGGGTGTACCTCAAGGCGGGAGTTCCGGGCGGGCTTGGTGGGCAAACCAAATGCGGAACTAGATTCTTACTCAATTATCCGTCGCCCAAGCCCGCGAGTCTAGCGGGCAGCTTGCAATTTCGGATTGGCCAGCAACCGATTCAAGTCGGCGATGTCGATCGGTTTCACCAAATGGTGATCGAACCCGACTTCCGCCGATCGACGCCGGTCTTCCGGCTGCCCCCAGCCGGTCAGCGCGATCAGCGGCACATTGCGAAACTCCGGTTGTTGCCGGATGCGCCGAGCCACTTCGTAGCCATCGACGACGGGCATTCCGATATCCAATAGGATCATCAAGGGGACATGCGCGGCGAGCCATGCCAGCGCGGCAGGACCGTCGTGAAGCGTATGAACCGGATATCCCTTTCCACGCAGCAACATTGCCAAAGTTTTTGCCGCATCGACATTGTCGTCAACGATAAGAATCGGTTCGTGGACAGCGTCGCTCGCGGCAATCGCGCCATTGCCGTTCGCCGACTGGTTGCCGATCGCCGTTTGCGGCTCCGACACCATCGGCAGACGGATTGTAAATTCGCTTCCTTGGCCTAGCCCGGCGCTCGAGGCTTCGATGGATCCGCCATGCAGCTCCACCAGGCGGCGAACGAGCGTCAGACCGATGCCCATGCCGCCGTGGGTCCGGCCATGGCCTTTTTCGGCCTGCACGAACATTTCGAAGATTTGCGGTAGCACTTGCGGATCGATGCCGATGCCGGCGTCGCGCACCTGCAACACGATCTGATTCTCCTCGCGACCAGCGGTCAGCCAGATATGACCGCGCTGGTCGGAATACTTGGCCGCATTGTTCAGCAGATTTGCAATGATCTGCGACAGCCGCGTCGGATCGGCGTAAATCGACACGGGCTCGGTTGGCAGCGACACCGTCAGTTCGTGCTTCTGACGGTCGATCAAAGGCCGCACCGTTTCGATCGCCTGCGCGACGACCGACGCCAACTCGACATTCTGCCGGCGCAATTCGATCTTGCCCTGCGTGATCCGCGACATATCGAGCAAATCGTCAACCAGCCGCACGAGACTTTTCAACTGACGTTCCATGATCGACCGCGCCAAGTCGTTCATCGACTCGTCGGCGTCCGGCAAGAGCATGATTTCCAGCGCATTGTGAATCGGCGCCAGCGGATTGCGCAGTTCATGGGCCAGCGTCGCCAGGAATTCATCTTTCCGTTTGTCGGCTTCGGCCAATTGCGTGACGCGCAGTCGCAATTCTTCCTCCAAGCGGGTCCGCTCGGCGATTTCGGCCTGCAATTGATGATTAATCTTGTCGAGCGCCGCGGTTCGCTCTTGCACGCGCTCTTCCAAGGCGTCGCGCGTTTGCTGCACGCGCGGTTTCCGCCAGCTTCCGTTCGGTGATGTCGAACGCCACTCCTTGCAGACACAGCGGATGGCCCTGCTCGTCCGACACGACTTTTGCTTCGCCGTGGACCCAAACCGTCCGGCCGTCGCGGGCGATGAAACGATAGTCGGCTTCGAAGGGCTCGCCGGAATTGACGGTGCGCGAATCGGTCTTGCCAGCGTTCCTTGTCTTCCGGATGAAGCTGCCGAAACCACAGCACGGGATCTTCCAGCCATTCCTTCGCCGAAAACCCGAGCAATTGATCGATTTGCGGGCTGACATATAGCTCGCCCTGTGAGCCGTCGAGCGGCGCCATGAATGTGACGGCCGGAATCTGCTCGACCAGGGCCCGATATCGGGCTTCGACCTTGCGCAGCCGCGCATCGGCCGAATCTTGCTCGCTGCCACCGTTCGAGTTCGCCTTCGATTCGCCGGCGCCGGCGAGCGGCGCAGGGTGAGCGTGCGCCAACCGCCGTAATGCGGCTTCTGCCTCGCGAACCTTGCGACGTTCATCGTCGACCGGCATCCGTTATTTCCCTTTATCCGGCTGGAAGAAATCGGTGACTTGCTGAATCGCGTCGGCGATGTGCCAGGCGGCGGAATAGTGGCCGGCATCGTACCAAATGATCTTCGGCTGCCCAAAACCTTGCCAGAGCACGTCGGTGCATTTGCGCGGAATTATCTCGTCGTGCGATGCATTCAGCATTAGAATCCTACGTCCACGGGCGCGATCGGCGTAGGTCGCCGGATCGATCTTCGCCATCAGATCGGTCAGGCTTTGCCGCGATCCACCGGCCGCTTCCCAATGGCGGTGCGCGGCAAGCATGTGCGACTCCGTCGAATCCCATAAAATCGTGCCGATCCCGCCGCCGGCCAGCGCCGGGCAAATCTTCGCGAACCGCGGCTCCACTTCGCCGGCTAGCGAGGCGGTGATGCCGCCCAAGCTGATGCCGAAGATGCCGAGTTGATTCGGATCGACTTCCGGCTGCTCGCCCAACCAGGCGGTGGCGCAGCGAATGTCTTTGACCGCCTGCGTCATTCCTCGCACTGTCTCTTCCGGATCGTTCGACACCATCCGCACCGGCGACTTCGGATCGCGCCGCGGGCCGTAATAGGGCATGATCACGAATAGCGCCGCGACGCCCCGATGCGCCAGCGCGTTGGCGAACGTGCGCGCAAGCGGAAAATCGCCGCCCAAGATGTGCAACACGATGCACCCAGGATGCCGGCCCGGCGACGTCGGGCAATAGTATTCGCAATGAACCGTATTGTTCACCTCCTGCGGCGTGTGAACCGGCGAGGGAAACGTCAACCAAGCGACGCTCACCTCATCCGACACGCTCGGCTGCGGGATTGCCTCGAAAGAGAATTTGCGCGCCTCAAGCCGAAATTGCTCGGGCACCGCCGTCGCCTCATGCGGGTCGGGGCGGAATTGAATCTCACCGTGCCGCGCCGCGCGGGCGCCGCTTTCGCGGTCGCGGGCGGCGCCTTTACCAATTCCGGCGGCGCGGCGCGGACGGCCGTCCAAGCCAGCACCGCAATGCTTGCAATCGCCGCGATAGGTTTCCCAGTTCGCTTCATGCTAGCGTTCTCCAGTTCGCGTTTTGCCGTTTTGCCACGTCGAAACCCAGGGAGGGCTGTCACGGCGTTTGCCGATTGCGAAGTCGTTGGCAGCCATCCCTGGGCTTATTGCCGGATGGCGCACACTGCCATTGTCACTGTTCCCTGCACCTAGTATATACGCCCGCCGTTTGGCCTCGCCATAAGGCAATCGATCCCACCTGCGTTTGGAGGAGTGCCATCATGACTAGCGGTCCCCTGCGAATTCTCATCATCCGGCTGAGTGCGGTCGGCGACACCGTCCACGGCCTGCCGGTGCTTTGTGCATTGCGCGATCATTTGCCGAATGCCCATTTGTCTTGGGTCGTCGAAAAACGTGCCGCGTCGGTGCTGCAAGGGCATCCAGCATTGGATCGGCTAATTGTGGCGCCGCGGCGATGGCTACGCAGTCCGCTGGCAGTGTGGCGATTGCGTCGGCAATTGCGGGCCGTGCAGCCGCAAATTGCGATTGATTTGCAAGGATTGACGAAAAGCGCGATTGCCGCGCGGCTTTCCGGCGCGCGGTCCGAATCGGCGCCGCATCGCCCGACGGACGCGAATTGAGCACTTGGCTGAACAATCGCTTGGTGAATCTCACCGCTGCGCACGTCGTTGATCGCTATTTGGAATTGCTCGCGCCGCTGGGCATCTCGCGGCCAACGCCGCGGTTCGACGTGCCGCGTCATGCCGAGGACGAACTGAACATGGGCCGCTTCGTTCGCGATCGCGGCCTTGGCGGCGGATTCGCCCTTATCAATCCGGGCGCCGGCTGGGCGTCGAAACGTTGGCCGGTCGAGCGATTCGCCGCCGTCGCGCGGCACTTGGGTCGCCACCGCCGCTTGCCGAGCGTCGTCGTTTGGGCCGGCGCCGAGGAACGCGCTTGGGCCGATCAAATCATCACCACGTCGGCCGGCTTCGCACACATGGCTCCGCCGACGACTCTCGGCGAACTCGCCGAACTCGCTCGCCGATCCCGCTTCTTCATCGGCTCCGATACCGGCCCACTGCATCTCGCCGCGGCCGTGGGCACGCCCTGCATCGGTCTGTACGGCCCCGTGCCGGCCGAGAAAAACGGCCCCTACGGCCCTGGCCACATCGCGATTCAACGCATGACGGTCGAAGGCTCAAGCCGCCAGCGGCGCGAAGCCAGCGACGAATCGATGCAAGCCATCGAAATCGACGACGTCTGTGGCGCCTGCGACCGATTGCTGGGCCACGAGGAGGCCCAACCCTCGACGCCAAACTGGGGCTCGACACCGTGGGCAACAAGCGCGTCGGCCGCCTAGCTCGCGTCCTCGGCCGGTTTTATTTCCTCGATGGCTGGTTGGACGGCGGGACTTTCCGCGGCCTGCGCGGCCGGTTTTTCCACGGCCTTTTCCGCCGGCGGCTCGGTTTTGATTTCGAAGAATTGCTTCAGGTCGCCGAATGTTCGCAGCGGTTCTTTGCCCTTTTTCATCGCGTCGGTGATCGGGATCAACGGCTTCGGTTTCGGCGGCGGGGGACGATACGCCGGCTTGCCTTGGTCGGGACCGCGCGATGGTCTTCCTTGCGACGGTCTGCCTTGCGATGGCCGGCCCTGCGGAGGGCCGCCGTACGGTCGCTTGCCGTGCGGCGGACGCGGCGGGGAGTCGGATCGGGCCGCGATCGAGCTAGTCGAGGGTGCGTCCGTTGTTGCGATGCCGGCTGATACGGCAGCGTCGGTTGAAACCGTGCCGGCCGCTGCGCTGTCGCCAGCCGCGGCGGGTTGAGCAACCGGAGGGCCGCCGGGCCGAGCCGGCGCGCTCCGCGGCGCGACGGACGTTGGCCGCCACGCTGCTGGCCACCGTTCTGTTGCCCGTCGGCCTTTTCTCCCTGCGATCGGCCGCCATGCGATCGGCCCCCCGGCTCCGAGACGCTTCGAGCCGGGCGGAATCATCGTCAGCGACACGCGGCGGCGGGTCTTGTCGATCTCCAGCACCCAGACCTTGACGATATCGCCGACCGACGCCACTTCGTGCGGATCGCGAATATAACGGTTGGCCAACTGGCTGATGTGAACCAGCCCGCTGTCGTGCAGGCCGATGTCGACGAACGCGCCGAAATCGACGACGTTCAGCACCGTGCCATAAAGTTCCATGCCGGCCGCGAGGTCGTCGAGCTTGAGGATGCCCGTCTTGAAGATCGGCGGCGGCAAGATCCTCGCGCGGGTCGCGGCCCGGTCGGCTGAGCTGGGCCACGATGTCGGCCAACGTCAGCGGCCCGACCTGCAACTCGGCGGCAAGTTCGATCGAGGTTCAACCCGGCCGTCTTCTGCGCCAATTCGCCGGCCGTTTCCTTGTCGGGCAGATCCGTCGGCGAGCAACCGAGCTTTTCCAGCACGCTGCCGGCCACGTCGTAGCTTTCCGGATGAATCCAGGTGGCGTCGAGCGGATTGTCGCCGTCGCCGATCTTCAAGAAGCCGGCCGCCTGCACGAACGTCGCTTCGCCGAAGCCCGGACACTTCCTTCAATTGCTCGCGGCTTTTGAACGGGCCGTTCGCCGTGCGATGGTCGTACAGCCGCCGGGCCGTCAGTTGATTCAAACCCGAAACGTACCGCAGCAGCGCCGGGCTGGCCGTGTTCAGATCGACGCCGACATAGTTGACGCACGACTCGACCACGGCGTCGAGCGATGTCCGCAGGTGCTTGGCCTTGACGTCGTGCTGATACATGCCGACGCCGATATTGGCCGGATCGATCTTCACCAGCTCGCTGAGCGGATCCTGCAACCGCCGGCCGATGGAAATCGCGCCGCGGAGCGTGGCGTCGTAAGTCGGGAAATTCCTCGCGGCCAAGTGGGCTGGTCGAATAGACGCTGGCCCCGGCCTCGTTGACGATCACGTAGGCCACGCTGCTGTCTTTCAACTCGTCGGCCAGCAATTCGGCCAACACCTGCTCCGGTCTCGCGGCAGGCCGTGCCGTTGCCGATGGCCACGACGGTGACAGTTGTGTTGCTTGATCAGCTCGACGAGCTTGGCCCGGGCCTCGGCCTTCCGCTCGGCCTTGCCGACCAGGTGGATGACGCCGTGGTCGAGCAAGTTGCCGAACTCGTCGAGCGCGGCCAGCTTGCAGCCGCTCTTGAAGCCCGGATCGACGGCCAGCACGCGGCGATCGCGCACCGGCGGCTGCAACAGCAGATTGCGCAGATTCCGGGCGAACACTTCGACGGCGTGCGTCTCGGCCCAATCGGTCAACTCGCGGCGAACTTCGCGCTCCAGGCTGGGCAACACCAGCCGCGACGAGCGCGTCGCGGCCGCAGCCGCGCAGGAAATCGGCGTGCGGATGCTCGGCGGGAACGAACAGTTCGTCGGACGACGCGCTGCATGGCCTCGGCGTCGGCGTCGACCTTGACGCGCAGCACCTTGGCTTTCTCGCCGCGATTGATCGCCAGCACGCGATGCGGCGGGATCTTGCCGAGCTGTTCGTGGAATTCGAAGTAGTCGCGGAATTCTTGTCCCTGCTTATCGGCGATTTCGGTTTTCGCGCAGACCAGCTTGCCGGTGCGCTTGAGAATCTTGCGCAGCCGCTCGCGAAGCTCGACCCGTTCGCTGAAATCCTCGGCCAGAATGTGACCGACGCCCAAGCAGCGCATCGGCGGCGGTGGTCAACCTTGACGGTCGGGATTGACGAAATCGGCGGCGCGAGCGTCGAGATCGGTAGCCGCCGGATCGGCCGACAATAGCTTCTTGGGCCAGCGGCTCCAATCTGCCGCTCGCGAGCCAGCGTGGCCAACGTTTGCTTCTTGGGCTTGATAGGGCAGATACAAGTCTTCGAGCCGCTTGGTGCTGTCGGCGCCGTCGATCGCGGCGGCCAGCTCCGGCGTCAGCTTGCCTTGCGACTTCGATCGATCGCAGGATCGTCTGCTTGCGCTCGGCCAGCATTCGCAGGCGGCTGACGCGGCCCTCGATCTGCCGGATCTGCTCTTCATCGAGCCCGCCGGTTTGGTCTTTGCGATAGCGGGTGATGAAGGGGACCGTGTTGCCGGCGTCGAGCAAACGCACCACGCTTTCGACCTGCACCAACGGCAGGGCGACGCTGTGGGCAACGGAGCCAAGATCGACAGTAGTGGTCAGACCCATGCCCAAACGCAAAGACCCCTAATCGCGAACAACCCCAATCGCATCCACCAGCCGTTGAATTGGAAGCCGCTCGCGCGAAAAATCGTTCCGCCGCACCGTCAACCGACGGCAAACGACGGGCGGCCACATGCCCGGCCGCTCGATGCAAGCAGCCGAAGCCAGTGACCAATAAAACCCCTAAGCCAAACATCTAAACGGTTTTACATCCGTCTGTCAAGAATGCGCCGCCGATTTGCTAGCACTCCGTTGAAAAAGGGGACTGGCTCCGAGCAGCGCTTCAGTTCCCCGGATGCCTTGGATTGCGGCGAGGTGCCTGTCCCCTTTTTCGACACGCTAGCACTCCGGTCGCGGAAAAATCGACAGGGCCGGCGAGATTTTCCAAACCTTCGCGCCCCATTCGGTCGATAACTACGCGCGTGCCAGTTACGGTGGGCGGCCGAATTGTGCGAAAGGATTTCGCACCGAGGCGCTTCGACAACAACGGGTGTGCTTGCACTCCCCAACCTTGACCCGACGTAAGGACGCGTCTTTCATGGCTCAACGTTATTTGCGTGTTTATCACGGTCCGCAGAACGAAACCGCCACGCTCAGCGAATCCCGCGTGGCTCGAGAAACGGTTTCCGTCCCGCTGGGCGACATTCTGCATCTGCTGGCCAACGCCGTCGAAAGCCGCCGCACCTGGCTGCAAGATTTTCAGAACGACGAAATCACGATCTCCAGCGATCTGTACGAAGTGATTTTGGCGTACCAGCATTATCGCCGGCCGTCGGCTTGAAGAGGCTTGAGGCTACAGGCTTGAGGCTTGAGGTACGAAGCAAAGAAGAACACGGCGCTGCGGTTGCGCACATCGCGGCCGCCACACATGCCAGCCTCCTCGTCCTGTCGCCTGTAGCCTTCAACCTCAAGCCTATCCCGGCTCCGCCGGCGCAGTATAATTGCGCCGACGCACGATCCGATATCTTCGCAGGCGATTCTGCGATCGGAATTCAGGCGGCGGTGCGAGCGAGGCCCAGGCGTGAGCGACATCGGTTCCGATTCTATATCTCTGCCCGAGCCACCCGACGATTTGCCGATCGCCGCCGGGCCGTTGGACCGCAATAAGCTCGCCGACTTGATCGAGCAGATCAAGGAATCGGCCGACAAACTCGCCGCCGATCACACGACGCACGGCGATCTAAAGATTCTCAGCCGCACGCTCCGCGAGCTGCGCTACGCCTTCAAGGTGTTCACTCCCTATCGCTCACGGCGCAAAGTGACCGTCTTCGGCTCCGCCCGCACTCGGCCCGCCGACCCGGCCTATCAACAAGCCGTCGCATTCGGCCGGGCAATGGCCCAGCTTGGCTGGCTGGTGCTCACCGGCGCCGCCAGCGGGATCATGGAAGCCGGGCACGTCGGCGCCGGGCGCGAAAACTCGATGGGGCTGAATATCATGCTCCCTTTCGAGCAGTCGTCGAACTCGATCATCGCCGGCGACGCGAAGCTGGTTCACATGAAATACTTCTTCACGCGCAAGCTGATGTTCGTGAAGGAATGCGACGCCGTTTGCCTGCTGCCCGGCGGCTTCGGCACGCTCGACGAAGGCCTGGAAGTGCTGACACTGTTGCAAACCGGCAAGCGCGAAATGGTGCCGGTCGTGTTTCTCGATTCGCCCGGCGGCGATTTCTGGCAACCCTTCGAGCAATTCGTTCGCGATCGGCTGTTGGCCCGGGGAATGATTTCGCCGGAGGACCTTTCGCTCTACAAGATCACCGACAATGTCGATGTCGCCGTAAACGAGATCATGCAATTCTTCCGCATCTACCACAGCATGCGCTACGTGAAAAACAAACTCGTGATGCGGCTCACGCAGCGGCCGACGCCCGAACTAGTCGAGCAACTCAACACGGGGTTTCGCGACATCTTGACGGAGGGTCAGTTCGAAGTAAGCGACGCGCTGCCGGAAGAACGCGAGGAGCCGTCGCTGGTAGCGCTGCCGCGGCTCGTCTTCCGCTTCAACCGCCGCAACCTCGGCCGCCTTCGGCTGTTGATCGATTGCGTCAACCGCGGCTGGGTCGAGCCGAAAGCCTCTGTTTGATACCCTCTCCATTGCGGGAGTGGACGGTTCGCCGTTAACTCCGCTCTCGGCTCGTCAGGAAGGCCGGCCCGTAACCGCAAAGCGATTCCCGTCCGCGCGGATGATTCCTAACTCGAGAAACCATTCGACAACTTGGCCCCCGTATTGCTCTTCGACAAAGCTCGTCCAGATGAACTGCTCGTCTTCGAACTGCGGAACCTTGTATCCAGCCCAGGTGATACAGCGCAGGACGTTCGCTGCCCACCAGTTCGGGGGCTGAAATTGCGATTGGGATGACGCGAAGGTTTCAGTCGAAAACAAACCGCGCAGGCTTAGGATTTCTGGAAGCCAATTGACGAATCCTTTGAGCAGCTCGTAGTAATACGTGCGCACGGACTCCGCAGAGTCGATCGGATCATGCAAGTCAGCTCCCTCGAAGCATAGCAATCCTACGGTGAACCAAAGGTGCTCCATTCCGCCGAGCATGAGACGACTTGCACGATGCACGGATTCGCTTGTCCCTGCCGGCCACTCGGAGTAGCCGAAGCGTATGCTCTTTGAGGACCAGTAAAGTCGCCACAGTGGCTGCTTCCCGCGAACGCCGGCGCCAAAGAAACTACGCTCAAGGACGATGTCGGAGGGGAAATCCGAGAGCGGCACCATTCCGTCTCTCGCAAACAACTGGCCCCAATCCCCGGCCTTCCACGCGCGCCGGGCGATTTTTCGCCAAGCCTCACGTGTCGATTTGAGGTCGCCGTAAAGCATCCGCGGGAAAAGATTCGGGTCGTACATAGCTTCTGTGCCGAATGCTTAAACGCACCCCGCGCTTCTGTTTCGGCTCCGACCTTCGATTTCGCATGGCTGCCGCCTGCCAAATCGCGGATCACGCGCCGCGGCGCGCCCCCAATTCATGCACCGCCTCCACTAGCGCGATCGCGTTCTCCGGCGGCGTCTGCGGCAGAACGCCGTGGCCGAGGTTGAAAATATGACCCGGCCGGCCTGCCGCTTGTTGGAGGATCCGCTGCGCGGCGCGGCGGATTTCCTGGGGATCGGACAATAGCACCGTCGGATCGAGATTCCCCTGCACGGCTTTTTCCGGCCCGACGATTTTCCAGGCCTCGTCCAAATCGATCCGCCAATCGACGCCGATCACGTGGCCGCCTGCCTCGGCCAACAGAGGAAGTAGCGCCGGATTGCCTGTGGCGAAATGGATCACCGGCACGCCGGGTTGAATCGACTCGATCAGTCGCTTCGTATGCGGTAACACGAACCGGCGATAATCGTCCGGCCCGAGCGCTCCGACCCAACTGTCGAACAGTTGCACCGCCGACGCCCCGGCGGCAATTTGGGCGTTCAAATATCGGCCGACTGCCCGGACGAGCCGCTCAAGCAATGTATTCCACGCGCCGGCATCGCGATACATCAGCATTTTGGTATGCAAAAAAGACCGACTCGCGCCGCCTTCGACGACGTAGCTGGCCAACGTGAACGGCGCGCCGGCGAATCCGATCAGCGGCATTTCTTGCGGCAGCCCGGCGCGCGTTTGCCGCACCGTTTCCATGACGAAATCGAGCGGCCCGACATCGTCGAGCTCGCGCACGCGATCCACGTCGCGGGCTTCGCGCACCGGGTTGTGAATCACCGGCCCTTCGCCGCGGGCAAATTCCAAATCCAAGCCCATCGGCTCGAGAATCGGCAGCAGATCCGAAAAGATGATCGCCGCATCGACGCCAAGCCGCCGCACCGCGGTAATCATCACTTCGGCGCACAGCGCCGGATTCTTGCACAGCTCCAAAAACGTCTGCTTTTCGCGCACCGCGCGATACTCGGGCATATAGCGGCCGGCTTGCCGCATCAGCCAGACGGGAACCCGCTCGACCGGCTTCAGGCGGCAGGCTTTCATGAACGGGCTGTTTTGCCACGCCGGCGCGCCGTCGTTTTTTCCGACGGCGCCGTCGCAATGGCCGGCGCCGATCGCCGTCGCTTGCTCGCCAGCAATCCGCCGGCTTGATCCGCCGCCGCCGCGATTAAATGCCCCATTGCGGAATGATCCGGCTCAATGTCGATCGTCAATTCATGCTGCCGAAGCGTTTCGCTCGTGTCGGGCCCGATCGAGCCGACGACGGCTTTCGCCAGTCCGCCTCGCACCTGATTCTCCAGCCCCATTCGCCCGGCGATCGTGAGAAGATTCGTCGCCTGCTGGCTCGACGTGAACAACGCCACGTCGATTTGTCCGGCCGCGATGGCTCGCACATTCGCTTCCAGCGGCCCAAGGTCCTCCGGCAGTTCCCAGCGGTATACCTTCAGCGCCCGCACCGTCGCTCCGCGGGCTTCGAGTCCGGCCACGAGGCTCGCGTTCGTCTGGCCATATTCGACGAGCGCGACCGTCCGATTCACCGGCGGCACTTTCCCATCGAACACGCTCAGCACTTCGCGCCAGGTGTTCGGCTCCGGCGTGCGATGCGTCGGCGTCAGGCCGAGTTCGCGCAGAGCCGCGGTCGGCTTCGGTCCGCGAGTGATCGTGATGACATCGGAGAGCGATTCCAGAAACCGCTTGCGATCGACCTGCCGATCGAGTTGCGTCATCAGCAGGCGAATGCCGACGCCGGTCATAAAGACCACCACGTCGATCTGCCCAGTCATCAAATGCCCGGCGAAATCGACCGCCTCGGGATTCTTGGCCTCGGCCACTTCGCGCATCGAAGGGCTGATCGAAGGCAGCCCGCCGAAGCGAGCGACCATCGCCGCCATCTCCTCGGCCCGCCGGCTTTCGAATCCAGCCACGCGCAGCCCAGCGAAATTTGGTGTATTGGCACTCATAGCCCTATGGTACTCGCCCGTGTGGCACTGGCAAGCGCAGTCTGCCAGTGCCGGCGGGCGAGTGGACGCCGCGGATCCAAGTCGGGTTGACGAGGGGCCTTTATTGGCGGGTTGATCGTCCAGCGGCGCTCTCACTGGCCGACTACGCTGGCCTGCCATACCTTTGAGCCTTTCGGCTATGATGGGAGCATGGATGAAAACCCCTACGCGAGTCCATCGCCGACGCCCGACGCCCCCATGCGCATGAGGCGGATCGTCGGGATCGCGCTCTATGTTGTCGCGGCGCTGCTGTTAATAAACTCGGTTGCCCTTGCCATTCTTGTGAACCAACTTGCAACTCGATTCAAAGTACCTGCCTCCGCAATTTTGGTGGAGGCTCTCGTAAAGGCCGCCATCGGGCTCGGGCTGATTTGGTGGGGCCGATACTTGCGCCGGCCCGACGTGCCCAAAAAGAATTCCTGATTTCAAAATGGCCCACGACCCGGGTTTGCCTAACGTTGCCGCCAGCGGGTGGCACTGGCAAGCGCAGTCTGCCGGTGCCGGCGAGCAAGTGGACGGCGCGGAACCGAGTCGTGTTGACGAGGGGCCTTCATTGGCGGGTCGATCGTCCAGCGGCGCTCCCACAGGCCGACTTCGCTGGCCAGTTCTCTCCAGTGTGGGACTTGCATGAGCATTTCGGTATGATCAGGGCATGGCCAAGTCTGAAGCGAATCCCGAAGCAGGATACGGCACATTGATCGGGGGTATTGCCGGAGGCACCGTCGGCATGTTCACCTACCTATGTGTCCAGATCAATCCGTCCCTTATCGGCCTCTTCATCATGACGTCGCTGGGTGCCGCGATTGGTTGGCGGATTGGCGCACCGCAAACGCCGCCGGAAAATCTCTGATTTCAAATCGGCACGATAGCTGCCAGTGCCGACGGCCGAGTGGACGCCGCGGATCCGAGCGGGGGTGACGGTTGGCGTTCACTGGCACGTTCGTCCTCCAGCGGCGCTCGCACTGGCCGACTGCGCTGGCCAGTGCCACACGGTCACTGCTTTGCCGTCGGTCAGCAAGCTTGGTACGATGAACAAGGAAACATTCCCTCAACCAACCGCCATGATCCTTTATGACGACCGCTCCGTTCGACCAGTTGCAGGCCGATTTGCGAGGCGACGGCATTGAGGCGGGGTTGGAGAAACTGGCCGCGTGGTTTCAAGCCGAGAAGCGGTATCACGAACTGTTCGACACGCGGCTGATGCAAGCCCGGCGGCGGCTGGGGTTGCCGATTATTTTGACCACGCCGCTTGAGGATTTGGTCGAGCCGTTGCGCGGCGAAGTTGAAAACGCCTATCTGGCCGCCTGCCGCGAGGCGGGATGGCTGCTGTGGAACGAGGGGGAGTTCCGCCAGGCGTGGATGTATCTGCGGCCTTTGGGCGATCCGCCGGCCGTTGCCGCGGCTTTGGCGAAGGTTGAACCGACGGAGGAGAATCGCAACGAGCTGATCGAAATCGCGCTGCACGAAGGCGTCGCGCCGGCCCTCGGGCTGCAATGGGTCATCAATCAATACGGCACTTGCAATTCGATCACGGCCTACGATTCCGAAGTCCCCCGGTTCCGCCGCAGTCAGCAGCAAGCCGCCGCGGCCGTCATGGTGCGACACTTGCACGGCGAACTGGTCGGCAATGTCCGCGCGGAAATCGCTCGCCATGATGCAGCTCAAAGCGGCAGCGAGCCGAGCGAACCGAACGAAAAAATGCTCGACGAATTGCTGCGCGGCCGCGATTGGCTGTTCAGCGAGAATAGCTACCATATCGACGCGTCGCACCTGGCGTCGGTCGTGCGGATCGCGCGGATCGTCGAAGACAAGGAATCGTTGCAGTTCGCGTGGGACCTGACGCAATACGGCCGGCGGCTGTCGGAAAGCTTTCAACTCACCGGCGACGAACCGTTCGCCGACGTTTATCCGAGCCACGGGCTGTTCTACGGCGCGCAGTTGGGCAAGCAAGTCGAAGAGGCCGTCGCGTTTTTCCGCGACAAGGCCGAGCGAGCCGTTCCGGAAGAAGAGGGCACGGCGGCGGCCGAGGTCTATATCGTGCTGCTGGTGCGATTGGGCCGATTCGACGAAGCGCTGGCCGCGCATGTGAAGCTGATCCCGCCGAACGTCCGGGCCACCGGCTTCGCTCCGACGCTCTTGGAACTCGGCCGGCTGGCGGAAGATTACGACCAATTGATGAATATCTGCCGCGAGCGCGGCGACTTGCTCGGCTTCGCGGCGGGGATGATTGCGAAGGAGGCTTGAGGCTTGAGGCTGTAGGCTTGAGGTACGAAGCGACGAAGAACGCTCCGCGGCACGCTTGCGGTTTCGCGCGTTCGCGTTACGCCAAGCGAGGCCCATTTCCTCTTCCCTCAAGCCTGTAGCCTCAAGCCTCAAGCCTTTATACTACCCCCATGTCGCAGGTCGAACCGACGATCGATGTCTCTCGCGCCGCCGAAGCGGCCACCGCCGCGCCACCGCCGAAAGGGCTGCATACGCCGGTGCAGTTTCTCAAAGGCGTCGGACCCGCGCGGGCCGAATTGCTGCATAAACTCGATCTGAACACGATCGCGAATGTGCTGTTCTACTTTCCGCGCGATTATCAAGACCTCACCGATCTGCGCAGCATTGCCGATCTGGAAGAGGACAAGCTGATCTCGGTTCGCGGAATTATCGAAGAGACCGAGCTGCGCAATACCGGCCCCGGCCGTTCGCTCTTGGGCGTGCTGATTCGCGAGGGCCGGCTTTATCTGCGGGCCCTGTGGTTCAATCAGGCCTACATGCAGGAAAAGTTTTCCCGCGGCCAAGAAGTGCTCCTCGCGGGTAAGGCCGTTTTGCACGGCGGGCGCTGGGAGATGGTTCATCCGCGCGTGCAATGGCTCGATCCCGATGAACCGCCGCCGGCCGGGCAAATGCTACCGATCTATCCGCTGACCGACGGCCTGACGCAAGGCAATCTGCGAAACATCGTCCGCGCGGCTGTCGAGGGGCACGTCGAACAACTCGACGAAGTCTTTCCCGCCGAGTTTCTCGCCGAAAAACAGCTTTGGCCGCTGCGACGGTCACTGCCGGCGATTCATTTCCCGGCCAATCCCGCGGAATTGGCGCAGGCCAAGCGGCGATTCATCTATCAGGAACTGTTCATCCTGCAATTGGCGCTGGCCGTGAAGCGGCAAATGCAACAGAGCCAGGCTAGCGCGGCGAAGCTTGAGGCCGATGCCCGAATCGACGCGCGAATCCGCCGGCTGTTTCCGTTTGAATTGACGCCGGGCCAGCAACAGGTGATCCACCAGATCGCGGCCGACATGGCCCGCCCCACGCCGATGAACCGGCTGCTGCAAGGCGACGTCGGCAGCGGCAAAACGATCGTCGCCGTCTATGCCATGCTGCTGGCCGTCGCGCACGGTCACCAGGCGGCCATCATGGCGCCGACGGAGGTCCTGGCGCGGCAACATGCTCGCACACTCGGCCGCCTTTTGGCCGGCAGCCGAGTACGGCTCGGAATGCTCACCGGCGGAGTGACCGGCAAAGACCGCGAAGCGCTGCTCGCCAAAATCACCGCGGGCGAAATCGACATCGTCGTCGGCACGCAGGCCATCGTCCGCAGCGAAGTCGAATTCGCCCGGCTGGGCCTGGTAGTGATCGACGAGCAACACAAATTCGGCGTTCGCCAGCGGGCGTTGCTCAAACAGGCCGGCGCCGATCCGCATTGCCTCATCATGACGGCCACGCCGATCCCGCGCACGCTAACCATGACGCTCTACGGCGATCTCGATGTTTCGACGCTCACTGATCGCCCGCCCGGCCGGCAAGCGATTCACACCTACCTCGCCGCCGCGGCCGATCGGCCCAAGTGGTGGGAATTCTTCCGCCGCAAGATTCGCGAAGGGCGGCAGGGATATGTGATCGTGCCGCTGGTCGAGGAATCGCAACAAGTCGCCACGGCGAATCTCGAAGCCACGTTCGAAGAACTGACGCACGATCAGCTCGCGGAATTTCGCCTCGGGCTGATCCACGGCCGGATGTCGAGCGAGGAAAAAGACGACGCCATGCAGGCTTTTTCCGAGGGCCAAACGCAAGTGCTCGTCGCCACGACGGTCGTCGAAGTCGGCGTCGATGTGGCGAACGCAACGCTGATGACAATCGCCGGCGCCGAACGATTCGGGCTCGCGCAGTTGCACCAATTGCGCGGCCGCATCTCGCGCGGTGCGCATCCGGGCTTTTGCTGCGTGCTGACCGACGTGAAAACCGACGAAGTGCTCGACCGCTTGATGCGATTCGTCGAAACGACCGACGGCTTTCGTCTTTCGGAGCTCGATTTGGAACTGCGCGGCCCCGGCGACATGTTCGGCACGCGGCAACACGGCCTGCCGCCTTTCCTGGCCGCCGATTTATTGCGCGATATGGGAGTGCTGGTGGAAGCCCGCGACGATGCCGCCCGAATGGTCGCCGCCGATCCAGGCCTGCGCGATCCACAGCACGCTCGGCTGCGCCGCATGATGCTGGCGCGTTACGGTCAGGCGCTCGATCTGGGTGACGTGGGCTGAAAAACCGAAACTGATCGCAATATCATTCTCGCACTTCGTGGGCGCCCCACGATGAAATCCGGACAAAGTGTGAGGACGGCTCAACGCTTGTTTGGTTGCTCGCCGGGCACGGCGAAGGAACTCAGATCGTAGGCCGCAATGAATTTCGCCAGATTAGGCGTCGGATGGCGGCGCTGGGCATCGAGGATCAAAGCGCTGCGGAAGCGGCCGAGATCGAGATACGCCTGGTATTCGGGCGGAACGGCGACGCCGGCCGGCTCGAAATCGCTTCGACCGGCGAAGAAGTTGTCGGGATTCTTGACCTTGGAAACTTGCCAGATCCAATTTGGATTGGAGCCGGTGGTTTCGGCGAGTTTTTTAAGAGCGGTCCGCTGTTGCGGACTGATTAATTCGATTCGCCCGACCATCACTCGGTCGAGATCCGTCGGCACGGAAAACGACAGTGGCAAATAGTGATCGGTCCAGCGGCGGGGAACGAGGAAAAACAACCGCAAGCCAGGACTACGAAAATAGGCCTGATTCCAAGTTTCGATCAGCGCCGTTGCTTCGTCGCTGAACAAGCCGTCGCGCACCAAAGCCTGCCGCAGGTCGTAACGCAATCGGTCGAGATTGCCGGTAGCGAAATCATTGGCGGCAAACGATCCGGCGCCTGCCCGATGATGGTCGAACGGTCGCCGGAGACGGAAAGCGGGCTGATCGTCCGATAGGCGACCTGACCATCGGACTGAATTTGCACGAGCCACAGCGGACCGACCGAAAGATGTTCCGATCGGCCGAGAACCTCCTCGAACCGGCCGCGCAGCTCGATTTGATCTTTGGCCGCGTCCGTGGCCACTTCCAGCGGCGCCGATAGATTTCCCACGCCGCGATAGAAAAGATACTTTTCGCTTTCGGGCTTGTCGCCGCCGGTCGTGACGTTGGATGCGTTCACGATCCGAGGCGCCGACCAAACATGGGCATCCGTTTTCGGCCCTGGTGTGCTCGTTCCGACGGTCAGCCCGTGCCACGTCAGCCGGCCAATCGTGTGCGGCGTAATCCGGCCAATGCCGGCATTGGGCGCTGCTGGCTTGAGGCCGGGCGCATCGGCTTCGGCATTTGGATAAAACTGCGTCAGCCATCCGCCACGCAGTGCGACGTTGAACATCAACCTTGATCGGCACGGCCCCCGGCGGCAAGTGGAAGTAGATTACCGGAGTTTCCAATCGCATCGCGACATCGGGATGGAGTGGCGGGATTCCCTTGCTCAACATATCGATAGAGCCGAGAGAGTACGATCGGCTAAGCAGACCCGGATTTATATTATGGACGAAAGCCGGCAATTGCTCGTCGTCGACGTTGATGCCCCCGAGCGCACGGCCTTGCTCATCCTGGAGTCGCCGTGAACGTGCCCCATTCGTGAACCGTCAGCCGGTCGGCCGCGGACGCCACTCCTCCATTGGCAATCAGCCAGAAAAGAGCGATGGCAATCAAACCATTCCGTTTCGATCCACAAATCGGCAGCGCGATCGTGGCTGACATGGCATGGGCTCCTTAATCGGTTTCCGCCTTGCCGTCGCTCACTACGGATCGAACCAAGGCGCGGTTCGAATTAATTCGTGAGGAAATCCGACGATCATTCGGACCAGCCCCAGTTTTCCGCATTTCGAGCCGCGTCGATCAGTTATCGGAATCCTGATCCTCCGGTTTGTCGCCCGGCACGGCGAATGTCGTCAGTTGGTAAGCATTGATGAATGCGCCAAGTTCATTCGTCGGATGGCGGCGTTGATGGTCGAGAATCAATGCGTTGCGGAAGCGGCCGAGATCGAGATACGTCTGATAATCAGGCGGAATTTTGACGCCCGAGCGATCGAAACTGCTCCGGCCCGCGAGCAGCAGGTCGCGATTCGTTGACGAGGGAATTTCTTCGACCCACTTCCGGTCGGAAAGCGGCAGGTGCGAAAGTTTTTCGAGATCGGCATGTTGCCGTGGGCTGATCAATTCGATCCGGCCCACCATCGCGCGTTGCAGATCGGCCGGTCGCGAAAAAGTCAGCGGCAAATAATGGTCGGTCCAGCGGCGCGGAACGAGGAAGAACAATCGTAGCCCCGGAGCGCGAAAGTAGGCCTGGTTCCAGGTTTCGACTAGCGCCTCGGCTTCGTCGGCATAAAGTCCCTCGCGGATCAGCGCCTGGCGAAGCTCTTGGCGAAGACTGTCGAGATTGTGCTGCGAAAAATCGTTGGCCGCGAACGACGCCCGCGCCTTACCCACGATGGCCATCGGATCGTTGCCGACATTCACGGGCGCGATGGTTCGATAGGCGAAGCCGCCGTCGGGCTGCACTTGCACGAGCCACAGCGGGCCGACATTGACCTTCTCCGCCCGACCAAGAACTTCCTCGAACCGACCGCGGATTTCGATTTGGTCGGCCTTGGCGTTGGTGTTGACTTCCAGCGGCGCCGCGAAATTGCCGACGCCGCGATAGAACAGATATTTCTCGCTTTCCGATTGCGCGCCGCTCGTCGTCACGCTCGCGGCATCGACATTGCGCGGCGCGGCCCAAGTGTGTTGATCGGTCTTCGGGCCGTCGACGCCGGTGCCGACATTCAGGCCGGTCCAAGCGAGCCTGCCGACCGTCCGAGGCGTGATTTTGCCGAAATGGAATTCGTGTTCCTTGAGGCCGGGGGCGTCGGCATCGGCGTTGGGATAGAACTGCGTCAGCCAACCGCCGCGCAAAGCCACGTTGACATCGAGCTTGATCGGCGGCGAATTCTTCGGCAGGTGGAAATAAATCACCGGTGTCTCGAGCCGCATCGTGACATAAGGATGCCGTGGCGGGACGCCTTTCATTTCCCAAATGTTCAGCGAATAGGAACGGTCGATGACATAGGGATTCAGATTGTGAACGAAGCTCGGCAATTGCTCGTCATCGACGTTGATGCCGCCGAGCGCGCGGCCTTGCTCATCTTGCAATGCGGTGAACGTGCCCCATTCGTGGATTGTCAGTCCATCGCCCGCCAAGGCGACCCCGGCCGCGAGGATCGATCCCACTAGCGCGAGCAACGACATGATTCTGGCTGGCATGGCATGATCTCCTTGAATATCGGGTAAACCCGGTTCGGTTGGTCTCCTACTGCCATTGAATCCTACCCGCGGATAATGAATGATAAAAATTGTTTATTATTGGATGAATAATGGTTATTGTTGTTATTTGGGCGCGCGTCATGTGCCGTTTGTGTCCACCGACGGAACGGCACGGAGGCCGTTCCCTACAGCGCAGAGGACTGTAGGGAACGCCCTCCGTGGCGTTCCGGGCACCGCTGTACAACCCTGGCCTAAGCACTAACTCACGTTCCCCCATCGCAGTATTTCGTTCCCGCGACAATGCCCAACCACTATCCTTCATTTTCGACCGACCAGGTGGCCGCGCTGGTCGAATTGGCCCGGCAGGGAAGCTTCGCGGCGCGGCCGAGATGCTGCATATCAGCGAGCAAGGGCTGCGCAATCGGCTGCTGGCGCTCGAGCAACGCTTGGGAATCGAGCTCTATTGCAAGCGGCGCGGAATGCGGCGAACGACTCCGCTGACGGCGCAAGGCCACCGGTTTCTGCCGCATGCGCGAGCATTCTTGGATCGCTCGCGCGAATTGTGCGAGCTGTTCGACGCTCCGCAGCAGCCGCGGGAAGTGCGCGTGGCGGCCAGCCAGTATTTGATTCACTACGTGCTGGTTGACGCGATCCGTCGATTCCATGCGGCGTTTCCCAATATCCGCATCCGCTTGGACACCCGTAGCGAGCAAGAAATCGAGCAGCAATTGCGGCAAGATCCCGAAGTCGATCTCGGCATCGCCGCGCCCCTGGAACCGTCGCCCGACTTGGACTATCGGCATCTCTTTTCGCTCGAATGGAGCCTGGTGACGCCGCCCGGCCATCCGTTATTGAAACGGCGAAAGCTGGAATTGGGCGATTTGGTTGCCGAGCCGCTGATTCTCTTTGAGCGTGGCTCGACGGGCCGGCAGCATGTGATCGACGCATTTCATCGCGCCGGCCTCTCTCCGCGCGTCGAGATGGAAACGACGACGACGCAGATCATCGTGCAAATGGTCGAAGCCGGCTTGGGAATATCAATCGTGCCGCTCTTGCCAAGCGGAATCATTACGCGGGGCCGCCGGATCGGAGTGGCGCAGCCTCGGTAATCGGATTCGTGCGATCGATTCTGGAATCTTGCTGCGCCGCGGCGACGCTCCGTCGGCCGCGGCCCGCGAGTTCATCGACTTCATCATGCGGCGTTGCGGACGCCAGTGATCGTGCGCCACCGGTTCCCACACCCTGTCCGCTGTCACGGTTTAGCGCTATGCTGCTTGATTGGAACTAATCCGCGGGTGGAACAATGTTGACGACCCAATCTTTGCCGCAGGCGACAAGCCGCCTTCAAATCTTGATCGCGACGCTCAGCGTCGGCGCAATTGTGCGCACTTGATTCTTCGATTTGGTGTTCGAACGTCGTCGGAGCATTTCGGGCTGGCAGATTACGATCTGCCGCTTGCCGTGGCGCTCTTGCTAGGCGGCACGCCGCTTGTCGTCGAATTATTCGTCAAGCTGATCCACCGCGAGTTCGGTTCCGATCTGCTGGCGGGGATTTCAATCGTCACGGCAGCATTGCTGCATGAGTATCTGGCCGGCGTGTTCGTCGTGCTGATGCTTTCCAGCGGCGAGGCGCTGGAGGCCTACGCGGTGCGCAGCGCCTCGTCGGTCTTGGAGGCGCTATCCCGACGCATGCCGACGGTGGCTCATCGCCGGCAAGACGGCGAGATCCGCGATGTAGGGCTCGACGAAGTGCGCATCGGCGACACTCTACTGATTTTTCCGCACGAAATCTGTCCGGTCGATGGCACGGTCGTCGAAGGGCATGGCGTGATGGACGAGTCGTATTTGACGGGAGAGCCATACTCGATGACAAAGGCGGCCGGCTCGCAGACGCTCTCGGGGGCAATCAATGGTCAGAATGCGCTCACGATCCGTGCCGATCGGCTGGCGATCGACTCGCGCTACGCAAAGATCATTGGGGTTATGCGCGATTCGCAGCAGCGACGTCCCCGCTTGCGCAGGCTGGGCGATCGGTTGGGCGCGATCTATACGCCCGTCGCGGTCGGCATTGCGCTGGCCGCTTGGGTTGTCAGCGGGCAATCGGTCCGATTTCTGGCGGTGTTGGTGATCGCGACCCCTTGTCCGTTGCTGATTGCAATTCCCGTGGCGATCATCGGTTCGATTTCACTGGCCGCTCGGCGGGGAATCATCATCAAAGACCCGGCAATACTAGAGCGAATCGACACCTGCCGGACGGCAATTTTCGACAAGACGGGAACGCTAACTTACGGTAAGCCGAAAATGACCGAATTGCTGCCGGCCACAGGCTTCACCGAAGACGAAGTGTTGCAGCTCGTCGCCAGTCTTGAGCGATATTCGAAGCATCCGTTGTCAACCGCGATACTGGAGGCGGCGACGGCGGCAGGGTTGAAGCTCGTTGACGCCAGCCAAATCAGCGAACGTCCAGGCGCAGGATTGCGCGGAATCGTGGGCGGACGCGAGATCGTGATTACCGGCCGAAAAGGTTCCGACGCCGCACGACTAAAGTTGGACGAGGCGATTCCGCCCGTGGCCGGTGGCTTGGAGTGCCTGGTGTTAATCGGCGGTCGCTATGCCGCGACGATCCGCTTCCGCGACGAACCGCGCCGTGAAGGGGCTTCGTTCATCAAGCATCTCGGTCCCAAGCACCATTTCGACCGCATCCTACTGGTTTCCGGCGATCGCGAATCGGAAGTCCGGTATTTGGCCGAGCGAGTTGGCATCGGCGAAGTGAAATTCAGCCAAACCCCCGAGCAGAAGCTCGAATTAGTGCGAGCCGAGACGCGCCGGGCTCCGACGATCTTTCTTGGCGACGGAATCAATGACGCGCCCGCGCTCACCGCGGCGTCGGTCGGCATCGCCTTCGGCTCGGGCAGCGACATAACGGCCGAATCGGCCGGCGCCGTGATTCTCGACACTTCGTTGCAACGCGTTGACGAACTTCTACATATCAGCAGGCGTCTGCGACGAATCGCATTGCAAAGCGCCTTGGGTGGCATGGCGGCAAGCATCGTCGGCATGTTGGTAGCCTCGGCGGGATTCTTGCCGCCCGTGGCCGGCGCCATCGTGCAAGAGGCGATCGACTTCCTGGCGGTCATGAATGCGTTGCGAGTCGCGATTCCGCCTCGAACGTTGTCGGATTGCAGTTGAGCCGCGCCACCGATCGGCGGCCAGAACCGCAAAGCATTGTCCGGGCCGTCACTGGCATCCGCCGTTAAACGCAAGCAGCCTGATTCGACACTTCCGTCGAGGCGATCGTTTTAGTTGCTCGAACAACGCTTCTTGCGCAATTGGAAGCTAGCACGGCAGCGGTACAACCGATGCAGTCGGCGGACTATTTCAGCAACGCCGCTTCAACGGCGATTCCCGGACCGAAGGCCAAGGCGACAATCGGTCGCGGCGCAGATCGCTGCCGCAAGCGATCGAGAATAAACAGCACGGTGGGCGACGACATATTTCCATATTCCGCCAACACCGCCTCGGAATCGCTTAGGCGTTTGGAATTGGGACACACGATCGCCGCGCAGGCTTCAAGGATGCGTGGGCCGCCGGGATGAACGGCCCAGGAGCCAATTTGTTCGATGCCCATTTGCTGTTCGCCGAGCCAGGCTTCGAGCCAAGCTCGAAGGTTGCGATCGATTAGACCCGGCACCTGCGTCGAAAGCGCCATCTCGAACCCGTGGTCTTTGATCTGCCACTGGATAAAATCGTTGGAATCCGGGATCAGGGTGGACCGCTGATCGATGACATTGAGTGCATCGTGACCCGAGTCGACTCGGCTGTCGCCGCCGGCTCGAACCACCGCGGCGGCGGCGCCGTCGGCAAAAAGGGCGTTCGCCACGATTTGATCGGGCTGCCACAGGAATTGATGATGCAGGCTGCATAGCTCGACCGCGCACAGCAATACGCAGGCCCCCGGCGTGCTTTCCGCAAATGCTTTTGCCACGCGCAGGCCGTTCAACGCTCCGTGACAACCCATGAAGCCGATGTGCGTTCGCGAAGTTTCCGGCCTCAATTTCAGTTCGCGGATCAGCGCCAAATCGACGCCCGGCGCCGCAAACCCGCTGCACGACACCGTTACCACGTGCGTGATTTCGTCCGCCTGCACATCCGCATCGATTAGCGATCTCGAGGCAGCTTCGATTGCCAAAGGGCCTGCATAGCGGTCGTAGGCCTGCATTCGCTCAGCCGTCGTTGGGCCAGTCGAACCTTCGGAACTCGGCATGTAGAACGATTGCTCCGCGGGACGTCCATTCGTGCTCGCGGTCAATAATACACTATGCCGCTTCTCGACTCCCGCGCGGAGGTACAGCACCGTCAGCATCCGCTCCTGCTGTGCCGTGGCGCAACTCAGCTGCGACGCCTGCTGGGCAGCGTCGGCTTGTTCGACATGAAATTCGGGAACCGCCGTGCCCATTCCCAGTATTTGCGCGGTCATGAATCTCTCGGTGGGATCGGTTCAAGCGAAACGCAGTTGCTCGAGCGTTCCTTCCGGCTCAGTGCGCGATCCACAAGATCGCCAAAAATAGTCAGGCGGTCTGCTACACCGACTGCCCCAAGGGCTTTGCGAAATGGCTTGATCCCGTAGTCGGACTGCAGAATCGAGAAATTGCCGACAAGTCTTGTGTAGCCGTTGACGTTGATCGGGTTGGCAACCACGGTGATCTTGTTCGTCTTGCCATGCAGAGTGAATTCACCGTCGAGTTGCATCTATTGCGGCGCATTCGGCCGGTGCGCCCGCATCGGCTGGATCGAGGTGACTTTGAAAACGGCCGTCGGATATTGCTTCACGTCGAGCACGTCCGGACCCAGCATATTGTTGTTCACTTCTTGCCGGGTGCTGGCATCGGTCGAGCCTTGGAGCCCGACATAACGGTGCGCCTCATCGGTGTCCGCGCGAAAGCTGGTCATGTCGAACACGAGTTCGCCGGCGTTTTGATTGGCTCCCAAATGCAACCAGCCTGATTTCAATAGCGACTCGATTCCGTGCTCGTGTCCAAAACCGGTTTTATCGGCGTGAACGTAAATGCGGCTGATCGCCGTATCGATTTCGCCTGGAGCCAATGGGGCTCCGGCACCAGGGGCCACATTGCCGGGCTGCGGGGATTGAGCTTGCGAGCCGTTGCCGAAGAACGTCAGACAAAAGAATGCGGCGGCGAAAGCGAACGCAATCCAAGAATAACGATTAATTGACATTTAGCAGTCCTTTCGGTGCTGAATCTGTCGATCGTCCCGGGGCGGGCTTTTACCAAATTCGCCCGTCAGCAAGTAGCCCAGTTTGGTCGGCCCGATCGCCCGATCCGCGAACGGAAATGCCCCAAAATGCCGCCTCGGTAACCGATACGAATGGCGCTGCCGAGGCCGGGAACGCCGATTCCGTAGTCTCCACTACCGCGATTCGTGCGCGATGCTCTATCATCCATTCGCACCCAACCGCGCGGTGCGGAACAATACCGAATCAGGACGACGTTGAATGCCTTCCCTTCCACGACTTGACAGCCGCGTGCGGCTGCCCGAATTGATGGACGATCCATCGCTCGACGAAGGCCGCCATCGTCAGGCATTGCGAGGACTTTCGATGTTGAACCGGCTGACGCGCATCGCTCGGCTGCTTTGGCCGCCGCTGGCCGAATTGAGCCGGCAATTGGGACGGCCGCCCCGAGTGCTCGACGTCGCCACGGGGGCCGGCGACATTCCTCTCGCGTTGCTCCGGATTGCGCGGCGGCATGGCGCGACGGTAAATCTTTCCGGCTGCGATATCAGCCCGCGGGCCATTGAATTCGCCCGGCGGCAGTCAGACCCAGCCGGCGCGGCGATCGATTTTTTCCAGTGCGATGTGTTGAACGACAAGTTGCCCGGCGGCTACGATGCCGTGGTCTGCACGTTATTCCTTCATCACTTGAGTGATTCCGAGGCAGCGCAGCTCATGCGGCAGATGGCGATGGCCGCGGGCCGATTGGTCGTCGTGTGCGATCTAGCGCGATCGAGGGTCGGCTGGTGGCTGACGTACGCCGGCACGCGATTGCTGACGCGTTCGCCCGTGGTTCACGTTGACGGCCCGCTTTCCATGCAGGCGGCATTTACGGTGGAGGAGATTCGCTCGCTTGCGGTGCAAGCAGGACTGATGGATTGCACGATTCGGCGCCGTATGCCGTTTCGGTTTGTGTTATCGTGGTGGCGAGATGAAAACAACCATCCTGCCTTGCGAACCGACGAACGCACCGATTAATGCAGCGACGAATGCGTCGAGCAGCGCGAGCGAGCGCCGCTGGGACATACTGGTCGTCGGCGCCGGACCCGCCGGATCGGTTGCGGCGCGTCAATTGGCCCGGCTAGGCCTGTCGGTGCTATTGGTCGACAAGGCGCAGTTTCCGCGGCGAAAGGTATGCGGGTGTTGCGTCGGTAGCGCTGCCGTCGAGCTTCTTGCGCAAATTGGTTTGCCGGAGACTCTGCGGTCGCTGGCGGCAGAGCCGATCCGGCTGCTTTGTCTCGCCGCGGCTGGGCGTAGTGCATCGCTGGCCGTCGATGGAGGAGCGGCCGTCTCGCGCCATGCGCTCGATGCCGCACTTGCGGGCGCGGCGGTCGACGCCGGCGTGCGATTTCAAGCCGATGCTGCGGCGAAACTAGCTGGCCGGTTCGACGGAGGATGGCGCATCGAACTGACTTCGGCGGGCGATCGATCGACGATCGTTGCCGACGCGATCGTGGCGGCCGACGGCATCCATGGCGGTTTTCTGGCGAGGCTGCCCGATTGTCGCCGCCAACCGGCGCACGGGTCGCGGATTGGAGCAGGCGCCGTGATCGCCAATTCGCCCGCATTCTACGCGCCGGGGGCGATTTACATGGCGGTCGGCGACGGTGGCTATGTCGGCCTCGTCCGGCTGGAGGACGGTCGTTTGAACGTGGCGGCAGCGCTCGATCGGCCGATGATTGCGGCGGCCGGCAAGCCCGCGATCGTAGTGCGCTCGATTGTCGAGCAAGCCGGATTCCCGTGGCCCGACGAGCTTGCAACCGCCGCCTGGCACGGAACGCCGCCGCTGACGGGGCATCCACGGCGCATTGCCGACCACCGCCTGTTTGTCATTGGCGACGCAGCGGGCTATATCGAGCCGTTCACGGGTGAGGGCATGACCTGGGGAATCCTCTCGGCCTGTGAAGTCGCGCCGCTGGTCGTCGAGTCGTTGCGAGGCGATCCGGCCACCGCGGCGCGAAAGTGGGAGCAACTGCACCGTCGCTTGCTGGGCCAGCGGATGGCAGTTTGCAGGACGGTTGCATCGATGCTGCGGCGCCCTTGGGCAGTTTCCGCATCGATCGCGGCGCTGGCGCGCTGGCCGCGATTGGCTTCGCCGCTGGTGCAATATATCGGCAGCCCACGCCGTCGAACGTCTTGAATTGCTTGACACCGACGCGCCGTCGTAGCACGATGGCAACGCGTGCATACCATCGCCCGGCGGATGCTTTTGGTAGCCGTATGTTAAGAGGCACGGCTTATTCGTCGCGCCCGACAAGTTTGGCTAACCGCTTCACTTACGCCAAACCGGGCTACCCGTCGCCAAGTTGTCGCGGGACAGCGATTTACGCTCGTTCGCGGCTCGCTCTGGGTTCAGTAGGTGGTATTGTTTTTCAGAGTCACTCACAAAACCGCTTGGGAGAAGGGGACAGTCCCCGTTTTGCTCCGCGGACTGCGCACAAGGGCGACACAGTCCCCAGCGGTTTTGTGAGTGGCTCTTGGAACCGATCAACGAATCGGTGACGACTACGATGCAACAACCTGCGCCAGAACCCCGGGAGAACCAACGCACCGTGCTCAAGCCCTCTCCGCATCCGCATCCGGCCTTGCAATTCACGCATCCGCTCCCCTACGGAGCGATCCTGCACGACGACGGCGTGCAGTTCGTCGTCTTCAGCCGCTCGGCCACCGCCATGCGCGTGTTGCTCTACGACGACGTCGACGACCGCGAGCCGACGCGAAGTCGATCGCATTCGATCCGCGAAACCGACCGCTGGGGCGACATCTGGAGCGTGTTCGTTCCCGGGCGTCGGGCCGGGCCAGCTCTACCACTTGCAGGCCGACGGTCCGTTCGATCCGCAGCGCGGCCAGCGCTTCGACGGCCGGGCGCGGCTGATCGATCCCTACGCCCGGGCGCTGGCCGGCGACTTTCTGCCGGCCGACGACGGCATCATTCGCCCGCCGAAGTGCGTGGTGGTCGACGACACTTCGATTGGCAAGGCGATCGCCATCTGCGGCGCAACCTGTCCGACACCGTGATCTACGAGATGCACGTCCGCGGCTTCACGCGCGACGCCGACCAGCGGCGTCGAGCATCCGGGCACGTACCTGGGCGTGATCGAGAAGATTCCGTATTTGAAATCGCTGGGCGTGACGGCCGTCGAGCTGATGCCGGTCCACGAGTTTCCGACCAACAGCTGCTGGGGCGAACGAACTGGCGCGGCCGAACTACTGGGGCTACGACCCGCTGGCGTTCTTCTCGCCGCATCGCGGCTATGCGGCCGAGCAAGCGAGCCGGGCGCCAGGTCGATCGAGTTCAAGCAGATGGTGCGCGCGCTGCACCAGGCCGGCATCGAAGTGATCCTCGACGTCGTCTTCAATCACACGGCCGAAGGCAACGAGCTCGGGCCGACGCTCAGCTTCAAGGGGCTGGAGAACCGCGTCTACTACATGCTCGGCAACGGCGGCAGCTACTACCGCAACTACTCCGGCTGCGGCAACACGGTCAACGGCAATCATCCGATCGTCCGCGAGATGATCTTCCTCTGCCTGCGGCATTGGGTGCACAACTACCACGTCGACGGCTTCCGCTTCGATCTGGCGTCGATCCTCAGCCGCGATCGCAACGGCGAGCTGGTGCCGAATCCGCCGCTGGTCGAGCCGATCGCCGAAGATCCGCTGCTGGCCGACACCAAGATCATCGCCGAGGCCTGGGACGCGGCCGGGCGCGTATCAGGTCGGCTCGTTCGCGCAACCTGCGCTGGGCCGAGTGGAACGGCCGCTATCGCGACGACGTGCGCCGCTTCTGGCGCGGCGACTGCGGCATGACCGGGCCGATTGGCCACGCGGCTGGCCGGCTCGAGCGATCTGTATCAGGCCGGCGGCCGCCAGCCGTATCACAGCATCAACTTCATCACCTCGCACGACGGCTTTCCGCTGAACGACCTGGTGAGCTACTGCGCGCAAGCACAACGAAGCCAACGGCGAAGGCAACCGCGACGGCGACAACAACAACTACAGCGACAACTACGGCGTCGAAGGGCCGACGCGCCGCCGCAGCGATCGAGCAGCTCCGCGAGCGGCAGATCAAGCAACATGCTGGCCACGCTGCTGCTTAGCCAGGGCGTGCCGATGCTGCTCTCCGGCGACGAATGCCGCCGCACGCAGCGCGGCAACAACAACGCCTATTGCCAGGACAATGCGATCTCGTGGTTCGATTGGAGGCTGGTCGAGAAGAACGCCGATTTGGTGCGGTTCGTGCAGGGCTTGATCGCGTTGCGGCGGGCGAACCCGACGGTGCGGCGCAAGGACTTCTTGCGCGGCGAGCCGATCGGCTCGCGGCGAATTGCCCGACGTCAGTTGGTTCAATGCCGATGGTTCGGGCAAGAGCTGGGAGCGCGACGATCCGAGCCTGATTTGCATGTTCGGCGCCCCGGCGCACGTTCGACGAAAAAGGCGTCAAGCCGCGGCACGTCATGCTGCTGATGCACGCCGGCCATTTGCCGCGGACGTTCGTATTGCCGTCGTTTGTTCGCACGATCCAATGGCGAAAATTCGCCGACACAGCCGCGGAAACGCCGAACGACATTTATCCAAGCTACGACGGCCCCGCCCCGCCGCCGAATTGGTCGGTGGAACTGGAAGGCCGTTCGCTGGTGTGTTACGTGTCAAGTTGAAGTCGGGCCGGAAAAAGGTGTCTGGAACCAATTCGCAGGCAGCTGCTGTTGCCCTTCCGGCATTCTATTGCGAATTGGTTCCTGACACCTTTTTCTTACTGCAGCTTGATCCCCAACTCCTTCAGTTGCTTCGGATCGACCGCGCCGGGGGCTTCGGTCATCAGGTCGGTGGCCTTCTGCGTCTTGGGAAAGGCGATGCAATCGCGGATGTTGTCAAGCCGCCGAACAGCATCACCCAGCGGTCGATCCCCAGCGCGATGCCGCCGTGCGGCGGGGCGCCGAATTGCAAGCGCGTCGAGCAGGAAGCCGAACCGCTCGCGGGCCTGCTCGGCGCGTCGATGCCCAACAGGCCGAACACCTGCTGCTGCACTTCCGGATCGTGAATTCGGATCGTGCCGCCGCCGGCTTCGGAGCCGTTGATCACCAGGTCGTAGGCCTGCGCACGGCAGCTTGCCGGGATCGGTCGCTCAGCAGCGCAAGATCTTGCGGCGCGGCAGGCGGTGAACGGGATGGTGCATCGCCGCCCAGCGCTTTTCCTCGTCGTCGAAGGCGAACATCGGAAACTCGACGATCCAGGAAAAGTGCATCGCCTTCGGATCGTACAGCTTCAGCTCCTCGCCGAACCGCTTGCGCAGCCCGTACAGCGCCTTGCAGGTGACCTCGAACGTGTCGGCCACGAACAGCAGCAAGTCGCCCGGCTCGGCCTGCATCCGCTCGGCGATTTGTGGCCAGCAGTTCCGGCGCGAAATTCTTGGCGATCGGCGAGGCGAGCGTGCCGCTCTCTTCGACCTTGAACCAGGCCAGCCCCTTGGCGCCGAAGTCGTGCATCGACGAAGCTCGGTCAGCTCGTCGATCCCCTTGCGCGAGTAGTTGGCCGCGGCTCCCTTGGCGTTGATGCCGCGCACGCGCCCGCCGCTTCGGCCGTCGCCGCGAAACACGCGGAACTCGCGTCTCGCTCGGCCAGGTCGGTCAGGTCGACCAGCTCCATGCCGAACCGCAGGTCGGGCGCGTCGTGGCCGAATCGCTCCATCGCCTCGTCGTAGGTCATCCGCGGCAGCGGCAGCTTGACTTCCAGGCCCAGCACCTCGTGGGCCAGCCGTGCCACCAGGCCGTCGATGATGCCGATCACGTCGTCGGCGTCGACGAACGACATTTCCAGGTCGAGCTGCGTGAACTCCGGCTGCCGGTCGGCCCGCAGGTCTTCGTCGCGAAAGCAGCGGGCGACCTGCACGTAGCGGTCGTAGCCGGCGACCATCAGAATCTGCTTGTAGAGCTGCGGCGACTGCGGCAGGGCGTAGAACGTAGCCGTGGTGCACGCGGCTGGGCACCAGATAATCGCGGGCCCCCTCGGGCGTGCTGCGGCCGAGCATCGGCGTTTCGATGTCGATGAAATCCGTGCTCGTCGAAATAGTCGCGCATCGCCTTGATCGATGCGATGCCGCAGCATCAGCATCCGCTGCATCTCGGGGCGGCGCAGGTCGAGGTAGCGATACTTGAGCCGCAGGTCCTCGCCCGGCAGTTCTTCGCCGCCGGGCTGAAACGGCGGCGTCTGGCTGTTGTTCAGCACGTCGACTTCGGTGGCAGCGCAACTTCGATCTCGCCGGTGGCGAGCTTGGGATTGACGGTCCCCTCGGGCCGATGCGCCACCTTGCCGGTGACGGAGATCACGAACTCGGCTCCGCAGCGTGCGGGCCAGTTCCTGATTCTCGTCGCCGGCCTCGGGGCCGAAGACGACCTGCGTCTTGCCGTAGCGATCGCGCAGGTCGACGAACAGCACGCCCTTGTGATCGCGGTAGCTGTCGACCCAGCCGCAGAGCGTGACGGTTTGTCCGACATCGGATGAACGCAGTTGGCCGCACGTGTGGGTTCGGAGCATTGAGGGCTAGGGTGAGGGGGTAGGGTGAGGGACTAGGGTCAGCAACGGTGCGGATCAATGATACGAGAAACTGTCCGGCCGTTGTAGTCATTGAATTGGCCCCCCGCGCTTTCTTCTAATTCTCTCGCCCCCCATCCCTCGTCCCTCGCCCCTCGCCCCTCGTCCCTTCATAGACCTCCGAGTGGCCGAGATGGTGCTCGAAGTTTCGTTGATAGGCGGCATAAAGCTTTGGCCGGTCGTGCAGGATCAACAAATTCTCGGCGTTGCTGTGTTCGGCGGCGGTCGTGAAATTGAAGCTGCCGGTGATGATCGTGCGGCCGTCGATCAGGATGACCTTGTTGTGAGCAATCTTATGCTGCGAATCGACGAACGTCGGAATGCCGGCCCGAGCCACCTCGTCGGCAAGCGAATGTTCCTTCAATTCGCTCTTGTCGAGCACGAGCGTGAGCTTCACTCCGCGATGATGTGCCTCTTCCAAAGCCCGGGCAATCGGATGCGATGTGAACGAATAGGCTTGCATGAGCAATTCATGCTGTGCCGCGTCGATTTCAGCCACAATGGCGTCGGTGCAACCACCGAGCGGCGAGAAATAACAGGAGATGCCGTCTTCCCGCGCCGCCGGCGACGGAACCGCCGTCCCGATGCCCGACAATCCGCCCGTTCCGGCGGCATAGCCGACGGAAAACGCCAGCGCCACCAGCACGGCAGCCGCAAAGAGATAAGGTGAGCGATTCATGGCCGGCAATTCTATCCGCCAGGGGGCAAAGTGTCAGCGCGGATGCTAATTCGGCGGGATCGTGAGGTGAATCGTTGGAGCCACCAAATCCGCCATCCAAATCGTTGACACTGTGATTGCCCGCCAGTAGCCTGTAGGGCGTGAATGGCCCATTTAACCCTTGGAAAATGAGGGCTGGCCATGAGGGGGCTTCAAGTGAATCGCGGATGGGGGTGAACAATGCGCACGCTTCAATGGCCGCTGGCGACGTTGGCATGTTTCGGCATGATCGTGAGCCCGAATCTTCAGGCAATCGCCGCCGAACCGGCGGCGGGCGCGGCGCCGGCAGCCGTGGCGCCTGCGGCGGAAAAGACCGCGGCTGCGGTCGATCTCAGTTATGTGCCGGCCGCCGCGGTAGGCGCGCTCGTTTTGCATCCGCAACAGATACTCGCCGGTGAAAATGCGGACTGGATGCCGGTTGAAGTCATCACGGCGGCGGGGCTGCAAAATGTCGGCTTCGATCCGATGCAGATTCAAGAAGTCGTCGCGGTCGTTGCGCCGCCCGACATGAGGAAGGCGACAGGACCGGAACCGGTCCTTCCTGGCGGCGCTGCACCGGCCGTCCGTAATGGGCCGCCGGAGCCCGGATTTGGCGTGATTCTACATTTCGCCCAAGCCTATGCTCGCCGCGACGTGGTCGGCAAGTTGCAGCCGATGGCGCCGACGGTGCAAGAGATCGACGGCAAGAAATTTGCCATGCTCCGCGGTCCGATGCCGTTCGGCATTTACATGCCCGACGATCGCACGCTGGTCGTCGGCACCGACGGGCTGTTGCAGCAGATGATCGGCGCGAAGAATGTCGACAGCGATCTGACGAAAGTGCTCCGAGCAACCGATTGCTCGGGCACGGCGACTGCCGTGTTTTCGCTCGATGCAATGCGCGATTTGATCAATCAGGCCATGGCGCATGCCCCGCCGCTTCCGCCGCAGTTTGCCGATTTCCTGAAAATCCCCAGCCTGATTTCCTCGGGCGTCGTCAAGCTCGACTTCCGCGGTCCGGGAGAAATGTCGGCAACGCTGCACGCCGCCGACGCCAAATCGGCCGAGGAGCTGCAGCAATTGATCGAGCGCGGCATTGAAATGGGCCGCCAGGCGATGCTTGCGCAAATCGCTCAGTCGCCGGTGCCGGCCAACGATCCAGTTCAACAGGCGATGCAGAAGTATTCGATTCGCATGACGGGCCGGACGTTCGACAGCATCAAGCCGAAGCGCGATGGCTCGGATGTCAAATGGTCATCGGCCGGCATGGTCGGGCCGCAAGCAAATATCGCCGTGATTGGAGTCCTCATCGCATTGCTGCTTCCCGCGGTGCAGGCCGCGCGAGCGGCCGCCCGTCGGGTTCAGTCGCAGAACAATCTCAGGCAGATCGACTTGGCGCTGCTGAACTATGAATCGGCGTATCGGCGATTTCCCGCGCGAGCCATTTTCAGCAAAGACGGCAAGCCGCTTTTGAGTTGGCGAGTTCAAATCCTTCCCTTCATCGAGGAGGACCAACTCTATAAGGAATTTCATCTCGACGAGCCGTGGGACAGCCCGCACAACTTGCCGCTGGCTGCAAAGATGCCGCAGATTTTCACCGACCCGATTGACTCCGGTAAACCCGCCGATGGCAAGACGCATTATCTCGCTCCGGTTGGGAAGGGGCTGATGTTTGATGGCGACAAGGGTCTGACCGTCACCGATGTCACCGATGGAACCAGCAATACCATCATGGTCGTCGAAGCCGATAAATCCGTCACTTGGAGCAAGCCCGAGGATCTCGAAGTAGACTTGAGCAAGCCGATGAACGGCTTGGGCAACCTGCGGCCGGGTGGATTCAATGCGGTGTTTGTCAACGGCCATCTGTCGCTGATTTCCAATTCAATCGATGCCGCATCGCTGAAGGCGCTGTTCACGAGAGCCGGCGCCGAGCCGATTGATCCGGCCCTTCGGTAAAAAAACATCCATTCGATTTTCCTTCGGTTCCGTCTTCGTCACACAAATCTTTTTTGAGAGAAAGCGAGCAACACCATGGAGCGATCGGAGATGAATCGCCGCGATTTTCAACGGCTGACCGCCGCGGCGTTCGGCGGCGCCGTGCTAGGCGTTGGCATGCAATCGAGCCTGTCGGCCGCTGAGGCCGGCAATCCACTGTTGGGCGATCCGCACGTCTGCCGCGGCTTGAACACTTGCAAAGGCAAGGGCGCCGACAAGAGTAATTCCTGCGCCGGCCAAGGCTCTTGCGCCACCGCCGAACGGCACACCTGCAACGGCGAAAACGCTTGCAAAGGCCAAGGGGGCTGCGGCGCTCATCCGGGCGAGAATTCCTGCAAAGGCAAAGGCTCTTGCAACGTCCCGCTGACGCCGGCGTCTTGGAAGAAGGCCCGCGCTCGATTCGAGCAACTCATGAAAGCCGCCGGCAAGACCGTCGGCAATCCTCCGGCGAAGAAGTAATCGTTGTTTTGGAACCGTTGACCCCGTCGCCCTCGCTAACGCTTCGCGCTTAGTAATTTCTGCGCAAAGCCATACTAACCCGAAGCGTTAGCAAGGCAGCGGCGGGGGTTCGGTTCGCCGCACTGCGCCCCACATACACAGCCTCGCCCTCCCGCCATGTCAGCACCTCGTTTGGCACTTCCGAATCTCGGACTGGGCGTCGGCCTGCGGTCCGTCCATTTTCCGCACATTCTCGAACACAGGCCGGCGGTCGATTGGTTCGAGATCATCTCGGAAAACTTCATGGACTCCGGCGGCCGGCCGCGGTACGTGCTGGAGCAGATCGCCGAGCGCTATCCGGTCGTGATGCATGGCGTGTCGCTGTCGATCGGCAGCACCGATCCGCTCGAATTTCGACTACCTGGCCAAGCTCAAGCGGCTGGCCGTCGACGGTCAATGCCGCGCTGGATTTCCGATCATCTCTGCTGGACCGGCGTGCTGGGCCTCAATGCGCACGATCTGTTGCCGATTCCGCTCAACGAAGAGACGCTGCGGCACGTCGTCGGCCGCGTTCGCACGGTGCAAGACTTTCTCGAGCGGCCGCTGGTGCTGGAAAATCCCAGCAGCTACGTCACGTTCGCCGGCTCGACGATGAGCGAATGGGAGTTTCTCGCGCGCATGGCCGACGAGGCCGATTGCGGGCTGCTGCTCGACGTGAACAACGTCTACGTGTCGAGCATGAACCACGATTTCGATCCGGTCGAATACATCGCCAGCGTGCCGCACGAGCGGATCGTGCAGATGTCACCTGGCCGGCCACACCAATTGCCGCACGCACCTGATCGACACGCACGACAACCACGTGATCGATCCGGTGTGGGAGCTGTATCGGCTGGCGCATCAGCTGACCGGCGGCGTTTCGACGCTGCTGGAATGGGACGCCAAGATTCCGCCATTCCCGGTCGTGCATGCCGAAGTGCTGAAAGCCAAGCAATACATGGCGGCCGAATTGGCGCCGACAACAACCCCGGCCGCGCCGTTCATCGACTCCGGCTCCAGCGTCCCGCATCCGTTGGCGTATGTGGCGATGGAAGTGGAGTGAGGAAGGGGTGGGACGAGGGAATGCGCAAGCGATCCATTGCTGAGACGCCATGATTCACTAGCCACAAGCGGCTCCCCTGGCCCCTATGCCATCCCACCTGGAAAACGTGCAGCGCTGGATGCAATCGGTGATCATGCATCCTGATGGCGTCGAGGCGGGTTTGGATTCGGAGGCCACTCGCAAGCACATCGACGTTCCGCCGGAGCAGGTCGAGCAAGTGATTTTGCCGTCGCAGGCTCTTTCCAGCGTCGAACGGCTGGCGATCTATGCCAACGCCTACTACGCGAGGCTGCTGGAGTGCCTTGGCGAAGAATTTCCCGTGCTCAAGCAAACGCTTGGGGCTGAAACCTTCGACGGCTTCGCCTTCGGCTATTTGCAGAGCTATCCGTCGCGCAGCTACACGCTGAACCGGCTCGGGGCCAACTTCGCGGCGTTTCTGGCGGAGACTCGACCGACGGAAGCAGAGGAAGCAGATTCCGATTCCGACTCACTCGGAAGCGACTGGCCTGATTTTCTGATCGATCTTGCGACGCTTGAATGGACGTTCAGCCAAGTGTTCGACGGTCCCGGCGTCGAGCGCGAGCCGCTGCTGGAAGCCACCGAACTGCGCAACATCGGCGTTGACCGCTGGCCAAACGCTCGGATCGAGACGGTTCCCTGTTTGAAACTTCTGGCGCTGCGATTTCCGGTGAACGCCTATTACACCGCCGCTCGCCGCGACGAATCGCCGCCGATCCCGCCGCCGGGCCGGAATTGGCTGGCCGTGACGCGCCGCGACTACATCGTGCGGCGGCATGAGATTTCGGAGCCGCAATTCGTGTTGCTCACCGCGTTGATCGAAGGCCAGCCAATCGGCGCGGCGATCGAGCCGCGCGATGGAATTGCCCGACGCGAACATCGACGAGCTGGCCCAGCATCTTCGAAGCTGGTTTCACGACTGGGCCGCCGAAGGCTTTTTCAAACGTATCGTGGCCGGGTAATCGGTTACTTCAAAATCCGGAACAGATTGCTGTATTCATCGGTCCAGAGAAGCGACCTCGGTTCGGCGGACGATTCGGCTCCCTTGGGGCCGAGGGACTTTAGCAAGTCTTCATTGCGAGTGAGCAGCATCCAATCGGCCGTCGATGTGCCTAGATCGTCGTTGCCGCTTGAGTCGATCCGCAGCACCTTGAATTTCAAATAGTCAGCCAACCCGCGAACCACCGGATCGAGATCCAAATAGCGATTGGAAATATGAATCGCCAATACGCCTTGCGGATCGAGTTGCCGGCGATAGATATCGCCTGCCTCGCGCGTGAGCAGATGCGTCGGAATCGCGTCGCCGCTGAAGGCATCGACGACGAGAACTTGAAAGTTGCGCGACGAAGGCTCGGAATTTAGTTCTCGTTCGAGCGACAATCGGGCATCGCCCATTACGATATCGAGCCGGCCAGTGCCGTGCTTGATCCGCTCGTGCGCATCACCGAGAAACGTGAAGTATTCGTTGGCCAGTCCCGGCACCTGCGGATTGATTTCGTAGAACACGAAATGGTCGTTCTTCGTCACGTAGGCGGCCAACGTGCCGGTGCCCAAGCCGATCGCGCCGACTTTCACACTCGGCAGCTTGCCGAAATAGTCGATCGCCAGGCCGACGCCACTATCGCGGCCGTAGTAAGTCGTCGGTTCGTCGCGCAGAGTTTCATCGACGAACTGCATGCCGTGGCGGATGCGGCCGTTAATCAGAATCCGAGTTTCCTCGTCAACGCCATGGACCTTCGACGTTTCGGACGTAACGCTGACGACGCCGTAAAAATTCCGCTTCGCGACGAGCACGTTGCTGCTGGCGTACTGCAGTCCGGTGACGGCTCCCCAATAGAGCCCGCCGGCAAGCACGATCAAGCCGGGCACGAAGAGCCACGGGTATTGCCGCAAGAACCCCTTCTCTTCGGTGCCGACGATGATGGCGACGGCCAGCAAGCAGCCGCCCAACAGCGCGATGGCCCATTCCGTATATCCGGTGAAAATCATCGGAGCAACAAGGCTGACGAACAGCCCGCCGACGGCGCCGCCCGCCGAAATCGAGAGATAAAACATCGTCAAGATAGCGCGGATGCGGCCGCAGGCGAACCAACTCGCCGTGGCACAACATGCAGACCAGAAACATGCCGACGAAGCTGAACGCCGCGTCGAATTGAATTCTGTCGTAATCGCGAGGGTCCAGCTTGACGTAGTGCATCCACATGCTTCGCGTGGCCCAAAATCCGCCGGCGAGAAAGACGAGAATCGTGGCGGCGGCGTACAGCCGTGGAATGTACCAACGCTCGTGGTCGAAGCAGATGATGAACGACAACAGATACAGGCTCAACGGCGCGATCCACAGAAACGGAATCACGGCCACATCCTGGCAGACGTGGTTGGTCGTCGCCAAAAACGTCAGCGACGCAAATGCCGGCAAAACGAGCCACAACAGCCGGCGGCCCCAGCCGGGCGAAGCTTCGCTGCCGTTCGGTTCCGCGATCGGCGGCGCGAGGGCAGCCGATGTCGAAACGCCTTGTGGCGGCTGATAGGGATTGCCGGTCTCCAATCGCGTGGTCGGCGCGGTGTCGTCGGCAATCTCGTCTAGCCGACGGCCGTTGATTCCAGCGCGCACGGCAAGAAAACCGCATAATAGGCCGAACACCACGAATCCGATTTTCCAATACAAAGCCTGCGAGCTCAACGCAAACGCTGGCTCGATCAAAAACGGATACGTCAGCAGCGCCAATAGCGAGCCGACGTTCGACAGCGAATAAAGCCGATACGGCGATCGCCCCGGATAATCGTGCGCAAACCACGCCTGCACCAGCGGGCCCGTCGCCGAGAGAACGAAATAGGGAAGCCCAACGAACACCGAAAGCAGGAGCAATATGCGCCCGGCCGGGTCCAAACCATCCGGCGGTTTCCAAGTCGGCCCCGGGAGTATGCGATAAACACAAACCGCCGCGGCCAGCAGAGCGACATGCAGAACCGCCTGCGCTTTCGGCCGCAGCGATTGGCTGAAATGCGCGTAAGCGTAGCCGGCGAACAGTAGCGTCTGAAAAAAGAGCATCGCCGTCGTCCAAACCGCCGGGCTGCCGCCGAACCACGGCAGAATTGCCTTGCTGATGATTGGTTGAATTTGAAACAGCAGGAAGGCGCTGACGAACGTGGTCGCGGCGTAGAGCAACACCAGGCCGCGGCGGCTGAAACCGTTGGTCATGATTCTGGGCGTCCGGGCGGTTAGATTCCGATCCGCGCGTGTCCCCCTGTCGCGATACCGTCCGCAAGTATACCCCAGCGTTCGCGGGAGCAACCGACCTGTGCCGATTATCACGGATTCGCGGGTTCTGCTTGTCGTGCAGGCCCTCAGCTAAACAACCGCCGCTGCTGCTCGTCGGCCGCGGCTTCGGCGGGAACGGCCAGCCCCAAATGCAGATAGCCTTTCGGTGTGACTTTCCGGCCGCGCGGCGTGCGGATCACCAATTCCGAGCGGAGCAGAAACGGCTCGACTTCGTCGGACAGCGTGTCGGTCGCGGTGTTCATCGTATGGGCGACCGCTTCGACGCCCACCGGTCCGCCGTGAAACACGCGGACGATCGTTTCCAAATACTTCCGGTCCTGGCCGTCGAGGCCCATGACATCGATCCCTTGCATGGCCAGGGCCGCGCGGGTCAGTTCGAGATTGATCCGGCCATCGGCTTTGCTGGTGACATAATCGCGCACCCAGCGGAGACGGTTATTCGCCAAGCGGGGCGTGCCGCGGCTACGACTGGCGATTTCTTCGGCGCTAATCGCGTCGATCGGCACTTGCAGCTTGGCGGCGCTGCGGCGGACGATCTCGGCCAATTCGGCGATCGTGTAAAAATCGAGATGCTCGCGCAGATGAAATCGATCGCGCAGCGGGGCCGAAATCATGCCGGCTCGCGTCGTCGCTCCGATGAGCGTGAAGGGGCGCAGCGGCATGTTGATCGTCCGAGCATTGACTCCCTCGCCGAGCAAAATGTCGATCCGAAAATCTTCCATCGCCGGATAGAGAAACTCCTCAACCGGCTTCGGCAAGCGATGGATCTCGTCGATGAACAGCACCGAGCGTTCCTCGGCGTTGGTCAGATAGGGGATCAGATCCTTCGGGGCCGACAACGCCGCGCCGCTGGCGATCTGAAAGCTCACGCCCAAATCGCGCGGGATGCAGGTGGCGAACGTCGTCTTTCCCAGACCGGGCGGCCCGTCGAACAGAATGTGCCCCAGCGTTTCGCCGCGCTTTTGAGCGGCATCGACGGCGATTTCCAGCCGGGCGTACACCTCGCGCTGGCCGACCATGTCGCACATCCGCTGAGGGCGCAGTTGGCCGTCCTCTTCCGGAGACATAGCGACGTCGGCGGCCTCGGCGGCACCTTGCAATATCTGCTCGCGCAACTTTCGCTCCTCGCGAATTCTGAACACGACGTGAACGGACGTTGACCGATGGGCAGTATACCCGTTGCGGCCAAGCGCGGAACCGCAAGCCAGCATCGCGATCAAACGGCTGGCGCTCGAATCCAAACCGCCTGCCTTGTCCGCCAGCCGCGTGTGCCAGCAGCATCAGGAGCAGGAGAATCACGATCGCGACAATGATGGCGACGACCGCGATCTTGCGCCACGAAGTCGGCGCCTGCCCGGTCGCTCGGCCGGTTTGGCCATTCGCCAGAAACCGAAAAACGCGGTCCTGATAGCGATACGCCATGATCCACACCGGCAGCAGCATCGGCCGGCTCGTCAGATCGGTGATGCGAACGTTGACGTGCATGTTGCGAGCTTTGCCTGGCACATATTGCTGGCAAGCCTCAAGTTCCAGCTCCTCGAAGCCTTGATTGGCCAGTGGCCGGGCATATTTCCGCGGCACGGTGAATCGCTCGAACGTCGTGTTGACCAAATCGACCTTGTCGGGCGGCAGCGCCGGCGCGAGATCGAACGGGCAAATCGCCGAGGTTTCGGCCGCGGTCAGCACGCTGCTCGCCCCGACCAACAGTCCGTCGCATTCCCCTTCGTGTTGCCCGCTGGTCGGAAACCACGACGACCTTGCGCCCGGCGGCGTGTGGCTGGAGTCGGCGGTCCAATAAGTGTGGGTTTGTGCCTGAAAAACCCAATAGGGAACATAAACCGGCGTCATCGACACGACGAGCGCCTGCTCCGACAAGTCGCCGGGTCGCCAAAAGCTCGAGCCGAGCCATTTGCGCATCGTCGCGATCGCATCGGCTTGTTGCACGACGAACGGCACGACGCCGTCGGGGGCGATCTCTTTCGCGTCGGGCTGCTTGGCCAACTCGGTCGAGCCGCAAAACGGGCAGCGCAACGCTCCGCAGCGAGCGTCGTAGCTCATCGATGCCCCGCAACCTTTGCAAACGAAGTTGCAGGTCACCTCATGGGCAAGCGGCGGCTTTTGTTGATCCTTGTTCTGCGGCGCGACTGTGCCGCAGTTGGCGCAGAACAAATCCTCCTCGTCGAGGATCGCGCCGCACACGGGGCATTTTTCCAGTACGCTCATGGGAAGATTTGTACCCTGCGGAACCGCGAAACCGCAAGCGAGCCGCCCAGGTTCACGCAGCTCAGGCTTTCCAGCCTGACATTCCGTTGGTCAGCGTCAGCCTGGAAAGGCTGACCTACGAGGATTGGCAATCTGCGCAAACTTTTCCGATTATTCCGATTTTGACGGAAGTTCCGCTTAGCGAAGGACGATAAATTGCCAACGCTGGAATGCAACGCAATTCTAGCCGGGTTTTTCATCGCTAGCGAACAGGAAACGGACACATGAACGTCCAATGGCGTAAGATGGGCAGGTTGGCGTTGGTCACTGGCGGGGTTGCTTCTCTCTGCCTTACAGTTGCCACCGCCTTCGCACAGTCGGCTGACGACGACCAGTATGCACCGCCGGCGACGAGCCGAATCTCCTCAAGACGTGCCGCGCCGAGCAACTCAGCCGATGGCTGGCACGATCGCTCGGCCGACGATGGCGATGCCGCCGAAAGCCGGCCGATGCAACAGCCGACCGCCAATCAGCCCAGCCGGCCCGCCGAAGCGCCGCGCCGGCAGCCCTGGCTATGCTCCGTCCTATCAACAGCCGCAGCCAAATCCGAACCGCCAGCCGGCGAACCGTTCGACGGTCGATCCGCGATATCGTCAGCCGAATTCGGCTCAGGATGGCCCGAATAACGATTCGCGCCGCACCGTTCGGCCGACGAATCAGATGGGCGATGCGCCCCGTTACCCAAATCCACAGGCCAGCTCAACAAACGGGCCGAACTACGGATATCCGCCGGCGCATGCCCGAACGGTCGCTTACAACCGCCAGGACATCGAGTATGCCGACGACCAGCCAAGCATGCCGACGGGAGGCCCGGGCCAATCGGTGATGTCGGGCCCGATGCCGCCGCAAGGCTACATGCAAGCAAGCGCCCCGCCGGCGCTTGGAACGGGCAGGAAGAAGGCGGCTGTGCCAACGGCAATTGCTCTAGTGGCTGCTCGGATGGAAGCTGCTCGAGCTGCGGCGGGTGCGATGGCGATTGTTGCTTTGGCCGCCACGCTTGCCAAATGTTCGGCGAATGGTTCCGCGCGGATGCGTTCCGCGATTTGACGGTCTTCGCCGGTGTGCAGGGATTCAAAGACCCGATCGACCTAGGGGAAAACGCCGACTTTGGTTTTCACTACGGCTCCAACTGGGGCATGCCGCTGTGGGGCTGTTCCGGCATCGGCGTTCAAGCTGGATTTGAATTCGATCATAGCGATCTCGCTCCGAATGCCACCGTGTTCGGCGACCACCGCAATCAATACTTCCTCACTGGCGGTGCATTCTATCGGGCCACGCATGAATGCGGTCTGCAAGGCGGCATTGTCTGGGACTACTTGGACGACCAATTCTACAACAGCGTCAAGGTCAGCCAAATTCGCGGCAATCTCAGTTATGCTTTCGATTGGAACGAGATCGGCTTCCAATTCGCCGCGGGCGTGCATAGCGAGACGACCAGCCAGATTACGAACGATCGAGGCCGCGGAACCGTCTACGATCCCACCGATATCTACACGGTCTACTACGGCCGGCGCGTGTGCAACGGCGGCGAATTCAAAGTCTACGCCGGCGTTGCCAATCATTTGGGCGCCATCGTCGGCTCGAACCTGGATATAGCAATTAGCGACTCCTTCTCGCTGGAAGGCGATTTCAGCTATATCATTGCCGACCAAGTGACGGGCTTCGCAGCCATTCCCGGCGAGTCGGCGAATTTGTCCTTCAGCCTGGTCTGGCATCCGGGTTGCCACGCTCGCGACACGTTCGACAGCGAATATCGTCCGATGTTCAACGTCGCCAACAACAGCAGCTTCATCGTCAACCGCAGCACGTTGCCGTAGTCGCTGGCGAATGGTCGTTGCTAGCGAACTGTCTTAGTTAAGTCGCTATGCGTGAAACGTGACGAGCGCACCGGAGGCTAGCGCCGCGCCGCTCACGTTGGCCGGCAGGTTGTGAGCGGCAAGGCGCTAGCCGCCGGTCGTCTGCCGAAACGACTTGCATTTCATCAAACGATCCGCGACATGCCATTGGCCCCGGCCTGACCGTGGCCCATCGTCCGCTTGGAACCCGCACCGTCGATCGCCGGATTTCAATTTCGGCGGAATTCTCTCGAATCGCGCGACGGAATCTGGCGCGAATCGTGACTTAAGAGATCGGCGCCCGATCTCCGCCTCACACGCGTAGGTCAGGCTTTCCAGCCTGACTTTCCCCGAACGCCCTCAGCCGGGAAAGGCTGGCCTACCGGTGGATGCTTGCCATTCAAGGGCCGTTCATGCTAGCGTTCAAGGATTCTCAATTGGGGCGTCGTTCGGTTTGGCCCGCGCGTGGTCTGAGTGAGTCGATTGCGATTTAGTCCGTTCCTTCTCCGCAATGATCCAACGAAAGAGATATACCGTGCCAAAGCCAATTTGGACGTTTGCAAGCGTCGGCGCCGTGGTTTTGTTTGTCTCGGCTGCCTTCGCTCAGGCCCCGGCGAGCCCCGATGCGAAGAAGCCGGCCGGTGGCGAACCGCCGAGCAATTCCGCGGCGCCGGCCGACCGCCGCGACGATCCTTTCCGTGGATTTGGCGATGCGTCGAGCTTTGACGCGGTGAAGACTCAGATTCATGCCAGCGACGAAGAATGGAAGGTCATCGGGCCGAAGTTGCGCAAAGTCATGGCGGCGCGGCGAGCGGCCGATTCGGGTCTGACTTCCAATTCACCGAGCGGCGCGTTTGGATTCGGGTTTGGCTTCGACCCTGGCCGTTCTGGCCCGGGACGCGGACCGCAGGGAAACAACCGCCCTGCCGGCGGACCGGGTTTTGGCCGCGACAGTTTCGATGCGCCAGGCACGCGGCCCGGCGGAGGACCGGGGCCGGGCGCGGGACCAGGACCAGGCGCAGCGCCGGGTCCGGGCGGCCCGCCGGGTTTTGGCCCGCCGGGATTCGGCCCACCAGGCTTTGGCCCGCCAGCGCCGGCGAAGGAAACTGACAAAGCCCCGCCATCCGGACCACCGTCGGAAAAACCGGCCGCCGCGAACGGCGATTCGACGGCCGAGAAATCGCCCGGTCGCGGTCCCGGTCCGGCTGGCGTTCCGCCCGGTGGCCCCCCGACCGCAAAAGTGCCCGGCGCGGGGCAGGAACCCGCGAAAAATGATCGCCCCGATCCAACTCGCCGTGCTGGCCCGCCGCCGGGCTTTGGCGGCCAAAACACGCCGGTGACGCGAGCGATGGCCGAGCTACAATCAATGGCGGCCGACGAGAAAGCATCGACCGACCAACTTCAGCAAAAGATTGCCGCGGTGCGCAAAGCTCGCGAGAAGGCTCGCGCCGACTTGAAAGCGGCGGAGAGCGATGTTCGGCAGTTGGTCACGCCCGAGCAAGAGGCCATGTTGATCGCGCTTGGATACTTGGAGTAAGTCGCACGCGTGTCTCGCGGCATTTTTCTCTTGCAACAACTGGGAACATTCGATGATTCGTCGCCGAAATGCGTGGCTAAGGATTCTGTCGGCCTGCCTGGTATTCGCCGTCGTTGGCAGTGCGCTGCGTAGTTTCGCCTATGTCGATTTGGCGCCGACATTGGCCAAGATCGTTTCCGACGCGAAGACGATTGCCTTGGTCGAGGTGGTTGAATTCGACCGCGAGAATTGTGCGATCGTGCTAAAAGAAGTTCGCACCTTGAAGGGCGAACCCTCGGCCGACACGATCCGCCACGTCGTGGCATCCTCCACGCACGGAACGGTGCCGCTGCAAATCGCGCAATGGGTCGAACCCGGCGCGCGCGGCGTCTTGTTCATGTCGCGCAGCACGACGCTCGTGTGCGTCGGTCATGGTTGGTATCAAGTGCGTCGCGCCGGCACGGGCCCGTGGAAACTGGGCGCCGATCGTCCCGATTTGCCGCTGTCGTATTACGGTTCGGTTTCTCGCATGACCGACGGCATTGAGCGGATGTTGGCGGGCAAAGACGCCATCCTGACGGCGGTCGCTTACGGTTCCGACGACGTCGAAACCAGCATCGACCTGGCGTTGAATCGCACCGATTTGCCTGGGCTGGTGCGAGTCGCCCGCATCAATGCAAATCTGAGAATGCCCCCGATGGTCATGGCGGCCTCTGCCAACGCGGCTTACTTGCTGGGCGAAGGTCCGGTCGCGCTTACCGACGTGCCCGATCTGTTGCGGAAATTGCGGTCATCGGATTCCGTGGAACGGGCCGAGGCAGCCGAGGATTTGGGTTGGCTCGGAAAAGGCGCGGCGGTGTCGGTCGAACCGTTGCGGTCGCTTCTCGACGACGCGGCGCCTCGAGTCCGATTCTCGGCCGCCGCGGCGCTGTTGCGAATCGCGCCGTCGGAATCGCGCAGCAACACCGTTTTGGCAACCGGTCTGAGCGATTCCGATCCGGCGGTGCGACGGAATGCGGCGCAAGCGGCCGGCATGGCTGGGCACGCGGCCGGAGTCCTCACCAAATCACTTGCCGCATTGCTAAAGGACAACGATCAGTCGGTGCGTATCGCCGCGATGCAAGCGATTGCCACGCTCGGCCCCGCGGCAGCTGAGGCCGCGCCCGTTTTGGTTCCGTTGCTCGACGAGCCGGATCGTGCGATTGATGCGGCGGATGCCTTGGGTCGCATTGGGCCGGCGGCGCGACCGATTCCAGCTTCGCTGTCGAAAATGCTGTCGTCCGACGAATCGGCCGTCCGTTGGGCGGCCGTGCGCGCGATGTCGCAAATCGGCGGCCCGGAGGCTGTTCCTGCCGTGAACTTCATGGTCGAGGCGCTGCCCAAGGCGACAGTCGTTGAAGCCTACAACATGATGATTTACCTGGCACTGATCGGCCCCGATGCGAAAGACGCGCTGCCGGCGATTCGCAACCTGCGAGTGATGATGAATCCCGTGCTTCGATCGGCGACCCTGTGGTCGATCGACGTCAATCGCGACTTTCCCTGGCAGGGTTTCGGACGATTTGGCATGCCTGGCATGATGGGCGATGGTCCCGATTTCGGCCGCTACATCTACGAGGCCTATTTCCATGAATTGGGCAGCCGGCTCGCCTCGACTTCGGAAAAACTCGAAACGAAAATCATGGACGGCACCGCGGGCGACGTGCCTGCTTGGGGTTATCGCTTGTTGAATTGCACGCTCGAAGAATCGTTGCACAAGCTGATTCCTGCTCTAGCGGACGACCAACTTGTTCTCCGCGAGCGCGCCACGGTCGCATTGGGCTACATGGGGCCCGCTGCCGCCGCCGCCAAGGGGCCTTTGACGGTCGCGTTGGGCAAAGCATCGAATGAGCAAGAACGGCGATTGATCCAATGGAGCCTGCGCGAAGTCGGTGGCGAGTAACTGCATGAATCTATTCGCAGTTGTTCCGATTTTCACGAACGTGGGCGCGGCCGCCTTTCCAGTCATCCTGGCGGCAATCGGCAGCGTCGTGGCCGTGCTTCTCAAGCCTCGCGAACTTTTGCGTCTGGGCCGACAGCATCCGTGGATCGCGGTCTCTGTCGTTTCGCTGCTGATTGCCTTGCCGGTGTTCGTTGCCTGGCGATTGAATCAGAGCGCGGCAACGGCTTCGACACGATCCGCGACGCCGGGCGCGATTCACTACGACTGGGCAAAGATCGCCCGAAATATCATCTCGCAACAAGAAGCTAGTCGACCACTGGCCGTCGCCGACGCGGCGCCAACAGCGCCGGCGCCGACGACGACATCGAAAGCGCCGACGGCACCCGTTTCGCCGACCCGAGCGATCGTCGCCGCGGATTTCTCGCGGTCGAACTACTTCGGCGGCAGCATGCCGAAGCATTTACGGAGTCTGTGGAGCTTCCAGCCCGAGGATGTCATGTTCCTCTCGACTCCGTTAGTCGCCGGCAAACGAGTTTTTGCCGCCGGATGCCAGGGCGATCTCGGCAGCTACACGGGCCTGCTGGCCTGCCTCGACGCCGAAACCGGGAAACCGCTTTGGCAAGTAACGGAGCTTGGCGATGATCCTTTGCGACCGTTCTTCAGTTCGCCCGCTCTCACCGCGGATGGCAAGCACTTGCTGATCGGCCAGGGTTTGCACGAAGATCGCGATTGCTCGCTGTTGTGTTTCGAAACGGACAACGGCCATCTGGCATGGACGGCAAAGACGCCAATCCATATCGAGTCGTCTCCGGCCGTCTTCGGCGACCTGGTGGTCGTCGGCGCCGGCGCCGTCGAAGGCAAAGACGGCAAAGCGGTCGGCGATCCGGGCTTCGTCCTTGCCGTGCGGATTTCCGACGGCAAAGTGCTGTGGCGCTATGCGGTGAACGATCCTGAAAGCTCGCCGGCAATCGACGACGACCGCGTCGTTTATATCGGCAGCGGATTCAACGGCAATGCCATCGTGGCGCTTCGCAGCAAGACCGACGAGGAACTCCGTGCAAGCGGATTGCCGCGATTGCTGTGGCGCGTCGAAGTCGCGCAACCGGTCACCGGAGCGGCGACGCTTGCCGGCGACCTGGTAGTTTTCGGCGCGGGCAACGCCGACGTCGTGCATTCGAACAACAATGCGCAAGGGCTCGTGATTGCGATCGACCGCAAGACTGGAAAAGTCCGCTGGCAAAGAGCATTCGACGACGGCGTGCTGGGCACCATTGCGTTTCGCGGTGGCACGCTGATCTGTCCGGTGCGCACCGGAGAGGTCGTGGCCTTGTCGATCGAGGATGGCCATATGCTATGGCGGCGCGCGATCAGCGGCACGGCGCCCGTTATGGCGGGATGCGCCTTCACCCCTTCGCAAGTCGTTGACGTAAGCAGCGACGGCAATCTGGCAATCCTCGCTGCAAAGGACGGCGCCATCGAGGAAAAGTTCTATCTCAACGATCAAGGTAAGCCAGGCAGCGGCCTTAGTCTGTCGGCGCCGCAAATCCGCGCGGGTCGCATCTTCGTGGGAAGCGAAACGGGCGGACTGCGCTGCCTGAGCGGGACGGGAAACGCCGAATGAGCCCGCCAACCGGCTTCACGCAATCGCTCCTCGACTGCCGGGATGCCGAGCTCGTGGGTGGCAAAGCCGTGAATCTCGGGCAATTGACCCGCGCCGGAATGCTCGTGCCCGAGGGTTTCGTCGTCACCACTCAGGCTTATCGGGCGGCTCAGGCGGCTGCTGAATCGAATGCCGGCGCGATTCGCGCGACGAACGACGCTGCCGATGAAATCACGCGTGCCTATCGCGCGATGGGCGCGGGAGCCGTGGCGGTTCGCTCCTCGGCTACTTGCGAAGACCTCGCTTCGTCGTCGATGGCGGGGCAGTTCGAAACTTTTCTCGACGTTGACGGCGAAGCCGAACTGCTGCGGGCGATCGAGCGCTGTTGGGAAAGCGTAAATGCTTCCCGCGTGCGCGCCTATTTGAACGAGAGTGGCATCGATCCGGCGAACGTGGCGATGGCGGTTGTCGTGCAGCGGCTGATTCCCGCGGAAGCAGCGGGCGTGTTGTTCACCGCCAGCCCTCGGCGCGGCCAGCATCGAGAAATGCTCATCGAGGCCAGTCATGGGTTGGGGGAAGCGGTTGTCTCGGGCCGGGTTCAGCCCGACATGTTGCGTATCGACCGTGCGACCGGCAAAGTCCTCGGCGTCTCGATCGCGGAGCATTCGGGCTGTGAACGAACTTCGGCCGACGATCCGCAGCGGAACGGCTGCTGCCTGCGAAGCCGCGACGTTGATCGACTTTGGAAGCTCGGCCATCGTGTGGCGGCGTACTTCGGGTCGCCGCAAGATATCGAATGGGCCGTCAGCGGCAGTGAGATTTACGTGCTTCAATCGCGGCCGATCACCACGGAACATGAATCCGACGCGCTCGATGAAGTGGTTCATTCGACTCGCGTGCAATTGCGCGACGCCTTGACGAAAGGCCACGGCCCCTGGGCCCTCCACAACCTGGCCGAAACCTTGCCGCACCCGACGCCGCTAACGTGGAGCGTCGTCAAGCAATTTATGTCCGGCACCGGCGGGCTTGGCGAGACCTATCGGCAGGCCGGCTTTTGTCCTTCCGAGCCCGTCAATTGCGATGGCTTCTTGGATCTGATCGCCGGTAGAGTCTACATGGACATTTCTCTCGCTCCGGAAATGTTCTTCGAGGGTTTTCCGTTTCGCTACGACATGGAAGAACTGCGACGCCGCCCGGACGCCGCGCAATCGCCGCCGACGCTGCCGCAGGGATCGTTGATCGTGCGGCTCAAGGCGGCGAAACGCCTCTCCGCGGCGAACCGCAAGTTGCACCAGCTGGTGCGCAATTTCGACCACGAACTGCGCGACAAACATTTCCCGACGATCAAGCGATACGTCGAAACCGCCAAACGAATCGACCTCGCTTCGGTCGACGCCGATCGATTGATCGCCCTTTGGCAACAGCACGAACGAGAAGTGATGCTGAACTTCGGATCGCAGGCGACTTTGCCAGGCCTGATTTGCGCCATGGCGCTCGATGAACTGAAAACGCTGCTGCAAGAATGCTTCTGGGAACTTGACCCAGAGACGCTGGCCCAGCAATTCTCGACGGGGGGCCCGCTCAATCGGACGCTGGCGGCGGATGCCGAGCTTTATGAAGTCGGCAAGGGCGATCGGCGGCTCGAATCGTGGCTCGCCGAACATGGCCATCGCGCCATCGGCGAATTCGATCTCGCCGCGCCACGCTGGCGCGAACAGCCTCACGTGGTGCGCGACATGGCGACTCGGCTTGCGGCCGGCGAATGTCCCGCTGCCCGTCACGGCCGCAACGTCGAAGAAGTTGACCGTCGGATCGAAGAATTGCTGCCGCGCAATTGACGCGTGCGGATCGCGATGAATTTCAGCGTCGCGTGGATCAGGTGCGGCGGTATATCGGTTTCCGCGAAGACGCGAAAGATCTGTTGATGCTCGGATACGATCTGCTGCGCGATCGCTGCGCTCGAATCCGGCCGTCGGCTGGAGATCGGCGACGATGCGTTTTATCTGACTCGAGAGGAATTATTCGACGCTCTGCAAAGTGGCTTCGCGCCCGTTCATCTCATTGAGCAGCGAAAGCAGGCCTATCGGGCGGAAGTCGGCGTCGATTTGCCTTCGTTGATCGACGCCGCCGCGATTGATTCGCTGGCAGAATCGTCACCGCTGCCGCGATCCATCGGCGACGTTGCGGGGCTTGCCATCTCCGCGGGTCGAGCCACCGGACCGGCGATCGTTTTGCACAGTCCGTCGGAGCCCGCCGAACTTGCACCGGGATACGTTTTGGTTTGCCCGAGCACCGATCCATCATGGACTCCACTTTTCGTCAATGCCGCCGCGATCGTTCTGCAATGTGGCGGAGTCTTGTCGCACGGAGCCATCGTGGCCCGCGAAATGGGCATTCCGGCGGTCGTCGTGCCGAATGCCACGCGGCTGTTTGCGGCCGGCGACACCATTACGGTGGATGGCGATCACGGAGTCGTGCATCGGGCAGGCGCAAATGCCGACGCATCCGAAGCGAGCAATTCTTTCGGCGCCACGTCTCTCAACGCCGACGACATCCGAGTACCCTTCGAGCGGATTCCGCCGCCGCCGGGCCGAAGAGATCGCTCGGCCGCCAGATTACGAAACTGGCTTGGCCTTGCTTGGACGGTGTTCCTGTTGGCATTTTTTCTATTTCCAGAAAATTGGGTCCGTGGACCGACGCTTTCGCTCTTCGATTCGATGCTGTGGCCGATCGTTCGAGCTTGGGGCAAGCCCGCGACGGTGATCGTTGTCGCCGCGGGAATGGCGGTCATTACAATGGCGGTTCAGAAATGGGCGACCGACAATCGGCGCCTTCGCGAAGCCAAGCGTCGGGCGAAAGCATTGGAAGCTCAGGCGACAACGCTTCCGAAAAACTCGCCACGTCGGGCCGCGGTAATGCGATTGGCCGCGCCGGTCCAGATGCGTTTGGTGGCGGCCGCGATGGTTCCGATCGGAATTCTGCTCGGACCGATGATTATCTCGATCGTGTGGTTGGGAGAACGGATGGACCCAGCCAAATGGAACGCCCCGGCCGGTGCTGCGTGCAGGTTGTCGCAACCGTCGATAGCGATTGGACCGACCCGGTGCGCATCGAAGCGCCGCCCGGTTTTGTAGTTGACGAGGCGACGCCCATCGAGCGCAGCTTGCCGCCGATTCGCAAAACATTGCAGCAACTCTTGGCCCACTACCGCCAAATGCCGACCGACAAAACTGAGCCGGCAGAATTGGCGATAGTTCCAGATTTGGCCCGCAAGCAAGTGCTCGACGATTTGCAATCGTATCTCGACGCGGGAATCCCACCGCAAGGAATCACCTGGTCGATCCAGCCGCCGGACGGCGCTGACGGAATGTTCGCAATCTCGGCGACGGCGGGTGAGGCTCAGTCTGCCAAGATCGACGTTGTTTTCGGCGACCGATATCCGCCAAGCCCCGCGAAGGCGACGATGCCCAACAACTCCCCGATCAAGTCGCTAGCGGTGTTTTACTCGAAATCGAAAATCGAACCGGTTTTCTGGCGCCCTTTCGCGCAATTGGCGGACCATCCATCAATTCCGTTCTCCGCGCCTATCCTCGTTTACGATCGGTTGGCTATCGCTCTATTTGCTCGTTTATTTGCCGGCGATGTTTCTCGCTCGCCGCGTTCTGAAAGTGGCGTAGCGGCCGCTTCGGGGGTTTTTCTTGCGTGAAGTGTGGCGGGTTCGATCGCCGAATGGTGACTATTTCCCTACCAAGGGGATTCTTTTACCAGGAGGAACCAATGACCCGGCTGACAACTGTTTTCACAACGACCTTTCTCATGCTGGCAGGCACGGTCGCACTGTGTGCCGACAAGCCGAGCGAGTGGGATGGCCCACCGCCACGCGACACGCGCGGGCCGGCGAAAGATGCTCGCGGGCCACGCGATCAAGCAAACCAAGGACCAAGCGATCGCCGTGCTCCTCCCGCCGCGGATTGGGACAAACCTGATGGCCATCGCGACAGTCACTCGCGCCGGCGGCCCGAATCCCGGCGGCCGAGATAACGCCGGCCCAGAACAGCGTCGAGGTGGGCCTCCGAATCAGCACAACGCGGATCGTGGGCCGGGCCGTGATGGCCCTCAGGATACACCTCGGGGCGCGGATGCTCGCCCCAATTTCGGCCGCCATCCTGGCGATCGCCGTCGCGGCCCGCGAGACGGCGATGCCGACGAAGATGACGACGGTCCACAAGGCCCGCCTCAAGGCTTCGGCCGTCATCCCGATTTCGGACATCATCCGGACGGTCGCGGCCCGCGCGACGGCGATGGCGATGCCGACGAGGATGACGACGGTCCGCCGCCAGGCTTCGGCCGACACGCGGGTTTTCATGGTCCGCAAGACGGCGACTCGGACGATGACGATGGCCCGCCAGATCAGCCTGATTTCAATCGCGGACCGGGTCGCGATGGACCTCCTGGTCGGCCGCAAGGCTTCGATCGTCGCCCCGATTTCGGCCGTCATTTTGGCGGTCCCGGTCCGCGCGATCGCGACGCCGACGAAGATGACGACGGCCCGCCGCCGGGCATGGGCCCGCGCCCGGACTTCCGTCGTCATTTCGGACGTCCTGGTCCGCGCGATGGCGACGCCGACGAAGATGACGACGGCCCTCAAGGTCCGCCGCCGGGCTTCGGTCGTCACCACGGATTCCACGGTCCGCAAGACGGCGATTCGGATGACGATCAAGATGGGCCGCCGGATCGACGCGATTTCGATCGTGGACCGGATCGCGACGGCCCTCCCGGGCCGCCGCAGGGCTTTCATCATCATCACCGCTTCCACGGACCACGCGATGCGGATGACGACGACGATCAAGACGGTCCACCCGATCGACGCGATTTCGATCGCGGAGCCGATTCAGACGACGCCTGAGTGCCGGTCGGATTATTCAGCGACTTTGATCATCCCGGCATGAGATTGGGATGAAAGTCGTCGCGGGCCGTTTTGAGGATTCAAAAGATCTTCGAAACGGCCCGCCTTTTTTTCGACCCGCCCTCGCTAACGCTTCGGGTTAGTATGCCGCAGCCACACTAACCCGAAGCGTTAGCGAGGGCGGCGGAGCGAAAACGCGATGTGATTCTTCGATCAGCCCTTATGCCTGCCGCTTGCCGTCCATCGACTGATCCAATTCGCTTTTCCAACCCGCGGCTTCTTCGCCGTCGAGCCGCAGCGTCAGACACTTCGCGCTGCCGCCGGCCTTCACGAATTCGTCGAGCGGTGTTTCGCGCGGCGTGAAACCGCGCGCCGAGAGCGCGGCATGTAGCCTCGGACAGCCGGTGTTCGTCACCACCGTCTTGCCGACCACCACGGCGTTGCAAGCGAATCGCCGCGCTTCCTCTGGCTCGACCGCGATCAAGTCAGGAATATTCGCGGCCAGCGCGTCGCGTCCGTATTGATCCAACGCCGGCGGAAAGTAAATCGCCACGCCCGGCGCCAGCGGGCAGAAGCAAGTGTCGAGGTGATAATAATACGGATCGACCAACTCCATCGGAATAACGCGGCAGCCGAGCGACTCTCCGATCTGCTGATGGCCACGGGCATGGCTGCGGATGCGGTATCCTGCAAACAACGTATCGCCGCAGAACAGCGCGTCGCCGGCGCCCTCGAAATGAATATCCTCCGGCACGCGCTCGATGCGGAATCCAGCCGCCGCCAGCCACGCTTCGTCGTAAGGAACTTCGCCCTGTCGTTCCGGATGACGAAAATGGGCCATCACCGCCGTCTGCCGGTAGATCAGAGCCGCATTGGCGGTGAACACCATGTCGGGCAAACCGGCGACCGGCGTCATCAGCGAAACCGTCGCCCCCGCTTCCTCCAACAACTGCCGCAGCGCATTCCACTGCCGAATCGCCGTCGGCCGATCCGACTGCCGCTGCCGGCTCATCCAGGGGTTGATTTCGTACTCGATCCCGAAATAGTCGGGCGGGCACATCAAGACATGGGCTTGCGGCATGGCGAGAATGCAAATTGAGAATTCGGTATAAATTGTGCCATGAAACCTCGGTTGTCACCGACATTTGCCGCGTTTGGGAGGACGTCTATTTTTCCAACGCCCCATACCAAATGTCCGCGGTTGGAAAGGCTGCATGGAGTCGCTTACAGCCGCCGTCTGAGATTCCCGTTCCACGAATGTCCAAAAAGGTTAATCGCTTCATTTGGGTGATCGCCGCGACGGATGTATCTGTAATTGAAGTCTCCGCAACATCCAATGAATTTATGTGCGAGTGTCTCGAAAGAGCCCATATTCCCGCGTCCGTCACTTTTGTGCCAGAGATGGAGAGTTGCGACAGGTTTTGATAGTTGCTCAAGGCCGGCATCGCACGATCGTCCACATCCGTGTGGCTAACAAATAATCCGCTCAGTTGCTTCGGCAGGTTTTGTAGCTGCATCAGCCCATTCGATGTGACCCCGCTAAAGTCGAGCCGGAGGAAACTGAGCCGGGGAGACGCATCCAACGAAGCAAGGCCCTCGTCGCCGATCTTAATCCGGTACGCGACCAATGTCTTGAGTTGGGGTAGCCGAGCAATTACTTTCAGCCCGTCGTCGCCAATCTTCGTGTCGTGGATATCCAAATCGGATAATTTCGTCAAAGAGGTCAAGCCCTTGATTCCATTGTCCCCAAGCGGCGTGCCGTCAATTCGCAACGACTCTAGTGAAGGCAATTCGGCGATGTGTGCAAACCCGTCGTCAGTTATCCCGGACCGCGACAGGTAGAGGCATTTCAAGTGGACTGAATGCGCCAGAAATCGCATGCCGGCACCGGTCATATTCTTATTATCGGACAGATTTACAAACTCCAGCCCGTTGTTTGCGGAGAGGGTTCGCAAGCCATCATCGGAAACCTTAGTGTCGATGATTCGCAACGACTTTAGCTTCGATTGGCGTCGCACAAATTCGATTGAAGCATCAGAGAAGGCCTCCGCCTCGACGTGAAATGTCTCAAGTCCGTTGATCGTGTTTACCGCCGAGAATGCGCTGCCAGTCATCTTCGAGTTTTCCGTCAGATACAGGTGGCGAAGCTGGTGGAGTCTTCTAATTTCGGCGAATCCTAAATCAGTGACGTCCGAATTCGTGATCGAGAGATCTTCGAGTTCCGGAAAGTACGACGCCAGTTCCCGCAGCGCTTCATCTTTGCCGCACACTGTCGCGCCAGCATGGGACTCCGACAATTGCAGCTCCACCCCGGACCGCACTAGGCGTTCGATGACGACATCACGCTTCTCACGCGTCGCCGAAAACGCAAATGCAAATCCAGCAAACACGAAGGTCGCGAAAACAATGAGTGCGCCTCGGAGCCATTTGAAACGCACCGCCTGTCGGGATTCCAGTGAGCACCAGAGCAGTCCGCGAGCAACCTTCGTCGTAGACCGGGCACGATCGTTGGCATCCATTTCCAACCTCCATCAAAAGCAACTCGCTGATCGATCAAATCGCAACCAAGCCGCTTGCTTTTTCCAACACTTCCAAGTCCTCGACCAACGACCGCAAGAATGGCTCGACGTCCGTAACCAATCCGACGGTCTGAAACGATCCGCGGTCGTTCAGCTTGATGACAGTCGACGGGTTAATGTCAACACAGACGACTTTCACCCACGCCGGCAACAGGTTTCCCACGGCAATCGAATGCAGTGTCGTCGCGATCATCAACGCAAACGACAGATCGCGAATCTTCTCTCGCATTTGCCGCTGGGCTTCCAACATGTCGGTGATCACGTCGGGCAGCGGGCCGTCGTCGCGGATGCTGCCGGCCAGCAGGAAATCGACGTTGTGCTTGACGCATTCGTACATGATTCCGCTGGTGAGCACGCCTTGCTCGACGGCAGCCCGGATGCCGCCGACGCGCCGGATGCGGTTGATCGCCCGCAGATGATGTTCGTGGCCCGCCTCGGCCAGGTCGCCGCGATCGAGATGGACGCCGAGGCTCGTGCCGTAAAGGGCCTGCTCGATGTCGTGCGTTGCCAGGGCATTGCCGGCAAACAGGATGTTGATGTAACCCCTGCGGATCAGTTCCTGCACATACGGCCCGCTGCCGGTGTGAATGATGGCCGGCCCGCCGACCAGCAGCGACTTGCCGCGGGTCTTGCGCACTGCGAACAGTTCTTGAGCAATCTGCCGGATCGCCACGCCCTTCGGCTTCTCGGTCGACACCGGGCTGTTCATGAACTCAAACGCCTGCGTCCGCTCGACCGACCGCTGCTCGGGAAACACGCGAACTCCGGCATGGCCGACGACTAGCGGCATACCGAGTTTGACATCCGTCATCGCGATGCATCGGGCCGTATGAGCCGTCGTGTCGACGACGATGGCGCAATCCATTTCCTGATCGGCGACCGGCACCCAGCCACCGTCGAGCCGAACTTCGGTCCGCTGATTCGTCGTGCTGTAAAAGCCTTCCGGAAAAGCGCCGGCGACATCGGCCGCCTCAAGCCGGCAATCGTGCTGCGCGATCGGCACGGCCCCATGATCGGCCACTTGCGCGACAATGGCCGCCAGCGCCGCCGCCGTTGGCGCCTTGATTTCGACGAGCGCATAGCTCGGATCGTTGCGCGATTGGCCGATCGTGATTCGCTTGATCCGAAATGCCCCGCCGCCGGCCGCAATCAGATCGAGAATCTTCGGCAGAATCAGGCTGTCGATAATGTGCCCGCGCAGCTCGATTTCCTCGACGAAACCGTCGGCATCGATCGCGGCAGCGGCGGCGGGATTGGGCGATAGATTGGGCATGGCTGAATCGGCTAGTTGTATTGGTGCATCGGCGAAGGAATTGTACGACGAACGGGCGCGCGGGGCCAAGCCGAGTCGGCTTTACTTTCGCCAAAGCGACCGACACAATGCAAATATCGCGGCCGTTAGCATTGTGTTGCCAGGCCGCCTATTCCTGGATTATCGGAGCTCGACGTGATTCGTTGCCGGTTCAGAGATAATTCTTGGCTGCCCGTGCTGGTGGCGGCGCTGCTACTGTCGGCTTGCCTGCCGCTCCTCGCCCAAGAGCCCGCTCCGGCGGCCAAAGCGCAGCCAGCCAAGCCGCGAAACGATTTGCCGGGACTCGAGAATTTTGCCGAAGTCTCGGCCGCACTATTTCGCGGCGCAGCCGACCGCGGAAGGTTTTGCCACGCTCAAGGCCCGCGGCGTGAAGACGGTCGTCAATTTGCGAGTGGAGTATAGCGATCGATCGTTCCTCAAGGGGACCGGCTTGCAATATGCCGAGATTCCGTGCAACCCCTTCCATTTGGAAAAGCAAGAAGCCGTCAAGTTTCTCAAAATCGTCGACGATCCGAAAAATCAACCGGTTTTCGTCCACTGCGCCTACGGCTCCGACCGCACCGGCACGATGGTCGGCGTCTATCGGATGACGAAGCAAAACTGGTCGGCAGAGGAAGCGATCAAAGAACTCCGCGTCTTCGGCTATCATTCTTATTACCTGCAGATCTTGTCATTTCTCAAAGCGATCGATCCGGCGGTGATCGATGCCAAAGTTGATGCCGCGCCGGCGCCGAAACTGGAAGTCGTCAAGTGAACGAACTCGCGGGCCAGACGGCCATCGTCACCGGTTCGTCGAGCGGCATCGGCCGGGCCATCGCGTTGGAATTGGCCGCCGCCGGGGCCGATTGTCTGATTCACGCGCGACAGAATCGCGAGGGGGCTGAATCGGTCGCCGATGAAATTCGCAATCTCGGCCGGCAAGCCGAGATTGTGCTCGCCGATCTGAGCGACGTTGCCCAGCAAGACTCGCTAGTTGAACAAGCCTTTCGGTGGCGAAGTTCGATCGATATCTGGATCAACAACGCCGGCGCCGACACACTCACCGGTCCCGCCGCGGCGTGGAGCATTGAACAAAAACTCGAGGCGCTTTGGAAGGTGGACGTGTTGGCCACGATCCGATTGTCGCGCGCCGCTGGAACACGGATGAAAGCTCGCGGCGGCGTGATCATCAACATGGGCTGGGATCAATCCGAAACCGGCATGGCAGGCGACAGCGGCGAGATTTTTTCCGCCACAAAAGGAGCCATCGCCGCGTTTTCGCGCAGCCTCGCCCGTTCGTTGTGCGCGAACGGTGCGCGTGAATTGTCTCGCACCCGGCTGGATCAAAACAGCCTGGGGCCAACATGCCAGCGACGCCTGGCAAGAGTGCGCCATCGGTGAATCACTCTTGCAGCGCTGGGGCACGCCCGAAGACGTCGCTCGCGTCGCGCGGTTTCTTGTCTCGCCCGCCGCAGCGTTCATCACCGGCCAGGTGATCCCGATCAATGGCGGGCGGAAATAATCACTTCGCCGGCAACGATTTATCCGCAAACTCCATGAACACATCCCAATACTCTTTGTTCACGAGATGCTTCGACTCGCGGATGTAGTAGCAGAGCTTGTCGCCGATGATCTTGTCGTTCTCGGCTTTCGCATCGGCGGCAATTCCGTCCACACCGAACAGCCGATAGACCGAATTCGCCGCTTTCAACACTTCGAGCTGTCCCGGTGGATCGGCCCATTCGTCGAGCGTGCCGCAGCTAAACAGCACCGGCCGCGGGGCGCACAAGCCGACCAGGCAATTCTGATCGAACGGCAGCCGATCTTCCTGGCCGTTGAATTTCTTGAATTCGCCGTCGAACCAATGCGGAAACGTGTTGTTGATGCGCGTGACCGGCTCGCTTTTTGGATTATGCCCGCGGCTCGGCGCCGAGCCGCCGCAACCGGCTTGATGGGCAATAACCGCCGCGATCCGATCGTCGAACGCCCCGGCCAACAGCGCCGTCTTTCCCAGCCGCGAATGCCCGAACACGATGATCCGCTTCCCATCCACGTCACCGTCGGTCAGCAGATAATCAACGGCATGTCGCGCGCCCCAGGCCCATGCGGCAATCGACGCCCAATCGAACGATCGCGGTTTGGTTTGACCGGCCATGCGGAAAAACGGAAAAACGCCTTCGTCGAGCCCCGGCTTATCCGGCGCGATGTCGCCGTAGTAAAACGTCGCGACGGCGTAACCATGATCGACGACGTGCTCGATCTCCCAAGTCTTGAGCGCCGTGCCACGCCCCTCCTCCGTCGCGCGATGGTCCTTGACGCCAGGGCCATCGGGCATCCAAACCGTCGGCAGCGCGATCCGCGCATCGGGCAACACCGTGTGATTGCCGGTGAAGTTCAAGCCGAGGAATACCGCCGGCGGATGGCCGTCGCCGCGGTGTTTCGGCGAGATCACGAGCAAGTGCAATTTCGGACAATCGGGCCGCCCGAAACCGATCGACACTTGCTTCATCGTCGCCTTGCCGCCGAGGCAATCGCTCGCAGTTTGAACGACGGTCGCATCGATCTTCGTGTCGCCCGGCGCGCAACCGTACATGTAGTGCTGAAACAGGGCCTTCAACTCCGGCTTTCGCTCGTCGGTCCATTGCTCTTTCGTGGTGACGTGCTTGCCGTCGAACATGATCAGCGGATCGGGCAATTCCTTGACCGACGGAAGATTGTCGAACATCAGGAAAATCGACCGCCGCGGCGCTCGTGGCGATCGACAAAATCGTGCCGCAGGCGAGCAAAAGCGATCCAAACGAAACTGCCGCGTTGCACATGGTGGGATCCTCAATGAATACGGTCGATGGAAGGGCCGGTTCCGCGCCGCTATTATCGTGAGCCGAAGCGCAAATGTCCACGAGTTGCGCTCGAAGTAAACAATCTCGCGGCCCAAGCCCAGGGATGGCGGCCGACGACTCCGCAATTGGAGAACGTCACGACCGCCTTCCCTGGGAGTTTTGCGATTGAACCAACGATCTCGCCGCGAGTTGCTGCCGCCGTTGGGGCGGTGTACTCTAGTAACCGTCGTTCCCGGTACACCTCGCATCGCAAAATCCCACATTGCAAAATCCCGCAGAGAAAAATCGATGAAGGCCATCTATCCGATCGTGCTTTGTTTAATGACGTTGCCCGCCATCGCCCAGCAGCCGAAAGACGCTCCAGCGAAGCCGCAGCCAAAGCCAGATCAACCCAAGACAGCGCCAGCCAAACTCGAGCCGGCCAAGACTGATTCACCCAAGACGACGCCACGAGCGACTGAAAAACCGACAGAGAAACCGGCGGAAGAACCTCAAGATGCCCCGCATGGCCGTCGTCAACGTCTCGATCCGTTGCATCCGCCCGCGACCACCGTTGCCGAGGTCGCCGAATCGGTCGATGAAACACCGGTCGTCACGCATCACAAAATCACCGTCGGCGGCAAGACGCTCGAATACACGGCCACGGCCGCACAGATGCCGATCAAGAATGCTGCGCGGCGAAACCGAGGCCCACATCTTTTACATGGCCTACACGCTCGACGGCGCCGATATGGCGAAGCGGCCGGTGACATTCGCCTTCAACGGCGGACCCGGCTCGGCGTCGATTTGGGTTCACATGGGAGCGATGGGCCCGCGCAGTCCGAAGTTGATGGACAACGGCGACATGCCCCCGCCGCCGTTCAAGCTGGTCGTCAACGAATTCACCTGGCTCGATCAGACCGATCTCGTGTTCATCGATCCGGTCGGCACGGGCTACAGCCGCGCCAAGACGCCCGACATCGCCCGCCAGCTCAACGGAGTGCGCGGCGATCTGCAATCGGTCGGCGAATTCATTCGGATGTATATCACGCGCAACGAACGCTGGCTCTCGCCGCTGTTCATCGCGGGAGAAAGCTACGGCACGTTTCGCGCCGCCGGCCTGGCGGGCACCCTTGTCGAAAAGGGAATCGCCGTCAACGGCATCGTGCTGATCTCGACCGTGCTCGATTTCGGCATGCTCGAAGAGAATCTATCCAACGGCCTGCCGTATGCGCTGCACCTGCCGACCTGCACCGCCGACGCCTGGTATCACAAAAAGCTGCCGGCCGATTTGCAGCAGAAGGATTTGAAAACCGTGCTCAAGGAAGTCGAGCATTGGGCGATGAGCGACTATGTGCCGATGCTCAACAAGGGAAGCGACATGACGGCCGCCGAGCGAAAATCGACGATCGACAAGCTGGCCCGCTACACCGGCTTGGAGCGGCGGTACATCGACGATTGCGATTTGCGAGTCGAATCGGGCCGCTTCACCCGACAACTATTGCACGACCAGAAGCTCATGATTGGCGGCTACGATGGCCGGCTCACCGGACCCGCGCCGCTCAGCATCAGCCAGCGCGGCGATTTCGATCCCTCGGGCAGCCTGATCCGCCCGCCCTTCGAAGCGGCGTTTCAGCAATACATCCGCGCCGAACTCGGCTACAAGACCGACATGGTCTACAACGTCCTCGGCGGCATCATGCCCTGGGATTGGGACGCGACCAACGGCTACGCCGAAACGACCAGCCTGCTGCGCAACGCATTCGCAAAGAATCCGCATCTGAAAGTGATGGTCTGCGCCGGCTACTACGACATCGTGACACCGTATTTCTCGGTCCAATACACCTTCAACCACCTCGGCCTGCATCCGGAGATGTTGAAAAACGTCGAATGGCAATACTACGAAGCCGGCCACATGATGTATATCGACCACGATTCGCATCGCAAGCTGAAGCAGGATATTACGGACTTCATCAAACGAGCGATGCCGTAGTCGTGAGCGGAGTGCTGGTGCGGCACTGGCCAGCGAAGTCGGCCAGTGGGAGCGCGAGAAGACGGCGGATTCTTCAAGAAGCGCCGACCGTCAGACAAGCATTTATGGCTTAAGGCAACTCGATCTTCGACCTCAACTCGCTCGCCGGCACTGGCAGACTGCGCTTGCCAGTGCCACACGTCTGAATTTGGCCCCTCTCCTGACAACTGGATGATCGCCTCGCATGGCTCCTGAGCGGATCCACTTTGTCACGGGGCGACTGGCCGAGCATAGCTTGCGCGAGGTGCTGAAGGAACTGGCGCCGCGCGTTGGGTTCTCTTACACGATCGATGTGCTGCCGATCACCGTGGCGGCTCTCATGACGCCGGAGTGGATTGCCCGGCGGATCTCCGTGCCACCCGACACGAATCGCGTGCTGTTGCCCGGCTATTGCGAAGGAGATTTGCGGCCGGTCGAGATCGTGGCGCGGGTGCCGGTTGAACTCGGGCCGCGCGATTTGCGCCGGCTGAGCGCATTCTTCGGCCACGAACCGCCCCCGGTTCAACTACGGCGCGCACGACATTCAAATCGTCGCTGAGATCAATCATTGTCCACGGCTGTCGCTCGCCGAAATCATTGTGCAGGCGCAACAATTGGTGGCCGACGGCGCCGACCTGATCGACGTCGGCTGCGATCCGGGCGGACCTTGGAGCGGCGTCGGCGAAGTGGTGCGAGCGCTGCGCGACGCCGGCCATCGTGTTTCGATCGACAGCCTCGATCCGCGCGAAATCGAGCCTGCCGTTCGGGCCGGGGCGGAATTGGTGCTGTCCGTAAATTCTTCGAATCGCGAGGCCGCCTGCGATTGGGGATGCGAAGTGGTTGTCGTGCCCGACGTGCCGGCCGATTTGGGTGGCTTGGACGAGACGGTGGCGCATTTGGCGGCCGCGAACGTGCGACTACGAATCGATCCCGTGCTGGAGCCGATCGGGCTGGGGTTTGCCGCCAGCTTGCTGCGGTACTTCGAAATCCGCCGCCGGTTTCCCGATGCCGAAATGCTGATGGGCGTTGGAAATTTGACCGAACTGACCGACATCGATTCGGCCGGGCTGAACGTTCTGCTGCTGGCGATTTGCGAGGAGCTCGGGATTCGTAGCGTGCTGACGACGCAAGTGATCAATTGGGCGCGCGGCAGCGTGCGCGAATGCGATCTGGCTCGGCGGCTTGTCTACCATGCGGTGCGGCATCGCACGTTGCCGAAGCACGTCGATCCACGGCTCGTCATGCTTCGCGGCTCCGAGCCGGCCCGATTCGGCGACGACGAATTGAACCGGCTCGCCGCCGAGATCAAAGACAACAACTACCGCATTTTCGCCGAGGATGGGCAGGTTCATGTCGTCAGCGCCGGCCTGCATCTGGCCGACGCCGATCCGTTCGTTCTCTGCGAACAACTGCTGGCCAAACAGCCGCGGAACCTCGACGCGGGCCATGCCTTTTATTTAGGATACGAAATGGCCAAAGCCGTCACGGCCCTGACGCTGTCGAAAGACTATCGGCAAGACGAGGCTTTGGACTGGGGATATCTGACCCGCACCGAGCAAAGCCACCGGCTAAAGCGGTCCATCGCAAAAGCATCCGACAACATTCCACTGCCATCGTCAACCGATCCGCCTCCGACCGATCCGCCTCCAACGCCCGCTCCGCCATGACGCTTTCCGATGCCCGTAGCGGAACGATGTTGGAGACGTGCGTCGTCGAAGAACTGAGCCCCGCGCCGGCTGCGGAGGAAGTGTTTCGCAAGCTGTCGGCGTTGCCGCACTGTTTGTATCTCGACAGCGCCCGCCGCGATCAGGAACTTGGCCGTTATTCATTCGTCACGGCCGATCCGTTCGAATACCTCGAAGTGCCGGTTTCGCCGCACGACGACGATCCGTTAGCCGACTTAGCCCGGCGGATGGCCAGTTTTTCCGCGCCAACAATCCCCGGCCTGCCGCCGTTTCAAGGGGGCGCCGCCGGTTTGCTCAGCTACGACTTCGCGCATCGGCTCGAGCGCTTGCCGGCGGCGCGGATAGATGAATTCGACGTGCCGGCGATGGCAATTGGATTGTACGACGTTGTCGTGGCCTTCGATCATTTCGCCGGCCGGGCGTGGATCATCTCGCAAGGATTTCCAGAACAAGAGCCAAACTCGCGCCGTCGCCGCGCGGTGCAGCGTGCGCAGAAGTTTTGCCGCTGGCTCGAAGCTCCAATCCAAAACGGCAAGACACGATCGCCGGTTACACCGAACCGGCCCGTGTCGCCGGCGGATTTGGCGCCGCAATATCCGGTCGCGGAATTCGTCGCATCCGGCGATGGAACGCGGATATCCAGCAATTTCTCGGCTGCCCAATATATCGACACGGTCGCCCGCGCCATCGAATACATTCGCGCCGGCGATATTTTTCAGGTCAATCTCGCCCAGCGGCTGCTTTGCCCGGCGGCAGACGATTCGGTCGCCTTATACCTTCGGCTGCGCGAGCGGAATCCTGCGACGTTCGCCGGCTACTTCGATTTGGGCGAGTTTCAAATCGTCAGTGCCTCGCCGGAGCGGTTTTTGAAAGTCGTCGATCGGCAGGTCGAAGCCCGGCCGATCAAAGGCACCCGCCGCCGCACGGCCCGGCCCGAGGCCGATCTGTTCGCCGGCGACGATCTGCGGCAAAGCGAGAAAGACAACGCCGAAAACGTGATGATCGTCGATCTGCTGCGGAACGACCTGGCCCGAGTCTGCCGGCCGGAAAGTGTCGTGGTCAGCGAGCTATGCCGATTGGAGGTCTACGAATTCGTGCAGCATCTCGTGTCGGTCGTGCGGGGAGAGCTTGCCGATGGTGTCACTGCGCTTGACCTCGTGCGGGCCGCGTTTCCCGGCGGTTCGATCACCGGGCGCCGAAAATCCGCGCGATGCAAATCATCGCCGAACTCGAGCCGACCGCCCGCGGCGCCTATTGCGGCGGCCTCGGCTATCTCGGTTTCGATGGCTCGATGGACACGAACATTCTGATTCGCACGATCACGGCCGGCCGTGGCTGGTGGCAAATGCCGGTCGGCGGCGGCATCGTCGCCCAAAGCGATCCGCGGCGAGAATACGAAGAAACCTGGCACAAAGCGGAGGGATTGTTGCGAGCATTGTAGCTGAGTTCGTGATACCTCAGCCGCGATTCGCTCTGGCTTGGCATTCTCACGAATCTCGCTACAAATGATTTTACTAATCGACAACTACGACAGCTTCGTCTTCAATCTGGCTCGCTATTTCCAGCGGCTGGGTCAGGAGACGCGCGTCGTGCGGCATGATGCGATTAACGTGGCGGGCGTGCGCGCGCTTCGGCCCGACGCCGTCGTGTTGTCGCCAGGGCCTTGCACGCCGAACGAAGCGGGTTGCTCGATCGAGATCGTGCGCGAGTTGCAGCATGAATTGCCGATCCTCGGGATTTGCCTCGGGCATCAGGCCATCGCGGCGGCACTGGGCGGACGGATCGGTCGGGCTCAAGAAGCAGTGCATGGCCGGACCTCGGCAGTGCATCACAACGGGCGCGGAGTTTTTGCCGGTTTGCCGAATCCGTTGGTCGCTTGCCGGTATCACTCGCTGATCGTCGAAGAAGCTGGATTGCCGGCGACGCTGGAAGTGACGGCCAGAACCGCGGATGGTCTCGTGATGGCGATCGCCCATCGCGAGCGGCCGGTCGTCGGCTTGCAGTTTCATCCCGAGTCGATTCTCACCGAGGCCGGCTATCCGCTTCTGGCCAACTTTTTGCGACTTGCCGGAGTGCCGTTTCCGGAACCGCTCCCATCGATTGACGAAGAACGCTTACCGCGCGCTGAGCCGGGACCGCAATTGCCAAGGGCGCCGGTAACATTTTAGAACCATGATCCTCGAAGGCATCGTCACTACGCTGAGCGTCGACGGAAGCGCGAACATTTCGCCGATGGGCCCACGGGTCGATGAACGATTCGAGACACTGCTGCTGCGACCCTATCAAACTTCAATGACGTATGCGAATCTAAAGCGCAGCGGCGAAGGCGTGCTTCACGTCGTCAACGACGTGCTGGTGCTGGCTCAAGCGGCCATCGATCAGCTCGATCCGCCGCCGGCGCTCGTTCGTTGCGAGGCAGTCGCCGGCGTCATCCTGGCCGACGCTTGCCGCTGGTACGCCTTCCGGGTACGCTCGATCGACGATCGCCAGCCGCGAACCGAGATCGTCGCCGACGTGGTCGGTTACGGCCGGCAACGCGATTTTTTCGGTTTCAATCGGGCGAAGCACGCCGTCATCGAAGCGGCGATTCTGGCGACACGAATCGCGCTATTGCCCAGAGCCGAAATCGAGGCGGAATTCAATCGCCTGGCAATCATGGTTGAAAAAACCGGCGGCCCACGCGAACATCAAGCTTTCGAGATGCTGCGAAACTTCGTTCGCAATGCACCGTAAGATCGACCAATGACTCCGCCCATGCTGCAACACGTCATTCGCATTGCCACCGGCAGCCGGCTGCATTTTGGAATGTTTTCCTTCGGCCACGGCTTCGAGCGCGCTGCTCCGCGGCAGTTCGGCGGCGTCGGCCTGATGATTGCCGAGCCGGGAATTCGATTGCGAGTGCGGCCGGCTCCAACGCTCGGAGCGACCGGCCTGCTTGCCGATCGGGCTTTGGATTTCGTCCGCCGCGCGGCGACAGCCATGAAGTTGCCGTCACCGCCGCAGTGTCACCTTCATATCGAATCAGCCCCGCGAGAACACATCGGCCTTGGCACCGGAACGCAACTCGGCATGGCCGTTGCCACCGCGATCCACATTTTGGCCGGCGAACCGCTGGGATTGCCCGGCGAACTTGCAGCGACGGCCGGCCGCGGCAAACGCTCGGCGATCGGGGCGCATGGCTTCGCCGTCGGTGGACTTCTGGTCGAAGCGGGCAAGCGGCAATCAGAAGAGATTTCGCCGCTCGTGGCTCGAATGGAATTGCCGGCCGAGTGGCGCGTGTTGCTGTTATTGCCGCGCCGTACGACCGGCTTGCATGGCGATGCCGAGAGGCAAGCCTTTGCCCGTTTGCCGGCCGTGCCATCGGAAACGACCGCCGCGCTTTGCACTGAGGCCCTGCTCCATCTTCTGCCGGCAGCGGCTGAGGCGGATTTCGCAGCCTTCAGCGCCGGTTTGTATCGCTTCGGCCAAACCGCCGGCAGTTGCTTCGCATCGCAACAGGAAGGAACATTTTTTGATCGTCACGCGGCGGCGTTGGCCAAACGATTGCGCGATCTCGGCATCGAAGGCGTGGGCCAAAGCTCGTGGGGCCCGTCGTTATTCGCCATCGTGCCAAATGAAACAGCCGGCCAAGACCTCGCCGCCCGCCTGCGCAAAGAAGCCGACGCCGCCGACTACGACTGCGTGCTTTCGGCGTGTGAAAACCAGGGAGCAAGAGTTGAAGTCGAAACAATCCGGTAAATTGCGTTGCAAGATCTAGGGAGTCCGATGAAGAATCTGTAGAGAACGGCCTCCGTGCCGTTCCGAGAAAGCGAGTGCTCTCGGAGCGGCACGGAGGCCGTTCCCTACAGCCGTGACTCCCGGGACAGTGCAAGTTGATTTAGAAAGACCCGCGCTCCGCGACTCCGCGCGAGCTTCCGTTTGCAATTCGCTCGCGGATTGGCTAACGTCAAACAACACGTTTCGAACTTTTGCTTCCGGCCCAGCCCGGCCGGAGTTTGCAGGCGGGGATGAATCGACCACTTTCCACGCTCGACCCGGTCGGGGATCGCTTGATGGCGATCTTCTGGCGCAAGCCCGCGCCGAGCGTGGCCGAGCGCAGCCGGCGGCGGATCACGCTCCATCTGGTGCCGCTCCTCTTCTTTCTCTATATCCTCGCCTATATCGATCGCTCGAATATCTCCGTGGCCAGCCTCGGCATGGCGGCCTCGCCGGAGCACGGCGGGCTCGGGCTCAGCCAGGAATTGATCGGCGTCGCCTCGGGCCTGTTTTTCTGGGGCTACTTGATTTTGGAAATCCCCAGCACGCTGTCGGTCGAACGCTGGGGCGTGCGCTGGGTGTTCGTGCGGATTTTGGTGCTGTGGGGGCTGACCGCGATGGCCATGGGCGCGATCGGCACGCCGGCAATGTCGAAGGCGTTCGGCTGGCTGCCGCACATCAGCGAAAACCTCGGCTTCTTGTCCGGCGCCGCGCGGTTCGTCAACGGCCTGGCCCACGATCCGGGCGACCAACTCAAAGCGTTTCGCTTCCTGCTCGGTTTTTTCGAGGGCGGGTTTTTTCCCTCGGTGATCGTCTATCTTTCCTACTGGTTTCGCACCGAGGATCGGGCCAAGGCGATTGCCGGATTCGCGCTGGCGATGCCGCTGTCGATGGCGATTGGGAATTGGGTGTCGAGTTGGCTGATTGGAGTCAATTGGTTGGGGCTGGTCGGCTGGCGGTGGGTGTTCATCGTCGAGGGAGCGCTGCCGGTGCTGGCCGGCGTCATGACGTTTTTTCTGCTGCCGAACCGCCCGACCGAAGCGAAGTGGCTTGCCGAGGATGAACGTAAATGGCTGGCCGGCGAGCTCGATCGCGAACGCGAACAAAAACAGATTGCTCACGGTCGAACCCGTTGGCAGAACCACTTGCTGATCGTGTTGCTCCTGACCACAGTCTATTTTCTTCAGAACATCACGATTTACGGCGCGAATTTCTTCATGCCGACGATCATGGGCACATGGCTGCCGTCGCTCCCCTATACGGTACGGTTGTGGCTCGGCGTGGCTGGAAAGATGTCGCCAGACGTGCTCCGCGCGCACGAGGACCATGCGAAGGCACTCCTCGCGGTGCTGCCCTACGTGGTGTCGGTCGTGGCGGTGCTATTGAACGCGCGGCATTCCGATCGCACTCGCGAACGGACCTGGCACGCCGCCGTTCCACTGGCGCTGGTGAGTGTCGGAATGTTTCTGGCGTCGCAGTTGGGAAATCATCCTTGCCTGGCGATTCTGGTGATGATTTTCTTGGTCGGCGGTTGTGTTTTTACGCACATACCGGCCTTTTGGCCGATGCCAACGATTTTCCTGGGCGCCGCTGCCGCCGCGTCGGCGATCGGATTCATCAATATGGTCGGCAACATCGGGGGCTACGTCGGCCCAGTAATCGCCGGCAACTCCGCCGCCAAGGACGGATTGAGTATGGCAACATCGCTACGCAACCTGTCGCCCTGGGCGCTGATCGGGGCGGCGATTCTCGTTTCGATGGATTTATTTCGGCGGTGGAGGATGCGCGGCAAAGGGCGATAGTTGTCCTACGTTCTCCTCGCGCAAAACAGAAGTTTGCCGTCCGTCGGTCCACATCGCGGACACGAGTAGCTGCGATTTCGCATCGGTCGGCGGTGGCGATTGAATTCGTCGCGGCAAGCGGGGCACGTCGCCCGCCAGCGGCCTGCCGGCATGAGCGCATTGCCGCAGCGCTCGGGCCGGGCGCCGATCGACTTGCAGATTGCCTTCCATCGTGGACCGTGCGCCGCGCCGTGGCCCGCGAGCGCATGAGCGATTTCGTGCAAGATCACGTCGCGCACTTCCGCCTCGTCGTGAGCCAGCGCGAAATGGCTGGAAAGCTCAATCCGCCGCAACGTATAGCGGCAGAGCCCCAACGACCGTTTGCGCCGATTGAACGCGAATTCCCAATCGGCGAGGCCGAAGCGCCGCATCAAGCCGCGTGCCATTTCTTCGATTTCGCTCCGTCGCACCGTGGTGAGCCTCCTTGCAACCCGCGCCAAGCCGTATGTTCCGGCGAATCCGCAGAGGATTGCGAATTGGCGTGCTAAAGTCAAACCCCCAAGGCAACGGCCGGACGGCAAAAACGGTCGGGGGACTATCCCCATTTTGCGGAGTCCGCGGAGCAAAACGGGGACTGTCCCCTTGTCCCACGCCGGTTTTGCAAGGACTCTTGAGGTAGAATTGGGAATCGACGCTCCTGTTGACTGCGCCATGCCAGCGTCTTACCCTTTATGTATCGCCGGCCGGCAATAGCCTCGGTTTTGCCGGTCTGACTGCGATTCGCTTTCCATATTTTGCCGCATCCGAAAGGCCTTTGCCATGAGCTCCGCCGAGAATCCGTATCGTTCGCCGTGGGGAACGCTTGCCGCACAAGCGGCCGCCGACGAACGGGCCGATTTCATCCGCAAAACGTACCTGCATCTTGCCGGCGCCGTCGCCGCGTTCATTGCCTTGGAAGCGATCTTGATCCGCGCGCCGTTCGCGCCGGACCTCGTCAACCTGATGCTCGGCACCAGGTATAGCTGGTTGATCGTGATCGGAGCCTTCATGGGCATCAGCTATTTGGCCAATAGTTGGGCGATGTCGAGCGTTTCAGTTTCCCGCCAGTACGCGGGCTTGTGCGCTGTATGTCATCGGCGAAGCCGTGATCTTCTTGCCCTTGTTGATGGTTGCCGAAAAATTCGGACCGCCGAACGTGATCTTCACGGCGGGCTGGGTCACTGGAGCGCTGGTCGGCGCATTGACGTTGATCGTCGTCGTTTCCGGGCAAGATTTCTCGTTTCTGCGCGGAATCTTGGGAATCGCCAGCATCGCCGTGCTGATTATCATCGGCTGGGCCTGCTTGAGCCAACATGATCTGGGAATTCCGTTTTCGGTCGCGATGATCGCGTTTTCGTGTGGTTACATCTTGTACGACACGTCGAACGTGATGCGTCATTATCGCATCGGGCAGCATGTGGCGGCCTCCTTGGCTCTGTTCGCCTCGGTCGCGCTATTGTTCTGGTACGTTCTTCAATTGTTGATGCAATTGAATCGCCGTTAATTCAGAGTCCGAACACGGGAGTTGTTTCCATGCGGCGTTTCCTTTGTCTGCTCGGCGTTGCCATTCTTGGATTGAGCAACGCTCGCTTCGCGGCCGCCGAATCGCCGCGGAGCGCGAAATTCGAGTTGACGGTCGACGCCGGCAAGCACGACCGTTCCGACACGCCGGTGACGGTGTTTCTGACCGTGCCGGAGGGACTCGAGCGAACGACGGCCGTGAAACTGCTCGATAGCGACGGAAAGGCTATCCCGGCCCAAGTCGTGCGCGCGAAAGCTGAACGCCCCGCAACAAGGCCCATTGGTCCGCGAACTCGATTTCATTCTGCCACAACTCAAAGCCGGACAATCGGCCCACTTCACGGCGGAAATCCTGGCGATTGCACCCGCGGCTTCATCCGCGAGCGACAAGTTTCATTGGAAAGACACGCCCGGCGATCACGATTTGCTGAGCTTCGGCGATCGGCCGGTGATGCAATACATGTATCACCCGCTGGACGATTCGACGAAAGCAGCTCGCGAGGAGACGTATAAGGTCTATCATCACGTCTTTGATTCCACCGGCAAGCGGCTGCTCACCAAGGGGCCGCGCGGCCAGGATTCGCATCACCGCGGCTTGTTCTATGGCTTCAACAGGGTCACCTACGACAATGGCAAGAAAAAGGCCAATGTCTGGGAATGCTCCGGCGACGCCTACCAATCGCATGAAGGCTTTTTGTCGTCCGAGGCGGGGCCGGTGCTCGGTCGCCATCTGCTGGCTATCGATTGGCATGGCGAGAAGAAAGAGGTCTTTGCGCACGAGCAGCGCGAGATGACCGTCTACGACGTGCCGGGCGGAACGCTGATCGATTTCGCCTCGGAGCTGAAAACGGCCGATGGTCCGGTGAAACTCGACGGCGATCCTCAACACGCCGGTTTTCACTTCCGCGCCCCCGACGAAGTTGCCACGAAAACCTCGAAGAAAACCTATTTCGTCCGGCCCGACGGCGTCGGCAAGGAAGGCGATTCCCGCAACTGGGGCTCCGATTCGCGCGATCCGCGAACCGTCAATCTTCCCTGGAACGGAATGAGCTTCGTCGTCGGCGGCAAGCGCTACACGGCCGCCCTCATCGATCGGCCGAGCAATCCCAAGGAGGCCCGCTACAGCGAGCGTCCCTACGGCCGCTTCGGTTCATATTTCGAATACAATCTGACCAAGGACCATCCGCTCTCGATCGCCTACCGATTCTGGATCCAAGACGGCACGATGCAGCCCGCCCAGATCGCTCGCCTCGCCGACGACTTCGTCGATCCGGTGACAGTGACGGTGAAGCCGCTCGAATAAGTGAAATCAGCGCAGCGCGCAATAAAAAACGGACCGCGATCGGCAATAGTTGCCAATTGCGGTCCGGTGGTATGTGGTTCAACGCAAACGGCGTCTCGCCGTTTAGTACATATCGTAATCGCCGCCGTGGCCGCCCGCCGCCACCCTTCTTGGCGTCCTTCGGCTTCTCGGCGATCAGGGCGTCGCTGGTCAAAAGCAGCGTCGCGACGCTGGCCGCGTTTTGCAGGGCGGTGCGGGTGACCTTGGTCGGGTCGATGACGCCGGCCTTGACCAGGTCTTCGTACACGTCGGTCGCGGCGTTGTAGCCGAAGTTGCCCTTGCCTTCGAGTCACCTTCTCGCAGACGATGCCGCCGTCTTGGCCGGCGTTGGCTGCGATCGTGCGTCAGCGGAGCGCGGCAGGCGCGGAGGACGATGTTGTAGCCGACCTGCTGGTCGTGCGAGAGACCTTCGGCCTTGACCGACGCACAAGCCCGCAACAGCGCCACGCCGCCGCCCGGCAGAATGCCTTCTTCGACGGCCGCGCGCGTGGCGTGCAGCGCGTCTTCGACGCGGGCCTTCTTCTCCTTCATTTCGCTTTCGGTCGCGGCGCCGACGTTCACCTTCGCCACGCCGCCGGCCAGCTTGGCCAGCCGCTCTTCGAGCTTCTCCTTGTCGTAGTCGCTCGTCGACGTTGTCGATCTCGCGGCGAATCTGGTCGATGCGGGCCTTGATGTCGCTCGACTTGCCGGCCCCTTCGATGATCGTCGTGTTGTCCTTGTCGACGATCACCTTCTTGGCGCGGCCCAGATCGGTGATCGTGCAGGTTCTCGAGCTTGATGCCCAGGCTCTCGAACACCGGCGTGCCGCCGGTCAGAATGGCGATGTCTTCCAGCATCGCCTTGCGGCGATCGCCGTAGCCGGGCGCCTTGACGGCACAGCACTTGAACGTGCCGCGGAGCTTGTTGATGACCAGCGTGGCCAGGGCTTCGCCTTCGACGTCCTCGGCGACGATCAACAGCGGCTTGCCCGCGTTGACGACCGCTTCCAGCACCGGCACCAGTTCCTTGACGTTGGCGATCTTCTTCTCGTAGACCAGCACGTAGCAATCGTCGAGCACGCATTCCATCGTGCGTCGGATTGGTGACGAAGTAGGGCGAGAGATAGCCGCGGTCGAACTGCATTCCTTCGACCCATTCGACTTCGGTCTTGAGGCTCTTGCCTTCGTCGACCGTGATCACGCCGTCCTTGCCGACCTTTTCCATGGCCTCGGCCAAGCAGCTCGCCGATTTCGGTGTCGTTGTTGCTGGCGACGGTGCCGACCTGAGCCATTTCCTTCTTGCTCTTGATGGCGATCGACATCTTCTTGAGCTTGTCGGTGATGTCGGCGACGGCCTTGCTCGATGCCTTGCTTCATCTGCAGCGGGTTGACGCCGGCCACGACGGCCTTGAGGCCTTCGTTGAAGATCGCTTCGGCCAGCACGGTGGCGGTGGTGGTGCCGTCGCCGGCGACGTCGCTGGTCTTCGAGGCGACTTCGCGGACCATGCGGGCGCCCATGTTTTCGTAGACGTCTTCCAGGTCGATTTCCTTGGCGACGGTCACGCCGTCCTTGGTCACGGTCGGCGAGCCGAAGCTCTTCTGCAAAATCACGTTGCGGCCCTTGGGGCCGAGCGTCACCTTGACCGCCCGGGCCAGCTTGGAAACGCCGCGACGCATCGCGTCGCGGGCTTCCTGGTCGAATGCAATCATCTTGGCCATAGCCGATATTCTCCTGTAAGTGAAATCGTTATGAGTTGTACGGTTTTGGAATCGGGGCTAAACATCGCCATTCCGATTCGCGCGGCAGCTCGCTTGCGGTTTCGCGCGTCGCGTCGCACGATGGTTATTCCTCGATCACCGCCAGAATGTCGTCCTCGCGCATCAGCAGCAGTTCCTGGTCGCCGATCTTGAATTGCTCGCCGGCATAGCTTGAGAACAGCACGCGGTCGCCGACCTTCACTTGCAGCTTGTGCCGCGTGCCGTCGTCCAGCAGGCGGCCGTCGCCGACGCTGATCACCGTGCCGCGGGCCGGCTTGTCCTTGGCCGAGTCGGGCAGCACGATGCCGCCGGCGGTCCGGCCTTCCGATTCTTCGCGCTCGACCACGACGCGGTCGCCCAGCGGCTGCAGCTTGATGTGGGAAGTGGACTTCTTTTGCGGCTTGGATTTGGTCGCGGTCGACATGTCTGGTTCGCCTCCGGAGAATTTAATCGCGGGTAAATGTGGATTGTGGGCTGGCGCGTCAAAACGAGTCTGCCAAACAGCGCAGAACCTGAGCGTCGCACCATGCGGTGAAGCAATCCGCGCACGGGAACACATACTTCGAGCTAAGTAATTGCCAGCATGGCAATTAGAAGCAAATTGGCCTCCTTCGACCAATTGCGCGCAGCCTGCCACGACACGTGTTTCAAGGCCAATCACGGCCAGCGTCGCTGCCAATCTGGCAGCCTTCGGCGGATTGGCTATCTCGCCGGCGCCGGGTTCCACGGCCAGTAGTTGTAGTGCTCGCCGCCGAAGCGATATTCGAATCCGGTCGTGAACGAGAAGTTGTTCATCGTTCCCAGCCGGCCGGAGCCGAAGGCGAGATTGTCGATCACGTCGAACCGCAGCACGAGCCATTCGTGCAGCCGGTATTTGAAGCCGAAGCCAAACGGCATATCGACGAGATTCTGGCGGCTGTGCAGGTCGTCTGGATCAACGATCCTGAATTCGGAAATGCCGAGCCCGAGCGTCAGATACGGCCGCACTCGCGAATCGCCCCAGGGATAATAGAGCAGGCTTTCATCCCAAATGACGACCGGGCCGGTGTCTTGTTGCAGCGACGTGAAGCCCAGCCGGGTTTCGACGCCCCAATACGTGTCGTAATCCCAGCCAAGCCGGAAACCGCCATACACGCCCGTGTTTTCCGCCGTCCGATCGTCGAGGAATCCGAGAAACGAATCGAAATGAACCGGCTCGTTGAGCCAATTGCCATTCGGCTCCGGTCCAAACAAACGCCGGAAGCCGTCCCTGATCGGATGATGCGGCGTCGGCTGGCCGGAATCCATCGACTGGTCCGGCGAAAGCGGCCCCGGCGGCGTAGCCACGCCGATCGGATACGTTCCAGGTTGAGCCACGCCGACACTCGGCTGCGCAGGGCCCGCGACGATCGGGCCATTCGGCGACAACACATTGGGGAGCAATTCCGGATTCGTCGGTTGAACCGCGGCCGCCGGTCCATCGGCGAGCAAGCCGGGACGTTCCGACGAACCGTCGTCGATCGCGACATCGAGCGTGCGAATCGGTCCCGCAGGCGAATTGTCAGCCGAGGGAGCGGTAAAGCCACCGCTTCCCACCGGCCGCGTCATGATCGATTGATAAACTTGAGCCTGAGCCACGTTCGCGGACGACGCAATCATCAGCCCGGCGGCAAGTCCCAGCACGGCGATCCGCGCAGCCGTCGTCTTTCGGAACAATTCCCAACCTCGGCGACAGGATTGATTCGCGCAAATTGGCATCGGCGGAAGCCAAGCAGTGCCCATCCGCGGAACGGCAAACTCACCGCCCGGCGAACACAGGCATCGGAAACGCAAAAACTCGAACGAGCTGAAGACGAGACGACGAGAGAAGAGAAAAGCCTGACAAATTCGGGCTGCGGATTGTCGCGAGGGATCGTCCGCGTGTCAATGCAGGCAAGGAAAGTTCGGCCGATCGATTTTCGCCCAACGTCTTTCGCATCCTTCCGAAAGTACCGAATCATCCTATTTTTCGGATTGCCTCGAAAATTCCTATTGGGCGATCCAGGCAAGCTTGCTTGAATAACGAGTGGCGAAGTGACGATTTCTTGGTTAAGGAACACAAACCAGAGCCTGAGGTGTTGCCATGAACCCGTCGATAGCCCGCATCGGTCCGAAAATGAGTTCCCCCATGCAAGGACACGACAAGGCGAATATTCTGGTCATCGACGACGATCCGGATATCATCGCGGGCTTGGCCAAGGCCCTCAGCGCCGCCGGGTATGTCGCCCATTGCTGCCGCGACGCGGAAGGGGCGATCGAATGCATCCGCACGATGATGCCCGACTTGGTGATCTCCGATATCAACTTGAACGGCGCGAACGGCTTGCAGCTTTGTGAACGATTGAAGAAGAAGAAGGCCTCGGCGACGTGCCGTTCATGTTTCTGTCGGGGCGCAGATCCCCGACATCATCCGCCGCTCGCACGAAGTCGGCGCCACGTATTACCTGCGCAAGCCGTTCGACCATCAGGTGCTGCTGGAATTGGTCAACAAAGCCCTCTGGATGCCGCATTTGATGGCAAGTCACGCGGGGCGCTGACGCGCTTGCGGATTGTAGTCCACTCACACGTGTGCCACTGGCCAGCGCACCCAGGAGCGTGTGCCACTGGCCAGCGCAGTCGGCCAGTGGGGCGCCGCGAGTTGACTCCGCGCTTTGCATGATCCCATGGGCGTGAACTCTCGCCCCACCGGACGGCGCATAATTGTCACTCCAACGTCAACTTGCGCTCGCACTGGCCGACTGCGCTGGCCAGTGCCACACGGCCATGAAGAGTCACACATCGCCGCGTGCATTGCAGTGGTCGTCCAGCTAGAATGGGCGGCTGCTTGATCCCAAATGCATGCCTTCCGACGGAGACTTCCATGCGCGCCCGGCCCGTTCTATTCTTGATCGCCCTCGAACTCCTCGGTTTGTCGCTGCTGTTCGGCGCCGCGGCCGATTCGATTCACGCGCAGCAACCGTCAACGAATCGCATTCGCGTCAACCGAGCATTCTCCGACAATATGGTGTTGCAGCGCGGCATGCCCGTAAACGTTTGGGGCGCCGCCGACGGCGGCGCGGCCATCACGGTCTCTTTCAACGGCCAAGAAGTTCAAACCGCGGCCAAAGACGGCAAATGGTCCGTCGCGCTCAAGCCGCTCGAAGCCGGCGGACCGTTCAAGCTCACAATCGCCGGACCGGAGAACAAAATCGAGTTAAAAAACATCCTCGTCGGCGACGTTTGGATTGCCGGCGGACAGTCGAACATGGACATGAGCGTCGAAAACTGCGTCAACGCGCCGGCCACCATCGCCGACTCCGCCAATTCACAAATCCGGCTCCTGTGGTTCGACCATCGCGGCAGCCCAAAACCGGAATCCGAGATCGGCGCCGGCTCGTGGACCGAATGCGGACCGACCACCATCCCGCATTTCTCCGCCGTCGCCTATTTCTTCGGCCGCGATTTGCAAAGAAAACTGCATGTGCCGATCGGCTTGATAAGCGCGAGCGTCGGCGGCACGACGGCCGAGCGCTGGATGAGCCAAGAGGCCCTCGAAGCAGCGACTGATTTGAAAGCCATGCCGCGAACGCAAGGCGCCAACGATCTCTACAACGGCATGATCCACCCGCTGATTCCCTTCGCCATCCGCGGCGCGATTTGGTATCAGGGCGAATCGAACGCCGATCGGGCCTGGGACTACCGCAAGCTGTTTCCCGATCTGATCGCCAACTGGCGGGCCGATTGGAAACAGGGCGATTTCCCGTTTCTGTTCGTGCAACTGGCGCCGTTCATGCAAAAAGACAAGAACCCGACCAACAGCCAATGGGCCGAGCTCCGCGACGCCCAATTGCACACGATGCTGACCGTGCCGAACACGGCGATGGCCGTCATCACCGACATCGGCGACGAAAAAGACATCCACCCGAAGCGCAAACAACCCGTCGGCGAACGCCTGGCCACCGCCGCGCTGGCCCTATCCTACGGCGAAAAAATCGAATACTCCGGCCCGATCTTTGAACGTCTGACCATCGATGGAGACCATGCGGTCGTTCACTTCACCCACGTCGGCAAAGGCCTCGAGCTCCGCGGCGACAAGCTCACGGGCTTCACGATCGCCGATGATCGCCAGTTCTTTTACAACGCCGACGCCAAGATTGAAGGCGACACGGTGATCGTCAGCAGTCCGAAAGTCGCGCAGCCTGTAGCCGTGCGCTTCGGCTGGGCCAATTACCCGGTCGTCAATCTATGGAACAAAGACGGCCTCCCCGCCTCGCCATTTCGCAGCGACGATTTCCGGCTGACAACGCAGCGAACGGGGCTGGGAAAATAGCCAATTCTTGATCGCCACGTTCCCTCGTTTAACCCGAAGCCAGCGGCGACGGAGGCATACGCGCGACGGGGCCGACATTGAAAAGACAAGCAGGTTGTTCATCCCATTTTGCCGATTTCGGGCATGTCCCGCTTTCGCCGTCCACGTGGCAGAATAAGAGGGCCATAAAAGTGCGTGAAGTGACGTTGGAAGAGGTGTTTGAGGAGCTTTGCCGGCGCGACATTGCGGTGTCGCGTGAGGGAGAGGGAGCCGCAGTTTTTCTGTTTGCGACAGCCAACGGCAGGTCGATTGAGCTCGCGAAATACCAAGGCAAGTGGTGGGTGGAGTTTTGGGAGGCCGGCGATGACGCGGATGCCCAGTCCGTGAGAGAGACGCTATTTGCCGCGCCCGGAGAAGCCGTAGAAGCGGTCTCGGAGTGGCTGCGAGTCTGAGTGCTCAAGGGGACGCAGCTAGTTTGCGGCGTTGAAACTAACGCATCCGTCATCGGTGAGGCAAACGCGTATGTTTCGATTGCCGAATGCCGCACTGCGACGCAATTGGCAAAGAACGCCGGCTTAACGCCTGAACTGATTCCTTGGGGAGGTGAATGATGCCCGCAGCCGAAATGGAAGAATTCGCCAGACTTCTTGTTAATCTGGTCCGTGACTTGGCGGTGGCGGATGTGGGGCTATCGCTTCGCCCAGACGCGACCGACGTTTGCGCCGTGCGATGGCGAAAAAAGATGCAGGCAGGGTCGCCAGCGAGCTTTGCGGCTGAGATAATCCCCGACTGCGTCAACGTCGCGATATTTTATCTTCTCGATGCGATCGACAACGGCTTGCGACTCTCATTCACGGCAAGCTCGGGCAAAACGATTGATCTGACCGAAGCGGGAGGCGGCGAGATGGCTGGATACTTCATCGGCTCGGGTGGATGGCGAGCGATGTATTCCAAGCAGCGTTTCAACGACGATTTTGCCGACATCGAAATCGACTTCGACAAGCTGACAGACGAAGGCGAGGAGTAATGCAGTCGCAATCGAAGTCCTGCAGAGATGCTCTCAATTTGTTTGACAGTACGTTTCCCTTCGAGCGTTACAACTTATTCAATTGCCATAATCTTCCGAGCTTGTCCGACGTTGAGCGTGGCTTGGCTGTTTCCCTCGCGACTTATCCGGATCTCGATGAACCCACGCGGGCGGCGGTTCGGGCAACAGTGGATTCGCGTTTGGCCGCGAAGCTAAACGCCTTCGCTCTGAGAATGGCCTCCGGTGCGCTGCGCGACGTAGACGACTCCTACCTGCTCCCGGGCGCGGTCGCCATGGCGTTGGACGCGGATGTCGCTGACGCGCGGGACGTATACCTGGCACTCGCCGTCCTCTCCGATGCAGCAGCGCGATTGTCGTCAAAATTCGATGACGTCATCAGGCGCGTTTCACACTGTGCTACGCCCCTGCGCCGAGGATAATGGTCGAAGGCTTCGTGCTCGGACCCGATTACATGCGCTCGATCAAGTCCATGGGTGTCGATCTTCAGGATCTCGGGTCTGGAAACACGTACGTGGTTCGTCTTTTCTAGGCGTCCAGCGCATGGCTTGTGGCGCGACTTTCCGCGTGGCCTGCGCCAATGATGCTAGTTTTTGATCCGCCCTGCGTCGGCACCGGTGACTGCGCACTGTCGGCCTCGCCTGTCGCTCCTTCTTCGTTTGCAGGCGGCGCGATCGATCGACTAGAATTGTTTCGTGGTTCGATCTGGACCTCGAAAGCCATGCCTCAGGACGAAATACAAGCTGCTTCCCGGTTTCCAAAAGGCGAGTTGCCGAATTCGAAATATGGAGATCCCAATATATGCCGCTAAACGTCTGTTCGGGCGTGTTCAGGCCTCGCGTTGAGTTGGGCTCTCGTCCGCCCCGCATCGAGTTTTTCCACTTCGCAAGATGGATTGCCGGTTTACCGAATCGATCGGACCGCGCGGTGCTTGTGTTTTTGTTGGGCTTCGGCGGCCCTCATCGCGATTGGCATGGGAGCGGCTCCGGAGGGAACTTCTTCCGCGCCATCCGGGTCGCCCACTGTGCGATTTGGAGGAGGCACGAAACTACGTCTTGAGATCGCTGACCCCGACGCCGATCGACAGGTTGCAACTGCCGTGGATAACCTTCGGGACGTCGAGATCGAGGGCGCGGTGGAGGATAAACAGCTCGCGAGGATTTTTGACGCTCCCTATCTTTGCAGCCTCGCCCTCCACGACAAGCGAGTCACCGACAATCGACTGGCCGGACTTGGAAAATGCGGCTTGCTACGGTCGCTCGACCTGTCGCGCACCAGCGTCAACGGCAGCTTTGCCGTCAAATTGCCACCAGACGTGCCCTGGCTCGATTTGCTCGACCTGAGCCAAACACGCGTCGATGACGACCACCTCCGCGAATTAACGTCGAATGTCCAGGTAGGCCACCTGCGGCTATACGGAACGAGGATTTCCGACCGCGGGCTGCGGGCGCTGCGACCGCTCGAATTGTTGGACGACCTAGATCTAGGAGAGACGAAGGTCACCGCCGCAGGCCTTGACGACATCGCCGCTTTGCCCTCGCTGCGAAAGTTGTATCTCCCCGTCAGCATTGAGGCCGACGACATTGCGAGGCGGTTGGTCGGCATGAAGGACCTCGAAGTGCTGAGTGGGGGTAACGAAAAATTCAGCAATGATGGGCTGCGCAATATCGCCAAGTTCGAAAGCCTTGAATATCTCGATATCGCGGGAAACCGCTTCACCGCAGACGGGCTCCGCGAACTTCAGAGGCTGCACCATCTTCGCCGCTTAACGTTTTGGCACTGCGGTATCACCGACGACGGAATAGCAGCGATCAGTGCGATTCCGTCCGTCCGCGGCTTGGCGTTTTATGATTGCCAAAAAATCACCGACGCCGGAATGCGGTACGTAGGTGAAATGACCGGCCTGCGGTCGCTATGCATTGACGGCGCGCCGGGTGTTGGGGATGCGGGAGTCTTGCAGTTGCGTGGCCTAAAATGGCTGCAGTCGCTGGAATTGAGGGTAAATCTGACCGATCGTGCCCTGGACGCCTTGGTTGGCATGGCGCAGTTGCGATCGTTGTATCTCGACAGCGTACGGATAACGGCCGGCGGTATGGAAAAACTGAGTGTTTTGAGCCGACTCGAGTCGTTAAATGTCCCTACGCCCAAGCTCACTCCAGAAACCGTCCCCAAGCTTTTCAAGTCGCTGAAGTACTGGGACCGCAGCACGCTGTGATAGGGCTGGAACCGCGACCAGAGCCGGGACGCAGCTAGCTTCGTGGTCCGTCGTGCGTCGTCACGTCGCCGCACGCCGTCGATACTGGCTGCGTCCCCGTTTCCAAAACCGGGATTACTATGAAACTGAAACTGTATACTCATGTCCCTCCAAGCGGACAATGCGCTATGCTGATCAAGTGCATCCGAATGGTGTCGTCGGCGGATTCTCAGTGGTGTTTTGCTGCGGGATACGGTCTTTTCGATGGCCAGCATCCGGTTGAGAATCCGCTAATCGTTCAAGTCAATGCCCCGGAGAATCTCCCCGCTCTAAAATCGGCTTGTGAGGAGTACGGGATTATCGTTGAATCGGAATAGCAGGACCGAATCCGGACAACCAGCGAGGCCCGTGATTTCATTTGGCGAGTCGGACAGAACAAAACGTGGATGCCGCGACCGAGAAAATTTGGAAGTTGATTGGCGCATTGTCCGACGCTCAATGGCGAAGGGCAATTGAGCCTGGCGCTGGCACGCTCGAAATCCTTTTTGCCGACCCGTACTGCCCTGTGAGTCAGGAGGATCGCGAAATCTGGTCTGAGTTGACCGCGCCAGGCAATTACCAGGCGCTTTGCTCTTATATCGAGAGCATTCGGGCAATGGGAGACACCGAGTATTCGGAAGGCATGTTCAAGCCCCTTCTTGCGGAAGCCAGACAGCGCAACGACTTGGCGCAAACGTCGAACGATACTGCGTGGACGTTCGTCGGCGAATCTGCGCAAAGCTTGGAGCTCGAACTGAGCAAGGAGTTAGCCGCCGGCCATCCGCTTTTCGGGCATCGTGTGCGGGCTGTCGCCCGGCGAATCGACAACGACGAAGTGCTGTTCGAAGTTGATTCTCCAAATTACCCATACGCGATGGTTCACTTGACTTGGTCGGGCAAACCAGAGTCTGATCCCACGTGGCCAAGCACGCAATTATTCCCCGCGTGGGAGGATTGGGTGGAACGACGCGCTGAACCGATGTGCGATGATTGATGAATTACTCGGTAGAGACCTTGGTAACACACGATGACCAACTACGACGACAACAGTCGGCAGGACGATTGGGCAACGGTATACGAGATAGAGGGGCACTCGCGATTGACAAATGATGATCGAATTTGGCTAGAGGCAATGCTCACGAGACCTGGCGTGGGTGGCGGGCTCGAGATTAGCCGTCGATTGCTTCGAGGATATGCACTCTATCACTTTGGTGCGGCGCTTAGCTCAACCGAGAGTTGCGAGGGGGATTTGCTCGCGGTGTTGAACGACGATCCCGCGAACCTAACGGCGCTCACCTATTTGGGCCACTTCTACTTCGATTGCGGAAAGTGGGATTTGGCTCGCGCGAATTTGCGGCGCGTTGATTTGGATCGATACGACGCGGAGGGCCAAGTTTGGCGGACTATCAAGATTCGCGAGTTGATCGCCTGCTGCGACGTAATGATGAATGATTTTCGAGCCGCGGCCGCCGAAATACCGCCGCTACTTGACGAAATGTCGCGGGTCAACGATTCTGATTGCCCGATTCCAGTAGAGCTTATTAAATCCCTCGCAGCGAACGTAATCTCAGCACGGCAAGGACTAGGAAGCCGCACCTTAGACGATTGGACTGGCAAACTTCGTGCCCTTGCGGCTGCGTTCGGTGCCACGGAACAGTTCCGCGAAGCCTTCGCGAAGCTTGAACGCCGCAGCTAGAACGAAAAGGCAAAGCTGGCCAGGTCCGGCAAGGCGGGACACGTTAGATTTTGGTGGAGTGGCGCGATTCCACCCGATTATTTTCCAATCGACAGCGGCGTGGCTTGCGGCGGGCAATGCTCGAAATCCTGCGGCGTGCGGGCCAGGTACACATGGTCCAACAGCGCGTAGTCGCCGTCGGGGCAATCGAGCGCGATGGCCGAGAGTTGGCCGCCGGTCTTCAAGTCCTGAAATAGGTCGCGCGTGACGACCGACCATTGGGCGGGCGCGGTGTCGGCCAGCTTCACGCCGATGGCGTCGATCGGCGACGACACATCTTGGCCGGTGAAATAGCGCATGTGCGAGCGCACTCCCGCGGCCGCCGCGCCGGTTAGCTCTTGGTCGATCGCGTCTTGGTCGGCTTTCTGCCGTGCCTGCGATTGCTTGAGACGGTCCAATCGTTTCTGCACATTGGCGATTTGCGCAATGGCTTTGGAATCACCATTGGTCACTCTCTGCTGCAACGATTGCAGGTCGGTTTCCATTCGGCGTATCTCGGCCGGCAGATTCGCGAAGCGGTTGAAGCGGCTCTTGCGGCGATTTTGATCGGCTTTGAAATTGTGCCCGTCGTCGGTCTGCAGATAGTCCAAATCGAGCCCGATCTGCTTTCCGCCGCTCTTCCGCCACACGAAACGAATCCAGCGGTATTCGCCGAAGCGAGGGTTCTCGCGGATCGGCAAGCTCAAGTTGCTCAAAATGCCGCGGGCATCCTTGCCGGAAACTTTGATGCAAGCCGTGCCGGAGCAGCGGTCGAACGTTGTCACCGCCGCTTCGCCCTCGGCGGCCGTCAGCTTGATCGGCCGCTGCACTTCGTCTTCGAACACTTCAAACAGCGTCGGCAGCCGATCGACAATCGCCATCGATCGCCAATCGACAAACGACTTGTCGCCGTGCGAAACCAGCCGCACTTCCAGCGTCACTTGCCGATCGTGAAACTTGTTGACCGGCAATTGCAGCGGCGGCGGGTCGGGCTGCCAGCGCCCCGTCACGTCGAATTCCCCGACCGGCTTGCCGTCGATCTTGAACATGGCCTGCGTCGCGGAAGTCGAATTGCCGTCCAGATTGCGATCGACATAGAGCATCAGCCAATTTTGATCGGGCTCGATGCGGATGCTGCGCGTGAGAGTCACCGCCGACACTTCGGGCCGAAATTCCAAGTGAAACGACCGCGTGGTCGTGTCCCAGCGGTTGGCAAATAGCATCCGACCATCGTTGCCGCCGGAAATCGTCCAGCCTTCGAGCCCCGGCAGCAAATGCGGCAACCGCTTGCGAACTTCCGCGCGGAGTTTTTCCAAATCGAGATTCACTTGCGGCTCGAGCCAATCGACCACGTCGCGTATATCGAGCGGATCGGCGCCGGCGGGCCGATCGGAGCTATCCGGATGCGAAACGATCACCAACTGCGCATTGGGCACCGAGGCGTTCACCGGTATCACGCCCGTGTCCACGACTTTTTCCGAGCCGATCAAATGATCGCTGCGATAGAGCGGCTGGCCCTCCGCTTTTTGAGCGTAGACGATGGCCCGAGCGCAGCCTCCCTTGCCGACGACCCGATCGAGCCCGACCGTGCTGCGAAACGACACCGCGCAAGCCGGCAGCGGGAAATCCATTTCGGTGTAGGCTTGCGTTCCCAATCCCCAGCCGAATTCCTTGCCGCCGCTGGTGAGCGGCCCGCCTTGCACGTTGCGATCCGTCCGCGGCCGCCAGCCGACCGCCATCGCCGAGCGCAGCCGAGTCTGCGTCGGCTCGATCAGCGACAGCGGCACTTCATGCGGCCCGAAGAATTGCCGCATCAACACCCGCGCGTGCCGCAGAAACAGCGGATCCATCGACCAGGCCGGCTGCACCGCCTGATACCATTGCTCTTGATTGTTCGGATCGCCCCAGGGAGTGACCTGCATCCGGTCGGGCGACACCGTCGCTTGCAATCCGTCGAGCGTTTGCATGCGCATCAGCCGCAGTTTGCAATCGGGCGTCAGCATCGCCACTTGCTCGAAATACGCGTTCCACCAATCCATCCGCGGCATGTGCAACTCGGCCAGATCGGAAAGCGGAATCTCGCGCCGCCCGGTGTCGGTCAATGCCGACACGCTGTCGCTGCGAAATCGAATCGAGCGAAACGACAATTGCCGGCCGTCTTTGAAGTACAGCGTCGATGGCTCGTATTGATCGTTCGACCGCCGCTGCCAAACGACGCGCCGCAGCCAGCGCGTGAGAATCCGCACCGTGCCGCGCGGCGGACCATCGGGCCGATTGACGGGCGTCGTCGGCTCGACCAACAGAAATGATCCCAACTCGCCCTCCTGCATCGTCGAAGAGGGCCCGAGCCCGATCACCCGGCCCGGCATCACGTCGCCGCCGACCATTTCGAGATACGCGGTCGGCAGCGCCGGCTGTTCGGTGGTCTCGCGTTTCAGCCAGCGAATCGGGTTGGCCAGATCGTGCAGCGGCCGGCCGTTGATCTTGGGCAAGTTGCTGTTGCCCCAATCGGTGAGATGCCCCCCGGCGACGCGCTGGCCATCGGAAAACACCGCCGTATAAGGAGCATTTTGTGCAACCGCCTGCCGCAATCCGCTGGCCACCAGTAAATACGCCACGGCGACCAAGGACACGGCAAGGGGCTTCATCATTGTTGAAACTTCGCGAGGGGAGGGCGGGAAACGAAACGGCGGGAACTGACGGCGGAAACGCGCGACGGGCAAATCAGACCCGTGAACCTATTCTAGCCGCGACGCGGCGGAATGTTCAACGAATTACCCCGGGACAAAAGTCGCCGCACGTTTGCTCTCCCTCCGTCACGGCGAGAAACCCGCGGTGCAATGCACGACTTACAGACGGTCGGCACCAGCGCGAAGACCGCCGCCTGACAGAAGAAAGGGGCACAGAGTCCCGTCCCAAGTCTGTGTGTCAGGCACTTTCGGCCGCGCCTCCCCGTTGGTTTCCACGCCCGGCGCCTCGTCGGCCACTGCGTTTCCACCAAAAGTACAGCGCGCGGACGCAGAATGCACATAGACAATACGCTCCGAAGATCCCCGTCGGGGAAACTCCCCAGATCTCCGTCCGGCCGGTGAGAATCCAAAGGACCAGCTCGGCGGCGAGGCACAGTATCGCGACAAGCCCGGAAGCAATCGCGAAGGCCCGGCGGGACGGCGTCCAAGGAAACGCAAAGACATCACGTGCAAAGCTGCTTCGCGCGAGTAGGGCCACAAGAATCGCTACCGGAAGCGCCATGAGCGCTATTACGGCGATCCAAGCTCCAATCATCGTAGCCTCCAATAAAGCCATTCCGGACTGTCGAACGGCTATCTAGCCAACATCCGAAAGCGGATCGTCAACCGCCTGGCAGCAGCGGAGCCAGAGGCCTTCGTCGCGTTCCTCTTCGGTCGGCTCGCGGCCGTGGATGGCGCAGAAACAGGCCTCGATGCTTTCCGGCTCGATCTCGGCCTCGTCCATCGATCGGACGGAGCGCATCCATTCCAAAGCCCGGGCTTCGCAGTCGAGCTTGTCGTCAGGTGAATTCGCGCCGTGGCAGGCAAGGCACAGCCGCTGGCCGTCAGTGTCGAAATCCCTGGCAATCAGGTCGTCGGAAACAGATCGTTCGCAAACTTCACATTGATCCATGTTTCGTTCCCTCCTGAAGGTTTGAGGAAGCACCTATTGTGAGGTCCGCGGTGCCCTCGAAAAAGTGGTCATACGTTCAGTAGCTCGCGTATACCCAACGGGCTTTTTTTCCCTCTAGCCCAGCGTTGATCGCGCATACGCCAACCGGGTTTCGTCCTCTAGCCCAGGGTTCGTCGCGACGGCGACGTACCCTGGGTGCCAGGGCACACGAACGATTTCTACCCCAACGGGGTTGCGTCAGTTGGCGCGTCACTCTGACGCAACCCCGTTGGGGTAGAGATTGTGTTCGGATCATCGTACCCAGGGTAGCCCGCCTTCGGCGTGCAACCCTGGGCTAGAAGACAGAACCCCTATCGGGGTTCCACGCAGCTGACACGCACAACACTTTCATCGTCTTTTCGTTGCCTCCGTGCAAGAAACCGCGCCCAGCCACCGCCAACCCAGCCGAAGATCAGAGCCCAGATCGAATGGCCGATGATCCAGAAGTTGTGCGCGGCAACGATTTCATCCTGTTGTTTTTGGAGCGCCAGCGCCGCGGCCGCATTCGGATTTGGATTGTAACTGCTGTTGGCTCGGACGCCGAACGCATTCACATTAGGGTCCGAGTCGCCGGCGTCCTTTGTCGAATCGTTATCGTCGGCGACAAAAAAAGCGCCGCCGCCGCCAAAGCCTCCGCCACCGAAACCTCCGCCGAAGCCGCCGAAGCCGCCATAATTCCAACTAGACACAGGATTTGTCTGCGCACTGGAAAACAGCTTGGCGTAGCAAAATCCAATGGCCTGCGACGTCGGAAAATTATCCTGCCACGAATTTTCCGGGAACAGCGTAAAGAAAACGAAATAACTTCCGGCGGCAATCGCAAATCCGGCCCGAAACGGCCGCGCGCGGCATTGCCGTAGCACGCCGCAACGATCATCCCCAGCGGCACGACCGCGCCTGCCGAAAGCGCGAGCGAAGTCCAAGCGGCCGTTGGATGGGCCAGCGCAATCGCGCTCGAGACGACGAACACCACGAATGGCAAGAGAATCCACGCAACCCGTCGAAGATTTTGGCTCAGCGGAATCGATCTCAGCTTCTTAATCGAAAACATCCGAGGCTCCCTTTGTCTTGTAAATAGCCGTGCGCGAATCCGTCGTCGAGCTTTGCGATCGGCGCCTCGCCAGGAATTGAGCCAGCCCGCCTCCCATCCAGCCGATCGCGAGGGCCCACAGACAGTGCCAGGTCTGCCAGAAAATTGGCCAACGCTGGGCTTGAAGATCCGCATTGGTTGGTCGAGCGGCAGCGCGGTCGGCGGATGCTGAATCCACGTCATTTTTTTCGGACGACGTTGCGCCCACTGGAACTCCAAGAACGCCCATTCCCGATTGATCGACGCCCTGAATTGGAAGATGAATTGGAATATCCTGAGTAGGAATCCCGCTGGCCCAAGCCCAATCTAGCGATTTCTCCATGAAGGAAGATTGATAGAACGAGTACGCGCAGGATTCCGTCCTCACTGGCCCGAGCCGCGAACGCGCCGATAAGAAAATAGCCGCCGCAGGAAATCGCGAACCCGGCGCGAAATGCGGCACGCCGCCGATCACCGAACAGTGCGCTGATCGCCGCACTAAGCGAACCGAACACCACGACCGAAATCGCAATCAACAACCACGCCGGGTGCGCACGCCAAATGGCAAAGCCTCCCGCAGCGATCTCGCCCGCGATCACAATTGCCGCCCCAACGGTTCTTGCGCGATCGCTTCGTCGACGGATCGACCAATTCTGCAGGCGCGATTCCCGAGTCGATCGAAGTTGTTGCGTGTCGGATTGCAAGGCAGTTTGCCAAGCATGCGCCACACAAGCCGAAAATCCATGCCCAAGCGCAACGCGCGATCTCCTTGAAGTTCTCCGCGGTAGCGCAGCTTCCTGTCTTCGTCCGCGAAAGGATTCGTCGGCGTGGGGCCATTCGGCGCTATGGCGTTGCCTGAAAAAACATCGTTCGCCGATCGATCGGTGTCCGTCGCGGTGTCCGCGGCTGCGGCCCTCGAATTTGTGGAATCCGACGTCGCCGGCTGATCGTCGAGCAAGCCAAACAACGCCATGTAGATAGCGGACTTGGCTACGCGCGCAGGTCGCTCGTCGGCGGGCGCTGTCCGCATAAGTATCATTTGCTCGACTGGATAATCCACGGCAGGATGACAACTTGCGATCAGCAAACGATTCAACTTCTCCGTCCCAAACGCTTCGACGATATCACGCGGGGCCCCGAATAGCACGACCAGATAGCCGCCCGCGAAAACAGTAAATCCCATCCAAATCGGGCGACGGCGACGAACGTCGAACTTCGCGGCGATAATACTGCCGAACATGGCCAACAGCGTGAGACTCACCGCGGCCACGGCCCAGGCCGTTGTCGCGCTCCGCAGCGCCGTGGCGGCGCACGAAATCGGCACGACCGACAATAGCAGCCATTTCAGGCTGATGTGAAATCCGGAGCGTTGACGAAGCGGCGGCTGATTCATGGGATTATCGCCGGGGCGCTCTGAATTCTGGCGAATTCAGCTACAGATTCGCCCCCCGCGCGGTAGCTGGATTCGCCAGAATTCAGCATTCGAGTTGCGTCTAAGTGCCTATCCGAAAACCCCCGCTGTCCGCAACGCAACGATAGCGAACTGAAGATGCAAGAAGCCGACGTAATTTGCGACTTTCTTCTCCCACCGTATCAGCAGTCGTCGCGCCCGGTTAAGCCAGGAGAGGGTGCGCTCAACTTTCCAACGGCGCGCCTTGTGGCGACGGCGTTTCGGCTTTGCCGTTTCTGTGCCTTTGAGTGGGAGATGGGGGATGTAGTCGCGGCGGAGAGCCGCTTGTTCGCAGGGCTTGCCGACATAGCCTTTGTCGAGGCAGAGATGCTGGGGCTTGTTTCGCGTGGGTTTCGGGCGATGGACCGGGATGTCGTCGAGCGTGGCGGCCAAAAGTTTCTGGTCATGCACATTGGCGCCGTCCACCGCCACACCGATCGGCACGCCCCGACCGTCGATCAACACAGAACGCTTGACGCCGAGTTTGCCACGATCGGTCGGGTTTTTCCCGGTTTTTTTCCCCACCCAGCGGCGATTTGTTCATCGCCCCGTCCAGGCTCTGCCACTTCCAGTCGATTCCCTTCAGGTCGTCGTATTCTTCCAACGCGAGACGCCACAGCTCCTCAAACACGCCGAGCTTCACCCATTCCTGAAAGTAGGCGTGGATTGCGCTGCCAGAGCCGAACTGCTTGGGCATCGCCTTCCACTGACAGCCGGTTCGCAGAACATACAAAATCCCATTCACCACTTTCCGCAGATTTAACCGGGGACGTCCGCCTTTGGGGCTCCGTTTGTAAATTGGTAAAAGCAGATCAATGCATTCCCAGAGGGCATCGGGAATTTGGTGAAACTGTGAGGCAGAAACCGTGGCCATTGGCACACCTCCATGCGAAATGAGGAAAACTGCCTCCTCAAATTGCAATTCGCGTGCCAGTAGTCGTTTGTACAGTAATCGGATAGGCTCTTAATCCGCCGCTTCGCTCCGCCCCGTAGGTCAGCCTTTCTAGGCTGACAGCGATTGAGGAAAGTCAGGCCGGAAAGCCTGACCTACGGCCCCGCGTGCCGCCGCCCGCCTTTTCGACTACCATGAGATATATCCCAACGATCGAGCAAGAATCCCATGCGCTGGCCAATCCGCTTTCAACTCCTGCTGCCGATGCTCCTGGTGGTGATCGTCGCGATCATCGGCTCCAGTGTCGTGTCGGCGGTGTTCGTCGCGGATTCGGTACGGCAGCGGCAGGAAGAGAATTTGGCTCGAGTCGTCACCACGCTGACCGACGCTTCGTTTCCGCTCACCGAATCGGTGCTGACCAAGATGAGCGGACTATCCGGAGCAAAGTTCGTCGCCTTCGACGCCGATGGAGCCATGCAGGCGGCCTCGCATAAGTTTGCCGATGCCGATCTTGGTTCGCTACGAAAGTTGCCGCGAACGCGCAAACTGGCCGGCTTCGCGGAAAGTAGCGCGATCGCGATCGGTGGCGAGAGCTATTTGGTGGCCTTGTTGTTGGTCCCCAATCGCGGCAGCGACGAGGCCGGGCCACTTTCGCTCGCCGTGCTTTATCCCGAAGAGCAATGGTCGGCCGTGCGGCGGCAAGCCATCTATCCGCTGCTGTTGGTCGGCGCCGCGGCCGTGCTGGCGGCCATGATCGTCACTGCGCTGTTGGCGCGGCAAGTCGTGCGGCCCTTGGAATTCTTGCGCCGGCAAGCCGCGGCGATCGAGCAAGGCGACTTTCGCCCGATGCCCTTGGCTCGCCGCAACGACGAAATTCAAGACTTGGCGCGATCAATCAACCACATGGTCGAACGGCTCGCTCGCTACGAAGCCGACGTGCGACAAAACGAACGGCTGCGCACGCTCGGCCAACTTGGCGCCGGCATGGCGCATCAAATTCGCAACGCCGCCACCGGGCGCGCCTGGCGCTCGATTTGCATCGGCGAGCTTGCTCCGCTGCCGACGATTGCGAGACACTGGATGTCGCCGTCCGGCAGATGGCGCTGATGGAGACCTATCTCCAACGGTTCCTGACATTGGGCCGCCCGCAACAAGGCCGAGCCAAATCGATCGTCCGGCGGCCTCTGCAACTGGCGAACGTGGTGGAAGAAGTGCTGCCGCTTGTGCGTCCGGCCTGCGAACATGCTCACATCGACTTGCAATTCACCCGACCAACCGAGTCGCTGGTCGTCGCCGGCGATAGTCAGGGGATTGCTCAGTTGCTAATCAATTTATTGCTGAACGCGATTGAAGCGGCGTCGGCGATTGACGGCGCCAGTTCGCCGCCGGGCGCACCGCCGATCGGTCGGGGCAACGGGTCACCAGGATTTGTCCGCGTGGAAATCGTCCGCGAGCCGGACGGTCGCGTCGCATGTCGTGTGACCGACACGGGCCGGGGGCCCGACGCGGTCATCAGCGATCGACTCGGCGAGCCGTTTGTCACCGACAAGCCCGACGGCACCGGTCTCGGCCTGGCCGTCGTGCGGCAGATTGCCGAGGAGCATGGCGCCGAATTAAGCTGGCAACGACAAGGCCTTGTAACACAGTTTACGGTTTCGTTTCCGGCGGCGTCCCACGAGACGGTCCCGAGCGTTTGAAAAGAGAACTTAATGCGATTGCTAGTTGTTGACGACGAATCGACGATCTGCTGGGGCTTGGCGCGGCTCGGTGAGGAATTGGGCCATGAAGTGATCACGGCCTCGTCGGCCGAAGCGGGGCTCGAAGCCGCCAGCCGGCAGCCGCCCGATCTGCTGATTCTGGACGTGCGCCTTCCCGGCATGGATGGTTTCACCGCGATCGAGCATTTCCGCCGCCATATCGGCACGGCTCCGATTGTCGTCATCACGGCTTACGGCGACTTAGCGACCGCGGTCGAATCAGTCCGGCGCGGGGCATTCGAATATCTCGTAAAACCATTCGACTTGGCGCTTGCGCAACACGTCATCGAGCGGGCATTGCGGTGGCGCGTTGAAGCGTTGAAACCGAGGCCAACATCAGACGCCGCTGCTGCTGGTCCGCATCTGGCCGGATTGGTTGGCCGCTCGGCGCCGATGCAAGAAGTGTTCAAGCGGATTGCTCTCGTGGCCGATTCGGAAGCGTGCGTCCATCTGTCGGGCGAAAGCGGCACCGGCAAGGAACTGATCGCCCGAGCGGTGCATCAATTCAGCCGCCGGCACGAAGGACCGTTCGTCGCCGTCAATGTCGCGGCGCTCAATCCGTCGCTTGTGGAAAGCGAACTGTTCGGGCACGTTCGCGGGGCGTTCACCGGGGCGGAACAAGCACATCGCGGGCTACTGGAGCAATCGCACGCCGGCACGATCTTCCTCGACGAAGTGGCCGAGATTCCGCCGGCATTGCAAGTGAAACTGCTGCGCACGGTCGAGCATGGCGAAGTGTTGCCCGTCGGCGCTGGCCGGCCGATTCAGATCGACTTGCGGGTGATTTCGGCGACGCATCGCAACTTGCAAGACCGCGTGGCCGACGGATCGTTCCGCCACGATCTGTATTTCCGGCTAAGCACGTTCCAGATCGACGTGCCGCCGCTGCGCGCTCGGCGCGACGATATTCGACCGCTGGCCGAATACTTCTTGGCAACATTCGCCGAAAAGAGCGGCGCGCAGCCGGCCCGGCTCTCGGCCGAAGCGCTTGCCGAGTTGGAACAGCGGCCTTGGTATGGAAACGTTCGCGAACTGCGCAATGCGATCGAACACGCCCTGGTGCTCACGCGAGCCGGAACGATCGACTCGGAGAACTTGCCGCCCCCGGCAGCCGCTCCTCCCGATTCGATAGCCGCCGGCGGAAACGCGAGCGACGAGGTCAAGATCGCCGCGCTCGTGCGCCGCTGGGCGGAAGCACAATTGAAGAAGGCCGGCGGACGAAACGGCGATGAAACCGAAGGACTATACGAACAGCTCTTGGAATTGGTCGAGCCGCCGCTCTTGGAAGCCGTCTTGGCCCAACACCACGGCCAACGCGCCGCCGCCGCTCGAACACTCGGCTTGCACCGCATGACGCTGCGCAAAAAGCTGACGCAATTCGGGATTGACGAATCGTAGGTCGGATATCCCGCCCGGGGGATGGGTGCGCGCTACACCAGCAGCTTGTCAACCACGTTTCCGTACACATCCGTCAAACGGAAGTTGCGCCCTTCGTGTAGATAAGTCAGCTTCGTGTGGTCCAGGCCGAGGCAATGCAAGATCGTGGCTTGCAGATCGTGAACGTGAACTTTGTCTTCGGCGACGTGGTAGCCCAATTCGTCGGTCGCGCCGTAGGTAAAGCCTCCCTTGACGCCGCCGCCGGCCATCCAGATCGAGAAGCAATGCGGATGGTGATCGCGGCCCAAAAATTTCGAACCGTCGCGAGCTTCGTTCATCGGCGTGCGGCCGAATTCGCCACCCCAGACGATGAGCGTGCTCGTCCAGCAGCCCGCGCTGTTTCAAGATCTTGCACGAGCGCCGCGCTGGCTTGATCGGTTTGCTTGCATCGCTCCGGCAGCGAGTGAACGATATCGTCGCCGGGATTGGTGCCGTGGCTATCCCAGCCCCAATGGTAAAGCTGCACGAACCGCACGCCGCGCTCGACGAGCCGCCGGGCCAGCAGGCAATTGTTCGCGAACGACACTTTGCCCGGCTCGGTGCCGTAGAGCTCGTGGATATGGGCTTCGGCTCTTGGCCGATGTCCATCAACTCGGGCACGGAGCTTTGCATCCGATAGGCGAGTTCGTATTGGTCGAATGCGCGTGAGCGTTTCCGGATCGCCGATGTCGGCCAATTGCATGCGGTTCAAGTCGCTCGAGCGCATCGAGCGAACGGCGGCGGCGTCTGCGGCATCCATCCCCGGCGGATTCGAGACATACAGCACCGGATCGCCTTGCGAACGAAATTGCACGCCTTGATAAATGCTCGGCAAGAAGCCGCTGCCCCACAGCGACGTGCCGCCGTCGGGACCGTTCGGGCCGGAAAGCAGCACGACGAAGCCGGGCAGATTCTGGTTTTCGCTGCCGAGGCCGTACGTCAGCCACGAGCCCATGCTCGGCCGGCCGATCAGCGCCGAGCCGGTGTTCAGAAAGATCTGCGCCGGGGCATGATTGAATTGATCGGTGACCATCGAGCGGACGACCGCGATGTCGTCGGCGACTTTCGCCAGATTCGGCAGCAGTTCGGACAGCTCGACGCCCCGATTGTCCGTGCTTCTTGAACTTGTACGGCGTGCCGAGCATCTTGGGCACGCCCTTGATGAACGCGAACCGCTCCTTCTTGTAAAGCGATTCGGGGCAGGGCTGGCCGTTGAGCTCGATCAGCTTCGGCTTGTAATCGAACAATTCCGGCTGCGACGGGTGCCCCGGCCATGTGCAGATAGATCACGTGCTTCGCCGTGCGCGGGGAAATGGGGCGGTTTCGGGGCAAGCGGGTTGGCGGCGAGCTGTCGGTGCTGGCGATGGCGCCGCTGGGGGCGTGTCAGCAAACAATCGTTCATTGGCCAGCGCCGCCAATGCCAGCGTGCCGATGCCGGCGCCGCTGCGCTGGAAGAAATAGCGGCGCGTGATGGCTTTCAGTTCTTCGACGTGTGGGTCCATGATATCAACCCATGTTGAGAGTTTCATCCAAATTCAACAGCACATTGGCCACGACCGTCCATGCGGCCTGTTCGGCAATGTCGGCCGCCGATGCGCCGGCGGTCGCCGCGGTGGGGCCAGCCATCGCGCGGGCCGACGCGGAGTCTTTGCTGAACCGCTCGATCTCTTGACGATAAAGCGCCGTCAGCCGATCGAGCTCGGCCGGCGTCGGCCGCCGTGCCAGTGTGAGCCGGAAGCCGTAAGTCGCCCGGGCCAGCGGATCAGTCAACGATTTGACGATCCGCCGGGCAAGCGCCTGCGCCGCTTCAACGTAAACCGGGTCGTTCAGCACGGTGAGCGCTTGCAGCGGCGTGTTGGTTCGTGGGCGGCGCACCACGCAGTATTCGCGGCTCGGAGCGTCGAAACTCATGAACGACGGATAGGGACTCGTCCGTTTCCAGAATGTGTACAACCCGCGGCGGAAGCGATCTTCACCATTGCTCGTTGACCAACGGTCGCCGCTATAGGGCGAGCTCCAAATTCCATCCGGCATCGGAGGCATCACGCTTGCCCCGCCGACCTTCGGGCTCAACAACCCCGACACCGCGAGCGCCTGATCGCGAACCATTTCCGCTTCGAGCCGAGCCCGCGGCCCGCGCGCCAACAGCCGATTCTGCGGATCGCGCGCGAACAATTCCGGCGAGATGCGCGGCGATTGGCGATACGTTGCCGACGTGACGATCAGCCGGTGCATGGCTTTCACGTCCCAGCCGCGGCGAACAAACTCCGTCGCCAGCCAATCGAGCAATTCCGGATGCGAAGGCCGATCTCCCTTCGTGCCGAAATCCTCGACGGTGCCGACGATCCCGAGCCCGAAATGCGCCGCCCACATTCGATTCACCGTGACGCGAGCCGTAAGCGGATTATCCGAACCGACCAACCAGCGAGCCAGGTCCAATCGGTTTGGAAGTTGCTTCGCCGGCGTCTTAATGTTGGGCCGCCTGATTGAACCGAGCACGGCCGGCACTCCCGGCGCAACTTCATCGCCCGGATTCAAGAAACTTCCGCCGACAAAAACGTGCGTCTTACGCGGCGTCGGCAACTCTTGCATCACTAGCGTGGTCACGCGCTCGTCGTTCAACTTCTTGCGCAAGGCGGCGAGCCGATCTCGCGTCGGCTTGAGCTCCGGCGCGATGGTGCGGTACTCGACAGCGCGCTGATTTTTCTGTTGCTCGGCGCCATGCTCTCGCAGGGCGGAGATCGTCGATGCAATCCACGACGGCGTTGTCGCGAGCATCGCTTGCTCAAACGCGGCCTGGCCGCGCATCAATTCCGGCGTCGGGGTGTTCAACGTGGCCTCGAGCCGCGCGACTTCGGCCCGATCGGCTTCAATCGCCGGAGTCGGCACTTCCAATTCCGGCGCGGGGCTCGAGCCCGAGTCGGCCGTGTTGTTGAAAAAGGCCATGAACTCGTAATACTCTTTTTGCTTCAGCGGATCGTATTTGTGGCTGTGGCATTGGCAGCAGCCGAGCGTCGTGCCGAGCCACACCGTCGATGTGGTGTTGACGCGATCGATGAGCGCCACGATTCGATATTCCTCCGGATCGACGCCCCCTTCGGTGTTGATCATCGTATTGCGATGAAACCCGGTGGCGATCCGCTGCTCGATCGTCGCGCCGGGAAGCAAGTCGCCGGCAAGTTGCTCGATCGTGAACCGGTCGAAGGGCATGTTTTGGTTCAGCGCGTTGATGACCCAATCGCGATAAGGCCACATCGACCGCCGCGGGTCTTTTTCGTATCCATCGGTGTCGGCGTAGCGGGCCAAATCGAGCCACGGCCGAGCCCAGCGTTCGCCGTAATGGGGCGAAGCCAGCAGACGGTCGACGACTCGTTCGTAAGCATCCGGGCGCGTGTCGGCGACGAACGCATCGACTTCCTCAAGCGTCGGCGGCAGGCCGATCAAATCCAGCGACACGCGGCGGATCAACCGCGGACGATCTTCCTCCGGCGACGGCGAAAGTTTTTCTTGTTCCAGCCGGGCCAGAACGAAACGATCAATCTCGTTCCGCGGCCAGGCGGCATTCTTGACCGCCGGCAGCGGCGGGCGAACGGGCTTTTGATAGGCCCAATGCGTGGTCGCCGAAGCGGCCAGCGCATCCGCTTCCTTTGGCCATTTTGCCGCCTTGATCGATCCAAGCCCGCAGCAGGCCCACTTGCTCCGCCGTAAGCCGCTCGCCTTCGCCCTCGGGCGGCATCAGCGTGTCGGAATCGAGGCCCGAGACATAGCGAATCAGCCGGCTTGCCGCGCTCTTGCCTGGCTCGAAAGCTCTGCCGTTATCGCCGCCGGCGAACGCTGCATCGTGCAAATGCAAGCTCAATCCCGATTCGTGCTTGGTCGCCCCGTGGCATTTCCAGCAGTGCGACTCGAACAGCGGGCGGATGTCGTGAACGAAATCGACTTGCCGCGTCGCCGGCGGAGGGAGCTTTGAAATGTCGATCGTGCTCGGTTTCGGCGCGGGCCGCTTTTCGGCCGCGCGAGTTTCGCCGCTCGCGCAATACAGAACGATAGCCACCAATGCGGCAAACCGGCTAACAAACCGTGCGGCAGCCATCCAAGCGGTCTCCATCGGCGGGAGCATCGTTCGCGGCAAAGCGTCGGCAGGAGTATTTCGGCAGGAACCCGCCCAATGCAATGGACCCAACCCCCGGCTCAGCCCGTCCGCGCATCGGCGAATCAATTACTATTGTAACAATCCAAGGCCGGCGCGGCCATTAAATCCCGATCGAGATTGGCGCGGTTTCACGTGGATCAGGCTTTCCAGCCTGAAGTCCACCGCTCGCTATCGGCCTAGAAAGGCTGATCTACGGTTAGCCGCCGATCATCACCGTCGGCAGGCCCAAGACGATCGATCCGCCGTGAGCGCAAGTGTCGCCCATTCGAGCGGCCGGTTTGCCGCCGATCATCACCGTGGCCGAACCCTTGGCGATCGTATCGGGCGGACCAACGCAAGTACACATGCCTGTCGCCGTTGCGGCCGGCAAACTGCCGATCAAAACCGTCGGCACGCCAGGCGGCAAAATCGGGCCGCCGACGTGCGGCACCACACCGGTAACCGCCGGACAGACATGCATGTCGGTGATGCGCGATGCGGGAGGCATGGTTGGGATTCCAAACGTGGTTCTCGAGCCGCTCTCGGAAATGCCGCGGCGCCAAGCCCAGGGATGGCCGATGTAGATCTCTCTAACCGCAAAAATCGTCGCCAGCCTTCCCTGGGTCTGGAGCGACGCGTCCGCCATCAATCGCCGCGAAGCTTCAGGCTCCGCGCCGTCAACTTCTCGCGAACTTCGTTCAAACTGGTCACGCCGAAATTCTTGCATTCCAACAAATCATCGCCCGTGCGGCGAACCAATTCGGAGATCGTGTTGATTCCAAGCCGAACCATGCACTTCCGCGCCCGCACCGACAGATTCAAATCCGAAATCGGCCGTTCCAACAGCGCCTGCTCGTCGGGGCTCATCGATTCCGGCTCGAACAGCGGCTCCGGTTCGCGCTGCTCCAAGGCCATCTGGCCAAGTTGCAATCCCTTCGAGGCCATCATGTCACGAATCTCAACCAGCGACGTCTCGCCGAAATTCTTGCTGTTGAGCAACTCGGCCTCGGTCGTCCGGGCCAAATCGCCGAGCGTCATGATACCCATTTTCTGCAAGCAATTGCGGCTGCGGACCGAAAGCTCGAAATCCGTCACCGGAACGCTCAACACCTGGCTGAGCCGATCGCGGCGGCGCTGGGCATCTTCATCATAGAACATGCTCCGCGAGGCTTGCACGTCTTTGTAGAACAGCCGGGCTCGCGGATGGCTGGGAAACGAATCCAAAATTCGCTGGAAGCATTGTTGCGCGCGTTCGTATTGCTGCCGATCTTCGTACAGGATGCCCAAGTTCAACAGCGAACCGAGGTGCGCCGGGAAGCGGGCAACCGAGCGCTCGTAAAGATCCAATGCAGTCTCGTCGTTGCCGTGGCGGTCGTTGACCATCGCCAGGCCGAACAGCGCCCCGGAGTGCTTTGGATCGGCTTCCACCGCCCGCTCGAACAGCGCGATCACTTCGGCGGGGCTGCCGTGCAAAGCGGCGACGGTCGCGGCTCGTTGATAAAGGTATTCGGCCGTTTGCTCGACTGCGCCGTGCATCTTATCGAGCACGTCCAAAGCGGCCTTCGGATGGCCGGAAACGCGGAGCACATCGACGCGAGCCAAGGCGCAATATCCGCATCGTAGCCCGCCTTCGCGGCAGCGGTGTAGCTCTGCAACGCCGGCTCGTATTCTTCGAGCGCGACGTAGGTCTTGCCCAGGTAAAAGTGAGCCAGAGCGCCGCCGTCGCCCGTCTTGAGCGTGTCGTAAGCCTGGTTGTATCGGCCGAGAATATACTGGCAAACGCCCAACCGCACTGCCGCCGCCGGACTGCGATCTTCGCTGGCCTCCATCTCGTTGACCGCCTCGCGCAGAGCCCGATGGTTTTGCGAGTCTTCGGTGAGGGCTTCGGTAATCTGATGGATTTCCTGTGGCCCGAACGTGCCTTGGGTCAGAACGAGTTGTTTGACGTTTGTCGCAACCATTTGATTCATCGACAGAATCTCCACGCGAAAGAAATCACCCAAAAAACGAAGCACCGCGAGACCGTCGCCGCCCAACCAAGCCAGCCGACGATCGCTTTGCCACTAGAGCCAGCGGTGGGAGTCGAACCCACAACCCCCGCATTACGAATGCGGTGCTCTGCCAATTGAAGCTACGCTGGCAAGTTGTTGTCAGTCAATGCTTTACCGCAAGTGTTCTCGGCGATGAACCGATACCCGGCAATCACTCAAAACAAAATGAACACATCTGCGGAATCACTTTGGGCGCGATCCCGCCGGTCTCCGCGAAACCAAACATTTTACGTTCTGGCAAGAGAATTGCAATGGCGACTGCTTTCAGGCGCGGTTTCGAGCCCATCGCTGCACATACGTGGGCAACCGTTTTACAGGCTTGACCGCCGTCGTCGGATCGGTGGATGATCTGTCTACCGAACCTCACACCGCGTGCCGTTGTCTGAATCCCGTCTGAAGCACGCTTGTCCAAGCCCACCAAGTTCGTTCCCATGAATATCAACGCCGGCAAATTGCCGAACGGCCTGGTCGTTCGGTCCTACGAGCACGGCGACGAGGCGCAAGTCGTGCAATTGTGGAACGAAGTTTTTCCCGACAATCCGCCGCGCAACGATCCCGCGGCCGACATCCGGCGAAAGCTGACGATTCAACGCGAATTGTTCTTGGTCGGAGAACTGGCGGGACGGATCGTCGGCACCGTCATGGCAGGCTTCGATGGAAACCGCGGCTGGCTGCATCGTGTCGCCGTGGCCGACCATTGCCGCCGCCAAGGCATTGGTCAGGCTTTGGTCCACGAGGCCGAAAAGCGACTCGCTGAAATTGGCTGTCCGAAAGTCAATCTCCAAGTGCATTCGGAAAATCAACCGGCAATCGAATTCTATAAGGCACTCGGCTTCCAAACCGAAGAGCGCATCAGCATGGGCAAGCGGTTGGAAAAAGCAGTTGCGAGCGACTCGGGTTAATATCGCAGCGTGTGTCGAGTTCACGCCAACCCGAAGCGTTTGGAAGCGGCAACCGGCGACCGATCTTGGCTTGTCGTGTAGCTCTCTCGCGCTATGCACTCCCTCGCGGCTCCGCGAGCGCAGCCGACAACGGATCGTTGGATTGTCATCGACTCATGACGTTTTGAACAAGAACGTCAAGAATTGCGTCATCAAGCGTCGCCATTCCGCAGGGTTCGTCGATGGCCAAGGCAATCGAGCCGGAATCTCCGACCGCTGCATCGCTGCGATATGCACGATCCGTGGCAGTCGATACCGTCGCTAAGCTTGCGTCATCGGCGACTCCCGATTCCGGCAAGTTCGCCGCAATCCATGGAGATTCCCGAGCGCCCACCGACGACGCCCGGCGATTCCCTGCATTCGGCGGCAACTCATAAGAACCTGAAATTGCGATCCGCCCCGTGCTGTCGGATTGGGTTGGCTTCGGATCGCCGCTTGTGCGACTCGCGACGAGAGGAATCGGAAATAGTGCCGTGCAGGACGCCGCCGGGCTGCCATTCTTGTTTGAGACGATCAACGTCGCCGCAGCCGCTAGCCCGGGCGACTGCGATACGTCCTCGCTGTTCGTCGTTGGCGCTGATTGCGAGAGGCCGTGCGTTTGCGAAATCGGGGCCATTGTCGGTTGCGCCGACGGGATTTCGGTTGTTGAAAGCGACTCGATCGGAGCGGGACTCGGTTGATCGGCAACTGCCACTGCTTGGGCGGCCGTGTGCGACGACGGATCGACGCTTCCGCTGGCGCTAGAAACGATGCTGCTGGCGGCGGCTTCCTCGGCCAACCGCCGAGCGCGGATTGCCGCCAGGCGTTGCGCGATCGCCGCCACAACTGCGGGCGATTCGTTGGCCGCGAGACTCGCCGACGATTGAGAGCCAATCAATGGATTTCCGCCGGCCGGCGACGCGGCAATGGTCAGGGTGCTTCCGGCGCCGATGACCAATGAATTTTGGTCGATGCTCGTCGCAATCAAACTCGCGGCCGCGCCGGCAATTCCGACGACCAGATTCCCCAATCCATTGATGGCGCCCACGATTTGGTTCAATCCGGAAACGACAAGGCCGGACGCGCTCGTGCCGCTGTTGGTGACATTGACGCTGCTATTGAACACCGACACGCTTCCAGTCAGTTCCAGCGCGCCAGTGCCGGAAACCGTAACTGAAGTCGGCTTATTGACGACTTGCGAAACGGGTGTGGCAAATTCGAGCGTGCCGCCGGTGACCTCAATGTTGCCGGGAAGGCTTTGACCTTCCGCGGAACCGCTGAATTCTACACTGCCACTGGCGCCGTTTGACGTCAACGTTACCATCAGCACTGGCATGCCCGTGTTCGCGGTTCCGTTCTCGGAAATGCCACCTCCGAAATTGACCAACTGGCCGCCGGTGTCGATGCTAACGTTTCCAATCAGTACGACGGGCGTGGTGAGCAGCTTGCTAACTTCAAATGGGTCGGTCCCGCCGTCGCTCTGCAAACTGATCGGGCCTGCAAGACTAAAGCCAATGACCACGCCGGTATTGCTGTTGATAACTTTGACGGCTCCCTCACTTCCGCCAGTCAAAAAATAATAGACCTGTCCTCCCGTTATCACAACAAGACTGTCAACGACGGCTGTGGTGATCGAGCCGGTGAGGTACAGCGCGGTCCCTGAATCGACCGTGATGCTGGACGCTTGAGAATCGGACGGTTGGGCGTCGGATGGCCCGGCATCACCTGGAGTGGGAGCATCGGTCGTCACAGCCCCACCGAGTTGCAGATCGCCGGATTGGACGATTACGGTACCGGAGTTGTTGAATGACGGAATTCCGATTGCGAACCCAGATGCGACGAACGAGATGCCGGCGACCGTCGGCACCGTGACGGTGCCATCATTCGTCTCCGTTGTGATCGTTCCACTATCCGTCCTGAGTGTTCCAGTATTGAAAAACGACCCTCTGCCACTCGCAACGAACTGCGGCGAAACAATGGTCATGGCGCCGCCATTGATCCATTGTGCGCCATCGGCGAAGGCGAAGTAAACCGGGATATAAGTAAAGTTGGGGCCCTGGGATGAAACCTCGGTCGTTCCCAACAGGTCCAACGTCCACCCATCCAGCTCGTCGCTGCCTTGGATCTCCGATGTCGCATCGGCGGCCACGGTCAGCGTTCCCGCGCCGAGCAACGTGCCGCCGTTGAGAATGAAAGAGCCACCACCGGCAAGACTGTTCGTGACCGTGATCGACATCGGGCTGGCGTCGGGATCGGTCGGGCCGCTAAGCGTGGCGCCGGTGCCAAAGCTCAACGTCTCGAACGTGAAATCGCCTCCCTCGGTAAACGTTGCCGTACCGCCATCGAGTTGCAATCCGTAGCCGATCTGATTGCCCGAACCGACGGCAAACGATTCGTTAAAAACCACATCGGAACTGATATCGGTATAGCCGCTATTGTCGAAGGTTCCGTCCAGCACGATGGGCATGCCGCCGGTGCTGTACAGTCCAATAACTCCCGTGCTGATGATGCCGGAGGCGGCGTCGAACGACACGACGCCATATCCAAAAATCAAATCTGCTCCGGAATCCACGACGAACTGCCCGCCCGTGCTCGTCGCTCCGTCGAAAAACTCGATTTCTCCACCCGCGACCACGAGCGAGCCGCTATTCGCAAAGCCACCGAAGATTAAAGAATTCGCCAGAGTCGTGAGGCTGCCGCCACTGAGATTTAAGCTCACTTGGCTGTTGGTCGTCAGCGAACGGACCGTATCGGTGCCCGAAGCGTGAGCGACTGTCAGCGGGCTGGCAACGTTGATGGTGACGTTGTCGGCTGAAGTGGGCAGCGCGCCGTTGCTCCAGTTATTTGGGTCGCTCCAACTCGTGCCGTCGCCCATGCCGGTCCAACTGACATTTGCCAACTGCACCAGCGTCCAGCCATTTAACTCGACGCTCCCGGTGATTTGCGAGGCGGCGTCGGCGGTCACGGTCAACGTGCCAGCGCCAAGAAGTGTGCCGCTATCAATCGCCAACGAGCCGCTGACGGTGATCGACATCGGGCTGGCGTCCGGATCAGTCGGACCACTGAGCGTGCCGTCAATAGTCAAATTCTTGAAACTGAAGTCGCCTCCTTCGGTGAAGGTTGCCGTACCGTTGGCGACGTCCAATTGGGAACCGATAGTGTTTCCTGTGCCGGCGGCAAACGATTCGTTAAAAACCACATCGGATTCGATCCTCGTCTCGCCGCTATTATAGAAGTGCCCGTCGAGCACGATCGGCGTGCCGCCAGTGCTGTATAGCAACACGGTTCCCACACTAAGAATGCCGGTGGCGGCGTCCAACGACACCGGGCCATGCCCAAAAATCAAATCCGCTCCTGAGTACACTTGAAATTGCCCGCCCGTGCTCGTCGCTCCGTCGAAAAACTCGACTTCTCCGCCCGCAACCGTGAGCGAGCCGCTATTCGCGAAGCCGCCGAAAATCAAAGAATTCGCGTGCGTCGTGATGCTGCCGCCACTAAGGTTTAGGTTGACTTGGCTGTTGGTCGTCAGCGAATGGACCGTATCGGTGCCGGTAGCGTGGGTGATCGTGAGGGGGCTGGCAACGTCAATCGTGACGTCGTCAGCCGCGGTCGGCAACGCTTGACCACTCCAGTTATTCGGATCGCTCCAACTCGTGCCGTTGCCCATGCCGGTCCAACTGACGGCCGAAAGCATGTTGCGGTCTTCGAGCCGTTCTAGCCCCAAGCGGCGCCGCGAAAACGAGCGATTCGCCTTTCGCCGACATGGCCCGCATGCACGCGCACTTATTGATGGGTCGCGCGATTGGAATGGTCGTATACGCATAGTTTCAATGCAACGCAGCCGAGCGCGCCGCATAAGCCAAATAGGGGGATAGAGCCAATCTACCTACGCGGAATGTTTCGGTCAACGAATTTGGCACGTGTTTGGGCCTCCGGGCGTCCCGACGATCGGATTCCGCTATCCGGGGAAAAAACCGGCCGAACGGCAACCGCTTGCATTCCGCGAAAGCCAAGTCGATACTGCCGTTAACCGCTCTCTACTTCCGCGTCGTTTGTCAAATTAGCAATGGTCCACCTCTGATGGACGACTCTCTCAAGGCGCTCGTCGGCTGGCTGGAACAAATCGACGACCAATTTGGCGAGCTTCGCGACGGCGTACAACAGGTCATCAAAATTGCCGACGCTTCGCCGGAGATGGCCCTGACGCGGGCACGCAAAGTTTTGGAATTTGTGATCCGCGATGTGTATGAGCGGCGAATCCTCGAGCCGCCCGGCACTCGGCCGCTGGAAAACCTGCTGCAGCGTTTGGTGAGAGAGGGTTTCTTTCCGGATCGGCTCGACGCCTACGCCAATACGATCCGCAAGCTGGGAAACGTCGGCACGCACGGCTTCGGCGAAAGAGTCAAAATCGGTGATGTCTACCATTCGCTTGCCCAATTGATGCCGATCCTCGAATGGTACTTCGAAGTCGAGCGGCCGGAAGCAATCGCCGGGCAAGCCGCCGGACCGTCGGGCATCGCGCCGATCATCCGAGCGCCGGAGCCGCGAATCGCGCCGAGTCCCCCTGCGGCTCGCGAGCATCGGGTATTCGTCGTTCCAAAAGGACTACGATCGTTCGATGCCGACGATGCCGACTTCTTCATCGATCTGCTTCCCGGCGCGCGCGACAAAGAGGGCCTGCCCGAAAGCATTCGGTTCTGGAAGCAACGGATCGAATCGGGCAATGAAACCGCTTTTACCGTCGGATTGCTCTACGGCCCGTCGGGTTGCGGCAAATCGTCGCTGGTCAAAGCGGGGCTGTTGCCCAGGTTGTCCGCGGGCGTAATTGCCGTCTACGTGGAAGCCACGCCCGAGGAGACCGAGGCCCGCATACTGCGGGGACTGAGAAAGCAGTCGCCGGAACTTGCGAATGGCCTGGGACTGGTCGCGACTTTCGCCGCCTTGCGACGCGAAGGCAAGAAGGTCGTCGTCGTGCTCGACCAGTTCGAGCAGTGGCTTCACGCTCACCGAGCCGAACGGGACACCGAATTGGTCGATGCGCTGCGGCAGTGCGACGGTTTGCACCTGCAAGCGATCATCATGGTGCGAGACGATTTCTGGTTGGCGGCGTCGCGGTTCATGGATTCGGTCGATATTCCGATTCTTCAAGGCCACAACATCGCACTGGTCGACTTGTTCGACGTCGCCCATGCCGAAAAGGTTCTCACGACGTTCGGTCGCGCATTCGGAAAACTTCCCGATCGATCAAGCAGTTTATCGGCCGACGAAGCGGCGTTTGTCTCCTCCGTTGCACGCGGACTGGCCCAAGATGGCAAGGTCGTTTCGGTGCGGCTGTCGCTGTTTGCCGAAATGGTCAAAGGCAAGCCGTGGATTCCCGCCACTTTGCACGAAGTGGGCGGCACGGAAGGGATCGGCGTCAATTTCTTGGAAGAGACATTCAGTTCGCGCGCCGGCCAATCCCCGGCACCGCGTTCGTCAGAACGCCGCTCGGGCCGTCCTCAAGTCGCTGCTGCCCGAGGTCGGGACCGACATCAAAGGACAAATGCGGTCGCACGCCGATCTTTTGGCTTCGTCGGGCTGTCAGCAGCGTCCCAGTGAATTCAAAGAACTGCTGCGCATTCTCGATGGTGAACTACGCCTCATCACGCCCACCGATCCCGAAGGGGCCGAGAGCGACTCAGGTTCGAACAACGATCCCAGTTCCAGACACTACCAATTGACGCACGATTTTCTCGTCTCGCCGCTGCGCACCTGGCTCACGAGCAAGCAGCAAGAAACCCGGCGCGGGCGAGCCGAGTTGCGATTGGCGGAACGCGCCGCTCAATGGAAGGCGAAGCCCGAGAACCGTCGCGTTCCCTCGCTCTGGGAATTCTTGAGCATTGGCCTGCTGACGAGTCGGCGGAATTGGTCGGAAACCGAGCAGCGAATGATGGCCGTGGCCGGTCGGCTGCATGGCGTGCGCACGGCGATCGCGGTTGTGCTATTGACCGCGACGGCGACTTGGTTGATCGTCGAACGCCGACAGCGGCGCGCAGAGCGCGCCGGAGTGCTCGTCAACACGCTGGTCAATGCCGACATCGCGCAAGTTCCCGCTCTGTTGAGCAGTCTTGAGGACTACAAGCCGGAAGCGGCTTCGCTGCTCGATGTCGAATACCAAACCGCCCCGCAAGGTTCACCGCAACGACTGAACGCCGCCGTCGCTTTGCTGCCCGAGCAAAGCAAAGTCAACTACTTGCTCGATTGCGTGTTCGAGCTTTCTCCGCGGCAAGCTCGCGCCGTCCTTGGTGCCCTGCTTGTCGCCAATAGAGACCAATTGATCGCACGCGCTCGGGCCGAACTGGCGAAGCCCCTGCCGCGAAAGTCGGGCGACGACGATCTCGACAAGATTGCCCAACGACAATCCTTGGCGGCAATCGCACTGCTGCGGTGCGGGGCCGTGGATAGCTTATGGCCCCTTTTTCGAGAAGGCCCGGACTCGCGAGTTCGCGCTTACTTGATTCACTGGACACCAATCGTGAGCGGCGATCCCATAATCATTGCCACGCGATTGCGCGAAAAATCCGACGTTTCGATCCGCCGCGCCCTCGTGCTCATGCTCGGCGAGTTCGCCGAGACGCAATTGCCGGCCGCCGATCGACGGCCTTCGATCGAGTTCATCGCAAACCTATTCGAGCATGATCCCGATCCGGGGCTTCATGCCGCCGCCGAATGGCTGTTGCGGAGATGGGGAGAAGGCCATCGGTTGGATGTTATTCTGGCGGCGCTCCGCCCAAAGGACGCGCACTCGCCGATTGGCACGAACGACGCACGGCGTTGGTTCGTGAACAGCCAAGGCCAATCGTTCGTGGTGATCGACATCAATAAGTCGCAAATGGGCTCGGCCGAACCAGGGCGCCGCAAGGAAGAATCGCCGCGCATCGTCCACGTCGGCCGACGCATCGCGATGGCGTTGACGCTGGTGACGAAGTCGCAGTACGCTGCTTTTCAAGACGAAGAAAAAGTTCTCGAATCCAAGTTTCGAGACCTCGCGAACTATCCGACACTGCTTGAAGTCGTGACGACTCCCGATTCGCCCCAAATGGGAATGTCGTGGTATGAAGCGGCTCAGTATTGCAACTGGCTCAGCCGCATGGAACACCTGAGGGAATGCTACGAACCGAATTCGGCGGGCGAGTTTGGCCCAGGCATGAAAGCGGCTGACGGATACCTTCAATCGGCCGGCTATCGACTGCCGACCGAAGCGGAATGGGAATACGCGTGCCGCGCCGGGACCACGACAAGCCGATACTATGGCTCTAGTGATTCGCTGCTGCCGAAGTATGCTTGGTACAACGCGAACGAAGGCAGCAAAACCCGGCCGGTCGCCAGCCTGAAACCGAACGATTTCGGCTTGTTCGACATGCTGGGCAATGCATTCCAATTGTGCGATGATTTGTATCGCGACGATCCGGCCAAAGAGGAAGATGACCGCGGATCGACGAAGGCCGTGGTGGATTCCGAGAATCGCTGCCAGCGCGGCACGTCGTATAGCTCGCTCGCGCGGATCGTTCGCTCGGCCTATCGCAATGGCTCTGCACCCAGCCAACGGTCAAGCATGATCGGATTTCGAGTGGTTCGCACGTTGCCGTAGCGGGGCGCAAAGGCGTCGCGGCCGCATTCCAGCAGATTTCGCGGCGAACCCGCCGGTCGCTACCGTGTCTATGGGCGCACGGCTGCAATGGTCGCTCCGGGAAATCTTGAAATGCTCCTTACCCTATCCACCGATCGCAAACCGGCGACCGATCTTGGCTACTTGCTCCATAAGCATCCCGATCGCTTTCAATCGTTCGAGCTGAGCTTTGGCTCCGCTCACGTTTTCTATCCGGAGGTCGGCGTGGATCGCACTACGGCCTCATTGCTCCTCGACGTCGATCCGGTTGGAATGGCGCGTGGCAAGAGCCGCGGCCAGAGTTTTTTGCTCGGTCATTACGTCAACGACCGACCTTATGTTGCGTCGTCGTTGATGAGCGTGGCGATTTCGCAGGTATTCGGCTCGGCAATGGCAGGCCGCTGCAAGGAGCGGCCTGAATTGGTCGGCACTCCGATCCCGCTCTCGGCACGCATCGATGTGCTGCCGGTTCGCGGCGGCGAGGATTTCTTGCATCGGATTTTCGAGCCGTTGGACTATACGGTCGAAGCGACTCGCCACCCGCTCGACGAACAGTTTCCCGAGTGGGGCGAAAGTCCGTATTACTCGGTGACAATTGCCGGAACGAAGACGCTCGCCGAATTGCTGACGCATCTTTACGTATTGATCCCGGTGTTCGACAACGACAAGCACTATTTCGTCGGCGATGATGAATTGGAAAAATTGCTGGCGAAAGGTGCCGGCTGGCTCGATTCGCATCCCGAGAAGGAGCAAATCGCCCGGCGGTATCTGAAGCATCGGGCGAATCTCTATCGGGAAGCGCTGGCTCGACTGGCAGACGAAGAACAGGCTGATCCGTCGGATGAAGCAATCGGCGATCGAGAGGAAGAATCGCTCGAACAGCCACTGAGCCTGAACGATCAGCGGCACGGCGTGGTTCTGGCCGCGCTGCGCCAGTGGCGCTCGGAGCGTTTTGGATCTGGGATGCAGCGAAGGCAAACTATTGCGGCGGCTTCTCGACGACCGGCAATTCGAGTGGATCGTCGGGCTCGACGTATCGATGCAATCGCTCCAACACGCGGCAAAGCGACTCAATTTCGACCGGCTGCCGCCGAAACAAAAGGAACGGATCGAACTAATCCATGGCTCGCTGATCTACCGGGACAATCGGCTGGCCGGTTTCGACGCGGCCGCGGTTGTTGAAGTCGTCGAACACCTTGATCCACCTCGATTGGCGGCATTCGAGCGCGTGTTGTTCGAATTCGCGCGGCCGACGATAATCGTGCTGACGACGCCCAATCGAGAATACAACGTCCTCTGGGAATCGTTGCCGGCGGGAAATCTGCGGCACGGCGATCATCGCTTCGAATGGACGCGGGCCGAATTCCAAGATTGGGCCAAGCGAGTCGCGGAAAAATTCGGGTACGGCGTGCGATTTCTGCCGATCGGTCCGGAAGACGCCACGCTCGGCTCGCCGACTCAGATGGCGGTGTTTGAAATGGCGCAAGCGGCGCCGGCTATTGCAATCGAACGCTGATTGGTCCGGAGTATTTGTCGTGACAGACCGTGTCCATCAAAATCCAAGCCTGATCTTCTCCGTCGGCACGCAAGTCGTTGCTTTGCGCGATGTTGTCAGCGAGAGTGGCCGTGTCTTGCATCCGCGCGGCGCCGTCGGCGTTGTCGTGTTTTCGCCGGGCGATTTGGATCGCGAGTATCGTGTTCGCTTTTTGGACGGCGTCGAAGATGCCTTGGGTCGCGATGAAGTGTTGATGTTAGCCCAATATAAAGAGGGCGAAATCGGCGATCCCCAAGTCACCCTCGATCAACATCATTTGTACGATCGCGTGATCTACCGATGCGTGATCGGTTCGCGGGCCTACGGTCTTGATAGCGAGCAGTCGGACACGGATTACCGCGGCATCTTCCTGCCGCCGGCCGAATCGCACTGGTCGCTCTACGGCGTTCCCGATCGCAGATCGAACGCAACGAAACGCAAGAGCATTATTGGGAATTGCAGCGGTTTCTGGTCTTGGCGTTGAAGGCAAACCCGAACGTGCTGGAATGCCTCTACACGCCGCTGGTTGAAAAGGCGACGCCGTTGGCCGACGAACTGCTGCGCGATGCGGCTCGATCTTTCTGTCGCGCCTTGTCTATCAGACGTTCAACGGCTACGTGATGTCGCAGTTCAAGAAGATGCAGGCCGACCTGCGCAACCAAGGCGAGGTGAAGTGGAAGCACGTGATGCACCTGATCCGGCTGCTGATCTCGGGCATCGACGTGCTTCGCCACGGAACCGTCCCGGTTCGAGTCGACGAGCATCGCGAGCAATTGCTGGCCATCAGCCGCGGCGAATTGCCGTGGGAAGAAACCGAGAAATGGCGATTGAGCCTGCACCGGGAATTCGACCGGGCGGTGCAAACCACCACGCTGCCCGAACGGCCAGATTACGAGAGGGCGAACGAGTTTCTCGTTCGAGGCCCGGCGAGCGGCGCTGGAGGAGGAATTGCCATGACGCTCGATCCTCGCTTGCACAAACAAGTCGCTGAGCATCCTTATCCGCTGCTGTTCGCCACGATCAGCGGAGCGCATCTGTACGGCTTTCCGTCGGCGGATTCCGATTTCGACCTGCGCGGCGTGCATCTGCTGCCGCTGAAGGACGTCGTCGGTCTGCATCCGGGAGACGAAACGGTCGAGAAGTCCGGCATCCACGACGGACTGGAAATCGATCTGGTCACGCACGACGCCAAGAAGTTCTTCGGCCTGATGCTGAAGAAGAACGGCTACGTGCTGGAGCAACTACTTTCGCCGCTCGTCGTCTACACGACGCCCGAGCACGAAGAACTCAAAGCACTGGCCGCCGACTGCATCACCAAGCATCACGCGCACCACTACCTCGGTTTCGCGGAAACGCAATGGAAACTGTTTCAGAAGGAATCGCCCGCCGCATGTAAAACCGCTGCTCTACGTCTATCGAGTGCTGCTGACCGGCATCCACCTGATGCGGACCGGCGAAGTCGAGGCGAATCTGGTTCGGCTCAATGAGACAGCCAAGTTGGCCTACTTGCCCGAATTTGATCGCCCGCAAAACTGGCGGCGCGGAACATGGCCGGCTCGCGGAGGCCGACCTGGAGTTTCACGAGCACGAATATCAGCGGCTGACCGCGGAATTGGAACAAGCATTCGACGAAAGCCGGCTGCCGGAAACGGCGCGCGGATCCGCGGCGCTGAATGATCTGCTCGTGCGACTCCGACTGAATGGGCAACGATAACGAAAGCGGCTGCATGGCGATTCAGATTCCAAAACTCTCGCTCGTCGTCCTGATCGGCTCCAGCGGGTCGGGCAAGAGCACGTTTGCCCGAAGGCATTTCCTGCCGAGCGAAGTGCTTTCGTCGGATTATTGCCGCGGACTGGTCAGCGACAACGAGAACGACCAGACGGCGACGAGCGATGCGTTCGAGGTGCTGCACTACATCGCCGCCAAGCGATTGGCCCGCGGGCGACTGACCGTCGTCGATGCGACGAACGTGCAGCCCGAGGCTCGCGCTCCGCTCGTGCATCTGGCTCGGCAATATCATTGCCTGCCGGTCGCCATCGTCTTCGATTTGCCGGAAAAGCTCTGTCACGAACGAAACCGTGGCCGAGACGATCGCTCCTTCGGGCCGCATGTGATTCGCCAGCAGAAGTCGCAGTTGCGTCGCTCGCTGCAAGGCCCTGAAGCGAGAAGGCTTTCGGCACATCTTCGTGTTGGACAGCGTCGAAGAAGTTGACGCGGCCGACGATCGAGCGAGTTCCATTGTGGAACGACCGCACCAGCGAGCATGGGCCATTCGACATCATCGGCGACGTACACGGTTGCGCCGACGAACTGGAAGAACTGCTGCGACTGCTCGGCTACGAAACCGTCGCCGTGGCCAGCGATCAACCGATCGACGATGGGCCGATGTACGCGCATCCCGGCGGCCGCAAAGCGATTTTCGTCGGCGATCTGGTCGATCGTGGTCCAAGAGTTCTCGATTCGGTGCGAATCGTTTGGAACATGGTTCGAAGCGGCAGCGGCCTTTGCGTGCCCGGCAATCACGACATGAAGTTCATGAAAAAGCTTCGTGGCAAAGACGTGCAGATCACGCACGGCCTGGCCCAGTCGTTGGCCGAGATCGAGGCACTGCCGGAAGATGTTCGCGAGCCGTTTGCAAAGTCGCTGGCCGAGTTTCTCGATGGCCTCGTGAGCCATTACGTGCTCGACGACGGCAAGCTCGTCGTCGCTCATGCCGGGATGAAGGAGGAGATGCAGGGGCGCGGATCGGGCAAGGTTCGCGATTTTGCCCTGTACGGCGAAACGACCGGCGAAACCGACGAATTCGGCTTGCCGGTGCGGCACAATTGGGCGGCCGAATATCGTGGCCCGGCGATGGTCGTCTATGGGCACACGCCGGTTCCCCATCCGGAATGGCTCAATCACACGGTCAACATCGACACCGGCTGCGTGTTCGGCGGCAAGCTGACGGCCCTGCGCTATCCGGAGCGGGAATTCGTGTCAGTTCCGGCGAAGCAAACCTATTGCGAGCCGAGCCGGCCGTTTCTGCCTGCCGATCAAGCAACGACCGGCCCTATCGGCCCAACAGCTTCACGACGACGTGCTCGACGCCGACGACGTGATCGGCAAGCGGATCGTCACGACCCGACTGCATCACAACGTCACGATTCGCGAAGAGAACGCCACGGCGGCACTGGAGGTGATGAGTCGATTCGCCGCCAATCCGAAGTGGCTCATCTATCTGCCGCCCACAATGTCGCCCAGCGAGACGACGCACTGAGCCGGGGCTTGTTGGAGCATCCCGCCGAAGCGTTTGCGCTATTTTCGCAATCAAGGCGTGCCGCAGGTCGTCTGCGAAGAGAAGCACATGGGTTCGCGAGCCGTCGTCGTCGTCTGCCGCGACAAGCAAGCGGCTCGCGAGCGGTTTGGCGTGGCCAGCGGCGAGACGGGGATCGTCTATACCCGCACCGGACGGCGATTCTTCAACGACGTCGGATCTCGAACGGCAATTGCTCGAGCGATTGCGAACGGCGCTCACCGCCGATCGATTCTGGGACAACGTTCGAACACGAGTTGGGCCTGCCTCGACTGCGAACTGATGCCCTGGTCGGCCAAGGCGCAAGAACTTCTGCGTTCGCAATACGCCGCCGTCGGCGCAGCCGCGGGAATGCGTCGCTGCCGCATGCGTTGGCGGATGTCTGGACCAAGCGGCAGAGCGTTTGAATGGCGATGCCCGGCAACAGATCGACGCGCTTGATTGCACGATTCGGCGATCGAGCATCGTCGATCACCCGATTCGTCGCCGCGTATCGGCAGTATTGCTGGCCGGTCTCGTCGATCGACGATCTGAAGCTCGCCCCGTTTCATCTGCTGGCGACCGAGGGCAAAGTCCACGCGACAAAGCACATACTTGGCACATGGAAACGCTGGCAAAGATCTGCGCTCACGACCCGTCGCTGCTGCTGGCAACTCGATTTCGCGTCGTCGATCTGACAATGCCCGACAGCGAGCGCGAAGGGCATCGACTGGTGGGAAGACCTTACGGACAGCGGTGGCGAAGGAATGGTCGTCAAATCGCTGGACTTCGTCGTGCGCGGCAAGAAGGGCTTGCTGCAGCCGGCGGTGAAATGCCGCGGTCCGGAGTATCTTCGGATCATCTACGGGCCCGACTACGACGCCCCCGAGCATCTTCCGCGGCTGCGAACACGGAGCGTAGCTGGAAAGCGTTCGCTGGCCCTGCGCGAATTCGCCCTCGGCATCGAAGCCTTGGAGCGATTCGTGCGCAAGGAACCACTGCGTCGAGTGCATGAATGCGTCTTCGGCGTTCTCGCTTTGGAAAGCGAGCCGGTTGATCCTCGGCTATAATGTTGAACCGAGGCAATCCACCACTGTCGCTTGCAGCATCCCGTCGAACTCGGTTGCCTTAATACGGTTTTCCCGTTTCAGTCGCACGGGGTTACTGCCTGCTTCCGGTGCCGCCGTTGCCATCCATATCCAGCCATGCACAGAGCGGCCCCAATGCCGATCAAGGTCATGGCACCAGGTTCTGGAACGGCGGCGAGACCCACGTCATCCAGGGCCAGTAGTCCTGGGTCATTTCGCTGAAAGAGCGTGAGCGTATCGCTGCCCGTTCCCGTAACGGTGAAGCTTAACAAGTTGTATGGGTTGGCGTTGTTCAGCGTGATAGGAAGATTGGTCTGATCGTAGAGGGTAGTCCCGTCCCACTGGATTTTGAACTCGTTGGGTGTCTCTCCATCGCTGCCCAAATAAAAGTTGAGCGTGTAGATCTGCTCGGCAGTGTCACTGACCGTTTGGCTCAGCGTGCCCAGGGATCCAGAGTTGCCTAGATCGGCGAAGAAACTGCCGCTGTGGGGCGAGAACTTGTCAAGAGGTAATACTCTTGCACCGCCGCTGACGGTCCAGCCTGTGAAATCTCCCGTCTCGAATCCGCCGTTTGTTATCAGACCCGCCCGCGCCTGCGGCGCGAAGATGAGCAAGACGAGGCCCACGAGCACGGCGCAACACGATCGAGTAACCGAAAGAGAAATATACATCAAGCGACTCCTAATTAGAGACTTGCCAATTTCCCAGAGCATGGATATGGTGAGATTGTCCGCCCCCCACTGTGGCAGGTCAAGGACTTTCTTGGCGGAATCTGGGAGCTGGGGCGCTCACGCGGTTGCCCGAAATTTGACGATCGGCCCTGCGGCAGGTACGCTGCTTACCATCGATCGACGGCAAGCGTGCGACGCTAATCCGACCGACGTGCGAGCGGGGGAATTCAAGGAGAACCGGCCGATGCGCGCTCTGGCGATATTCATTGTTGCATGTTTGGTCAATGTGATTTGCATTTCCCATCGGGCCCACGCCGACGAAAAAGAGATTCTCTATCCCGATCCGATCAACCTGAATATCTCGCCGATTTCGAGCGATCGCTCGATCAAATACGACTACGACATCGTCTACGTCCGCGCTCCGCGGCATGGGAACGATGCCAAGAGCCTGTGGGCCGAAATTGCTCATCCGTGGCTGCTCGATCCGGGCGCCGATCTGATGCTGCTGCATCCCGACGGCCGCGAGGAATTGCTCGTCGCGCGGCGGCGATGGGTCGATCGTCGATCCGGTCGTGTCGTTCGACGGCCAGTCGGTTTACTATTCGCACATTCACGATCTGTCGAAAGCCGGCCAGGGACGATCTGGGCAAAGCAGGAGCCGACATCTACAAGATTCGTCTGCCGACGCGAAAAATCACCCGGCTCACCGACCAAACCTTCACGCCGAATCTCGGCGCGGCCAAAGCCTGGACGCGCGATTTCCGCAGCGACAGGCAAGCCGGGCGAGACGTACTTCGGATACGGCGTCTACAACATGGGGCCTTGCCCGCTGCCCGGCGGCCGGCTGATGTTCGTCAGCAATCGCAACGGATTTCGTCCGCCGAAGCACGACGGCGTCACGATGCAGCTTTTCGTCATGGACGAAGACGGCAAGAATCTTGAGCAGATCGGCTACTTGAATATCGGCATGGCCCTGCATCCGACGGTGCTGAGGATGGGCGGGTCATTTTCAGCTCGCTCGAATCGCAAGGGCTTGCGGAATTCGATCCTGTGGGGCCTGTGGAGCATTCATCCCGACGGCACGCAATGGGCCCCCGTGATCAGCGCGTTCGACACCGGCGACCGCGCCGAATGCGTTTCACTTTCAAACGCAGCTCTCCGACGGCTCGATCATCGCCGAGGAATACTACAACCAAAACAACAGCGGCTTCGGGGCCTATTTCAAACTGCCGCCGCAGCCGCCGGCCGGCTACGCCCGGCTTTGGACCCGCGTATTGTCGAGGATCCGCGCAATCCGCATGCGCGGTTCGGCCGCTTCGACAATGCCCGGCCGAAGATTTATCGGCTGCCGTTCAGCCCGACCGGCGTCGGAGTCGTTCACCCGCTTCGCCAACAACGGCGAAGGGCCGGCCGATCCGTCGGTGCGAAGCGACAAGAATTCTCCGGCGGTCGGCAAGTTCACGCATCCGTCCGCGGCGCCCGACGACAATCTGCTCACGGTCTGGTCGCCGGGACCGGTGAATCATCAGAATTTCGACCATTTGCCGATGCCCGATGGCGGCATCTACCTGATCAAATCGGGCCAGCCGATCGATGAGCCGGCGCAGATGCGGCTGATCAAGAACGATCCGAATTACAACGAGCAGTGGCCGCGCGCGGTCGTTCCGTATCGGCGGATCTACGGCATCGACGAGCCGGCGCGGCTGGCGCCGCTGGCGAACGACGGCTCGCATTCGCCGCAATTGCCGGCCGGCACGCCGTTTGGTCTGATCGGCACATCGAGCCTGTACAAGCGCGAGAGCTATCCGAACGGCGTCGTGCCGCCGGGAAAGGTGACCGCCGAATATGCGTATCCCAGCAGCCGCGATTCGACCGGCTATCGCGGGCTTGATCCGTTCAACACGTCGGAAAATGGCGCCACGCTCAATTGGTTCAATCAAGGTGCCGACGCCGGGCTGTACTCCAACGACGACGATCCACGCGATCCGCATTCTGGCGATGGAGCCGACGACCGATCGTCATCGCGGCAACTATCCGCGCGACGGGCCGGTTGTTTTACAGCCATGCCCAGGAGCGGCTGCGGATCCTCGGCGAGATTCCCGGTTCGCAAGTTCGACGCGAACGGACAAGCAGCCGCTCGATCCCGACGGCAATCCCGACACCAGCTTTCTGGCGAAGATTCCGGCCGACACGGCGTTCACGTTTCAAACGCTCGACAAGGATGGCATGGTGCTGAACATGGCGCAGACCTGGCATCAACTTCGGCCCGGGCGAGATTCGCAACAACTGCGGCGGCTGCCATGCGCATAGTCAGAAGCCGACTCGCTTCGAAGACACGGCCGCGGCGAAGGCGGATTACAAAGTCTTCGATCTGACGCGAGCAAACGCCGCTGTTGACGATTCGCGACAAAGACGAATCGGGACGCGGCTGGGATGCCGACGGAACGACCGGCGTGCGCTACGTGCCGTCGGTAAAAAACGTCGAGTATTTTCGCGACATTCGGCCGATTCTCGCGCGAAGTTGCGTCGCCTGCCACACGCGGAAGTCGAAGGAACCGGCCGGCAAGCTAGTGCTCGACGACGATACGCCGATGCATGGTCAGAATGTCGATCAACCGGTTCCCGGCACTTACTATCGGCTGGCGATGGATGAAGACGCGAAATTCGGCTACAAGCCGGTCATTCACAACGGCCATGGCGCAATCAAAATGCCTCGCGCTACATTCGCAAATTCCAATCGCGGCGCAGCCTGCTGGTCTGGAAGATTCTGGGCCGCCGAACCGATGGTTGGACGAACGACGATTTTCCCAGCGAGACAATTCCCGGCGATCCGAATAGCCTGAAGCTAAAGGGACAGGCCGATCGCAAACACGCAGCAAAACCGCGACCGGGCCGACCTGGATTATAACGGCCATGCCATGCCGCCGCCCGAAGCCGTGGCGGGAACGTATCAAGGCCCGAACGGGCAGAAAATCAAAGTCGATCCGCTCTCCGACGAAGACCGCCGCACGGTAATCCGCTGGATCGATCTCGGCTGCCCGATCGATCTCGATTACGATCCGGCGCATCCGAACGAGCGCGGCTACGGCTGGATGTGCGACGACAACCGGCCGACGCTCACCGTGACGTATCCGCAGCCCGGCGCGAATCGTGAACTTTCGAAAATCCTGGTTGGCATGAACGACTATTCGTCGGGCTTGGATGCGAGCAGTTTTCGCGTCGTGGCCGATTTTGCCGTTCAACGGCGTCGCCGCTGGCGAAAACCTCGCCGGACGATTCCGGTCGACTTCGCAAGGCATCTGGGAATTGAAGTTGGCGAAGCCGATCAGCAAATTGCCGTCAGGCAAGCTCACAGTGTCGGTCAAGGACCGGCAAGGAAATCTTTCGGTCGTCGAACGGAGTTTTTTGGTTCAATAGCGCGGTTGGACTATTTGAACGTCAGGCGATCTTTCACTTCGCCAGCGGCGTACGCGCCAGCGGTTGCCGAGAAGCGTTCGGCGGGCGCACTGATGATCGTCAACGGGCGCGGGGCGATCAGGCCAAGCGCGTCGGGCACGTCGCAAACTCGCAATGCGTTGAGGAACTGCGGCGCGGCGGAGTCCATGAGCGATGCGGGCGGCGCGACGAGCGTCGCTCCGGCGATTTCCGGCGTCTGAATCGCGGCATACGCGGCGATCAAACCGGCGGCGCCTTTGCCGGCGACCTGCACGGGAATTCGCTCGCTTGCCCCTTCGGCTCGAAAACTGGCCGACAAGTATTTGGCCGCCGCCACGACATCCCACACGCGGCCAGAGTCGACCGTGCGGCCCAACAGCGCGTGCGACCGTTTGACATAATTCGGCGGATCCTTCTCGGTCCATCTCGTTTCGCCGATGCCGCGCGGTTCGCAGAAGACAACCGCCTGATTGGCCGCGGCGATTTTCGCAACCCAATCGGGCGTCGTGCCGGCTTCGTTTTCATTGAGAACCACCAGCAGCACGCCGTTTGTCGGTTTCGCTGCGCCCGCGGCTGGTTCTCGCAACCGGAATTCGATTCCTTGCTCCGATTGCATCCGCAGCGTGTGTTTCCCCGCCTCGCCAAGCCGCTTCGCCGCCGGGATCGTGTCGGGAAAATAGCGGAACGTCACGCGCCGCAGTTCATCCAGCAACGGCTTTTTCCAGGCGTCGAGTTTTCCAGCTTCCGGCGCGGCGACTTTCGCGATCGGCACGAACTGCATGTCAATCGTGGCGTTGATTCGATCGGCCGGCAAATCTTCGTCGCGCGGAAACACTCGCAGCCGTTCCGGCGGAATCGGATAAGCGCCGGGCTTGTCGCTCTCGCTCACCAAATCGACTTCGCTGTCGAGGATCGGCCGCGCGTCGAACTTGAATTGCGAATTAATGAAGCGAAACGCCGCCTGCCGAATATCCTTGCGATACGCATGACCGCCGACGCTGACGACGGCGTTCACCTGATCGCTCGCTCCATACAAGCTGTAGAGGCGCTTCAGGCGGCAGATTACGCGCTCGTTCGCGTCCATCGGAAAGATCGCGTCGTGATCGCTGTTCGTGAACAACAGAGGCCGAGGCGCGATCAGCCCGGCGATTCGCGTCCAGGGCCACTGGAACGTGTTGTAGAAAAACATGCAGTCGCAATGGCCATTGATCACGCGGTTCGACACATACGATTCCAAATCGGCCATGCCGCTCACCGGGACGGCGACTTTCACTCGTTCATCGGCACAGGTGACCCAATACGTCGCCGCGCCGCCGCCGCTGATCCCGCTGACGGCGATCCGCTCCGCATCGACATCCGGCCGGCCGACGAGATAATCGATCCCGCGCACGCCGTTCCAAGCCTCCACGCCGGCCGGCGTGTAACCCCGCGATTGCCACCACCAGCGATTCAGATTGTACGTGCCATGATGGAACGACGCGATCTCGCCCAGTTCCAGCGAATCGACGATGAGGCAGATATATCCATGCCGGGCGAACCAGATGCCGTGCGACTGGTAGGCGACCTTGTTCCCATTCCGCCCGCGATTGGAATGCCCGCACACGTAGAAAACCGCCGGCAGCTTGTTTCCTTCGGCGACAACGGCCGGGCGATAGAGATTTCCCGTGACGTACAGGTGGGGGCGACATTGATATTGAAGCATGTTCAACGACATAGCCGTCGCCTTTGAGCGTGCCGGTGATGGTCGCGTGGAGCGGCGTTTTTTCCGGTCGCGGGGAGAGCCCGAGCATGTAGTAGTATTGCTCGACATACTCCGGCCGCTTCGCTTCCCACGCGGCGAGCGATTTGATGTCGTCGGCGAAGTGGGCGGAAATCTTGTCGGTCTCTTGCCGCAGATAGTTCTGAATCATCGCGTCGCCGGGCTGGCCGCGATCCGGCTCGCCGAGGGCTTGGGCGTTGGCGAAACGGGGAGCCATCGAAATTGCCGTCAGCGAGATCAGCAGGCCGAATGTCCAAATCGAACGACGTGCGGTCATGACGGAGACTCCGCGGAAAAATAATCGTGGCTCGTTAAGTCAAATAGGCTACGGCGCCGGCTGCTGCGATCGTGCGTCGAACGCCAGCACGCGGCCATCGGCCAATGCGACGACGAGATTGCCGCCCGACCAAGCCAGCGTGGCAATATCTTGCGGGAGAAGTTGTTGAAATTTCACCACATCACGGTCATCGAGAATCTGCAATGTGCCGCCCCAATAGGCGACGGCTTTCCGATCGCCGTCGGTCGCAATCCATTTGATGATTCGATGTGGAATCAGCTTGTCGGCGGCAATTCCTTTGGCGTCGTTCGATGGTTTCTTGGCGGCGGCGTCTTCCTTTTTAAAAGGCCGTTGTTCGACAATCTTTCCGGCGCGACTGATCGTGGTCAACGAACCGTCGAGAGAATACGCGAGAACCGATCCGTCGCCCTGCGGCTGGAGCGACTCGACTCGATCGGGCAGAATCGCTTGCCACACGACGTTCATCGCAGGCACTCGCGTCGTCGGCTGGCTGGCCGGGGTGATGCTGTTGCGACTCGGCAAATCCCACGGCGTGAGCGGCTCCATCGCCGCCGCGGCTTCGTACACACTGCCCACGGCTTCCTCCAAGCCGGCCGCGTCGGTGGCGATCAGGGCGATCGATTCCTCGCCGGGCCGGATGATGTCGAGTTGCCAGGCGAGCATTCCGCGATTGCGGCCGGGGAAATCGGCGCTGACGGAGTATGGCAATACATTGCGTTTGACAAGCGTTCGGATCAACGAATTGTCGTCGGGCGAGCCGAGAAGAATCGTCGCGCCCTCAATGTCGTAGCCGACGACCTCGGGCGAATTGCCGCGGCCGGCGGTGATCTGGCCGTGGCCCGTCGGTTCGATGCCGGCAAATGTCGGCGCTTCGTCGGGCGCGACTTCGCGCGGCTTGTTCACATCCGAGGCAGCGACGATCTTGGCATCGACGCCCCACGGCTTGAGGATGTCGGCCAGCCGTTTCGCGGCCGCGTCGTGATATGCCGCCGTCCCTTTGACGATCGTCACTTGCTTGTGATTGCGGAAGAAGCGAAAGATGTTTTCTCGATCGTTTCCAAAAACAACCGCCCGCGAAGTTGTGCCGGCCAGCGCGCCGCATTGCGGGGCGCGGCGTGCGTGAAAGTCGCCGTGGCTTCATGGCCGGCGAGCAATTCGCGGACGGTCAGTTTCCAAGTGCCGGGCGGATCGTTGGCCGCCAACGGCAATCGCAATTGGCAAATGCCGGCCGTGGTGGCTCGGTAAATGGAATACCGCGTGTCGCCAAGTGGATCGATAAGCCGAATTTCCAGCGGCGCGGAGCCGCTCAATAATTGGTGCTGCTCGTCGACGACAGTCGCGGTGACATTCAAAGCGAGCGGCTCTTTTGCCGCCGTGTAGTCGCGGTCAATCGTGGGCGTGGCGATTTGCACGCCGCCGATCGGGCGAGCCGTGCGGGCAAACACTCGCATTTCGCCGGCGCCAAAGCGGAATTGGCCCGCCGGCGCTCTGTTCTTGCCCGATAATTCGCCGACTGCTCCGCCTCGCACCGCGTCGTAAATCGGCCGCTTGTCGGTGGCCAAAGTTATCGTCGCCGCGGCTGGCTTGATCCCCAACAATCCGCCGACCTGTTCGTCATACGTCGCGTTGACGGCGAACAAATACTCGATATCGCCCGACGCTTGCCGCGAAGCCACGATGCCCGGCTGATCGCAACCGAAAACTGGCGCGATTCCAGCCTTGTCGAACTGCTGCTTCAGCGCCGCCGCGATCGGCCGGGCCGCTTGAAACTGCTTGGCCAGCGACGTGTAGGGCGCCAATTCCTGATACTTCTTCGCATCCATCAGCTTTTGGATCGCCGCGGCATCGGGCATTTTCGGAGTCACGCCCAAATCGATCGCGCCGGCAATTCGCGGTTTGCAATCGTTCGTCGCCAGCACCAAGCCGCCGTGCGATGCAAACGCCTCCAAGCCGGCGACGACTTCCGGCGCAAGATAGTCGATCGACACCAGCATGATCGCTTTGTGATTCGCCGCGAGAGTGCCATCCACGATGTCTTCATCGACGACCGTCATCAGCGGCTGCTGAATCATTGCGCTCGCCAAATACACCAGCGGCAGATTGCGCCCGTGTGCCATTTCGTGCGCGTAGTTGAGGTCCATGTTTTGCGACTGCGTATGCACCATGTTCGAGAGTGAAAACAGCAATGCCACGGGCGGGTGCGTCACCGGCATCGTCGTGAAAATCGTGCCGAGTCGGGCCATCGTCTTATTGGTCTCCACGATTCCGTCGGCCGTGACCAGCCCGTTCGGATGCTGAATCTGCATATCCGGCGGCTTGCACATCCCTTGGATATTCGTGATGAACGAAAGGTATTGCTCTAAGCGATAGCGGTCAGACGGCATGTTGCCGTACCATGTCGGCAGATACCAGCAGGGGCGCGTGTAGTCGCGGGCTCGTGCGATTTCCAAGAAATACGAGGGGTTGAAATAGCCTAGGCCGAAATCGTCGTAGCCGCCATGCCCGCTGGCCACCGGCAAACTTCGCGTGACGTTGAAATAGTAGCCGTCGGTGAAAGCCGTGAAGCCATATTGGCTTTGATTCAGCGAGAGGAAATCGGATCGCACCGCGCTGACGCCGAATTGAGCGTCTTTCCAGGCCGCATCCAATAGGCCAAGTTTCCATTTGGCCCATTTCGTCCAGCGGCGAACGCCGTCCGGATTGTCGCCATGAACGTCGCGAAACGAAATCGGCGGATGGCCAAAGTCGCTGGTGAACGATCGGACTTGCGACGGAATCGAATGCGGCGACGATGCGTTGGTGACGGGATCGGGCAGCCAGGTCAGCCCCGGCTCATCGTAGAAATGAACGCCGATCGCGTTCGGATTCTTGCGATATTCGAGCGCCGCACGCACGACGCGCGATCGGCCGCCGCCAAGCACGAACGGATCGGACCAATCGCATTCGCTCCGCAAATCCATTTGATGCCCGCCCCCCATCACGCAATTGCCGGTAAAATCTAAGCCGCCGATGATCGAATCGTCGCCGGTGGCCGCGGCGTAGAGCAGATTGAAACCGAGGCTGTCTTCGCCCATCGTCGCCTGGTCGGCGCCTTTGGCGCTGCTGCCCCAATCGATCAGGCGGAAGCTGGTCTTGCGAATATGGCTGAAGATTTCGATCTTTTCGGACGCACTCGTGCCGTCAACGGAGGCCGTGATCGTGTATTTGCCGGGCCGCAACAGCCAGCCGTTCAAATGAGCAAGCACCGTCGCGCGGGCGTCGTGCCCTTCGATTGGCACCGCGGAGAGCGGGAAATGAAAGTCCATCCGGCTGCCATCTTCACCGTTCGCCGAAAGCAATAAGTCGGCGGCTGGAAGCGCCGTCGCACTGCCGCGCACCACTGCCAGGTCGATCGCTTCGTTGGTCTGATAAGCGTGCCGCGCCAGCGGGAGCAAGAGCTTGATTTCGGCGCCGTCGCTATAGCAAGCGGAAGCCAGCAACCACGCGACCGCGAACGACAAAAGCTTGAATCGGGCAATGAGCTTCATATCGATATCGCAATCCGGCTAGAGGATGTGGTCTACTTCAGCGATTGCAACAAGCTCAGCAAATCCGCGGCCTGCTGCGCGGTGAGATCGCGCAACTGTTGCTCCGGCATCAATGATTTCGCTTGCTTAACCATCTGCTCTACGTCGCCCGCCGGGATGTGAATCTCCTTGTCTTCAACGTCGCGCAAGATCACGTCGCGATCGGTTTTGTTCACCAGAATTCCGAGATACGATTTGCCGCTTTCCGTGCGAACGAGATAGGGAGCAAACTTGGGATCGATCTTCTTCGACGGCTCGAGGAGTTTTTCCAGCAACTGAGCCCGATCGTATTTCTTGGCGACGTGCGTGAGTTCCGGGCCAAGTTTTCCGCCTTGCTCGCCGATGCGGTGACAATTCTTGCATTGAGTGGCAGTGCTGGCGAAGAATAAAGTCCGCCCCCGCTCCGCGTCGCCCGGTACGGCCAACAGTTTGGCGACGTCGATCACATTGCCGAGCTTTTTGATTCGTTTTTCCGCCGGCACGAAACGCTCGAACAAATCTTGAACTTGCGGATCGCCGTGGGAATAGGCCGCGGTCACGACTTCGTCTTGCAGCGCCGCGGGCAGCGGTCTCGCTTCCGTCGAGTGCAACAACAGCAACGCACTGCTCGTCGAGGAGAGCAGTTTCTTGATCACTGCGGCGCGCTCATGGGCTCGCGACACGACTTGCTCGCCGGCCTCGCGCTTGAGTTGCTCGGCGGCCAGTTTCCGATCGGCGTCGTTCGGGTCTTCGCGATCGTTCTGCCGCGCCAAATCGCGCGAGCGGAATTTCAGATCGCGCGGATAATTCTGCCGTTCGCGCCAGAGAAGTCGCTTCGTCCAAAGTGCGCAGCTGCGCAATCGCCGCCGTTTCCTCCTTGCGAACCGGAAGTTGGCGAATCCAATCGTGGAGCAGTTTGACGCCGGCCACGTCGACCAATTCCGACCCGATATGCGGCATCCGTCCATGCCCCATTTTCGACGTGCGGAAATAGAGCACCGAACGGTAGGGATCGCCCGGCGCGAGAATCTGCGCGTCTTTCAATCCGAACATGCCCTGTTTCGGCGGCGCTTCGAGCATTTTGGTTTCTTCCAGCGGAAAGTCGGGCGCAATTCGATGTCGGCCGTGCCGCCGGCGCCGAATTGATGGCAATGCGAGCAATTCACATGCAGATACGACCGCGCCCGCTGGTTCAAATCGGCCGAAGTGTCGTAAGGATTGACCAACGTCGCCGGCGGCTTTTTATCCGGATCGGGAAACTCTTCCGGCGGATCGGCGACGAACTTGATCACTGCCATCTTTTCCAGCCGGCGGATTTGATCGTCCTTGGCAAGCTGCGGCAGGGTGAACGCCAGCCGATAGTCGGCCCAAGGATTGTGGCACAACATGCATTCGTGCCGGCTGGGATAATGCCACGTCTGGATGCGTTTGCCGCCGGGCGCCTTCGGATCGCCGACCGTCAGCACACGATCCTGGCCCGCGGACTCGACCAGCGTGGCATCGGTTTGCTCGTCGTTCCAGCGGTAGCTGTACCCATGCCACTCGCGGCCGTTGAAGTGCAGAAGCTGCGTTTCCAATCGTTTGCGCAACGCCGGATTGCCGCTTTCCATTTCCAGCGAGAAAGTTTTCATCAACAAGCCGTCTTTGGGAAACATGAATTGCCCTTTGAACATCGTGCCCGGCACATCGACCGGCTCGCGATGCACGTCGACGCTCGACATGCCCGGCAGCGCGATGAATCGCTCCGCGGTCGCATGATCGGCCCATTGCGCGGCGACGATCGAAAACGGCACGACGCCCGGCGCCGTCCGATCGTCTGGCACCGATGCAAAGAGCCCGGTTTCGCTGAGCCTGGTCGGAAACTTGGCGTTCGAGCCGCTGTCGGGATTGGGCTGAATCTCGTGGATCGTGCCGAGATCGTAGTCGAGGATGTACAACTCGCCGTCGTGCGCTTCGCCGAAAGCGACGAATCGCGGGCCGCCGCTGACCAATTCGCGATGCGAGATCGGCTTGTCGCCGTCGAATCGCGTGCTCCACATGCGGCGCGTCTCCCAATCGCCGCAGATATAACTGCCGGTCAGCTCCTTGAGCCGCTTGCCGCGATACACATAGCCGCCGATGATCGAGCAAGCGTCGGTGTGCGGGTAGGCGAAGTTGGGCGGAATGATCGGTGTCGGGCCGCGCTTGGTGTCGGGATAAACCGGCTGCGGGCCCTCCATGATGCTCCAGCCATAGTTGCCCCCTTTCTTGATTCGGTCGATGCTCTCCCACAATTCCCAACCGACATCGCCCGCCCACAAATCGCCCGTCTGCCGATCGAAGCTCATCCGCCACGGATTTCGCAGGCCGTAGGCCCACACTTCGCCGCGCGCGCCGGGAGTTTTCACGAACGGATTGTCGGCCGGAATCGTATACGGCAGATCGCCGGATGGATGATCGACGTCGATCCGCAAAATCGACGACAATAGATCGCTGATGTCTTGCCCGGTGTTGCGAGGATCGGGCGGGTTCGGAAACCCGCCGTCGCCCGCGGAGATGTAGAGAAAACCATCGGGTCCGAACTTCAGCGACCCGCCATTATGGCCGCCGCCGAGCCAGGTGATGAGGATCTTCTCGCTGGCAGGGTCGATGCGCGGCGGATTGGTGTCGCTGACACGGAATCGCGACACTCGCGTACCGTTGGGCAATTGCACATTCCCCTTGCCATTCACGACGTAGCAGACATAGCAAAAATGGTTCTCGGCAAACTTAGGATGGAATGCCAGGCCGTAGGTGTCGCCGAGCACGCCGTTTTCCGGCATCCGAATCTGCTTGCCGATATCGAGAAACAGGTCGGCGTGGCTGCAATCCTGGTGATTCGGAAACGAGAAAATCCGCCCGTCCTGTTCGACGACGTACCAGCGATCGCTGCCGGGAGCGACGACCATCTCGAGCGGATTCTTGAAATGGAGCTTGGGAAAAATGCGCGGCGTGATGTACGGCGGCGGCGGCTCCGGCGCGCCGGTGACATGCGACGTGGTCAGTGGAACGCGCGGCGCGGTCGGTACAACGTCCGCGGCCGCTTTGTTTTGCTCGACGAAGGGCCGTTTGTCCGATGACAGCGCCAATTGCCACGCGAGCCACACAACGCCAAGAATGGTCGCCAATCGCAGAAAACGGTTCTTCATGGAGGATGCGTGGAGGTGGGATGAGCGGGGAGTTCGTCTGGCCAGACCGATGGCCGAGAAATGCGGCGACGGTATTCTTTGCAGTATCGGCTCCCGTCGTGGCAGATTCAAGCCGTTGGCGGTTGAGCCGAGACAGATTGAGGCACGGGCCACCGCTGTTAGACTTCGCCGCCCCTCGCTTAACCCGGAGCCAACGGCGACGGAGCGAGCCCCAACGCGCCGTCGCCGTTGGCTCCGGGTTAAACGACGCATTTTCATTCGCGGTCGGATATGATGGTGGCAATGTGGACCGGGACAATCTGTTAGATTCCACGCCCAGCCCAGATTCGTGTTGGCAGTTTGCAGGAGAGCATCATGTTCAATCGTCGAAATCCCACTCACGCCTTGTGGCTCTTGGTATACATCGCGATTGCAACCAGCGGCGCGGTTGCTTATGCGCAGTCGCCCGCGCCAAAACTGAAAACCCTTCGCCTCGGCGATTGGTATACGGTCACGTGCCCCGAAGTGTTCCACATCGGCAGCGAAGTGGAGATCAAAGTCGCCTACCGCGGCATCACCGAGAAGACGACGCTCTGCTGCGACCTTCACTACCAAAAGTCCGACGGCTCCGGTGGCGGATTCTATGCCAACGATTGGCGGCCGAAACCGCCGGTGCAAGGCGACGGCCAAATGGTCTTCCATGTCACGATGCATCCGCAAGCCGATATCGCCAGCGTCGAGCTATTGTTATTCACCGCCCCCGACGGCGCCTGGGAAAAGCACTCGCGACTCGTCACGTCGCAGCCGATTTCCGTAACCGTCGCCGACCCAGGATATGCCGAATGGTCGAACGGCATGAAATACAACAAGAGTTGGATCTCCATCGATTGGACGCCGCTGCAAGGCCGACTGACCGAAGGCGACAAGATCGAAGTGCCCGTGGAATACTCGCTCGATCCCGCGGAGCATCACCTCGCGACGACTTTGACGCTCGAATCGCTCGGCCCGCGCGTGCCGAAGCCGAACGCGCCGAAGCCGATCACGTTCGACAACACGCAACATATCTATTACGGCCAGCAGTCGATCAAACTAGAGCCGGGCCAGGGACGGCATGTTTTCTCGCTGACTGTTCCGAAGGCGTCGTCGCAGAATTCGCTGCTGCTGCTTGCCTCGTTTTCGGATAGCCGCGGAAAGCGCTGGCCGTGGGATGTTCGAGCCAACGCGTGGTTCATGCGCAAGGGGGGCTATTTCGAATTGGAGACCGAAAAGCCCGGCAATTTGTTCACCTACGATGAACCGGCGCGGATGATCGTCCGGCTCAAACCCGGTATCAAATCGGCCGGCGAAAAGAAGACGCTGAAATACAAGGTCTATGACTACACGAAAGCCTTGGTGGCGGAAGGATCGCAAGAATTCACGATCAGGGCTCCGGTGGCGGACGGGTCGCAGCAGGCGACAATTGATGCTGCGGGACAAACCATACCCGTGAATCTGAAAATCGATCGCCGAGGCACCTTCTTGTTCGAGGCTGTAATCGACGGCTGGGAGAGCCGCGCAACGACATTTTGCCGCATCCCGAATTTGAAGTCGATCACGCACGGCGATGCGACACGACTGGGTTTCACCGTTCATGCGGCGCCGCAGCTTGGCGTTCGCACTCAAGCGATGTTCGAAATTGCCCAGCGGCTTGGCCTGACCTCCTGCCGCGCCTTCACCGAATGGAACTCGATCGAGCCGGGGCCGAACCACTACGCGCTGAAACCTTGGGACCGGTTCTTCGACGCGGTGAAAGCCAACGACGTCCAAACCGTCATCACGATCTACGATCCGCCGGCTTGGGTGATGCCGGTCGGCAAGCACGCCGGCTACCAGATGTTTTCCTGCGATCTGGATGCCTTTCGCGATTTGATCACCACCATGTCGAAGCGCTACCAGGGAAAATTCTGGGGCTGGGAATGGTTGAACGAAATCACGCCCGGCGGCACGCCCGATTATGTCGCCGATTACATCAAACTCTGCCGCGCGGGCGTCGAAGCCGCGCGGGCCGTCGATCCCAAGTTGGGCTCGGTGTTGGCGGGCGGGCTTTGGCCGCGCGGCTATCGGCTCGACGTGCTCAACGCCGGCGTCGGCAAATATATCGACGCGCTGCCGATTCACTACGGCAACGGCAACGGCGTGCAAGAAGCCCGCGGCGATCTCGATTCTTTCGGCAATTCGCGGGTCGCCGTTTGGGAAAACGAGTCGTCGGCTTTCGTGATTCAATGGAACAGCCCCGGCTTGGACGTGGTCTCGGAACCGGTCAAGTCGAAATGGGTGCTGACGCAATGGACCGACGAATTGGCGGCCGGCTGCGAAAAGCTGATCTACTTCGGCGGCGAAGGAGACGCGATCGGCGATAGCGACTACCTGCTCAGCGACTACAGCCCGCTGCCGGTCGCCGCGACGCTGGCCGTGTTTGCCGCGAAGACATTTCATGCCGAGCCCGTCGGCGTCTTCTCATCGGCCGACAACAGCGCGCGGTTTCATCTGTTCAGTCGCGATGGGAAGGCCGTGTTGGTGGCCGAATCCACCGGCAGCGGGAAACGCGAGACAACGTTGAATGTCGGTGCGGCTTCGGTCCGCATCACGGATCATCAGGGCAACGAAACCGTGCTGCCTGCTCCGCATGGAGTGGCGACGTTGCCGCATTCCGACGTGCCGGTGTTCATCGAAGGCGCGGATTTGGAGGTGCTGAAGACGTATCTGGTGCCATCGATCGTCGTGCCGTCGGAAGGCGGACGCCTCGATTTGAGCGGTGCCACGCCGCAGGTGACGTTGCTCAAGGGCAAGCCGGGAAGCATTCAAGTGCGGCTGCAAAACCTTTACGACCGCCAACTCTCCGGCACGGTGGCGGCGGATCTTCCCGCGGCCTGGGCGGAACAACCGCGGGCGAGTTTCGATCTCAAGCCGGGCGAAACCAAGATCGTGTCGATCCCCGTTCCGCTGCCCGAGGCAATGCCGCTCGAAAGCTTCCCTCAATTGCTGACGACGACATTCGATGCAGCGGAAAAACTTCCGACCGTCGCCAAGCCGTTCATCGTGTCTGTGATCTCGCCGGAAAACGTCGGCAATCTGCTGAAGAACAGCGGCTTCGAGGAAGTCGATGCCAGCGGCAAACCGACGCATTGGAATGGCAGCGGCGTGGAACTTATTTCGAGCGAAGGCCTGGGCCTCGGCTTGGGCAAGCGCGTGCTGAAGTTTCACAGTTCCAATTCATGGGCCAACTTCGGCCAATCGCTCGACCTGCGCGGCGGCACGACGTATTTGTATACGGCCTGGATTTGGAATCGCGGCAAGGAGGGCGGCTCGAACATCATGCAAACCATGAAAGACGGAAGCAGCAAGCCGCTCTACGATAATCAGGTCATCAACATCGGCAACAGCACGCAATCGTGGCAAGTGTTCACCTGCCGTTATCAGGCGCCGAAGGAGTTGGCCACCGCCGCATTCGTTCCGGTCGTCAACGGGCCCGGCACGGCGCTGTATGACAATCTTCGCGTCACCGTGTTCGAGGGGAGCGATTTCGCCGCCGAAGCGATCAAGGCCAAAATACCGCCGGCGATCGACGGCAGCCTCGACAGTTGGGGCGACGCTTGCCCGATTCCACTCATCGGCCGGAATCAATTGCGCACGCTCAACAAAGACTATGCTTGGACGCCGCAAAACCTCAGCGGCGTCGCCTATCTGCGCTGGGATGCCAAGAATCTGTACGTTGCCGTCGACGTGCTCGACGACGTTCATCATCCGTCCGGCGATGGCGACGCCGTCATCGACGGCGATAGCGTGATCCTGGCTTTCGATCCTACGAATCGCTCGCCGGAAGCGGCCGGCAAGGCGAGCGCGTATTACGTTTCATCGCAGAAACCGGCCGGCGGCAGTGGGCGATACACGCTTTGGCGGCCAAGCTTGCACAGCGGCGGCCGCCCGTCGGGCCATCTGGCTCGTGATTCGTCGGTTTACGATCTCATCGTCAAACCGGATCACGGCCGATGCGTTTACCAAGTGCGAATTCCCTGGAGTGAACTTGGGATTTCTCCGGCATTCGGCGCGAAATTCGGCTTCTCCATCCAATTGAACGACAACGACGGCCAAGGCCCTGCCGCGCAAATGAACTGGGGCGGCGGCCTGTCGCCGAACTGGCGCCCGGCGAGCTTTGGGATCATTACGCTCGTCGAGTAACAAATAACAAGCTGCACCTTGGAAGATTTCCATGCGCGCCATTAGCACAATCGCGCCCGGCTGGTGGGATTACACGACCCTTGATCCGCAGTTGCTCGCCGACGCTGCCCGTTTGTCGAGCGACGATCTGGTTGGCTTGGCACGCGAGGGTTTCGCGGTGCGCATTTATGAGACTCGCGAAGACTTTTTCCTCGCCGAAGCGCTCGAATACATTACCGCCTGGCAGCAGGCGACGCCCAATGCGCCGGCCGGCATTTGCGGACCGATCGGGCCGACCGAGCAATTGCCGCTGGTCGCGCGGCTCGTCAACGAACTGAATCTCGATTTGCGCCATGCTCATTTCTGGGGCATGGATGAGTGGGTCGTGGACGGCAAGCCGGCGCCGCGCGATTTTCCACTGGGATTTGCCAAGGCGGACCTCGATCTCTGTTTCCTCCGCATTCGGCCCGAGTTGCGAATGCCGGCCGCGAATTTGCACTTTCCCGGCGAAGACACCGCCGCCTATAGCGCCAGTTTCGATTCCTTGCGCTGCGTCGTCATGCAAGGAGGCCAAGGCGAAGTGAAACATTGGGCCTTCAATGATCCGCCGCGCCGCGAAGGCTCTTGGATTGACTCTCCTCCGCCGCCGCGCGAATATCGCAAACTCGGAACTCGCATCGTCGATTTGCACCCGATGACGATCATTCAAAACGCCCGCACGTCGGGCGGAGGCGCGGTGTCGGCCGTGCCCGCCCAGGCAATCACCGTCGGGCCGCTAGAGACGTGGAAGGCGGAAAAGGTGTCGATCTGGCATCCCGGCTGGCATGACAATCCCTTCGGAATGCGCCTCACGACGCTGATGATTTCCCAGCGCCTGGCCGATAGCGCCGTGCCGATGTCGCTATTGGCGGATCATCCGCAGGTGCAATTCAACTTTCTCCGTAGCGGCATCGGCACTTGCGAAATCGATATGCACTAATCGAGATGCTTCAGCCATGCGAACCGCCTTGGCGATTGCCGCCCATCCCGACGACATCGAATTCTTCATGGCCGGGACCATGCTGCTGCTCAAGCAGGCCGGCTATGAGCTGCATTATTTCACGATCGCCAATGGCTGCTGCGGCTCGACCAAGTGGAGCGCGCAGCATACGGCCACGGTGCGCCGGGCCGAAGCCATCGCGGCCGCCGAAATGCTCGGTGCCGCGTTTCATCCCAGCATCACCAACGATTTGGAAATCTTTTTCGACGATCGGCTGTTGCGGCACGTGGCGGCTATCGTCCGCGAAGTGTCGCCCGAGATTCTGCTGACGCATTCTCCGGCCGACTACATGGAAGACCACACGAACGCTTGCCGGCTGGCGGTGACGGCGGCATTTGCCGCGGGATGCCGAACTATCGAGCCGAGCCGCCGCGCCCACCGGTGGAGCAATCCGTCACGGTCTACCATGCGCAGCCGCACGGCAACCGCGATCCGCTTGGCGAGTTGGTCCGTCCGAAGTTGTTCGTCGATATTGGAAACGTGTTAGACGAAAAAGCCCGGCTGCTGGCCTGCCACGCCAGCCAGCAGCAATGGCTCGACGCGAGCCAAGGCATGTCGTCGATGGCAATGGCGATGCAAGCGCAAGCCCGCGAGGTCGGCGAAATGTCGGGCCGATTCGAATACGCCGAGGGCTGGCGCAAGCATTTGCATCTCGGATTTTGCTCCGAGACGGACGATCCGCTGGCTGCCGCGCTCGCCGGAAATGTCTACAATGGTTGAAGGGGCGGATGCGGGGGAACGATCGATCGCACGCGCGCTAAAATAGGGGGACTTGTCCATGAGCCATCACAATCATCGGCGGCAGTTTCTCAAGACGACGGCCACGGCCGGGGGCATCGCCGGTCTTTCCAATCTCGGATTTCTATCGCGGCTGGCCCCGGTGTCGGCCGACGAGGCCAAGCTCGATCCCAAGAAAGTGCGGTATAGCGACGAGATGGAGCCGCTCGTTCGGCTGTTGGAAGAGACGCCGCGCGAGCGCGTGTTGGAGGAAGTCGCCGACCGGATCAAGAAAGGGCTCCCGTACAAACAGCTTCTCGCGGCTTTGCTGCTGGCCGGCGTGCGCGATATTCAGCCGCGGCCGGTCGGATTCAAGTTTCACGCCGTGCTGGTGGTGAACTCGGCCCATTTGGCAAGCCTTGCTTCGCCCGATGCCCAGCGGTGGCTGCCGATCTTTTGGGCGATCGACGCCTTCAAGAGTTCGCAGGCGCAGAACGTCAAGGAAGGCAACTGGACGATGGGCCCCGTCGATGAGCGATCGGTGCCGACGGCCGACAAGTCGGTCGCCGCCTTTTCCACGGCAATGGTCAACTGGGACGAATCGGCCGCCGACGCCGCGGTGGCCGGGCTGGCGCGATCCGCCAAGCCGCAGGAAGTGTTCGAAATCTTCTGCCGCTACGGAATGCGCGATTTTCGCGACATCGGGCACAAAGCGATCTATGTCGCCAATAGCTGGCGGACGCTACGACATATCGGCTGGCAACATTCCGAACCGGTGCTGCGATCGCTGGCCTACGCGCTATTGGAGCACGAAGGCGAAAATCCGGCCAAGCGCGACGCGCCGGCCGATCGACCTTGGAAGCACAGTCACGAGCTAGCATCCAAAATCCGCCCCGGTTGGACCGATGGCAAGGCCGATCCGCAAGCGACCGCCGATCTGCTGGCGACCGTGCGAACCGGATCGGCCGTGGATGCGTCCGATAAAGTCGTCGAACTATTGAACAAGGGCGTCGCGCCGCAGTCGATTTGGGAAGCTCTGTTCGACGGCGCCGGCGAATTGATGATGCGCGATCCGAATATCCGCTCGCTGCACGCCGTGACGACGACCAACGCCATGCATTTCGCCTTCGGGCAAACCGCCAGCGACGAGACGAAGAAACTGCTGCTGTTGCAGAATGCCGCGTTCATCACGCTGTTTCGCGGCAATCCGAAAGACAAGGGGACGGCCATCGATCAACTTGAACCGCTGGCGACCAAAACGTCCGGCGGCGAGGCAGTGCAAGAGATTCTGGCCGACATCAGCCGCGACCGCATGACCGCCGCCCGCAAAGTGCTGGCCTATGCAAAGGCCAACCCCGCGCCGAAAGAATTGATCGACGCCGCCCGGCTGTTGATCTTCTTCAAGGGCCGCGATGCGCACGATTACAAATTCAGCGCCGCCGTCATGGAGGACTACGCCAGCATGGCGTCCCCCTGGCGCGAGCGATATTTGGCGGCCAGCGTGTTTAACCTCAAAGGCACCGGCGCGCGGACAATGAATTGGTGAAACGAACGCGGGCTGCATTGGGCGGCTAGCACCGAGTTGAATGCCGCTCAATGATGCTGCGGCCCGTCGTCGGCATGTTTGTCCATGTCAACGCCCAACGGCACAACGATCAAATAATTGATCGGACCGTTGACGGTGAACACCAATCCGTCGTCGGCGGCGGTCACTTGCCGGGTGGCGATCGAATTGTGCTGCCCTTCGTCGTAAATGAGTTTTTCGTTGCCGAGCGCCGTCCAGCCGTCGAACGGCGTTTTGCCGTAGTCGGAGTCGCCCATCGCGATGCGGACGGTGTATGCGCCGGGCGGAACCTTCACCCTGAACGGCTTCTTCGTGACGACGTTGAACCTCATCAGCATCTCATGATGGGCGCTGGCGCGATCGTCGCGCGTGGCGATGTCGTGGTTGTCGAGCCAGCCGTATCCGCGCTGGTCGGTATAGAGTTGGCCCGTTTCGGCGAGCCAGCCCGGTCGAACCGGCGACTCTTTCACTTGAAAGCAGATGCGGCGAATTGGCGGGGCGTCGGTCACGGTGAGCTCGACGGCTTCGGATTTGTCGCCGAGCGTGGCATGGATCGTCGTCGGCTTGCCAGCTTTTCAGCGCACGAATTAGTCCATGCGACACGGAGGCCGTCGCTGGGGAATCGGATGCCCAATGGACGTCGTCTCCGCCGTCCTGTGTGAACCGATCGGCACCGCGCGTGTAGGAGCCGATCGCGTGGAGTTGAAACGTCTCGCCGGGGACCATCGTAAGCCGATTCGCGCTGACGTGCAGCGCATCGAGCGTGGGCGCCGGTGCGACAGGCGAGACCGCGATGACGACGTCGCTGGAATAGCCTCGTTTGTAGGCCGGAGCGGCGTACATGGCGCGGATATGCGCAGCGCCAATCGCGCGGCCGGTGACCAATCCGCCGCCGCGCAATTCGATTGCGGCAATCGCCGGATCGAGCGAGAGATAATTCGCCTCGCGTGTCACATCCTTTCGGCTCCCGTCGGCATACACCGCCTCGACCGAAATCGCCGCCGCGGGAATGCTCCGTTCGATCGATTTCCGCACGGCTTTCGCTTCGACGGCGGTGATCGGATTCGGCTTGTCGCCGGTAAGCCGGTAGAGAAAGACATTCTTCTTCACGTCGTTGCAGACGATAAACAGATTCCGCGACGGGATATACCGAAATCGCCCGAATGTGCCCCATTGCTGCGCGTTGCCGGGCGAAACATGATTCGTCGCCGCCGGCGGATGTTTCGTCCAACGGAGCGTGTCGATATCGAGCGTGTAAACATCCGGGCCGTTGGCCCAGGCGACGAATTTATCGATTTGCGGCACGTAGCAGAACCCGGGGCTCGGGGCGTCGGCAACCTCGCTGTCGCCGATGGTCTTCACCATCTCGCACGACAACACCGCCGGGATATTTGCGAGGTGCGTCACTTTCAGCTTGCCCCGGCCGCAGGCGACGAGCAGATGCCGATGGAAATCGATGTCGGCCGTTTCATAGTAGCTCGGCTCCGGCGTGTTGTTGAGCCGCAACGTCCATTGATGCGAAAACGGATTCCACTGGCTGAGCTTGCCGGCCGTGATCGGAGTGTTCAGCCAGAGAAGCTGCGAGATGGGATCGTAGGCGCAATAATCGCCCGTGCGGCCAGTGCCATGATCGGGATACACTTCCCAGTGTTTCGGATGATCGGGATCGAGCGCGTAGGTTCGCGGCGTGTTCCAGCCGCCGATGATCACGTAACGATCGACGGGCGGCGGCAAATACTCGACGCCGTCGTAGGTGTGCATCGCGAACGGCGAGAGATTGAGATCGGTGTATTCCGTGCCGGGAATGACCGGATCGGGATCGGTGAGGCGATGCCATTTCAAATCGTGCAAATCGAAGGAATAGACCTCGTTGCCGTTGTAGCCCGCATGACCGCCGCCGGGGCCGATATAGAGCCGATCGCGCTGCGAATCAAACGCGCCGCCGGCCCAACAATCGATCACGCCCCCGATATTTCCGCGCAGCCAAGGATATTGCTTTTCCGACGGCGCGACCGAATCGAGCCGCGAGTTGGGCACTTCATACCACTCGCCCGGCTTGATTTGGTCGAGCGGATCGGCATCGGCGGCTCGGGCTTCGGACGCCGTGAGACAAGTTGCAGCGATGCAGAGACCAAATGCAAAACCGATCGCGTTCAATGCCGTAAATCTTCGCATGACATTCACCTGTTTTCCGTCATTGTTCGAGATATGCCTAACTTTTCTTCCGCCGCAGCATCGCTTGAATCACTTGATCGAGCATTTGCAGAAAATTCGATCGATCCCGCTGCTCGAATGGCCGCGGCCCGCCCGTGACCATGCCCTGCTCGCGCAAATGGGCCAAAATCTCGCGGCTGGCGAGCGCTTCGGCGATGCGATTCTCGTTGAACTGGCCACCTTTTGCATCCAATACGCTGGCCCCTTTTTCCAAGCATCGCGCCGCCAGCGGAATGTCGCTCGTGATCACGATCGCCCGCCGGCTGACGTTTTCCGCAATCCAGTCGTCGGCGGCATCCAATCGGCCGTTGACGACGGTGGTCTTCACAAATTTCTGCTCGTCGGGCGCGACTCGCAGCCCGACATTGGCCACCAGATTGACCGTCATTCCGTAGCGCTTCGCCACGCGATAAATCTCTTCCTTCACCGGGCAGGCGTCGGCGTCGACAATTATTTCCAGGGGAGGCGTGTCCATTAGTGTCGCGCGGACATTTCCTCCGACCTGGCCGACACGCCCGCGCGGCGCACCCGCAGCCAAACCGGCAGCGATGCCTGCGCGCCGGCACCCTTGGCAACGGCAAAGAACAATCGATCGATCGGCGGAACCCACGGTGCGGCGGTCAGATAGACGGTCTGCTCGCTTTGGCCCTCGGGAATCAGAATGCCGTTCAGGCCAATGTTGTCGACAATCACGCCATGCGGCAGGTCGTTCACGTCGAACTCGAGCGAGCCGGCGAAGCCGCGGCGGTCGATCGTTAGCTTGCAAGTCGTCGTCGTGCCCGGCGCGATGACTACTTCGGGAATCGGCGGCGGCGGTTCGAGAACGGGCGGTTCGTCGGCCAGCACGGAAAGGCGGAAGCGTCCGAGATTATGACTCTTGGAGTTGCTCAGTTGGTCGAGCGTGAACGTGAGGATCGTGCCGTCGGGGAAATCGATCGGCGATTTGGTTTGGAAAGTCGCGGTATGCGTGGGATCGTCCCCTTTGCGCATCACCGACCAGCGGCTCCTCGCGTTCTCGATTCCGATGGCCCAGCCGCTGGCTCCCTTGCCGTCGATCGCCGCCGCGACAGGGAAGCCGCGCTGCGAGTAGTCGGCCTCGGCGGATTGAAACGTCACCGGGGCGGCGAGCGTGAAATCGATTTGCGGACCGGCCGACAGGCGGAATTGCGAAAGCACGAAATTGCCGATCCCCTCGCTGCGACCGGGCGAGCCGGCCGGCAAACTCGGATCGCCCAGCACCTCCAATCGAACGGCTCGGATGTTGCGCAGATCGGTGCGGGCGACGACGGTGTACGAATCCTTGTCGGGATTGGCGCCGCCGGCCAGCAGGGAATTATCAGCTTGCTTCGTCAGCGTCGCCCCGCCCTTGGAAACGAAACTGGCCGGATCGACGACCACCCAGCGCTGCGGCCGCGGCTTCGACTGCGCCGCGATCGCGGCGGCGGATTGCTGAGCGGGCTGCAAATGCACGACAACACTTGGCTTTGCGCCAAGCTTGATCGGGCCAAAACTGCCCACATCATGCACGACTTCGCGGCCATCGACGCTGGCAGTGGCCGAGATTTTCGAAACGCCGACGTTTTTCATCGTCGGCTGCGGGCGCCCTCGAGGGCATAGAGCACGCCTTGGGATTCCAAATGCCCGGCCTGGATCACTAGCGGTGTCGTCACCGTGAACCCGGGCGGCACGCCAGTGATATCGACGCGGATGTCGCCGTCGAAGTAGTCGAGCCGATCGGCTTGGACTTTGAATTGCTGCCCGCTGCCGGTGTTGACCGTCGGGTTGGCGCCGACAAGAGTGACGTGGAAATCGGGCCGCGGCTTGCGGACCGTCAGCCGAAAGACATATCGCTCGCCGGCCTGGCCACGGCTGTCGATCACGCGAACGACATACGAGCCGTCGGCGGGAGCGGTGAACATCAGCCGTGAATCGTGCGCAGCTTCCGATCGCCGTCGTCGTCGTTGGAATAGTAAATCGGAAACGACGGCAAGCCGTTGTTGGGCAACTTCGTTCCCGGCGGATAGGGCTGCACGACATAGACCGGCTCGAAGTTGGCATGGGTCGTGGCCGTGGTGTCGAAATAGGCGCGGCGCTGGCCGTTGAGGGCCTGGTAGAGGCCGAAATCGGAATCGGGCCCGCGGCGCCTGAAACAATTTGCAGACTTCGCCTCCCATGTAGATGAACTGATTCAACTCCATCTCTTCGTAGCTCTTGAGCCGCGGTGCGCCGTTCAACGAATCGATGCCGCGGAAATTGATGTACGAATCGCGGACCGCCTGCAGCACCACGCGCTCGATGGGGTGGCCGTCGATGGAGAGCACGTCGATGCGGGTGTCGATGGGCGATCCACGGCGAGCGGCCTCGGTTTCGATGATCCATTTTTGGCCGGCTTTGGAATCGAAGCGATAATAGCACGCCTCCGAATTCACTCCCGCGGATTGCGAAACGATGCGTCCGGCAGCGCTGCCGGGGGCGGACATCCGCGTCGCACGCTGCAATGTGTCGTTTGTGGCATCGTTTGATTCCGGCGGAATGCTTTCCGGCAAGTCGGTGACCAATACGTTGATCGGTCCGCGCAGATGGAATTTTCCCGCGTCGATCGGAACCGCTGTTTCTCCCGGCGCACCGGCTTGCACTTTCGCTTTCGTGCCCGGCGGCAGGTTGTAGCCGATCAACTCAACCTCGCTCGCTTTGCCGGCGGCCACGCTGAGCGGATAGCAGCCGACGACGTACGGGATTGCTCCGATCGTGAGCCTGTATTTGTGGTCCGCGCCTCCGGCCATCATGCGGTCGTCGATGCGGATCAGATAATGGCCCGCGCGGTCGAAATGGTAAAGCAACAGCGGATCGCTCGCGGAATCGAATTCGCCTTGATCGCGCAGCAACTTTCCGTCGGCGTCGAACAGCACCAACCGCGGGGCCGCCTTCGAGCCGATGCTGCGCGGCGGCATCGAAGACAAACGTTTGCCCGGCGGGCGCGTCGAAGCTGAAGTAATCGGCGTCACCCAACGTGCCCAACGCGCCGACGACCGTCGCCGGAAGTTTCTTGATCGGGTTCGCTTGAGCGGGTGTGTCGTTTGGTTCGGTCTCGGGCTGTTCTGGAATCGCATCCGTGAAACCATCGAGCGGAACTTGGGCAAGAATTGCGGCAGCGGATAACGCCGATCGCGCGAGACGACTCGACGAATCGGCGGCGGTCGCTAACAGCAAATTCGCAATGCTGGTCGCGGCGCGCGACACGCTTTCCGCTGCCAACATCGTAAACCGCCAGCGACCCATCCATCCGGCCGACCACCAAACCATGTCGATCGCCGGGCAGAAACGCCAGCGCCGCGCAACATCCGGCTGCCGCTCCAGCGTTCGCAATTCGGACAGCGTCGCGGGATTCCAGAGCTTGATCGTTCGATCGTCGGCCGACGTGACGAGCATTTGTCCGTCGGGCGAATACGCCAATTTCACCAGCGGTTGCTCGTCGGCGAATTCGGTCATCTCGATCGGATTGGTCCCTTCTTTCGCCGTCGGGCTGATTCTCCAGATGCGAATGCGGTTGTCGGCCCCGGCGGCGGCGAGATGCTGGCCGTCGGGACTGAATGCAACGGTGTATTGATCCAACAACGGCTGGCCGAACGTTTCCAATCGCTCTCCGTTGGCGACATCCCACAGCTTTACGGTGCGATCGCCGCTGGCGCTCGCCAGCAGCTTGCCGCGCGGATCGAACGCCAGGGCAAAGACGGCGCCGTTGTGCCCCTTTAGTGTTTTCTGCTCGGCGCCGCTGTGGAGATCCCAAAGCTTGATTTGCTGATCGTATCCGGCGGTGGCGAGGATTTGCATGTCGGGACTGATCGCGACGGCATAGAGACTGTCGCGATGCCCAAGGAATTTGCGAATCAAACTGCCGTCGGACACTTTCCACAGCGTCGCCTCGCCGAACAAACCGGCCTGCCCGGCGGCCGCGGCCAGCATCGAGCTATCGGCGCTGAACGCCAGATCGTTCACGTTGCCCGGCTGATCGCCAAGCGTATGCACGACGGCGCGGGTGTCGGCGGAGAGCAACTCCACGACGCCATAGCGGGCGACGGCGATCCATTTTCCGTCGGGGGAGCAAGCCACGGCATTGATCGGGTGGCGCACCGGACCGATCGGCGCGACCTTCGGCACCACCAGCGCCGTCGGATCGGGCGCGGCGCCGCTGGGGCCTTTGGCGCCGGCGTCGATCCAGGCGGCGAGCAGCGCGATGTCGGCCGGCTTTGGCTTTTCGTTGTCTTTCGGCGGCATCGACGGTTCGGTTTGACCGTTCAGCACGCGCAACAAACGACTCTGTTCGGGATGACCCGCGATCACTTCCGCGCCGCGCTTTCCGCCGCGCGACAGATCGGCATAACTCTCCAAGACGAGCTTGCCTTCATGGTCGGTCGAATTGTGGCAGCCGGTGCAATACTTCGTAAAGAGGGGCAACACCTTCGTGTTGAACTCGGGCGCGGCGTCGGCGCCACTATCTGCGGCGAGCGCCGCGGTTGAACAGAGCCAGCCAGCAAATGGCTGCGAATAAAGATAGGTGTCGTCTCATGTCGCGGCGCGTTCAATGGTCGAACAAGAATTCTTGGCTGGTCAACAAGCTCCAATACAAATCCTCGACCGCCGCGCGATGCTCCGTGTTGGGCGGTTTATCCAACAAGCCGACAAGCTGCCGCCGTTCGTCCGGCGTCGGCAATCGCGCGAGAGCACCGAGATACGCCTCTTCGACGATTTGCTCCGACGGCGTGTTCTTGCTCAATTGTTGCTCGATGCGGTTTCCCTTGGCGGCCAGTTTTTGATTGATCGTGTCGCCGTTGGAGATGTGCAGCACTTGCACCATGCTCGGCTCGGCCGTCCGTTCGCATTCGCAGGTCAATTGCCGCAGCGGCCGGCCGAACGACTTCAAGAAATACGAATTCACGTTGGAGTCGGGCAATTGCAGCGCCCGCCAGCCGGCCGCGTAGCCCTTGAACTCGGTCGGCGCGCCGGTCACTTGCGACATCGCGTCGAGCAGCACTTCGGCCATCATCCGTCGCGGGAAGATAATGCGAATAGAATCGTCGGTCGGCCACGTTTTCCGGCAAGTGTCTGGCTGGAGCGCTGATAGGTTTCGCTTTGCAGGATGGCCCGCATCAGCGATTTGAGATCGTAGTGGTTGTCGACCAGATGCTTGGCCAGCGCCGTGAGCAGTTCGGCGTTGCTCGGCGGATTGGTGAGCCGCATGTCGTCGACCGCTTCGACCAGGCCGACGCCGAAGAAATTCGCCCAGACGCGATTGGTGATCGCGCGGCTGAAGTAGGGATTCTCCGGCGCGGTGAGCCAATCGGCCAGCACCGTCCGGCGATCGGCCGTCGAATCGAACGGCAACCGGCTGGCCATCGAGCGGGCGCGGCGGCTGCGGCTGGCCGGTGCGCGGCTGGATCAACTCGCCTTCGGTCGTGGAATAGACGGTCAGGTTGCCGTCGCCGTCGGCGTTTTTCACCTTCACGCGGGCGAACAGATTGGCCATGCCGTAGTATTGATCGTTGGTCCATTTTTCGAGCGGATGGTTGTGGCAATGGGCGCAGTTGATCGACATGCCGAGGAACGCCTGCGACGTGGTCTCGGCCAGCTCGAGCGGATCCTGATGCAGGGCGAAGAAATTGGCGGCGCCGTTTTCGAGCGTGCTGCCCGAGGCGGTGACGATGCTGCGGGCGAACTTATCCCACGGCGTATTCTGCGCCACCTGCGTGCGAATCCAACGGTAGTAAGCCCACATCGCCGGCGGCGGCAGCTTCTCGCTGTTCACCAGCAGCAAGTCGCACCATTTGTAGGTCCAATAGTCGACGAACTCCGGCCGCGCCAGCAGCGATTCGATCAGGCGATCGCGCTTGTCGGGCGAAGTGTCGGCGAGAAACGCTCGCGATTCGTCGGCGGTCGGCAGCACGCCGATCGTGTCGATCATCGCGCGGCGCAGGAATTCGCCGTCGGTCGCGCGGCGAGGGAGGCAGGTTCAGCCGTCGTAGTTTGGCCAGCACCAGCTCGTCGATGAAATTCCGCCGCGGCGCGTTGGCGAACGCGTCGGCCGGAACTGTTTGCGCATAGGGCACGGTGACCGTCGCCACGACGATGCGGCTGGCAAACCAGGCCGCTGACGACCCCTTCGCCCGAGCCCATGATCTTCACATGCCCCTCGGCATCGACCTGGGCCACCGATTCGTTGGACGAAGTGAACTTCGCCCAGCGGGTGACGTCGTCGACGTGGCCGTCGGTGAAGCAGGCGCGGACCAGCAATTGCTGCTGTCGCCCGGCTTGAGCACCACGCGGGCGGGCAGGATCTCGAGATGCTCGAGCCGCGGATCGTCGGGCTTCGGAGCCGGCGCGCCGGCGGCGATCCACTCGAGCAGATCACGCGGTACTCGGGCGAATCGACTGCGAACCGCACGCCTCCCTTGTGCGGCAGCGCCCCGGTCGGCTTGATCAGCAGCAGGCTGCGAGCCGGATCGCTCGGCACGATGCGTCGCCCGCGGGCCTGGCGCGTGATCGTGAAATAATCGGCGTCGGCGTCGTAGCCGCGGAGCGAAAGCTTGAAGCCGTTCTTGCCGGCCGCCGCGCCGTGGCAGGCGCCGGAATTGCAGCCGGCCTTCGACAGCACCGATTCGCACGTGATTGCGAAAGCTCACGCTGGCCGGATGGTCGAAATCGGCCACGATCACGTCGACCGCGGCGGATCGATCGCCCACTTTGGCCGTCAGCGTCGCCGAGCCATTGGCGACCGGCACCGCGACCCCGTCTTTGACACTCGCGACCTTCGGATCGCTGCTGCTCCAAACGATGCCTTCGCTGATCTGGCCGACGAAATCTTCGCCGCGGCGGATTTCGACACCAGCATTCGCTGCCGCGCCGCGGGGCCGGTGAGCAAGAGCTTCTCCGGCAGCGCCGCCAATCGGTCTCCGGCTGCGAGCGTTGCGGCAGGCGCGGGCGTGGCCGGTGATTGCGCCGCTTGCGGTTTCGCGAGGGTCGCGGCTTGCGCAACACACGTCGCCGACAATGCCGCCAGCATCATCAATATCCCCCGCAGCGCACGCATCAAAACAACTCCTTGATCGCTGCTTGCCGTAGTCGACCAGCGGGAATGGGCGGCCTTGCGGGCCGGGCAGTTCGTTTCGAGGTCCAACCCGAGGCTGTGGTAAATCGTGGCCACGACTTCCGGCCGGATCGACCGGTCGCTCGGCCGGCACGCCGCCGATCGCGTCGCTGCGGCCGACGACGCGGCCCCCTTGCACGCCGCCGCCGGCGAAATAAACGGTCCAGCATTGCGGCCAATGGTCGCGGCCGCCGGCCGGATTGATTCGCGGCGTGCGGCCGAATTCGGCCAGATTGCACACCAGCGTGTTGTCCAGCATGCCGCGCTGCACCAGATCTTCGAGCAGCGCGCTATACGCCTGGTCGTACATCGGCGCCACGTCCTTCCGCATCTGCTCGACGGAGATGAACGGCTCGAGCCGTGGATGTCCCAGGTGATTTCGTTGAACACGGTGAGAAACGTGTTGACCGTGACGAATCGCACGCCCGCCTCGATCAGCCGCCGGGCCAGCAGGCAGCATTGCCCGAAGCGATTCATGCCGTAGCGCTCGCGAACCTTCGTGCGGCTCCTTCGACAGATCGAAGGCCGCGCGGGCTTGCGGGCTGGTCATCAGGCGGAAGGCGGCCTCGAAATTGCTGTCGAGCAGCTTGGCGTCTTCGCTGGCCTCGAATTGCTTGACCGTCTCCTCGACGACGTCGCGCAGCTTGCGGCGGCGCTCGAGCCGGGCCTCGCCGATCTGCGGCGGCGGCAGCAGGTCGGGCACCTTGAAATTCGGCTTCGACGGATCGGCCATCAGCGCGAACGGATCGTAGGCCTTGCCCAAAAAGCCGGCGTCCTGGCCGTGCGGCATGTTGCCGCCGGTGTGGCCCATCGGTTCGGGCAGCAGCACGTGGGCCGGCAGATCGGTCCGCCGGCCGAGCAGATACGTCGCCACGCAACCGGCGTGCGGCGTGTTGACGCCGCCGGTGAACAGCCGGCCGGTCTGCATCATCTGATGGCCGGTGTCGTGCACGGCGGCGGCCGTGTGATAGCAGCTGCGCACCAGCGAGAACTTGTCGGCCAGCTTGGCGTGCAGCGGGAAGATCTCGGAGATCTGAATGCCCGGAGGCCTTGGTCGTGATCGGCTTGAACGGCCCGCGGATTTCGGCCGGCGCGTCGGGCTTCATGTCCCAGGTGTCGAGCTGGCTGGGCGCCCCGAGATTGAAGATCATGATGACCGAGCGCTCGTCGTGCCCCTTGGCTCGACGCCCCTTGGGCCTTCGAGGCCAGCAGGTCGGGCAGAGCAAAACCGATCGCCCCGAGCGTGCCGACCTGCAGAAAATCGCGGCGCGTGACGCCGTCGCAAGTCTGGGCCGTGCCGCGGCCGATCAGATTGAGCATGGCGGGATTCTCCGTTTCCGCGCAGGTCGATCGCGTGTCGGGCAACTGGGGAGCTATCGAACGACGGTGGTTCAGGCGGGAATCGTTCAGTTCGCCTATGTTACCACTCGCTGGCGGCAAGATCAAATCTGCCGGTCAGAGCGATTAGCGCGTGGGGCCGCTGGGAAGCGCGGCCATTTGCGGAGCGGGAGCCATTGTCGGCACGCCGACGGGAACTCCGACAGGCACGCCGACCGGCATTCCATACGCGGGGCCGCCGAGTGCCGCGACTCGCGATTGCACGTCTGGCTGGAACTGATTGTATTGCAGCGACCGTTCGTAGATGGCCAATGCCTGAGCCCGATCGCCGGAATCTTCTTTCAACTTGCCGAGAGCGGAGAGCGCTCGGGTGTTGGTCGGTTGCAACGCCAGGGCTTCTTCCAGACGGGCTTCAGCCTTGTGGTGCTCGCCGAATTCCTCGTAGAGGCGCGCAATTCGATTCGGGGTTCCGGTGAGACGGGATTGCGCTCCGTCCAACGTTGCATCAGGGCAAAGGCCTCGGCCGATCGGTTCTCCTCGACATACAGCACTGCCAGACCGCGGTTGCAATCGCAATAGTTGGGATTCATGTCGAGCGCAACGTGATAGAACTGCTCGGCTTGCTGGGTGTAAGTTGGATTGTGCGTGACGGCGGCGAGGCGCTGGTAGGTGGCGCCGATGTTGTAGTAACTATCGGCGTCGCCCGGATTGCTTTGAATCGCGAGTTGGAACTGCTCGATGGCGGCGCCGTAGTTTCCTTGCTCGTAGAGATCGACGCCGGTGACATTCTGCGAGCGGGAAACCCAATCGCAACCCGTGCAAGCGACGGCAATCAAGCCGGCGACGAGCAACAAGAATTTCGGCAATCGATGCGCTGAGCGCAGCGCGTGCGGTGTCGCGTCCACGAGATAGCCTCCAAACTCGACGTGCCTTGCATGGTCGAAAGACCGGGCGGCGCCGATTGCGCGCCGGCAAGGGAGAAAAGCGGCGGAAGGATAGCTGCCGAACCACGGCGAGGCAAGATCAGATAAGACGGTGCTAGCGACACCGCGCTTGACGCCGCCGAGTCCGGCAAGTCAAGATAAGGCGAGCCGGCTGTCGAACGGAGTCGCTTTGACCGATGTCGCCGGCGATCCATTTCCACGAACCAATACCAAGGAGGACTTTTTCGATGCGCCGCTTAATCCGCCCCTCAATTGTTGGACTTAATCGATTTGCGAATCTTGGGACTGTGTTGTTGCTAGCAAGCCTGCTGATGGCCGTCGCTGCCCGACCGGCCCGTGCCGACGACACCAAAGATTCCAAGAAAAAGACCGCACAAATCGGCGTCATCGAACTCAGCGGTTCGTATCCCGAAGGAGCCGGCCAACCCGGCATTTTCGGTGAAATGTCCGACGATTTGAACCACATCCTCGAACGGCTCAACGCCGCGGCCAAGGACGATAAACTGGCCGGCGTCGTGTTGGAATTCCGCAGCCTTGAGCTCGGCCGTGGAAAAACAACGGAATTGCGGGCCGCCGTCGCTCGGCTTCGCAAAGCCGGCAAGAAGGTCTATGCCGATCTTCGCTCCGGCGAGGCGCGCGACTATCTGCTGGCATCGGCGTGCGACGAAATTGCCATGCCTGAGAGCGGCACGCTGGCCGTCACCGGCGTCCGAGCCGAAGTCACTTTTTATAAGGATCTGCTCGACAAGCTGGGCGTCAAAGCCGAGATCCTGCAAAAAGGGGCCTACAAAGGAACCGGCGAAATCTTCACCCGCAGCGGCATGAGCCCCGAGTTTCGCAAAGACATCGACCTGCTGGTCGACGACACCTACAGCCAAATGATCGACACGATCGCCGCCGATCGCAAGCTGGATCGCGGCCGCGTGAAAGATCTCATCGATGAAGGAATCTTCACCGCCACGGGCGCCAAGGCCGCGGGCCTGATCGATCAAGTCGCCTATCGCGATCAGCTGATCGAACAGATCAAGAAATCGCTCAACGTCGACGAAGTCAAGCTGACCGAAAACTACGGCAAGAAAAAGCTCGACGAAGATTTCTCCGGCCTTGCCGGCTTCATGAAGCTGATGCAGATGCTCACCGGCACCGAGCCTGCTCCGACGAGCGGCAAGAATCGCAAGATCGCCGTGATCTATGTCGTCGGCGAAATCGTCGATGGCCAAGGCGGCGCCGGCCTGTTTACCAGCGAAACGATCGGCGGCGATACGATGGTCAAAGCCATTCGCGACGCGGACAGCAATCCCGCGGTGTCGGCGATCGTGCTGCGGATCGACAGCCCTGGCGGCAGCGCGCTGGCCAGCGATCTGGTGTGGCGGGCGGTCGTGACTTGCAAGAAGCCGGTTGTCGCCAGCATGGGCGACGTCGCGGCCAGCGGCGGTTACTACATTGCCATGGGCGCCAAGAAAATCATCGCCGAGCCGGGCACGATCACCGGCTCGATCGGCGTCGTCGGCGGCAAAATCGCGCTGAAGGGCTTGATGGACAAAGTCGGCGTGAAGACCGAAGTCGTCAGCCGCGGCAAGAATAGCGGCTGGCAATCCGAGACGACGCCGTTCACGCCGTCAGAACGCGATGCCTGGTCGAAATCGATGGACGATATGTATCGCCAGTTCACCTCGAAAGCGGCCGAGGGTCGCAAGATCGACTTGAAGCATCTGCAAGACGATCTGGCCGGCGGACGTGTCTTCACGGGCCGAGTGGCCGTCGAAAACAAACTGGTCGACCGGATCGGAACACTCGACGACGCCATTGCCGAGGCCAAATCACTGGCCGGACTGAAAGCCGAGGAACCCATTGATCGACTGAATCTGCCGAAGCCGAAGACGTTCTTGGAATCGCTGCTTGGCGATTCGGGACCGGAAGAGCGGTTCAAGCTGGCCGTGCCGCAATTGCGAGAACTCGGCCAATTGGGAAAGACGCTCGGCGACGCGGAGCAATTCAGCCGGCTTTTCGATCGACCGGCGGTGCTGGTGCTTCCCTATCGGCTTGAGATCAAATGACGATCGGGACAAAGTGCCCGGGGTCTGGCTCATTTTTCGGCCCACCGTGGCACGAACTCCAAACCGACCTCGATGCCGAAAAATGTGCCTGACCCCTTGAACCGCGAGTCGATGCGTCCGCGCCCGCCCCGATACCTTGCCGATGGCTGTGGGATGAGCCAGCCGACGGCGCTTGGAATATGGCGCTCGACGAGGCGCTGTTGGAAGCGGCCGACACGGATGGCATCGCGACGCTGCGCTCCTACCGCTGGTCGCAGCCGACGCTTTCGCTGGGATATTTCCAACGGGCCGAAGAACGCCACGGCCATGCCGCGAGCCGCGATTGCCCGATGGTGCGTCGCGCAAGCGGTGGCGGAGCGATCCTCCACGACGCCGAACTGACATACAGTCTTGCAATTCCGACATCCGACCGATTGGCAGCGGCCGCACGTGGTCTGTACGACCTGATTCATTCCGCGCTCGTCGAAGCGATCGCGGAGATGGGCGTGCCGGTATCGGTCTGCGGCAATTCGGCAAGCCAGCCAAATCCGCCGTTTCTTTGCTTCCAGCGTCACGGCCCCGGCGACATTATGCTGGGCAAAGCGAAGATCGCCGGCAGCGCCCAGCGCCGCCATCGCGGCGCCATTTTGCAGCACGGCAGTATTCTGCTCGCCGCCTCGGACCGCGCCCCCGAGTTGCCCGGCCTGGCCGAATTGACCGGCCAGCAAATCGACCCATTGAGACTGGCAACTCAATTCCGCGATAGGCTGTCCTGCCGGCTGCGATTGCAGTTCGAAGAGCCGACCGATTCGGACCCGGCCGTCCAGAGCGATCTCTTGCAGCGAGCCCGAATAATCTGCGAGGAAAAGTTCGCCACCGCAGCCTGGACAAATCGCCGGTAACAAATCTCTCGTTCCCTCGCCTCAGATCCCGCGCCCCGAGCCCCTGTTCCCCCGCGGCTCGCCGCAAAACCGTGGAAATTCGTGCCCGCTCGTGCTTTTCGCGGCAAACGCTCGTAGAATCTTAACGGTGTAACAACATAGCGGGGCTACAATCGTCGCGCACGTGGTGTACACTGAAGTTGGCCGCGCGGGCCGGAACTGCCGATTGGGAATAGAGTTGCCAGGGCGCGCGGCCGGAAATTTGCAGCACGTGACGGATCTGCTCGTTCGGAATGCGAGAGGGCGACCGCCAGCTCGGCGGCGCTCGGTCCGGTGATTTGGAACGTCACGAAGACTGTCGAAGAGGCCCAAAATGGAACTGCGATTGAAGGTTCTCGAGGGGAAGCACGCGGGTCAGGAAATTCGCATTGCCGGTCCGAAGTTTCTCATCGGCCGCAACGAAGACTGCCAGTTGCGATCCAACAGCGACGCGGTCAGCCGGCGGCATTGCGTGTTGCAAGTGGAAGAGGGCCGAGCGACCGTTTGCGATCTGGGCAGCCGCAACGGCACGCTGGTGAACGATCAACGCGTTGAAGGCCCGTATGTTTTGAAGACCGGCGACCGCTTGACGATCGGCCAATTGCGATTCGAGGTGGAATTGACCACCGGTCTAAAAGGCCAAAAGCAGCCGGTCGTCAAAGATGTGAAAGACGCCGCGACACGAACTCGCGACGCCGTGGCGAAGGATCTCGACGTCGACGAATGGCTCCGTGCCGACGAACCCGCCGGCGCGACTCGAACCATCTCATTGGAAGACATGGCGCGGTCGGAACTGTCCGACACGTCGCCCGGTACGGATTCGGCAACGGTCATCGGCCGAAAGTCAAAGGACTCGGACGCGGCGGACAAGAAGCCCGACGGCGGTTCGAAATCGAATATCGGCAAAACCGCCGGCAAATTGCCACCGACGACCTCGGTCGATAGCTTTTCCGCTGCGGCGGAAATCTTGCGCAAGCTCGCGAAATATCGTTGAGCGGCCGCTCCGCCGCGCGATTATCTTGACCCGCGCAGCACCATCAACCTATAGTTTCAACAGAGGCGGCCCCGATAATCAAAGTTGAGGCCGCCGCGTTGGACCGTGTTCTTTCTGCCGGAGATGTTTTCTTGAAAGCGAACAACCGTGTCCGCAAAGCCGCTTTGCTGGGATTGGCCTTCGATGCGGAGGATGGGCAAAAGCGACTCACCCGCGGCGAAAACTTCGTCCTCTTCGGCGGCTCCGCGGAAAGCCATGCCGTAATGCAAGAAACGGCCGTAAAAATCAACGAGCGGCTCGACCAACAAGGCCGCAAGCTCGAAGATGTCTCGCCGCGCGAACTCGGCCAAATCTGCCGCGACATCTGGTCGCGGGGCGAAGCGGAATAAACGGCCGATTCGCGGGGTGAACGCTTGCCGGGACCATTGCTCGTGGTTCATTTCTTGAGCGGGGCGACGGACTCTCGGCAACTTCCCGCGCCTTGATTCTCGCTGGATCCAGGATTCTTGACCGGCCTTCACGACACGATTAGCATATGATTGACAAGGACGGCATTCCAGGGCGCGGTCGTCGCGCCGGCGCAATCTTGCGCGGGCTGGTTCTTTCTTGAGGATCTTGCATGTCTGGCACCAACGTCGTTGATCACGCTCGCGTTGTTCCCGCCGAGGCGGAGCAAGCTATGTCGCAGAAGGGGTACTATTTATTTCCCCAAGTTCTGACCAAAGACGAAATCCAATCGCTACGAGCTTCGAGTCAACGGTATTTCAAGAGGGCTGGGCGCCGGTTTCCGGGCGGCGGCAAGAAGGTCGCCAATGCAGCGGTCGAAGTCCCGGAAGTCAACTGGTTGTTCCTTCACGACAAGGTGCTGGATTGCTTCCGTCGCGCGCTCGGAACCGATTCGATCATGTTCACGAGCCACGCCGACGTCCAAAAAGACATTCTCGGCGGATGGCACAAAGACGATGGCACGTCCGATGGTAATTCCACCGATTCGGGATATTTTTCCACGTTTGCTTATGATGCCGACGATTGTCGTGTGTACAAGATGGGCGTCTATTTGCAAGATCACGACGCCAACGCCGGCGGTCTGTTCGTCCGCGAGGGCTCGCATCGATCCAAGTCGTACACCGACGGGCGGGAGATATACCTTGGCGGCCGTGCCGGCGACGTGGTTTTGTTCGACGTCCGGATAACGCACACCGGGGAGAAGAAAACCCGGTTGCAAAAACGGCTCTTTCCCACGACGGCCGGGCGACTGCGACGGATGATCAACAAAGCCGCTTCCCGATTGCGGGCAGGGTATCGCGCCGCCCTTGGACGCGAACGGATTTGCATCTTTTTTACCTTCGGTATTTGCAACCATTACACGATCGAATTTGCCAAGAGCAACATGCTTCGGCAAATCCGATTGCAGCCGAGCACCAGTCCCGTGTTGCCCGACGGGTTTAGAAACTGCTGCGAAGCAAAGGGAATCGAACTAGCCGAAACCCATTTCTTGAACGAAATCGCGCACTAAAAAGTACGCCGTTTGGCGAATCGTCTCTCGATGTCGCCCCTCTCGGCTCGGGCCCCTCGTCCCTGGCCCCTCCTCTTTGCTACAATGCTGGGGCGAAAACCGCCGCATATCTTCGATTCCGCGCGGCGAACCAGTCCGGTATGAAAGGCCATTGCACGATGAACTCCTCCGCGCAGAAGAAAGACTTTTTCGGCACTCGCGAAACATTCGAAACGGGCAGCGGACCGGCTGCCATCTATCGGGTGTCGAAGCTCGAAGACCAAGGCCTCGGCGCGATTTCGGAATTGCCGGTGTCGCTAAGGCTGCTGCTCGAGTCGCTGCTGCGGAATTGCGATGGCTACGAGGTGACCGAAGACGATGTGCAGCAATCTGGCCAGTTGGAATGCGACAGCGCCTGCCGAGATCGAGATTCCGTTCAAGCCGGCTCGCGTCGTGTTGCAGGATTTCACCGGCGTGCCGTGCGTCGTCGATCTGGCCGCCATGCGCAGCGCCATGCGGCGGCTGGGCGGCGATCCGCAGAAGATCAATCCGCTCGTGCCCGTCGATCTGGTGATCGATCATTCGGTGCAAGTCGATCGGTTCGGCAGCGACGATGCGCTGGCGTTCAATGTTGAGCTCGAATTCCAGCGTAATCGCGAGCGGTATGAATTTCTTCGCTGGGGACAAAAGGCGTTCGACAATTTTCGCGTCGTCCCGCCGAACATCGGGATCGTGCATCAGGTGAACCTTGAGTTTCTGGCGAAGGGCGTGTTCCTGCGCGGCGAAGGCTCCGAGACGATCGCCGTGCCCGACACGCTGGTCGGCACCGATAGCCACACGACGATGATCAACGGCCTGGGCGTCGTCGGCTGGGGCGTCGGCGGGATCGAGGCCGAGGCGGTGATGCTCGGCCAGCCGTTGTACATGCTGCTGCCGGAAGTCGTCGGCTTCGAGCTGACCGGCGCAGTTGCCGCCCGGCGCGACGGCGACCGATCTGGTGCTGATCGTCACGCAAATCCTGCGCAAGGAAGGGGTCGTCGGCAAGTTCGTCGAGTTCTTCGGAGCTGGCGTGTCGCAGATGACGCTCGCCGATCGGGCCACGATCGGCAACATGGCCCCCGAATACGGCGCCACGATCGGCTTCTTCCCGATCGACGCCGAAACGCTCGACTACCTGCGCCTCACGGGCCGCACCGAGGCGGAAGTGCAACTCGTCGAACGCTATTACAAAGAACAAGGCCTGTTCCGCACCGACGACACGCCGCCGCCGAAGTTCAGCAAGATTCTGCGGCTCGATCTGGGCACGGTCGAACCGAGTCTCGCCGGTCCGAAACGCCCGCAAGATCGCGTCGCCGCTGTCGAACGTGAAGAAATCGTTTCAGCAAGTCGCTGCGAGCGCCGGTAAACCGAACGCGGCTTCGCGCTCGACGAGCAGGGCATCGCCCGCACATGCCACGGTCGCTGACAATGGCCATTCCGCCGAGATCGGTCACGGGGCCGTCGTCATCGCCGCCATCACCAGTTGCACGAACACCAGCAACCCGTCGGTCATGATCGCGGCCGGGCTGTTGGCCAAGAAGGCCGTCGAGCAAGGGCTCGACGGTGAAGCCGTACGTCAAAACCAGCCTGGCCCCCGGCTCGCGCGTCGTGACCGACTATCTCGATAACGCCGGCTTGACCGAGCCGCTCGAACAACTCGGCTTCAAGACCGTCGGCTACGGCTGCACCACCTGCATCGGCAATAGCGGCCCGCTGCCCGAGCCGGTCGCCAAGGCCGTGACGCAAGGCGATCTCGTCGCCGCGGCCGTGCTCAGCGGCAATCGCAATTTCGAAGGCCGCATCAATCCGCTGGTGAAAGCCAACTATCTGGCCAGCCCGCCGCTGGTCGTGGCCTACGCGCTGGCCGGCACGACCGACATCGATCTGTCGACCGAGCCGCTTGGGCAAAGGCCGCGACGGCAACCGACGTGTATCTCCGAAGACATCTGGCCGACGCAGCAAGAGGTCGCCGAGACCGTGGTGCCGGCCGTCAAGCCGGCGATGTTCCGCATCGCTATGCGAAACGTTTGGGACAGCAATCCGCAGTGGAACGAGATCAAAACCAGCGAAGGCGATCTGTTCGACTGGCAGCCCGACAGCACGTACATCCAAGAGCCGCCGTTCTTGATCGACCTGCCGCCGAAGCCGGGGCCGATCCAGCCGATCCACGGCGCCCGCGTGCTGGCGGCGCTGGGCGACTCGGTGACGACCGACCACATCTCGCCGGCCGGCTCGATCGCGGCCAAAAGTCCCGCGGGCAAGTTCTTGCAGGAGCACGGCGTCGAGCCGGCCGACTTCAACAGCTACGGCTCGCGCCGCGGCAACGACCGCGTGATGACCCGCGGCACGTTCGCCAACATCCGCATCCGCAATCTGCTCGCCCCGGGCACCGAAGGTGGCGTCACTCGTCATCTGCCCGACGGCCAGCCGATGACGATTTACGACGCCGCGATGAATACAAAGCCGAGAAGGCGTCCCGCTGGTGTTCTGGCCGGCGAGGAATACGGCACCGGCTCAAGCCGCGATTGGGCCGCGAAGGGGACGATGCTGCTCGGCGTGCGGGCCGTCTTGGCCTCGAGCTTCGAGCGCATCCACCGCAGCAACCTGGTCGGCATGGGCGTGCTGCCGCTGGAGTTCTGCCGGGCAATCGTGGCAGCAGCTCGGCCTGACCGGCGAAGAGGTTTTCGATATCCCGGCTCGACGATTCAGCTCCAGCCCCGCGTTCAACGATCACCGTCCGCGCGACAGCCAGGGACGGCAGCGTCAAGGAATTCCAAGCGAAAGTGCGCATCGACACGCCCGTCGAACTCGACTACTACCGCAACGGCGGGATTTTGCAGACGGTGCTGCGGAAGCTGCTGGCTGTCTAAACTTACCTACAATGGAATCATGCAGTCGTAGCAAATTGAGGACAAATACCATGACTTGGCAAGAACGCATCACCGTCGATCCGGCCGTTTGCCACGGCCAAGCGTGCATCAGTGGGACGCGAATCATGGTGGCGGTTGTACTGGACAACCTTGCGGCAGGCGTTTCAACTGATGAGTTGCTCATTAGCTACCCAACGCTCTCGACTGATGACATTCAAGTGGCGATTGAATATCGTGCTGAAATTGCTCTCGAGCGGACGGTATCGCTGCTGGGCGACCAATAAATTCGCAACACTATTTCCGTCGGGACGCCACATGGGTGCGCGGGCAGCAATCTGGACGGCGGCTCCGGAGCCCGAAATTCCCGACCTGCCGGCGCTGCTCAGTGATTCAAGCAATCTCTGGCTTGCTTACGTGGTTGCCCCGTTGACTGCTGAGCAATTCGCAGTGATTCGATTCACCGGCGTGATTGACCATCGCCTTTCGCCGATCAATGACGAAGGCCTTGGCCAGCATACTTACGCAGCGGCCGGACTTAAGTGGTACTCCTTTAACGAGATTTTTGACTCTCTGGAGACAAAATGTTGGCAAGTGCTGGTGCGAGGCACTGGGTGGTCACGTTCAAAGACAACACATTAGATGTCGTTGCAAGGGGCGGCGACGTCATCGTCCGCGGTTCGCCGGCGAAGGACTCTTTGTCGGCCCTATTGGCCGTCTTTTGAAAAGAGCTGCACCCGCTTGTCGCCGCCGCCGGAGCAGGTTTTCTGGCGTTTCTTCTTCGACGCTCTCACCTTTAGCAGATTCTGACCGCGAAGCTTGTTGTGCCGCTAGCATATCAAGCCCGATCCGGTAGCTCCGCGAAATTCTTAAGAATCCGCAGTCCGTCGGATTGGCTTTTTTCCGGATGGAACTGCGTCGCGAAAATGTTGTCGCGCCAGACCATCGAGCAGAACGGGCCGCCGTAGTCGGTTTCGGTTGCGATCACTTCGCGGTCCTGCGGCACGACGTAGTACGAATGCACGAAATACGCGAACACGCCTTCGTCCAGTCCTTCCAGGATCGGCGGGCGGCGGCGGATGTTCAGTTGGTTCCAGCCCATGTGGGGCACTTTGTATTCCGCGGGCAAGTCGAACCGCACGACTTCGCCGCGCAGGATGCCCAAGCCCTCGTGGCGGCCGCCTTCGTGGCCGACGTCGAACAGCAATTGCAAACCAAGGCAGATGCCCAGAAACGGTTTGCCGGCGGCGATGCAGCGCGAATCGGCTCGACTAAATTTCGACGCCGCAACTCGGCGATGGCATCGGGAAACGCGCCGACGCCGGGCAACACGATCTTGTCGGCCGCCGCCACCGCCGCCGGGTCGCTGGCGATCGTCGCCGTGTGCCCGACTTTCTCGAACCCCTTTTGCACGCTGCGCAAGTTGCCCATCTGGTAGTCGATGATGAGGAGCATGGAAAGGGGCCAGGGGCTAGGGACTGGAGCTAGGGAACGGCGACTCACGCATTCTAACCGGCAGACTGGTGTGCGCCATCGGGGGCGAAGAAAGGACGCGGCGGGACGGCGAAGGGTTCGGTCCTCGGGGCTGGGGAAAGTCTGTCGGCTGGAACGGTTTTGCGGCGGCCCTGAAACTGGCACAACCGGCAGGGTTTTCCCACATTTTGCGTGCCAGCAAAATCACTTTTACCGCACTATGCACTTCGTCCGGCATATGTCCGATATGACTTCTCGGAGCGATTTTGGTTGCCCCGAGTTCGCAAGTGCCGGCGGAATAATCGTCATTATTATTCAAGTCGGCGACTCGCGGTTCACTCAAACTTGATTTGCCTGGTCGAAAGATGCAAACAAGCGGTGCGACGATTCGTCGTCGCGTGCCGCGCGTGTCCCTGGCGGGCGGCTGGGGATTTGCGATTGAGGAAAAATGGCCGAGCGAGGCCACTGTCGGACAACCGATTCGCGCCTGTTCCCACCAACGGCCCGCCTTCAAAACGCTGAGATATACCTTCCATGAATCGCATCGTTTTATTCGTTCTCGGATTCGCGACCGGCGCGTGGATGCTGCGCGACCTACAATCCACGCCTGAACCGACAGCCTCGCGCCCGCGCTAGTCGCCCCCGCGAACATTTCAGACTCACCGAGCATCGTGCGACCATGCTTCGTCACTCCCGAAACGACGACCGGCTCGACGGAAACGATGCCGCATTCTCAACGGTCGTCGCGCAACAGCGCTCCGGCGATCAAGGAAGTGAAATACAACGCTCCGCTGACCGATTTGTCGTTTCCCACCGACTCCGATCCTTCCGAAACTTTGTCCGACAGCGCTGCGGCGCCGGCGAAGATCGCGGATGGCGGCCGCGCGGCGCTCGGCCAATGGCTGACCAACGCGTTCGGCGCGTTGGTTCACGATCCGGTCGGCGTGGCGAAATCGGCCGCGGCCGGCGCGCTTCGAGATGAGCCGCAGTCGATGGGTCCAACGAAGCAAGCGCCCGAGCCGGTTGCACGGCACGACTCGAGCGTCGCGCCGCGGACTGTCCCGACGCCGCTTGGAACCAGCGTGCTGGCGACCGACGATCCGGACTCAACGGTTTCCGAAACGACCTCTGAGAAGCCCGGCGAAAAAGCGACGGAAAAACCGGCCGACATGGAGAAGCCGGCAGTAACGGCTGCCGCGCCCGACGATGGTTTGGTAACCGATGAGAACGAGAAACCCGCCGCCACCGCCACGGCGACCGACAAAGCGACGACGGATAAAGAGACCGACAAAGCGGCGACCGACAAAGTGGCAACCGATAAGCCGGCCAAACCATCGACGCCGGCCGTCACCGCCGCTGCGCCAGATGCCACTTCGGCCGCAAAGCCGCTCGACGTTAAACCGTCCACTTCCGCCGCTTTGCCGACGACAGCGTCGCCTGCGGTTCTGCCGCCCGCCGTTCTTCCGCAATCAATTTCGCCCGCGCCCGCGCCCGTCGTGCGTGCCCGCCAACTACTGTCGCCCGAGATGGCCGCGCTTTCGCAAAAGGTCCGCTACGCCTTGGCCATGTATCAGCACCAGCGATTGCTGAACACGGGCACGAATGTCTCTTGGGAGATAATGCATCGCTTGGTGGCCTACGGCGCCGCGACGGAAGTTTTGCGCGACGGACCGTATGGCGAGCCGGTCAACGCGATCGGCTGGCTGCTGTGGGGCGGACGCTGCAAGTCGCAGCCACTTTTGGTTCTCAGTGGCGATCGGCCGATGGCGATGGTCGGGGTCGGCGTGCAAGGGCATCCGGGCCAATTCCTCGGCATGTTGGCCCAATCGCGTGTTCGGGCCGACAGCCCCTTCGAATTGCAGGGCCGGCACTTCACGGTGCGCGACTTGATCGAGCAAGAACAGCTCGGCTGCGAAGCCAACACTGAGTTGACGTTCGAGCTGATCGCGATGTCGTACTATTTGAAAAGCGACGATGTTTGGATCGCCCGTACCGGCGAGCAATGGTCGATCTCGCGATTGATTCAAGAAGAAATCAAACAGCCGATCCAAGGAGCGGCGTGCGGCGGTTCGCACCGGCTGTTCGGCTTGAGCGCGGCCTACAAGATGCGGATCGCTGAAGGAAAACCGGTTGACGGCGAGTTCCTGCGTGCTCAAAGATATATCCGCGCCTATCAAAGTTATGCGCTCGGCACGATCCACAATCGCGACGGTAGCTTCAGCACCGACTGGTTTCGCCGCCCGGCTGATTCCGGCGACTTGGACCGCAAGATCCAAACCACCGGGCACATCCTCGAATGGCTTGTGTTCAGCCTCGACGACAACCAACTCCGCGACCCGCGCGTTGTTCAAAGCGTCGATTTCCTCGCCATGCAGATTGTCACGCATCCGGACAAGGCTTGGAGCATCGGACCCTTCGGCCATGCCTTGCACGCGCTGGCGATTTACCAAACGCGAGTGTTTGTTCAACCGCAATCGGCGCCGGCCCAAATGACCGTCCAACCGAGGACTATTGCAACGCCCGCGCTGAAACCGGCGCCTGTCGTTCAACCGCTGCCGCTGGTGCAGCCGCAGACGATCGCTCCGCGGCAATCGTCGCCGCGACAGCAAGCGATCTTGCCGCCGCAGCCGAAGGCTGATCCGGTGCGGCCCGTGTTGCGTTCTCCAGTGCATCCGACGGTCGGAACCCCGAACGCCGCCGCCGCCACGGCGGAACTCGAGGGCCCCGACCTCGGCCTGACGCGCTAACAGCAATCGCCGCGCCTTCGCGCAACCGCCGCGTTAAGTCGCGCCGCATCGCCGCATCGCGCTCGCTCATTCCTCTTGCGGACCGCGCCGCCGTTCGGCAGAATTAGCCGCGGTTTCGATCCGTTCAATCCCAGAACCCCTCACAAAACCGCCGGGGACTGTCCCCATTTTGCGCAGTCCGCGGAGCAAAACGGGGCTGTCCCCGTCCGCTTGGCGGTTTTGTGAGGGGTTCAAATCACCATCGCTGGCGCGCATTCATGGCCAAAGCTCCCAAAACCGCGATCACGCCCACTCGTGAAGAAGATTATCCCGAGTGGTATCAGCAGGTCGTCAAGGCGGCCGATCTGGCCGAGAATTCGCCGGTCCGCGGCTGCATGGTCATCAAGCCCTGGGGCTATGCGCTCTGGGAGAACATGCAGCGCGTGCTCGACCGGATGTTCAAGGACACGGGCCATCAGAACGCCTATTTCCCGCTCTTCATTCCGCTCAGCTATCTGGAGAAAGAGGCCGAGCACGTCGAGGGCTTTGCCAAGGAATGCGCCGTCGTCACGCATCATCGGCTCGAAGCGGGGCCCGACGGCGGGCTGGTGCCCACCGGCAAGCTCGAAGAGCCGCTGGTCGTGCGGCCGACGAGCGAAACGATCATCGGCGCGATGTACGCCAAGTGGGTGCAGTCGTATCGCGATCTGCCGATCCTGATCAACCAATGGGCCAACGTCGTCCGCTGGGAACTGCGGACGCGGCTGTTTCTGCGCACGACCGAGTTCCTCTGGCAGGAGGGGCACACCGCCCACGCCACCGAGCAGAAGCCGTCGAAGAAACGCTGCAAGATGCTCGACGTCTACGCGACCTTCGCCCAGGACTACATGGCGATGCCGGTCGATCAAGGCGAAAAGACGGCCGGCGAGCGCTTTCCCGGCGCCGTGAACACCTACAGCATCGAAGCCATGATGCAGGACCGCAAGGCGCTGCAAGCCGGCACGTCGCACTTCCTCGGGCAGAATTTCTCGCAGGCCCAGGAGATCAAATTCCTCAATCAAGAGGGGAAAGAGACTTCGCCTGGACGACGTCGTGGGGCGTTTCGACGCGGCTCGTCGGCGCGCTGATCATGACGCATGGCGACGACGACGGCCTGGTGCTGCCGCCGCGACTGGCGCCGCAGCACGTCGTGATCCTGCCGATCTTCCGCAACGACGAGGAACGCGCCGGCGTGATGGAGTATTGCCAGCGCGTGCAGAAGGAGCTGACCGCGGCGACTTACGACGGCCAGCCGGTTCGCGCGATGATCGACGCCCGCGACATGCGCGGCGGCGACAAGATGTGGCAGCACGTCAAGAAGGGAGTGCCGCTGCGGCTGGAAATCGGCCCGCGCGACGTGGCCGGCGACTCGGTGTTCGTCGGCCGCCGCGACTCGTCAGACGAAGCAGCCGACGCCCCGCGCCGAATTCGTCGGCACGATCGCCGAGCGGTTGACCGAAATACAGCAAAATCTGTTTGCCCGAGCGCTGGCCTTCCGCGAACAGAACACGCGCACGATCGACGACCGCGAGGAGTTCATCCGCTTCTTCACTCCACAGAGCGAAGAGAAGCCCGAGATCCACGGCGGCTTCGCGCTGAGCCACTATGCCGAATGCCCGGAAGTGACGGAGCTATTGGCGAAGCTGAAGGTAACGATCCGCTGCCTTCCCCAAGCCGGCCAACCCGGCAGCGACGATGGCCCCGGCCGCTGCATTTTTACCGGCCAAGCGAGCCCGCGCCGGGCGGTATTTGCCAAGGCTTACTAAGGCGCTACAAGCAGCTCTGCCGGACGGTCTCTCGCCAGGATTAGTTCCGCAAGCAGCAAATATCGATGTTGATTGTTCGTATTTTGCGAACTAGAATGGTCGTCAGACATCGATAGCAGGGCGGATTTGGATGCGAGTCATTTCCAAGGCACGGCTGAGGCAGTTTTGGGAAAGCCGCGATCGCGAAGACGCTGAAGGGCCCTTGCGAGCTTGGCATAAGCATGTCAACAGCAAGACGGTTGCTTGGCGGTCATGGGCAAGCGTGAAGGCGGATTTTCGTACTGCCAGCATCGTCGGAAACTGTGTCGTCTCCAACATTGGCGGCAACAAGTATCGGCTCGTTAGCCGGATTTTTTATGGCAGTCAGAAAGCCTATGTCTTGCGAGTGATGACGCATCGAGAATACGACGACTCGAAATGCAAAACAGAATGCGGGTGCATTTAGCCGTCCTTCGTGAAAAGCGACGGAAACCGGCGACAACCCCGCGTCAAACTGCGAGAACCTAAACAATGGCGACCCAGACTCGATTCGGCCTGACTGCGAAGGCTCGCGATTCGTATTTGGAACGGGTGCTTGCCTTTCCATTGGCGTCCATCAAGACGGGCAAGCACTTCGATGCGGCGCAAAAGGTCATGGACCAATTGCTCGCAAAATCGAAATTAAGCGAAGGCGAGGAAATGTATCTTGAAGCCCTGAGCGACTTGGTCGCGGCTTACGAAGACGAGCACTTCCCAATTGCCGCCCCGTCCGACGCCGAAATGCTCCGTCATTTGATGGCGGCCAAGGGCATTTCACAGGCGCAAGTCAGCCAGGGCTCGGGGATCGCTAAATCGACGATCTCGGAGGTGCTTGCGGGGAAGAAGCAGTTTAGTCGGAAAATGATCCGCAAACTAGCCGACTATTTCAAAGTTGACGTCAGCGTGCTTACGGCGAATCTATGAATCGGATTCTTGGGAATTCCGTCGATCATCGCGCTGAGGGCGGAAGCGCCGTGGCGCTCCGCCCTCACGCGAGTCGATTTTATGATCCAATCCGCTGGCTGGGACGACGTCCCAACGAAACGAAGTTCGTCCGATCGGCCTACTTCGAGGCGGGCAACTTGCCGGCCTTGATCAGTTCGCCGTAGGTCATTCCCGACGGCGACTTTTCGTCGGCCACTTTGTCGAAGGCGTCGTCGAGCGTCTTCAACACTTTGTCGAGCTCAGCCTTCTGAGCGGCATCGCCACCTTTGGCCTTCGCGGCCTTGAGGTCTTTGGCGACGGTTCCGCCAGTGAACTTGGCTAGCGCCTTGCCGTAATCATTGCGGGTGGTTTTTTCCTTCCCCTTGACGTGGCAGACGTTGCAACCTTCCTTCTTGAACGCGGCCTTGAAATCCTCACTGGTGCTATTGGCGACATACTTCTCCTCGAACGCCTTCTTGAAGGGCGGCAGCGCGTGAGCCTGCGAGGCCCAATAGCTCATGGTGACGATCCCTCCCAACAACAAGAATCCCACAGCTTTCATAGTCGATCTCCTCAAAGGCTGTTAGAAAAATGGCGAACCCGCGCTGTCGGCCGCACGATCCTGTCTTCCATTCGTGGGCGATCCCTACGCGGAACTCGCCCATTGTGCGCCAGCGCACGGCATGAATCAACTATAGGACGTGGAAAAAAGGCTGGAGGCTGGAGGCGGGGAGCCTTTAGGCCGGCACCGGCGGATACCGGCACATTCGCACCGATTAGGCCCGACATCCCATTTGTGTTACGCTAAAACCACGTCAACCATGTTTGCGCGGTCGAGGGATATGGCACGTTTTCGGCGACAACCATCCCCCGCAGTTCCATCGATTTTGGCCGAAAAATGACCGATTCCTCGCCTCTCCCCCCTCGCCCCTCGCCCCTTGCCCCCGTCGTCCTGCCAATCCTGGCCGCCTTCAGCCGGCACGACGCGGCGCTCCAATGGGGATGCAACCGGGCTGCCGAATTCTTCGGAACCGTCGCGCTTGCCAGCCCTCGCTTCGAATTCCGCGAGACGGAATACTACACGGCCACGATGGGTCCCGAGCTCATCAAATGCTTCTGGGCCTTCGAGCCGCTGCGCGATCCGGGCGAATTGAGTGAGTGGAAGCGGCAGGCCATTCGCTGGGAGGCGGAATACGCCGCGCTGGGGCTGTATTCGGAACCTCGGCCGTTGAATCTCGATCCCGGCTATATCACGCTCGCCAAGGTCGTGTTGGCTTCGACCAAAGATCACGCCCATCGCATCTATCTTGGGCAAGGCATCTTTGCCGAAGTGACGCTGTACTTCAAAGACGGCCGCTGGCAGCATCGCGATTGGACGTTTCCCGACTACCGCCGGGCCGATTATCATGAGTTTTTCCTCGCGGCAAGACAACTTCTGCGAGCGCGGCAGCCGACGGGGGGATCGACGTGAGCGGGCGGCAATGGATCATCTTTTTCGCCGCGGCTGTCGCGCCGAGCCTGGCGATCAGTTGGGCGGCCGCGTTTTGGCTTCGCCGCGTTGCGCCGCGCTGGGGATTGGTCGATCGCCCCGGCGCGCGCAAAGTTCACACCACGCCGACGCCTCTCGGTGGCGGGCTCGCGATTTGGCTCGGCGTCGTCGCGCCGTTTGCTGTCGGCCAACTCGTGTTATTGATCTGGCACGCCGATCCCGCGCGGTTCGAGCATTGGATCGACACGTGGCCAGCGCTGCGATTCATCCAACCGCACCTGCCGGGCCTGTGGGCACAGTCGGGCGATCTGTGGTTGCTGCTCGGCCTCGGCACGCTGCTCTTGATTCTGGGCCTCGCCGACGATCGCCGCGGAGTCGATTGGCGACTGCGGCTGGCCGTGCAAGTGCTCGTTGCGATTGTCGTCGTGTTCGTTCGCGGCTGGAAATTGTCGCTCGTGCAACGTTGGCCGTGGGTGGCGGGATTATTGAGCCTGCTGTGGATCGTCGGGCTGGTGAATTCGTTCAACATGCTCGACAACATGGACGGCCTGTCGGCCGGCGTCGGCGCGATTGCGGCGGGGATGCTGGCCGCCGTGATGCTGTTGGTCCCCGATCCGCAGACGCGCCAGCCGCACTTGTTCGTGGCCGGTTTTCTGCTGGTGCTTGTCGGCTCGCTCGTCGGCTTTCTCTGGCACAATCGCCCGCCGGCGCGAATCTTCATGGGCGACGCGGGCAGTTATTTCATCGGCTTCTCGATTGCCACGATCGCCAGCGTGACCACCTACGCCGGCGGCGACTTGCCGCGGCACGCGATCCTCGCCCCGATCTGCGTGCTGGCCGTGCCGCTGTACGATTTGGTCACCGTCGTCGGGATTCGCCTGCGGCAAGGTCGCAGCCCTTTCCAAGCCGACAAGAGCCATTTTTCGCATCGGCTCGTCGAACTGGGACTATCGAAAACACAAGCCGTGCTGACGATTTATTTGCTCACCGCGACCTGCGGCCTGGGCGCGCTGTTGTTGCACGAAGTCGATCAGATCGGAGCCATTTTGATCGTGCTATTGGTTGGATGCGTCTTGCTGCTGATCGGCATTCTGGAAACAGCCGCCCGGCGCAGATAACGCGTGCTGAAGTAGCAGTAGCGGAATTTGTGAAAACTCCGACGTGCGTCAAATGGCACCACTGGTCGTGTGGCACTGGCCAGCGAAGTCGGCCAGTGTCGGCGGGCGAGTTGGCGCCGCGATTCAATTGGGGCTGCGATCAATTGCCCGAGGCTAACGGTTGACGCTCGTTTGCAGGTTCCACGTCCAGCGGCGCTCGCACTGGCCGACTGCGCTGGCCAGTGCCATACCGTCAGGCCAGTGGCACATGATCATTTCTCCGCGACCAACCCGCGCAGCGTCGCCAGGTTCATCTGGTCCAATTCCGTGCCGCGAAATTCGCCGTCGGCTTCTTTCGGCGTTTCCAGATACATCGGAATCTTGCGAAACCGCCGGTCGTTCAGCAGCAGCCGAAACGGCTCCAATCCCAAATGGCCTTTTCCAATGTGTTCATGCCGATCGACCTTCGAGCCCAGCGGCTTCTTGCTGTCGTTCAAATGAAACGCCCGAACGCGACCGAGCCCGACAATGCGATCGAGTTCGCGCATCGTCGCCAGATATTCTTTCTTGGGTGAGAGCGGATAGCCGGCCGCAAACGTGTGGCAAGTGTCGATGCAGACTCCGAGCCGATCCGGATTCTTCACGCCCGCGATGATCGCCGCCAGATGCTCGAAGCGATGCCCGAGCGAAGAACCTTGCCCGGCCGTGTTTTCCAGAAGTGCCTGAACTTTCAAGCCGGGCGTTTGCGCATGAACTTCATCCAATGCCCGCACGATCTGAGCCAACCCCGCTTCCTCGCTGGCGCTGGTATAAGCGCCCGGATGCGCGACGACGTAAGGAATCCCCAACTGCTCGGCCCGCTGAAGCTCGACGACAAACGCCGCGACCGACTGCGTCCAAAGCGGCCCCTCGGGCGCCGCCATGTTGATCAAATACGAATCATGCGAAAGCGGATGCCCGATTTTATTTTCCGCAAGCGCCGCTCGAAACCGCGCGACTTCCTCATCGGTAATCGCTTTGGCTCGCCATTGATTGTTGTTCTTCGTAAACAGTTGCACGCACTCACACCCACACCGCGCCGCCGCTTCGACGGATTTGTAGTAACCGCCGGCAATTGATTGATGGGCGCCGAGAATGGGCATAGAAAAGAGGGACCAGTGAGTTAACCACGCCCGCTGCGCGGCGTGGGGAACGGTGAACGTGAAAAACTGAGGCGGGCCGAGGGGCTCCGGCTCGTTAGTCCAGCGGATGCTTTTGCGGCGGAGCTGGCGGCCTGTATGGGGGGCGCCTTACGCGCGGCGGCATCAACGAACCGAGGATGCACATCAAACCCGCGGCCAAAAAGATCGGGGCGATGGCAGAATAAATGGCAAGAGAGCTGCCGTTTGATGACAGCCCACTCCTCATTCCATTGGGCGGGCTGACCCAAACAAAGAATGTTTGAACCAACGATGGAATCACCAGCGACAAAAGAAACAGAATGTAGCCCATCCTGAACAAACCAAGCGAGGTGATCGACTCGCGGCGAAAAAGTAGCGCGACGAAAAGGCCTATCAACACGACTACGGCGACGCAGTTGCCCGACAGGTAGTCACCTGAAATCAACTGCCGGAGCATTATCAGTTGAGGATCCATTGCTTCACCTTGGATCAGCGGATTTGAAAACGACTCGCGATTTGCAGTTCACCGCACGACCAGCTTAGCAGTCAAATGAATTGGAAGCGAATCAATTCACAGCACGACTGGCGTCGCATTATTTAGCGGATTAACGGGGCCCCCAGTTCGACAAGCGTTACCGCAAGCTGTTCGAGCATATCCGGTGTGTGGCTGTAGCTGAGACTGACGCGAAGCAGGGATTGGCCTTGGGGGACGGACGGTGGACGAATGCCGGGGACGAATAGGCCGCGGCGGCGCAGCGCGGCGGAGCATTGCATCGTTGCTTCGGCGGGGCCGATGACTAGCGGAATGATTTGGCCGGCGGCGCTTGCGGCGGAGGTAAAGGTCGCGGAGAGTTTTTGGCGGAGAGCCGCGGCGTTTTGCAAAAGTTTAGTGCGGCGGTCGGGTTCGTCGCGGATGATGTCGAGGGCGGCGATTGCGGCGGCGGCGATGGCGGGAGGGTGGGCCGTCGAGAAGATGTACGAGCGGGCTCGATTTGATAGCCAATCGATGAGCACGCGGCTGCCGGCGACGAAGCCACCGGCGCTGGCGAGGGCTTTGCTCAAGGTGCCCATGCGAATTGGGGTTCTTTCCTCGACACCAAAAAACTCGGCGGCGCCGCGGCCGGAATTGCCGAATACGCCGGTGGCATGGGCCTCGTCGATCATCAGCATGGCATCGTGCTGCTCGGCGAGTTCGACGAGATCGGGGAGCGGGGCCAGGTCGCCGTCCATGCTAAACAGAGTGTCGGTGACGATCAGCCGGCGACGGCATTTTTTAACGCCGGATTCGGCGAGAATCGCGGCGAGCGCGGCCATGTCGCAATGCGGATAGATTCGCACGTCGGCGCGGGACAGGCGGCAGCCGTCGATCAGGCTGGCGTGGTTTTTTTCGTCGGCCAACACGACGTCGCCGCGGCCCACTAGCGCGGCAATCGTTCCGCTGTTGGCGGCGAAGCCGGAGGGGAAGACCAATGCCGCTTCAGTGCGAAGGAATTGGGCCAGCCGCTGTTCGAGCAAACGATGGGAAGCCGAATAACCGCTCACCAGCGGACTCGCTCCGGCCCCCCAGCCTTCTTCGCTGGCAGCGGCTTCCGCGGCCGCGGCGAGGCGCGGATCGGCGGCGAGGCCGAGATAATCGTTCGCGCCGAAATTAATCAGTTCGCGGCCGCCGGTCGAGTCGTCGTCCGACTGAACACGAATCGTTACTCCTTGGGGCCCGAGCCGCGTGACGATCCGCCGCCGCAATCCTTGAGCGTCGAGCTGCGCGAGTTCGTCGTCGAGCCAGGCCAAGGGGTCGGGCATGGGGGAGGCGTGAGGGTGAGAGAAGCGGGGCGAGGGACGAGGGGCGAGGGACGAGGGGAAACGCTAACGCTTCGGGTTGGTGTGGGCGCGAGGCTTTTTGCTTTGCGGCTTGACGTTCTTCGCGTGAGCCATTTCTTCGATCGTCTGGAACTCGGCTTCGGTCACGGGTTGGACCGATAGACGCGAGCCGCGGCGTAGTAATTCCATTTTGGCCAGCCGGGGCTCCTCGCGAAGTCGGTCGAGCGGCAATGGGGCCGGGAAGATTTCTTTCAGACGCAGGTCGACCATGTCCCAGATCGGATTGTCGGGCGAAGCTTTGGGGTCGAAATGATGGTTTTTTGGATCCCAGGCCGTCGGGTCGGGATAGGCCTGGCGAACGACCTTCGTGACGCCGACGATCGCCAAGGGATCGGCGTTCGAGTGGTAGAACAGCACTTCGTCGCCAACGGCCATTGCCCGCATGTGATTGCGGGCCAGATAATTGCGCACTCCGTCCCAGCAGGTTGCCTTTCGCGGACTGGCGGCGAGGTCTTGGATCGAAAAGCTTTCGGGCTCGGTTTTGACGAGCCAGTAGGATTTGGGTTTTGCCATCAAGGTTGGCTCCTGAAATGCAGCGTTTCGGCCATCCGGGGCTTCGACGCGCGAAATCGCAAGCATTCCGGCCGAAAGGGGCAGGGGGGTCGTAGTATAGAATACCAGCGTGTTGAAAAAGGGGACAGGCACAATACTGTTCGGCACGCGATTTGCGCCAGCGAATTTCACGACTTCATTCACGCTTGGCACGAGATTTGCGCCCTGCCCGATGACACGAATTGTTTCGGTCATTTTGGCAGGAGGCCGCCATGGCGGGCAAGAAGCGCGAGGATATTACGGAGCGGCAGATCACCGGGCTGAAGTATTTCGACAAGCTCGCTCCGTTGCTGGAGCGACTGCACGACGATGGTTGCGCGCGATCGCGCTGGCAACCGGCAATTGCACTACGATCAACACTGCCTGTTGATCCTGCTGTATTTGTTCAATCCGGTCGTGACTTCGCTGCGCGGCTTGCAGCAGGCCAGCGAATTGGCCAAGGTGCAGAAGAAACTAGGTTGCCCACGGGCATCGCTAGGCTCGCTCTCCGAAGCTGCCAGCGTGTTTGATCCCGAGCGGCTGAAAGAGATTGTGGCCGAATTGGGGGCCGAGCTACAGCCGCTCGGTCGCGACCCCCGACTCCGCGACGTGCCCGGCGCCTTGACGGCCGTCGATGGCTCTCTGCTCACGGTGCTGCCGAAGTTAATGCAGGCCTCGTTTCTGAAACGTTCCACCGGCAGCGGTCTGGTCAAATGGCGGCTGCACACGCATTTCGAGGTGGATCGCTACGTGCCCACGCGGATCGACGTGACGCCCAACGGCGGCGGCGCGTACGACGAGCGCGCCGTGCTCGAGCGCACCGTCGAAGCGGATCGCACCTACGTGATGGACCGCGGCTATGCCAAGTTCTTGCTGTTCAATCAGATCGTGAAGGCGGGCAGCAGCTACGTGTGCCGCTTGCGCGACAACAGCGTTTATGAAATCTTGGAACAGCGTCTGCTCACCGACGCCGATCGTGCTTTGAATGTGCTCGGCGATCAGATCGTCAGCATTGGACAGAGCGGCAAGGCCGAGACTCGGCCCGATCACCCGATCCGCCTGGTGACCGTTCGCATCAGCCCACATACCAGCCGCGGCAAAAACCGCAGCGGCTCGACCGGCCCCGACAGCGACGGCATCCTGCGAATCGCGATCAACCTGCTCGACGTGCCCGCGGAAGTGATCGCCTTGATTTTTCTGAATCGCTGGACGATTGAAACGTTTTTTCGGTTCTTCAAACATGTGCTGGGTTGCCGGCACTTGCTCAGCCACAGTCAACAGGGGATCGAGATTCAAACCTACTGCGCAATCATCGCCTGCATGTTGATCAGTTTGTGGACCGGGCGTAAACCAACGCTTCGCACCTACGAAATGATTTGCTACTACTTCACGGGGCTGGCCAGCGAGGGAGAATTGCTGGCACATCTGGCCAAACTTAAGGCCCACGACGCGGCTGCGAAAAAAATCTGACTCGGTTGAGCTCGGCCGCCTCTTGCAAGCGCGTCGCGAGTCGCTTCACGCTGCGCTGAAATGCCGTTTGCGGCTTGGCGGCGTCTGCCACCTCCACGCATCTCGCCTGCCAATCCCGCAGGCCTTCCGCTCGAAAGAATTCCAAGAACCACTTGCCGCCGTGCTAATTGAACTGCTCAAATAGCGTGCCGAACAGTATTGGGACAGGCACCGAGCGGCGACGATATGCGGCAGGTTCGTGGCGACCGGCTGCTCGGAGCCGGTTACCTTTCTCAAGGTCAACGCTTGCAATGTAAATGACTTGCCTGTAGTTAGTTAGGCAATCAAAGCACCGTGGCCCGCAAGATTTCTGGCCGAGAGGCAACTCTCTATCAGTCATGACGCATTCGGCTTCTCATCCCCCGACGAGCGCGATGACTGCCGGCGGCGCTGTGGCTATGCCCTCCGGCGGCGATCTCGGTTCCGACATGCCGATCGACAATTCGATCGATTGGTCGGCCACGTTGGCGAAGCATGAGCGCTGGTTGCGGACGGTCGTCGGAGCGCGGGTGGGTGAACCGCAAGCGGTCGACGAAGTGATGCAGGAGGTCTCGTTGGCGGTCGTTCGCGGGAAGGCGCCGATTTCGGACCGAAGCAAGATCGCGCCTTGGTTGTATCAGTTGGCGGTGCGGCAATCGCTGCTCTACCGTCGAAAGGCTGGCCGGCGACGAAAGTTGGTCGGGAATTACGTCGATCGGTTTCATCCGACAGAGCAAGACAATCGAACGACCGATCCCTTGGATTGGCTTTTGGCGGAGGAGCGGCAGCGATTGGTGCGGCAAGCACTCGCGAGATTGGTGCCCCGCGATTCCGAAATTTTATTGCTGAAATACATCGAAGGGTGGAGTTATCGCGAATTGGCGGACCACTTGGGCGTGAGCGAAAGCGCGGCGGAGGCACGATTGCACCGAGCCCGGGCTCGTTTGCGTGAACAGTTGGCGATGCTCAATGTGATCGAGGTGACGCAGTGATTGCGGTGACGCAGTGTTTGAGGTGAAACGATGAATCGATCGAATGCCGCGAACGAATCAGATCCGGCCCTGGATGTGTTGGACCCGGCCTTGTTGGATCGATTGGTCGATGGCGAATTGGCGGAAGCGGAGCGGCGGAAGCTGTTGGTTTCGCTGGACCAGCGGCCGAGCGGCTGGCGACAATGCGCGCTGGCGTTTCTCGAGGCGCAAGAGTTGCGCGACTTGCTCGGAGTGGGCGTTCACGAACCGGCGCCTGTGCCGACAGAAACCGCGGCCGCGGAGCCAAGCGAAACACCCACGCTCGAATCCGGACCGAGTGAATCCCTGCCGCTCATAGTTCCTGCGTTGACAACTCGGCGGCAAAGCCGTTCTCGTCGATGGTTGTGGGTCGGCGAAATGGCGGCGAGCTTTTTGGTCGCGTTTTCATTGGGCATTTGGCTACGCGGTGGCTTTACGACCACAACCAGCACGACCCCTCCGGGCGACAATGGTGCGACGCGCGCCGTGGAAATGGTCGTGCAAGGCGCCGGGGGAAAAACCGAGACGATGCAAGTTCCGGTGCTGCCCAGCAGTCGCGCGGGATGGTGGCAATCGCAGCCGGCGGCATCCATTCCCGAAGACGTGCGCCGGGCCGTCGAACGCGCTGGCGGTCGGATTCGGCAGGTGCGGAAATATTTTCCGGTGGAATTGCCCGACGGCAGCCGTGCCGTGGTCCCAATCGACCAGATCGACGTGGAGCCAGCGGGAAATCAGGGGATGCAGTAGGGGAACCCTACAGGTTACAGACTACAGGCTACAGAGACGAGGAAAACGGACGGACGAAGAGGGCGGGGCCGGGTCGGGAAGAGGCACGGCCGAAGCATCGCGGGCGGTCGGTTATCACTCGGTTGGTTCGCTCGACGTGGGCACGCGGCGACGAATCGGCCGATGAAACCGCACCGGCCCGAGATGCGATGCCCGCGGCTTTTGGCGAAGTTGGCCGATGTTTTTTGCGAAAGGGAATGATCGTGAATCACTTTGGATCAAAACGATTCCTCGCTGGACTAATCGCGGCCGCAATGCTGTTGGCAGGCAGTCGCACCGTTCGGGCCGATGATTCTTCCGGCCCGCCGACGTTCACGATTCGAGTCGTCCAAGTGACCGACAATCCGTCTTCGGCGGAGGCAAAGAATGCCACGAGCAAGTATTGGCTCGGCATTCAATGCGAGCCGATCGGCGATGCGGTTCGGAACCAATTGGGAATCCCGAAAGATCAGGGGCTGCTCGTCGTTCGCGTGATGCAGGGCGGACCAGCGGACAAGGCGGAGATTCGGCCGAACGATTTGCTGCTGACGGCCGGCGACAAAAGACTCGCGGCCGTGGCCGATTTGATTTCCGCGGTCGAAACGGCAAAGGACCAACCGCTCAAGCTCAAATTGCTCCGCGGCGGCAAGCCGATCGAAGTGTCGGTCCGGCCCGCGCTGCGCCCACAGAACCAGCAAGCCAATCAAATGCCGCCGGGCGGTGATCGCGAAACGGTCGAGCAGTGGTTGAAACAATTCGGCATGAACGCACCAGGCGGCTTGGGCAACGGATTTACGTTCGTGCATCCCGGAGCCGGTTTGATGCTGCCGCCCGGTGTCAGCATTCGGCCCGAATTGCCGGATGATATGAGCGTCGATATTCACCGCGAAGGGAAGAAGCCGGCCGAGATCACGGTGAAGAAGGGGAAGGAAACCTGGCGGGCGACGGAAGACGATCTGTCGAAGCTTCCCGACGATGTTCGCCACGAGGTGGAACCGCTGCTGCACGACGGGCCCGTTCGACTTTGGTTCCGGGAACTGCAACCGGAGCATACCGAGCGGTAAGCAGCCAGATCCAGCAGGGCTGGCAGGGGGCAATCCTTCGCTAGCGCTTCAGGCTGCTGTCGTGTTCAGGTTTTTGACGCATCGGGCGTTTTAGTGGCATCGTCTGGTGGAGTCGGAGCCTGTTTTGGGGGCGATGCCTCAGATTCTTTTGCCGGATTCACCGGGGACGCCCTAGGACCAGATTTGCTCGAATGCCGATCCGAACCGCCGCCCGCCCCGGTCGAGGATTCGCCGGCTCGGCGGTGTTGGAGAAAGAGCCGCTGCAGTTCGCGGTGCTGCTCATCTTTGTCGGTGATGTGGCTCAATTTATCCTGCTCTTCCTTCGAGAGATCGTTCTCGAAGAACCGCGCCAATTCCTTCGAGCCAACGTTTCGCCCATGGCGGCCGAATCCGCCGCCCCCGGCGCGCTGCCGCCAGATCGCCTGCAGCCATTCGTGAATCAGTTCGATTTTGTCGGGCAACGTCGGGCGCGATTCGATCACTTTTCGCGGCTCGGGGGAAAGTTGATGGGCCAGGTCGTCGATTTCTTCTTTCGACACGCTCGGCAGTTTCGGGCCTAGCCAAGGCCGCCACGCGGTGAACTGCCGCGGTCTATCGCGCGGCGCCTTCTCGTTCCCAGGAAACTTGTCGTTCCCGCCAAACTTATCGTTTCCGGGAAACTCGCCGTGTCGCGGCGACGGGAACTCCTTGAGCAATTCGGCCTCGTGCGCGGCCGCGTATGTTTTGACCCAATCCGAGAGAACCTGCACATCTTGTGGAGTCAAATGCGAGCCCGCCGGCAGCTTCGCCGCGAATGCCTCTTGGCGTTGCTTGAGCGACTTGATTCTGGCCGGGCGCTCGGCCAACGGCAACGAGAGCAAGTCGGCCCGTTCGTCCGGCCTTAACGTCTTTAGCCAATCGTAATACCGATGCATCAATCCGCGCAATCTCTCTCCTTGCGGATCGTTTTCGAGATTCCGATTCAACGTGCGGAGTTGATCCTGTTGATCCGTCGATAGCGCAAGAAACTTCTTGTATTCGTCGTTCAGGTCCTGTCTTTCCGCAGGCGACATTTTTTCGACGGCTTGTTGGCGTTCGGCCAGCCAACTCGCGGCCCACAACGGGCTGGTGGCAACCAAGGCGAACAGAATCGCGGCGAATGCTTCGCGCGACGGCGAATTGCGAGATACCCGCGCCTCGCCGACCGTCTCGCTACGGAGCTTCGTTTCACGGGGCATCGCCGGTCTCCTCGGGAAACAGTCCCTCTTTGTCCAGCTTGCGAAGGAAGTCGATGTCGCCCGCTTCCTTCAACACTTCTTGATTCTCGATGACCGGCAAATCGCGGAGCAATTGTTCATTTGGATCGGGCCGCAGATGGGCCACGACGACGAAGCCGATCCAACAGGCGCCGATCGCGGCGACAATCGTCAAGAGCCAGCGCAGCCGGCGGCGCCGCGGTTCGGCGCCGCCCTGCTCGCCGATCTCCTCTTCAGCCGCCAGAGCGACCATTTCGACCGTGCTGCGGGTGAATGCGTCGTCGACCGTCGTCCGCGGAAGTTGATCGAGCAGATCCCAACTTTGCGCCAATTGTTGCAACCGCCGCCGAACCGCCTCCTCCGACGCCAGACGATGCTCCATGCGGCGCGCAGCCTCACCATCCAGCTCGCCGTCCAAATAGGCGACCAGCTCTTCGTCGAGCCGCTCGGATTCGGTTGAGGGATGATCGTTCATGGTAGTCGCGTTACTCTTCGTCTTCGATCGTACCGACGCCGTCGCCGTGGGCTTCCAGTGTTTTCAATTCACCGCGTTCCAAGTAGGGTTCGAGAATCTCTCGCAAATTGCCGCGCGCTCGGCTCAGGAGCGATTTGATCGCCTGCGTCAACATTTGCATCGTCTCGGCGATTTCCTCATAGCTCATGCTCTCGAACTTGCTAAGTAATACGGCCATGCGCTGGCGTTCGTTCAACGTGGAAATCGCCTGGCGAATCACGTCGCTCATTTCGGCTTTTTCGAATTGGCGGGCCGGCATGAAACCGCTGGCCGCTTGGGCCAATTGCTCCAACGTCGGCACGGTCGACGAACTATTCGTGCCACGCTGCGCGAGGTTGACTTCATGTCGCCGCGATTGGCTTCGCAATGCGTTGGCGGCCACGTTGTTGGCGATCGTAAATAGCCAGGTGGAAAACTTGGCGCCCGGTTCGTACCGCTTGCGGGCTCGATACATTCGCAGAAACACATCCTGCGTCAGATCCTCGGCAAGTTCGCGCCGCCCGACCACGTGCTCCAAAAGCGAAATCAGCCGATTCTGATAGCGCAGCATCAACTCTTCGAAGGCGGCGGCGTTGTCGTCGCGCACCTCGAGCATCAATCGCACATCCGGATCGCGCAGCGCCGGGTTCTGGGTCGACGATTCGCTGACAGCCAATCAAGGGCCTCACCCGCGGCGCCGGCCGCAATCGTTCCCGCCACGGGAATCGTCGCCTGGCCGGGATCTTCAACGCACAAGTTGAATGCCAACCGAGCCGCGCACCAACATCGCACGGGAACTCGGCTTCTGCCGGTGCCGCTGACCTTTGTTATGCGTCAAAAGCGTGCGAGTTGCAACCCCGCGCCCCGGGCAAGCGACCCACGGCATCGTTGCCGGTTCTATAGATTTTAACCCCGCTCTCCGGCCCGGGTTTCTCTGGCCTGGCCGAACTCGCAGTGGAAGGTAGCGTGCGAGTGTCGTTATTCGCGGGATTGCTCGAACAGATAAACGCCACTCTTGTTGCCAATTGCGATGTCCAATAGGCCGTCGCCATTAACGTCGATCACTTCGAATTGCGTGCCGACGCCGCTGTGATTGTCGATCTCGTGGCGGACGAAATCGGCCTGGCCGCCGTGCCGCTTCAATTCGTACCAATACAGCACTTGCGGCTCGCTCGCCCCGACGTCGCCGGTCGGACCGTGAGCCCACCAGCGTTTGCCGGTGACAAAGCCGGGCAATCCGTCGCCGGTGATATCGGCGAGCACGAGGCTGTGTGTTTGCGAAAACGTCTTGTCGATCTCGTGCGTCTTCCAGCCGCCGTCTTTGAGTTGCTCGTGCCACCAGATACCGTATCCATGCGGGCTGGAATCGAGCACATCGTTCAATCCATCGCCATTGAAATCGAAGACGTACATCTGAGCCCCGCCGGCGCCGAAATTCGCCGGGTGAAACGTCCAAGGAAGCTGGTGCTTATCGGCCGGCGATTCCCACCAACCTTGTGGAATGAGGATGTCGTTGCGGCCGTTGTTGTGAATCGATCCGGCGCCGATGCCGTGGGAAAATCGATCCGTGCCTGGAGCGTGCTTGGCGGAAATCGCTTCGTTGATCCACGGCTTGGTGGGATCAGTCGGATCGGGCCGCACGATCGCCATCTGACCGTCGGCGACGGCCATCAGCAGGGCACGCTGGCCATTGCCGTCGATGTCGAGGTATTGCGGGCTCTCGGTGCTGGCGACGGGGCCGATCAGGTGTTGCTTCCACGGACCCGGCGCACCTTTTGGATTCTCATACCAATAGGCGGCAGCGCCGGGAAAGCCGATGACGATGTAGTCGGTCCAACCGTCGTGATTCAAATCGTCGGCAAACGCGATGAATTCTTCGCTATAGCCGTGCGGATCGAATTCCTTGGGCGAATCGCCGAACATCACATGCGGCTTCCAATCCGGAGCGGAGTAGTAGACGTTTCCGGCGGCAATGTCGAGCTTGCCATCGTGATTGAAATCGCCGACCGCAACGCCCTCGCCGCGAAACTTCGTGTCGAGGACGGTTTTCTTCCAATGAATCGCCTTGCCGTTGGCGGGCACGGTCGAGCGTGGATACGGCGGCGAACCGGCGGTTGCGGCGGGTGGATCGGCGGCCGTGGCAAGGGAAACGAAAGCCGCGAGGCTAGCGAAACAAACGACTGCGGCAAACCGCAATCCGCGATGAAAACTTCGTAGCATGGTGGGCGACTGCATGGTGGGCAACCTCGTGGGATTGGCGGGAAACTAGCGAGATTTCGGAGCATAACACGGCCCCGACCGATTGTCCAACTTTCGCCGCTTCCGCTGGCTGGGCCGGCTGGGTATGGTAAGTGGACAAGCAACGGCATTTTTCCCGCCTACCACGAGCCGCTCCGAAGAATCGATGGACCTTCTCACGATCGACCGAGTTCGGTATGATCCGCCGCCCGCTTCGGAATCGATCTCAAAGTGGCCATCGAACTGCGGCATTCATGCCACCAAGGCAAACCATCTTGCCCGATCGCGAACCCACGCGGTCTGCCGGGTGTCCACCGTATTGAGATCGTCGCGTGAAAACCACCTCGATCAACACCTGGCGATCTTTCCGTGGCCTGTGAAGTAGTTTCCTCTGAATCGCTTTCGGCGACGGCGGCCTGTCCGCTGCCTTCGTCGCTGACGCTGCTGGACCCGAGCGAGCGCCGCGGTACGACGCGCCGCGATCTCCGCGTCAGCATCGGCGACGCACTGGCTTGCAGCGTGATGATCGGCCTTGGAGAAACCTATCTGCCGGCATTTGCACTGGCACTGGGCACGGGGCAGGTTTGGGCCGGTTTGATTGCCAGCGTGCCGATTTTTGCCGGCGCGGTGCTGCAGTTAATCTCGCCGGCCGCCATTCGTTGCATCGGATCGAACCGTCGCTGGGTCGTCGCCTGCGTCACCATGCAGGCGCTGAGTTTTCTGCCGATGGTGGCCGCGGCGCTTTTCGGCCACATCTCGACGGCATTGCTCTACCTTTTGGCGGCCGTCTATTGGGCTTCGGGAATGGCTTCCGGCCCCGCCTGGAATCATTGGATCGACACGATCGTTCCACAACGGATTCGCGCCCGCTACATGGGCCGCCGCTCGCGGTTTGGGCAGGCCGGCATCTTGGCCGGATTCGTCGGAGGCGGGTTGGCTTTGCAGTTTGGCGAATCGCTCGGCCGGCCATTGTGGGCCTTTGCGGTGTTGTTCTTGATCGCGGCCATTTGTCGATTCGTGTCGGCCGGATTTCTGTTTACCCAAAGCGAACCGATTCGCATCAGCGGCCCAAGCTCGACGGCTGGCCTGCGCAGCGCTTTCGGCCGGCTGAGGACTAATCGCGATGGCCGCTTGCTGATTTATTTGTGGGGAATGCAGATGGCTGCCCAAACCGCGGCGCCGTTCTACGCCCCCTTCATGCTCGGTCTGCTGAAGTTTTCCTACATCAAATACATGTTCATCGTTTCCGCGGCGCTCGTGACGAAAGCGGTTGCTCTGCCGACGCTGGGAGTGTTGGCGCACCGTTTCGGCGCACGGCGGCTGCTTGCCGCGGGCGGATTGGCGGTGATTCCGCTATCGACGTTGTGGATACTTTCGCAGGGGACCGGTTTCTTGCTCGGGGTGCAAATCCTTTCCGGCGTCTGCTGGGCCGCCTACGAATTGGGAACGCTGCTGATGTGTTTCGAAGCCGTCGATCGGCGGCAGCGAATCGGAATGCTGACGCTCTACAACGTCGGTTTCGCGGCGGCGACAGTCGCCGGAGCGCTCTGCGGCGGCGCGGTTTTGGCGATATGCGGGCAAACCCACGGCGGCTATTTGGCGATCTTCGGGCTATCGGCGATCGCCCGACTGACGACGGTTCCATTGCTGATGCGAATTGGAGCCGCGGAACAGGAAAAAGCCGGCGCCGAAGAGATCGGCGGTGGCTTCGACGGCGAATCAGAAGCCGGCGAGGAAATCGCCGAACCCGAGCGCGAAGTCATTCCGCAAGTCGTCGGAGTGATCCCGCCGTTCGCCGACGTCGAAGAGTTCGCTCCGAGCCACGTTGCCTAGCGCTACGGTAGATGAAACAGATTGGGCCACCAGGCCTCGGCCCGCAGATAGGCGATCACTTCGCAAAGCACCGGCAGCCAGAGCCAGCGGCCGGTTCGCAGCGCTTCCGATCCCAGACCGCGCACGTTGACGATGATTTGCCGCGGCGTTTCGAGTTGCCGAAATCGCGGCCAGAAGCGGGGCACTCGTTCGCAATAATCAACGAAAGGCTGGCCAAATTTCTGCCGCAGCATGTGTTCTTCCGTCAGCACCGTGATCGACAAGTAGTAAGCCGTCACGAGAAGGAGTCCGGCGGCAAACGTCACCGACTCAAGAAAGAAGGCGACGGCCAATGCCATGCAGAAGGTACCGACATAGAGCGGATTGCGGCAAACGGAATAGGGACCTTCGGTGACGATCATCCAATGCTTGCGCCCGGCAATGTAGAGCGTCGCCCACCAGCGCCAGCCCGCGCCGATCATGAACAACAGCCAACCGATGAAGTCGCAATCGACATCGGCCCATGAGCCTTCGATGGCGGGCGGACGGGATAGCACGCAAGTGATGGCGACGGGCGTGATAATGAGCAAACTGACGATGGCCCGGGAACGAACCAGCCAGCCCCACCGCATGGGAGCCCACGGATCTTCGACGGTCGTAGCCATGACTTCCCTGTCCTGATCGATCTAACCGCTCTTCGTGAGCGGCGCAATGGCCCCGGCCGCCGATGCAGCCTCCCTTCGGCTGCGAGAAGGTAGCAAGGGCGCCAAAAAGTGTCAAATCCAACCTTTGGAATTTGCAGATTTGCGCAACTTCGCCCGAAGATAAAGCCGGCAACCGTCCGCATCCTTCTCATCCTTCACAGACCGCCATCAATGCGAGTCTTGGCACCGCAAGTTCTCCCGCGAAGCCCTTGGCCTCGGGAAGACTTGGCAAAGTTTGCCGCCGAATCTGCCGATTATTGCGATTGTCACGGTCAGGCGGACTTTAACGGCGCACCAGCAGCGCGCTCGATTGCAGACAAAATAGCGGCGGCGATTCGAAGCAAAGTGACGGCAAACTCTGCAATGCACATTCGACCACAATCAAAACGCACCTGGCTGGCCACGCTCCTGGCGTGTTGGATGCTATCGGGCTGCGCGAAATTCACTCGCCCCCGCCTGTGCCGCCAATGGTCGAAAACCTGCAACCGGTCGGCAGCGAAAACAGCAAGATCTCGCTTCCACACTATGTCATCGAGCCCCCCGACATTTTGGAAATCGACGCGATCAAAGTGGTGCCCAAGGCGCCGTATAAGATCGAGCCCTTGGATTATTTGGGGATCAACGTCAATGGAACGCTGCGCGATCAGCCCATTCTCGGCACCTATGGCGTCGAGCCGGGCGGAGGAGTCAATCTGGGGCCGTCGTATGGACGCGTTCAGGTTTCCGGCCTGACGCTCGAAGAGGCCAGCGAAGCCATCAACCACCAGCTCAGCCGCACGCTGAAGCAACCGCAGGTTTCGGTCACCTTGGCCGCTTCGTCCGGTCAGCAGCAAATCAACGGCCAGCATCGCGTCGGCCCCGATGGCACCGTCAATCTCGGCGAATATGGGACTGTGGCTGTCACGGGCATGACGGTGGAACAAGCCAAGCAGGCGATCGAGACCCATCTGACGCAATTCCTCGACAAGCCGGAAGTGTCGGTCGACGTCTTCAATTATGCCAGCAAGGTTTATTACATCATCGGCCAGGGGGCCGGATACGGCGACAGTCTCGCAAGATTGCAAATCACCGGCAATGAAACGGTGCTCGACGCCATCGCGCAACTCGGCACTTTATCACGTCTGGAGAGCAAGCGGATTTGGATTGCACGACCGACGCCGGGTGGCTGCGATCAAATCCTGCCCGTCCATTGGAACGACATCACCCAAAACGGCGCCACGACGACCAACTACCAAATCATGCCGGGCGATCGAATCTACCTGGCGGAAAACAAGCTGATCCTCGCCGACTCGATCGTCAACAAGATCCTCAGTCCGGTCGAACGGCTGTTTGGCTTTGCAACGTTGGGAGTGGAGAGCGTCGAAGAGATCAAGCATCCTGCACAGGCGTTCGCAAACAGATAGTCTTCCGTAGGTCAGCCTTGCCAGGCCGACGGCGATGGCGGAATGTCAGGCTGGAAAGCCTGACCTACGACTAATTGCTTTCCTTTCGGCGCACGGCGCGGTAGAATTTTTGCGGTTGAAGGTCGTGATCGGGCGGCAATGTCCGAGGAGGAGGAGAGAACATGATCGCATTGAAACGGTCCGCTTTGGCGGCGGCGGCTTGCATCGCCGTCGGTTTGACGAGCTCGGTGGCTTTGGCGCAGGGGGGCGGGCCGTCGAATCTGAATTACACCCCAAGCCCAACCTTGAGTCCGTACTTGTATCTTTTCGGCAACGGCAACAATGGATTTGGCGCCCTCAACAACTACCACGCGTTCGTCCAACCCGCCTTGGCACAGAACCAATACAACAACCAGCAAGCCACGGCGGTCAACCAATTGCAGCAGCAATTGAACCAGGTGCGCACTTCAACGGGCTTGGGCACGACGGGATTTGCCGGGCATATTCGTCCCACGGGCGAAGCCGCCACGTATATGAATTATTCGCACTATTACACCGGCGCTAACGGCCGCCGCTGATCTCAGGCACTCGCCATGCGCTCGCTCTGAATTCTGGCGAATGCAGCTACGGATTCGCCCCCGCGCAGTAGCTGGGTTCGCCAGAATTCAGCATTCGAGCCCGGTCGATCGTCGCGACAAATCGGGAAAAACGAACAACCCTCGGCCGCGCGTCGAGGGTTTTGTGTCGCGCGATCACCCTCCAGAACCGGCCCTCCTCCCTCGGCAAAGCTTCTCCAAAAAGCGTCGCCGATTTGACTCGCCCGGTTTTCTGACCTAGATAATCAATGGCACTCGCCATGATTGGCCCGGATTGTTCATCGACGCCGCGGCGCCGGCTCTCAGCCCCGCGTTTCTCTTCCAAACGATTCCACCGCTCTCTTCCAAACGAATCCACCGCACGGAACCTCAAACGGCCGTCCATGAAAGTGCATCCCCGACCGCAGCTTCGGCAATTCAATTCACCCTCGGGCATCGCGGATCGAGAGATCGGCGATTGCGTGCGGAGCCTGCTGGCATCGCATTTCGGCCGAACGTATGTCACGGATCGACGGCGCGAGCGGCGATTTCCGTTTCCGCATCTTGTGCATCTGACCCCGCTGGCCGACGATGGCCGCACGCCGGGAGGCCCAGCGATCGTGGCGGTCGGCCGTGAATTATCGGAAGGGGGATTTGGGTTTTTTCATCCGTCGCCGTTGCCCTACCGGCAGATGATTGCGTCGTTGGAAGGCACGGATCGTCGCTGGTTCAATTTCGTGATCGATCTGACCTGGTGTCGGTTCATGCGGCATGGCTGGTACGAAAGCGGCGGCCGTTTTTTGCGCACGATCGCAATCGCGCCGCCCTCGGTCGCGCAGACGCCGCTTCAGCCGGAATTCCAGATCTAGCCGCCATCTTAAGAGCCGCTCACAAAACCGCCGGGGACTGTCCCCATTTTGCGCAGTCCTCGGAGCAAAACGGGAACTGTCCCCTTCTCCGAGGCGGTTTTGTGAGGGGCTCTTAGCCGCTGGCCAGTTCATCGTCGAACCGCGCTCGCAAAGCATTGCGATGTTCCGCGTTCCAAAGCTGGAAGAATGCATGCAGGCCGTTGGAAATTGCCTGGGCGTCGGACGCCAAGAGCCGCATCAACACCGCTCGTTGATCCGGCGTCTCGGTTTCATCGAGCCAGGCTTGAAATCGGGCTTCCGAGCTGACATGGTCGTTGATCTGGCCCAATTGCTCCAGAATCTGTTCCACTTGCGGATACAATTCCTTGCGGCAATTGCTCCCCAGCGCCGAAGCGAAGATTTCCATCCCGTAGCGAAGCCGCTTGCCGGCGATGCGAAACAAATGCAGCCGATGTGTGTCGGAAAGATCGGCTTCGGCGGCGATAAACCAGGCGTCGACCAATTGCCGCATCTGGCTGCGCACGGCTTTGAAAATCGACGGTTCGCAGTTGCCACGGCAGTCGGCGCCGCAATCCTCTGAATCGCGGCCGGCGGAATCGCAGCAGGAATCTCCGCATGAAGTCTCGCCGCGCACTTCGCGAAATCGCACGCGACGAACCAGCTTGTGAATCCGTTGCCGGAATTCGTGCGACTGCAACCGATGAAAAACGTCCAAAATCTCCGGCTGCGCAGCGCTACGAGCCGCCGACACTCTTGCGACAATCGCTGCCGCGGCGTCGCTCGTGTCGCCTTGGAATTCCTCTTGCAACCGCAGAGCGAGCACGTCGAGATCGCGCGCCTCGCCAGCCGCGCGCCGAATCCGCTTCAGCTTCCGATCGAACCACGCCGCCCGCCGAGGCGGCAAGTAAGCAGTGAATGTTTCCATGGCCGCGGTCGCCCGCCGGCAGGCGACTCGAAGTTGATGAACGTGCTCCAAATCTTCATCCGCGGCCTCGGCCGCCAACGGCAAGCGGCTCCACAGCCATCGCAATCGTGACTTCAGCGCCGCCGAGCCACCCGCGTGACCGGCTCTTCCAGCGATTCGATCGTAATCCACTTACTGTTGGCGGTCATGAATCAGAAGAGGAGAGATGAACAAGTTGCAAGAGTTGAATCGAACCTGATCCGCAATATGACGAGCGCCTCGAATCTATTCCCCGTCTTTGTCCCCTGCTCCCTGCTCCTTGCTCCTTGCTCCCTGCTCTCCAACCCCCGAGCCGTCTAAAAAAAGACCCATCGAAATCTTATTCTCGTATCGGCCGTCGAGCTTGCGAGCGTTTCGCAGCAATCCTTCTTGTTCGAATCCGAAATGCTGGTAGAGCCGAATGGCAATCTCGTTGGATTCGAGCACTTGCAACTCGACCCGCTCGATTCCTCGCCGACCGGCTGCATCCAGCGTCGCGGCGAGTAATCGCCGGCCGATGCCTTGTCCGCGATAATCGGGATCCACGCCCATGCCCAATCGGCCGCAATGACGGCATGTCGTGCGCGAGTCGGGCAAAATATCGCACCAGCCGACCACGTCCTTTCCGTCCAGGGCCACCGATTGGGGAATGCCTTGTTCGATGTTGCGCAGCACGAATTCTCGGGTCGCCGCCAGCGGCGGAGCTTCCACGAGCGCCAAGTATTGCGCTGGCGCAACACGGTCCAAAACGGCATGAAAGCCGGCAATGTGCGATTCGGCAATCGGCACGATGTCGATCGTCAATTCACCTCCGACGCTATGGGATTCGCAGCTCTTGATGATTTGCAACTCTCCGCGATTCGTTGCTTTGCCATCCCGCGATGCCAAAGTGCGTCCATTATTCCCAGCACAAAGCGCCCAGGGCAAGAGGCGCGGCCCAGGAAAAAAGGGGAGCAACGGCATTTGGATGGGCGATTGCGGGCGGCTCGATGCGTCCACATCGAAAACGCGATGATCAGTCCGACGGCAACGAGTAAATCGACGGTGGCGAGCGCGCCGCGTCCGTTTTCCAACGCAGCGCCCTCCCTGCTCAACTCATAGGTTCCATCGAGTTGCTGCTCGATCGAGGTGTATTGCGTGCATGCAATAACCAGCCCCGCGACGCCAATGAGGGCAATCGCCGCCAATAGCGCGATCGTAATCACCGCTCGTTGATGCCCCGATTCGAACGGAACGATCGGCCACGCTCCGCCGATCGCGTTCGGCTGCATCGGCGTCTCGGGACTTTGGAACGGATTGTAGTCGGTGCTCATTGCTCCGCCGCCACGACGTGACCACGCGGTTCGACATTTCCTGCGGCGTCTTCTGCGTGGGCCGTTAACTTTCCTTCGCCGCCGCGCGCGACAACGAGCTCCAATTCCCACTCCGCGAAATTATCGCGGACCGCACGGGCTTCTTTCCCGTTGACCAGTACGCGCTTCACCGGCCCATTCGCGGCCGTCGTGCCGCGAACCAAAACTCGATCGCCCACCTCACGCCGCACGCTGGTGATGACGGTCGTCGGCGGCAAATCGTACACCGGATCGAGCAGCTTCGGGAATTCGACGTCATGCACCTCGGTCAGTCGGGCTTCATGTCCGGTCAGCGGCATTTCGGCCCGATATTTCAGACCGTCAGCGGCGAAATCCTTGGCGTTGGTCGCTTCGATCTTTGCATGGCGGTCGGGGCCGTAAAAATCGTGCAGATAAACCGGCACTCCGTGTGGCGTCTCCGGCGTGACATGCGCGCCGCCGCCGGTGTCGACCAGCGGGCCGGCGATTCGTCGGCTCGCGACCGAATCGCTTTCACATTGCGGAAATGCGAGACAGCCTTGCCCGTCGGATTGTCGTCGCTCATCTGAATCAGCGGAATGCTGTTCGGGATAGCCGCGAACGTTCGTGAACGTGAGGCCATCGACGGTCAGCGGGCCGTATTGGATGCTGTCGTCGTCGATGCCCGCGATTGAACGGCTCGGAGCCGTCGCCGTTGATCGTCAGGTTGCGATAAACGTGATTGTCGTAATTCGGATGATAGACGCCGTAGACCGAACGATCGATCTGCATGTCTTCGACCAGCACGCTACGGCGACTCCGGCCGGAATGCGTAATGAATCTCCCACAGCTTCATCCGGCGAATCACGAACGGATGCCGCACGTCCGGGCCGACGCGATCGACCCCTTCGCCCAGATTGAAGCCATACAGCCCGTCGCAATGGGCTTCGTTGTCGTCGAACGCGACGAACGGCAGCGTGCGAATGTCGATTTGTCTTCCGCGTCCCGTCGGGCTGCAACACCGACAAATTCGGATTGAATTCGCTGGTCTTGGTCGCCTCGAAGCGGAAACCGTAGCGATCGTTTTCGCAGGCGACATTGCGCGTGAACGTGTTCAAGCTATTGGCCCACCAGAAGCCGGCTCCTTCGTTGGCGTCGAACGGCAGGGCCTGTTTCGGCAGCCGCTTGCCCGTCGTAAGCTTGCACGGCCAGATTGTGATCGAGAACGTTGTAGGCCTCGGTGCCGTCTTCCAAAAAGAAGCCATGCCCGACGCTCTCGTAGCCGACGCAATCGCGGACCACCAAATAATTCGTGCCGTGAATCGTCAGCCAACGATTGGCGCTGTCCCAAATCGACGCACCGACGACCGAGCTGCCGCGCATCGTGTCGCCGACGAGATGAAAATGAAGCGCATACCGGCCGAGCACATTCTCCTTGCCGAGATGGCGGAATTCCGCATAGCTGATCGAGCCCGAGGAGAAGCGATGATACATCGTATGGCCGCGCTCGCCGCGCCGGGTCGGCCGATTCGACGACGACATTGCGGCTCAGATTAGCCACCTCGCCGCGAAATTCGCCGCTCCCCGCATGGGCATATTCCAACGGCCGATCGACCGTCAGCCGCGCGCCGTCGATCGCTTTGATCGTGCGCTCCTCTGTGAACACTTTTCGGTTTCGATGGCCCGGCCGACGGGTTCCCGATTCGTTTTCATCGTAACTGGTCGCCGTGACGATAATCCGATCGCCGACGCGCCAGCCGGTGACCGGTTCGTCGAGCGAGATTTCCTGGTCGTGCGCCGCCGCGTCTTTGCCGAGCTTCACCCAGGCGTGGTTCAACGGTGCGCCGTGAAAATCCATCCGCCCGCCGCAGCAGACGATGGCCGGACACGATTGCCGGTCCATGCCGTCGAAATACGTGAGCCGGATGATGGCGGAATGCTCGGGCGAGACCGGCCGATTCGGCGAACCGACTTCCAGCGCCGGCGCTGCTTGTTTGACGTCGGGGGCCTTGAGATGCGCGTCGCAATCAAAGCCCTCTTCGCTATATTCGTCGCTGGCTTCGATCTTGATCAGCCCAACGTCGAACCGCGTGTCGCGATCGGTGGCGAAGCTGAGAGTGCCGGCGATATTGATGCCGCGAATCGCGTCCGCCGATTTCACGTCGTAAACAACCCGATCTCCGGCCCGAATCATCACCCGCGCCCGGCGCCGGGCACTTGGCCACCTTCCCAAGTGCCGCGATCCGACCAATGACCGCTCCGGGCAGAATGGATCACCGCCGGGCCGTTGGCGAGAATTGCCGCATCGGTTTTCGCCGAGTCAACGGCGATGCTCGTCAGCGCGAAGATCGCGATGGCGGAAAACGCAATCTTGCTGGTTCCGATAAAGCGCATGGCTGGTTCCTCGTAAATACGGCTTTAGAATTCCGGGGTTTCGGGACGCGGGGCTTGCCGATAGGCGGTTCGCTCGTTCTGTCGCGCCAAATATTTGTCCAAAATTGCTTCACCTTCCGTGGTTTCAATTCGCTGCTTGGCAAAAGCGAGGACGTATTTGGCATGTTGACAACGATCGATCCAGCTCACCAGCCGAATCGCTGTGATTGCGGCCACAAATTCCAGAACAAACATCGCAATGATCGTGTTGTTGGCGGCCACCAGCGTTTGCACGTCGGGACGCTTGCTACTGATATTAAGCCAAACGATCGGCGTGATAAAGATAGAAAGCAAGAAGCTGCCCCACCAAATGCTGACCAGAGGCGACGCCGCCTTGTGGCTTTTCCCGGATTGTGCCGGATCGCTTTCGCACGATATTTCCGTCATCACACGGTACGGCATCACCAGATTCGCGATCGGCACGAAATACCAATCGACGGCCGAGTAGGGGGAGTATTTCAGGTTGCTGGTCCCAAGCGACGGCAGATTCTGATAGGCGCGAAACTTCCACTTCAAAAACGCGACGACGGCCGCAATCGACACCAAAGAGTTGACCCAGGCAACGGTCGTAAAACTCGCGTCGCTCGCCTCGACATCCGACTGCGCGGGCCGGATGCCGCTTTCCATCGCTCGAAGCATTTCATTCCGCGAAAGACATATCCAACAGCCGATGAAGTCGGAAACCGCAATCAGCCCCAGCAGCACGATCGCACACATCGCGCGGCCATAGCCCGACTCGAAGCGCAGCCCGTTGTAAATGCTTTGCGGAATCGGATCAGGAGGCGGTGGCGGTGCGGCAGGGACTTCGAAGGGATTCTGTTCGTTGGTCATACGAATGGATTGCGTTCTTCAGTCATTCGAAACGCACTCGGCCCGTCCGAGTTTGCCTCCGCGTCTGTTATTCGCTCGGCATTCGACACCGTTGCTGGCAATCTCCGATTTTGGATCGTGATGAGGTTGTAGGTTTCTTGCTGATTTCTATCGATCCAGTAGACCAGGAGAATCGCAAAGATGGCGGCGGTGAATTCAACAGAGTACGAGGCGATGGCCAAGTCAGTCGTTCGTCTCAAAGATTCTTGAAAAGATTCGGCGACTCCGTTCATCAAGCTCGCTGCCGCGAACGCGTTGACAAAGATCGTGGACAGAAGAGTCGCCCACCAAATTGCGACCAACCCTGAAGTTGTCTTACGCGCGCGGCCATATTGCCAGGGATCGCTGAATCGCCAGGTCTCGGCCATCAATCGGTACGGCCTGAAAAGATTTGCGATCGGCACGAAATACCAACCGACCATCCAGCCGGGCGACGACAATAGGTTTGTGGCTCCCAACGCGGGCAGATTCCGATAGACGCGGTGCGACCACATAAGAAACGCGATGGCCGCCCCCAAACCGGCGATCTCCCCAAACAGCGCGACAGTTCCGATAATTCGGATATCCGCGACGATCACTTCATGCGGATTCGTGGCGGCTCCCACCGCCACGTCGAGCAATCCGCGCTGTGTAAGAATTGCCCAAATACCAAACAGATCCATAATTGCGACCAACGCGAGCAGCGACCTGGCAAACATCGAGCGCGCATGGCCCGAGGCAAATGGCACTCCATCCGACCTTCGCAACCGGTCGGAGAACAAAGGCCGCGGGTCCGATGTCGGCGCCGCCGGGCTTTGAAAGGGATTCCAGTCTTCAGCCATAGTAAGGATCGCTTGTTGGCTCGCTCGGAGGTTGTGCCGCAATCAGGTCGTGAGTGGCCTGTTGATTCTTGTCGATCGAAAAAATCATGAAAGCCGCAAGAAATGCGGCGATAATCTCGATGGTAAACGCCACGAGGGAAGTGCTGGTGAGAGCCTTGAGTGACTCCAAGGTCGGCCGAGCGTTTTCGGCCGACGCGCTGATCGACGAGTATTGGGAAACAACGTTCCGTATCACGACGCGCCCCACCAAATGCCAACCAACGACGACACTGTTTTGCGAAGTTGGCCGTGCTGCGCCGGATCGCTATAGCGCCACGTCTCAAGCATCAATTTGCAGGGCATCACCAAATTCGCAAACGGGATGAAGTACCAGCCGACTGCCATCCCGGGCGACGACTCCGGCTTTCGAGCCCCCAACGCCGGCAAATTCCGGTAGACGCGGTGCGTCCACATCAGAAACGGAATGATCGTGCCGATATTGGCCAGCGCGCAACCGATGGCAATGCTCTTGAAAAGCTGGTCGTTCGCTTCCAACGCCGATTGGGCCGGGTGCTGTCCTTGCATGATCGCGTCGAGCAATTCATTTTGCGAAACGCAGGCCCAGCAGCCGAGCAAGTCGACCACCACGACCGCCGCGAGCAGCGACATGGCAAACATCGCGCGCACATGACCCGAGGCAAACGGCACGATCCTCTTTCCGCCGTACAGGCTCTGCGGAACGAGATAGGAAGGCGTCGGTGCTGGCGCTTCCGGGCTTTGAAACGGATTGTATTCTTCGTCCATCGAGATGGCTCCCCTAATTGAGTGCAACAATCACCGCTCGTTAGCGATTGTAGCCGGAGCGGATGGAAAAGGCACGCGCTCGCCACGGCGAAAAAGTGCGGAGCGAAACCGTGGTGTTTCCTGGCCGGCATTGTAGCAGGCACGCTCCGCGTGCCGTCCGCGGGGCGCTCGCACTGGCGGAGCACTGAATTTGCGCGGGTGACAACTTGCCGGGCCACGGCACTCGGAGAGTGCCTGCTACGTTCGCGCAAAAAGAAAGGGCGGAGACGAATCTCCGCCCGATTTCGCAAGTGTTAATTGTTTTGATTGGCGGCGACGTTGATCGCGCGATGCACGATCGTGATTCGCCGGATCACGTAGGCGTTACCGAGGCGGCGCGAGGGCCTTTGCCTTTCGGTCCGCCCCCTTGCTCGACGGTGTATTCGACCGATTGACCTTCTTCCAGATTGTCGAACTGGCGGTCGGCCACCGCCGAGTGATGGAAGAACACGTCGGTTCCGTCGCTCGTGGCGATGAAACCAAAGCCTTTGTCATGCACCAATTTCTTAATCGTACCTGCCGGCATACTAATCACGCTCCTCACACACGCACATACCAAGAAACTTCGGGATCGACGTGCGCTCGACCGATTCCGACCACCGAGTAACGTGCCGCGAAAGGGATTGTTCCCCACCACAATTCACACGCACCACGGAGCTGCCGAAGACACTCGCTTCAGCCCACATCGGCCGACCAATCGCCCCAACTGCGTTGCTCGAAAGCAGCCCTCCTTGCGCGGACGAGACCTCAGACCGCCGACGTTACTGCTTCCTAGATTACGGAACCGCCCAGTCTGAATCAAGCGGGATTTGCTGGGCAAGATGCGATTTTTTTGTCCGCCAGGGCCGCTTATCCGGTTCGGCGGGCTGGGGCGGGGATTCCAGTCGAAAAACTGCGCGAACCCGCAATCGGTCTGCCGTAGGTCAGCCTTTCCAGGCTGACGGTGATCATTGGTTGTCAGGCTAGAAAGCCTGACCTACGAAGAACCAGAACCCAGACCGGCTCGGCTTTGTCGGATCAGAGTTGCTTCAGGAAATGCCACGCATTTTCTGATACGATCGGGCCCATGAATTCCAATGAATCGCCGCGAAATCTCGTTGTCCTGGTCGTCGATCGGCTTCATAGCGGCTTCCTGGGAGCCTACGGAAATACGTGGGTGCAAACGCCGAATTTCGATGCGCTGGCCGCCGAGGGGTTTCTGTTCGATCGGGCCGTCATCGATTCGCCCCGGCCGGAGAGCTTTTATCGCTCGCTTTGGCAGGGTTCGCACGCACTGGCTCAGCAGGCCGGAATCGGCCGTTCGCAGCCGGCTTTGCCCCGGCAATTGGCCGACGCCGGCTATTCCACGACGCTCTTGACCGACGAGCAATGGCTGGCCGATCATCCCGCCGCCGGTGGTTTTGTCCGGCGCGAGGTATTGCCGCCGCCGCTGGGCCCCGACGACGATCGCCTCGTTGCTTCGGTCGAAGAGACGCATCTGGCCGGCTTCTTCGCGGCGGCAATCGGCGAGCTCTCAAACGCCCAAGAGCCGTTTTGCCTGTGGCTACACACCGGTTCGCTCGGCCAAATCTGGGACGCCCCGCTCGAACTGCGCGATCAATACCGCGACGAAGACGATCCGAAATCCAGCGACACGGCCGAGGTTCCCGACCGCCGCCTGCCGCCCGATTCCGATCCTGACGAATTGCTGGCAATCGTCCACGCCTATGCCGGTCAGATTTCACTGCTGGACCTTTGCCTCGGCGGCTTGCTCGATTGCCTGGCCGGCCTGCCAGGTGCCGAAGACACATTGCTGGCGGTTCTTTCCGCTCGCGGATTTCCGTTAGGCGAGCATGACCGAGTCGGCGCTTGCGACAACGCACTCTATGCCGAGTTGACACGAATGCCGCTGCTGTTGCGGCTGCCCGATGGCCGCGGCGCCAGCGCACGAACGCAAGCCTTGGTTCAGCCCGCCGATCTGCATGCGACGCTGCTCGATTGGTGCGGGCAACCGATCGTCGGCCATTCATCGCCGGCCTTCGGCAAAAACTTGCTGCCAATCGTCGAGGGAAAGAGCGAAAGCATCCGAGACCGCGCTTGCACGATTGTTTCCGCCCAGGAACGAGCGATCGTCACCGCGGCATGGTCAATGCGATTGGGAGCGGGTGCTAGCGGCGGAAGTCGAGGCACGCGCGATCGCGGACCCTCCGGCGGAACCGAAGCCGCCGTCGAGCTGTTTGCCAAGCCGGACGATTGGTTCGAGGTCAATGAAGTCAGCGATCGCTGCGGTGAAGTCGCGGCGGAAATGGAGCAGGCCTTTATCCAATTTGAACAAGCCTGCCAGACCGCCGACCCCGCCGAATTACCGCCGTTGCCAACGGACCTAATCACCGGCCTCGACTGACTCCGACCTCCGACATCCGATATCCGACCTCGGTCTTCCCATTGCCCTATCTCCCCCGGCGGTCGCTCACTATAATCCCGCACCCATTTCGGGCCGTTTTCCTCCGTCTAATTCCAACGCTGGGCCAACGATGGTCGGACAGGGACGTCCGAACGCGCAGCGCAAATCCTTCGCGCCGTGGATCGTCAGGCTGTTGGCGTGGCTTGTGGTGGCGCCGCTTTCGGCCAACCTCCACGCGCTGCTCGCCGCCGAGCCGACGTTGACGCTGCGCATTGCCTGGGGCGGCGGCGTCGAACGGCAATGGCACGGCACCATCACCATCGACCAAGGCTCGCTCTCTCTCGTTCGTCCCTTGGGCATGGTCGCCGACTCGCCCGGCTCGATTTGGAACGACGCCAACGATCGGATCGAGATTCGCGAGCGCAGCGCTCGGGCCTACGACGGCGTCGATCTCGACGTCGTCGCGCCGTTCGACGCCCGCCTCAAAGTCACGCTTGCGTCCGAAGCGAATCCGCAAGGATTCTCGGCTGAAGTTCCCCTGTCGGAGCTGGTTCGACAAGCGCATCGCGATCCGCTCGACAAGCAGGGAAACCAACTCCTGATCCGCCGCAGTCCCGGCGACATGCTGCGGATTGCCACCAACCAAGATCCGCTGATCTTCGCGCCAGGCGCCGCGTGGATCGTCGACGTCAAACCGCGGGTGCTTCCGACGGTCGCCGGAACGAACGTTCATTACAAAGCCCGTCTGGTTCCCGCGCGGCGGCGCCGAGGTTTGGTCGCAAGAGCAAACGGCGCTGTGGCCAGCCGCCGGCGCCGTGCCGCCGAACGTGACGCTGCAAATCGGCATGCCGCCACAAGAAGGCGTTTACGATCTCGTGATCGAGGCGACGGAGCGCGGAGGCCTGCCGTTGCGCTTGCAAAAGACACTCAGCGAGCGGCACGTGCAAGTGTTGGTGCTAGACCCGCAGGTTGCGGTCGCGCCGCCGCTGGCCGGTTGGACGCAAGTGTTGGAAATCGATCCGACGAGCTCGCATTGGTACGATCTGCGGCGCGCGATCCCCAAGCTGCCGGCGTTCATTCCCGGCGCGAGCAGCATCTGGCAAGGCCCGCTTGTGAACGGCAGCGTGACGACCGTGCAAAACTCCTTGGGCCGCGCGATGGAACTTGCGGCCACGAATTTGGGCGCGAATCCGATCTCAAGCCCCGCGACCGATCCTGCTTGGGTCGCGTATCCACTTTCGGGAGCCAAGCCTGGCCTGCCGCACTTGTTGGAAATCGAATATCCGAGCGACGTTGGCCAGACGCTCGGCATTAGCGTCGTCGAACCGAATGCCGCGGGCGCCGTCACGCCGATCGGTCTCGACTCGGGCGTCTATACCGCCGACGATCCCTTGCCCGGCAATCCGCATTGGGCGAAGCACCGCATGGTGATTTGGCCGCGCACGAGTGCGCCGCTGCTATTGCTGACGAATCGCCGCGACGGCAGCCGGGCCCAATTCGGCAAGATTCGGCTCTCCGCCGGTCCGGCCCGATTGCCCCGAGCATATCCCGAAACCGAGCCGCCGCCCGAACGATTGCTGGCCGGTTACCTCAATCGGCCGTTGTTCGGCGCCAACTTTTCCGCCAGCGAATCGCTCGATGTCTCGACCGGCCGGAGCCTCACCGATTGGGAAACATTCTACGAGGGTGGCACGCGGTTGGCCGATTATCTGAACTCGGTCGGCTACAACGGCCTGATGCTCAACGTCTTTTCCGAGGGAAGCACGATCTATCCAAGCCGCCTCTTGGAGCCGACGCCGCGGTTCGACACCGGCGCCTTCTTCGATCAGGGCCAAGACCCGTGCGCAAAGACGTGCTCGAGCTTTTGCTGCGCGTGTTCGATCGCGAACATCTCAAGCTGATTCCCACGCTGCAATTCTCGACGCCGCTGCCGGAACTGGAAGCGATCTTGCGAACCGGCGGGCCGGCGAGCGACGGCATTCAATTGATCGGCCCCGAAGGTCGTGCTTGGACCGACGGCCAAATGGCGCACAACGTTCTCGCGCCTTATTACAATCCGCTCGATCCACGGGTCCAACAAGCCGTTTTGGCGGTCGTGCGCGAATTGGTCGATCGCTATGGCAAGCATCCGTCGCTGGCCGGCCTGGGGCTCGAACTCTCGGCGAACGGCTACATGCAACTCCCCGGCGATCTGTGGGGCATCGACGATCAAACGATCCAACGCTTCGAAACCGACATGCGCATCGACACCGGCGCCGGCAACGGGCCGGATCGCTTCGCCGCTCGCGCGCGGTTCGTTTCCGGCCCCGGGCGAACGCAATGGCACGTCTGGCGCTGCGCCATGCTGGCCGATTTCCATCGCCGCATCAGCCGAGAGCTTTCCTCGCTGCGCCCCGATGCGAAGCTCTATCTGGCCCCGACCAACATGCTCGATATGCCCGACCTCGAGCGCGATCTGCGCCCGAGCCTGCCGTCGCGTGGGCAAGTTGGCGAAGTGATGGCCAGCGTCGGCATCCGACCGAAGTTGTACTACAATGATCCGCAAATCGTGTTGCTGCGCCCGCAACAGATTCAGCCGCCGGGACCACTTGTGGCACAGGCCGTCGATATTGAAGCGAATCGCTCGGCCGAATGGGACCGCCTGATTGCCGAAGGCCCTTCGCCCGGCGCCTTGCAATATCACGAACCGGAGCGGCTGCGATTGGCTTCGTTCGACGCCAAGAGCCCATTGGGAAAAGACAAGACCTACACGCTGCTTTTGACGCAATACTCGCCGTCGGAAGACCTAAATCGGCAGCGATTCGCGCACAGCCTGGCGATGCTCGACAGCCAATCGATCTTCGACGGCGGCTGGCTGCTGCCGCTCGGGCAGGAAGATTCGTTGAGCAGCTTGTTCGCCGCCTATCGGCGACTGCCGGCCGGAAAGTGCGACACCGTTGCAAATTGCCCACAACCACTGACGATTCGCACGGCTCGCAACGCGACAGGCACGATCGCGTATTTCGTGAACGATTCGATTTGGGATATTCATGTGCAAGTTCAGGTCAACGCGCCGGCGGGCGCTGCGCCGCAAGAATTGGCCGGCCAACATGTAAGCAATTTGCTCGGCCAGAATTGGAACGTCAATCTCGGCCCGTATGATCTGGCGGTTTTTCAATTCAACTCGCCGGCCGTGCGGTTGGTCGCGCCGCAAGTCGGCATGGGCCTGTCGGCGCGGACGGCGCTCGCCGCGGCGATCGCCGATCTGAAGCAGCGGAGCGCGGTGCTCGACAGGCCGCCGGCGCTGGTTGGTCCGCGCAATCCGGGATTCGAGCTTCCCGCCAAAGGCATCGCAATCCCCGGCTGGACGGTGACCGCCGGCGGCCAGGCGACGCTCGATCCGAACAATCCGCACGGCGGAATCCAATCGCTGCAACTGTCGAGCGCCGGCGCCCCGGTTACGCTCCGTAGCGAAACGTTCCCGGTGCCGGCCACGGGACGAATGGCGGTTTCTGTTTGGCTCAAGGTCGATCCAATGGCGGGGCAGCCAAAAATGCGGCTCGTCTTGGAAGGACTGCCCGAAAGCCGGCGGTTCTATCGCGCCGCGCCGTTGGGCGCGGGAACGGCAAATCCGATTCCAGCTACTTGGAAACAGTTCATTTTTGCGGTCGATGACTTGCCCGCCGACGGATTGCAACAATTGCGATTCCGCATCGATCTCAGCCAGGCGGGGAGCTTGTCGATCGACGACGTGCAACTGTTCGACCTGGTGTTCACGAATTCGGAAAAGACCCATTTGAGCGAGATCATCGCGCTCGGCGATTTTCAACTGAACCAAAACCAACTTGGCGATTGCCAATACGAACTAGACGGCTATTGGCCCCGATTCTTGAAAGCCAACGTGCCGCTGCCGCCGCCCGTCGCCGCGATTCCGCCGCCGGCCGAAACCCCGCCTCCCGACAAATCCGCCTCCAAACCGGGCGTCGTCGATCGCGTTAAAGATCTGTTCAAGCGTTGATTGGCATATCCGGTAGCTGGGTTCGCCAGAACTCAGATGCCCAAGCGTCGCCCACACTAACCCGAAGCGTTAGCGAGGGAGAAACGCTGCCCTCGCTAACGCTTCGGGTTAGTGTCCTCTCGTCATTTTCATCCAGGCGGCCATTTCATCTGCCGCCCGCCCAGCAGGTGCAGATGCAAATGATCGACCGTCTGCCCGCCGTCGGGTCCGCAATTGGCGACGACGCGATAGCCGTCGCCGAGTTGGAATTGCCGCGCCAAATTGCGCACCACCAGCATCAGATGTCCCAGAAGCGCCGCGTCGCCGTCGGCCACGGCCTCCAGCGATACGATCGACTGTTTGGGAACGACCAATACATGCAGCGGCGCCTGCGGCGAGATATCGCGAAACGCAAGACACTTGTCGTCTTCATAGACGATGTCGGCCGGAATCTCCCGATCGATGATCCGCTGGAAAATGTTCTTCGGCGTCATAACGATTTGCCTTGCGAGTCAACTGAAAAAGGGGACTGGCTCCGAGCGACCACTTCGGATTGCACTGCTTTGCGAGTTGCCGCTCGGTGCCTGTCCCCCTTTTCAATACGCGCGGTCACGGCGCCGATCCGGCGACCGCGATGCATTCAATACGGCCGAATTGCCGTTCGTCGTGGCCGGATCAAATTGGTTCAAAAATATCCCTTCATCGAAGAGCAGAATCGGAATCTGGTCGATGATCGGATAGAGAACGGCATGATCCTCGCGCACCAAGCCGCCGTCGAGCGCTCGGCCGAGCGTCTGCCCGGCGCGATTCGTCAACCGGCCCGTGGCGATCGCCCGATTGATCCGAGCGACCAGTGCGTCGTCGGCAAGCGCCAGCGGCGTCCGATTCTCCGGACATCGGACCATCGCCAAAAAATCGCGGCTGAGCATGGGTGGGGCTCGTGGCGGAATGTGGTTTCGAGCCGGTGAGTATAGAGAGGCTGGGGGCAGGGAGCAAGGAGCGGGGAGCAGAGAGCGAAGAGCGAAGAGCGAAGGGCAAAGAGCAAAGAGCGGAGCGGGGCGGCAACGCCCGAAACTGCAAGCACGCGTTCGTCGCTGCTCCCTGCTCTCCGCCCTTTGCTCCCTGCTCTCCGCTCCCTGCTCCCCGCCCCTTCCCCTCAAGCATTTGTATCGATCATGCCGATAACGACGCCAAGGGGTATCTGCGCACACCTACGGTCGTTTTCCAGGGATGTGAAACCATGTTTGCTCGCTACCGTCTCTTGCTGGCAACGGGTCTCGTGGCATTCGCGGCGCCGGCTTTTTGCCTGGCTCAAGAAGTCAAGTATGAGACGAGGGACGGCGTGACCTACCGCGTCACGCGGCAGATCGTACAGCACCCGGTCGTCGAAACCCGCATGGAAACCCGCCAGCAAACGGTCTATGTCAACCAATACAAGTCCCAGACGCAAGCCGTGCAGCGCACCTACCAAACGCCGGTCACCGAATACTATTGGGAAGCCTATTGGGCGAACCGCTGGAATCCGTTCGAGCCGCCCTATATCGCCTATCGCTACGTGCCGCGCGTCCGCTGGGAACTGCACACCGAAACCGTGCAAATGCCGGTGAGCTGCCACCAGGTCGTGCCGCAAACGCAGACCGTTCAAGTGCCGGTCACGACGCAACATTTCGTCAACGAGGAAATCACCAGCCGCATGCCCGTCAACGGCCGCCCCGCCGATCCGTTTGCCAACGGCACGACATCGGTCGCCCGTGTTCCCGAGTCGCTGGTCCCGCCCCCACCGACGATTCGATAAGTGATTGCTCCGATCCATAGCGCACCGTAAATCGCTTGCGGTTTCGCGCGTCTTCTTCGCTGGTGCCGCCAATCTGGCCGCCGCGCGTCGCATGTTGTAGGCTGAGATATTAGTCTCGGTCTCAAAGCGACTACATGGAGGCGCGCATCATGGAACTGCGTCAATACGGCAAAACCGACATGCAGGTCAGCGTTCTCGGATTCGGCGGCGCCGAAATTGGTTTCGAAAAGGCGACGCCCGAGGTTGTTTCCCGGTTGCTCGGCGCCGCGTCGATGCCGGGCTGAATGTGATCGACACGGCCGAATGTTACATGAACAGCGAGGAGTTGATCGGCGGCGCCGTCGCGGACCGACGCGATGAATTCCATCTGTTCACCAAATGCGGCCATCCCGAGGGGCCGAGCGTTGCCGATTGGCGGCCCGAGTCGCTGCTCAAGACCATCGAGCGGAGCCTGAAGCGGTTGAAAACCGATCGGGTCGATCTGGTGCATCTGCATAGCTGTTCGCTCGACGAATTGCGCAAAGGCGACGTGATCGCCGCGTTGCAAAAAGCTCGCGACAAGGGCCAGACTCGCTACATCGGCTACAGCGGCGACGGTCAGGCCGCCAAATACGCGGTCGAGTGCGGAGCGTTCGATTCGCTGCAAACGTCGGTCAACATCTTCGATCAAGAAGCCATCGATCTCACGTTGCCGCTGGCCCGCGAGCGGCGACTGGGCGTGATCGCGAAACGGCCGATCGGCAACGCGGTGTGGCGATACGACGCGCGGCCCGAAAACGCCTACCATCAAACGTATTGGGACCGCGCGCAAAAGCTGAAATACGGTTTTCTGCAAGGCGATTCGCAACAGGCGGCGGCCATCGCGCTGCGATTTACGCTCGGCGTGCCGGCGGTTTGCACGGCGATCGTCGGCACGAAAAACCCAGATCGCTGGCGATCAAACGCGGCGCTGCTGGAATCCGGCCCGCTGCCGGCGAATCAATTCGACGCGATTCGAGCGCGGTGGCACGAATGCGCAGGACGCGAAGTGGGTCGGGCAGACCTAACCACCGAGTCACAGAGGACACCGAGAAGAACGGAAAATGTCCGAACCAACGATACGCAAGCGTTGAAACAAGCAATTCTTCAACTTGCTTTTGTCTTCTCGGTGTCCTCTGTGACTCGGTGGTTAGAAATGAACCCGGCGCCGCCACATTACATTCTAATTTTAATGCCCTTGCTCAGCGACTCGGCCATGCTCGGGTCGCGGCGGATGGCTTCGATGCGGTCGCGCTCGGCCCGATCGCGCGAGCCGATGATTTCGTACAGGCGACTCCGGTCAGCGTAGAATTCCGCGCGGTTGGGATCGGCGGCGATGGCCGAGGTCAGACTGCGAATCGCTTTCGAGTAGTTACCGATTCGCGCGAGCGCCATTCCGCGCACGTAGTATGCCGTCGGATCGCGGCGGAATGCTCGGAGCACTTTCGCGCAGTCCTCAAGCGCGCCGGCATCGTCGCGCAATTGCAGCCGCGCTTCGGCGCGGGCTCGATACGCTTCGATGTCGTCTGGATCGATTTCGATCGCGGCATCCAAATCGGCCTTCGCCGCGGCGGATTGATGCAACCGCACGCGCACGATCCCGCGTTGCAACAGCGTTTCTTCATCCGCCGGGTTCAGACGCACGGCTTCCGATAGCGCCGCTTCGGCTTCTTCGTCGCGATGATCGTTGAGATACGCGACGCCCAGGCTGAAATAGGCGTCGGCGCTGCCCGGCTTCAGGTGAATCATCTTCAGAAGCGACCTCGTCTCCTCGCTCTCGGACGCCATCGATCGGTGCCAGGCGAATTCGCGCGACGGGCGAGCGGGATGCGTCGAATGCCGCGGGCACGGCGGGTCCACGGGCCATTTGGCCGAGTCTTGACGGTAAAAGTCTCGAAGTACGCCGTACAATTGCGGCAATTCGTGCAGCATTTCCGGGCCGCGCTCGAAAAAGTTTTCGGTGGCCACGGCGAAAAACTCGGCCCGATTCGTCGCCCCGTATTCGCGCAAGAAACTCGGCGACCCCGCGCGGACCGCTTGAACGAGCCGGTTGTATTCCGCCGGCACGACCGCGTCCCAGGCCAAATATTGCTCGCGGCTATTCAACGGCGGCGTGCCGTCAACGTCGCCATCCAGGCCGTCGAGATGATGCGCGAATTCATGGAACACGACGTTGTCGCCATCGTGCGGGTCGGAAATTCCGTCCAACACGCTTTGCCACGACAGCACGATCGGGCTGCGATGCCAGGCCTCGCCCAAAATCACTTGCCCCTCCGACACGATTCCGCTCGTCGAATGATTCCACTTCCGCGGCGGATGCCGATACGGGCCGGGATAGACGAGCACCGACTTGATCCGTTCGTAATGATACGTCGGCTGAATGTTGAGCGGGAGCAAGCAAGCCTCGCCGCGATCGTCACCCGCATCTCGTCGGTGATTTCCAAGCCCGCGCAGCCGACCCATTGCCGCTCGGCGATGAACAGCCGCAAATCGTCGCGAAGCTGGTGCTGCTTCCGGGTGAGAGCCAGGCGTAGTAGGGAACATTCCGCGAAAGAATCTCGAGCCAGCCGCCTGGAAACCGCTCGGCAAGCAGCCGCTGCCGGCGGCGGTTCTTGAACCAATTGAACGTAAGCAGTGCCGAGGAAGGGGTCAGGCACATTTTTCGGCCTGTGCATCGGTTGCGATTCATGCCGTCGTGGGCCAAAAATGAGCCAGACCCCGCTCATGTCTCGGCCAACGGCGTCGCCGGGACCGGGTATTGTTCGCACAAATCAAAAATCTCGCCGCGAATTTCTTCTTGCACCGCCGCATTGGTCGGCGCTCGCAGCATTTTCAAAATCCAGCCGCCGATCGTGCGCATCTCGTCGGGGCCCATGCCGCGCGTGGTCAGGGCCGGCGTGCCGATGCGAATGCCCGAGGGGTCCATCGGCTTGCGCTCGTCGAAGGGGATCATGTTCTTGTTGACCGTGATGCCGCAGTGGCCGAGCGCCTCTTCGGCCTGCTTGCCGCCGAGGCCCAGCGGCGTGACGTCGACCAGCATCAGGTGATTGTCGGTGCCGCCGCTGACCAGCCGCACGCCGCCGGCCAGCAGCGCCTCGGCCAGCGCTTTGGCGTTGTCGATGATCTGCTGGGCGTAATCGCGAAACTCCGGCCGCAGCGCCTCGCCGAAGCAGATCGCCTTGCCGGCGATGACGTGCATCAGCGGCCCGCCCTGGATGCCGGGAAACACGCTGCGGTCGAGGTCCTTGGCGTATTCGGCCTTGCACATCGACATGCCGGCCGCGCGGGCCGCGCAGCGTCTTGTGCGTGGTGGTGGTGACGAAGTCGGCCACCGGCACCGGATTGTCGTGCAGCCCGGCGGCGACCAGGCCGGCGTAATGGGCCATGTCGACGAACAGCTTGGCGCCGACCTCGCGGGCGATCTCGGCGAACTTGCCGTGCGGAATCTCGCGCGGATAGGCGCTCGCGCCGGCGACGATCAGCTTCGGCTTGTGCTCGCGGGCCAGCGCGGCCACCTGGTCGAAGTCGATGCGATGCGTGTCGCGCGTCACGCCGTAGCTGACGAAGTGATAGAGCATGCCCGAGATGTTCAGCTTCATGCCGTGCGTCAGATGGCCGCCGTGGGCCAGGTCGAGCCCCAGCACGGTGTCGCCCGGCTGCACGGCCGTCAGATAGACGGCCATGTTGGCCTGGCTGCCGGAGTGGGGCTGCACGTTGGCGTGCTCGGCGCCGAAGAGCTGCTTCGCCCGATCGCGGGCCAGATTCTCGACCACGTCGACGTACTCGCAGCCGCCGTAATACCGCCGGCCGGGATAGCCCTCGGCATATTTGTTCGTCAGCACGCTGCCGACGGCCTGCATGACGGCCGGGCTGGTGTAGTTCTCGCTGGCGATCATCTCCAGGCCGTCCTGCTGGCGATCGATTTCGGCGGCGATGGCGGCCAGACTTGCGGGTCTTCTTCGCAATGAAATTCATGGCGGCATACGATCTCGCGATGGGTTGAACGAAAACGGCGGGAATGGTTACCGCCATTGTCGATGCGAGCGGTCGTCAATCCGCCGCGACATGCACGGCGATAGCGTCCCCGGCGGCGGGTCTAGTTCGCCGTCGGAGACGTTGACTCGGAAATAGAGCGTGCCGGAATGTGCGGGCTGGACGTGGTGCTCAAGCCCACCGCGAGCGGCGTGGCTAACGGGCTTCGTGCGCTCGAGCATCGTCGGGTCGCACGGCCGCGAGCAGCATCCCCAGCGGCTTGCCGCGAACGTAGCGGATCGACACGCCGCTCGGTTCGCTCCACAAAACGCGCGGCTCTTTGCCGACCTGATACCGGCCGGTGGCCTGCAAGTCGTAGGTCTTGCCCGCTTCGAGCCGGACGCCGGTGTTCTGCCAGCCGCGATCGGCCGCCACGGTGAGTTTCGCTCCGCGTGGCGGCAACTTCACGCCCGGCGGAAATCGATCTGAGTGCGGCGAGAAGTCGTAGCCATAAGCGATGTCGGAAATGAACACCTGCCATTCCTCGGCCATTTGCGCGCCATCGCTGGAAAAGTCTCCGCGAAGCGGCGGTTGAAATCCGCGTCGTTGACGAACTTCGGCAAGTGGCGGAATCGCTCGCGGTAGCGTGGATGGTTGTCGAGAAACGCCGCCGCCGCCCAACTCCAGGCATACGGCTCGACCTTCGAAATGGGCATACGGCCCGAGGTTCAACACGTCGGTGAGCCGCATCGCCGACGCGCGGCAAATTCCGTTTCGACGATCTCGATCCGCCCCAGTTTCGGCACTTCTTGCGGCCGGGCCGGAAAATAATTCAGCGTCAACTGCCCGTCGACCCAGCGGTGCGTGGCCAATAGCTCCGCCATTCCCTCGGCATACCACGGCGGCCCGACGTTGCCGAGCAGCGTGTACATGACGCCGTGCGTCCCCTCGTGCAGCAGCAGATGCCGCCGATAATAAGGGACTGGTTTGATCGTAGAGCCAGAATTCGGATTGCCGCGTGTAGCCGTTCAGAAATGCCGGCAGATCGGCGGGCAACATCCCGGCGGCCTCGAACCGGACCTTGTCTTTCATCAAGTAGCCGGTCATCCGCCAATCGTCGTGCTGCCGCGGATCGATCTTGAAATAGGCGCACCACTGCGGAAACGCCAGATCGAACACAGCCGGCAATTCATCGACCGATTGCTCGGCCGGCAAATCGGTGTAAAGCGTCAGCCGCCGGCTCGACAACTTTCGAATGCCCGCCGGCACATCCGCCCTTCATCAAACTGCCGCTGCCGCAAAGGCAAAGCAACATTCGCCGCCACCGGCGGATCGGCAGCCACGCGCGACAGGGCCGTTCAAGCTGATGCATGTCAATGCACAGCCGACGCAAACAACGCAGCACACGAGTTTGGAAAAACGTTCCGAATCCATACGAACGATTGCTTTCAAAGCGACCGAGAACCCAGTACGCTATTCTAGCATGAGCCCGCTGGGGCGTCGAAGGGGATCGGCTCCGAGCAACAGTCGGGCGGCACGGCGCGTAAAAATCGCCGCTCGGTGCCTGTCCCCTTTCGACACGCGGGTCGAGGATTTCAACAATGAACATGGCGAACCAACGCACGATTCGGCACATCGCCTTCTCCATTGCCGCTTGCCTTTTCGCCGCCTTCCAATTCGGTTGCCAGCAGGGCGTCGTCGTCTACACCGCCCAGGACGAAGAATTCGCCACGCCGGTTTTCGCCAAATTCACTGAGAAAACCGGCATCGCCGTCGAGCCGAAATTCGATAGCGAATCGACCAAAACCGTGGGTCTGTTCGCCGAGCTCGTCGCCGAGGGTCCGCGACCGCGCACCGACGTGTTTTGGAACAACGAGCCGCTCAACACGTTGCGATTGGAAAAACTCGGCCTGCTCGATGTCTACCGTTCGCCGGCCGCCGAGACCTATCCCGCGATCTTCCGTTCGCCGAACGGCACTTGGGAAGGTTTCGCCGCCCGCGCGGGTGCTGATCGTGAACAAGAATCTGGTGCCGCAATCCGATCGCCCGAAATCGATCGAAGACCTCGCCGATCCGAAATGGAAAGGCCGCGTCGCAATGGCCAAGCCGCTGTTCGGCTCGACCGCCACGCAAGCCGCCTGTCTGTTCGCCTTTTGGGGGCCGGATCGCGCGAAGGCCTATTATCGGAAGCTGAAGGAGAATCAAATCGAGCAATTGGCCGGCAACAAGCAAGTGGCGGTCAACGTCAGCGCCGGAAAAATCGCGTTCGGAATCGCCGACACCGACGACGCTCTCGAAGAAGTCGAACATGGCCAGCCGGTCGCGATCGTCTATCCCGATCAACAGCCCGGCGGCATGGGCACGATGTTCTTCCCGAACACGCTGTCGGTCGTCAAAGGCTGCCCCCATCCGGAAGCGGCGAGGAAGCTGGTCGATTATCTCCTCTCGCCGGCCGTTGAAGCCCAACTCGCTGCCGGCCCCAGCGCGCAGATTCCATTGAATCCGAACGTCACGGAAAAAGTGCGTCTGGAAACCCCGCGCACGATCCGCGCCATGAAAATCGACTTCGCCGCCGCCGCCGACCAATGGGACGCCGCCAGCAGATTCTTGCGCGATGAGTTTACGGGGGAATAATTTGGGCGGCGAAATGTGCCGTTGCGACGATGTTCGCCGGACGGCGAGATCGGCCACTAAAATCGGCCACTAAAATCGGCCACTAAAATCGGCCACTAAAATCGGCCACTAAAATCGGCCACTAAAATCGGCCACTGAAATCGGCCACTGAAATCGGCCAGTGCAACCGCGCGACGGCCGAACCGCCGCAGCCCCGTTCACGGGGCTTTCCGCGTAGCGGTAGTAGGCCCGGCCGTTTACGGCGGGTTTCGCGAGCACCGACAGCGCCATTTTCGCGAGCCCCGTTCACGGGGCTTCTCGCTGCGGTGGCTTCAGCCATTTCTACAATCGCCGGTCACAACCTAAACACAATGCGTCACGTCTCCCGACGCAGTAACTTGCCTAAAGGCGAACAGCGAGAACCCCCGTGAACGGGGCTGTCGCAAAACAACCGTCCGCTGATTCACCCGTCATAAATGACGGGCCTATTACCGCTGCGCGGAAAGCCCCATGAATGGGGCTGACGAAGAACCGTCTCATTCTGCCGCATCATATCCTGATAAAAATCTTCTTCCGATACATCGCCAGCAAAATCAACCATTCGACGAGCAAAACCGCCGAGCCGCGCACCATCGGCTCGTAAACCGTGCCGAAATAGGCGAAGCAATCCTGGCCCAAATGGCATTTAAGCGCGTCGCCGATGAAACGCGGAAACAGATGGGCCATGCAATAAGCGCCGATCGAATTCGCTCCGACAACCATCAGCGGAAATGCCCAAGCTCGTTGCCAGGGCCGCGTGGCCAAGACGTCCATCGTCGCATAAAAGCCCGCCAGCATCAGGAAACACCAGCCGCCGCTAAACAGCGTCCAGCTTGGCGTCCAGATTCGTTTCACAACCGGGCAGACGCCTTCGAATCCAAGTAGCCAGCCGAGCCCGAGCGAAACCACTCCCGCGATCGTCAGCCAAATCACCTTGCGCCACGGCGTCCGTTCGCTGTGCAGCACTTTGCCGGCGATCAGTCCGAGAATCATCGTGGCCAAAGTCGGAATGAAGCTCAACGTGGCGTAGCCCCCTTCGTTGAACACAAACGGCTCCGGTCGCGGCCACTTATTCAGAAACCAGGTGTCGAACGCCCAAGCGATGTTGCTGTTTTTATTCCAATGGGCCGCAAAGCCGGAGAGACCATGCACCGAAAGCCACTGGCTCGAGACGCCGACTTTCGCGTAATCGAAATCGGCGGCTGGCAGCGGATAATGGGCAAACGCGGCCCAATAACCGATGAGCAGAATCGCCAGCGCCAGCCATTGATCGCGCATCGGCCGGAAGCCGAGCAGAAACAAAAACCCGTAGCCCAAGCCGATCTGGCTCAATGTGTCTTCGAACGTGTAGTTCGTTTGTTGCTGGCCGACGCTGCGCAAGAACACGCCCAGCGCAGATCAACAAAAACGCTCGCCAAAACGCATGGGCCGACATGCGAAACGTCGATTGCCCGCGAGCCTGCCGGCTGGCGATCGAAAACGGCAGCGCCACGCCGACGAGAAACGAGAACGACGGCTGAATCATGTCGTGCAGCGAGCAGCCGATCCATTCCGCATGGCTCTGATGGTGACCCAAGAACGCCCAAAAGCCACTGTCCGGAATCGAATGCGCGATCTCCGGCAATTTCATGATCCCGGCCATCATCAAGAACATCACCAGCCCGCGATAAGCGTCGATCGACGCGACACGCGCGGGGCGAACAGGAAGCAATGTGGGGAGTGGGGCGGTGGACATGGTTTTCACCGATAACGTTTGCTGCAAAATCGAATCCGATTTCCGGCTGCGGACTCGCAAAATCTCTTCCGCTGCTCGGATTCCATGATAAAAAGCTCCTGCGAATAATGCCACGCCGTTCTGCCCGAAGCGGAATTTGTGAAAATTCCATTCCCCCGCCACCACGCCTCTGAATTCTGGCGAATTCAGCTACGACGCCAGCCTCTTTGCAACTTCGCTGGATGTCGGATATGTTCGTCGGAAAGACGACTCCAACAACTTACAACTTGCCAGACCCATCATGTCAACCAACCGCTTCGGGCCGCAATCCGCTCCGCTCCGCTATGATCCTTCGCAGGCATTCGTTCCCTTCACCGCAATCAGCCGCACCGAATTGATCGCGCTCAACGAACGATTGGAAACCGCTCTCCATGAATTGCTCGGCGAAGGGGAATCATCGGCGGACGGCGAGTTCGCCTTTGTCGATCGCCCCGAGAGGCTGTTGGCCGACTATAAAAAATCTCGCGGGCGGAGCGAATTGGGGCACATACTGGCCGTCGGCAAGCGACTGCGCGACGCGGTCGATCGCTTCGTGCTGATCGATGGCGGCGGCAATCTTCGTGGGGCTCGGGCGTTGTTCGAAGCCGGCTGCCATCCGTATCACAACGAGCTTTCGCGCGGCGACCGCGGCGGCCGGCCGCGGATTTATTTCGTCAACCAAAGTTCCGATAACGACGCGGCCCAGGGACTGCTCGATTTGCTTTGTCACACCCGGCGGCCGGCCGATGTCAGCGAGCGCTGGGCCATTGCGGTCGTCGGCGACGGCGGCGAAGCGGTAGAAATATCGCCAATTCTCTGCTGCCTGGTCGAGGCGCTAAAAAATTCGTGCGGTGGCGACGAGCGGCTGTTGCAAGAATTCCTCCTGCCGATCGAAGGGCAGGGGGGATGTTTTTCAATCCTCTCCGCGGCCGGATTGCTGCCGGCGGCCGTGATGGGCATGGACATCGTGCAATTGCTGCAAGGCGCCGCGATGATGAACGAGCGATTCCGTACCGCTCCGCCAGGCGACAATCCGGTGTTGGATTTCGCCGCAGTGTCCCACGTGATGGAAACACCGTTCGGCGCAAACAGCGGCGATATGATGCCCTGGGCCAGTGCGTTGGAATCGGCGGTGCGCTGGTGCGAAGATCTGCAATTCCACCACGTCCATGATTGCCACGATTCGATGGGCTCCGGCGGACTGACGACCAATCTCATCGTCGATTCCGTCCGCCGCGATCGCCTGGTCGTTCCCCTTTCCGAAGACGACGGGGCCGACGACGAACCAATCGACGACGATCACGAAGACCTCTCTGGAAAATCCTTCCCCGAACTTCAATCGTTCGTCCTGCAAAGCTCCAAGGAAGCCTATACTCTCGAGCGCCGCCCATCCGCCGATCTACACCTGCCCGCCCTCGACGAAAGCGCCCTCGGCCAATTCTTTCAAATGATGATGCTCGCGACCGAAATCGAAAGCCGGCTAAACGCCGTTCCTCGCGACAACCGACCAGGCGCCAGCGCACACAAATCCCACACCCATTAAAACGGCTTCCTTCTTCCCCTCACCCCACACCCTCACCCTTCCTCCCATGCCCATCGAACTCACCTGGCTCGGCCACGCCACCTGGTCGGTCGCGACCGGCAATCATACGCTGCTGATCGATCCCTATCTCGACGGCAATCCGGCCGCGCCGGTCAAAGCCGATGCCATTGAAGCCGATTTCATCCTCGTCACGCACGGCCATGAGGATCATATCGCCGACGCCGAGAAAATCGCCAAACGAACCAGAGCGACGGTCGTCGCGAATTATGAAATCTGCGAGTGGCTCGGCAAAAAAGGCGTGTCGAAAACGCAGCCGATGAATCTCGGCGGCTCGTGGCCGATGCCGTTCGGCCATGTGAAAATGACGATCGCCCATCATAGTTCGACACTGCCCGACGGCTCGGCCGCCGGCAACCCCGGCGGATTCTTGCTGACACTCGGCAGCCACAAGCTCTATTTCGCCGGCGACACGGCATTGTTCTACGACATGAAACTGATCGGCGCGGCCGGCTTGGACTTAGCAGTGCTCCCGATCGGCGACGTATTCACGATGGGCCCCGACGACGCGCTCGAAGCCGTCAAGCTATTGAACCCGAAACACGTCGCCCCGAGCCACTACAACACCTGGCCCCCGATCCGCCAAGACGCCACCCAATGGGCCGAACGAGTCCGCAACCAAACCCAATCGATTCCCCACGTCGTCGAACCGGGCGGAAAATTCACGCTGTAACGCGGTGCCCGTTTGCATCGCGCCCCGCCGCCCACGCTCAACCCTCGTTCTTCGTCCCCTGCCCCCCGCCTCCCGTCCCCTCGCCCCTCGCCCCTCGCCCCTCGCCCCTCACTTGCACTTCCTCCCCCACGACCCGCACCTCAAAACTATCAATCTTGATTCGCGGATTGTCGCACCACGTGCCGTCGCATACTTTGAATCGCCACGCATGCCACGGACAAGTCACCACGCCCTGTTCAACCGCGCCGGCCCCGAGCGAAGCCCCCATGTGCGGGCAGAGATCGTCGATCGCGAAATAATGTCCGCCCGAATTGAACACCGCGATCAACCGCTCGCCGATCGCCACGGTGATCCCTTCCCCTTCGGGAATCGAGCCGACTTTGGCGACAGTGATGAATTCCGAGCGAACTTCAGACATGGCGGGGCAGGGCAGGGGAGTGAAGGCGTGTTTCTGTGCCGTCAGCCAATTCTATCGACCCTTGCGCCGCCGACCAGTGCCGGTCTGACACTCGCGAGCGTGCGGGCGTGGCATGGCCAGCGCGTGCTGGTGTGGCACTGGCCAGCGCAGTCGGCCAGTGCCGGCGGGCGAGTTGACGTCGCACCATCCATTTCGGTCCGATGCCAAGCCATCGAGCAAACGCCGGGGATCCGTTGCAGGTTCGCCTTCGCCTGCGCGCGTGCTGGTAGGGCACTGACAAGCGCCTTCTACCAGTGCCAATACGTGAGCCGACGTTGCACCTTCGATTTCGCTCCGACGTCCGAAAGCGAGTCCGTCGGCGGCGGTCAGTCGCAGGTGCGTCGTCCCTTGCGCGCTCGCACTGGCCGACTGCGCTGGTCAGTGCCACACTCTCGACAACGCTCAGGCCCGCGATTCTCCCTGTATTTCCCCGTTCGCATTTGACATACTAATTGCCGGCCTCGTTCGCGGCGAAATGCTCCGCAAAAAAATCATTGGGTGCTGCCATGCTCAACGTCCAGCTCAAGGAATTCGTCTCGCGGCGGATTCTGCCGCGCGTGCAGCGGCCGGCGCAGTATGTCGGCGGCGAGTTGAATATGGTTCGCAAGGACCATCGCTCGGTCCGCGGCAAGCTCTGCCTGGCGTTTCCCGACACCTACACGATCGGCATGAGCCATCACGGCCTGCAGGTGCTCTACACGCTGATGAACAGCCGGGCCGATTGGGTCTGCGAACGGGCGTTCACGCCCTGGCGACGACATGGAGCAGGCTGCTGCGCGAGACCGGCATGCCGCTCTACAGCCTCGAAACGTTCACGCCGCTCTCGACCAATTCGACGTGCTCGGCTTCACGCTGCAGTACGAAATCTGCACGAGCAACATGCTGACGATGCTCGATCTGGGCCGGCATTCCGCTGCGCGGCGGCGAGCGCACGATGGACCATCCGCTGGTGATCGCCGGCGGCCCGTGCGCGCAGAATCCCGAGCCGCTCGCGCCGTTCATCGATCTGTTCGTCACCGGCGACGGCGAGCCGAGCCTGCCGCTGATCTGCGACGAGTGGCTGCAGTTGAAAAACGAGTGCGACATCGCCGGCGGTTTCGCAACGGGCGACGCCGGCCGCCGGCAGCGCGAAGAGATGCTCGCTCGAATGGCCGCCGCGCTGCCGTTTGCCTATGTGCCGCGATTCTACGAACCGGAGTATTTCGCCGACGGCCGACTGGCGACGCTCAACCGCACCCGCCCCGACGTGCCGGAGACGATCGAGCCGTCGATGATCGACGATCTCGAGGCGACGCCGCTGCCGACGCGCGCCGATCGTGCCGTATGTCGAATGCGTTCACGATCGGATCGCGATCGAGATCATGCGCGGCTGCCCGTGGCAATGCCGCTTCTGCCAGAGCACGGTCATCAAGCGGCCGTTGCGAATTCGCGAGGTCGAAACGATCGTCGCAGGCGGCGCTCGAGGCGTATCGCAACACGGGCTTCAACGAGATTTCGCTCCTCTCGCTCTCGACCAGCGACTATCCGTACTTCGAGCAGCTGGTTCGGCGGATGCACGAGACGTTTCGGCCGCTGGGCGTGAACATCTCCGTGCCCAGCCTGCGGGTGAACGAGATTCTCAAGAGCGTGGCGGCGCTGGTCGGCACCGATCGGCACACCGAGCTTGACGCTCGCGCCCGAAGTCGCCCGCGACGACATGCGCGAGCAGATTCGCAAGAAGATCAAGAACGAAGACCTGTACGAAGGCTGCCGCGCAGGCGTTTCCGCACGGCTTCGACAAGGTGAAGCTCTATTTCATGTGCGGCCTGCCCGGCGAACGGCAGGTCGATCTGGACGGCATCGTCGACATGGCGGAAACGATCGCCGAGATCGGCCGCGAGGAGCGCGGGCGATTCGCGAAAGTCACGGCCAGCGTGTCGAACTTCGTGCCGAAGGCCCACACGCCGTATCAATGGAACGGCATGCAGACGCGCGCGAGTATTTCCACTGGGCGCATCAATATCTGCAGCGTCGGGTGAAGATTCGCAGCGTGCAGGTCAAATGCCACCGACGTCGAGACGAGCCTGCTCGAAGGCGCTGCTGAGCCGCGGCGATCGCCGGCTTGGCCGACGTGATCGAACTGGCCTGGCGGCGCGGCGCCCGGCTCGATAGCTGGGGCGAACAGCTCGAACGCCGCTGCTCTGGTGGCAGGCGCTGGCCGATGTCGGCCAGGATCAGCCGGGATTGAGTTTCGACTCGATCGTCCACCTCCATCACCACTCGGCGACCGCCTGCCGTGGGATCACATCAATGTGAAAAAGGGGCGGACGTATTTCGAAAAGGAGCAACTCCGATCGGTCGTGCAATTGGAAGCGATGGCGGGGGCGGTGTAGGACGCCTGTTGTTAACGAGAACATTCTCGTTTATTTGACAAAGTTGAATGTTCCCTTTTTGGGGGATCGCAGCACTTCGAGCCAAATGCATCCAACTCCATACCAACCGACCGATTTGCCGCGCGATGGAAGTGCAATCCGGGTGCGGCCATGCAGCGCAACGTACATTGTTGCGTCTGTGTGGTTCGGATTCTTCACAGTTTTTCTTGGGCAGGCCGCGATCGTGGCCCGTAGCGGTCAGCTTGTATTGGTGATGTTGGTAGTCATCGGAATATACCTCGCGATAATCCTATCCCTTCGGGGTTATCAAATCACTGTCAGCAGCGAGCAAATTCGCCTCCGACGATTCCTGCGCCGCGAGGTTTTGCTGAAAATCCGGGACATCGTGTGCATCGATATTGATATTGACCTTTCCCGGCGAGGGCCCCCGGTCCTGCTTGTCTTCGATGCAAAAACGCCCAACGGCGTCGCTCGTTATTCGGTGAACGCGAAACTCTTCAAAATGAGCGAGCTGAATCAATTAATTGACTTCGTACACGGTGCCGAAGACAAAGCGTCAGAACGGTCTAATAAATAGCTCTGACCTGTTCTGGACCGTTTTCTTCTACAACTTTTAGACACCCAGCGCCACCCATGCCCACCAACCCCACCATCAATGAGCCCGGGAAGCCACAACGCCGCTGGCTTCAGTTCAGGCTGCGGACGCTGCTAATTGGAGTCATGCTGCTGTCGATTCCGTGCGGGTACGTCGGTTGGCAGGCCAAAATCGTGCACCACAGGGAATGGGTCTACGAAAATCTCGTGAGTGGCCATGCCATGCATGGCCGATTTGAAAACGACACTTTTCGGTCGTTTTCCTTCGTTCGTAAATGGATGGGGGATGAGCCGCTTAGCTGGGTCCTAGCGGACAACGGAGCGAGTCGATTGAGTCCAGAGACACTAGCCAAAATCAAAGACGCTTTCCCGGAAGCCGAAATCGACTGGCCATCGCAGGGCCCGTAGACGCGCGGAACTGCACGCCGGACTCACCCGCCGGCGATCAACGCAACTTTGGACGACTACCCCGAGTTCCCGCCCGGTTGCAAATGCGCTCGCCAACAGAAATAATGGGCCTTGGGCGTTTTTCTTCGCGCGAATCGGTTTGGAACCACCGGCCGCGGTCCTTTCCCGGCCGGTGTATCGAGTATCGTGATGTCCGACATGGTCGATTATCAAAAGTGGCTCGATATTCCTCCCGAGGATCAGCCGCCGAATCATTATCGACTGTTGGGGCTCGAATTGTTCGAGGCCGATCGCGCGACCGTCGATGCCGCCGCCAAGAGCTTAATGGGCTTTTTGCAGAAGCAGGCTGCGGGGCCCGATCACGCTTCGGTTCGCAAGCTGCTCGACGAAATCTCCGACGCCCGGCGATGCCTGCTGCTCAGCGATCGCAAGCAGGTGTACGACCATAAGCTGCGGGCCAAGTTGGCAGCCGCGAAACAGGCCGAAGAGGCCGATATTCCGACGGTTGAGCCGATCGATATCGAGCCGCCGCAAGGAATTGCCGCCGCCGTGCCGATTCCGGACGAAGCCGTTCCGGAAGCGGAACCGTTGCCCGATGATGAAGTCGAAGAGGCGCCGGTGGCGAATCCGATCGACGAATTCGACGATGCGCCGGAAGCGGAACCATTCGACGAGATCGATGAGCCGACTGCCGTCGAAACAATGCCGGAGCCGCCAGTTCCACCGCCACCTCCTCCGCCGCCGAAGAAAGTAGCGCCGCCGCAACCGGTGGCGGCACAACCGGTCGCACCGCAGAAACCTGCCGTTGCGCGACCGGCAGCGGCGCAAGAGCCGCCGCAACCAAAGCCGGCCGCGAAGCCGCAACCCATCGCCGCCGTCGCGCGGCCCAGTGTTCCAGCAGCAACACCACCGGCAGCCAAAGCGTCGGCGGCATCCGCGCCCGCAGCGCCCGAGGAAAGCAGTTGGGAAGAGCACGACCCCACGACGCACGAAGGCGAAATCGACGGCTCATTTTTCTCCGGCATGGGCCTGTCGTCCGTCAGGGCAGGGGGGGCACAAACCGCGGCGGCCGCAGGCGCGATTGCGGGCTCAGATTTCACAAGCGCTAAGCCGTCGGCCAAAGCGTCGGCCAACACGAAAAACGCCAAATATCCAACAACGAAAACCAATCCAAAAAACCCGGCCGGCACAAAAGCCTCCGCCGGAACTCAAACCGAAGGACAGGAAACCGTGAAGAAAGCGCCCCGGAAGGGACCCGAAATGTGGCAGATCATGACCGGCGTCGGTGGCGGCGTGGTTGTCTTGATCCTGGTGATCGCCTATATCGCCGGTAATGAACCGTCGACGGCGCCCTCGACGGCCCCGCCGCGAACGGCGCCAAAAGCCGATCCGCCTCACATCCAATTCGGCCCGCACACCGTCACCGGCCCGTTGAACGACGTGACGGTCCGTTCGCCCGTCTCCGGCGCCAGTGCGCGAGTGCCGATCGAACGGCATGGCGATCTGTTCCTCGTCGACGTGAAGATCAACGATCAAGATGTCGGCAAATTCTTGCTCGACACCGGCACGCGCGATCTAATCATCAGCAAAACAGTGGCCGACAAACTGAGCTTGCCCTCGCGGCGGACCAAGAATCTGAAAATCCCCGGCGGAGTGCAAAGCGTCACCGAACGCAAGATTCAATCGCTCGGGATGGGCCTGGTGCGGTTCGAGGAGCCGATGATCCTGCCGCCGCCGCGGAACGACGAATGGCTGGCCATCGCCGTCAACATCAAGCCGTGGGCCGACGCGATTCATTTGCCGATCGCGGGCGTCATCGGCGGCGAAATCTGGTCGCAGGTGCCGTTTTCGATCGACCCCGGCAGCAACATGGTGACGTTCTACAAGCGCGGCCCGTTCCCGTTCTCCTCCGGGCAAAAGCCTGAATTCCTCACTCGCTTCGACAATTTCGTCAAGCCCGCGATGCCGGCCAGCATCGATCATGGCCCTGAGGGCACGTTTCTGCTGGCCACGGTGGCGCGACACGACGTGATGGTGAAAGGCTCGGCCGCGCCGGTCGATTCGCTCACCGTGTTCGGCCAAGACATCGCCCAACCGGCGGCCGTGGAATCGAAAGATGGCGACGGATATTTCGACGCCGACAACATTCGTCAATCGGGCGTCATCGGCGCCGGAATCCTTTCGCACTACATCTTGATGTTCGACTACGGAAACGAAAAATTCCTGGCGGTTCGGATCAAGAAGTAGGGCGACACACGCCAAGCGAACAATGGTGATGTTATTCTTCAGATTTTATTGTTCAGCTTGATCGTTGCCACGGCCATCGCGGACGTTGCGGTCGCGGCACCGGCCAGCGATCCGTCGGCCGCCGCTCGGCAATTGCTCCTGCAAGGAAAATACGCCGAAGCCGGCGAACTTTATTCGAAGCTCGCCGCGGAACGGCCGATCGTTGCCGCGATCGGGCAAGCTCGAGCGCTGGCGGCCGTCGGCAAGAGCGACGGAGCGACGAAGCTTCTTGCTGCCGCCGTCAAAAAGCACAATTCGGCTGGCGAACTGCGAGCCGAGCTTGCTCTGTTGGCGTTGGCAGACGGCGATTTGAAAGAAGCTGCGCGAGCAAGCCGATGCCTGCGCTGAAGCTGATTCCGGACGGCCCGGCACAAGCGCCGGCCCGCTGGGTGACGGCCGAGTTGGATCGTCGCGCCGGAAAGCTCGACGAAGCGACTCGCGGCTACAAATGGTTCGTCGATCTCTACAACCGCGAGGACGACATCAAGGATCCCGATGCAGTCCGCTTCGTCGGCCTCGGCGCCGCGCAATACGCCCGCTGGAAACGGCTCAGCGATCAGTTCAACTTTTTGGTCAACGAGCTCTATCCCGATTTGCTCAAGCGCGAGCCGGCTTGTTGGCAGGCTCATTATGAATCGGGCCGGCTCTATGCCGAGAAGTTCAACGAAGCCGACGCGACGCACGAATTCAAAGCCGCGCTAGCGCTGAATTCGCAAGCGGCCGAAGTTCATGCGGCAATCGCTTCGCTGGCCATCGAAAACTACGATCTGGCCGAAGCGCAAACGTCGCTCAAGCGAGCCTTGGAAATCAACCCCCGGCTGCTGTGGGCTCATCAGCTCCAGGCCGACGTCGATCTGGCGAATTTCGAATCGGCTCGGGCAATCGAAACGTTGCAACCGGCCGTGAAACTCGATCCGACGAACGAAGCGACGTTGGGTCGATTGGCGGCCGCCTATTTCGCGCTGGATGGAAATTCCGCCGACAAGAAACAGCCAGCCGATTCGCGGCTCGGCCGTTTGATCGCCGAAGTGACGGCTCGCAACCCGCATTGCGGCGAATTCTACGAGGCGCTCGCGGCCGGGCTCGATCGTTTGCAGCGCTATCCCGATGCCGTCGCTTTCTACCGCGAAGCCATCGATCGGATGCCGCAATTGATCGGCCCGCGTGGCGAACTCGGCCTGGTCTACATGCGGCTCGGCGAGGAAGTGGCGGCCGACAAGGTGCTGCACGAATCGTTCGACATCGATCCGTTCAACGTGCGCGTCAGCAACACGCTCAAAGTGCTCGAAGTGCTGTCGAATTATGCGGTCATCGAAACCGAGCATTTCGTCATCAAATTCGATCGGGCACACGACGAAATGCTGGCCCGATACGCGGCCAAGTATCTCGAAGACGAAGTCTATCCGCCGCTGGTGAAGAAGTTCGGCTATCAGCCCGAGGGAAAGTCGCTGTTCGAAATCTTCAGCCGCGCCGAAACACCGACGGTCACGGCTGGTTCAGCGCCCGCATGGTCGGGCTGCCCTACATCGGCACGGTCGGGGCGTGCGCCGGGCAGATGGTCGCCATGCAATCGCCGAACGACACGCCGCAGAAATTCAATTGGGCCCGCGTGCTGAGGCACGAGTTCGTGCATGTCGTGAACTTGCAGCAAACGCATTTCAACATCCCGCACTGGTTCACCGAGGCGCTGGCCGTTCAGAACGAAGGCTATCCGCGCCCGCGATTGTGGAACGAACTGCTGGCCGAGCGTGTTCCGGCCGGCAAGATTTTCAACCTGGAGACGATCAACGTCGGTTTCATTCGCCCGCAGCAGCAGCGACGATTGGGAGATGGCCTATTGCCAGGCCGAGCTGTACGCCCAATACATGCTCGACCATTTCGGCGACGACGCGATGGCCAAGATGCTCGCCGCGTATGCCGACAACCTGAACACGCGGGCCGCGATTCAGCGGGCCTTCGGCGTCGAGCCAGGAGGAATTCGAGCGGGCTATGTCGAGTATCTCCGCAAAATCGCGGCCGGATTGGCAGGCCTCGCGCCGCCGAACCGAGCCAAAGCTGGCCGAGTTGGAAGCGTCGCACAAAGCCAAGCCCGACGATCCCGATATCGCCGCCCACTGGCGCTCGGCCTATCTGCACAAGGACGAGCCGGTGAAGGCCCGGGCGACTCGCCGACGCGGTGCTCAAGAAGTCATCCGAAGCATCCGCTGGCGACGTATGTCGTCGCGCGGTTGATTCTGACCGGCCGGCGAGCAGCACGAGGCGCCATCGAAACTGCTGGACGACTGCCTCGATCCGCAAATCGCCGCAAGAGAATGTGCTCGCGCTTGCTGGCCAGCTTGGAAGCTCGAGAGCGAGCAAGTACGCCGCGGCGGCAGAATTGTACGAACTGGGGTCGAACAGCATTTCCGCAACGACGTGCAATGGCTGCAGGCGCTGGCGCGGCTCTATTTGAAGTCGGGCGAGGACCAAAGACTGTTCGACGTGCTGGCTCGGCTGGCCGACCGCGACGCCGACGATCTGCCGATGCGCAAGAAACTGGCCCAACTGGCGCTGCGATCGAAAGATTTCGCCGCGGCGACGCATTGGGCCCAGCAGGCGCTGTATATCGACGTGCAAGATGTCGAAACGCATCGGATGCTACGCTGAGGCGCTGGTCGGCCAGAAGGATTATCCAGCCGCGGTGGCGGAATATGAAACAGCGGTGCAATTGGAGCCGAAAACCCGCAGCCTGCAACTCGCCCTGGCCGACGCCTGTCTGCGTGCCGGCCGCAAGGATCGGGCGAAGGAACTCATCAAAGCGATCCTGGCGGAAGATGCCGCATACCCCGGCGCCGCGGAGCTGCTGAAACAGGTCGAGGAATCGAAACCGTGACCCAATTCCCATCCGACTCGCGTAGTAATGCTGCGACCTCAAGCCTCAAGCCTCAAGCCTCAAGCCTCCCCGGCACCTCGCTCGAGGGTTTTCAACAATTGATTCGCCGAATGTATTTCGAGAAAGACGTCGCCCGCGGCATCGACGGCACGTTCATGTGGCTGATGGAAGAGGTCGGCGAGCTGGCGGCCGCGCTGCGCAGCGGTACGCACGAAGAACGGCTGGTGGAATTCGCCGACGTGCTGGCCTGGCTGGCGACGATTGCCAACGTGGCCGGCGTCGATCTGGCCGAAGCCGTCGCCCGCAAATACGGCGCGGGCTGTCCCGGCTGCGGCCAATTCGTCTGCAGCTGTGCCGATGCGGAGAAACCATGAATAGGGGCGAGGGACGAGGGATGAGGGGCGAGAAGGGCAAGGGGGCGTGCGCCGTGCGCACGGCTTTGCGTCGGCATGTTGGCGGCGCAACGCATCTCTTTGCCATCGTCTTTTTCGGCGCGATTCTGGCCGCCGCATTAGCGAGGGGCGCTGAATCGACAGCCGCGCCGCTGGCTCAGATCGACCGCATTCAGATCGGTTTCGCGGGGCATTATAAAGTCGGCTTCTGGACGCCGGTTGAAATCACGCTGACGGGCGGGCCAAAAAGCGTGACGGCCGATTTGGAAATCATCGTTCCCGACGGCGACGGCGTGCCGACGCGCACCGTCGAGCATGGCGTCCAACTTGAGCCGGGCAAACCGGCGCGCGTGCGCAGCTACGTCAAAATCGGCCGTCAGACACCGGCGGTCACGATCAACGTCGTTGCCCCCGACGATTCGGCCCCATCGGTCGAGCGAACATTCTCCGGCGACGACATTCCTCCGGCCCTCGCTGCGACGCAGCGATTGATTCTCGAACTTGGTGGACCGTTGGAATTCGGGTCGGTCGTTCGGTTCAACGAGGAAGGCCAACCGGAGCAAACGACCGTCGTCGCGATCGATGACCCGGCGTCGCTGCCCGACCGCTGGTTCGGCTACGACGGCGTCGATTTCATCGTGCTGACGACGGGCCAGCCGGATTTTTATAGAAAAGTTCCAGCCGATTCGCTCGCGGCCATGCGCCGCTGGGTGCAATTCGGCGGCCGATTGCTGTTGTCGGTCGGTGCTCATGGCTCCGAGACACTTTCGCCCGGCGCTCCGCTCGAAAGTTTCGCCCCGGGTAAATTCGTGAAGACGATTTCGCTGGAGCGATTCGGGGCGATCGAGAATTTCGCCGGTGCGTCGCAGCCGATCGTCGATGCGACTTCGAAGGGTCGGCGATCGAGCATTCCTGCTGCGAAACTATCAGGAGTTCGCGGGCGAATCGAGGCCTTTGAGGGAAACGGCGCGGACAAGCTGCCGCTGGTCGTGCGAACGGCCGACGGTTTTGGTGAAGTGGTGTTTGTCGGCGTCGATTTGAATTCTCCGCCCGTCGATCATTGGTCCGGTCTGCCGCAGTTGCTTGCCGCGCTGTTGGGCCGCGGATTTTCGTCAACGCAAGCTCCCACCGTCGAATCCGCCGTCGCATCGCATTTGGGATACAACGATCTTTCGGGCCAGCTTCGCGCGGCGCTCGATCAATTTCCCGACGTTCGCGTCACGCCGTTCTGGCTGATCGCCGTTTTGGCCGGCGGCTATATCCTTCTATTGTTTCCCGTCGATTATTGGTTGAAGCGCCGCGTGGAAGGCTCGGCCGTCTGGCCGTGGGTCAGTTTCGCGGCGATCATCGTCGGTGTGTCGCTCGGCGCCTGGTGGCTGGGCCGGCAGTTGCACGGCGGTCGGCGAGAGGCTAACCAGGCCGACGTGGTCGATTTCGACGTACAATCCGGTCTCATACGCGCCAACACATGGTTCAGCCTTTATACCCCGGCGAATCAGGAACACACGATCTCGCTTGAGCCGCTCTGGCACGGGCCGCACGCCGGCACGACCGACATGCAACTAAGCTGGCTCGGCTTGCCCGGCGCCGGCTTGGGCGGAATGGGCGACGCGGCGCATGGCGGTGGCGCGAGTGGAATCAATGCCGGCGCGGCGACGGCCGATTTGCCGCTATTCACTCGGCCGTATCCCGTTTCATCCGATGCGGCAGCGAAGGTTGCGCCATCCCAAGATGCCGCGTCGATCGGTCCAGTTCCCATCGCGGCCTGTTCGAGCAAGTGTTTCACCGGCGGCTGGACGAATGCAAACGCACGGCTCGCCGAAGCCGACTTGCACGAAGGGGCCGATCATCGATTGGCCGGCGTCATCCGGCTTGTCGCGGGAGCATCGCAAGATCCGCAATCAACCGGCGGGGCAGGGCAGGGGAGTGGCGCTGGATTTCAAGTATCCGAATGCGTGTTGATCTACGACCGCTGGGCCTATGTGATTCCAAAGTTCTCCGCCGCCGAGCCGATCGACATCGAACAAATCGACCCACGAACGGCCGACACTTACTTTGCGCGCGGCAAGATCGTCGGCGGGCAGTATCAAGTCACCCCTTACGATCGCGCCGGAACCGACCGCGCCGGATTCTCGAAACGATGATGTTCTATCGCGCGGCGGGTGGCCTCCAACACACCGGCCTGCTAAACCGCTATCAACATTTCCTCGACTTGAGCGACCATCTCGCTCTTGACCAGGCCATCCTAATCGGCCTCGGCCCCCCGGCCAGCAATCTAACCATCGACGGCAACCCTCTCCCAGGCGCCTCATCCGCCGAGCATATTACCATTTACCGATTCCTCCTCCCCGTCCGAACGCAATAAGGCTTGAGGCTACAGGCTTGAGGCCAGAGGAAAGTACCATCGCCACAATCGACTCTCGTCCCTAGTCCCCAGCCCCTAGCCCCTTCCCCATGATCGAAACCCGCGATCTCACGAAAAAATATGGCGAACTGTTCGCCGTCCAGGCGTTGGATATCAAGCTCGAGCCGGGCGACGTGTTCGGCTTCATCGGTCCCAACGGCTCGGGCAAGACGACGACGATGCGCATGCTGGCCACGCTGCTGAATCCGACGTGGGGCGAGGCCTATGTCGGCGGCTATTCGATTTACACGAAGCCGAAAGAGATTCGCCGCTTGGTCGGCTACATGCCCGACTTCTTCGGCGTTTACGACGATATGAAGGTGATCGAGTATCTCGAATTCTTCGCGGCCGCGTATCGGATCAAGGGTCCGCGGCGCCGCAAGGTTTGCAACGAAGTGCTCGATCTGGTCGGCCTCGACTACAAGCGCGACGCGCTGGCCACGAGTCTTTCTCGCGGCATGACGCAACGCCTCGGCCTGGCGCGGGTGTTGCTGCACGATCCGCAAGTGCTGCTCTTGGACGAACCGGCCAGCGGCCTCGACCCGCGCGTGCGCATCGAGATTCGCCGCGTGATCAAGCACCTCGGCGAAGCGGGCAAGACGGTGATGGTGTCGAGCCACATCCTTCCCGAACTGGCCGATATGTGCAACAAGATCGGCATCATCGAAAAGGGCAAGATGTTGGTCTCGACGAGCGTCGCCGACGTGATGCTGCTGGTACGTCATCAAGTCGTGCTGAGAATTGGCGTGGCGGGCCCATTGGAACCGGCGGCAAAGTTATTGGAGCAACATGCCGGCGTCGAAAAGATCGACATAGCCGACGGCGCACTGACCGTAACGCTGCGTGAAGGCATCACCGACTACAGCGACTTCGCCGGTATTTTATTCGCCGCCGGCCACAAGCTGACGCTATTGAAGGAAGACGAGATGAATCTGGAAACCGCCTTCATGGCGCTGACGAAAGGGCTGACGGCGTAGTGCATTCGCCATCGGAGCCCGCAGCGCTAGCAAGGGATGGCAAAGCGAAGCGGTAATGGGGATTTTTTACCACCGATGTTCCGAAGGATTGTAGAATGGGAGGAGCCTCATGCCGATCAAGACGATCCCGCTAAGCCGGCTTGAAACGGACCTAGAAAAGACGCTGAATGAGTGCGCCGACTCGGGCGAGACATTCGTCGTCGAATTGCAGGATCAGCGCCTATTGACAATTCGGTCGCTGGATCCTCACTCGGATGATTCCTTGATGGACGAACTATTGGCGTCGAACGCAAAGTTCCAATCGGTTGTGGCGAAGTCGAAGGCCGGTCCGCGCAAGCCGTTTCCATCCGCGGGATAACCGAAAGGACCGAATCTCGAAGAGGCAAAGCCATGAACGACCCGATTTGCCATTGATGTCGGAATTGGAGGTTCACTCCGGCAATGGCCAGTCCGCATAGCCGGATGAGCGCGGCGTAGCCACGACGGATTGTGCTGCCCATTGACCGTCTGACCAGGAGACGATACGGTTCGGTTATGGACTACTTACACTTAATCACGATCGAACCAGACAAACGCGGCGGCCAGCCGTGCATTCGGGGGCTTCGGATGACTGTGCGGGATGTCCTTGAGTATCTCGCAGGTGGAATGTCCGTTGACGATATCTTGGCGGACTTCCCAGACCTAACGGCCGAGGACATCCGGGCGTGCTTGGCCTTCGCGGCCGATCGGGAGCGGCGGCTTTGGGTAGTCCCAGCCGCATGAAGCTGCTACTCGAGCAGAACCTGTCACATCGGCTGGTTGTGCAACTCGCCGCCGGGTTTCCGGGGTCGGTTCATGTTCGCGACATTGGGCTGGCGGCGGCAGCCGATCCAGTAGTGTGGGCATACGCGGCGGCGAACGGGTTCATCGTCGTATCCAAGGACACTGATTTCCAGCAGCGAGCTCTTTTCTACGGACATCCGCCGAAGGTGATCTGGATTCGGCTGGGGAATTGCTCGACGGCGGTGGTGGCGGCATTGCTCAAGTCGCGGGTCACGGATGTTCAAGCATTCGAGGCCGATCCGGTTGCCTCGTTCCTTGCTTTATCCTGACTTCTCGTTTGTATATCCGCAAATGTACCGGGCTTCGGTTCGCCCGGCGACATTAGCCGCGACGGAGTCGCGGGCTACTTAGCCGCCGTTTGCCCGTTCGATTGCGCGGGCTATACTGGATTTATCGTCGGCGCGCGGGGCTGGAGTTTCTCACCATCGCCGAATCGTTAACCCACACGTGTCGTTGGCGGAAAGTCGAGCCACAGAATGACGGCGATCCTTGGCATTTCGGCCTTCTATCACGACAGCGCCGCCGCACTACTGGTCGATGGCCGAGTTGTTGCCGCAGCCCAGGAAGAGCGATTTACCCGCAAGAAACATGATCCCGGATTTCCCGCTCTGGCGGTCGAATACTGCTGCCGGGAAGCGGGTCTGGAAACGGCCGATCTCGATTACGTGGCCTTCTATGAAAAGCCGTTGACGAAGTTCGAGCGGCTGTTGGAAACGTATTTCGCGTATGCCCCGGCGGGCTTTGGCAGCTTTCGCCTGGCGATGCCGCTGTGGGTGAAGGAAAAACTGTTTACGCGGCGGATTCTGCGCGGTGCGCTCGGCGGATTCAAGGGCCCGCTGGTCTTTCCGGATCACCATGAGAGCCACGCTGCCAGCGCGTTTTTTCCCAGCCCCTTCGACGATGCCGCGATTCTGACGCTCGACGGAGTCGGCGAGTGGAGCACGACGGCCTCGGGCGTCGGCGAGGGAAACCGCATCGAGCTGACCCGTCACATTCGATTCCCGCATTCTCTCGGATTGCTCTATTCCGCGTTCACGTATTACTGCGGCTTCCGCGTCAACAGCGGCGAATACAAGTTGATGGGACTTGCCCCTTACGGCCAGCCGCGCTATGCCGACGCCATCTACAAGCATTTGATCGACATCAAGCCCGACGGCAGCTTCCGGCTCGACATGCGCTATTTCAACTACTGCGAAGGCCTGACGATGACGAATCGTCGCTTCGATGAGTTGTTCGGCGGGCCCGCGCGGTCGCCCGAATCCGATCTGCTCGAGCGGCACATGGATTTGGCTGCGAGCATCCAGGTTGTCACCGAAGACGTGGTGCTGCGGCTCGGCAACGATTTGCATCGTCGAACCGGCAAGCGGAATCTGGTGTTGGCCGGCGGCGTGGCGCTGAATTGCGTGGCCAACGGAAAGCTGCTGCACGATGGGCCTTTCGACGATATTTGGATTCAACCGGCGGCCGGCGACGCGGGCGGAGCGCTCGGGGCGGCTTGGCTCGTGTGGCATCAATTGCTCAATCGGCCGCGCAAGGCGAATCCGCGAGACAGCCAAAGCGGCAGCTTTTTGGGGCCGAGCTACTCGTCGGCGGAAATCCAGGATTGGCTGCGCGAAGGGGCCGCGCGGTTTCAACACTTCGCGACCGAGGATGAGTTGATCGAGCACGTCGTCGGTTTGCTCGAAGACGAAAAAGTGGTCGGCTGGTTTCAAGGGCGAATGGAATTCGGTCCGCGGGCGCTCGGCGGGCGCAGCATCTTGGGCGATCCGCGTTCGCCGCGCATGCAAGCGACGATGAATGTGAAGATCAAGTTTCGCGAAAGCTTTCGGCCATTTGCCCCGTGCGTTTTGGCCGAGCAGGCTACGGAATGGTTTGACCTCAAGCCGACGCAAGAAAGCCCCTACATGCTGCTGGTGGCCCCGGTGCTCGAAAAACATCGCACGGCGTTGGACGCTTCCGGCCAGCGAATCATGCAAACCGATCCCGACTTGCGAAAGCGCGTCAATTTGGTGCGATCGACGGTTCCGGCGGTGACGCACGTGGACTATAGCGCCCGCGTGCAAACCGTCGATGCGACGCGCAACCCTCGGCTGCATGCGCTCCTGGAAGGCTTCTATCGGCAAACCGGCTGCCCGATCCTGGTCAACACGAGCTTCAATGTCCGGGGCGAACCGATCGTTTGCACCCCGCAGGATGCCTATCGCTGCTTTTTGGGAACCGATATGGACGCTCTAGTGCTGGAAGATTGCATTGTGACCAAGGCGGATATCGCTCGGGAATTGAGCGAGACCGACAAAGAAGTTTATCGGGCACAGTTTCAGGCGGACTGATTCAACGCCGGAGAGGATTTGCCATGCAGTGGTCGGATATTCGCTTTAACGCACCTTCCAAGGTGCTGCGGCAATTTGCGATTTTGTGTATCGTGGTGTTTGGGGCTTTAGCGGCGCGGAAGTTCGCGTCGGGCCATTCGACGACGGCACTCGTGCTTGCCGCGATTGGGCTTGGCGTCGGCATTCCCGGGTTGATTTGGCCGAAGGCGATTCGGCACGTTTACGGCGCGGCGATGGTTGTGGCGTTTCCGATCGGATGGACCGTTTCGCAGGTTCTCTTGATGATCTTGTTCTTCTGCGTGTTCACGCCGGTGGCGCTGGTGTTTCGATTGATCGGGCGAGACGTTCTCCACCGGAAGTTTTCATCGCAAGCCGAGAGCTATTGGGAGGCTCGCAAGCCGGCGGCCAGCGCGGATCGCTATTTCCAGCAGTTTTAGCAAGCACGGATCCGCCGCGACGCCCTAATCTCAGGAACCGTTTTCCAATGTCCACCCAGCCGCCGCGCAGCGAATTCGAGGAGTCGGCCCAGCAGCATCGCAACGACGGCTTCTTGCGAGAGTTCTGGGATTTCCTGCGCTACAACAAGAAATGGTGGCTGATTCCCATTGTCATCATCATGTTGGGCCTCGGGCTGCTGTTCGTGCTCGCTAGCACCGGCGCCGCGCCGTTTATTTACACGCTGTTTTAGATCCTGGGAAAGTGCCGCATGGAACCTCCCGTTTCGCCGTCGCCGACAAAGCCGAAACCGGATTCAACCAGCCGGATTCGGCGGCCGATTCCTTGGTGGCGAAAATGTTTGTATGCGCTCGTGCCGCTTGTGCTGCTGTTGGTCCTCGGGGAAGTCGTGGCGCGCGTGCGGTATGGCGCCTTGTTCAGCCTGTCCGACGCCAGAAGTTCGCAGCGAACGATGGTTCGCAACGGCTATCCTTCGGCTTACGACGCCGATCTCGGCTGGATTCCGCGGCCCGGCGCATCGGGCGACGAAAACTTCTGGCACACTCGCGTCACGATCGATTCGCAAGGTTTCCGCGTTCATCCGCAACATGCTCCCGCCAAAGCGCCGACCATTCTGGCGATGGGCGATTCCTTCACATTCGGCGATGGCGTGAGCGACGACCAGTCGTGGCCGGCGCATTTGGAGCGCCTGTCGAGCCAGCACGTCGTCAATGCCGGTGTGTTTGGCTATGGGTTCGACCAGATCGTCATGCGCGCCGAGCGTGTCGCGCCGCAAGTGCATCCCGATTGGACCGTCGTGGCATTCTATCCCGACGATATCCGCCGCTGCGGGGTTTCCAGCTACTACGCGCAGAAGCCTTATTTCAAATTGGAAGGCGACAAGCTCGTGTTGCAAAACGTGCCCGTGCCCACGCCCGATCGCGACAAGCCGAGCCGGATCAAAGTGGTGATGGGCTACAGCTATCTGTTGAATTCGATTTTCGTGCGATTGTTTCCGGCGTGGTGGCTGGGCGACGCCCGCGTGGTGCCGGTGCATAACGACGAAATCGCCGTCTCGACGAAACTGGTCGATCGGCTGGCGAAAACCGCGGAAAGCCAGCATTGCAAAGTGCTGCTAGTGGCGATTACCCGCTCGAGGACGGACAAGGACGATCTCGCGATGACTCGAAAGCTATTGCAGGCCGGAGCGGCCGACGGATTCGCAACGCTCTTGCTCGCGCTTCCGCAGCGGATGGAAAACGCCTCGAAACATTTCAACGACGCGGGAAACGCATGGGTCGCAGAGCAGATTCTCGGCCGAATGCAGGGCAAGACGGAAACGGAGATTAGCCTGCCCGAGACGAATTGATCGGCGCTCGGAGAGTGCCTAGAAGCAGTCTCAAAACCGCAAGGCAAGGGGACAGTCCCCGGCGGTTTTGAAACTGCTTCTGCTACTTTGGCGCGGAGCCAGTGTCCACCAGAGCATAAACCTTCAGGCTGCCAAACTGAGCCTTCTCGACGAGTTGGCCGGTATCGAGCCAGCGGTGCGCGTTGTTCTCCATCCGAGGATCGTCCGGCCCGACAACGAACCACGAGATGCCGATGCGCCCGATACGAATCGAGACCGGCCGGAAGCTTCTCCAGCAACGCCTGCTGTTGCCGGACACGCCGCTCGGGCACGCCGAATTGAGCGATGTTTCCAAAAACCGGAGTGCTCGGCAGACCGCCCATCTGCGCGTATCCCAAAGCGATATCGGGCGTGCGATAAACTAGCTCGTCGGGCGACACGCGGCGGCGAAGCCAATCGACGGCCTGGCGGTCGTCCGCTCCGAGCGCGACCGGGCCCTCGTAATACGTCGCCAGTGCCTCGACATGCCGGAACTGCGCCCAAAGCACCCCCGTCATGTTAACGAGGGCCGACGTCACGGTCGCAATCAGACACGCTCCAAACAGGGCTCGCCATTGCCAGCCGCGCCGGTCCGCCAGGGAATTCAAGCCCGCGCCCGCGAGAATCCCCATCGCAAACAACGCGACGGCCGAGAATTTGAGGATGTCGGCGCTATAGGCATAGCCGACAAAAATCGGCACGGCCAGGGAGCCGCCGGCCCACAGCAGCAACGGCCAGCGCATCGGCCGGGCGATGAACCGCGCGCCCAGCAAGCTCAGCGGCAATAGCGGAATAAACGTCAGCGCATGCCACAGAAGCACTTGCATGGGCCACTTCAAGCCCGAGTGCTCCAAGAGCCAAAATCGGGGATAAAGCCCCATCGGAGGCGCGTCGGGGATTCGCGTGAACAGCAACCCGCCGCACGCCCATGCAGCGACCGCGACGCCCAATAGCACGAAAACAAATCGCCTTCGCCGGGCCACGACGACTTCCGTAAACGCCAGCGTCGCCCCCAAGGTGATGCACACGATGTCTTGCGTCAGCGATAGCGACGTCAACAGCAAACCGAGCAACACGTTTCGCGCAAAGCAGCCGCGATTTTCCGTCGCGCTGGCGACCACCAATAGCGTGGCCGCGGCCAACGGAAATCCCAGCGAAAAGGGATGTTGAAAGAAGTAATCAACGACAATCGTGCGCAACCGCATCCCATCGCCGACCGAATACATCCCGAGCAGGCTGCGCAGCGGAGTCGTAGCTCCCGCGACGTGATAATGCAGCGCGAAGGGCGCGAAGACGACTACGATTCCGCCGCCGAGGAGCGTGCCTCACGCCGTCAGCAAACCGCCCCGTCGGCTTCCCGTCAGGCGCTCGCCCAAGACCCATAACAGGCACCAGCAATAAGCCCAGCCGGCAATCGTCGCCAGATGGATCGCGACGTCGGTTTTCAGCCGCGTGAGAGCCGTCAATCCCGCGCATGCCAGGTCGAAGCCATAGTGATAGCGCAAAGGAATGTGCGTGAATCCAAGGTATCGCGGCGGGAAGTAGTCGTTTTGCAATTGCGCGACGAAGCTCATGTGCCCATTGTTCAGCAGCTCGTCGTGAAAATGCCCGCGCATTGAGATGACGGCAATCGGCGCGGTGACGAGCAGCATGCCCAGCCACATCCCGCGTGAAAAACCCGTCTCGGGCTCAGTCGCCGCCGGAGCAGCCGTCCTAGGAAACGTCGCGGAAAACGCTGCACCGCGCCGCCGCATCCACCACAGCGCCAACCCGCCGACCGAGAGCAGGCCCATTCCCACCGGCAACCCCATCCAGAAAGACCGCGCCGCCATCGACGCAAGCTGCACCGCGACGATCCAAGCCGCCACGGCCACCGCCGGCTGCAAAATCCGTCGAATCGCCCGATCGGCCGCCAGCAAGTTCGACCAGCGCCGGCGCCGAGCCAGATGCCCGGCAAAGTCAGCCACAGCCAAATCAATACCAGCGGAAGCGGACTCGATTCAAAAATGGTGTTCATGGCGCTCCAGCCCGAGAAAGAGCCATGGGTTCGACATCCAGCTTTCCGTCGGAACCTTCCGTTACCCACAGCAGCCGAGTGATCGCCTCGGATTCAGGCGGCGACGTTTGCAGCGTCGCAACTCGCCCGCCGGCTTCGGATCGCTCAATGGCCGCCTTGCCGGTCGCCTCGATTGAGCGCAGCCAGGGACGCGAAAGCCGCGGGTTTCGACCGAAGAGATCCATCAGCACCGAGATACGCAAATTGCGACTCGCGTCCGCGACGCCGCGTAATGTCGGACCATTGCCGGCGTAAGCCCAAAAATGCTCGCGTTTCGCTTGAGGCCAGTGGAACGTCAGCCGCGCGTTGATTTCGGTTTCGTCGGGAGCGCGGCGCGGAGGGTACTTCCAATCCCAGCTTACAAAGGCCACTGTCAAACCATCATCTAGGACAGACGACTCGAGTCGATCTCCTATTTGCACCACGTGTTGCCGCTCGCGGATCGCAAGCAGGCCGTCGTTGACGATGCAATAACCGGCCAACATTCCGCAGAACGCGGGCAAAAGCGCCAGAAGGCGGCGCCGCAACAGTAGCGACAACATCGACACGCCAAAACAACTTTCGAGCGGCAGAAGCGAACTCCAAAACCGAGTCCCGCTCCACGTGCCCACGACAGCTCCCATCGCCACCATCGGCAATACGCCCGCCGAGATCGCCAGCAGCATTGTCAAATGAATCCGCAAGCTTCCCGACTCGCTTCGTTCCGCAGTGGAAGAATCATCAGCGTATTGCCGGCTGATCCATCCCAGGACCAAGGCGCCCGCGATACCCGCAAACAGGGCGAAGAACATTTCCTTGCTCCCCGAAACATCGATCGCGCCGATCCGCTTCAATACGGCTCCCAGCGATGCTTCCCAAGTGGCGGTCAGCCATCGGGGGACAAGCACCGTCAAACGCCAGGCCCAGTTCAATAGTTCCGGACGAACTTCCGGCCGGGATTGGGCGTTGCCTAAATGGTGGTACACCGCATAGCTCGCCGCCGCGGTTAGCAAAAGCAGGCCGATCGTGATCCAAATCTGTTTCGGCCTGCCCGCCGGGCGCGGCGCTATCGATGCCAGCAAAACCGCGCCCGCGATTACGGTCGGCAACACGTATTCGGAAATGATCGCGGAAGCCGCAACGACACCGATCATGACGACGTGGAGTGCCAAGACACGCGCCGCGCTGGAGTCGTCCGCGCGGGGTTCGAGGAACTTGAGTAGCACCAACCATGTCAAAACAGGGCCGACCATTGCCGCCAAGGTCGGATTGACGAGCACGGTTTGCAGTTGATAAATCACCGGCGCAATCGCAAGGCACGCGGCGGGCAACGCAAATCTCGGATGACTCGGAAAAACAATCTTCCACAGCCGCATCGTCACCCAACCGGCGCCAAACCACGTCAGCCAGAAAATCGCGGCGCTCACGGCAATGAGATGGCCCGAGTCGACCATCAACGACATGATTCTGCCCAACACCGGTCGATCCGGCATCGATTCGAAAACCGCTTGCCCGCCGCCACGCTGAGCTTCCAGCAACGTCTGCCCGTCGTCCCACAAGGGAAACGCGCGGACGGCGAAGAGCGTTAGCGCGCAAACCATAATTGCAAGCAGCGCAATTTCGCACCGCGCACCGCGAGAACGATTCGTGATTCCAACCGCGGCAACGAAGGGTATCGACGACATGCTCGCAAATCGACCGGTTCCCCCGGATTCGACCTATTGGGGTGAGCTCTCAACTTCTATTTTGCCAACCGGAGCAAATCTGCTCGAGGATGCTTCGCAAGTCGTACTTGTAGTTCCACTGCGGATAGTGGGAGCGAAACTTGCCCACGTCGCTGACGTACCAAATATGATCGCCCGAGCGATTGGCGTCGCTATAAGTCCACGCGAGTTTCTTGCCGCTGATTTCCTCGCAAAGCCGGATCGCCTCGATCATCGAGCAATTGCTGTGGCGACTGCCGCCGGCGTTGTAGACTTCCCCCTGCCGCGGCACCTGGCAGAAATGCCAGAACATGTTCACCAGGTCCCAAGAATGGATATTGTCGCGGACCTGCTTCCCCTTGTAGCCGAAGACGGAATACGGCCGGCCTTCGATGCAGCAGCGCATCAGGTAAGAAAGAAATCCGTGAAGCTCGGTGCCCGAGTGGCCGCCGCCGGTCAGACAGCCGCCGCGGAACACGCCGGTTTTCATCCCGAAATAGCGTCCATATTCCTGCACCATCACGTCGGCCGCCAATTTCGACACGCCAAACAAAGAGTGCTTGCTTTGATCGATCGACATCGTTTCGTCGATTCCGTTTTTGGCAAACGAGTGTTTCGGATCGACTTCCCAGCGCGTCTCTTGTTCGACCAGCGGCAATGCATTCGGCGCATCGCCGTAAACCTTGTTGGTCGATGTAAAAATGAACACGGCATCGGGGCACCATTGCCGCGTGGCCTCGAGCAAGACCAACGTGCCGGTCGCGTTGACCGTAAAATCGGTCATCGGCTCGCGGGCCGCCCAGTCGTGCGAAGGCTGAGCCGCCGTGTGAATAACCACCGAAATATCCGCGCCGTGGTCTTGGAATATCCGGCCGATGGCTTTTTGATCGCGGATATCGGCCTCAAAATGGCGATACCCGGCGACCGTCTCTTCGATGCGTCGCCGGCTCCATGCGGTCGAGGCATCGTCGCCGAAGAAGTACTTCCGCATGTCGTTGTCGACACCGATGACCTTGAAATCCTTCTCGCCAAAAAACCGCACCGCCTCGGCGCCGATAAGCCCCGCGGAACCGGTGATCAATGCAGTAGCCAAGACTTGGATTCTCCCGACGGCCATGCGCACAATCGAACCACTACCATTGTAACCTACTTCCCGCGCGTCCCGAGGCGATTTCGCGAACCGCTTGCACTCGCCATAACCGCAATATGAGATTGATGTTGCGCGCTTGCATGATTTGACCGAACGCGCCCTCCTTGGCGGTGATTCGGCCGCGAGAACCGGAAGGGCTTTACACGAATCCCTCGAGCCGGCCCGAATCGACCAATTGCGGACAAACGATGAATACGTTGCCGTAGGAGAATCTTGCGGCCGATCGCTCTTGTTCCCACGTCGAAACGAACTCCTCTCGACCGAGCCAGCGTCCCCGCAATAGCGGTTCTTCCTTTCGCGAGTAATTCACCCTGATTTCGGCTAGTGCGCCAAGACGTTCAATGCAAGCGAGCGTATCGGACCAAGGCTCGGCGGCGGTGTGAAACTCCATACAGACAATCGGCAACGGCTGAGAAAGCCCTTTGAGCACTTCCAGTTCGAAGCCCTCCACGTCGATCTTGCAAAATCGCGGTTGCCCGAATCGAGCAATCAATGTGTCGAGCTTGACGGTCTCCACTTCGATCTCCCCCGTCCATTCGGCCTGCCAGTCGGAGCGCAAGCTGGATAGCTGCCGCGAACGCGCGATGTGAAGCGCCGCGACGCCGTCGAAGGCCCCAACCGCCGCTTGCAACAAAGTTGCGCGCGTGTTGCGGCCGACAATTTCGGTCATCCGCTCATAGGACGCCGGTATCGGCTCAACCGCAACCACTCGCGCGCCGAACGAAAGCATCAACTCGGTCTTGAATCCTCGGTAGGCTCCGAGGTCGAAGCATAGGTCGTTGGGGCCGATGAATTGCGACAACAACTTCGCATGCGATTGGAACTCGCGGATTCCTTGGCGATCGAGAACCGTCCGGTAAAGCCGGCGCAACGGCCGATAGAGTCCCAAACGACACAACAAACGACGCATTCGAGCGTACTCGTTTCTGACATGGATCGAAGAATTCTTCCGCCGGGCTACGCCCGTGGCCGGCTCGTTTCCAATTCGCCGATAGCCCTCTCGATCGCGGCGGCGACGCGCGGCGGATCGGCGGCGAATTCCGGGCCGCTGCGGAGTCCATCGTGGTACACCGCACGGTACTTGTGGCCCAGCGATTCGGCCAGGCCGAAGAAATAGACCGGCAGATTGCCGTCGTCAACCAGCCCGTTCGGATAGAGCTCGACGATGCTCGCGTCTCGTGAGAATAGTATGTTCGACAGCCCGGCCCCGTGCGGCGCAACGATCAGCTTCGCCTGGCGAAACAGCGCGATTTGCTCTGAAATCGATAATTTCTCCGCTTGAATTATCTCGACGCCGAACGATTTCAGCATCGGAGCCAACTGGTCTTCATTCGTCACCCGACGGTGCTTCGCCCGCGATCGAGAAATATAAAACCGACTCGGCCCGCCCGTGTCCTTGGCGGCGAACTTTCGCTCGACGCAACCGCGCAAGTAGGCAACGCATTCGGGCCGAAGATAGCCAAAGCCCGGCAGCGTCACGTACGGGATCACGACCATTCGTTCCGACCGCACACGCCGCGCCGCGGTGAACTCATAGCGAACATTGTCGGGCCGAAACAACTCAAACAATTCCCGCGTCAGCGGAACGCTTCGCTCCGGCATCACGAGCGTCACGTCGCCTGGTATCCGCGACGCCGCATACAACCGCGGGACGAGATCGATCAGGCAATGATAGTATTTCTTCGAGAACGCAAAATGACACACGGTCGCGCAATACTCCGCGTCAACGGTCTTCACCGATAGCGAGAACTTCGGTCAACCAAAGGGATAGCCGTCGCGCAAGTGCGGTGTGTCTTTGTCGCTTTCGTCGATAAGCCGCCCCGCGCGATCGGCGACGACGCCGGTCGTCGTGAACATCGTCGCGCCGGAGAGCTCGTGCAGCCGAATCGCTGGAAAATTCGCGACCCCCGAGTTGTACCGCAGCAACTTGGTGAAGATCGCGCGGCCTTCGGGCGTGGCGGGCGTGTACGTGAATGGCTCGGGGAAGATCGTGCAAATCGGCTCGCTAAGCCCGGCCGCCGTCGCCAGCGGAACGATCCGCACGTATTTCAAGGAACCAGGAATCGCCGCCCGCGCCGCGCGCGAAAGCCCTTGCTTGGCGCGCCAGAGGATTTCCTTCAAAGTGCTGTTCATGAAGCCAACTTATTGCATCGGCTCAACTTTAGTGCCGGTGCCGTGGCAAAGCAGCACCTCCGGCGGAGAATAAGACTCTCCCCGCAATCCATTTCCCGTGATCTGGTACTTTTGAATGATATCCTTGCGATTATTGTGAACACACGTAACGGTGTCTCCCTCCAACACCCAAGTGCCGCTCGTGATTTGATTGGTCCAAGTGCCATTTTCGTCGAATCGTTGGTTGTAATCGAAGCCGATCTGCTCGAGATGCCCTTTGGGAGCATCCGGGTTTGCTTCAAAGTGAATCTTCCAATCGCCCAGCAGAATTCGCAGCAACGACGCCCTATCGACGGCGATCAGACGCGGCTGGTTGGAAGCTTGGACTTCCTTGATCCTCGATTCGACTTCCCCCTTGCTGAGCCCCTTGAGGTGCGACACGGCCTTGGAGTACCACTCCGCCGCGTGAGCTTGGAGGTGCGGCTTGGAAAGTTCATGATTGGCTTCAGCCAAAGTCCACCACTTGTCGCCGATCTTCACTTGCTCAGCCGGGTCGGCGGGCGCCGATAAATCCATCTTGGCCAAATCGCTGAGCGACGCGTCGCTCGCTTTCGCCAGGTGGGGAAGAGCCTTGCCAAAGTCGCCTTTCGTGAAACCGAAGAAACGGCCGACGGCCAAGTTTGCTTCGGGATCATCCGGATCGGCTTGCAAGCGCATACGCATATCCGCCAACTTCGCAGTACTCTTTCTTGCATTGCTCGATCTCGGCCAACTCGGCCTTCAACTGAGAAGCGGCCAATGGATCCCGCAACTTGGTCGCGACGCCCATCGCCAACCGCGCAAACTTTCCCGCGACATCGTAGTTGTCGTCCGCGATCGCGCTATCCGCCGACCGACCGGCAATTATCCGCAATGACTCGGCGGCAGTGCGCGTCCGCACCGTCTTCGTAAGCGCCGTAAGGCACAGAAAAAGCTGATCTTCCGCTCGATCCATCGCGTACAACTCCAGCAGTTCCTTCACCGCGCCCGAAGCGACCGAAACGTCGCCGCCGGCCACGGCAAGATCGCGGGCTTTCGTCAACAGCACGTAGCGCGCGGCCGGATTGTCCGTCGTCTCGACGCCGCGCACCATCAGTTGCTTCGCCAGCGCCGCTTTCGCTTCAGGCCCACCGTGATTGGCTTGCTCAAGGTCGGTCTTGAAGATCGATTGGATCGTCTTCTCGGCCGCGGCTTGCGCTTCTTTATCGGGAACCGCCGGCAATTCGGGCTTGGCCGGCGCCTCAACGGCCGGCTTTAGCGTCGTGGTCTTGATCGGCACCGGCGGATCGATCTTCAGCGGGCTGGCAGATTTCTCAGGTGATTCCGTCTTGTCGGACGAATCGTGCTGTGGCGGATTGTCAACTAACGCGACATCGCGCGGAGCATGAACCGGCGGCTCCGACGGGGAACTCCTCGAATTCGGCAACGCAGCATCGCCACTCGATGGAACCGCAACGTTGCCACGATCGACGCCAGGTGTCCCTTGCTCCCTGCTCCCTGCTCCCTGCACTTTGCTTCCCGCTCCCTGCTCCCTGCTCCCTGCCTGCTCCCTGCTCCCCACCCCTTGCTCCCCGCTCCCTGCTCCCCGCTCTTTGCTCCCCGCGCCCTGCTCCCTGCTCCCCGCTCCCGGAGCGGCTGGCTTCGTCGCCGTCGCCACGCGAACGTTCGATCCGTCCGTCGTTGCCACATGCGCCGGTTCGTTCATCGACTGAACGACAATCACCCCAATTACCAATAAGATGCCGGCCAGGGCGAGTCCGATCCAAGGCGCGAGCGACTTTTTTCTTCGCGCGGCAAAAGCTGATTTTTTCGAATTCGATCGGTTCGTGGCCGACGACGCCGCACGGTCAGTTGGGCTGGATGCCGACGCGAACGACGCAAAATCGGGAAACTCTTCCGCGACGGCAACTCTATTTCCGCCGGTCGCCATTTCATCGCCCGTCGGCACGGCAACGCGAGCCGCCACCGGCAGATCAGTGGCAGCAGCCGGTTGTGGCTTCGGACGGCCAGCAACCGCCACGCCACCCAATTGCTTCTTCAACTGGGCATCGTAGGCCGCTTTTTTTTCCGGCTTGAGCAAGCAAATCCGGGCTACCGCCAATTCATTCAGCAACCGTTGCGACAACTCAGCCAATTGGCCGGTCTGAAACGTCCGCACGTGGGCCATTTGTCGGTCGGCCGCCACGGCGATCACGTCGCTGTCGTTCTCGAACAGATCCACGCCCAGCAGGCGATAATGATTTGGCGGCCGCTGTGGGTCGCGGATGCCCAACCAGCGAAGATAAGGATCAAACGAGTCGGCCATGATCGCACTCCACGCCAACACGTGACCTGACTAAAAACACCGCCGCGCCGCCCGTCGCCGGAATTCTCGCGTCCAGGCTCGTATTCTCCAGGGTACGACGAATTGCCCGACTTTTCAAGAGATTCGCCGCCATCGCGAGTCGGTTGCGCTGTTCGGAACATCGCGCGTGGATTGATGTTGCGCACGGCTTGAAAAGGGGCTTCCCCGCAAGTCGATCAAAATCTTGCGGGAATCGCGCGGCGAGGAATTTTTTCGTGCTTTTTTCGACCCGGCCACTGGCCATTCGGGGATATGTTGCGTAGTATCGTGCATCTCCAACGAGGCCTTCATGGAGGAGCACGCCATGCGTATCACCGCGCCCCAGCCGCTCTTTGCTTGGGAAAGTCTGGACGACTGTCCCAATCTACAAACCGTCCGTGAATTACTCGCCAGCATTCCCGATCACAAGCTGCTCGATTCGCTTCGCTCGGCTCGCGGACATGGACGCGACGATTACCCCGTTACCGTGCTGTGGGGCGTGTTGGTTTTGACCGCTGCGCTGCGGCACCCGACGATCGAGTTGTGTCTCGCCGAACTGCGACGCAACGAGGGTCTGCGACGGTTGATCGGCATCGAGTCGGAGAAGAGGGTGCCGAAGAAATGGAACATCTCGCGCTTTCAAGACGTGCTCGGACAAGAGCCACACCGCACACTGGCGAAGGAAGCGTTCCAAGAGATGGTTCGGCGCCTCGGGACGATTGTGCCGGACTTGGGGCGCGACACGGCCGGCGACGCCACTGCCCTCAACGCCCGCCGCAAAAATGCCGAGGGCGCGGCTGCGGAAGTCGAGGAAGGATTGCCGCAAGCCACCGGAGGCCGCAAGGAGTACACCGACGACAAGGGAAACGTCACGGAAGCCTTTGAATGGTTCGGATACAAGCTCCATCTGTTGGTCAACGTGAAACACGAAGTGACGTTGTCTTACGAGATCACCGACACGAAGGCGGGCGACGGCGAAACGCTGCCGACGCTGCTGGCCCAGGGGCAGGCCAATTTGCCGAAGGGCCGCATCCAAACGCTAGCTTACGACAAGGCGGCCGACACCAACGACGTGCATCAACTGCTGTCCGAGGCCAAGATCAAGCCGCTGATTCAGAATCGAGCACTTTGGAAGAGCGAGCCCGAACGGATGTTGCCCGGCCACGACGGCAACTCGAACATCGTCTATGACGAGGCCGGAACGGTGTACTGCTACGATCGGGTGAGCGAGCCGATCGTGCGTCATCCGATGTCTTATATTGGCCACGAGCCGGCTCGCGAGACGCTGAAGTACCGTTGCCCGGCGAAGCACGAAGGCTGGGAGTGCCCGATGTCGAAGATTTGCAACGCGGGCAAGTCGTATGGATTGACCGTCCGCGTGCCGCGTGCGATCGATCTGCGGCGATTTCCGGCGTTGCCGCGGGCGACGAAGAAATTCGAGCGGATGTACAAGGGTCGCACGGCGGTGGAGCGGATCAACGCTCGGCTCAAGGTGTTTTGGGGCGCCGACGACGGAAACATCCGAGGAGCGCGCCGGTTTTTTGCCCAGGTGTCGGTGGTCATGCTCGTGCATGCGGCCTTCGCCACGGTGCTGGCCTCCGCTCCGCGCCGGGAAGGAACTCTTGGCAAGATGCGGCTGAGCCCGATCGCCCGGGCGTTGCGGACCGAAACCGCGGTCTAAGCCAAGCCACCATACAAGAATCGAGACAAGCGGGCTGATCGTACGCGCTGCGGAGCCCAATTCTTCCTCCGAAGGGCCATTCCGAACAACTAAACGGCCCTCGTATCCTATACGTCGATGAAAATCACCGCGTCTCGCCGCCAGCACCCGCCCCCAACGCTAAAATCGCGGCAGACAACGCAACCAGCTCCGCCATCGCTGGGGACTGTCCCCCTTTTGCGCAGTCCGCGGAGCAAAACGGGGACTGTCCCCTTCTCGGCGGGCGATTTTGTGAGGGGTTTCTACGCGCGACCCAGCAACTTTGCCACGATTTTACGCGGCCAATACGACGCGTCGTGCCGCCACAGTGCCCTGCGAACCGCCCAGTATTCGGCCGGGATTACCACCGGCGAATGACCCTTGCGGGCCAGCAACCGTACGGCGTGTGTCGCCTCGATCCTCGACGGCGAGAAGCCGCCCATCGCGGCGACGGCCGTCAGTGTGCGCGGTGAAAAATACGAAAGATGCTCCGGCATGAACCACGCCGATAGCCGCTTTCCGCGATTCGGATTCAGCACGTTGGGCACTTCTATGAACAGCATGCCGTCGTCGGAAAGTATCTCGCCGCATTTGCGAATCGCGGCGACGGGATCGTGCAAATGCTCCAACACATGAAACAGAAAAACCAATTTGGCCTTCCGCTCGCCCGTCTCGGCCGCCTCGAATCCGCCGCCGATCACGTCGAGGCCGAACGTCTTTCGAGCCACCGCGGCTTGCGCCTCCGACGGCTCGACCCCAAGCACGCTGCAACCAAATTCCCGTCGAACGTGATTCAGCGCGGCGCCATGCCCACAGCCGATTTCGACGACCAGGTCGTCGGCGGTGATCCGCCCGTTGACCCATCGGCAAATCGCCTCGCCGCGCTCGCTCCGTTCGGTTGGATCGATGGCCGGTCGCGACTCGTAATACCCAGACTTGTAAAACGCGAGCATTTCCGCCATCGTCGGCCGCGGGTTCTCATAAACGAATCCGCAGCGACGGCAAATCACATGGCGCGGGCTGTCTCGCTTGAATATGGGCCGGCCGTTGTCCGTGCCGCAGATGACGCAATTGATCGTTTCCATGCGTGAGAGTTTGACCGTCCCGGAAGCGATTGTCCAGAACCGGACGGGCTCAGGGATCAGCCGCGCAGTTGCCTCAAAACACCAGCCTGAAGCGCAAGCGAAGAGACGAAGAAATCCAAACAGCGGCCCGCCTCCGCCTCGTGCGTCCCCTAGCCCCTAGCCCCCAGCCCCTTCCTCAATACCTCGCAATATCCTTCGCTTCCCCCTCCGGCCGCAGCGCTCGCACCACCAATTGCGCTTCCGTCGTCATCATGCGCAGCTCGCTGCCGATCGCCAGGAATTGCATCCCCTGCGCGGCCCGGGCCAACGCCGCTTCGCTCGACATCGTGTGCATGCCCGTCGGCGTGCCGGTTTTCTTGCCGATGGCAACCACTCGGGCCAGCGCCGCTTCGAGTGTCGCGTCGTCGGCCGCCGTCCCGTCGGGCAAACAGAGGTTCGCCCGCAGATCGACCGGCCCGACGAAGATCGCGTCGACGCCGGGCAAACTGTAAATCGCCTCGGCGTTTTCGATTCCCCGCGGGCTTTCGGTTTGCAACACGACGAGAATCTCGTCATTCGCCTGGCGAAAATAGTCGCCGCTGGTGGCGTCGAAATTGATCGAATGCAATCCGCCGCCGAGACTGCGATTGCCGATCGGCGGGTACTTGGCCGCGGCAATGGCCGTTCGAGCCTGCTCGACCGTATCGACCATCGGCACGACAATTCCCCAAGCCCCAGCGTCGAGAGCCCGTTTGATGTACGTCATGGCTCCCGTCCGGCAACCGAACGAGCGGCACGCACCCAGCCTCGGAGATAACCGCAAAAATCGCCGCCGCCTGGGCCCAATCGATCGGCTGATGCTCCATATCGAGCGTCAGCCAGTCGAAGCCCAGTCGGGCCAAAACACGGGAGGCATAAAGATCGCCAAGCGACAGCCAAGTCCCAAAAGTCGGCTTGCCGTCGCGGAGCTTGCGTTTGACAGGATTCGTCTTCATCGCAGCAGTTTGCCACGCCAGTCGAAAGCCAGCAAGAGGGCAGGGGGGCTTTGCCGAAGAACACCAGCCTGAAGCGCAAGCGAATGGGGGAGCAGCGCGAATTCCCGGTTTCCCCTTCGCTCGCACTTCGGGCTCGTGTAGTCGAGCTTTGCCCGCAGTTATTTTCGCTTTCGGCGCCTGATAGACTCTTGAAGCGGGCTGAAACCGCAGGTCTCGCTCCGGCGTAATCCTGCGGAAAGGGAGGGGGCAGGGAGTTGGGACGCATACCGAAGAACCGCGCGTCCGCCGCAATCCGCAAATTCGCTCGCCCAATCGACCCGATATGCGGTACAATACCTCACAGCCGGCCGGTCGAAGAAAAGGGCGAAGAAAAGGGGACGCGAGTCAATAAACAGAGGGTCCTGTCCCCTTTTCCTCGTCCATAGGTCCGTCAACTTCTGGTGGATTCCAGACCGGGGCGATGCCGATGTTCGAAAACGGTCGTTTGGCGGCGATTGTCTGGATTCTGGTTGGCGCATGCGTCGTCGCGCTGTTCGATATTCTACTGATTGTTAAATTGCTGCGCGGCCAAAGGAGATTCAGCGTCATACAGGTTGCACTCATGTTCGCTGTGATTGCGTTATTGTGGACCGCCTTTTCAAGCACACCGGTGTTTTGGGGCCGCGAAACCACGCTGCTTAGCAAAGTTGTCGATATCGGCGTTGTTGTTTGCATCTACACGGGCTTAGCCGTGTCGCCGCTCGCGATTGAACGAGCCGTACCATGGATCACAGGAAAGCCGCGAAGAAGAAAAGGGGCCGCGAGGCAATAAACAAGCCTCCTCAGCAGAATTCGTGGGTGAATTGTGGCTCGGGGAGGGCTCCGAGTGTGTGATATAGGGCGATTTTTACGGCTTCGAGCGTCCGGAAGCCGAACGCTTTTCTGGTAGTCAATTTGGCCTTGTTGTTGAGACCCTCGACGGTGCCAGCCGAAATCGTGCCGCGGGCACGGAACCAGTTGAGGATCAGTGATCGATGGTCGCAAGGCTCGTTGCGACCTTCTTCATTGGCTCCAGCCGCGATCGCATCGTTCGGCGACACCACTCGTCGAGGAATTTGCCCGCCCAGCCCGGACTGGCGTAATCCCAAAACCGCTGGAAGTCTTCCCGCAACAGATGGGCGCGGAACGAACGGAGATTGTGCGTCATCAGTTCCCGAAGTTTGACCGTCTGCTGGTCGGTCAGGTTCTCCGGGCGTTTCAGCAAACACCAGCGGGAATGTTTCAGGACTTGCTCGTAGCCGGCTTGCTTCAGTCGCGCGCACTTCCTCACGGCGGACTTGATCGATGGCCTCGTTCATCTTCTTCATCAGGTGGAAGCGGTCGAGCACGTGGACCGCTTGGCCAAGCTCTTCGCGAATGACCTTCAAGTACGGCTTCCACATGTCGCTGCACACGAAGCGAATGCCGGTTCGCGCGTTGTCCGTGAGGAGTTGGAAAAATCCCCGCAAGCTCTCTTCCGTTCGTTCGCCGCCGATCCACAACAGCCGCTTGAGGCCGTCGTCGATCTGATAGACGAGCGTCAGATACTTGTGTCCGCGGCTCCATTGGATCTCATCCACGCCGATGGCCTCGATGCCGCTCATGTCGCGATGGACCAGACCCCAGAAAACCGCGTATTTTACCGCCCGAAACACGTTCTCCCAAGTCGTGTGAAACACATCGGCCACTTCCTTCCACGACAGCCGTTTGGCCCAGCGGGCCAGAAACCAGCGGTAGCTCGTCGTCAAATGACACTTGCCGTCGACCCAAGGGACTTGCTCGACTTTGACGCCGCACGCCGGGCAGTTCACCCGCCGCATCGCGTAGAGAAAAGACACGGCCATGCCCCACAGTGGCACGTACTCGAATCGCCGCGGCCCGGCTGACGATCGTAGCCGGGCCGGACCTGTCGGCAGCCCGAGCAGATCGGCCGCCCGTTGGCTCGCGGCTCGATCGCGACTTCGATCGGTCGGTTCGCCGTCGTCGATCATTTGGGCCTGGGTGTACACGAACGACTTGAAAGGCTCGATCCGATTGAGGATAGTCTTCAGTTGCATCCCGTGCTGACTCCGGATGGGTGTTGTCTTGCAACTCCATCCATAACCGGAATTCCCGCGCGGATGCACTTCTTTGCCTCCTCACGGTTTTGCTATACTGACCGCGCCTGGTGAAACGGAGTCGGGCTCTGCTGGGAAGCAACCCGACAAGGGATAGCCAGGCCGAAGGGCGCGTCAATGACGCCTCGCTGCCTTGGCGGCTCACACCGCCAGGGCAGCCTTCATCCTTCCACCCATTGAACGCCCGAGCCATGCCTCAAAAAATCCAACCGTCGCCTGCGCATACGACTAAAACCACCCACAGATTCTGCTGACGAACCATAAACAAAGGGTCCTGTCCGCTCTTCCTCGCCACTAATGCCGCTCGGTTTCATTATCTGTAATCGCTACGGCGGAACAGGCATGTCGGCTGTTCGAGAACGCGGAACAGTTTTATGAAGAATTCGGTCAAGAACTCCATCGTCGTCCGTTCCATTAGTCAGACTTCGGCAGTGCTTCTCGCGGCAGCGTTCATTCTCGCGTTCTACTTGCTGTTTATCGCCACGCTATCGCTTGCACGTGTCACTGGTTTCACAATGCCCGGCGTTGAGCGCCTGATGATCGGATTGGGGGTGCCGCCGCGTTTTGCCGAAGGGCTTGCCGGGGTATTACTTGCTATTCTGGGCGGAGCTGTCGGCGTTAGCGAGGCTCTCTTGCTCGGCCGCGCTGTCGCGCTGGTCGGGAAATGCGGCATACGCAGCCCACTTTATACATGTCAGTACAACACGTTCAAAGTGTATAGGGCTGGGACGGTTCGCGTTACGGTTGAGTTCTCTAAGGACGGATGCGGACAAGGCGTGGCGGTTGACGCCGGCGGACGGCTTTTGCAGGGGCGAGGCTCTCTTGCAGAACTGCCTATTGTTTGGGGGGGCGGGGCACCCGAGTCGGCAGCGTTTCTGGTGCCGGCCGGTGTACGGCGGTTCGGTGTCACAATGGTCTGGCGATCAGAAGATGGAACCGTCGAGGGCTGGCGACCGCTCGCTGAGATGCAAGCGTACACGATACGGAATGGCCGCCGCTACCGATGCAACGACGGGCGATCGCGCGGAATGGGGACCGACTACGACAGCTTCGTGTTCCGAGTCGAATGCAACCGGTCCTAATCGCTAAAGTCGAAGAAAAGGGGACGCGTCGAAGAAAAGGGGACGCGAGTCAATAAACAAAGGGTCCCGCCCCCTTTTCATCGTCCGGTACTGGACGTCAAAATGGTAGATCCGTTGTTTTCCAAACTTGATCTGACGACGCCCAGGATTTACGGACGAAGAAAAGGGGACGCGAGTCATTTTTCTCTCCCGACTTCCGAGCGCCGGGAAATTCTAAGGGATCGGGAGCCTTTCTCGACCAATCTCGGCGTTCTTTCGGGAACGGCACCAAGCCGTTTGAAGCCGCACGGTTCATCCGAGTACGACGGTGGCGCCCTCAATGCTCGGCCTGTCGCACTCGACATAAGAGGCTCGGCCAACCGCAACGGCCTTTCCCATTCGCCGCGGTGGTCTTGCGCGGGGAGGATCAATCTGGCCAAACGGAGTACAGGAGCTATTTGGACCACGGCCGTACCGAATGTCAAGAATCGCTCGCCCAAGCGACCCCTTATGCGGTACAATTGCCCACGGCGGGCCGGACTCGGCCTGATTGCACCAATTTCAATGTTTTTCATCCATGCGGAAAGAAGGAGAGGTTATGCATTTGCGACGGATCCTGGGAATCGGTTTGGGGCTGTTTGCGGTGGCGGCGTTTGCGTTGGCTCAGCAGCCGGCCGCGCCGAAGGCGCCGCCGGCGGAAGTTTTGCCGGGCGGCGCGACCGCTCCGGCCGCTTCACCCCTCAAATCGCTCAAAGAACGATCAAGTTATGCGATCGGCGCGGATATCGGCCGCGGGTTGAAAGGGCAGGGGCTCGATGTCGATCCGGCCTTGTTGGCCCGCGGAATTTCCGATTCGCTCGCCGGCAATAAAAGCCTGATGAGCGACCAGGAAATCAAGGAAACGATGATCGAATTGCAGAAACTCGTCCAAGCCCAGGCGAAAGACATGGCGGAGAAACTAGCCGTGAAGAACAAGAAAGAAGGGGCCGCGTTCCTGGCCGAAAACAAGAAGCGCGAAGGCGTCAAGACGCTTCCCAGCGGCCTGCAATACAAAGTCATCAAAAAGGGGGAGGGGACCACGCCGACCGCCAACGACACCGTGACCACCCATTACCGCGGCAAGCTGCTCGACGGCACCGAGTTCGATAGCTCGTACGCGAACGGCGGGCCAGCAACATTTCCAGTAAAGGGTGTCATTCCTGGCTGGACGGAAGCGCTGAAGTTGATGAAGGAAGGGGATAAATGGCAGGGCCAGCGCACATTCTGCGAAGGATAAGCAAGATGGATTGAGTTGCGCCAAGGGGCATTGTTTGCTATGACTTTCTCCGTACGGTTTCGTTTCCGCGCCGACGGAGTGTGGAGTCATGGTGGACCAACGTGAGATCGACGATATCGTGCGGCACTTCGAGGACCTCGAAGACCCTCGTTCCGAGGTTAACCTCCAACATCCTCTAATCAGCGTCGTCGTCATCAGCCTGATGGCCGTCCTGGCAGGCGCATCCGGACCTACGGCGATTGCCCGCTGGGCTCAACTGAAGGCCGATGAATTATTGAACGTGTTACCGTTGCCCAAAGGCATTCCCAGGAAGGATGTTTTTCGGCGCGTGCTTTCGGCGCTCAAGCCGGAAGCCTTTCAAACCTGTTTCGCGAATTGGTTGGCGTCGTTGCGTGCCCGCGCTGCTGCGGCGACGGGCATCGACCAGCCGGTTTTGGCGGTGGATGGAAAGACGTTGCGGCGGAGCCATGATCGACGCAAGGGATTGGGCGCGTTGCACTCGGTCTCGGTCTGGGCGTCGGAGTTCGGCTTGACGCTGGGGCAAGTGGCCACCGAGGAGAAATCGAATGAAATTACCGCGATTCCCGAGGTGTTGAAGCTGGTTGACCTCCAAGGCGCGATCGTCACGATCGACGCCATGGGAACCCAGAAGGCAATTGCCGCGCAGGTTGTCGACTCTGGGGCAGACTTCGTATTCGGATTGAAAGGGAACCAGAGCAAGCTGCACGAGGCGGTCGCCGATTATGTTGTGGAACAATGGGAGAACGACTTTGCCGACGCCCAGGCGCGGCGCCACGTAACGACCGAAAAAGCACATGGCCGCGAAGAGACGCGGACCTACCTTCAGATGCCCGCGCCCCAGAGCCTGCCGGGGTTCCACCTGTGGAAAGGTCTGTTGACAATCGGTGTGGTGGTGCATGAGTGCTTGCGCAATGGCAAGGAGACACACGAAGTGCGGTACTACATCAGTAGCCTGACGATGGGCGTGAAACGATTTGCCCACGCGGTTCGCAGCCACTGGGGCATCGAGAACGCTTGCCATTGGTGTCTGGATGTGACGTACCGCGAAGACGAATCTCGCATTCGGGACGCTCGCATGCGGGAGAACTTTGCTTGGTTGAATCGGTTCACTTTGTCACTACTGAAGCAACATCCCTGCAAGGACAGCGTCGCCATGAAACGCCGCAGTTGCGGCTGGGATTTCGATTTCATGACCGAAGTCCTTGCCGGGAAAGAAGGTTAGTACGCGCTGGCCCTGGGATAAATGGCAGTTGTTCATCCCCGCAGAACTGGCCTATGGCGAACGGGGCGCGGCAACGACATTCCGCCCAATGCGACGCTCGTGTTCGACATCGAATTGCTAAAAGTCCAAGCCGGCCCCGCCGCCGCCCCAGGCGAAAAGCCGAAGCAGTAGCGGGGAAGGGTGAGGGGATAGGGGACGAAGTGCCGGGGCAGGGCAGGGGAGGCGAGTGAGCGGCAAGGCGCTAGCCGCCGGTGAACGGTTGCGCAGCGCGGCGCCCGTGTGTTTGAGAATGGAACGGGGGCTTGCGAGGACTATTCGATGTTGACTTATCTCGCTCGATTCACTGGCGTCGTTGCGCTATTTGCCGCGTTGGCGATCCCCGCCAGCCGCGCTGCGGCTCAACTCCATTCGACGCAGGCGCTCGAGCAAGCCCGCAATCGGATGGTCGACCAAGAGGTGATCGCCGCGGGCGTAAACGATCCGCGCGTTATCAAGTCGATGCGCGCGACGCCGCGGCATTTGTTCGTATCGCTCGAGCAGGTTCCGTTGGCCTATTTCGACATGTCGCTGCCGATCGGCGAGCATCAGACGATTTCGCCGCCGGTGATCGTGGCCTACATGACCGAGCAACTCGATCCCCAGCCGACCGACAAAGTGCTCGAAATCGGCACCGGCAGCGGCTATCAAGCGGCGATTCTCAGTCCGCTGGTGAAGGATGTCTACACGATCGAAATCGTCGAATCGCTCGGCAAGTCATGCGGCGGCAACGCTGAAGCGGCTGAAGTACACGAATATCCACACGAAGATCGGCGACGGCTATCTTGGCTGGCCCGATGAGGCGCCGTTCGACAAGATCATCGTCACCTGCTCGCCGGAAAAAGTGCCGCAGGCGCTGATCGATCAACTCAAGGAAGGGGGCCGGATGATCATTCCGGTCGGCGAGCGGTATTAGCAAGTGCTTTATCTGTTCAAGAAAGAGGACGGCAAGTTGATCAAGGAAGCTCTGCGGCCGACGCTGTTCGTTCCCATGACCGGCAAGGCCGAAGCGAACCGCGAAATCAAGCCCGATCCGCTCCATCCGCATTTGGTGAACGGCGGCTTCGAAGACATCACCGGCAGCGAGCCGACCGGCTGGTATTACCCAAGCCAGATGACCGTCGTGACAGCGAAAGATGCCCCGGAAGGGAAGCACTATTCGACATTTGCCAACGCGACACCCGGCCGCGGTTCGCAAACTTTGCAAGGATTCGCCATCGACGGCCGCAAGGTGCATGAGATCGAAATCTCCTGCATGGCCCGCGGCAAGGACATTCGTCGCACGGCGACGCCCGGCCTCGAAGCGGAATTGGAAGTCGTGTTCTACGACGCCAATCGCGCGATCGTCGGCACGACGTTCGTCGATCCCGACACGATGCGCGGCACGTATGAATGGCAGCACAAGGGCCAGCGTCTGAAGGTGCCCGGTTCGGCGCGGGAGGCAATCTTGCACATCGGTCTGATGGGCGCGACCGGCGAATTGTCGCTCGACGACGTGCAACTGAGCCCCGTTTCTGAAACTGCCGCGCCGCGAAAATAATTGGTGGCAGTGCATTCTCCGCAATGATCCCGGCGCTTGCCGCAAATCCCCGCGACAGCATAGCTAGCAGACTTGCGCGTCGCCGCGGCATCGGAGTGATTCATCCGCGCCATCCCGCCGACGCGAACAATCGTCCCCTCCGGATTGGCCGCAATTCGGCCCGGCGCGAATGCCAATTCGTTCACCGCAACCGACGCCGCCCAAATGGTTTACGGTATCGGACCGAGGGAAATCGCAGTTATTCGTCAAGGTTTACCTGACCGTAAAAAAATCCCCAAACTACTTGAATTACGCGCCGGCCTTTGTATGCTTGGCTAGGTGGTTTTGGGCGCATTGGCAACGATTCTCATTGAGGGGAGCATTACAACATGGCACTACGAACTTTGACAAAATGTCTGCTAGGCTTGGCTCTGGCGATTGGCTTGACGACGATGCAAGCCAACACGGCGCAAGCACACTTGTTCCACCATTGGGGAAGCTGCGGCTCGAGCGGCGGCTGGGGCTCGTGCGGCAGTTGGGGCTCGTGCGGGTCATCGGGCGGCTGGGGATCGTGTGGCAGTTGGGGTTCGTGCGGCTCGTCCGGCGGTAGCTGGGGTTCCTACGGTTCGTGGGGCTCTTGCGGTTCGTCCGGCGGTTCGTGGGGCTCTTATGGCTGCTGCGGCTCCTCGGGCGGAAGCTATTCGACGCCGATCTACTCCGCGCCTGCGATGCCGGATTCCGGCGCACCGACGATGCCGACTCCTCCGACCGCGCCGCCGCCGCCGACCCCCGGTAAGTCGAACGTTTGATGTCGGCGCCGATGTCGGTTATCTGGTCGTCAACGTTCCCGCCGATGCGAAAGTGTTCGTCAACGGCCGTCCGACGACCAGCACCGGCGAACATCGCCAATATGTGTCGCACGGTTTGGAAGCCGGCATGCGTTATGAATACCAGGTCCGTGCGGAAATCGTCCGCGACGGCAAGACGATCAGCGACACCAAGACGGTGCAACTGACCGCCGGCTCGCAATCGAGCATCGCTTTCGACATGTCGTCGTCGCCGGCTCCGCACACCGCCAAGACCGGCGCCGCGCCGAAAACGGCCGTGCTGCTGCATGTGCCCGCCGATGCCAAAGTGTATCTCTCGGGAGCCGAAACCAGCTCGACCGGCACCGATCGTGAATTCATCACGACCAAGCTGGCCGAAGGCTCGGCTTGGGATAACTACACGGTCCGCGTCGTCAGCGGCGGCGAAACTCGCGAGCAGACGTTGACGTTGAAGGCCGGCGACAGCCGCGAATTGACGTTCGACTTCAGCGCCCCGAAGGTTGCTTCCGCGGCTCGCTAAAGTCGCTTCGGCAACCGTGCGAATGGTTGACGTTGCAATTGCGTTTTAGTCCAACTACCGACGCCCTCGCGCAGGATCGCCTGCGCGAGGGCGTTTTTTGTTGAATGCCGTAGGGAACGCCCTCCGTGGCGTTCCGTCGTGGTGCAGCCGGTTGCCTGCGATCGAATCGATTGCAACGGCTGCGGTATCTGGCGTCGAGATTTCCGCCGGCCAGCGTCGATAACACTTGCTGATGGCAAAGCCCAAGCAATACCGCTCGAACCCGATTGCGTCCACCGACCGGCTTCCGCCGGCATCGGCCGCCGCGCCGGCGATTGTCTGGTCCACGTGGCCGCGAGTCGTCGTCAGCCTGCTGATTCTGTGGCAGTTGGCCGCGATCGTCTTGCCGCCGCTTTTCGTCGGGCCCAGCGGCGAGAGCAAATTGTGGCAGGCGATAGCGACGCCGCTTTGGCCCTACATTGAAGCGGTCGATTTGAATCACGGCTATCGCTTCTTCGGCCCCGATCCCGGTCCGAGTCATCTGGTGCGCTACCATCTCGAAATGCCCGACGGCACGAGCCGCGACGACGTCTTTCCGAACCGCGCGGAAGAGCGGCCGCGATTGCTCTACCATCGCTATTTCATGCTGAGCGAGCATTTGAATGGGATGTATGAAGGTCAAATGATCGCCAAAAGCGAAGCCGCGCCAGGGCTGCCGGAAGACTCGCCCCAACGGTGCGCCAACGAACTCGGCTATCGCGCGATGGTTCGCTCCTATGCCGACGAGCTCCTACGCCGCACGGGCGCCAAATCGGTCCACATGGAATTGATCGAGCACGATTTCCCGTCGCCCGAGGAATCGTCGCAGGGCCTCCGGCTCAACGATCCGTCGTTGTACCGAAAACTCGACGATCTCGGCACGTTCACGGAGCAGAAGCCATGAGCCTCGTCGCCGATTATTTCCGCGAACTGTTCCGCGCGACCCGCGACGGCTGGAATCGCTTTTGGTTCACGCCGTCCGATCCGGCCACGCTTGGCCTGATCCGAATTCTCGCCGGCGCGATGCTGTTTTACACGCATTTGATCTGGTCGCTCGATCTGGAATCGTTCTTCGGCCCGCGCGGCTGGGTTTCGCCGGAAGCTCTGACGCATTTGCCGCAGCGAGATTACACCTGGAGCTATTTGTACTGGATCCATTCGCCGGCAATGCTTTGGACGGCGCATATCGCGGCGCTAGCGGTTTTCGCATTGCTGACGCTCGGCTTTTGCAGCCGAATAATGGCCGTGCTGGGTTTCTTGATTACCGTCAGCTACGCCAACCGCGTCGGCGTCGCGCTCTTCGGCTTGGACGACATCAATGCGCTGTTGGCGATGTACTTGGCCGTCGGCCCATGCGGGGCAGCGTATTCGCTCGACCGTCTGTGGGCTCGTTGGAAAGCTGGCCATTCCCTTCCGGTCGAACCTCGCACCGATGCCACGATCGCCATTCGACTGCTGCAAATCCACATGTGCGTGATCTATCTGTTCGCGGCGCTCGGCAAACTCACCGGCGGATCCTGGTGGAACGGATCGGCGACTTGGATGTCGATCGCGAATTTGGAATATCAATCGATGGACGTGACATGGCTGGCCGGCTGGCCTGTTCTGGTCAGCCTGCTAACGCACATCACCGTTTGGTGGGAACTGAGCTACTGCGTGCTCGTCTGGCCGCGGCTGACGCGTCCGCTGGTGCTCGTGGCGGCGATTCCCATCCATCTCGGCATCGCCTTCTTCTTGGGAATGCAAACATTCGGCTGGGTGATGCTGTTCGCCAATCTGGCATTCGTCCCGCCGTTGCTGGTACGCAGGTTGTTGGATCGCCGCAGCCAACCGGCGGGGCAGGGCAGGGGAGTAGTAGCGGCGCTGAGCCCGTAGCGCTAGCAAGGGCGTTGCACGCTTTCAGTGCGACGCCGCCGCACTCTCTTGCTAGCGCTGCGGGCTCCTGGCCGCGCGTGGACTGGCCGGCCGGTCACTGTTTATACTATCTTCTTCCACATTCACTCCGATTTTCCACCCCACGAGACAGGAGCCCCCGACGGTGTTCGAAACGATTGCGGTTGTTGGCGCTACCGGCGCGGTTGGCCGAATTATTCTGCAGCTTCTCGAAGAGCGAAACTTTCCGTTCCGGCGGATCAAGTTTCTCGCCTCGGGCCGATCCGCCGGCAAAATGGTCGCTTTCGCCGGCCAGCAACACAAAGTCGAACTCCTCACGCCCGACTCCTTCACCGGCGTCGACCTGGCGATCGGCAGCACTCCGGACGAAGTGGCCCGCGATTTCGCTCCCTGGGCGGTCGAACGCGGCTGCGTCGTGGTCGATGAGAGCGGCTATTGGCGGATGAAGTCCGACGTGCCGCTGGTGATTCCCGAAGTCAATCCGGAAGCCGTGCTCGAGCATCATGGCATCATTGCCAGCCCGAATTGCTCGACGACGCAAATGGTCGTCGCCCTAAAGCCGCTGCACGATGCCGCGCGGGTGCGCCGCGTGGTCGTCAGCACGTATCAAGCCACGAGCGGGGCAGGGCTGGCCGGCTCCGACGAATTGGAGCACGCCACTCGTGCCAAGCTTGCCGGCGAGCCGCACACGAACGAAATCTTCTCGCACGGCATCGCCTTCAATCTGATTCCGCAAATCGGCTCACCGAAGCACGAAGGCTACACGTCGGAAGAAATGAAGATGGTCTATGAAACGCAAAAAATTCTCGGCGACGATTCGATCCAGGTTTGCCCGACCTGCGTGCGCGTGCCGGTCAGCAACTGTCATAGCGAAAGCATTTTGGTCGAGACGGAACGAAAACTGACCGTCGACGAAGCTCGCGAATTGTTCGCCGCGATGCCGGGAATCGTCGTGGTCGATCAGCTTGATTCGCGCATGTATCCAATGCCGATGAATTGCAACGGCCGCGACGAAGTGTTCATCGGCCGAATTCGCGAAGACATTTCCAGCCCCAACGGCCTGGCGTTCTGGTGCGTCAGCGACAATCTCCGCAAAGGCGCCGCCACCAACGCCGTGCAGATCGCCGAATTGCTGGCGCGAAATCAGGCGGCCGCCCAAAAAACCTCCGCGACCGCTTCGCCGGTTTAGATGGGCGTCATGCGCACGCTCAAATTGACCCTGGCTTACGACGGCACCGCCTTTCACGGCTGGCAAATTCAGCTCAACCGCCGCACCGTTCAGCAAACGCTCACCGACGTACTGACCAAAATCACCGGCGAGCCGATCGTCGTTCATGCCAGCGGCCGAACCGATGCCGGCGTGCATGCGATCGGCCAAGTCGCCAGCTTCGAAACGAATAGCCGGCTCGATGCCAACATCTTGCAACGGGCATTAAGCGCCGAACTCCCCGACGACATCATTGCGATGGCCGTCGAGGAAGCCCCGCCCGGCTTCCATGCCCGGCGACACGCCAAGCGCAAGCGTTATCGCTATGTGATCCACGACGGCCCGCGCGGCGACATTTTTCGTCGTCACTATGTGTGGCGCGTCTACCGCCGGCTCGACGATGCCGCGATGAAGCGCGCCGCGGAGCCGCTGATCGGCCAGCACGATTTCGCCGCCTTCGAATCGCGCGGCTCGAAGCGATCGAGCAGCGTGCGAACGATCTTCGAACTGACGATTACTCGACCGTTGACCGCGGCCGGCAACGAGCTCCACATCGAAGTCGAGGCCGACGGATTCCTGTACAACATGGTGCGCAACATCGTCGGCATCCTGGTCGAAGTCGGCCGCGCGGCAGGGGACGAAGCGTGGCCCGCCCGAGCCCTCGCCGCCGCCGACCGCCGCACCGCAGGGCCGCCCGCGCCGCGGGGGCTGACTCTCGTTTCGGTGGACTACTGATGCGCATCGCCCACATCATCACGCGCTTGATTCTCGGCGGAGCGCAGGAAAATACATTGCTCACCTGCGAGGGACTGCTGCGCCGATTTGGCGACGACGTGCTATTGGTCACGGGGCCAGCGGTCGGTCCGGAAGGGAGCTTGATTGAGCGGGGCAGGGGAGGGGGGGTGGCGCTCGCGGTCGTGCCGGAATTGCGGCGATCGATTGATCCTTGGCACGATGTACTCGCATACCGACGATTGCGGCGCATTTTGGCCGATTTCCGTCCCGACGTGGTTCACACGCATAGCGCCAAAGCCGGCATTCTCGGCCGCGCCGCTGCCGCGCGGCTGCGAGTGCCGGCGATCGTGCATACGGTTCACGGCGCACCGTTCCATCCCTATCAAAACGCAATCGCTCGCGAATTCAATCGCCGTTGCGAACGCTGGGCCGCCTGCCGGTGCCATGCATTGGTGAGCGTGTCGGATGCGATGACTGAATTGCTCGTTGCCGCTGGTGTCGCGCCGCGGGAAAAGTTCGTCACGATTCGCAGCGGTCTGGAAGTGGAACCGCTTTTGGCCGCCGACACTCAGCGGCAGCGCGTTCGCCGCGAAATTGGATTTCGCGACGATCAAATCGTCGTCGGCAAAGTCGCTCGGCTGTTTCATCTCAAGGGGCACGAATTTCTCCTCCGCGCCGCGCCGGCGATCGTCGCCGCTCGACCGGAGGTTCGGTTTCTGTTGGTCGGCGATGGCGTGCTTCGCAAACAATTGGAGGCGGAAGTTGCCCGTATGGGCCTGAGCGAGCATTTTCTATTTTTCGGCCTGGCGCCGCCCGAGCGGATTCCGGAACTACTGGCCGCGATGGATGTCGTGGTGCATACCAGCCTGCGCGAAGGATTGGCCCGCGTGCTGCCGCAGGCGTTGATCGTCGGCCGGCCGGTGATCAGTTACGACATCGACGGCGCTCGCGAAGTCGTTCTCGACGGCCAAACCGGCATTTTGCTGCCGCCACAATCCGTCGAACCGCTGGCCGACGCAATCTTGCGGCTAGCGGCCGATCCGGAGCTGCGTGGCCGAATGGGCGCCGAGGGCCGACGGCTGTTTACCGACGCATTCCGGCAAGACCGAATGGTCGACGAACTGCGGCGGTTGTACGAGCAGTTGCTGAACTCACCGCCCAAAGCCGACTAATCACTCGTCTACCGCCGTTTCTCGGGCCCCATTGTCCCAATTTCAGCCGTTGTCCCCCGCCGCCGGTGAAGTTAAGCTAGGCAGGGTTCAATAATCGAATCGTTCTCCTCACCCCTCCACCCTCACCCTGACCCTTCCGCACGTGACACAAACGGGCCAATATCTCGGATCGTATCGCCTGCTGAGCATTGTCGGCAATGGTCGCACGTGCCAGGTGTGGGAAGCGATGAACGACGCTCTCAACCAGCGGTTCGCGCTCAAAGTCCTTCCGCCCGACTACGCCCACGACAAGCAGCAACTCGCTCTGCTGCGGCACGAATTCGCCGTCGGCCACGATTTGAAACATCCGAACGTCATCCAAACCTTCGAATTCGACACCAGCCGGAAGCTGCCGTTTTTGAGCTTGGAATACTTCGGGCCGTCGAATCTCAAGCAGTTGATCTTGCAAGGACCCGACCGCATCGCGTATCTGGTGCCCAAAATCATCCAGCAAGCGGCCGAAGGACTTTCCTACGTTCACCAGCAAGGCTGGCTGCACCGCGACATCAAGCCGAACAATTATCTCGTGGATGCGAAAGGCAACGTTAAGCTGATCGATTTCGCCCTCGGCGAACGGCGGAGTGGATTCTTCGGCCGATTGTTTCACCGGCAGTCGAAAGTGCAGGGGACTCGCAGCTACATGTCGCCCGAGCAAATCCGCCGCGAATGCCTCGATCCGCGAGCCGATCTATACAGCTTCGGCTGCATGGTGCAAGAATTGATCACCGGCAAACCGCCGTTCACCGCCAACTCCGAAGGCGAACTGCTCAATAAGCACCTGAAATCCCAACCGCCATCGCTCGAAGGATTGAATCGCAACGTCACGACCGAATTCAGCCAACTCATCAAGCGAACCCTCGCCAAGGACCCCAAAGCCCGCCCCGAATCAATGGCCGCGTTTTTGGAAGAGATGCGCGGGAAGAGCATTTTTCGCGTGAAACCGAAGGAAGAGGGGCAAGGGGCGGGGGGCGAGGGGCGAGGGACGAAGAACGAAAAGTGAAAACACGAATAATGTTGCTCACGCACAATCCATCCTTCCCCCTGCCCGTCCCCTCATCCCTCGCCCCGCGCCCCTAGCCCCTTTGCCATGTCCTCCCCCAACCATCGCCTTGCCTTCGAGCGGCCGATTTTCGATCTGGAGTCGCGCATTGCCGCGGCCGAGGTGGCGGCCCGCGATAATCCAGACGTGCGCGACGAGCTGCGGCAAGCTGCGTCGCGAGTTGGTCGAGCTGACCAAAAGAATCTTCGGCAATCTTTCGCCGTGGGAAACGGTCGAGGTCGCGCGGCATCCTGATCGGCCGATGACGACCGATTATCTCGATCTGATTTTCGACGAGTTCGTCGAACTGCACGGCGACAAATCGTTCGGCGACGATCGGGCTATCCGCACCGGCTTCGCCAAGCTCGATCAATACAAAGTGATGGTCGTCGGCCATCAAAAAGGTCGGACCGTGAAGGAACGCAGCATTTGCCACTTCGGCTGCGTGCATCCCGAAGGGTATCGCAAGGCGATGGCCAAGATGCAATTGGCCGCGAAGTTCGGCCGGCCGGTGATCGCGCTGATCGACACGCCCGGCGCTTATCCCGGCGTCGAGGCCGAGGAGCGAGGCCAGTCGCAAGTGATCGCCGAAAGCATGTTCGAGATGTCGCAACTGCCGACGCCGATTATTTGCGTCGTGATCGGGGAAGGGGGCTCCGGCGGGGCGCTCGGGATCGGAGTCGGCGATCGTGTCGCCGTGCTGGAACATGCCTACTACTCGGTCATCAGTCCCGAAGGCTGCGCCGGCATCCTGTGGAAGAGCCACAACCACAAAGAAGAAGCCGCGGCCGCCCTGCGGCTCACCTCGCGCGATCTGCTCAAGCTGGGAGTGATCGACGACGGTGATCGAAGAGCCCTTCGGAGGCGCCCATCGCGATCATCCCCGCATGGCCGCCCGGCTGAAGATGTACCTCATCAAAACGCTCCGGGAACTGACGCCGCAGCCGACCGAAAAACTTCTGTCGGCCCGCTACGAAAAATTCCGCCGGATGGGCGTGTTCCTGGAAGGCGGCGTCGTGCAAGGAATGACGCACGAATGACGAATGTCGAATGACGAATGTGCTTAGACGTTCGTCATTTTCAGACGGCCCCGCAACGTCCGATAATGTCTCTTATGTTCGGTTGGGACCCGGTTTTTCCCGAGGAAAACCGCATTTTGTAGGCAGCGGCCTTCGTGCCGTTCCGTGCGCACGGCGGACTCCAGTTCACTGCGCGGAACGCCGCGGAGGGCGTTCCCTACAGGCCCGTTCACTTCGCGCCCGCCCTGCCCGATGGCGCACCGCCGGCCGCTGCTCCCGCCGCCGCATGTTCCGGCATCCCGCCGACCGGCGCCAGTTCGGTTTGAAGTTGGTTCAAATAGGGGTCGAGAACCTGATGAATCTCCGCCGGCATCACTTCGCCGGCGTGGTTCAGCAGCAGGGCGATGTAATGGCCGGAGTGGGATTGTAACACCTGATCCCGGCTCGACGGCATGAGCGACAGGGCGAAAAAAGTGATCCCGATGCACCACAAGACGCCCTTCGCCCCACCGAAAAGTCCTCCCACCTGGTGGTCGAATTCCTTCAGCCGCAGCCGGTCGATGAACCCCGAAACCGCGCGGAAACAAAGCCAAACGAACAGCGACGTGCCGAGGTACAAAACCAACATCGCCAGAAAGCGATTCAGCGGCGCCTCGGCGCCGAGCATCGGGGCCAGCGCGGTGCTGTAGCGCAGGGCCATGAAATAACTCAGCACCAGCGAAGCGATCGAAGCCACCTGCCAAGCCATCCCCTTCCACACGCCCAAGAGCGTGTTGACGCCAAGCACCAGGAGCATCAGCAGGTCGTATATGTCCATGGGTCGGGGCGCAGCGGGTCCGGTGCTAGCTGACAGGCGGCTAAGGCGGCGAGTATAGCCGGTTAATGAGAAATGACGAATGCCGAATGCAACATCCGTCATTCGACATTCGTCATTTTTTCGCCCTTGGTCGCCAAGCCAACTTTCGCTATCTTCCGCCCCATCATGGCCGGTTTCAAAACGCACATCACGACGAGCACTCTGCTGGGCATCGGCGGCGGGGCCGGTGCATTCGCGTTCTACCATGTGCCGCTGCCGACTTGCGCATTGGCCGCGGGCCTTTGCGGCGTGTCGGGAATGTTGCCCGACTTGGATAGCGGACCAGGCCGGCCGCTGCGCGAGAGCACGGCGTTTGCCGCGGCCGTCGTGCCGATGATGTTGATCGACCGGATGGAGCAATTCGGGCTCGCGCCCGAGACGATCGTGCTGCTCGGCGGCGCGATCTATCTGCTGATCCGCTTCGGCCTCGGTTGGCTGCTGCGGAATTTCACGGTTCATCGCGGAATGTTTCACAGCCTGCCGGCGGCGATCATCGCGGCCGAGTTGACGTTTCTCGTTTGCTCGCACGAACACGAAGACATCGCCCATCGGATTTTCAACGCGGGAGCCGTGTTCACCGGATTCATGTCGCACCTGTTGCTCGACGAAATCTGGAGCATCGATTTCATGCATGCCGCAGATCAAGAAATCGTTCGGCACCGCGATTAAATTCTGGGGCGATAGCTTTTTGCCCAATCTCGCCGCCTACGCAATCATGGCCGCGCTGACATTCGCCGTGCTCAAGGAGCCGGGCTGGATGAGCCACCATCGCCGCTCAGCCGACGCGCCGGCTCAGCAGATGGCAAAAACACCCGCGGCGACCAGCCGTCTCTGAGTTGAAAAAGGGGACTGGCTCCGAGCCCCGCTTCGCGCTGCGCCTCGTCGAGGTCCGCGGCTCGGTGCCTGTCCCCTTTTTCAACACGCGGGACGTCGCCGCGAGTGCCCGCATCAAAACAATTTCTTGCTATCGAGCAACAATGTCACTGGCCCATCGTTCACCAGCGCCACGGCCATGTTCGCGCGAAATTGCCCGGTGGCGACCGTGATCCCTTGAGCGGCGACCGCCGCCACGAATTCCCGATACAGCGCTTCCGCCAATTCCGGCGGCGCCGCTTCGATAAAACTCGGCCGGCGGCCTTTGCGGCAATCGCCGAGCAGCGTGAACTGGCTGACGACCAGCATCCCGCCCGCCATGTCGGCGAGCGCAAGATTCATCTTTCCTTCGCCATCGTTGAATATCCGCAGCCCCGCGATCTTTTCGGCAAGCAGTCGAGCGTCGTCAATCGTGTCGTTTTGAGCCACGCCGAGCAGCACGACGAGCCCCAGGCCAATTTCGCCGACGATCGCTCCATCGACGCTGACGCGAGCTTCGCTAACGCGCTGAACGCAGGCCCGCATGAGAAAAAATCCTCGTCTACACTTCCAATCCTTGTTCCTGGCGGATGCGTTTCACCTCGCCGAGGATGTCGGTGATCACGACATGGTGCTCGCAGATGCGGAGCCATTCTTGCCAAAAGGCCCAGGCGATGAATGCCAGGCCGCAAATCGCGCCCGCCAGATGCGGATAAACCCAATTCGCGGTCCACGGATGACGCGTGGCCGGATCTGCGGCCGCGCCCGAGGCGCTCACGCCGACAATCACCAGCATGGCCGCGACGGCCCAGGGAAATGCACGCCGTTTCAGCACCGCACTGCGGCGAACCAGTTCGGCATCCAAATGGTAGGTCTCGACCACTTCGCGGCACCAGCGGCTCGTGCCGACGAAATAGGTCACGGCGATGCTGTTCACCAGCACCACCACCAGCGCCGATGCAATGCCGAACATCCGATGCACCATTCCCATATCGTTGACCTGAGCGCTATGCGGCTGATGCAAATCGCCAATGTATAGTCCAAGCGCAAGCGTCACCGCCAACATCAGCAGCGAGAACGAAGCCAGCGAGGCGAAGATGCGAGACACGGGAGGCAGGGGTCAGGGGCCAGGGGTCAGGGAGCGTTGAATATACGGTTGTTGGATTGCCCCGTCCACGCTTGAATTGGGTGGGTTTCGCTGGGTGCCATTGCTGGCTTAGAATCGAAGCGATGAACGAAAAACCGCTGCTGGCGATTACGATGGGCGATCCGGCTGGCGTGGGGCCGGAGACGATCGCGCGCGCTTGGTTTGATCCGGCGATGCATGAAGTCTGTGACGCACTGGTGATTGGGAATTCAGCGGTGATGCGGCGGGCGGTCGAGTTGGTCGGAATCGGCGCGGACGTGGTGACAGTGACGGAGGCGACGCGCCAAACCGCAAGCGGAGTGCGAAGCGGGATCGCGCGAATGCCGTGTTTGCAATGTGGGTCGGCGGATGCGGCCAATGTTCTGCCCGGCTTGATCGACCCACGCGGAGGGCAGGCGGCTTATGATGCGCTGTTGAAAGCGGTCGAGCTTGCTCTGGCCGGACGGATCGACGGAATCGTCACCGCGCCGTTGCATAAGGCGGCTCTGTGGCAAGCCGGGCATCATTACCCGGGCCACACCGAATTGCTGGCGGAGCTTTGCGGAGTGCGCGATTTCGCGATGATGCTCTATCTCGGGCCCAGCGAAGCGGTGCGTGGGCCGGGCGGTTTGGGTGTCGTGCATGTGACGTTGCACATGGCCCTGCGCGACGTGTTCGCTTCATTGAGCCGCGCAGAGATATTGGCCAAGATTCATCTGGCCGACGGAGCGCTGCGACGGCTGCGGCGATTTCATGGGCTCGACGACAGCCCGCCGCGAATCGGCGTCGCGGCATTGAATCCCCATGCCGGCGAGGAAGGATTGTTCGGCGACGAAGAGCGAACCATCATCGGCCCGGCCGTCGAGCAGGCCCGCGCGGAAGGATTCGATGCAACCGGTCCGCTGCCGACCGACACACTGATGGCCGCCGCCCGCGACGGCCGCTACGACGCCGTGGTGGCCATGTACCACGATCAGGGTCACATCGCGCTGAAGCTATTGGGAATGCACAGCGCCGTGAACGTAACGCTCGGCCTGCCGATCGTGCGCACCAGCGTGGCGCACGGAACGGCGTTCGACTTGGCGTGGCAAGGCCGCGCCGAATGCAGCGGCATGATCGAGGCGGTGCGCGTGGCGGCGGGATTGGCCAGGCTGACGCGCGCTAAACCGCAAGCGGAGGATCGAAGCGCTGAGATCACTTCGGCGCCGTCGGCGCGAGATTGAGCGTCTTCAGAAACACTTCGGTCCCATCCGTCCAACCCGTTGGCTGGTAAACGAATTTCTGCGGATCGATCGGCCGATTGATTTGCACGTCGAACCATTCCATCGACACGATCGAGCGATAGCCCGGCGCGGCGCCCCCCTGCCCTGCCCCGCTCGCCGTCGAATTGCTCTTCCGGCGCAGATATTCGATTCGATAAGGAAACAAATCCGTCTGCCCGATGCTTAAGACGATCCGCTCGGGCAATTGCGCCGGCAGCCGTTTCAGATCGAGCGGTCGCCCGGTCTCGATATTGGATTTCTGATCGGGCACGGCTTCGATAAGTTTCTCGGGCTTCCAGATTCCTTCGACGATCCACACCGGCCGCTCGCCAAACCGGCCGTTCAACGATGCGCTCGAATCGAAAGTTGTCGGCGACTCCTGCGAGCAGTTTCGGCAATTCGCCAACCGCCGGTTCGCGTGCCGCGATTGCCGGAGCTGCGTGTCGCGATTGTTCCAACGCTTGAGCAACGCGCTGCAAGTTCAACGCGCGTCAGAGTTGTCGCGGCGAGATTCTCGCGAAACGTCCAAAGGTAGTTGCCGTCGGAAAGCTCAAACAGCGTTGTGGTGCGATTGCCGATCTGACTGCGAAGTTCGAATCGGGAGAGCCGCCGCAGCCCGTGCCCCTGTTGATAGTAATGACCGGCGCCAAGGATTTGATGGTCGAACAGATCGATCTGATGCCGCGTGCCGCACTCGATCGAGTCGTAGCTATCGATCAATTGCCGAACCCTAAGCATCAGCCCTTCCGCCTGCTGCCCCGCCGCTAGCACCGCCTCCCCTGCCCCGCCGTCCTTGCCCTCCGCTCGTTGCTCCCTGCTCCCGACCGCCGCGCCAACTCCCGCCGGCGCTGCGCTTGCACTTTCGAGCCGCCGCCGGCACAAAGCCCCGCGAGAACAAGCCATGCGAAACTGGGGCGAGTTGTCTTCATTGCGCGGATGTGCCGGATTTGCCAAAGATTCCCGTTGTAGCAGGCCGACCTAACAAGTCAGAGGCGTGCCCTGCGTCCGGAACCCGGAAGCCAGATTCCCGTTCCGACGCGAGGAAGCACCCACCCGCCAGTCGTGGGCAGATTGGGCCTGCGACGGCGGGGCATTGTAGGACCGAGCCACCGGCGCGGTCCACAGCAGTTGTCGGTCGTATTGCAGTCGCGGAGGATGTGCGGCGGCGGTCGGCCAGCGGTAGTTAACTCATCTTGCGGTCCGGCGGAGCTTCTCGTCCGGCGAACCGAAGACCGTACGTTTTGGATTTTGTAGCGTCGTGCCAGAGCGCGTATCGTGCGCGGATGCTGGCAGGCGTTGGTTGCGGCCGAAAAAGCCGTGTCAGGGGGAAACATGAAACGTTCGTTGCCACAGTGGATGCTCTTTTTGGCGTCGGCCGCCCTGGCGACCGGCTGCACCACGCCGATCCCGATGAATTCGCCTCGGCAGTGCATTGCTGAACACCGTCCGGAGATTCAGCCGGCCACGCAAGTCTTGCCGCCCGCCGCGATGCTGCAGCATCCCGGCCCCGGCGTCGACGGCCCAGGACCCGGCGTCTTGGGACCCGATTATCCGCCAATGCTGTACGGCGGTGGTCCGCCCGAGCCGTCGCAGATCGGCTTTCGCGGCAACGACGGCATGAAGGTCTATTGGGACGTCGGTGGTCCTGACCTGTTCGATTCCGAACCGCTGGTCGAGCCGGGCCGATACAACTTCCCGCAAGGGGCCATTTACCGGCTGAAGCTGACCAACATTCCCGGGCCGAGTCGGGCGTCGAACTCTATCCGACGCTCGAAGTCTGGCGCTGGCCACGCCGCGCACCGAGGCCTTACCTGGCGCACAACTTCATCCCGTTCGAACTGACCAGCGAAGACTTCGAGCAAGTGCTCTCGGGCAACTTCGTCACCAAGGTGATCTACCTGCCCGATGCCGAGCATCAAGAAGTGGTGTTGGCCGGCGCCGAAACGCTCGTCAGCACTCGCCTCGAGCCGGGCAAGGATCCGATCGTCGAAGCCGAGAAACGCGGCTCGATCATGGCGATCATCCGCATCGGCAATAAGGACCTGCAAGCGCCCGGCGCTGACGGCGTGCGCGGCGGATGTCGTGCAAAGCCGGCTTCCACAGCCGTTGGCGTCATGGCGGCGACGGCGGCCGGGCTGTGGTCCGGCGATGGCTTTGGACCGGCGCGGCTTTGCCGAGCGGGTGGCATGTGGTCCGGCCGTATGCAGGAATGCCGCCAGGATATGTGGCCGGTGTCACCACGCCGCTGTACGGAATGCCGATGTGCGGCACTCCGATCGGACTTGCCGGTCCGCCGCACATTCCGCTCGGAGTGCCTGCCGGTCTGCAGGAACATTCGATCACGAACTACACTCACTACTCGATTCCGGAACCGGTTCACGACGTGAAGATCAAGGTCGCGCAAGTGCCTGGCCTCAGCTATCCGAAGCCTCCGCACCACGTGGTCATTGTCGAAGCGACGCCAACTCCGCCGGTGCAATTCCACCAGCCGTGTGTCGATCGGCATCAAGAAGGCGCCGGGCTACGAGGCCACCTGCCCGGCCGGCTGCCCGGCGAACTGATCGCCGAGCGATTGTCCGCAACCAATTCCCCGAAGCCCCCGGCGAAAGCCGGGGGCTTTTGTGGGATTCTCATGACCTCTCCTACCACGGCGAACATGACCATGGTCCATCGCATTCGAGTTCTTCGGGCTGTACTCTACTTCGCCGGTTGTCTCGGCGCCGCGGCTTCTGCTTTGGCGGCCGATCCGCCGATGCACAACGGCGCCGGTGCTCCGATGCCGCCTGGCGCGGTGGGAGCTTCGCAACTCGAGCGCGGCGGACCGTTGCCCGGCTACTTCCAGCCGATCGAAATCAGCGCACCGCCGGGAGCCGCGATTTCGCTGGCCGTCAACGATCAATTCACCGAGCCGATGCCCGCGCCCGTGAAAGCCGGCATGTTGATCGGAGCGGTCTATCGCTTGCGAGTGATCCGAATTCCGCAGCACGAAGGGCTCGAGGTGTTTCCGACGATCGAAGTGATCGACCGGCTCTATCCGCCGCGCGGGCAGGAATTGCGCTTTCCCGTGCCGGTCGAACTGACGCAAGAAGATCTTGAGCTCGCAGCGCACGGAAGTTTCGTCACCCGAGTGATCTACCTGGAAAACCCGCACGAAGCGATTCCTGGCCAGTCGGATCCCGTGCATCAAAGCTGGTTCGACGCTCCGCCGCAAGACGATCCGCTGTCGGTCGCCAGCGGCATGGGCCGGCCGATGGTGATTCTGCGAATCGGCAGCCGCACGCCGGACGATTCGCAAGAACCCGACTCGCAATTTCTCTACCACTCCCCTCCCCTGCTGATGCTCGCGGCCGGCCCACATCCGCCGACGGTTCGACAAGCCGAGCCAGTTCCCGCGCCACTGCCCAAATCACAACCGAAGGCGTCGCCGAAACTGCCTGTGAATCCGTTGGAACCGGCGCCGCCGCTCCCCCCTGCCCCGTTGCCGAATCAGTCGTCGTTCAAATCGCCGACGAGCCACTCCCACGTGACGCAGGCTTCCGCGATCGAAGAAATTCCAGCGAGCGCGCTGCAAGCCGCACCACAAATCGATGCCCCCGAAGCGCCCGAGCCGCCGCAAGTCCAACCCGCATCGCCGCCGGCCGCCGAACCGATCATCCGCGGCCAAGAGCCGGCGCCATCGTGTCCGACCGGGCCGCGATTGCCTGAAGAAGCCTATCGCGGCTATCCGGGCGACGGCTACACGGATTCCGGCTACGTGCCCGAATTCATGCGGCCCGAAGGGGGCGTCGCGGGACCGCCACTGCCCAATTCGACGTTCGGTCCGTGGAAACCGTCTGGAATCACTTGCCCTTGGCCGAAGGACGAATACATCTGCGACGGCGGCGAGCGCGGAGCTTTGATTCGCGTGCGACCCGATTGGCATATCGACGGCATGCAGCCGGAAGACACGTTCGTGCATTACGACACGATCGACGGCCGCACGTTGTTTCAAACGAGTAATCGGGTTTGCATCTATGCCCCGCGTTTCGGCGCGGTGCGCAAAGTCGATGTCGCCCATTCCGACAACGATTTCGAGGGACTGTATAAGTTGAATCAGCCGATTCGGCCCAGCCTGGCGGACGAATTGCAACCGGCTTCGACTTCCTCGCAACCGTTGGGCCCGATCGGCGAAGTCGGCACTCGGCCGGTGATCGCGTTGGTCGAAAAGCAAACCGGAATCGACTTGCACAACGAGCAATCGCTGGCCGCGGTTTACGATCAGCTCAAGCCTTACGAAGATTTCTCCTACATCCGCACGGGCATCATCGCGGTTGAAGACAAGCCGATTCTTGCACAACGCGTGCAGTCGGCCATCGCTTGGACCGGCAATCAGGCGCTGGAAATCCAGATGGAAGGCAAACGGGCCTCGGCCGTCACGGGTGACGTTCGGGCCGAGGCGGAATTCGTCGTTGACGTGCCGAATCATCCGCGGCTGCAAGTTTGCAAGATCGCCTCGGCCAACAACGCCCTGCCCGGCGAGACGGTTGACTTCACGATCCGTTTCGACAACGTCGGCGATCAGAAGATCGGCAACGTGTCGATCGTCGATAGCCTGACGACGCGGCTGGAATATGTCGCCGGCAGCGAGAAATCGAGCATGAAGGCCACGTTCACGGCGACGCCGAACGAAGCCGGCTCAGTCGTGCTGAAATGGGATCTGACTGACCCAGTGCCGGCCAACGGCGGCGGGGCGGTTCATTTCCAATGCCGGGTGCGGTAGCAATCGTTGTCGTCATCTTTCCGTCAGAACCCATAGTCGGGGAGCTTGATGTCATCGCGCAATTCGCGGCCGATGAAGAAATCCACGACGAACGGGAGCCGCATCAGCCGCGTGACAAGGTTGCGGAACGTAATGCCGAACGAAGTCTTCGGGGCGAATCAGGAAGCGAACTTCGCCGCCGTTGCCTGCTTGCGCTTGAGAAACGGCATCAGCCGCTCCTGATAGCGAGCGAAGGCCGCGCCGTGATCGCCCCCGCAATTGCGAAGCTCGCCCGCCAGCACATACGCCTCCGCCATCGCCAGCCCCGCGCCTTCGCCGGCCAGGAGGGAGACGCAGGCCGCGGCATCGCCGACCAGCGCCGTGCGGCCTTTTGTCCAGCGATCCAGGCGAATCTGGCTGACGCGGTCGAAATAGAAGTCGCGGACGCCGGCCAGGGCCGCGAGAATCCCCGGACATTCCCAGCCGACGTCGGCAAAGACGTGAGCCAACGCCGCCTTGCGTTCCTGTTCGCTCGTCGGACTCCCGGTCGTCAGGTACTCGTCGCGAAAAACGAAGAGAAACAGCGTCTTGTCGTCGCGCATGGAGAATCGGAAAATCTGTCTTCCCGGAACCCCGTAGCCGAGGTAGACGAGTTCGTCGCGCGGGCGATAGCCTTCGACTTCAAACGCGGCGACGTGATAACCGAGTGACACTTCGACCCCCGCGTCGGGTCCGAACGCAAGCTGGCGAACGCGCGAATGCAATCCATCCGCGCCGATGACCAGATCGGCCTCACGCGGCGGAGCACGATCGAAGCTCACCCGCACGCAATGCCCCTCCTCCTCGATACTCGCGACGGAGTCGCCAAAGATCGTCTCGACCGCTCCATCCAGCGCATCGTAGATCGTGGCCGCAAGGTCGGAACGCCGCAGGCTCGTGTAGCGACCGTGGAGCAGCCGGCGGAATACGTCCGTCGAGATGCCGCCGCGCTTGCGGCCATGCCGGTCCACGAAGCGCATTTCCTTCACCTGGTAACCCAGCTCTCTGATTCGGGGGATGAGGCCCATCTTTTCGGCAACGTCGTAGCCGACCAACCCGAAGTCGATGACGTAACCGCCGCTGCGAAGTTGTGGCGCCGACTCGACGAGCAGCACCTCGTGACCGGCTTGCCGCAGCCAGTAGGCCAGCGTCGGACCGGCGATGCCCGCCCCGTTGATGATAATCCTCATGGACACCTCGGTCGGCCGAAAGCAGCATCTGGTTAGAATGGGCGAACGCCGGCTCTGGAAATCATGGTATCAAATCCGATTGCAAGCAATTCTACAAGATCGTTGGACATGTGTTCGCGCCTCCCCTGCCCTCCTCGTGGAATCGCCCATCTATTGGCGTCCTCGCCGTTCATACGCCATAATCAATCGGTTGGCTTGATTCGGTCCCATGAGGAGTGAGGCGATGCGTTCGGCGGTTTTTCATTCGCGACGGCTGCGCTGCCGGGCAATTCTTTCCGGTTTTTTCGTGGCAGCGCGATTCGCGACAACCATCGCGGCCGACGATGCCAAGAAAAAGCCGACCGACGCCGAATTGGCCATGCGGCCCTATCGCGACGGACCGTTGACGGCCGCCGATTATCGCTGCCCGCCGCCGAATCCGCTGCCGCAGAAAAACGGCGTCCAGTTATCGGCGATGACGTTTACGTCGCTGCATTACAACACCCGCTATCGCTGGCGCGAGGTTCAGCCGGAAAAGTTCGAAGCCCGGCTGACGAGTTTTGATATCGTCGCCGAAGTGGATCGCCGGCAGTCGTGGACAACCCGGCCGACCGACGAGCGACTGCTCGATCACGAGCAAGGCCATTTCGACGTCTCGGAATTGAACGCCCGGCGGATTCAAAAGAAATTCAACGAGCTAATCGCGTCGAGCGCCGTCATTGGCCACGGCAGCGACGAAACGAATGCAATCGCCGATATGAACCAGCAAGTCGAAACCCGTGTCCACGACTACCTCGAACAAGAGCGCAAGCAACAGGATCAATACGACATCACGACTCATCATGGGACGTACCACAAATCGCAAGCCGAAGAGCGGCAAAAACAACTCGCGGCGTTAAAAGACAAGACCGCGCCGCCGGAAAAGAAGCCTCCGCCGTGAGACGCGCCCCTGCCCCTCACTCCCCGCTCTCTGCTCTCTGCCCTCTGCTCTCTGCCCTCTGCTCTCTGCTCCCCGCCCCCTGCTCCCTGCTCCCTGCTCCCATGCCCCACCCTTGGATCGCCGACCGCACGCGCGCTCTTCGACAGCTCCGGCATCCGCAAGGTGTTCGACCTGGCGGCGAAGATGAACGACCCGATCAACCTGTCGATCGGCCAGCCCGATTTCGACGTGCCCGAAGACGGTCCGCCAGGCGGCCATCGAGGCGATCCAGAGCCGCAAGAACGGCTATTCGCTCACGCAAGGGATTGCCGCGCTTGCGCGAGAAGCTGCAAGCCCGGGTCGCCGCCGAATACGGCCATGCCGATCGCAAGCTCGTTCGTCACCAGCGGCACCAGCGGCGGCCTGGTGCTGGCGATGCTGGCCCTGGTGAATCCGGGCGACGAAGTGATCGTGTTCGATCCGTACTTCGTGATGTACGAGCCGCTGGTGAAGCTGGTCGGCGGCGTGCCGGTCGCTGATCGACACCTATCCCGACTTTCGCGTCGATCTCGACCGGGTGCGCGCGGCGATCACGCCGCGCACGAAAGCTGATCCTGTTCAACAGCCCGGCCAATCCGACCGGCGTTGTCGGCCACCGAGGCCGAGATTCGCGGACATGGCCGAGCTGGCCGCGGAGCGGAACATTGCCCTGGTCAGCGACGAGATCTATCGCGAATTCTGCTACGACGGGCCGTTTGTTGTCGCCGGCCCAGTTCAATCCGCAGACGATCGTGATCGACGGCTTTTCCAAGAGCTACGCGATGACCGGCTGGCGGCTTGGGCTTCGCGCACGGGCCGGCCGCAGTGATCGACGAGATGATCAAGCTGCAGCAGTACACGTTCGTCTGCGCCCCGCAGCCGTTGCAATGGGCCGGCCGCCGCGGCGCTCGACGTCGACATGAGCTCGCACATCGACGATTACCGCCGCAAGCGCGATCTGATCGTCGCAGGCCTGGCCGGGCATTACGAACTGTCAGCGGCCCGGCGGCGCGTTTTACGCCTTTCCCAAAGTGCCGCGGGGAACGGCGCAGCGAGTTCGTCGCCCGGGCCGATCGACAGACGAATCTGCTTGATCATCCCCGGCAAAGTCTTCAGCCGCCGCGACACGCATTTTCGCATTTCGTACGCCGCCGACGATGCGACCCTCGAGCGCGGCATCGAAGTGCTGTGGCGGATGGCCGGGTAAAATGCCGCGAGCCCGCGATCGGCGTACCGGTCGCGGGCTCGCTCTCTGGCGGACGCGTCACTTAACCTCCACGGACGTTTCCGAGCGTGGGCTTGAACGTGACGCGCCAAGATATATCCAAACGCCTGCTCAGGCGCTCTTCGTCTTCGCTTCAACAATCGGGAACGCCGCCGTTTTACCCGAAACCACCGGCTCATCGATCACATACGACGCGCCGGGGTGCTCCGGCAAATGAAACATGATGTCGAGCATGACCTCTTCGATGATCGACCGAAGACCGCGCGCACCTGTGTCCTTTTCTTGAGCCCGGCGAGCAATCGCTTGCAAGCCGTCGTCGGTGAACTGCAGATCGGCGTTTTCCATGCCAAACAGCTTCTGATACTGCTTGACCAGGGCATTTTTCGGCTCGCTCAGCACGCGGACCAAAGCCGCGGTGTCGAGCGGCTTCAGGGCCGAGATCACCGGCAACCGGCCGACCAACTCCGGAATCAAGCCGAATTCGCAGGATGTCGTCGCTGGATCGACCTGCGGCAGCAGCTTCGGCGAGATCGGCATCGCCTCGCATGCCGCTTTCCTGGCCGAAGCCGATCGTGCGCTGGCCGAGCCGCTTGCTGATGATCTTCTCGATGCCGACGAACGTGCCGCCGCAGATGAACAGGATGTTGCTCGTGTCCATCTGAATGTACTGCTGCTCGGGATGCTTGCGGCCGCCCTGCGGCGGCACGTTGGCCACGGTCCCTTCGAGCATCTTCAGCAGCGCCTGCTGCACGCCTTCGCCCGACACGTCGCGCGTGATCGAGACGTTCTGGCTCGTCTTGCCGATCTTGTCGATCTCGTCGATGTAGAGCACGCCGCGCTGGGCCGCTTCGAGATCGAAGTCGGCCGCGTGCAGCAGCTTCAGCAGCAGGTTCTCGACGTCTTCGCCGACGTAGCCGGCCTCGGTCAGCGTCGTGGCGTCGCCGATCGCGAACGGCACGTTGAGAATCTTGGCCAGCGTGCGGGCCAGCAGCGTCTTGCCGCAGCCGGTCGGGCCCGAGCAGCAGGATGTTCGACTTGTCGATCTCGACGTCGGAGCCTTCGGCGCCCAGCATCAGCCGCTTGTAATGGCTGTGGACGGCGACGGCCAGCACCTTCTTGGCGTGCTCCTGCCCGATCACGTATTCGTCGAGCTGGGTGACGATTTCGCGCGGCGTGGGAATCCGCGTGAACAGTTGCTTGCTGGTGCCGCGGCGGCGGCGTTCCTGCTCGAGAATCGACTGGCAAAGCTCGATGCACTCGCCGCAGATGTAGACGTCGCCGGGTCCTTCGACCAACGGCCCGACGTCGCGATAGCTCTTGCGGCAGAACGAACAGAAGGCGTTCTTCTTGGTCGTGCCGCCGCCCGCGTCGGCCTAAGATTAACGTCCCTACCCGAGGGCATGCCAATCCTCTTTCTTCACTGGAAACGTCCGACGTGCGATCCGGCCGTGGTCGCTCGCCAGACTTCAAAACCAAGTTGTCGCTCGAAAGGCAGGAACTTGAATCGTTCATGCATTGCCAGCCGTCACATCCTTGACCGCACTTGCACCGAGCGCTTACGTAAGAGGCAATCCCGAACCCAAAACTCTGTATGCAATCGACGGGCCGATTCCGCCCGGCTGCCCGTCGTCCAACTTGAGCCGCAGCCGGCGCGACCCGCTTAACCCTTTTCGCCGCTATTCCTTAACTCTCGCTGCAACTTCTCGGATAGCAGCGTCTTTATAGTTCGGAATTCCTCGTCGCTTAGCCCACCCTCCGAATGCACTTCCCGAAATTTACTAAGCAGTTCACTCGCCCCCAGCCGCTCTTCCTCCGCACCACCCCGAAACCTTCCCACGGCGTACACAGCAAGTGCAACCAACAACGCAAGGGCGGCGCACGATACTAGCACTTCGACGATCGGATTGGAAAACCATGCACCCATCGCTCTTGCCCGCGCCATCGTTCCAGGCCCGCCAATCGCGTATTTCGATTCGCGGGCCAATTTCACTTCATTATGTACCTGGAGTCGCTGCGAGTCCAGGAATGCTGTAGGTCAGGCTTTCCAGCCTGACATTCCGTGGTCAACCGTCAGCCTGGAAAGGCTGACCTACAACTCTGAGGACATGGCGAACCGGCTCCGCGCCGGAAAGTCGCCTCAGTTTACCCAATCAATCCGCCTTTAGTTGTCGCTTCAAGCCATACCGCCCGCAATACCGATACCCTGAGTACGGACGCGAGTCTCCCGATTGTTGGAGGCTTCGCGGATTGCCAAATTGCCGCGATGGTGGGGGGATCATGCTCTTTGTTCGTCGGATCATGGTGATTCGGCTTTGCTGCGCCGTGACGCTCGCACTGTGGTCGCCTGCGCTGGCGCCTTGGCGTGGCGCGGACGGTGGCGCACGCCTCGCCGATCACTTTTCTTCCGGACCCCATCCCGACCCGACAAACCTATTTTTCGATCCCCTTCACCGTGCCGCCCCCCGCCGATGCGTCGCAGGCTCCGGTCGAGGTGCGGCTTTACGCTTCGGCCGACGCCGGGGGCAGTTGGTCCCTTGCCGGGCACGTCGATCCGAAGGAGAAGAGCTTTTCCTATCGTGCCCCGCGCGATGGAGAATACTGGTTTGCCATTCGCACCGTCGATCGCCAAGGCCATATCCGGCCCGATCATAGCAGCGGACCCGAATTGCGTGTCATCGTCAACACGTTGCCGCCCCACTTGGAGCTCGCCGCCTGGCACGCGACCGACGGCCAGATCGTGGTCCATTGGGTCAGCAGCGATCCGCTGCTGAAGCCCGAAAGCCTGAAAATCGAATGCCAGGTGGCCGGCGATCCAACCTGGCGGCTGATCGGCATCGAGGCCCCGCGCGAGCCGGGACGCAGCACGTACAACGGCCAGGCATCGTTTCGCTTGAATGCTACCGGCCAGATCACGCTACGAGCGGAAATCAGTGACCAAGCCGGAAATCTGGCGACGATGCAAACCACCGTCCGCGACGATGTCGCTCCGCCGACAGGCGGTTTCGCGAGCAGCGGAGCCGCTTCCGCTGCCAATTCGGTCATGAACTCGGTGCAAAAGCCGGCCGGTGGTGCGGCCAATAGTGGCCCAGTATGGCCGATCGACCATGTGACGAATCAAACCATCGGACAAGCGGCCGACGCGACAGCCGGCCCGGCGTTAGGCGGTTCCATCGGCGGAAATTCGAGCGGCGGCAATTCCAGCAATAGCGATCGCGGCCCGAGCTTTGGCCCGATGCTGTCGTCGGCCGATCCGCCCACCAGCGGCGTCACGTCGCCGATCAATCCGCCGGTCGAAAATCGATTCTCTGTCGCCGGCTATGGCGCCAACAGCCTGTTCACCCAAGGCCTGCCGCCCGGCGAACGCCCCTACATGGTCAATTCGCGCCGTTTCGCGCTCGATTATGAAGTCGAATCGGCCGGCGCCGCCGGCATTGCAAAAATCGAAATCTGGGGCACGCGCGACGCCGGCCGCACCTGGCAAAGCTACGGCCTTCAGCCCGCCACGCATGGCCCGATCAAGGTCAAAGTCGACACCGAGGGGCTGTACGGCTTTCGCATCGCGGTCGTCAACGGCAAAGGCCTGAGCACTCGGCCGCCCCATAGCGGTGATTTGCCGGAACTTTGGGTCGGCGTCGATCTCACCAAGCCGATCGCTCGAATCACCACGTTCGATCTCGGCACGGGCGACCATGCCGGCGAGCTGCTGATCCACTACGAAGCCAGCGACCCGATGCTCGCCGCTCGGCCCGTGACATTGTCGTTCACCGACCATGCGGGCGGCCCTTATTCGACGATCGCCGCCGGCTTGGAAAACACGGGCAGCTACACCTGGCGGTTCGACAGCCGCGTGCCCGAGCGAGTTTTTCTGCGATTGGAAGTCCGCGACGAAGCGGGCAACGTCGGCGTGTTCGAAACGCCCGAGCCGATCTCGCTCGATCCGAATCGTCCGAAAGGCTACATTCGCACGGTCCATCCGCTCGACGAGGATTCTTCGTCGCGCGTGCAGACGTATCAGTTCTACCGCTGATGAGCACGCTAAAGCGTGAACTCCAACCGTTGGAGTTCACGCTTCAGCGTGTGGGCCGCTCCGACCGCCCTCCTCCCCCCTGCCCTGCCGGCACGGTATATTGGCGGCGTTCCGCCCGCCCTCCCCTGCCCGGCTCCCAATGGCCAAATCGAAATCGAGTTCCGATTCCAAAGGAATCGCCGCGCTGCGGTATTTGGCGCGAGCAAGAGTTTCCGCCACGGCCGATTTGCGTGCTGTTCGGCGACGAGCCGTTTCTGAAGGCCGAAGCGCTCGAATCGCTGCGCAGTGCCGTGCTCGGCGGCGAAGACGCGGAATTCTGCTTCCGCTCGTTCGAAGGCGACGATGTTGAGTCGCGAACGGTTTTCGACGAACTGGCCACTGTGGCCCTGTTCGGCGGCGGGCGGCGGATGGTCGTCGTCAACGAGGCCGACACGTTTGTCAGCCGCTTTCGGCCGGAGCTGGAAGATTACGCTGCAAATCCGAAACGAACCGGCGTGCTGGTGCTCGAAGTCGACACTTGGCCGGCCACCACTCGGCTATTCAAGCAATTGGCCGAGACCGGCTTGCAAATCGATTGCCATGTGCCGGGCGAAGACGAGGTGCTCGCCTGGATTCGCGAGCGTTCACAGCGCGTCTATCAAGTTTCCTTCGCATCCGGAGCGGCCGAGCGGCTGTTGGAAATCGTCGGGCCGCAAATGGGCCGGCTCGATCAAGAGACGGCCAAATTGTCGCTGTTGGTCGCTCCGCCGGCGGAATCGAGCGGCAAGGCAAAACCGGCGGGCATCACGGCGCAACTCGTCGAACAAGCCGTCGGCGGATGGCGTGCCAAGACAGCCTGGGAAATGATCGACGCGGCCGCCTCCGGCGATGCCAAAGCGGCGCTCGTGCAATTGGATCGGCTGATTCTTGCCGGCGAAAATCCGATCGGCCTGTTGGCTCAAATGGCGTCCCCCTTGCGTCGATTGGCGGCTGCGACGCGGATCGTCCGCAATGCCCAGGCCGAAGGCCGGCGTCCGCAACTCCGTCAGGCGCTCGAAGAAGCCGGCGTCAGCAAATGGCCGAAAGCGATGGACAAAGCCGAATCGCAACTCCGCCAACTCGGCGCCCGCCGCGCCGCGAAACTCTACAACTGGCTCCTCGAAGCCGATCTGGCGCTGAAAGGCACCAGTTCGTCGCCCGATCGAGCACGGCTGATGCTCGAGCAGCTTATCGTGCGGATGGGAAAAATGACGAGCGGAACGGCGAAGGTATAATGACGAATGTCGAAAGAATGCCGAATGACGCAACACGAATTCTACGAAAACCCGCTGATCGACCGCTACGCCTCGGCCGAAATGTCGCGCCTGTGGGGCGCGCAGCGAAAATTCCGCACCTGGCGGCGGCTGTGGGTCGCGCTGGCCGAGGCCGAGGCCGAGCTGGGGCTGCCCATATCCGCCGCGCAGATCGAGCAGCTGCGCCGCACGTCGACGACATCGATTTCGCCGCCGCCGAGCGTTACGAGCGCAAGCTGCGGCACGACGTGATGGCCCACGTTCATGCCTACGGCGACGTTTGCCCCGAGGCGCGCGGCATCATCCACCTGGGCGCGACGAGCTGCTACGTCACCGACAACACCGACCTGATCCTGATGCGCGAGGGCTTGCAACTTGTCGCCGGGCGGTTGGCGGCCGCGATCGATCGGCTGGCCGACGTTCGCCGCAGCAGTGGCGCGATCTGCCGTGCCTGGCCTTCACGCATTTTCAGCCGGCCCAGCCGACGACCGTCGGCAAGCGGGCCTGCCTGTGGGCCTACGACCTGGTGCTCGACCTGGCCGAAATCGAGCATCGCCTCGCCACGACTCAAGGCCCGCGGCGTGAAAGGAACGACCGGCACGCAGGCCAGTTTCCTGGAGCTGTTCGGCGGCGACCACGCGAAGGTCCGCGAGCTCGAAGCGCGCGTCGCCGCGCAAGATGGGCTTTCGAGCGACGCTACCCCGTCACCGGGCAGACCTATTCGCGCAAGGTCGATTCGCAGGTGCTCGACGCGCTCTGTCGGGCATTGCCCAAAGCGCCCACAAGGCGGCCACCGATTTGCGGCTGCTGCAAAGCCGCAAGGAACTGGAAGAGCCGTTCGAGACCGATCAGATCGGCTCGTCGGCGATGGCCTACAAGCGCAACCCGATGCGGGCCGAGCGAATCTGCGGCCTGGCCCGGTTCGTGATCAGCCTGGAATCGAGCGCCGCCGCGACCGCGGCCACGCAATGGATGGAGCGCACGCTCGACGACAGCGCCAACCGCCGGCTGGTGCTGCCGCAGGCGTTTCTGGCCATCGATGCGATTTTGATTCTGTACCAGAACGTCGCCGTCGGGCTTGGTCGTCTATCCGCAAGGTCATCGCCCGGCATCTGGCCGAAGAGCTGCCGTTCATGGCGACCGAGAATATCCTGATGGCGGCCGTCGCGGCCGGCGGCGACCGGCAGGATCTGCACGAGCGGATTCGCCGCCACAGCCAGGCGGCCGCGGCGGTGGTCAAAGAGCGAGGCGGCCGCAACGATCTGCTGGACCGCTTGGCCGGCGATCCGGCGTTCGCGAAAGTCGATTTGGCGACCTCGCTCGATCCGGCCCGGATTCGTCGGCCGCGCGCCGGAACAGGTCGACGAGTTTCTGGCCGACGTCGTCGCCCCGATCCGCAAACGTTACGCCACCGCCGCCAGCCAGTCGGCCGAAATCCGCGTGTGACCGTGCGGTGTGGCACGGGCAAGCGCAGTCTGCCCGTGCCGGCCGGCGAGCGGGCGTTTGCTGCTCCAAACACGGCCGATGCGCTTGCCTGTTGACAACGATCGAAGCTCAAAAAAACCGCGGCGTATTCTCGCGCTTCCCACTGGCCGACTGCGCTGGCCAGTGGCACACGAACGGTGTGGCACGGGCAAGCGCAGTCTGCCCGTGCCGGCCGGCGAGCGGGCGTTTGCTGCTCCAAACACGGCCGATGCGCTTGCCTGTTGACAACGATCGAAGCTCAAAAAAACCGCGGCGTATTCTCGCGCTCCCACTGGCCGACTGCGCTGGCCAGTGGCACACGGCCAACGCTCACACCAGTTCCAACCGCCGGTTGGCCTGCCGCGACCGGCGACAGTCGGCGCATTGGCCGGTGATGATGAAGCGATGGCCCAGCACTCGGAATTGATGTTCGCGCGAGACGGCGTCGATCAGTTTCAACAAATCGTCGCTGGAGAATTCGATCAGCTTGTGGCACTGCTGGCAATAAAGATGATCGTGCTGCGGATAGCCGTAGTCGTGCTCGTAGACGGCTCGGCCCGATAAGTCCATTTTTCGCAGCAGCCCGGCATCGACCATTTCGGCCAGCGTGCGATAGACGGTCGGCCGGCTGACTTTGCGGTGGTCGGCCGTCTTGGCCAGATCGGCCAGCAATTGATCGGCGTCGAAATGCTCGTGACGCCGGGCAACTTGCTGAACGATGATCCGCCGCTGCACCGTAATCCGCTTGCCGCGGCTCTGCAAAAACTCCTCGAACCGCTCGATCGGCGACAGGGCGACTTCGACCGTGCCCAATGAAAATTCCTGCGCCATGATCCGCACTCGAAGGTGAGCCGCAACGACGAGACCGCTCGATCCCAAATCAATAATGATTCTAGATAAAGCGGGCGGCGAAGCAAGCCCCCGCATGTGTGCCACTGGCCAGCGCAGTCGGCCAGTGGGGGCGCGAGAAGACGGTGCAGCTTTTGCGAGCTTCGACCGTTGTCAGCAGGCAGGCGCATCGACCTTATTCGGAGCATCTACGTTGACTCGCCGGCCGGCACGGGCAGACTTCGCTTGCCCGTGCCACACCAGCGCGCTTCGACATCGCCTACCCAATCTCGTCCAACAGCCCGTCGAGGGCGGCGCTCAATTTGTCGGGCGTTTCGTAGGTACCTTGGGCGATCGCCGTGCGGATCGCGTTGACGCGGTCTTGGCGGATCGGCGCAATGTCGTTCAGTTGACTGGCCACCTGGCCCGAGTCGGATAGTTGCAATTCGTCGGAAATGTTGGCGCTGGCGGGCGCTGGCTGCGTCGCATTGGACGGGCGGACGCTGTGCGGGGCGTTGATCGTCTGGGCGCCGTGAACTTGAGTTGGGCCAAAGATCTGCATGGTGCTTCTCCTGCGGGCGACAAGCCGGCGGTTTCCAAAACCGCGGGTGACCGAATGCGAATGCATTCGGCCGGCTGGCCAACCTATTGAATGGACAAGGAACCGGGACTCTTGCCGGTGGATAGCTCGGCGACGCTCGGCCCTGATTCACCTGTTCCTTCAGCCCAAGCCCGATGGGGCTTGCTCAAGAAGAGAGGGCTGAATAAACCTCTTGGAATCAGTACTCTGCCGACACGATCACGTTGCCATCCGAAAAGTATACGTCACAACCGGCGCCGCATTCCCTGTCAAGCACATGCGACTTCGCGCGCCACAAACACTTCGCAGGGATTTCATCGGTCGGCGGGCGGCCGTGAATGAGGAAAACCGAACAAACGACTCCTTGGGCCAACGACCCTGAAAATGCCGCCTATCGTAGTGCCGCGTATGGCAGCGGGTGTGGCAATCCGGTCGCTCTCTCCTGGGCAACCGATTTTGCCGCCGACGAAGCGGATTATAGACCTGTGGCGAAAACAGGACAACAGCGAACTAAAGCGGATCGGGACAAGCAGTTAGAATTTTCCCGATACTAACCCGAAGCGTTAGCGAGGGCCGGCCGGGCAACGCGACTCAACCCTCGCTAACGCTTCGGGTTAGTATTCTCGGGGCAAAAATGCGAACCCGCAGTTGCGGAACTTGCCGGGCTGGCGATGGTTAGATCAGATAGCAGATTGACTCGATTCCATAGCAGGCGACAGGGGCTGTCTGCTAGAGTTACAAGCGGCGGGTGGCACTATTGGTGGATTTGCGCTGTTCACCGCCGCGCAAATCATTGTGGGAATCCGCAGTGCCATCCGACCGCTTTTTTTCGTCGGCCCCTTCCGAGCGGGAGAATCGTCATGCGGCGCGTCGTGCTAGGTTTTGGCGTATTGGCAGTCGCCTGCGGATTGTGGCTCGCATCCGCAACTTCGCTATTCGCAGCCGATAAGGCACCGGCCGGAGTCATGGATCCCGGTGCTTTGTTCGACAAACTCGATGCCGACCATTCCGGCGTGCTGACGGCCGACAAGATCCCCGCCGACAAGCGTAGCCTCTTCGAGCGGTTGCTCCGTCTGGCCGGCAAACCGGCCGACGGACAATTGAACCGGACCGAATTCGTCGCTCAACTCAAATCCATCACCGAACCGCCGGCCAGCGGCATCGGCGCCGCGAGCAGCGCAGGCTCCGGCGGTTCGACAAGCTCCAAGACGGCCGCGCGCAGGGGGCCGCCGATCCCAAGAAGCAGCCCGACCCGGCGAAGGTTTTCGATCGGTTCGATAAGAACCACACAGGCAAACTGACAATCAACGACGTTCCCGAACCGCGCCAAAAGCTGTTCAAACGCTTGCTGAAAGTCGCCGGCAAGGCCGAGGGAGGTTCGCTGACGAAGGACGAATTTATCAAAGCCTTTGAAGAGGTGTTGGCCAAGCGAGCCGGCGCACCTGCCGCCAAGCCCGCCGCCGGAGCGGGCAAGAACGCGGCTTCGGCCAATTCCGGCGAACGTTTCGACGTCGATACATTGGTCGGGCGGCTGATGAAACTGAGCAGCCGGCCGGATGGAAAGCTAACCAAAAGCGATTTGCCCGAGCGAATGCAAGCTCGATTCGACAAGATCGATACGAACCAGGATGGCCTGATCGACGAGACCGAACTGCGGAGTTGGCTGACGAAGGTTAACCGTCAATTGGCGGCCGTGCGTGCGTTGAGCGGCTCGCGATAACCGCGCCGGCTGCAAACAGTGAAGCACCTAAGAGCGAAGCACCCAAGAGCGAAGCCCCTAAGAGCGAACTACCAAAGAGCGATTCGGCGAGTGGCGGTGCTGCCAAAACTGGCTCGGCGGCGAGCAATAACTGATCGCCGCGCCGCCGAACAATTCTTTTAGCCGCCCTCTCAGCCATTGCTCTGGCAACTTCGTAGTGAAGAACGAGCAAGGTGAGAGCTTAAGCGGCATCGAGCGACCGCAAGTTGCGCATGCCGCGCTTCTCGACGTTTGCGCGCTCTTCCGCGATGGCCCAGAAATCGGCTGATTTGGCGGCGTAGAACGGTTTTTTTGCATCCGGCTCGCTTTTTGCTGTTTATCGCGGTCGCCAGCCCGACTGCCGGTAATGCAGCGGGCTGGAGCGAACCTATGTAGCGTTTTGCATGTCCTGAATTTCATACCTTGTGGAGTTTTCGAACACCCAGCAGACGGACGGCTACGGGAGAAAGAAGCAGGCGCCATGAGCCTCGAATTTTCGCAATCTGATTTAGGCGGTTCCGAACCAAAGAGCTACAGGAGTGGCGATCACCGTGCGGAAGAGACTGCGGCGTTTGAGTCGCTCTTCGAAACCACGATTTTTGATGATTTCGATCGCGAAATGGACGAACGGGTCGAACAATTGATCGGCCGCTGGGTTCACCTGGCAGCCCCCAACGCCGGCCGCGGCAGGCGACTGTTTGCCGCGATTGGGAAGCCGACCGCCGGCAAGCCACCGAAGAAAAATGCGTCGTAAACGTAGGTCAGGCTTTCCAGCCTGACGGAATTACTGCAAGAGCCAAGCGACCGCCTGCGCGTCACGGTCAGCCACCGGGCCATCCCAACGGGTCGGCTTGCTGTCTTTCAATACGGCGAAATTTCGAAGCACTTCCGGCAATTCTTTGCCTTCTCCCGTCAACCAAAGTTCGCCATCGGCGTCGAGAGCTAGAAGCGCCGGCAAATCGCCATATTTGACCGCACCCGGCCAAAAATCGGGATCATCGATTGAAGTCGCTTTGGCGAAGCGGAATCCGCCGGTGTCAACTGCCACGCGATCGACCATCTTGCCCGCTTGAGCCTTGGCCGCAGCCGCCCAAGCTGCTCCGCCATTCAGCCCGACCAGATCAATTCGGCGCGGCCCGCCTCTCGTGACCACCGCCGGCTCACCGGGCAAAAATCCCGATGCCACGTTCACCGCCGAAAGAACATCTTGCACCCGCTGTGCAAACACGGTCGAGTTATAGCCATAAGTGAAGCAGGCTGCATCGCGGGAATTCTTCGGATCATCGACACGGCGAGCGTTTTCCAACCGCTTCGTGCCGGCCGGCAGAAACTCGCCTTGGTAGATCAGATCGACGCCGATCACGGCTGTGCCGCCATCGATTAACTGTTTCACCGCCGGCTTTGGCCTCCCGTCGGCCGCGTACAGGCCCGCTTTCCCGTCGGCGTCGATCCAAATCGCAACTCGATTGGTCCATTTCGCGGTTGGCGACAACACAATCGCCGGCAATTCTTCATGCTCCGCTTGGTAGCGAATCAATCCGGCGGCCTCTTTATAACCGTCGCGATCGGTCGATCGAAGTGATTCGAACTTCACCGCTCCGGCCGGCGGCAATTCACGGCCGACCATTACGTCGATCGCTCCACCGACAACCCGTCGCCATTCGGCCACCTGCTTCCTCCCTTCCTCGCCGGTTCCATTCGGCACCAGTGCCGCCATTTGCTTTGCCGAGTCGTCGGTCATCCACTGCAACAGCGCCCGCTCATGGTCCCGCCCGCCCGGCGGGCGCAGGATGGTCTTTATCCCACACCGACATTTCGGCGATCGTCAGCGGTTTGAAATCCTCCTCGACGACCGGCTCTTCCATCCCAAGCTTGAAATGGCGGTTGATCCACTGATACATCACCTCGCGGCTGACGTAGTTGTAGTTGTGCGGGAATTGCAGCAGCGCCTTGGCCATTACTTCATCTTCGACGCCGTACAAGCCATACACTTTCTTCAATTCCGGCAGGCCCTTGGTCATGATTTCGTGCGTCCAATCATCGGCGGCAAGGCAGCAGAGCGGCCGCGGGGCGATCAGGCTGGCCAGCTCAATGTTGCCGGTGCCGACGCGGAGATAACAGCAATTCTCACAAGTACAGCCCCCTTGCATGGCCGTCGAAACCATCACGGCGGGCACGGCCACTTTCACGCGCGGATCGATCGCGGAAAGAAGAAACGTCTGCGTGCCGCCGCCGCTCTCGCCCGTGACCGCGATTCGCTCCGGATCTACATCTGGCAAGCTGAGGAGCCAATCCAGCGCCCGGATCGAATTGAACGTCTGAATGCCCATCACGTTTTGCAGATGCAGTTCCGCCTGCACGCTGAACAGGCCCCAATGCTCGGGCGTGTCCATCTCGGGCCGGCGCTTCGTGAGGTGATGGGCGACATCCTGAGAGATTTGTCCGCTGTCGGCATAGCCTTCCATGTCGTATTGAAAGGCGATGCAACCCATCCGCGCAAGCTGCATGCAGCGTGCTTGCAGCGGAAAGCGGCCGCCGTCTTCGAATCGCTCGGCCCCTTGCACGACCTGGTTGCGAATTTCTTTCACGCTCGCTTCGCTGAACCGGCCATTATTCCAATGGCCGTAGGGACAGAGCACGCCCGGCAGCTTTCCGGTCCGACCCTTGGGATGATAGAGATTCCCGCTGACGAAATGGCCCGGAAAACTCTCGAAATAGACTTTGTCCACCGTGTAGTTGTCGCGGTCGACTCGGCCATGGACGACCGGATTGAGCGGCGTTTTGGTCGGCATCGGCCAGAGGCCCGTCGCGACGAGCACTTGCCGGCGAACCCGCTCGGCACGCCGTTCCCATTCCTCTCGCGAAGCGGGCGGCGTCATAGGAAAATAGCTATCGAGATTTTTGAGTGGGCCAAGACGAATGTCGTCGGGCAGCTTGCCTTCGGGCAGAACCCGCGGAGCCGTAGCGGGTGCCGCTTGCGGTTCGGCGGCCGGCAGCGCCGATGCGGCGGCAAGCATTGCAACGGCGAATGCGACAGTCGATAAGACATTACGCGAGCATCGAGAAAAGAAAGCAGCCATGGCGCCATATCCCCCGGTTGAAAGACGATCCGAACCTGCGCCCGATGATAACCGCTGGCGGGCCGATGTTCCAATGTTTTGCGTCTCGCCGGTCGATTGCGGCGGAATGCGTATTTCCCCGAAGGGCGTGGCAGGGGTATTATGGGAATGCCAGATGGGTGCATGGCGCGATTGAATGAGCCACACAAGGAGGACGCATGTTTGAGTTCCGAATGACGCGGCGGCGAGCGGTGCGTTTTGCCGGTTGGTGCGGCCTGATCACGGCATTGACCGTCGCTACAAGCGCTCAAGCCGCCGAACCGTTCCGATATTTCGCGGCGAAGCAGGGGCCGGCGGAACTCAGGCTGATCGAAGGTTTGCCGGTGATCGTTGCGACCGGAACGCCCGAGGAAATGGGCCAGCAAATCGGCGCGCTCTCGGCCCCCGCGCTGCAATCGCTTTTCGCGCATCAGAAGGACATCGCTCACGGCTTCGGGCTGTCGCAGTCAAAACCCCTCTGGACGGCGGCCGGTTCGGTGATGCTGCCGCGGTTTCCGGCCAATCAGCGGACGGAACTCGAAGCTATGGCGAAGGCGTCGGGCATGGACGCCGATTTGATGGTGTTTGCCAACGTGATGTACGACTGGTCGCGGCTCGGGGGCTGCTCGGCGCAGATGGTCGAGCCGGCCCGATCGGCGACCGGCGGCATGTTGTTCGGCCGCGATTTTGATTTTCCCACGTTCGGCTTTCTCGATCAGTACAGCCTGGTCGTCGTCTATCGCGCGAAGGAAAAACATGCCTTCGCGTCGGTGACGTTTCCGGGCCTGGTCGGATGCGTGTCGGGGATCAACGACGCCGGGCTATGCATTGCCGAGCTTGAGGTGAACTCCTCGAAAGATGCCGCGCCGGGCTTTGATCCTGCGGGCGTGCCGGTGGAAATGTGCTTCCGCCGCATGATGGAAGAATGCAAGACGCTCGACGAAGCCGAGAAGCTATTGCGATCGCTCAAGCCATCGACGATGTGCAACCTGGCGATTTGCGACAAGCAATCGGCGGCCGTCCTGGAAATCACGCCGCGGCACGTCGTTCGCCGCCCGGCCGTGGACAGCGTTTGCTCCTGCACGAATCATTTCCGCACCCCGGAATTATGCACATCGAAGCAATGCTGGCGCTACGACCGGCTCGAAGGCATCCGCGGCCGGACGAAGCTCGGCCTGGACGACATGGCGAAACAGATGAACTCCGTCAGCCAAGGCCGGCTAACGATTCAAACGATGGTCTTCGCCCCCAGCGAAAAGGCCCTGTATCTTTCTCTAGGCCCCGCCCCATCGTCGGCCCATCGGCTGAAAAAGCTCGATCTAGCCGAGCTATTCGGGCATTGACGACGAAGTGACGCGCCAATTACCGGTGACGGGCGTTTCTTCGCCGACCTCCGACCTCTGCTCCCTGCTCCCTGCTCCCTGCTCTCCGCTCTCCGCTCCCCGATTCTCACGTCGCAAACTCCGGCCGGCGGCGCTCGAGCTGCGATTGCAGCCGCTGCACGATCGAGCTGTGCATCTGGCTGACGCGGCTTTCGGAGAGATCGAGCGTGGCGCCGATCTCTTTCATCGTCAGCTCTTCGTAGTAGTAGAGGATGATGATCAGCCGCTCGTTGCGATTGAGGCCCTTGGTGACCAGCCGCATCAGGTCGTTCTTCTGGATGCGGCGCGTGGGGTCTTCGCCCTTCTTGTCTTCCAGGATGTCGATCTCGCGAACGTCCTTGTAGCTGTCGGTCTCGTACCACTTCTTGTTCAGGCTGATCAGGTTGACGGCGTTGGCGTCGAGCATCATCTTTTCCAGCTCGGGCGACGGTGATCTGCATCTGCTCGGCCAGTTCGATTTCGGTCGGCGAGCGGCCGAGCCTGGCTTCGAGCGTCTTGAGCGCCTTCGTTGAGCTTGCTGGCCTTCGAGCGCACCAGACGCGGCACCCAGTCCATCGTGCGCAGCTCGTCGAGCATGGCGCCGCGGATACGCGGCACGCAATAGGTCTCGAACTTCACGCCGCGCGACAGATCGAAGGCGTCGATCGCGTCCATCAGGCCGAACACGCCGGCCGAGATCAGATCGTCGAGCTCGACGCCTTCGGGCAGTCGCGACCAGATCCGCTCGCCGTTGTATTTCACCAGCGGCAGATATTGCTCGACGAGCCGATTGCGCAGATCCTGGTTGTCGGATCGGCCTTGAACGGCAAGCCAAAGTTGTTGAATGTCTTCCGGTGCGAGCGTCGTGGCCATGCAATCCTCCGTGATGGGGAACGGATCATCCTGCCACCCGAGCTTTGCGGCTCGTTGCGACCGAGGATGTTCCGTCGTTGCCGCCCGGCCACCTTCATGGTAGCCAGCTTGTTGCGGCAACTACTTTCTTGGCAATCAACTCTTGTTGTTCGCTCCGGCGGCCGCCGGCACATTCGGCTTTGCGACCGCGGTTGTCGTTGAGGTGTTCGGTTTTATGGGTCGCGGAATCGGTTTGACCGCGGTCGTGGCGACGTTGGGTTTCGCGGTCGTTGCGGTCGCTGCTGCAGGCGAAGTGGACGCGATGTTCGGTTTCGATGCAGCGGTTTTCGGTTTGGCGGCGGCGATTTCCATTGCCAGCCTTGACCGGACGGCGTCGTTGACGATCCAGCCGGCCAGCTCGCCCAGCACGAATCCAACCGCGGCAAACACGAACAACGCTGCCACGGCCGTCGTCACCGTCGACTCATTTTCCGCCGACCGCAACACGCCGCGAGCAATCTCGGTCACGAACGCCAGCGGCCCGAGAATTCCGGCGTAGCTGGCGACCCATGCGGTTGATCTCGCGACGTCAATCTTTGTGCAACCGTTGCAGTTTAACGACTCATTGTGCGCTCCCCGATGTTCCGTCTTGTTATCGGCTTTCGCCGCGCGGTAGTTGAGTCGATTGAATTGCGAAGGTCGCTTTTTTGCTCCTTGAGTTTTTGGGTTTGAATTTACGCAGCCGCTGTTGCAGTCGCGGCTTCGTTCTCACGCTCCGAGCTAGCTGATATCAACAGTTGCTCGGCGAGATAATCGACGGCGGTCGCCGCTGGCGAGTTTGCATGACCGAATGCCAGCGGCTTGCCTGCGGAAGCGGCCAGAGCAACGGCGGCATCCCATGGCACGCTGCCGGCCGCCGTCAGCGTCATGCCCAAGAATCGCCGTGCCGCCGTTGCCAGCCGTGCATGCACCGACGCCGCTTCCGTTTCGCCAGATGACTGATTCACGATCGTCTGCACGAAGGCTCGCGGAAATTCGCCGAGAAACAATTTGATCGCCGCATACGTGTCCATGATCGAGACAGCCTCGACGGTCGTTACCAAAAGAATCTGATCGGCGGCCTGCCAAAACCGGCGCACGACGTGATTCAATCCGCTGCCGGCGTCGAGAATCACCCAATCGGCATGTCGGCCCAGTTGATCCAATTCGTCGCAGCAATCGCTGCTGGGCCGCCGGCGAGCAATCGGGCATGGTCGCCGGGGACCAAATGCCGGGCACGACTTGAACTCCCGCCCGGCCCAGGCTGCAACACTTCATGGACCGAGCGGCGGCCGGAGAGCACGTCGGCGATTGTGTCGCGCCGATTCGATGCCGCAAAGCCACGTGGCGTCGGCGCCGCTCAAATCGGCATCGACCAGGATCGTGCGAGCAGCCCATGTCGGCCAGCGCCACCGCAAGATTGACCGCGATGGTAGTCGTTCCGACGCCTCCTTTGCCGGCCGAAACAACGATCTTTCGCGATCCGCCGCGACGTTGGCCGGCGCTTGCGTCGGGCGAGTCTCGAACGAACTGGAGCCGTGACAATCTGTTGACGGACCAAGAGACGTAATTCGTCGGCTTGATCGTCGCATGGCGATTGGTCCTCTTTGAATCACAACGTTCGGCGATTCCAGGACGTCAGGGCACATCTTTCGGCGCGACGATCAACCGCAATTCTTGCATTCCATTTGCCGAAAAATGAGCCAGACCCCGACCCGCGAACCTGCTACTCCATTCCCAGCACCATGCGTGCCAGCCGGCGGCTGTCGGCCGGCTTCGATGTCGTCGGGCACATTTTGGCCGTCGGTCACATAGCTCAGCGGCAGCTTGCTCGATCGCACCAGCGGCAAGCAGATTTCCAAGGCCGGCTGACTTCGTCGAGCTTGGTCAGCAACAAGCGCCGTGGTGCCGACCGCGGCGAATTGCTCGGCCGTGCGGACCGAGGCTCGCCGCGCCCGGCGGTGCTGCTGAGCACGAGATGCACTTCGTCGGCCTCGGCTTCGGAGAGCATCGACTTGAGTTCTTGAATCTTGACTTCGTCGCGAGGACTGCGGCCGGCGGTGTCCATCAGCACCAACTCGAGGTCGGCTCATGCCGGCGACGGCCTCGCGCATTTCGCGCGGCGTCGAGACGACCGCCATCGGCAGGTCGATGATGTCGGCATAGGTGCGTAAGTTGCTCGACGGCGGCGATGCGGTAGGTGTCGACCGTGATCAGGCCCACGTTGCGCTTCTCCGCAGACGGAATTTGGCCGCCAGCTTGGCGATCGTGGTTGTCTTGCCGACGCCGGTCGGTCCGACCAGCGCGACCAATCGTCGCCGGCCAGGGTGGACTTCGCATCGGGCCGGTCACGATCGAATTCGCTTCTCGATCATCCGAGCAATGCGGGCTTTGGCCAGCAGTTCGAATCGGACAGTTCATCGCGCTGGCAGATTCGCCTCGTACCCGTTCGACCAATTCGCGGGCCAGGCTCTTCGCTCACATCGGCTTCGATCAGGTCGGTGAACAGATTGAAGAACGCGCCGGGCAGTTCGTTCGATGCTGAGCTGACGGCGATCGCCGGCAAAGGTCTTCGACCATCGAATGCAGATCGCGTGAGCTGTCCTGTCAATTCGTTGCGAAACGCATTTCGCGATGGCCGGATCGTCGCCAGCGCGACCGGCGCGGCGAAAGCTCCGGCGGCGTGCTGCAAGTCGAGTCCGCTGCGCCGTGCGGAAGATCGAGGCCTGCGCGAGCCGCGCGGCAAGCGGCTGGGTACATGCACGCTCGGCCGAGGCGGTCACCTCGACACGTCTCATGCCCGGGAATGAGGCGGAATAGATCCGCCCGCTCCGCACATCGCGGGTCTGCAGCACCGCCGCTCCGGTTCGCGGCGCACAACAAGCTCTGCATCGTGCGGCACGGTCAGTTCGACGTCCATGAGTGGCTTCTGTGCATGCCGTTTGTGGTCGCGACTAACGGTCGAGACCTGTCCATCGGTTCGGGTTAAGCAAGGCTCTATCCGTATGCACCTCTTCGTGTCCATCACCAGAACCAACCGATTCAATCTGCGTATCTCTCGTGATTTCGTTGAAGCTCAGCACGACAAGCCGCGGTAACACGGCGGCGGTGATCTGCTTCAGGCCGGCGCGAATTTGTGGGCTGACCAGCACAACCGGCGGATGGTTGCCGCGCACCAGTTTCTCGATCTCCGCCGAAATCAGCCGGCAAGTGGCTTCGATCGCTTGCGGCGACATGCGAATGAACATGCCGCGATCGCTATGCTCGATGCCCGCGCGAATGCGATCTTCCAAGCGCCGGGTCGAGCGTGACGACGTGCAGAGCCGTTTTCCTTGTCGCGATAGCGGGTGCAGATCGTGCGGGCCAGACGGTGGCGGACGTATTCGGTCAGCAGGATCGGATCCTTCGTCCGCGCGGCGTAATCGCCGAGCGTTTCCAGAATCGGCCCAACTGGCGGATCGGCACCTGCTCGCGCAGCAGCACTTGCAGCACCCGCTGCACTTCGGCCAGCTTCATCTGGCCGGGGATCAGCTCGTCGACGGCCGCCGGCTGCGTTTGCTTGAGCTCGTCGATGAGATGCTTCGTCGCGTCGCGGGTGAGGAGTTCGTCGGCATGCTTGCGGACGGTTTCGGTCAGATGCGTCGCCAGCACGCTGGCCGGTTCGATCACCGTGTAGCCGAACATCTCGGCCTGGTCGCGCTGGCCGGCGTCGATCCAAATGGCCGGAGTGTTGAATGCCGGCTCGCGGGTCTCGATGCCGCGAACTTTGCCGCGTCGTCATGCCCGAGTCCATCGCCAACAGCACGTTCGGCTCGACATTCGCTGCGACCACGGCCATGTCGGCGATCTTGATGCGATACTGATTCGGTTCCAGCCGCATGTTGTCGCGGATGCGGACCTTCGGCATGATGATGCCCATCTCGGCGGCGATGTTCTGCCGAACTCGTTGAATCCGTTCCAACAAATCGCCGCCGCGCTTCGGATCGGCCAAGCGGATCAGGCCGACGCCGAGTTCGATCTCCATCGGATCGGTGGTCAGATAATCCTCGATCCGTTCCTCGGCCGGTTTCTTTCGCGGCCTTCGCTTTGCTCGCGGCGGCCGCGGCCGTCTCATCCTTCTTTTGCCGCGCCATGATCATCGCCATCCCGAGCAGCTGCCGCCGATCAACAGCAGCGGAACGTCGGGAAGATTGGTGAAGATCAGCATGCCGAGAAATCCGCCCGTGACCGCGAGCGCCTGCGGACGCGAAAACAATTGCCGCATGAACTCGACCGGCAGATTGACATCGTAGCTGCTGCGCGTGACCAGCAAGCCGGCGGCCAGCGAAATCAAAAACGCCGGCACCTGGCTCACCAGACCATCGCCGATCGTCAATTTGGTGAACACCGAAGCCGCCTGGCCGGGCGACATTTCCGATTCGACCACTCCGATCACCAAGCCGCCGATGATGTTGATCAACGTAATGAAGATGCCGGCGATGGCGTCGCCGCGGACGAACTTGCTGGCACCATCCATCGCTCCGAAAAAATCGGCTTGCCGCGTGATCTCCTGGCGGCGCCGTTGAGCTTCGTGTCTCGTCGATCACGCCGGCGTTCAGATCGGCGTCGATCGCCATCTGCCGGCCCGGCATGCCGTCCAAAGCGAATCGGGCGGCGACTTCGCTGATGCGCGTGGCGCCTTTGGTAATCACGAGGAACTGAATCACGATCACGATGACGAAGATCACGATCGCCGACGACCAATTCGTTCCCCGCCACGAATTCGCCGAATGCTTTCACCACATGCCCCGCGGCCAGCAGACCATCGGCGCCGGCGTGCGTGAGCACCAGCCGGGTGGTGGCCACGTTGAGCACCAGCCGCGCCAGCGTCGTGGCCAAGAGCAACGAAGGGAAGATGCTGAATTCCAGCGGCGTGCGGACATAGATCGTCGTCAGCAGCATGATCACGGCCAGCGTGATGTTGGCCGCCAGCATCACGTCCAGCAGCGCAGCCGGCATCGGCACCATGATCACCAGCACGCTGGCGATGATCCCCACCGGGAGGATCAAATCGGTCAGCCGGCCAATGGATCCTGGCGCGCCAGTGCGAACTGTGGCACTTGCCGCCATCCGAAACTCCGGGAACGTGAGATGAGCAAACTACAAAACGACCGCTCGGCCGAATGGCCTTGAAGAGGGGCGAAAGTTAATCGAAAGCCCGGCGAGTGTCCAGGGCGGTTTCGCGCGTCGGGCCGCTGGCTCCCTGGATGCTACCATTGCATCAGGCAGGGGTTTCCTCGATTGCCTTGGGGAACTAATCCGGACTATAAGGCTGCGCTCGGAATTGCAGCACAAATGGTCGTTCCATGAATAACCAAACCAAGGCGCCCAACTCCAAGCCCAGGAACCAAACGTCGATGACGAAGCTGCGTCAGACGCTTGGCCCGCGATTTTGGCATGGAATGACGTTTGGCACGTGGACAAAGTTCTTGCTCCGCCATCGACTGGCCGTCGGCCCGAGAGGCTGGCACGTCGTTGCCGGCGTGACTCCCATCTCGCTCGGCAATTCGGTGGCCGCGCTAATGCAGCAAGCCATCTACGGCCGCCGGATTGCGGCGACCAAAGTCCGTCCGCCGATCTTTATCATCGGGCACTGGCGCACCGGCACCACGCTGTTGCATGAACTGCTAGTGCAAGACGACCGGTTTACGTTCCCCACCACTTACGAATGCCTGGCTCCGAAACAATCCTTGGTGACGGCGCGGATTGTCACACGGTTTTTCAAGTTCCTGCTTCCGGCTCGACGGCCGACGGACAACATGGCGACGGGCTGGGACCATCCGCAAGAGGATGAATTCGCACTGTGCAATCTGGGCGTTGGCTCGCCTTATGAGAGAATGGCATTCCCGAATGACAGCCTGGGCGATTCGTTTCTCGATATGAACGGTGTTGCGCCGGAAGAATTGGCCCGTTGGAAGGCCGGCTTGATGCGATTTCTGCAAACGATCACCGTTCGAGCCGACAAGCCGATCGTGTTGAAATCGCCGCCGCACACGGCCCGAGTGGGCTTGCTGGCCGAGATGTTTCCCGGGGCGAAATTCGTTCACATTGTTCGCGATCCCTTCGCGGTTTTTCCCTCGACGATGCGACTCTGGCCGTCGCTCTACGATCTGCAAGCGCTACAGCGACCGCGATACGACGATTTGCCGGAGTACGTCTTAGGCAGCTTCGAGCGAATGTATCGAGTCTTCTCGGAGCAGAAGCATCGCATACCGACGGAAAACTTTTGCGAACTTCGCTACGAAGATTTGGTGCGCGATCCGCTTGCGCAAATGGAGACGGTTTACGACCATTTGCAGCTCGGCGACTTCGAGCCCGCGCGGCCGAAGATCGAGGCCTATATGCAATCGCAGAAGGATTACAAGACAAACCGCCATCAAATCTCGCCCGAAACGATGGCCGAGATTTCCCGTCGCTGGGGCCCCTTCATGCGGCAATACGGCTACGACTGCGAAACGGCTCTCGCCGCCGCGCACGGCGCGAGAAACAACCTCGGTTCGCTCTGAATTCTGGTGAATTCAGCTACGGATTCGCCGCCGCGGTAGCTGGATTCGCCAGAATTCAGCATTCGGGCGCGAACTCACCCCGTCTTCGGCAGCGGTTTGCCTTTGAGTTGATAGACGTACGCCAGCACCTCGGCCACCGCGCCGTACATCGTGTCGGGAATCGGCCGGTTCAGATCGACATCTTTGTAGATCGCCTGGGCCAGCGGTTTGCGTTCTACAATCGGCACGCCATTCTCCAACGCCAGCCGGCGAATTCGTTGTGCTAAAAGTCCGGCTCCTTTCGCCACCAATACAGGGGCATTCATCGTCGTCGCGTCGTATTGAATGGCGACGGCCAATTCGGTCGGATTGGTGATGACCACGTCGGCCCTGGGAACCGTCTTGCTGAGGCGATTTAGAACCAATTGTCGCTGCACGGCCCTGCGGCGCGAAATGATCTGTGGATCGCCTTGCAGGTTGCGCATTTCCTCGCGAACTTCATCCCGCGTCATCCGCAAGTCTTGCTCGAATTTGATCCGTTGGTAGAGATAATCCAATAGCGCCAGCACGACCAGCGCGGCAGCAATCTTGATCGCGGTCCACAACACGATGTCGACCAGCAGTTTTGCAATCTGCGGGACATCAAGAGCCGCCGCGGCCAGAATTTCGTTTCGCCTTCCGTACAAAGCCCAAAGGGCCACGGCCGTCACGATCGAGATCTTGATAATCCCCATTCCCAGCCGGACGACGCTGGCGAGCGAAAACAGCCGCCGCAATCCTTGCATGGGATCGAGGCGCATCAAGTCGGGAGCCGCTTGAGTCGGCGCGATGACAAAGCCGATCTGCACGAGGTGAGCGCCGACCGCCGCGAGCCAAACGACGCCGAAGATCGGCAACAATGCCGTGCCCAATCCCGTCAGCACATCGCGCGTTTGATGGCAAAACACACCGACGTCGGTCGATAGCCAGGCACCGTCGCCCAATTGGCGCTTAGCCAGATTGGCCATGAAATCGGCCAGCCGCCCGCCCATCATCAAAATCGCCGACAGTCCGACCAAGAGAATCAACGATGCGGCCAGATCCTGACTTTGCGCAACGCGACCTTCCTCGCGAGCCTGTTGGCGGCGATGCGGCGTCGCATCTTGAGTCTTTTCGCCGGTTTGTTCCACGGAAAGGGGTCAGGGGTCAGAGGTCGGAAGTCGGAAGTCAGAGGTCAGACAGCGCGATGTTCAGTGCGCTCCGACGGCATCCAGCAGTGACTTCAATGCCGGTTCGAAATAATCCGAGACCAAGATCGCTACGGCTCCGATCGAAACCGAAAGCGTGCTGAGCACGACCAATGAATTGATGCCGAAGCCGAGAACGAGGATGTTTAACTGTGGCAGCGTTCGGCCGACGAGGCCGAGCACGAGTGTCGCCAACAGCAGAGCGATCATGCCGGGCGCGGCGGCCCGCACCGCGAGAAAAAAGCTTCCGCTCAACAGGTTGAGCGCGGCCTGGGCCATCGAAGCGCCGCCTCCCCCCTGCCCTATCGGCAGCGTTACGAACGTGTGCAACAGTCCGTCGATCAACGCACGATGACCGCCGATCACGACGAATACCGCCAGCGCCGTCATGTTCAACATGCCCGAGAACAGCGGCACCTGCTCGTCGCTTCCCGGCGACAACACTTCGGCCAGCGCCATTCCGCTCATTTGTGCGATGACTTGTCCGGCCACTTGCATTCCCGACAGCAGAATCACGATTCCCAGTCCGAGAATCAATCCGATCAGCAGTTCCCCACACATCAAAATCGCATAGTCGATGACTCCGGTGGGCGCCGGCCAATGGACGCCCCACTGAGTCGGCGTCAGCACCAGCGCCATGGCGACCGACAGTAGCCCGCGCACCTGCATCGGCACTTCGGAACCGGTAAACACCGGCACGGTCATCACCAACCCGCTGACACGCGCCAGCACGAACGTGAACAGCAGCACCCAGGTGACGGAGATGGTTTCAAGCCAAGGCATTCCTAGCCCCGATCACAAATTGTTCGGGATATTTGCGATCAGATCGTGCGAGTATTGCACCATCTGATTGATGAGCCACGGCAGAGTCAGGCTGATCACCAACACCATCACGAGCAGCTTGGGCACGAACGACACGGCCTGTTCTTGAATCTGGGTGACCGCTTGCACCAGCCCGATCAAGATGCCGACGATCATGCCGGCCAACAGCACCGTGCGCAGATCCAGAGCGTGGTCAGGATCGCCTGCCGCGTTAGTTCGATGACGAAATCAACCGCTTCGGGAGAGTTCACGGTGTTTGGCGGAACATGTCTTCCGCTAGGTAAAAGGTTGGAAGCTTCGCAACAGCATTTCGACGACCAAGTGCCAGCCGTCGACGAGCACGAACAGCAACAACTTGAATGGCAGCGAAATCAACACAGGGGGCAGCATCATCATGCCCATCGAAATCGTGACGCTGGCCACGACGATGTCGAGAATCAGAAAAGGCAAATAAATCTGGAAGCCGATCAGAAACGCCGTCTTCAACTCGCTCAGCATGTAAGCCGGCAAGAGGGCTTGAAGCGGAACGTCGTTGTAGTCTTTCCACTCCGGCGTGCCGGAGGGCATGTAGCGGTAGAACATCCGGATATCGGCCTCGTTGCCGGTCCGTTGAATCTGCTGCGACATGAACCGGCGAATCGGCTGGATGCCTCCTTCCCAGGCCTGCTCCAGCCCGATACGGCGCTGCGTGTACGGGAACACCGAGTTGTCGTAAACCTGTTTCCAAACGGGCAGCATGATCATCAGCGTGAGAAACAGGCTGATCGATGTAAGGACTTGGCTGGGCGGCAACTGCTGCGTGCCCAGCGCCTGCCGCAATAAGCCGAACACAACCAGAATCCGCACAAAGCAGGTCGTCATCAACAGCACCGACGGCGCCAGGCTGATCACCGTCAACAGCAACATGATTTGCAGCGTCGAACTGAGCCCTTCGGGACTCGTCCATTGCTCTGGTCCGCCGGCCAATCCGGCCGGAAGCTCGATTTTCGCCCCTGAATTCGGCGTCTGCTGAGCCGCCACGGGCCGAGACGCCATTGCGGTGCTAAGGACCACCAAAGCGACGACCATCCAACACCGCGTCGCAGAGGTTTTCTTCTTCGCGGGCGCCGGCGTGACGACGGCGGAATTCTCATTCGAATTGGTTGAACGCTCGATGACGTCAATGCGATCAGACATCGTCGTCCTCCGCATGGCGAAGCGTCGTCGGTTCACGGGAACCGATGGCAGCAACATCGATGGAGGCGACCGCATCGAGCTGCCGCGGTCGGCGCATCTCGGCCAGTTGACCAAACACTTGCCGAAATGCGTGCGTCGCCGAGTTGGGTTGCGTCTGCTGGCACAGACCGGCCAGTCGATCGACTTCCGCCGGATCGCTAACTTCGGCCAACGTTTCGGCTCCGTCTGGCGAAACGGCGACCAGCAGCAAACGATTGCCGAATCGAATCACGTGCATGTGCTGCCGGCCGGCGAGCGGCGATCGGCCGAGCACTTCGACCACCTCGCCCGACAAAAGCTTGGCCGACTTGGCGGCGCCACGGCGCAGAAGCCAAACCAATCCGAGAAACAACCCGATCACGACGGCAAGACTGCCAAACATGCTCAGCAGCGCCGGAGCGGCACTCGGCGTCGCCGGCGCGTCGCGATGCCCACCGTGCGGCGCGGCCGGATCGCCGCTTTCGCGGCCAGACGGACCGATCGGCATCGGCTCGTTCAGTTTTTGGGGCGGCGTTGTGGCGCGCCCGACGTCCGCGACCGACTGATAAGTCGCCGGCTGCACGGCGCGATCGGGCGCCGCGACGGCAAACGACGCCGCCATGAGCAGCGCGGGCAATACGACCGCCGCAGACAACTTCCATCGAAGAAACGCATCCATGCGTGTCGACCACTCCCCTGCCCCGGCCTAGTAAACCGCGGCGATCACAGTTTTTTCATTCGCGCGGCGGCTATTCGCACGGCGCGGCGTTTTCGCCGGCCACCAATTCGGCGACGCGGACGCAAAAATTGTCGTTCAGAATCAAGACTTCGCCGCGGGCGATCAAGCGACCGTTCGCGTAGATGTCGACCGGATCGCCTGCCAATTTATCCAAAGGCACCACGGCCCCCTTGCCAAGCTTCAGCACGTCTTCCAAATGCATGTGGGTTCGCCCAAGCTCGATGCGCAGATCGAGATCGACGTCGCGGATCAAATCGAGAGTCGTGTTTTCCGTCGTCGGAGCCGCGCCGGCGAAATCGGCGAGCCGAAACGGAACGGCGGCATCGGCCGAGGAATCACGGCCCGGGTTTTGAACCGACGCCAATGCCTGTTCGGCCTGGCTGAGCAGGAAATCGATGTCGCCTTGAGCGATGCGAGCGGCGACAGGATCACCACCGGAGGCTGATTGCCCTGGCGCACGCGCGGTGCGTGTCGGAGATGGAGCGGCGACGGATGGGACTGCGGCCGATCCAGTAGTAGCCGCACGACCCGGCGCGGCGCCCGCGGTCTGATTCAACAGGGCCGCAATCTCATCGGGGCGCAAGACCGGGTTATCGGGCGGAGCGGGGTTCGGTTTGGCCGCCGACGCGCTTGCGGCAACCGGATTGGCCGTCGCCGCCGAGCTTTCGGCCTGGCGGAGCACTTCCTCGACGACATCCGGTTTGGTCGGTTCGGAACCCTCGGCCATCGGAATCCTTTCCTCTGCCGGCATCCATTGAATTCGTTGCGCAAACTACTGCTGGACGACTGCAAAATCGCTGAAAACAACTTCCTTCAACAGCGGTTCGCCAAGCAAGGAGTTGGTTTTCGCCAAAATCTGCCTTTTAATCAATCCCAAACTCGGGTCGGCCAGATCGGCCATCGTGGCGTTGCGAATGATCACGATCACCTGGTCGCGGAAACGATGCTGATTCTTCTTGAAGAGCCGTCCGAAGTTGCTATTGTCTTCATCGCCCCCTTCGCCTGCCTTGCCTCCGTGCCCTGAATGGCCATGTTCGCCGCTGTCCTTTGCCGTCGCCAGCTTATCGCTAGCATCGACAGCAACCGTGCCATACAGATGGAAATCGATCAACAGCGTCGTATTGGAGTTGGGATCGAACGCGGTCAGGCTGAATTTTCCGAGGTCGATCTCGCGGTTCTCGCCACGGCTTTCACCGCCGCCATCCTTGTCTTTGTCGTCCCCACGCGCGGCCGCGTCTTTCTTCCCGTCGGCTTTGGCGGCCGAATCCCCGCCCGGCAAGTAGAGATAGGCAAGCACGCATTGCAGAACAACGATCGCGGCGACAATGCCGATGATCTTTCCTTTGGAAAAGAACTTTTTGCCGCCGGCCTCGGCAGCTCCCGCGGCGGGTAATGTAGCGGATTCGGCCATGCTATTTCACCTTCGTTTGAAATTGATTTTCAAAAGCACGCTGCGCAATCGCCGGGGCCAATCAAGATCCACGCCTCACTTCAGTCCATCGCGGCAATTTCCCAAGCGCCGATGGGACGAACTACTCCACCCCTTCTTTGCCCGAAATGCCGCGCAAATCCTCGGTAAACTCGTTCAACATGAACACTTCGACCCGGCTGTTTTTCTCCAAGAGCGCTGGATCGTCACCGGCATACAGGGGCTCGAATTGTGCCGACACGCCGATGCGAATCCGCGCGCGGATCGATTCCCAACAGCACCAGATAATCCATCGTTTTGTGGCACCGCTCGTAGGCCAGGTCCCAATTGTCGTGAATCTTGTCATCCGGCGGAAACGGGCGATTGCGAGTATGGCCCCGAACCTCAATTTTCTGCGGCTTGCCCGCGAGTTCCTTGGCACAGGCTTGCAATTCGAGCCGCTGCTCGTCGGTCAAATCGGTCGCCCGTCCTTTGAAATAGATTACGCCACCAATCGTCAACTGGTCGCCCTGCCGGATGGTGGCGACGTGAGTATGATCGCCGACCAATCCGAGAGTTTTCGAGTCGTGAATCGCGGGATTTGCTTTTAGTCCATTGGTTTTCGCCGACAACGGCGAGCCCGCCGGCAGCAATTGCGCCGATGGCACACCGACGAATCGTCCGAATTGCCGCCGCAAAGCCGACATCACGGGTTCTTCCTTCTTCTTATCCTTCGAGCCGGCCATGGAAAACATCACGACGAAAAACGACATCAGAATGGTGATCATGTCGGCATACGACACCATCCACTCCGGCGCGCCCTCGCTATGTGGTTGTTCCGGTTCGGACATCGGTTCGACCTTCGACGGACGTTCGCGTTGATTTAAGCCGCTTCTTGGCGCCTGGCCGGAGCTTCGGAGGCAAATAGGTGTTGAGTTTTTGCTGCACGGTGCGTGGATTGTCGCCGGACTGAATGGCCATGATGCCGCGCAAGACGATTTCCTTGGCCATCGCTTCCTCGTGGCTTCGCAGCGCCAATTTCTCGGTAAATGGAATGCACACCAGATTGGCCATCAGCGCCCCGTAGAGAGTGCCGATCAGCGCCACGGCCATCGAGGGTCCGATCGAATCCGGATCGGATAGATTGCCCAACATCAGCACCAATCCCAGCAGCGTGGCGATCATGCCGAACGCCGGACCGCAGCGGCCGATCAACTCGAGGATTTTCTTCTGCTCGCGATGCCGGCCGCACATCGACGAGATTTCGGTTCGCATCACCTCTTCGATCACCTCGGGCCGAGTGCCGTCGACGGCCATTTGAATCCCCAGGGCGATAAACGGATCCTCGATTTGCGCGGCTTTGCTTTCCAACGCCAGGAGTCCGTCGCGACGGGCCGTCTCCGCCAGTCCGACCAGTTGCTCGATCAGATGATTGAGGTTTTCCGGCTTGTTGAAAAACACTTTGAGAATGACTTTGGGCAAGCCCAGCACGTTGCGCAGCGGAAACCCGACGAGGCCGACGCCGATCCCTCCGCCAATGACCATCATGATGGCCGGCGGATCGATGAACGAAGCGTAGTTGACGCTCCCCTTCCCTTCCATGCCCATGACGAGGAGCGAACCGGCCATCATGGCGAAGGCCATTAGAAGTCCGGCAACGGTGGCGATGTCCATGAGGTGCTAGGGGTCGAAGGTCGGAGGTCGGAGGCTGGAGGTCGGGAGCTTGGACGATGTTTGCGTGATTGGGATGTTTAGCCTGCCACGACGGGCAGCATGTGCTTGGCGCGTTGATATTCGATGGCGAGCTCGAGCACTTCGTCCATCGACTCTTGAACGACGACGTGATCGCCGCTGGTTAGCGTGATGAACGTGTCGTGGTGCGCTTCGACGTAACGAATCAAGTCGGCGTTCAGCACGAATTTCTCACCGCCCAATCGAGTAAGTTTGATCACGATCAGTTCGCTCGGAGTTCAATGCCGCTCGCCGCGGCAAACGGGGATTCAATGCCGACACGGGGTACGCACGTCGCCGACAAGCCGGCAAATCCGATTGCCAATCGATGAGACCGCAAACCCGCTCACGGCAATTTTAGGCCACGAAACAGGCACAAGGGGGTCGAGAGTCAGGCAGCGAAACAGACGGCCCTAGGGACGCCGGGGCAATGGCGCGGCCAGATTTCCGCTGCAAAATGCAGGACGCTGAATGGCAATCGAATGATTTTCGACAAAGCCGCGGCAGGATCGGTCGCGCACAAATTCGGAAGATAGCGACCGCGCCGATTTTAACGCGCCGCGAAATAGCCATCCGGAGCGACCGCGCCGTCATTCCGCGTCTCTGGCCACTGCCCCCGGAGCCCTGCCCCCTTCCGCCTACCGGGTTAGCGACAGCAGGGCGTCGAACAACTGGTTTGTCGTGGTCACGACCTGGGCGTTGCCGCGATACGCGGTCGAAGCCAGAATCAGGTTCACCAAACTTGTGCCGATATCGGTATTCGATTCCTCGAGACTGCCGGAGACGACGGTTCCGATGCCTTGCGTGCCAGGAGTGCCTTGAACTGGCAATCCGGAGTTGACGCCGGCCGAGAAATTGTTTGACCCTTCTTGCACCAAGCCAGAAGGGTTCGTGAAATTGGCCAATTGAAGCTGGCCCAAGGTGCGGGTCACACCGTTGCTGTAGACGCCTTGAATCGTCCCGTCGGCCCCGATGTTGTAGCTCGCTAGCGTTCCCGGCGCGGAACCATCCTGATTCGTGACGGAGAGCGACGGCGTCGTGGTCGCAAGGCCCGACACTTGCTTGAAATCGAGCTTGAATTGCAACGACTGCGAAGCAACTTTGGTACGCTGCATCGACACGGTATCGTTGGTGACTCCCAACACATTGCCGTTTCCGTCGAAAGTGACCAGGCCGGTGCCCACCGCGGTGCTATTGCCGCTGGTCGGTTCGTTGTCGGGCGACGAGGCAAACCAACGGTAGGTCGTGCTGTTGCCACTCACGCTTTGCAACGCCATCGTGACGGTGACATTGACCGGAATGCCGAGCGAGTCGTAGGCGATGAAATTGGTGCTGACCGATTGGCCGACTGCCGGTTGCGTTGTCATGAAGTTCAAGCTCGGATTGGTCGGGGCTCCGCCACCGGCCGGCGTCATCTGCAGGGCCGAAAGCGGAATCGAAACGGCGTTGGCCGTGCCGTTGTTGCTGACGATCTGGATTTGCCCATCGCCCAAAACCAGCCCGCCTTGGGCCGCCCCGGAAATATCGCCCGGAATCGGGTTCGCCGGGTCGGCGCTCGCGGGCTGAATTCCGCTCGCTTGGCTGAGGAAGTTGACCAGGTCTTGCACGGTCGTCGTGTTGGTGACCTGCAAGGTGGCCGGGCTAAGCGTGGTTCCGCCGACATTGCCCGCGTACGACAGTGTGCCGACCGAAAATGGCTTGACATAACTGACACCGTTGTATTCCTGCACGTTGGTCAACAACGTGTTCGACGTGACCGCCGGACCGTTGAAGTCGAGTTGCCCATATCCAGTGCCGGCGGAATTCGTGATCGTCGAATCGGCCGTGTTGTCGACAAACGACGTGCCTGGAGCGACGGTCGCCACGGCAAAGAATGTCGAGGGATCGGCGGCCGTGTTGCGATAGATTCGAACTTGTCCTCCGGCATACTGTCCGCTGGGCGTCGGCAGGTTCGACAAAACCACCTGGTCGTTCGTCACGTTCAAGGGGCCGATGAGCGGAGAGGGCTGGCTCTCGGGCAAGCCTGCCTTCGTGTACGTGACGTAATAGCTGTAATTGCCGGAAATGGTCGCGCTGGCGAATGGAGTGCTCGATTGGAGCGTCGTATCGTCGGTCGTGTCGGTGTAGCCCGCGGCCGCCTGGGCATTGGTGAGGCTTGTGTCGAGATAGTAGGTGGGAGTCGCGCCGGGAGCGCTTTGGTTGGCCGTGCGATAGATGTTCACGCCCGTATATTTGCCGGTGGCGTCGGTCGGGATGTTGCTTAGATCGACGCTCACATTCGTGTCGGGGGCTGGCACGGTGACGCTGAAGCTTTCCGAGTCGCTCTCGCCGCCGTTCGCGGTCGTGTAAACTATTTTGTAGTTATACGTGCCGGCATTTAGCGAGCCAGGAGTTATCAAATCCACCGTTGCGGTCGGCGCGGTCTGGGGTCCGACGGCGATGACTTCCGTCGTTCCGGCCGGCGGAGCGGCATAGCTGGAGTCTCCCAACACGACGCTCTGGATGATCTGAGCCTGATTGGCGACGGCGCCGGTCGGCGGAAGATCGCCTTGGAAAGTGACGTTTTGCGTCGCTTGGGCGACCGACGAAGTTCCCAGCGGAATCGTCAGCGGCTGGAGTTGCGTCGTGTTGAGATTGAAATCCTTGTCGACGCCGAATCCCAACAGCGAATCACCTGTCGACGTGACCAATACGTTTGCGGAATTGGTTTGAAACTCGCCGTCGCGGGTGAACAGCGTCTGGCCCGAGTTTCCTTGCACCATGAAGAAGCCGTTTCCCTGGATGGCCAGGTCGGAGGGGCTGGAACTTACTTGCAAAGTTCCTTGAGTGAAGTTGGGAGATATCTCCGCGACTTGCACGCCCAAGCCGATCTGGCTCGGATTCGTTCCGCCGGAGTTTCCCGAAGGGGCCGATCCCAAACTGGAGGTTTGAGCGAATTGCGTGGCAAACACCGGCGCCGAGGCTTTATAGCCGATCGTGCTCGAGTTCGCGAGATTGTTGCCGATGACGTTGATCGACGTCTCCGCGGCATTCAATCCGGTCAAGGCAGTGCTGAGTGCGGATGCTAAGCCCATGATCGCGTCCTTTGGCTGACGAAGTAGGCCGCGCCGCAGGTTCCGCCGGCGGACGTGGCACTGGTTGGATGTTTGGTTTCTTGCACCGGGTTCCGCCCGACGCGCCTCGTGATTTCGCCTAGCGTCTATCAAGCCACGGCGTTTGAGCCGTGGCATGTCTTCCAATTACTTCTGCTACGAAGTCGCTCCCGCGACCGGTGTGGCGGCGTTGGCGGCATTCGTCGCGGCGTTTGTCGCGGCATTGCCGCCACTCGACAACGCCTCTTCCAAAGCGGCCAGCGCGGCGGCAGATGTTGAACCGCTGCCGTTTCCGGCCGACAAAACTCCCGTCACATTCGCCAGCGGAACGCTCTGAGTTCCGATTTGCAGCGACGGCACGCCGCTGGAAATCGAAACCTGGCTGACCACGCCCGACGCCGCCGCGCCGTTGGAATCGGTCCCGGTGACTGTCGCGCCGATCAACGCCGTCGCATTCGACAATGCCTGGCCGACCTGCATGGCTTGCAGCGTGTTGGTGAGTTGGTTGCTTGCCGAAATCTGCTGCATGTCGCCGATCTGGTTCATCAGGTCGGTGTTCGACATCGGATTCAACGGGTCTTGATTCTGCATTTCGGCCAACATCATCTGGAGAAACTGACTGATGTTGACCGAGCCCAAGCTGTTCAACGCAGCCGAAGTCGAGGCATCAAGACCGCTCGACGAGGAGCCGGTCGGTGGGACGCTGCCGGTGGACATTCTTTGTTCCTTCGCTGCCAAAAATGGAGGTTGCTCATACGACAACGTTCAATTGCCCGCTGCCGCCGAGCAAACTGGACGTCGGGATGCTGGTCGTTGCGATTGGATTAGTGACCGTGGCCGTGTTCATTCGCGGCGCGTAATGGGGCATTTGATTGCGTGGATCGGCAAAGCCCGAACCGGATGGATCGCCGCCGCCCGACTGATCTCGTAGGTCGATGTCGAACTTTTCGATCTTGATGTTCTGGTCGGCCAGCCTTTGGCGCAACGCGGGCAGATTATCAAGCAGCATGTTGCGGGCAGCCGATGTTTCGGTTTCTACGTGCGCCGTCATCGTCCCGCCGTGCATTGTGATTTCGATTTTCATCGAACCGAGTTCGGGCGGGCTGAGCCGGAGCTTGATCTGGCCGCCATCTTCGTCGGCGGCTTGAAACGCCCGAGCCACTCGTTGCACGAATCGGACTCGATCCACTTCGCTCGTGCCCGATGTGCCTCCGGAATTTGAAATGCCGGCCGCGTTCGACGATTGCGCGGCTGCGCCGACGTTGCCTTGGTTGTTCACCGCGAGATTCGTGGAATTTGCGCCGGTAGTTGGTGTCGTCGCCGCGGTCGATGCGACGGGCGCCGTCGCAGGCTTGTCCGTCGAATCCGCCGAATCGCCCGAACTTCCCGAAGCCGCGGGTTGAGCGATCGCGCCAGCGGCCACGCCCGCGACTCCCGCTGCGATCGAATCGGCGACATTCGCAGCCGATTTCTCCGTCGAATTCGCTGGATTGCCCGCGACGAGTTGGCTGCCGAGGAACGAGCAGGTGCAGTCGATTGAATCGAACCAGAGGCCGACGACGCACTGTCGGCCGCCAAAACAGCGGCGGCACTTTCGGCCGTTTGGACTTGGTCGGCCGCGTCGCTCGCGTTCGCACCGCTGTCAACGTTCGCGCCGCGGAGACCCGATGCCGCCGGGCCTCGCGCCTTGGCGCCCGTCGAAGCCGAAACGGTAGGCACGTTTGTCGCCGTCGCGAGGACGATGCTCGATGCCGCGGTGGCGACGTCGGTCGCGGGCGTACCCGCGGCCACGGGATCAACGATCGCCTGATTGGGATCGGTTGTCTGATCGAGGGCTACATTAGCCGCGGCCGCTTGTCCGGCTTTCCCGACGGTCGGCGTCTTTGCCGTGTTCGCCGCCGCCTTGAGTCGCGCCGCGGCGGCCCGTGCGTTGGCGATTGACTGCGGCGATCCAGACAGCAAGTCCACAGTTGGAGCTTGTTGGGTCGCATTCGTGCTTGCGTCGGTCGCCGACTGGTTTGCAACGGCCGCGGCTTGCGCGATTTGTTGACGATGGATTGCCGAGCGACTTGATTTCCCGCCCTGCGCCGATTCAGTTGAACGTCGAGTTATTTGGAGCCTTTCGGCCGCTCTCGGACCGCCGGGCGGATGCATCTTCCGACGCCGAGGATTGGGTCGCATCGCTTGTTGTCTGGCGGTCGCCGGAAGTGGACGAGGTCGATTCACGATCGGCCGAGTTGCTCGACGGAGTCGCGTCCGATCGCGAGTCCGTCGACGAGGAGCCATCCGAAGTGCTGGTGCTCGGGCCGCTCGACCGATCGGCCGTCGATTCATCCGACGTCCTCCAAGAATCGGAAGCCCGCGAATCATTGCTGGATTGACCAGCCCGTTGCAGCGCATCGTCGAAGCCGCCAAATGAACTGTCGAAAGATGAAGCCGCCGTGGGGGAGGGCGTTTGCCCGACGTGCGGATAGGAATTCAGGTTGTCGAGTCCGAAGGAAGGCATTAGCGGCTATTTCTGTTGCGGATTGAATTTCTTTAGCTCATCGCGGGTTTGATCGATCGACAATACGTCGGGCACGCCTTGCCGGATAAGGCGCAGCAGTTCCGCCAGCTTCTTGGACTCCTCTTCCGTCTTGAACTCTCCAATGATCCGCGCGCGTTTGGCGATCGAAATCCCGGACATGATCGCGACCACTTCGTTTTCCTCTCCCGCCTCGATCATCTGCAGGATTTCTTCTTTCGCTTGCTTGGGCTTGATGTTTTCCCAAATCAGTTGAATATTCTCGCGCCCGGCGAGAACCGCTTTGTTTTTCTTGTCGTTGAGAACCTCTTCGAATCCCTTCTTGAGGCGATCGTAATCGGCACGTTCGTCGGTCAGTTTGCGCTGCTCGAAGCGAACTCGATCCAAGCCGCTGCCGATCGCTTGCTCGCGAAGCTCAAGTTGCCGGGTTTGGATCGCTCGCTGCCGTTCGACGTCGTCGAGCGATGGTTGCTCGGCCGCCTGGGGTGTTTTTGCCGCTTGCTCGACCGCCTGCGGAGCTATCTCAACGCCTCTTGCAACAGCCACCATCCGGTCGAGCTTCTCTTTATCCAAGTAGCCATGCGTCCACAAATATCCGCCCACGACACCTGCCGTAAGCACCGTCGCCACGCATACGTATGCCAGCAGAGCGCCGCCGGCCGAAAGAAGTCGTCCCATCAGGGCACCTCCTTCGGCTCGTGGCGAAGCACCGCCAGTTCATCGAGACGCTTGAACTCTCGGAGTGCTTCCTCTTCACCATAACGCTGCTGCTGCGTCTCACGCAGTTTCTCCAACACTCGCACGTCGCGGTCCGCGGCGACTAGCGCCGCGCGCCGCTTCTGCACTTCGGCGACGACCGCCTGCCGCTGTTGATCGGCCGATTGCCTTTGAGCCTTGAGAATCATTTCGTAGCGCGCAAGTCCGTTAATAAATCGACATTCACCGTCCGCGAGCGCGCAGCATCGACATACTGGCGGCGCGATGCCGACAGTTCGTCATCGATCGCGGCGAGGCGCTCGAGGATCAATTGCTCTGCCCGCTGCGCGTCGGCAAGGTGCGTACGGCGCTCGTCGCGCCACGCCTCGCGAAGCCGCAGGAGCGTCGCTAATCGGAATTGAAAACTCGCCATCGTGTCAGACTAAAAAGCTCACTTTGTTTCGTAGTCGATCATGTTTCATAAAGTAATGCCGCCAGCAGTCGGCGACGTGGCCGCTGGAGCGCTGCCGGCCGTTGCCGCGTTGGCGCCGGTTGCCGTCGGCGGATGCGTCGTGCGGTTGTGCAATCGAATCAATGCTGCAACGGCATCGGTCAGCTTCACCGGTTCGTCCACGCGTTGCCGCAAAAACCGATTCATCTCGTCTTGCAGATCGATCGCCAAATCCACGCTTCGATTGCTGCCGCGGCGGTAGGCTCCGATCGAAATCAAATCTTCATGATCGCGATATGCCCCCAACAATTCGCGCACCGCGATGGCCGCATCCTGCTGAGCGCGCGGAGTAATGTCCGACATTAGCCGGCTTAGGCTCCCGAGGATGTCAATCGCGGGATAATGGCCGCGCCCGGCCATCTTGCGCGACAACCAAATGTGACCGTCCAATAGGCCGCGAACGGCATCGGCAATCGGTTCTTGCGGATCGTCGCCTTCGACAAGCACCGAGTAAAATCCCGTAATGCTGCCGCGGGCCGCTCTGCCGGCGCGCTCGACCAACTTCGGCAACATGCCAAACACCGATGGCGGGTAACCGCGTGTCGTGGGAGGTTCGCCCACCGCCAGGCCGATTTCACGCTGCGCCATTGCAAATCGGGTCAGCGAGTCCATCAGCAGCAGCACGTCGCGGCCCGTGTCGCGGAAATACTCGGCAATGGCCGTGGCCGTTTGCGCCGCTTGCACTCGCAATAGAGCCGGCTCGTCGCTTGTGGCGACAACGACTACGCTTCGCGCCAAGCCCTCGGGTCCCAAATCGCGTTCGAGGAATTCATTCACTTCTCGGCCGCGTTCGCCGACCAAGGCGATGACATTCACATGCGCGGCCGTGTAGCGGGCCATCATGCCCAGCAGCACGCTTTTGCCGACGCCCGAGCCGGCGAAAATTCCCATTCGCTGGCCGCGACCGCAGGTGAGCATCGCGTCGAGCGAGCGGATGCCGGTCCCCAGTGGCTGATCGATGCGCGGGCGTTCGACGGCCGGCGGAGCCGCACGCTCGCGCGGCGTTCGGTCGGAAAGCGCCGGCTGCGGGCGACCGTCGATCGCACGGCCATGCGCATCGACCACTCGACCCAGCATCGACTCGCCGACTCGCAGCCAGCGCGTGGTACCCAACAATCGCACTCGATGACCGCGGCGCACGCCGTTCAAGTCGCTGTAAGGATAGACCAATGTGATCGAATCGCGGAACCCAATCACTTCAGCCCGCAGCGGCTTGCCCGTTTGCCGCTCGATCTCGACCAGCGCGCCGACCGGAGCCGGAAAATCGGCCACCGCGGCCGTCATTCCGATCGTGCGCACGACGCTGCCGACCAGTGCGGTGGGCATGACGCGATCGAGTTGGGAGGTGAGTGAGTGCATGGGCAGAAGGGTGAGGGTGGAAGCGGGCTGTGAAAAATCGACTGATTGTGCAATCCGGAATTCGTCCCGCTTTTGTTCGGGCCGTCTCCGTATGGTTTATGCATGCGTTTCAGTTGCGTTGAACCCCGACAGGGGTTCTGTCCGGTAGCCCAGGGTTGCACGCCGTAGGCGGGCTACCCTGGGTAGAATGATCCGGACGCAATCTCAACCCCAACGGGGTTGTGTCGGCGTGGCGCCGGATCTGACGCAACCCCGTTGGGGTAGAAATCGTTTGCTTGCGTTTCCACCCAGGGTAGGTCGCCGTCGCGACCAACCCTGGGCTAGAGGACAAAACCCCGTTGGGGTACGCGCGAGCGACCGCCGACATCGGCGGAACACAAGCCATCAATATCACCGATCGCGATTTCATGGAACAATCCGCGGTTTTGCTCGGCCCAGGTAAGGAATTAGGGTCTCGTCATTCGTCATTTGCGCGTTAGCCGTCGTTAGCGCGAGTCAATTCGTCTTCGATGCGTGCCAGTTGGGCTTCGAATTGTTGGTCGATCGAGCCGTGCAGGGTTTCGATGCGGCAGCCGCCGGGTGTAATTTGCGGATCGGCCAGAACCTCGGCGCCGGCGACGCGACCGAGTTCCTTGGTCAAACGTCCAATTTGCGACTGTAGTGTTTCATGGTCGATTGGATTCAAGTGAATTCGCACTTGCGAACTGCCTGCGGCCATTTCCAGCGATTCTCGCACCAAGGTCAGCGTCACTTCCGGTAAATTGCCGACATGGCCGCGAATCACTTTTCCGGCAATCGCCGCCGCCAATTTCACGGTGCCGCGCTCCCACTGCCCGAGCCAAGCCTGCTTCGCGTCGGCGATATTGCTGACGACGGCTTGCAACGCCGGCAGCAGCGTTTGCATCCTTTGACTAACCTTTTCATCCAGCACTTTTTCCGCCGCCCGCATCGCCGCTTGCCGTCCGTCTTCCTCCGCTTGCCGGCGAATGGCATCGGCCTGTTTCTCCGCGTCGGCAATGATTTGCGCCGCCTGCGAGCGAATCTTGTCGAGGTATTTCTGCGCCTGCTGCGTCATGTCCTCCAGATTGAAGGCAACCTGCTGCGGGCTTCGCAACGCGCCGCCGGATTTGATGATCGTGGGCATGGGGGAGAGGGGCTAGGGACTGGGGGCGAGGGCTAGGGGACGAAATACTTCACCGGGTTACGTTCACGCCACTCGTCGTCAAAACGTTGCCACGAACCACTAACCACTCTTCTTCACGCCGCCACGCTGATCCGCCTGTTTGAGCCCAGTGTGATTCGTCCTTCCGCTTCCAGATCAACCGCCAGATCGGCGAGCGCTTGCTGAGCGTCCTCGACGTCGGCCAATCGCGTTGGACCCAAATGCACGAGCGCTTTGGCGAGTGCCCTGCCCTGTTCGGTTGGCAATTGCCGAGTGACTCTCTGCACCAATTCGGCTCGCGCTCCGGCTAATGCAAGCACGATCAATTCCGGATCGGCGGCCTTCAGCACCACGAGCAACGTGGCGTCGTCCAATTCGATCAGGTTGGCGAAGTGAAAACGATCGGGCCGCAATTTGCCGGCCAAGGTGCGATCGTGCCGCGTAAGATTCGTGAGAATGTTTCGTCGCGTTCCGCCGGAGGCCGCCGTGAGAATCGCCGAGACAGCCACCAGTCCGGCCGCGCACCGCTGCCGATCACGGCTCTGTTGCGACAGCCACGACTCCAGTCCTCGCTCGACTTCGCGCAACACTCGTGGATCGGCTTTGTCTAAATCCACCAGGCGTCGAATCACGTCGACTTGCACCGTCGCCGGCAATTGGGCCAGCACTTCTCCAGCCCGATCGGGCGGCAAGTGCGACAGCACGACGGCGATCGTCTGCGGATGCTCGCGCTTCAAAAACGGCGTCAGCGATTCGAACTCGGTCTCGTGCAAGAATTGAAATGGCGGCTCGTCGCTCGTCGGCTCTGGCTGCGGTGCAATGGCTTTTTCAGCTTTCAGACTCGGCAATGCGATCCGCCGAGCCAGTTCGTCGTCAAGCTCGATGCCCGGCGGATGTTGTTGCGGAATCAGCGGTCCAATGCGAAAAAACTCCTCGATGATTTCATTTTGCTCGCTCGGTTCGACATCGCTGAGGCGCAGGATCGCGCGGCGAACCTGTTCGGCCTGGAGTGATCCCATCTGCGCAAGCAGCAGATCGGCCGTCGGACGGTCGAGACTCGCGACCAGGATCGCGGCTTTTCTCAGGGAGTGTTGGCGGAATTTCATACTTGGTACGGCCTAATGAGGACGCGCGAAACGGCAAGCGAGCGATGGTGTCGATGGGTTGTTCATGGTTTGTTGTTTAGGTAGCGCTACCGATCCAGCTTCGGAGGATATTCGCGGCGGCATCCGGATCGTCACGGACGATTTCGACGAGCTCATCGCGCATCGAGGGACCCGATTTGACACGGCGCTTCAGCTTGGCCGCGGCCTCTTGGACTTCGACGGGTGACGAATCTTCACTTTCGGCCGCCTGACTGAGCGAGCTGGCACTGGCGGAAGCTACCGGAGTGGAGCGCGCCGATTCGGTCGCCGGAACGGCGCGGACCATCGACCGCAGCATCACCAGGCTGACCATTCCCAAGCCGATCGTGCCGAGCGTCGACCAATACTGGCCCAACCACGACAAGCTCTTTTCCGCAACCGACGGTGGTAGAATCGGCGCGGAGGGAATGTGTTGGAACGTCATCACGGTGACCATCGGCGTGACTTCGATCGGCGCGCCGTCGGCGGCGGTGCGCGGCGGAAGCGGAATCAATTGTGAAACAAAGTCTTGTATTTTTTTCTTCTCGTCCGCCTCGATCGTGGCTAAATCATTGGCGGCCGGCTTTTTTGCCTCCGTGCCGGGCGCGGCTGAATGCTGCTCTTGCCAGATTTTTTCGTAATAGCTGCTGAGAACGCCGACCGTGACGGTGACTCGGCGCGGCGTGAGCGGCGCGCGCTCGGTCACGATGTTTTCAGTCGATACGGCATTTCTCGAACGAGTCACCGACGATTCATCCTCCGACTTCGGGCCAGTGGAGGCGTTTGCAGCGACTGAGGCGCCCACATTGGTGCCTCCCTGTGATGCCAAGCCGGGACGACCGCCCGGCGCGGCGCCTTGTGTATTTGATGTCTTGCTGCTTTCCTGCACGTCGATCGGCACCGGCTTGGGATCGACCTTGGTTTGGGTTTGATTCAGCTTCAATTCGGGATTCAGCTCCACGTTGACCTTTACATTGACGCCCGGAATGTAAGCCAAGGCGCCGAGGATTTTCGCTTCCCAATCACGTTCGTACGTTCGCTTGGCGACGCTATAGAGATCGTCGAGGCCGACGCCCGGTCCGCCGTCGCCGTTGCCGCGATAGCACTTACCGCTGCCTAGATCAGCCACCACGACATTGCCGGGCGACAGACCACTGATGGCCCCTGCAACGACCTGGCGGATCGTCTGCACGCGTTGTTCGTCGAGCTCTTCATTCCCCGCCGGCATTACGCTGACCGTTGCGGTAATGATTTCTTTCTGAGTCAAGCCATTGTCTGTCTCTCTGTCATACAACACGGAGGCGGATTCGATACCGCGCATCGAACCGATGACCAGCGCCAGTTCGTGTTCCAGGGCGATCTTCATCATTTCTTTCTTTTGGCTCGCTGGCGCAAACGGATTATTGTCGTTCGCCGCCGGCAGCAGGTAGTCGCCAAAATTCTTCGGCAGCGCATTGGCGTCCGCCAAAGCGCCCATATACGCCGACTGCTGGCTATGGGGAACGCGGATTCGATTTCCATCGACCTGAAAGCTGCTCAGATTCGCCTTGCCGAAGGCCGCCAGCATCGCCGGAAGCTGTGCCGCCGGAAACGATTCGCCGTTCATCAGGAATTCATCCGGCCCGGAAATCTGATGGTTGAACAGGTAGGCGACGCTTACCACGACCACGATCAACAACAGTCCCGAAACGATCCGCGCCCCCATCGTCATGGAGCGGAATAGATCGAGAAGCTGCGCGTAGGCTTTGTTCAGGAAATCCATGGTTTAGATCCGGATGTTTTTGAATTCGTCGTAGGCGCTGGAAAGCTTATTGCGAATCTGCATCATCATGCGAAACGCCATGTCGGCCTTTTGCACGGCGGTGAGCACGGTCGCCGGATCGGTGTCGCCGCCGGTGAACATGTCTTCCACGGCTTTGTCCGCATCCTGCTGCATCGAGTTCACTTGCTGAATCGAGTTCAGCAGAAAATCCTTGAACGACGGACCATCGGCCGATGGCGCCGCCGGCGCCGCCGTTCATGGCGGCGCCGATCGTCGGCGGCAATGGAATGCTATTGGGGACGTTGATGGAATTCATAAATCATTTGCCACGATGAGCGGCACCGCGGTTTAGCCGAGGATTCGCAGCGCCTGCGAAAACATGCTCTTGCTCGCTTCCATGACGCCGACGTTGGCTTCGTAAGCCCGAGTCGCGTTCAGCGAATCGACGAATTCGGTGTTCATATCGATGTCGGGATAGGCGACGTAGCCTTTGTGCGGGCCCTCGGTTTGAGCATCGGGATTGCCCGGCTGATAACGCCACAACGGCGGCTGTTGCGAAGTCTCGACGGAATCGACTTTCACGCCGACCGCACCCTCGGGCGAATGGACCGCGGCGTCGGGCTTGAAGACGACGAACCGCGGTTGATAAGGAGCGGCTTGCCCCGCTTCATTATGCGTCGTCGAGAGATTGGCGATATTGCTCGAAATGGCATCGAGCCGAATTCGCTGCGCGACCGGCGCTGGTGCTGATGTTCAGTGCGGAGAACATGCGACATCCTTGTCGTTCGAGTTCGTGGAAAGTTTTTGTATCGCTTGCGGCGGGCGGTTGCCGATGATGTTGCCGCGTGAGCCTAAGCACGTTCGCTAATTACTGCCTCGAAGGTGTGGAATTGACTTGTCATCAGCGACAACGCGAGGTTGTACTCCATGGTGTTCTTCGCCAGTTCCGACGCTTGCTGCTCGATATCCAAATTGGTTCCGTCGTGGTAGACCAGGGTGTGAGCCGAGGCGGCGACTGCTTTGAACGCATCCCCCTCGTCTCCGGCCGCGTCGGACGGACCGGCTTGCTCCGCGTGGCTGGCTTCGACGGCTTCTTTCAATTGCGATTGAAACATTTCGGGCGACAAATCGGCAGCACGGTAGCCCGGCGTGTCGAGGTTGGCGATATTGCCCGCCAAGACGTTGTGCCGGGCCGCGGTGAAATTGACGACCTGCTCCAAAACCGGGGAATCGAAAATCGTAAGTGACATCGCAGTGGCAACCGGGGACTATCCTGATTTCGTTCAAGCAACACAACACCAGCCGGCGACAGCAAAGCCAGCAGGCAAGCGGCGTGCCGATTCATTCGCGACAAACGATTTTGGTCGAGGACCGTGCGTCAAGTTCTTCACATTGCGAATGCCGATTGGCGGTTAGGTCAATTGCAGGCATTTGGTGGCGAATTAGCTGTTATGGTGCTCAATACAAATTCGTCGAATGCTAGCGGCGGATTCTGCGGCTTGCGACCGGCAGAATTTGCGCCATTGGCTCTCGATCCATTGCGGTTCTTGTCCTCTGCCCTACATTTCTAACCCTTGCTTTTCGCTCGCGGGGCATAGCCATACGCTTTGAGCTTGCCCGACAAAGTGCGAATGCCGATTCCGAGCGCCTGGGCCGTCTTTGCTCGATGGCCGTCGAAGCGATCTAACGTGGCCTCGATCAGTTTGCGTTCCATTTCGTCGAGATTCAGGCTCGGCTCGATCCCTTTCGATGCGCCGATGGTTGCCGCGATGGCTTGCCCAGCGATCGGAGCGTTCCGCGGAGCATCCATCAACCAATCGCGCAGTTCGTCGGCTTCAATCGGCAAGCCCAGATTGAGCACGCTGGCGCGTGTGACGATGTTTTCCAATTCACGGACATTGCCCGGCCAGTGATATTCGACGAGCAACTGCATCGCGGCCGGCTCCATTTCGCACGGCGAGCGTTGCAGGCGCTCCGCCGCCCGGCGAAGAAAATAGTCGAACCAATTGCGGCACGTCTTCCGAGCGCTCGCGCAGCGGCGGAATCGTGATCGGCAGCACGGCCAGGCGATAGTATAAATCCTCGCGAAACTTTCCGGCGGCCACTTCGTCGCGAAGTCGGCGATTCGTCGTGGCCAGCACGCGAACATCGACGTTTTGCGTCGCACTGGAGCCGACCCGCTCGAACGACCTTTCTTGCAACACCCGCAGTAGTTTGGCTTGCAGCGGCAACTCGATCTCCGTGATTTCGTCGAGCAAAATCGTGCCGCCATCGGCTAATTCGAAACGGCCAGTCCGCGGGCTTTCGGCGCCTGTGAACGCTCCGCGTTCGTGGCCGAAAAGTTCGCTTTCCATCAAGTGGGCCGACAGAACCGGGCAATTCAGGCTCACCAGCGGCGCCGTGGCGCGACTGCTGGCCGCATGGACCGCTCGCGCGACCAGTTCCTTGCCGGTGCCGCTTTCGCCGGTGATGAGCACCGTTTCCGCAGTGCGGGCCACTTGCGCGATCCGCGTTCGCAGAATTTGCATCGACGAACTTGTGCCGATCATCACCGGCGGGCCGGAACTCGCGGCCGGTTCGAGATTTCCCTTTCGGTCCAGCAAGCGGCCATGATGGATCGCGCGTTCGACCAATTGCTCGAGCTGGTCGACATCGAACGGCTTTTCGATGTAGTCGAACGCGCCATGGCGCATCGCATCGACGGCCGAAGCCACCGACGCATGGGCAGTGACCATCAACACCTGCGCCATGCGGGCGCTCGTGCAAATGGCGAATGAACTCCAAGCCGGTCATGCCGGGCATTTGCAAATCGGTGACGATTACGTCGAAACTTTCGCGCTCAAGAATCTTCAATGCTTCGATGGCACTGGCGAGCGTTTCCACTTGATGCCCGGCGCGGCGGAGCACGTCGGCGATCGATTCGCGGGCCTGCCGGTGGTCGTCGATCACCAGCACGCGCACGGCGCTGACGATCGCTCCGGCCGAACGCGCGCCTGTCGGGAGCGCAAAGATCGGGGCCGATGTTTTGATCGGCGCCTCGGTCGGCGGCGTCAAGCATGGATTCGTGGTCATTTACGCTGCCTCCTGGCGACGAGCTGGAATCCGGATCGTGAACGAAGCGCCGCCGAGTGGGCCGTCGGCCGCGATGATGTCTCCTCCATGAACCGCCGCGATTCGCTCGACGATGGCAAGGCCCAGACCGGTGCCATTGCTTTTCGTCGTGAAGAACGGTTCGAACGCTCGTTGCCGAGCTTCCAGCGACAAGCCCGGCCCGCTGTCGGCGACTTCAATCGACAAGCCTGTAGCGCCAGCATGGGCCGAAACGATCAATTCTCCGCCGTCGGGCATGACATCCAACGCATTGAGCAACAAATTCAAGATCGCGCGGCGAAGCATATCGCGGTCCGCGCTGACGGCTTGCTCGCCCGCGACATCGAGATGCGTGCGAATCCCCTGGGCGGCGAATTGCGGCGCTAGCGAACCAAACAAATCTTCCAGCAATCCGCGCAGGACGAACGATTGCCGTTGCGGATCTCGATCGGCGGTGAAATTCAGCAAGTCGTTCACGGTCGCGTCCAATGCGGTGAAACCGGCGGCGATTTTATCGACCAGTTCGCGGCTTCCTTCGTCAGCCACGCCGCGGCGCAGCAGGCTCAAGTAGAGCGTGACCGGCACCAGACTATTGCGAACCTCGTGCGCGATATGCGACGCCATCTGGCCCAGGTCGGCCAATCGATTCTTGCGGGCCAACTCGCGATTCTTGACTTCCAATTCGTGCGTGAGCCGTTGAACTTCGGATCGCAGCGCTTCGTGGGTTTGCTCGAGTCGAACCGTCGCGCCGTGCCATGCCGCCAACACGGTTTGCAAATCGGCGCTGCCATCGAGCGCCAGCGGATCGAAGATCGACAAGGTTTGGGTCATGCGGTTCAGCCTTCCGAAGAAAGATCGAGTTGACGCCGTTCAAGCTCGCCGCCTTCGGTGTACGCATGACGGATTTGCGAAGCCTGATGAACGCCATGCAGCCGCGAAGCCGCTTCGTCGCGACGAAACGTCAGCCGAGTCTCGCTCATCCGTTCTCCCCGCACGATCTCCGCCCTGACGACTTCGCACTCCGCCGCCGTTCGAGCGCAACGATCGCGGTCGTCGGCCGTGCGCCACACGCGGGTTTCCGGATCTTGCGAACGAAATGGGTCCAAGCGGCGTTCGAGCTCCTGTAATGCGGTCAGTAGTTTTTGTTTGCTCGCCAATAGCTTGAGCAGTTGCGTCAGGTCGTTGGCCTCGATCAATTCCAATTGCCGCCGGCCAAGATCGCGCAACTGGAGCAACAGCCCATGCTTTCCATGGATCAGGTCGGCCAGAATGTTCGTGTCCAGTGGCGTCATCAGCGGTCAGAGGTCAGAGTTCAGAGGTCACTGGTCAGGGGAAAATGATTGCGGCACTACAAGCTGGCGTACCAATTCAACACGCGGCTCCATTCTTCTCGATCGTAGAGCGTCGTCTCGGCAAACTTGGCGTCGGGACTAATTCGTTCCAGCATCACCTTCGCTTGGGCGAGCGTGTTACGGGCTTCGTCAGGCTTGCCCAAGCGACGATAGCAAGCGGCGATTTGCATCAAAGCCTCGAGCACCACCGGCTGACGCTGATAATGATTCGTGGCGGCAGAATAGGCATGGATGGCGTCTTCGTAGCGACCCATCTCAAACAGTGTCGAGCCGCGGGCAAAATAACAATTACGCAGAATCGACTGCTCCAGCGGATCGAGCTGACGCTGCTCCTGATGGCGGTTTAGAATCTCTTGGACCTTTTCATATTGCTCAAGCGCAGCGGAGAGAAGTTGCTGCATCTCCTTGGCGTGATCGATGCGCGACGTCTCGATCGCATCGGTTTCGAGCTTTTCGCGCGGGATCTGGCGCTGCGGCGATAGGCCTCTGCCGCAAGGTAGCGGGCCTCGATCAGATTCGAAGATTCAGGATACCGTTCGACAAACTCCTCCAATTTCGGAATCGCCTCGGCGTCGCGTCCTTCCGCTTGCAGCAAGCTGCCGTAGGCGAACAACGAATCGCGCCACTCGAAGCTCTTCGGCGTCAGGTAGCCGTCTTCAAGGTTCGCGCGCAACAGCCGTTCGGCTTCCTTCAAGTCACCCTTGTCGATCTGCGCCTTCGCCGCCAGCAGCCGCGCGCGATAGGCGGCCGCATCGGCCGAATAGACCGTGATGCATTCGCCGAGAGCATCAAGGGCGCGATCGAAGTGCCGTAGCGATAGCTCCGCTTCTCCGAGGTTCAACAATGCCCGCGGGCGGCGATGGCGCAGTTCGTAGCGCAGATACTCGTCGAGCATCCGCACGGCGCCGCGAAAATCATGCCCGGCGAGCAAGCAATCGGCGCTGTTCCACACATCCTCGGTATAGGCGCGAGTCGCCAGTTGAAGCTCCGCGAGTTGTGCATACGCGGCGCCGGCCTGCCGCAATTCGGCTCGCGATTGACTGGCCGAAAGTCGGCCGTCGGCATTGGCGGAATGTTCGGCCTGATCGGCCAGCACGGCGGCCCACGCCTGATGTGCTTGAGCCACCAATTCGACTTCGCGCTCGCGAGAGAACAGCGGAAACGTCGCAGCCGCGAGATCGATCGCCTGCTGGTAGTGTCCGGCCTTCAAATACGCCTGATACGCTTCCGCCAGCCGGCTTCGCAGGTCGTCCAGCGAGAGCAGCGAATTTCGATACTCGGCCGGATCGCCCACGGCTTCGACGGCCCGGCGATACGCGGCGGTTGCCGCGGCGTCTTGATCGAACCGCCGCAACAGGTCGGCCTCCTGAAAGGCCGAGGCGACTCCCTCGATGCTGTCGGGATAGCCCTTCCGGATACGTTGAAATTGATCCAACGCCGCATGAGTGTCGTTCATTGATAGAAAGCATTCGCCGATGAGATACATCGATTGCGGCACGACCCGTTCGGCCGAACTGCCGCGATTCTGCGCCTGACGGAGCGTCGTGATCGCGTCGCGAAATTGTTTCTCGACCGCGTGGTGCGCGTTGGCACTTGCGCCGGCCGGCAAACTGGCTTTCGCTTTTTCCGCCGCCTGCATCAGCAATTGACCGCGCAACACGATCGCATCGGTGAACGACGGTGCTTCCGGCGGAATCTTCGCCAACAGCGCCAGACACTCTTCCTTGCGGCCACCCTTGAAGAGAACCTGTCCCTTCACAAGCAGGCCCTGATATCGTTCGGCGGGCGACAATTCCTTTTCCGCCAGATACCGATCGATGTGCGCCATGGCCTTCTTCAAATCAGGCGACGTTCCGTTCTGATAGGCGGCCGCGGCCAGCCAATGGATTTCCCGAGATTCATCGGGATCGTCGATCAGCGCCTGCTCGAGAATCTCTCGGCTGGCGTCGTATTGCCGGCTGAGGCAAAGGCTTTTGCCCAGCAAGAACAATCCCTGCCCTTCGCGATCCGGCGGAAAGCCCAAATGGCGCGATTCTTCGAGATAGCGAGCCGCTAGCAGATAGTAGCGCCGCTGGTCTTCTTCCCACAAAGTGTCGGCTTGCATCGCGGCCACGGCGCCCAGCACAAAGGCCGGTGCGCTCGCGTCTTGATCGGCGGCGCTCTGGTCGCGGGCCAATTGGGCTTGTCGCTTTGCTTCGGGATAGGCGCCTCGGTCCAACGCCGCCCATGCTTTCGGCATGAAATCTTCCTTGGCGATCGGCTGCGGGTTCGCCGCTTTGAAATGCAGCCACGCCACGACGACAATCAGATTGACGGCGACGGTCGCACTTCCGAACAGCACGGCCAGCCGAGTGCGGCGCGATACTCTTGCGAATCGAGCGCCGGCGCCGTTCAATAGCCGCCCAGGCATCCCACCGGCGGATTTGCCGGTGTTTGCAGGCGCTACGTTTTTCGGCTGTTTGCGTTCCATCGCCTACAGGCTAACCGAGCCTCTCCAAGCCGGCGCTTCATGCAGTCCGGCGATCCTCGCAGCTTTGACCGAGCAACGCTGCGGCCAGCGAAGCCATTCGATCAACCGACGCGGTGTATGCGCCGAGCGCACGAAGGCGGCGGCGGCGCACGAGAGCAAAACGTCGAACTTGATCGATCGAGGGCGCCACGAACGCGGCATAAAAACAAGACGAGACAAATCGGGCGGGGTTTGTACACGAATTGCCCCGCGAATGTCAATGCGCGTTGAGCAGTCCCGCTGATAGCATGGATCGCCCGGACGCTCACCCGAGAATACCGCGCCGCGCGCTGGCCGCAAGCCAGCGGCGACGTCACATCGAATTCCCGACCCCTGGCCCCTCGCCCTGGACGCCTGCTCCCGTCACTTGCTCCATGATCCAGCGATCCATGTCGGCTAACATCTGGGCAGCTAACGAATCGTCGCCCGGATATTCGCGCAATACGACCGACATGCCCGCCGTGTGCAGCAGCCGCAAGTCGTGGCAAACGGTCTCGGTCGGATACAGCGTGCTGGCACGTGCGCAAGCGACAAACACCTCCAGCCGGCGAACGTCGTGCAATTGGGCCAAGGGAGCCCGACCACTCGGGAATGGCCCAGAAATTGAAATTACGCCCGCAAAACATTGCGGATTGCGCAATGCTATTCGGAAGGCCATCGTTCCGCCGCAACTATATCCGGCGAGAAAGCAACGGTCCGGCGCAATATGAAATTTTTCCGCGGCGGCGTCGAGACACTCCATCACTCGCAACTCGGCCGCCTGAATATGGCCGTCGGTTTGTCGCCAACCACGGCCGGTTCGCGGCGCGGCAAACGGAGACGAGAGAGGGCCGCCCGAGGCGACTCCGGCCGGGATCACTTCTGCGGCGGAAGCGACGACCGTTCCGCGCGCCACGGCAACATAGTTCCGCAGGCTGATCGCCGGCATGATTCGACGCAATTGATGCTCGTCGTCGCCCGGTCCGTGCAACCAGACAATCAGCGGATAGGCGTAGTTCGCTTCGTAGTGCAGCGGACCGAAGAGCGAGTAGGGCCCGCGGCCCGAAACCCGCGGAGCCGGATCAGGCTCGACCACCCCGATTCCGGCGACGCTCAACATCGGATCGATCAGCGACGCTTCCGGTCGAATGCGATTCATAAACGCCTGCTCCGGTGCGAATCGAAAACGAACCAAACGACGATGGACTTTAACCCAGTTGGACGAATCATGTCAACGCCGCGTGGCATGCTAGCACGGAGTCCAGAAAGTCTAACCTCACCCCGTCAAGCCGGCCATCACCTTGACCAACTCCTTGACAGCGTCGACGCTTTTCTGAAACGCGGCCTTTTCTTCGACGGTGAGTTCGAGCTGAACGACTCGTTCGACGCCTCCGGAACCCAAAACCACCGGCACGCCGACGAAGTATCCGCCGACGCCGTATTCCTTGTCGCAATACGCCGCGCAGGGAATCAACCGCTTCTTGTCGCGCACGATGGCTTCGACCATCTGAGTCGTGGCGGCGGCGGGAGCATAGTAGGCGCTGCCGGTCTTCAACAGGCCGACGATTTCGGCGCCGCCGTTTCGGGTGCGCGTGATGATTTCGTCGAGTCGGCGGCGATCGAGAAGCTGGGTGACGGGAATTCCGCCGACCGAAGTGCAACTGGCGAGCGGAACCATCGTGTCGCCGTGGCCGCCCATGAGCAACGCCGAGATGTCTTCGACGCTTACGCCAAGCTCCATCGCAAGAAACGCGCGGTAGCGAGCCGTGTCTAAGACGCCCGCCTGCCCGAGAACTCGCTGCGGTGGAAAGCCGCTCACTTGCAAAGCCCGCTGCACCATTGCGTCGAGCGGATTGCTAACCACGATCAACATGGCGTTCGGGCTGCTGTTTTTGATTTCGGCCGCCACGGAGCCGACGATTTTCGCGTTCGTGCCCAATAGATCGTCGCGGCTCATCCCTGGCTTGCGGGCGATCCCCGCGGTAATCACCACGACGTCGCTATCCTTGGTGTCGGCGTAGTCGTTGGTGCCGACGATCCGCGAATCGAAGCCCATGATGGGCGAGGCTTGCATCAGATCGAGAGCCTTGCCGGCCGGCATTTTTTCGAGTTGCGGGATGTCGAGCAGAACGATATCGCCGAGTTCGCCGGCGGCACACCAATGCGCCGTCGTTGCCCCGACGTTGCCGGCCCCGATAATCGAAATCTTTGCGCGACGCATGGTATCTCTCGCTCGTTATTTAGTCGGTTGGCTCATTTCATTTACGGTCGGGAAGTGGCGGCCGATTCGAGGATTCCAAGCCGCGTTCCCGGTCCGAATTCAAAGCCAACAGTATCGCAGAGGCGGGGCTTTGGAAAGGGGGGTGCTGGGCTGCGGGAGATTTAGACTCTGGGTAGCTTGATACGAATGACCCGCGAGGCGATACTTTGATTACCCGTATGCACGGACAGGTCGCGTGCCGCGCCCGCCGAATCGTTTAGCCTTAGCGTTTTCCCACCAACATACCGCCCGCCGCCGCCCACTCAACCGCCGGCATGACAATGCCGCCATCGGCATGCCCGACGAGCGATTTGCTCGCTCGTGGATTGGGATACATTGCGATCGAATGCCGGCCGCGTCCTATAATGGCTTCCGTGTGCAGGCCGACGGTTCGCTGCGTGAATCCCGCTACAGAACATCGCCAAACCACGCATGACGACAGCATGAGCTCGCGACGACAACTTTGGCTCGTTCCTCCGCGGCTCTTTGCAGGGTTTGCCGCGATGATGATCGTCATCGGTTGGAACACGAAGGCTCGAGCCGATAGTGTGCTCGTGAGCCTTTACAGTTTTTCCGGCTCCAGCAACGTCGATCTGATCAATCCGGCCACGGGAACCGACGCCGGCGCATATATTTCCGGCCTAAGCTCAGCAAGCGGGATCGCCGTCGGCGCCGACGGGACGATCTATGTCGCCGAGCAGGGAACCACGCCGGGCGTCGCACATTACACGGCGAGCGGCACGTTCATTAACACCATCGCATCGGCTGCCGCCGACACTCCGAACAACGCGCCTCTGAGCCTCGGCAGTGTGCGGGTCGGCCCAAACGGCAACGTCTATGCGACCGACTTTGGGGCTACATCGAGAGCGCCGCGAGGGTTGTCTGACACGGCGCTGTTCCAATACAACGGCGCCACCGGCTTGTTCGTCAATGCGGCCGTTTCCGGAGTGAACAACGCCACCGGAATCGCCATGGACAACGCAGGCAATGTTTTTATTTCCGACTACGGCGGCGGCCAGGTTGTCAAATACAACTCCATCACCCAAAGCCAAACCACGATCATCACCCAAGGTTCGGGCCCGGCGGATTCTCCACTTTCGGGGCCGTCCGGATTGCTGCTGTTGCCGAACGGAAATCTGATTGTCGGCGACCTGAATGGCGCCAACCTTTTGGAATACACGACTTCCGGCGCGTATATCGCCCCGTTTGTATTGGGCTCGAACCAATCGGTGTTGAGCTTTCCCAGTGGATTACAGCTTACGCCCAATGGTCAGGATATTTTGGTCGCGAACCTTGGGCAGAGTCGCTATTTTGGGAGTGGCAGCATCGCCGAATTCGATTTGAAGGGAAATCTGCTGAATAATTGGGCGACCGGCCTCGCGTCGGACGTGGCTGTGCTGACCGCACCCGCCGTTACCTGGAGCGCTGCTTCCAGCAACTATTCCAACGGCGGCAATTGGTCGTCGAGTTCCGCACCGAATCTCGCCGGCGCGAATGCCACGTTCGGCGCCGGTAGCGGCAGCTTGGGCCCGACCGCGACTGTGACAATCGACGGGAAATTCACCGTCGGCACGTTGGCGTTCAACAATGCCTCGACGCAATACATTCTCGCCGCCGCCGACGGCACGTCGAGCATCACGTTCAATAACAATGGGCTCGGCGGACTTGTAAGCGTCGCTGCCGGCGGTCAGACCCACGCCATCAACACCCAGCTTATTCTCTCCGACATCGGTTCAACCGGCTTCAATATCGCGAGCGGTTGCACGCTCAACATCGGCGCGCCGATCACCGGCTCCGGAGCGCTCGCGCTCACCGGCGGAGGAAATCTTGTGATCGGTTCGGGCAGCTCGATCGGCAATCTCGGTGGCACGACAATCGAAAACGGCCAACTGAAAATCGGCTCTTCGGGCAGCATCAGTGGCCCGGTAACGCTCATGGTGGCCTACGGCTACAATGGCGAGCTCGATCTTGCCGCACCCTCGACTAGCCTCGGCAGCTTGACGAGCTCGACCGACAGCGTGTCTGGCACGACCGCGACCGTCAACGTCGCCACGAACTCGACGCTTTCCGCGCCGGCGCTCTCTGTCGCCGGCGTCCTCAATTTCAACAGCGCCACGGCCAACAACGGCATGATTGCAATCAGCGGCGCGCACGACGTTGGCCGCCGGCAGCCAGTTAAATGTTCACGCCGGCACGCTGAGCTTCCACATCACCAATGGCAGCACCGCCTCGATCGGCACTGGCGTAAGCGTCGCCGTGGCCGTCGGCGCCACACTGCAACTTGCCGGCTCGGTTTCGCCACTTTCCGACATCTCGGCAATCAAGCCTTCCAGCGGCAACTTGGTGACGGTCGCCAACAGCGGAACTTTGCAGGTCACCGGCAGCAACCAATCGGTGGGCGTCGTGACTGGCAGCGTCGCGTCCGCCATTGACAGCCCGACGACCTACGACGGCAGCACGGTCGTCGGCGATGGAACTTCCGCTGCAAGTCTCACCGCAACGCAGATCCTGCAAAACACGCTGACCGTCAACGCTGGCTCGACGGTGACGATCAGCCCTTCGGAAGCCGGCAGCGGCACAATGAACAGCAGCGCCGGGCCGACTGCCACCGTCGCCTCGGCTGCCGTCGAAAATAGCTCGGGTTCCGACTTCAATCCTATCGCGGCCATCGAAGCGGCAATTTCATCCGGCGTCATCAGCAGCGCGAAAGGCGAGCGTCTTGAAAGCCGCATCGCCGCGATTGAACGGCAAGCGATGATCGATCCCGGCTTGGATGTGAGCCTGTTTGACAATGGCGTGCTGGCTGCGCTTCCGTCGCCTTCGCTTTGGCAGGCGCCGTTGGACCAATCGGCCTCCGATCTGCTGGCTGCCGACCTATCTGGTTCAGATTCGAGTTCGCCGCCGAGCGCGGCGTCGGTAGAATTCAGCGTGAGTGGCGACTTCAGCGCCGGAGCGACCGCCGTACCCGAACCGTCCGGCTGGCTGCTGGCCGCGCCGGCCGGACTTGGTTTGCTGACGACGTTGGTGCTGTCAAGGCGGCGCCGCATCAACCGCAAGCCGCAAGACATTCCCTTGAAGGCACAGCCCGCCCGAGCCGCAACCAACGTTGGAGTTCACGCTTTAGCGTGTTGCCGGCGGCACGCTGAAGCATGAACTCCAACAGAACCGTCGCGCGTTGCAAAGAGATCCAATGTTCGTGTCACGGACCACTAAGTGCGATTCGCGCGGGTTCACGCTCGTCGAGCTGTTGGTGGTGATCTCCATCATCGGAATTCTTATCGCCTTGTTGCTGCCGGCCGTGCAATCGGCTCGGGAGGCCGCGCGGCGCATCAATTGCGACAGCAATCTGAAACAGCTCGGCCTGGCTTGCCAAAATTTTTATAGCGCACACCAATGCTTCCCCTCAGGCAACGATTCGAAGCCCTATCCGGCGGTTCCCGCGACGCCGTGGACATTTTATCGCTGGGGCATGCTCGCTCATCTGACGCCCTACTTGGAAGAAACCAATGCTTACAAATTGCTGAATTTCAACGAGCCGCTTTACGGACCAACTCTCTCTGTGATGCCGGACAATGCGGCCGGCGTTGCGCTCGTCGTGCCCGAGTTTCTCTGCCCTAGCGACGTGCAGCAGGCCGTCGAGCCGAATTGGGGGCCGACAAATTATGCCGGGTGTGCAGGCTCGGGCGTGGGAGGCGGAACGCCGCTACAAACCGATGGAATCTTTTACGTCAATTCGCAAACCCGCGCGTCCCAGATCACCGCGGGTTTGAGCAAGACGGCGCTAATGTCGGAAAGCATATTGGGTCGGCCGTATGGCACGACGGTTCCGAGCCCGGCCAAGGCCGATTCGACCATCGACTACAAGTACGTCAGCAAGGCCCCGCTGACGACCGCTTCGTGCAACGCCGCGACGACGTTCAATTTCACCGATCCGCGCGGTTATGCCTGGGCAAGTGGCGAATTCCGCTGCGGCATGTACAACCATTTTTATTCGCCGAACGCAGCGCAGTTCGACTGCATGGGCGTCGTTTTGTTCGGCGACATTACCACCGAGTTCACCGACTACGGTTGGCGAGCCGCCCGCAGTCGGCACACCGGCGGCGTGAACGTCGGTTTCGCCGACGGGTCGGTCCGATTCGTCACCGACACGGTCGATCCCAACATCTGGCACGGCGTTTCCATGTGCAACGGCAACGGGATGTCAGTCAGTTTGCCGTAGCGCGTCAGGGGCTGGCGCAGGCTTGAGGCTTGAGGCTGTAGGCTTGAGGTACGAAGAACGAAGATATGAAGAGATCTAAAAAGCGCGCCGCTTCCGCGGCGCGCGCCCGCTGAGCGTGGCCCTCCTCGTCCTGTAGCCTGTAGCCTCAAGCCTTCCGCCCATTTTTCTGCTTGAAATTGGGCCACCACTTATGGCATATTCACAAGCCGTAGACGACTCGGATCGAGGCACTTGTGAGAGGCGACGCGGGAGGCTTGAGGTGAGAGGCTTGAGACTTGAGGCTTGAGGCTTGAGGACGCGCAAGCGGCCGCTCCGCGCATTTCTTCGTGCCTTCGTACCTCAAGCCTGTAGCCTCAAGCCTCAAGCCTCCCGTAAAACGCGATGCCGGCGGTTGTTCCTGTCCAAAAGCAACGCTAGTCTCTCATGCTGTGCGATGTTGAATTCGGGCTGCTGTCAACGGCAGTTCGCGTTCTTCGTAGCGCCGGCCCAACTGTTTGCCGCCCGTACAGCCGCAAAACAGACCGCGGTAGTGAGAACCGAGTCGTGGATCCTCAGGCCCCTTCCCCGCTCACCTTGGGGTTATCAAGGTAGAGCCCGAACGATGCGTGAAAAGTTCGAGATGAAAAACGTTGCATCAAAAACCGATCGCGTGCCGTTCACAGTGTGGGTAAAAGTGGGCTTCCCCGTGGGGATGATAACCCAGTGCGCTGCCGCCGATGCTCGAAGCTGGAGGAGATCGTGACACGAAAGCCTGAAGCGCAAGCGAAGGAACACCAACCCGAAGCGTTAGCGAGGGAAGGGAAGCCTGAACTGCGAACGAAGGTTTTAGTTACACGGTATCCACCGTGCTTCGAGTGAGTACGACACTCGTCAATAGGGCGTGAGTGGGACCTTTCCGGGTCGCGTGCCCTCGTCACGAGCGGAGTTGGAAGACTCGGGCGGACGTGATTGAAGCTTGGATGCTTCGGTCGCGGCCGCAACCTGCCGTGCGGTTTAGTCACGGCCCTTTGGCTGCGTAAGGATTTATGCAGTGCGAAAAACACGAACACTGCCAGCTCCTACGGGCGGCGGTGGCGCACGAACTGCGTTTCGCGTGGTCGATGTGACAACCCACTCGCGCAATGGCCGCGGTGCGCAATCACCGCGGCCTTGCTGCGCGCGGAAGGGGCTAGGGCTAGGTACGAAGAACGAAGAGACGAAGAAATCAGAACGACGGTCAGCCTCCACTTCCATCCGCTGACCCCTGTCCCCTCGTCAGGCAGCGACGGCCTTTCCGCGACGCGGCAATGCCCGCCGCACGAAAAATGCGCCCAGGCAAATCAAGAGACCGCCGCAGACCAATGCCAACGAGCTAGGCTCCGGCACTGGCGCCGCGAATCCAACGCTCGTGTTGTCGAGCAACACGCCGTCTCCCGAAGGGTTGTTCGTCGTCCCCAGCAATGTCACCTCGTCGAACGGATTATTGGCATCGGTCAGCCCGAAATAGAAAATATTGTCCGGGTCGGCGTTGCCGACCGTGCCGATCGGCACCGTTTCACTAAACAACGGATTGCTCGAGTTTTGCAGCAGAAGCGATAGAGTGTCGGTGAAGGGGCCATCGCCGGCATTCGAGATGTAGGTTCCGAATGCGGTCACGGGCGTGCTCAAGAAAAACGTGTTCGCTCCCTGAAACTGGGCGGGGGCAAATCCAAGCAGCGAACTCCCGCTAAGCGAGAAACTACCTGGTGGAACGGGCTCGACCGCGATGAACGTGTTGGTCGGCGCTGTAATGCTGCTGGGAACAAAAGCAAGAGGCCCATTGGTGCCCGCCGGAGGGGACATAGGGCCATCATAGGTTTCCGTCCCAAACGAGCTTCAGCGCACGAGAAATTGCGATTCCACAGGCATCGCGGCCGAAATATCCGTGGCACGATCGGCCATGTCCTGCGCGTCGGACCCAGACATCGTGTTGGGATCATTGGGATCATTATTGACTTCCAGCGACAGGCTCGAGTACGTGACCGGCGTTGCGGCAACGCGGGAAACCCCCGACACTAGAATCCCCAACACAAGAAACGAACGGACAACTGTCGATGCGCGGGTCATTAGCAACTCTCCGATGTAGACTCAAAAGAAGGACTAACAATTCAATGGGCTGCCGCGAAGTAGCCATCGCAGCGACAAATCAACGAATCAGGCTCACGATCCGTTTCGCTCCAACCGTCGGCCAAGCATTCCTCGCCCCGCACGGCACTCGCTGCCGAAATGGGTTCGCAAAACCAAACGGCTTGGCCGCTCGATCCGCGCCGATGGAGCTTGGATATTAGTGAAAGGGCGGGTTGGATATTGGTGGGCGGGATTGCAGCGCGATCCACTTTCAAATCGCGCCAGGGGCATTGCCGACAACCGTTCGTTCCGTGAATCTCCGAAGATTCGCGTCGTTCCGACGATCATCAGTATGTCGTAGAGTAATGTCGGCCGATGTGAAATGCAAGCAGTCGCCGAAAGTTTTTCGTGATTTTCGACAGAGGGGAAGGGGGATTTTGGCAATCCTTGAAACGTCGGATCACGCCAGGCGGCGTTGACGTTCATTGCCGATTGCAGATAATCGGCTTGGTTGGAACCGACCCAAAGTGTGCCTATGCCTCCCCAAAAACGCCGATCGCCTTCGCCGAGAGCTCCCATGCGCACCGACGCCGACTACCAGTCGTGCGCCACGCGGCTTAAAGCGCTGGCTGATCCCGACCGCCTCCAAATCGTCACCTGCCTGCTCGATGGCCACAAAAGCGTCACGGGTATTGCCGACGACCTGAAAATGCCGGTCGACAAAGTGTCGCATCACCTGGGCGTCCTGCGCGAGGCCCGCATCGTGCGAACCCAAAGACAAGGCAGGTTTGTCATCTATTCGATCGTTCCGGAAGTCGCCGCGGAATCGATAGACGGTCAAGACAGACGGACGATCGATCTCGGCTGCTGTCAGCTCGACCTCGTGCAGCCGAAATTGCCGAACAACCGCAATGGACGCGGTTCTCGATAGAACCGGCCGAGGTTTCGAATTCCAGGTCGATCCGAAAACCCTCGCGCGGCAGTCAACTTTCCGCGGCGGACATTCGTCGCTGCTAATAGAGCGGTCGAAACCAGAAAAGTTCGTCGCCCTTGACGCCAACCGCCGTCTGCGCTACGCTTTACATCGCATCGCACGAAGGCAAAAACTCGTCTTTTTACGATGCCGATTGGGGAATAGTGTAACGGTAGCACGACTGGCTCTGAACCAGTTAGTCTAGGTCCGAATCCTAGTTCCCCAGCTTGCTTTCCTCGGGTGTTTTTCGGTACAATTGAGGCAGTCCAACATGGTTGGTAAAATGTTGGTAAAGACCTCCCGGAAAACCCATCATGGCCTCGATCCAACAGCGGCAAGGCGCGTATCGCGTACTCTTTTGCTACGGTCGCAAGCTCCACTCTTTACCACTTGGTAAAGTCTCCGACCCCGAAGCCGAATACCGGAAGACCCGCGTCGAGGAGCTTCTGAAGCTGGTCGAAAAGGGCTTGCTGGAAATTCCGGCCGGCGTGACGGTCGTTGACTTCATGCACCACGACGGCAAGCCGCCCGTCGAGCCGGAGTTTCACGTCAGGAAGGAAACGACGCTTCACCAGCTCCGCGAGGAATACGTCGCCACGATGTCGAACGGAGCGATCGAAGCGACGACGCTCTACACGGTAAAAATTCACCTGACGCACATCGAGAAGACGCTTGGCAAGAATTTCTTGCTCTCCGGCCTCACGCTCCACCGCCTTCAGTCCCATGTTGATCGCCGCTCGACCGACGTGACGCCCACGACCATCAAGAAGGAGATTGACGGCTTCCGCTGTGCTTGGAATTGGGGAGTCAGGGCGAATCTGATCCGCGGAGCGTTCCCCTCGGCCGGTCTCGTCTATGCCAAGACATCCGAGAAGCTGCCCTTCATGGGTTGGAAAGAAATCGAACGCCGCATCAAGGCCGGTGGCGATCCCGACCAGCTTTGGGAATGCCTGTACCTCGACGCGAGTCAGGTCACTAAGATGCTCGCCGATGTTAAGGTCAGGAAAGCTCCCGCATGGGTTTACCCCATGCTGGCCACGGCCGCCCATACCGGCATGAGGCGGAGCGAAATAATTCGTGCCCGTGTCGAAGACATCGACCTTGCAAACGGGGTTATCACCGTCCGCGAAAAGAAGCGGGCAAAGGGCATGGTGACCAGTCGTCGCGTACCAATTAGCAAGCGGCTCGCCGCGATCCTGAAGGAATATCTGGCGACCCGGCATGACAGTCCCTATGTGTTCGGCTATGGCCGCGAAACGCTGAGCGTGCAGACCACGCAGAAAGCATTCGTCCGCGTGCTGAAGGATTCAAAATGGGCGGTGCTGAAAGGCTGGCACACGCTACGGCATTCTTGGGTCAGCATCATGGCCAGCTCCGGCGCCGATCAAAGGCTCATCGACGATTGCGTGGGCCATTCGACCGAGCAGCAACGCCGTCGCTATCGTCATTTGTTTCCGCAGGTCAAGGCGAAAGCCATTGAGCTGGCTTTCGGGTAAGAGGCCACTATCCGCAGTGTCTTCGGATAGGAAGCAGCCCCTCGCGTTGAAACCGCGAGTATTCCGCGGCTGGGATCGTCCAACGGGCATGGGGGCCGCTTTGCGTCCGCGTCTTTTCAGCCCGGAGTTGCCCGAGCCGGCACCATTCACGAACAGTGTAGGGAGCGCGGCCTTCCATGACCGCGATCTCCTCCACTGTGTAGGAAGTCCGCTCGACCGGCCGAGACGCCAGCCGTTCAAGCTTCCGGTCGATCCCATCGGTATGAGCCTTGAGAATGACAAGCACCTGGTTCAGAAACTCGTCGTGGCTCATGGCAATTCCCCGATTCGTGTTCTTTCGGACGCTTAAGCTTATCGCTCCGTTCCGCACTTGATATCCAAGTAGGACGGCTCCGGGCTTGCAAAGCTTTCCAATAGCTGCGCCAGCGTCGGTCTCGATCGGCATTCACGTTCACCGATGGGTCTTCGGAATTGTTCGGTCTCCTCGTGCATCGTTGCATGTTGCTTCGCGATCCATTGCTGTTCATTGGCAATCGGTTCGAGCCATCGCTCTTGCGGCTTGCCATCGACGGCGTTCATCATGATTCGGTCGCATTCAACTGGCTCCATACCGCAGTTGACGTACTCGGTCCAGTCGATGCCGTACGCGAGCAATTCCATCTTGCCGTCGCGATCCAACCGCGAAAACGGCACGTTCTCGACCTCGCCGGTTGTCTCAGAGAAAATGAGTTGAGCGCCTTCACGCATGACCCCGGCGACCTCGGCCAGTGCTTCCATCCGCACAAGATTTTCCATATTGACTCCCTTTTGAATGCGGTGAATTTTGAATGGCGCCGAAACCATCGAGATCGGCGACTTCAGTCTCGATGATTCCGCGCCTTACAATTTCTCAACGTCCATCGGCAATCTCTCGATTGCCGCAACTGCGAGCCGCCATCGCACCGTGCCGGCGAATCGAACCGGCTCCGGCAGTTCTCCGCTGGAACGCAGCCGCCACACCGTCCGCGTCGAGATTTGCAGCATCCGGGCCACTCCGGCAGCCGTATTCAACAGTGGATTCAGAGATTTCATCGACTTGCACTTCGACCATCGACATGGCAGTTGTCTCCTCGAAAAACAGTTTCACAAGTGAAAGAAAAAAGGGGGGCGTCCGTGCCCCCGCGTTGCCGCCGCCGGCTTCGCCCTATCCTGTGAAGCCGTGCAGGATCGTATGCAACGTCTTCGCCCAGCCTACCGCCTTCGCTGGGTTGCCCATCGCCGTCTTGCCGACCCGGTAGACGACGAACACCAACATCACCAGCATCATGAAGAAACTGAAAAAGAACCCGTCCAAGAACCCGAACAACATGACGCACTCTCCTTTGTCAAATGCTTAACGCCGGCAGCCATGACCACCACGACCGCCAAGGCCGCAGTCTTTCCCAAAGATCGAATAGCCACCGCAGCCACCAACCGCACACCGTCGAAAATGCGGCCGGCAGCGGCATCGAGAACAGGTCGATCACACAGACCAGCCGCCACATGGTTCACCTCTCCAGATCAATGTCCTTGTCGTCCCGGCCGTGAACGTCACGGCCTTCCGCTTGCCGCAGCCGATCGTCAAGGATCGAGCCACGGTCCGCGGGCTGTTCTTCATCAAAACCACGCCCGTCGTCACGCCTCGCCTCCGCCACTTCGCCGGGCGTCTGAGTCCCGTACAATCCATACTCCGGTTGTTGGGCTACGTTGCTCTCAGGATAGAGAGCGCCTCTGGCTTCGCGCAGGCCGAGGCGGCCCATCGCGGCCAAATGGCCTTCGCCGATCTTTGCCATTTAGATTCCTCCTGTTCATACATGACCCTCCCGCATCTCGCGGAACCGTTCCGCGACATATTCTTGTTCAATGACCTGATCGTTCAGCGCCATCGCTCGATGGTGAAATTGCAGTTCCGCCATCGCCACCGAAATGAAGAGGCACGCACCGGCGATCATCAAGTAAGCGCCCAATGGACGTTCCCCCTGCACGTACAACCCGGCCCCGAAAAAGCCGCTTACGAATGGCTCGACGCACTTCTTCCACTGCACTTCGCTAAGCTTCGAGCGGCCGTTCATGAAACGCGGATAGCCGGAGTAGAAACTGTGAATCCGAACCCCGTTGCGCTTCCGCGTCACAACGCCCAATCGGGCGATCACCACCGCGCCGAGATAGGCGACCAGAAACCACATCAGCGGCCGCAGGTCGTAGCCCTGCCAGAACAAAGAATAAATCGGGATCAGCAGCAACACTGCTGCCGCGTTCAAGCCGAGATAACGATCGCCCACTCGTTTGTGAAAGAACACTTCGAGGCTGGTTGCAGCCGTGCGAACCGCCAAACCGAGCACGTTCATCGTCGCGGCATAGCTTGGACCGGAAGACTGCTGCTGTTGCTGCTGGCCCGTAAACATCGTGAAGTCTCCTTGCGATAGAGCCGAATTTGTTCATTGCGTTGTCTACCCGTATTCAAATACGGACGAACCGCTAACTTCTTTGCATAAACCCGGCGCGAAGCCACGTTTTTCCGGACTGACGAAAACGCGCGCCGCCCTGATAGACGATCCCGTCCACGAGCCAGTTGTTTTCCGGACCGCCGCGACGCAACGAGGTAAACACCTTCGGCTGCACCTCGAAATCGATTTGCTCGCTAACGCCGCCCGTCGTTTGCCCCGGCCCGAGAAGGCCCATTGCCGCGCTGAGCCAATCGGTCTGACCGTAGCTGCTCGACGAATTGGTCAGAAACTGCCGCGTGCGGCCGATCAACTCAGCGGCGTAGGTATTCGTGCGCGTGTCGGTTTGTTGGTGGAATACTTGGTTTTGCAAATTACCGAGCAAGCTATGCACTTCCGGCTCCGAATTGTCGCCGCCGAAGGCAGCCAGGTAGTTCGAGATCGATTGCGTGGCGTAGACCGTGCAGGTGCGAGAACTACGCGCCGTCGTTTGAAACACCTGATCGGCCGAAACGGCGAACAGGTGGCTCTCATCGCAGACCAGGAATGTCGGCCGAGGGTTTTCGGCGGTGTTGCGGCGTTCCTGCGTGCGCTGGAAGCAGTATTTGAAAATCACTTGCACCAGTCGGCCGGTATCGCCGTACAGCTTGATCGGCATATCCACCAAGATTATGGCCCCGTGCTGCGTCATCTCCGGCGTGACGTTTGTGTCCGCACTCAGCAAGTCGCGTGCTACGCCACGATTCAATGCATGGACCATGCTTGAAAAGCTGCTGAGTACGACCGAACGGGTACGATCGCTTAAACCCGGCCATTCCGTCATGAAGAACGCCGTCGTCAGTTCAAAATCGGCGCGTTGCCTCGCCGTCTTAGGCCGGGCGTCGGCCTCGGTCAGACATTGCCAACAGAATGATGTTCGCCGCCAATCCTCCGAGCGAAGTTGTTCGTATGAGACCGGCGCGCTGATAATCAGCCGGTACAGGTCAGGAATCGTCACTTTGCCCTTGGCAAGCACCAGCAGCGACGTGCCTTCCCCGGTTAACTGAAGCGTGGTTCGCCGCCAAAAGCTTTCTTCGTTTCCCCCGCCGCTGCCTTTGCGTTCGTTAATCTCGAAAACGGTAGCCAACAGCATGTTCAGATTTTCAACGATACCGCCGCCCGCGTCCGTGCGATGTAGTTCGGCGTCGATGGGGTTGTATTTGAGGGCATGATCCGGCCCGAAAAGCAGCACGTCATCCAAGCGATTCTCTTCTCGGCAGTATCGCAGGTAGACATCACGGTCCTCCGGTTTGGCGGTTAGGAAAATTCCTCCGAAGCCCGCGCGGAGGAACGCGCGGCAAATGCCCGCCAAGCTTCCCGTCGATTTGCCCGACCCGGTTGAGCCCCAGATTTGCGTACCCAAACAGGCGTCCCCAATCGTCCACTCGTCAGAGTCCGACCATCGGTAGAGCGGTCGCGAAAGGGACCAATCGTTGGCCCGCCAACGTTTCTTGCGATTGAATGGCCACATCGTTGTTTCTCCCGAGACAAGTAAACTATTACCCCGTTCGACGAAACCAGCGGCGCTATTCCAGCCAACGCTTCCACCACGGCTGGGCCTTGAACGAGCCGTGCAGTTCCGAGGCGAGTTCGGTCAATCGCCGCCCGCCGGCACGCTCACGCATGAAGTACATCCAGATGCCCCTAAACAGCAGCTTTAGGCCACGCCACAACATCGATCGCATGGTTTGTCCCCCTTCATGCTTTGCTTTCACGAAGAACCTTGAGGAACGTCGGCAGGGTCAAGCCTTGCGTCCGCGCCCTGCGGGCTTTCGACAACAGGTTTTCAATCATTCCGATGACGCTTTCCAACGTGAGCGACTGCCCGAGCACCGACACGCTTCGACCGTCGCCCATTACGGCCGTGGCACGCGAGACCGTCCCGGAATTCGTTTGGCACGAATTGTTTCGAGCCGCTTTCGCCGCTCCGCTTACGTCGTCTCGCGTCATTCGGCCCGCCGCAATCTCGTCAGCCAACGCGGCTTGCCGTGCGGGATCTTCGATCCGTGATAGTTCGGCACCGCTGCTGGCGGGAATCCTTCCGTCCCGAATCTCCTCTTGGATCGTTTCAGGCAACGTGAGCAGTGCCAACAACCGCGACACCTTGGCGCTAGAAAACCCAAGCTGCACGGCCGCATCGCTCGCGCTCCAGCCCGTCGCCTTCATCAGGTCCGACACGGCTTCCGCAGTTTCCAGCGCGGTTAGCTCCGCTCTCTGGCAATTTGCGATCAAGCTGCGCTGCTTCGCCGCCGCAGCGCCACCGTCGTCGAATTCAACGATCGCGGCAATCCGCTCCCATCCCGCCTCCCGCGCAGCCAGCACCCGCCGCGCGCCGTCCGTCGTCTTGAACACACTACCCACGAGTCGCACTCTGATCGGTTGAAGCTGGCCGACCGCGCACATGGACTCCATCAATCCATGCAATTCGTCCTTCGGAATAACCTTGCGAATGTTGCCATCCGTCGTAATCTTTGCCAGCGGCAGGTATTGGATAGTTTCTTCCGTCATCGCGATTTCTCCCTTTCGATTTGAATACTTTCTGCGCCCAGGTCATGGGCTGTTTCCGCCCTTTCACCGTCATCCAACGCCGCCAGCGAGAAACCACCCTCGCTTTCCCAACGGCTGATAGCCATTTCATGCGTCAATTCCGTCCATCCATCCGCGATCTCATCGACGTGAATGAACATGGATCACCCTTTCATCCGAAATGCTCTGCCCAACTGTCCCCGCACAACGCAAGCAAGCGCTACCCGCTTTCGCCATCGCGGTCTTTGATTGCGAGAGCGTTGGACGAGTTTTTGCGTCGCCGAGAAAATCCGACCGGCGCGACGCACAACATCAAATTACGAGCGACCCGTCGATCTTTTCCGAAAAACTCGCGCCCGGTGCTGCCTCAGGCATAAAGAAAGAAGGCGGCAGGAAGTCAATCTGCGGTATCTGGCGAATGTGGAGAGAGGTCTCGCACGCGGGCTTAGATGGGCGCGCGAAAACTTTGCCAAAAAGTCCGCAATTTCCGACCGCCGCCCCTAAGAATAGATAGGCGCATTCGCCCCTCACCCATTCGAGGAGAGAGCAGCCGTGTCCCAATCCATGCTCGCCCATCCGTCGGCTAGGCGCAACCGCGGCCCGCCGATCAACGGTCAAAGGTTCATGAGCCGTCAAATTCGCCGAACAGACCTTCCTCATCCCTTCGGACCGAGTCAGACACATGGAGATCCCCGCAGCCTCTCTTCCCATGGATGTATCGTATGCTCGCCACTCAATGCCACTTTTGCGGAAAAATTTGGACGCCTCCTCGAAGTATCGTTAATTCTTATTTTTGCGAAGTTCAAAGCAATCCCGGCGACGGTGAACTCTTTCGCACGCTGCTGGACATCATTGAACGGCCTATGTTGCGGCATGCCCAAAGGCAAGAGCTGCTCCAAGGCCCAACCTGGGATTCCCCCGAGGACATCCTTTTCATGTCGATCGCCAGAATCCTGAACCTAGCCAAAAACAAGCGATATGACTGTTCCAAAAGTCTATTTGGCCTTTGGAAGAAAACCATTGACCGACTGACCCGTGACTCCGCCGACAAGTCGCAATTCCGACGCACGACACCCGGCTCGCAACTTCCTGATGGAGGCGTTGATCAGCCCCCTTTTGATGTGACCGACGACGACAAGACGCATCGCTACTGTGATCCTCACCAATCCGCCGAAACAAAGGAATCGATCGACGGGTTATATCGAGAAGTTGATCACCTGCCGGGAGAACATCAGGCCGTTATCCTCGCATGGCTTAATTTGCCCAAGCCCAAGTTGAGAACAATCAGCCGCGACTTGAACATGCCGTACTCACGCGTGCGCCAACTGTTTTCGGAAGCAAAGTCCATTTTGGCCAAACAACTTGGCTAAACAAATATGTAGTTTCCGACCCACGCTCCCATTGCCTTTCGGCAATGGGTGACCTTCGTGGGTCATACTCTTTTGATGAGGAGGATCGAATGTATCGATCGAATTTGCCTTCGTCGCCGGATGATTCGCAGCTGCGGTCCCTACGCCCCAACGCCTCGCGACTCTTTGCTTTCATTGCAGGTCTCGCGGAGCCCACCGAGGAGGAACGAGCGTGGCTCGTGCAGCATCCCGAAACGGTGCTCGTCGGCCGACGCGTCCACCGCTCGTGGGAGGAACTTCAGGAAGGAGTGCCGCCTTCGCCACCCGCAACCCATTGGAGCCACCAACTCATAGACCACTTTCCTGACTTGGTCGAAGTGGAAAGTGCGGTTCGCCGCACGGCTGTCCAATTCGCCGAAACGGCGATTGAAGATGAATCGCGGATGAGCGCGATACTTGAAGCCGAATCTATGCGACCGAGTTTTTATCTCGATGTCCCTGGATCGTCTCGTTTCTTGGCCCTGGCCGTTTGCAAGTCCTTGAAGCTTGACATCATCTGCTCCGCGAGTTCGCGACAGCGAGGATTGTCTTCAAGAAGCTGTTGCTCCTCGGCGGTCGGTTTGTCAAGCCCTGCGAAAATTGCAAAAAGCCGTGACGGTAGAATCCGATCTTTGTTGGCACGGAAGTTCAACGATTCTCGCTCTGCGTCGCGCATCGCATGATGCGGTGCGCGACGCGTCTTTTCTGGCTCATCGCCATTACCAGTCTCCGAATTGGCAGCCATCTTGCCCTCCATTGCTTGCTGAGACTACCCAGCCTACACGGTTTGAATGGCAAGTTGTGTGAACTTTTTGTGACAATTCATTGGCCAATTCCCGACAGGCGGCAAAAAATCTCGCGATCTATCCGTTGCTTATTCGACTTCGAACTTCTCAATCGCCGTCCTATTCTTTGCAGCCGGCCTCGCCGTCAAACCGCGTCACTTGCTATAATCGTCGATCCTACATTTCCTGCCGCTTGTTCGGGCTGAACGACATGTCCAAACGAAAATGGATCAGGTTTCGCACGCTGTTTGTCGCGCCACTTCTCGTAGTTTTGGCCGCGTGGCTCATAAACCTGTTCTACGATTCGTGGAGAGCCACACCCGCCCTGAATTACCAAGCAACGAAACTCGGGCTCGGCTTCGCCGATATCGAACTTAAGAGCGGCAGCACTGAGCCGTTTCTGCTTCAAGGGGTTCTATATCGAATCACGGCGATCCTTCGCCCGCCTGCCGCCAACAAACCGGCGCCGCCGCCCGCACCAGTTCCGATTCGCCCTTGGCTCCGTCGTCAGACGAAGCCGGGGTCCGCCGTTTGCGGCGCGGCGATTTCCCCTGACGACGTTTCGGTGAATCCAGGCCAGCCGATTATCAACCACTGGTATTCCGGCGAACGCATTTTCAATGAAGTCGAACCGCACAAAGGGGAGTTGATTCATTTCCAAATACGCGATCCAGCCGCCATTGGTGCACGGTATAGGGTTGAGGTCGCGATGGTCTTCGGCGACGCCGATCATCCCCGCACCGAGTGCGTACCGCAATTTGACATTGATGTGACTGCGCAATGAAATGGATGTGCCGTATATCGCGCTGGCAAACCGATCCTCCGAACCAGACGTCTTTAGGACCGCCGGCAGAAGCTCATCACCGGGAATGCAGCAGAGGAGATTTCGGTGTCAGAGTGCCTGTCGCTGCCGCTGGGCCGCGACAATGATGACGACCCTGACGAGGAAAACTCCGATTTCCTGCCGCGTTGCTGACGATTCCGCCCGATCTCGGCCTCTCCGTCGTCGGCATTCAATCTTCGGCTTGCGCCAACGATCGTTTCGAGCTAGAGTCTCTTCGATGAGATCGGGAAACTGCCTCTACCTCGTTGACGCATGACAACCAATGACCGATAGGAATTCTGACCAACCACATCTTCCACCGCCATACGGCCCCTCCGATCAACATATGCGCTTGCCGCCCACGATGACCCGCATGGTCGAAGTCGCCTCCGGATTGTCGGATTGGACGATCGCCGAGAAACTCTGGCTTGAATCGCATCCAAAATGGATCGAGCGCGAATTGAAACTTCCCGCGGCCATCAAGGGAAGCAATCGGCAAAAATAGGGCACATGGATGCGACGCTACACTAGCAAATCGACAATCCGTTGATCACGTCCAAGCCTGATTGCAGGCCGTCCAATTCCGCCGATCAAACCGCCGAATAGCAGGTTGTCAGCTTCAGCGCAATTCCAGTTCGGCATGACCTGGAGCTGCTCATTCTTGGATACCTCGTCGCCGCAGGCATCCGCCCCAGGCCGCGAGGCCGATGCGCGTTGTGGGGGGAAGGGCAGCAGCGTCCTCAAGGGACCATAGCGAACGCGAAGCCTGGGAGCACGCGATTCCCGAAACCGAGGAGCCCGGTCAGGCGAAGTAATCAAAACCGTGCCGAATGGAGTGGGGTGGTTGTCGGGAATCTACCGGCCAGTTTTCCCATCAGCGAAGCAGCTGGAGGGGCCAAGGCAGCTCGGGACCCCCTGCAATCAGAAAACGATACGGGGGCTTTCGATTTGCATCGACAAGATCAGAAGGCATTCCTTATAATTCGCCAACAAGCAGGAGAAACCGATGCAGTTCTGTGACCGTTAACCTTGGACCTGGCCACCGCACTGAGCCCTTACGGCCCACAACCGAAAGATGAGTAAGTCGGTTCTACGTAAGCTCTAAGCGACTTCAAATTCGATTCGCTAGTCAACCATCTCCTGATGATTTTTCATTTGACACCCGTCACCAACGGTGTTTTGATGCTAAAATGGATAAAGAGGTGGGACATGGCGACTACTGAGAATTTGGAGCGGCCAGCACGCGGAGAGGGTGTGCCGCTGACCGTGATATTGGTCCACGTTCCGCATATTGAAGGATGTTCAACGGAGTCCGAACGTCGGGCGGAAAACATCCGGGCTACTGCGGATGCGCGACGCGAACTCGAGCATTGGCTTGAGCTTTGCGGAAGTCCAGCTACAATTCTTCCTCCAGCCCATGTGGAAATGACCTTTCCAATCTTCTCGGTGACAACGGATGAAGCCACCGCGGCGAGACTCAAAAATCCGGCGCTGCGTCCGAAATTTGTTAAAAGCGCTGGGGTTCCGGTAGCGCTAGAGCCGGATTCGGGAATCACCCGATAACGTCAAGGGACTCGCCTTGATGTCGTCCGGAGCCGATGGTTCGTAGTTGCGCTACTGCTCCAAGCCAATCCAATGCCGAGCCCTGGAAATTTGGCAGGTTTAGGGCAGCGGCACCGGTGAGCCGGCCAGTCGCATAAGAGGTTGACGTGTGATTCCCATACGAGCCGAGTGCGATGCAGTGCGGCCGATAGGAGCCTGAGACATATCCGTGCCCCGAGCGTCTGCAAAATCTTTCGTTGGCGTGTTTCGTGCCGACACTGATTACTTCCGGGTAAGCTGCCGGAACGCCGACTTGCCCCGGTCCATCATTGCCGGCAGACACAAAAACGGGTATCTGGGTGCGAACGCAAGTTGGCAGGCCTCACGGAAATCATCGGTATAAGTGCCATATCGCGTACTTGCGGAGACGTTGATTAAATCTGCACGGCATTGTTCGACGAGCCACTGCATTCCAAGATAAAATCGTGTTGCATCGAGCCGCACGTTAGATTGCAGGACACGGGCGACAGCAAATGTCGAACCGTTGGACTTTCCAACTCCGTTCGCTATGACGCTAGCCACATTCGTACCGTGTTTGTTGACGTCTCCGTCAAACGGCGGGCATTCGAATGGGACACCATCCCGATCGAAATCCAAGAACTTGAATTTGAAAGCGGAGACCCTTGGGTTGACGGGATCGATTCCGCTATCAATAATCCCGATCGTCAGAGGCTCGACTGGGCCGGATGCGATTTCCGACGACATCGAGCATGGGTTCGCGTCGTCCTCTGGCTCGTCAGGGCAACAAGGGGTCTTTGCAGGGCGGGGTATTCTGGTCGGCGCGACAGGTGGGCGAAACACCTTCATCTTGCGGCTAATAAGGAAATCGACGAGTTGGCGAACGATATCAGCACGTACGAAGATGACGGTGGATTGGAGTGCGGTCAATGGATAAATCAAGATCGGCGCTCGCTCGTTAGGTGCATTTCGATAATCTGTAACCCAAAGCACGTGGATTCCTCGACGTTCGGCGAATTCTCGCATGGTATCGATCAGCGGCCGCGCGCTGACTTGGAATCGATCGCGAAGGTCATTCGAGAGCGAAGGGCTTCGCCAATCGATCCCAGCAAGGTAAGGATCTGGGACGGTGCAACGAGGCGGGCATAGTGTGATGCTTGCACAAGTCGCCGAACTTTTCGGAGCCTGCCCAACACCAGCTTCGATTCCGGCAGAATTGCGGTGGAACCGAGCGCGGGTTTCCATTTTGAGTATGCGTCCGGAGCGCGGCCAAGATTACGCCGGACCTCGGGATCGCTGGAGAGCAATTGCTTTAGCACAACCGCACGTGTGTTCGTCGATCTTCTAGAACGTTTTTGCGGTAATGTATGGAGCTCCACGTACAGCGTTGCCATGATATCCTCAAGGTTTATGCGATGCGCGAACTTGATCGTGCAGCCAGAGCGAACTATTTTTTTGCGAAAACTTCGGCGGTTCCAATTAAACTTTGCCAACCCAGTCCTGACGTGAATATCGTGCAGAATTGGAGAAAGATTGGATTCGTGGCCTCAATGGTCCTTCGATAGACTCCGGGGAAAATGACAATAGCAACGATGCCTGAGAAGACTGACCAAGTGCCAATGTCAGAGAAATCCCAAGCGTGAGCGAGGCGGTAATGTGATAGGTAGGGCTGAATCACTACACCGGCAAAAAGCGCGATCCACTGGGGAAGCCAATGCAGAGGGCGATGCTTGCCCCCGTCAGGACTAAGTCGTCGCTTTGCGTCTCCAAGAATGTCGAAATAGTCTTTGAGATTTTTGAGCATGTGGTCCAGGTGAATGAGTCTCGGTTAACAGCCGGGCAAACGAATTTGTTGTGCTGTACGTGGAGCAGTTCCGCTACATGTTGCAACTGCTGGCGGGCGGCCGTAGAAAGCCGGGCCCCCGGATTCTAGCCTGCGTGAGGGGGTAATTACAAGGGAGCGAAGTGCAGAAAACGACTGAGGCCGGGATGGGCGATTCGATCCGCCAGCCAAACTCGTTGTGGCCCGATGATGTCGATTGTCGCGCGTGGCTTAGCACGGCACGACATCTTCCGGGCAGACGAAAGAAACGCCCGTTTTCCGTCATCGCTTCCGCAGCCGGAAAGCTGCCGACATCCTCGACCTGGACGGTGTCGTTGTTGACGAAAACCCTTAGCGAAATGCTCGGTTGAGCTTGTGCCAAGGTGAAGATTCGCTAGACACCGTTTGGCATTTCGGAGGGACGGTTAGTTGTCAAATAGAAATCCGCTCGACGATGTTCCTGGTCACTTGCTTCTGCCGGCGACGGTAGAGGCAAGCGATGATGGGGTTCGGTGTGGCCTGCCAAATGCACATCCTCGCACTGCACGCCTTGGCGGACCTGATCGGTAGCAACCGACCGACTAGCACGATTTCTGCCAGTGCGCACTGGGCGTAGAAAGGCACCGGTTAACGCTCTGCGCCCACCCATTGCTATTCGACCTCGATTGTCTCAATCACTGTCGCGTTCTTCGCAGCAGCCATCGCCGTCGGCTCATCGGCCTCTTGCAGCCACGGAATACGATGCCTGACCAGACCATCGTAGAGCCGCAGATGCGGCCGGACTTCGCTGTTCAGATTGCTTCCGGCAAGGCGTACCGTCTGGCCGGTGAATTTAAGCGTGATGCCTTCCGACGGGTCGAAATCGGCACGCTCCAGCCAGGCGTAACCCAGCGCCGTTATGCTGCCATCCTTGCGCCGGAGTTCAAGCATGACGGCCCGCTCGCGGCTGCCACGCAGCCAGCCGAACGCGCCTAAGTCCTCCGGCGGTTCGTCAATCAGGTTGTCGCGACTCTGGCCGTTGCCGTTTTTTTCGCTCAATTGCTTTAGGATACTATCGTTCATAAGACCTCTCTTCCCTTTCGACCGCCGGGCGTTCGATCACATCGCTGAGATAACGCTCGTGCAGCGCCACCACGTCCCTTTGGCGCGAGCCGCCCACCAACTCCGTCGCCGTTATCCGCTCGTCCGACTCCGCGACCGCTTCGCGCAACGCCTCTTTGTCGTCGCAATAGACCGTCACCGACTGCCGGCCACGCGAGCAACTCACGTAAAACTGGCTCGCGCGAACTGGCGGGAAACGACAAGCTGCTCTGGCCGACGAACACGCAATCGACCGTCTTCCCCTGGCTCACGTGCGACGTGACGACATAGCCGTAATCCAGGTGCCCAAAATCCTTCGATACCGCCCAGCCATTATCGAGAATCAGGTCGCCCGATGAATTGAACCCCTTCACGGTATAGCGAGCGCCGTTGTTGAGCCGATGCCGCCCGTCCGTCGTAAGACCGTTTTTGGTGATCCGCACCATCTCCCCCGGCGAAAGGCACAGTTCACCGGCATTGAATGCCTGGAACCTTGCCGCCCGGTCGAGCGGCAGTTTTTCGCGACCGACAACTACCCGCCGGCCCTTGCGGAATCCTTTGGCGTTCTGGTGGAACTCCAGCACATCGCCGGGCAGATAGTTCACGTCGTCAGCCCGCTGCGCTTCAGTGAGGTTCGCATTGTGCAACTGGAGCACCGACCGTTCCTCCGTCTTGAGCCGGCCCAGCTTTTTTAACTCGTTGCGAATCTCGGCCGTGATTTGTTTCCCTTCGCGATGCGTCGGCGAGACCACCAAGGCCGACTTGCCGGCCGCGACCGTCGCCACGTAATCACTCGCCAGCACCCGGCAGCGGTCATCGTCGGCAACTTCCCGCACCCAGCCCAATGCGTCGAGTTGCCGGAAGCCGTCCTCCGTCCGGCCGTCGCTTAAGGCGCGGCACGGCCTGTTTGTAGCTTCCCCTCTGCCGCTGAATGTCCTTGATTTCGGCGGGCACGAGACCGGCTTGCTCTTCCAACAGCCGCAGCGCCGCACCCCGCTCGACCGACCCGTGCTGCCGCCGATCGCCGGAAAGTATCACGCGGGCATCGAGCTTGTCCGCCAGGTCGAAGACTTTCGACATGGTTTTCGTACCGAGCAGCCCCGCTTCGTCGATCCAGATGACTTGCCCCTTCAGTTCGTCATGCAGCCTCTGGTCGACAAGAAAGCGGGCTACCGTATCGGCATTGCCAAAACCCTCCGAGCGCAGGACGCCGCGACTGGCATCCGCCGAAGGGGCGAAGGTAAAGACCCGCTTGCCGCCGGCCTGAATGGCCGCGACTGCCTCTTGCATCATGGCTGTTTTGCCGACGCCGGCCGCGCCGCGAATCAACACGACCCTATCCCGCGACGTGAGGACATGCAGGACC
>CAVTYW010000031.1:0-105729 GCA_963738955.1 Pirellulales bacterium | reverse complement strand
CGCCGCCTTCGATGCTGGTGACGGGATTCGCCGTTGTTGTCGAGAAACTGCGACATCGTCGTCGAGCAAAGTATGCAAGCGGAAGGCGGCACTGGAAAATTCAACGCTGATCGACGGATTGACGTTCGGCTTGTAGCCGTGGTAAGGCGTCAGAGCATTGTTGCCCATCAACGCCGGCAGCCATTCGTTGTAAGTGATCGACTGAATCTCGCCGATGACGATTTGCCGAGCGGCTTGGTAAAGCTGCTCGTCGGTCCATGTTGGATGTTGTTTTGCGAGCAGGGTGGCCTGATAATTGTGCTCGCGGACAAATAGCGTCGTGAGGTTGGTCAGTTCGACATTCTCATTGGCCCGCACGTCGCCGGCGGCGAACAAAGTGTCTTCCGGCACGCCGATATTGTCGGCCATGTTGAGGCCCATCGTGTTGTAGGGCAGCAAATCGCCGGCGCTGGTTTTGAGTAGACCGCCGGAGAAGGTGCGTAAGGCGGCTGCCGTGGCGGCGTTGGAGCCATAGATCATCGAGCCGTCGATATACGACGTGACCTGATTGACGAATTGGGCCGGATTGCTCGTGCTCGTGCCGGTTCCCGCCGCGATTTGAGATCGGTCGAAGGCAATCGACAGATCGCCTTCGTCGGTCGGATCGAAGGTCGAATCGCCGGCCGGCACGGGGATATTCATGGCGACCGACCCGCTTTCGGTCAGATCGACGTCGTGGTCGATGAACTGGCCCCAGGCGTAGACGAAGTCGGACATGCTGCGGGCGTTGTTCTGATCGGCCTCGATTCCATTGAGGTCCTGATTGGCGATCAAATTGGAAATGACGCGGGCCGACGGCAACGTCTGGCCGTTCGGCGCGGAAATCCCATCGGCGAAATTGGCCAGGCCAAGTCGCGAAAAATCCGTGTTGGCGGCTGCCCAAGGTCGGATTGGCGACGTTGTTTCCCACGCCGTTGATCGGCTCGGGACCAAGAATTCCGAGTCCTTGAGCCGACATCATGGCTCGTTGCTCTAATTGCTCCGGGTGACGAAGTCTGGTTTGAGTCCTCTTCCACGAGTTCGACGACATTGTTGGTTCCGCATCTTCTTGCGCCCCAACGAACGGCCCTGGCCCGACGATGATTTGGTGCGAATATTTTCTGGCAGCGCCGCGTATCCTTGGTGCGCGGCCCTACCGCTGATTCGAGCGTAAGCTGGCGAAATGAATTCCGAGGAGAAACGCGAGGAGAGGACCGCACGCTCTGGACACATTCGTTTGTCGTCAGACCGTTGGCGGCCCGATGTATTAAACGTATTTGGGTTTCGGAAGCGCGCAAAAAATGTGCGGGTTGTCGCGATTTTCAGAATTGCTCGCGCTGCCCGGCCGATTTCCGCAAAAATCGAAGACTGCTGTCGGTTGCGGTTTCCTTTGGTGACTAATTCAGTAGTGCTTGCATCTCGCTGAAACCGCAAAACGCATGTTTTGTGGCGGTCGTGCATCCGAATTGTTTGACACGCCAAGCAAGTTTTGCATAGAATGTCGTCTCCACGAACCAGCGCGGTTTGCACTTCTCTACCGCTATTCGCATTTCTTGCCGTGGATTGCATGTCTTAAGGAACCTCTACTCATGCTTTGGAAATGGGACTGGAGGCAGCGCGCAGGGAAGCCATTGTCGAAGCGAATCACGGCGCGCGCCTTGCGAGTGGAGTGGCTTGAGCCACGGCTGGCATTGAGCCATGCGCCATTGGGACATGTTGACGCTCGCGCACCGAGGCACACCCCGACTCCAGTTGTCGCGGCTCACAAAGCGCCGGCGGCGGATGTTTCGAGCCACAATGTTCCGAAACACGAAGTGTCAAGCCATGATGATCGAACGCAACACGGTCATGGTGTTGCCGCAGCGGAAGTCCAGGTTCCAAATGACGACTGCCAATCGCCGCCACCGGTCGTCGTTCAAGGCGACGCTCAAGGCGACACGTCGCCGCCAGTCGAAGGTCTAGTCGCGGTCGCAACCCAAACTGCGGTCGCTAGCCAAGCCATTATCGCGCCACCGATCGAAAACGACAGCCCGACTCCGATCGTCAATGCGTTGCCGCCGTCCGTTCCAGCCGGCCATGACGCGCCGATCGCGGCGGGAAATGAGTCAGTAACATCGGTGGACACGATCTGGGTAACGATCGTTGAAATTGCTCCGGCAAGAACCGGCGAGCAAGCAGAGAACTCTCCCGCGAGTGTGCCAAGTATCAATGTGCCAAATATCAATGTGCCAAGCGTCAATATGCCAAGCGTCAACCCGACGATTATCAGCCTGTCAAACACGAGCGGGCCGAATTCCAACCTCGACTCCGCTTTGGCTGCCGTCGCCCTTTCCGAAAGCGATCCGAACACACCCCATGCCAATCAGCCGGCAATTTCGATCGCCGCGGCTCCGACAGAAACTTCCAACGCAACCGTCGCACTTGCTGGCGCGCAGTTTTGCGCTCCGTGGACGGGGTCATCCGTGGTGTCGAAGCGACCTCGTCGATGCCGGTTCAGCTTTCTTCCGGCACGAAATGGGCGCCAACGACCGTGCCCGCTTTCGCGCGCAATCACGAGCAATTCGCCGGCGGAGATGAGATTTCTTCAAGACCAATCGCCCTGGCTGCACGCGCTTGGGCAGTTTCGACGGCGGCGAGCGAGGCATTGATGCTCGGGCTTCCCATCGATGTCGCCGCGATCGATCGAGCTTTCGGAGCGGTTCAGCAGGGGATCGAAGCGATGGGCCACGACGTTGTCGGGTGGGTTGACGAACTGCGCAGTTCCGATTGGGGACTTGTGGCTTTCGCCGGCCTGATGGCGGGCGGCAGCTATTGTTACTTGCAGCGGCGGACCGCCAAGGGGCCGGGAAGCAACGTCAACGACGGATCGAGCTGGTTTCTCACGCAGTGGCACAACTCCTCGGAACATGCATGAAATCCAATGCCGCGGACGATCTGCTGGCCAGGCTGAACGAAGGCGATGCCGACGCGGCCGGGCAGGTGTTTCAAGATTTCGAGCCGCTTCTGCGCATGGTCATTCGGCGAAAGCTTTCGCATGGGTTGCGCCACAAGTTCGATTCCGTCGATATCGTCCAATCGGTTTGGGCCGATGTAGTGAAGGGCTTGCGCCGATCGAAATGGAGCTTCGAGAACGTCGATCAGTTGCGTGCTTTTCTGGTGCGGATGACGTGCAATCGGTTTGTCGATCGCGCGCGCAGCATCGTAGCTCGCTGAAGCATGAAGTGCCGATGCCGCCCGACGCGATCGAGATGATGGCGGCCAGCGACGCGACGCCGGTCGGCGAAAAGCTCGCTGCCGACGAATTGTGGAATCAGATTCTTGACCTGTGCCCCCCGTCGCGCTACGAAGTGCTTTATCTGCGTCGCCAGGGAGCGACGCTCGACGACATCGCAAGCCAAACCGGGCTGCATAAAGGGAGCGTGCGGCGCATCCTGTACGAAATCGGCCGTCTGCTCGCGCGGCGCTGCGCGGCCGACGATCTTCGCTAATATGAATCTCACCGACACGGCCGATCGATCGAGTTCTCCAAATTCCATTATGGCGACCGCGCGCAGCATTGATTCGGCGAACTCGCTGTTGGACCGTCTCGCCGACGAACTCGAGCGCGAGATGCTCGCCGCCTGGCAAGCAGGTTCCACGCGGCTGGCGGAAGAATGGCTCGATCGCCATCCGGAAGCGAAAGCCAAGCCCGAGTTGGCGGTGCGCGTAATCTATGAAGAACTGTGTTTGCGCGAGGAACATGGCGAGAGCGTCGATTTGGAGGAGTTGCGTCGGCGATTTCCGCAGTTTCGCGATGCATTGAGCCTATTGCTGTCTTGCCATCGGTTGATGAATTCCGACGCGGCGGTGTTTCCCGCGGTGGGTGAACAACTCGGCGAATTTCATTTGCTGCGGGAATTGGGGCGCGGCGGCCTTGGCCGCGTATTCTTGGCGACTCAGCCTTCGCTCTCCGATCGGCAGCTGGTTGTGAAGCTGACGCCCCAAGCCGGCCACGAGCATCTGTCGTTGGCGCGCTTGCAGCATACGCATATCGTGCCGCTATTTCTCGTTCAGGATTTTCCAGAGCGAAATCTTCGCGCTCTGTGCATGCCTTTCCTCGGCGGCGCGAGTTGGTCGTCGATCTTGCAAGAATTGAACGCATGCACAAGCTCCGATCGCAGCGGCGCGCGAATCGTCCTGGCGATCGAAACGGCGCATCGCGGCCTTAATGTGCCCGCGAATTCAAGGGGCCCGGCGATCGGATTCTTGACGCAGGCCTCTTTCGAGCAAGCGATTTGCTGGATCGGCTCGTGCCTCGCCGACGCTTTGCACTATGCGCACCAGCGCGGTCTATTGCATCTCGACCTCAAGCCGTCGAACGTGCTGATCGCCGGCGATGGCCAGCCGATGCTTCTCGATTTTCATCTTGCCCATGAGGTCGATCCGGCACGGCGCGGCGAATTCGATCGAGTCGGCGGCACGCCCGGTTATATGTCGCCCGAGCAGCAGCAATGCGTTCGCGCTCATCGCGAAGGCGCTGCGATTCCAATCACGCTCGACGGGCGGTCGGACATTTATTCGCTGGGTGCTTTGTTGTTCGAATCGCTCACGGGTCAGGTTCCGGCGACGAGCGAGAAACGGTCGCGAGAATTGCCGTGGTCGCAAAGTCTGCCCATTAGCCGCGGCCTGGAAGACGTTTTGCAAAAATGCCTCGCTCCAAATCGAAGTGCACGATATGCGGACGCTGGAGAATTGGCGGCCGACCTGCGGCGGCATCTCGCCAACTTGCCGCTGCGTGGAGTGGCCAACCGCAGTTTCGTCGAGCGATGGCAAAAATGGCGCCGGCGAAGGCCTCAATCGTTGAATAGCTGGCTCGTCGGTTTGACGGCACTTGCCGCGATCGGCGGCGCTTGTTTGTTCTTGTACGCCGACCGTGTGAAAACGGCGCGATCGGCGCTCAAGCAAGCGGAGCAGAATCTCGCCGACGGAGATTTCGCTAGCGCCATCGGACGATTGGAAATCGGTTCGCAGGCGATTCGCGGGCTGCCGGGCCAGGATGAATTGAAACAGAGCTTTCAGACCGACTTCGCGGCGGCGCGAAGGGCGCGCGTTGTCGGAGCGTTGCACGAACTGGTCGAGCAATTGCGTTTCATGGACGCCGACGACGGCATCCCGGCGGCCAAGGTTCGCGAGTTGAATGCCGGCTGTCGCGCGATCTGGGAGAATCGGAGCCAAATTGCCGCCGTGCCGCCGTCGCATTCCAACAAGGACAATGACGCCGCCGTCGACTTGATGGACCTCGCATTGATGTGGACGCGACTTCTTACTCGCGATTCCACGAAGGGCGAGTTTCCCGTGGGCCCCACGAACGCTCGCATCATTCTGACCGAAGCCGAGGAGTTGCTCGGCCCGTCGCCCGCTTTCGCGCTGGCAAGATTGCAACTGACGGGCAATTCGTTCTCCGCCGACCAATACGCCGCGTTGATATCCAAGCAGCCGCCGCGGACGGCGTGGGAGTGCGACGCGATCGGTCGCAGCTTGCTGCAAGCCGGTTGACTGTCGCAAGCTCTCGACATGTTCGTGCAAGCGATCCAATTGGAGCCGGGCGCATTCTGGCCCAATTTTCATCTGGCCACCTGCGCCTATCGTTGCAAACGGTTCGACGAGGCGCTGCGGGCGGCTTGCGTTTGCGTGGCCCTGTCTCCCAATCGAGCGGAATGCTACTTCAACCGCGGGCTTTGCTTCCGGGCCGTCGGACAGAACGAAGCGGCGCTACGCGACTTTGGCCGCGCGATCGAGTTGGAGCCCGGGCTGGGCGCCGTGGCGCTTGAGCGTGGCATTCTGTTGGCCGAAATGGAGCATCCCGCCGAGGCGCTGCAGAGTCTCAAATCGCGCCGCGGCGCTCGGCTGCAAACCGGCTGAAGCGAATTACCGAATGGCGCTGATTCATGTCAGACAACATGAATTGATGGCTGCCCGAGAGTGCATTTTCCAGGCGCTGCAAAGCGATCCAACCTACGCCCCAGCTCGATCGTTACAGGCTCAGCTTGAATCAGCTACCGCGGCGGAATCCACGCGCTGATTTCGGTTCGCGCGATAAGGCGTTGTCGAGCGGCTAGAGTACCGCATCTTGGCTGAATGCCGCGGCCCGCTAAAATAAGAATTGCTCGTTTCAGGTCCGGCGTAATCCGACCGCAGGCAGCCTCGATCGAAACGCCGCCAAGAGTCCATTGAATTGTCCACGCGAAAAATCCGATGTCGCTCGAACATTTCCACCCCACGATTCAGCGCTGGTTTGCGAGCGCTTCGGCGAGCCCACGGAGCCGCAGCGCGAGGGTTGGAGCAGGATTCGGACCGGCCGCCATACCTTGATCTCGGCGCCCACCGGAACCGGCAAGACCATCGCCGGATACCTGTGGGCCATCGATGGCTTGGCGAAACAAGGCGCGGCGCTGGCGAATGAAACGGAGATTCTTTACATCTCGCCGCTTCGCGCGCTCAGCAACGATGTGCAAAAGAACCTCCAGCGCCCGCTCGGCGAGTTGGCGGAAGTGGACCCCGCTTTTCCGGAAATCCGCGTTCTAGTCCGCACGGGCGATACGCCGCAGCGCGAGCGCGCGGCGATGCTGCGCAAGCCGCCGCACATTCTGGTCACGACGCCGGAGTCGCTGTACATTCTGCTGACGGCGAAGCGCGGCCGCGAGATGCTGAGCACGGTGAAAACGGTCATCGTCGATGAAATCCATGCCTTGGCGAAAGACAAGCGCGGCTCGCACTTGTCGCTTTCACTCGAACGGCTCGAGGCGCTGGTGGCTCCGCGCGAGCCGCCGCTCAAATCGCCGGTCAAATCACCGATGTCCGGCGCGTTCCAGCGGATCGGCCTTTCGGCGACGCAGAAGCCGCTCAGCGAAGTTGGCCGCTTTCTCGTCGGCGCGGGCCGCGATTGCGAACTTGGTCGACGTCGGCCATCGCCGGCCGATGGACGTTGCGATCGAGGTTCCGCCCTCGCCGCTCTCGACTGTCTGTTCGCACGAGCAGTGGGACGAAATCTACGATCAAATCTCGCGGCTCATCGAAGCCCATCGCACGACGCTGATCTTCGTCAACACGCGCAAGCTGGCCGAGCGCATTACCGCACGATTGACCGAAGTGCTCGGAGCGGAGCAAGTCACGTGCCACCACAGCAGCCTGTCGAAAGAGCGCCGGCTTGACGCCGAGCATCGACTGAAGACGGGCAGCTTGCGCGCCTTGGTCGCCACCGCGTCGCTGGAGTTGGGCATCGACATCGGCGACGTCGATCTGGTCATTCAAGTCGGCGCGATGCGCTCGATCGCGACGCTTCTGCAGCGCGTCGGTCGATCAGGCCACGCCGTCGGCAAACTGCCCAAAGGCCGACTCTTCCCGCTGACGATCGATGAACTGGTCGAAGGCAGCCGCTTTGTTGCGAGCGATCAAGCGTGGCGACTTGGATCGCACGCCGCAGCCGGCGGCGCCGCTCGATATCCTGGCGCAGCAGATCGTCGCCGAATGTGTTGCGGCCGGTGAAGAGGGCTGGTCCGAGGATGCGCTCTTCGAATCGTTCCGCCGAGCATGGCCGTACCGCGACCTCAAGCGCGAAGATTTCGACGCGGTGATCCAGATGCACTTGAACGGCCGCCGCGGGCTGTTGCATCGCGATGGCGTCGGCGGGCGGATCATGGCCCGCAAACGAGCGCGGATCACGGCAATCACCGGAGGCGGGGCGATTCCCGATGTCGCCGACTATCAGGTCCGCCAGCAGCCCGAGGATACGTTCGTCGGCACGCTCAACGAAGATTTCGCCGTCGAGGCGAACGTCGGCGACATTTTTCAGCTTGGCAACACATCTTGGCGAATTTTGAAGGTCGAGCGCGGCGTCGTGCGCGTCGCCGACGCACAAGGACAGCCGCCGTCAATTCCATTTTGGCTTGGCGAAGGGGCTTCGCGCACGGCGGAGCTATCGGCCGAGATCGGCGACGTGCGCGAGCAATGCGGCAATGTCGCGGTGCTGCAAGACGATCTCGGACTGACGCCCGAGGCCGCGGTGCAGATTGCCGAATATCTTGCCGAAGGCCGCAAGCGTGCTGGGCACGGTTCCGACGCAAAAACGCGTCGTGCTCGAGCGGTTCTTCGACGAAAGCGGCGGCATGCAGATGGTCCTCCACGCACCGTTCGGCGGCCGCATCAATCGCGCCTGGGGATTGGCCCTGCGAAAGCGATTCTGCCGCGGATTCGGCTTCGAATTGCAGGCCGCGGCGAATGAAGAGGCGATCGTCATTTCGCTGGGGCTCAAGCATAGCTTCCCGCTTGGCCGACGTGTTCGACTATCTCCATCCGAACACGGTGCGCAAAGTCTTGACGCAGGCCGTGCTCGATCAGCCGATGTTCGAATCGCGATGGCGGTGGAATGCGACGCGATCGCTTGTGCTCGAGCGATTTCAGAACGGCAAACCGGTGCCGCCGCAAATTCTCCGGATGCGCGCCGCCGATCTGCTCGCGGCGAGTTTTCCCGCGGCGGTCGCTTGCCCGGAAAACCTGCCGCCGGGCGACCTCGAAATCCCGATGGATCATCCGCTGGTGCGCCAGACGATCGACGATTGCCTCAGCGAGGCCACCGACATCGAAGGGCTGATCGAAGTGCTCAAGGGTCTGCACGACGGCTCGATCGAGCGCGTGGCGGTCGACACGACCGAGCCGTCGGCATTCGCGCGCGGGATTCTCAACTCCGAGCGCTATACGTTCCTCGACGATGCGCCGCTGGAAGAACGTCGCACGCAGGCCGTTCTGAACCGGCGGACGATCGATCCGCGGATGCTCGATGATCTCGGCGCTCTCGATCCGGCCGCCGTCGAACGGGTGCGCGAGGAGGCGTGGCCGCAGCCCGAGTCAAGTCGAAGAGGTGCACGACGCACTGAGTTGGCTGGGCTTTGTGACCGACGAAGAAGCGGCCTCTGGATGCCGTGGATGACCGATTTGGCGGCCCAGAACCGCGTCGTCCATGCCGACGGCCGCTGGAGTGCCGTCGATGGCCTAACGGATTCGAAGGCGATCTTGCTCGGCCGACTGGAGGGGCTTGGTCCGGTGTTCGAAGATGATCCGCGAATCGGCCTTCGCGGAGAAGAAAAACGTTGCTGCTGGAATTGGAAAAGACGGCGCGATCCTGCGCACGCGACTCGAGGGCAAGACGGCCTGGTGCGAGCGACGATTGCTCGCCCGCATCCATCGCTCGACGATCGACAAGCTGCGCCGCGAAATCGAACCGGTGAGCGCCGGCGAGTTTCTCCAATTCCTCGCCTGCTGGCAGCATGTCGATGCGGAATTTCGGCTCGAGGGTCCGCGCGGCGTGGCCGAAGTGCTGACGCAACTGGCCGGCTTCGAAGCGCCGGCGCGGATTTGGGAATCGCAGATTTTGCCGAACCGCGTGCGCGATTATCGGCGCGAATGGCTCGACGAAGTCACCATGTCGGGCGAATTCGCCTGGGGCCGGCTGTGGGGCGGCGCCGGCAGCGCCATTCGCGTCACGCCGATCGCAATTGTGCCACGCGAGCAACTCGACGATTGGCTATCGCTCGCCGCGGAGCCGAACACCAAGCGGATGAGCGGGCCGGCCGCTGACTTGCTCGCCGCGATGACCGCCGGCGGGCCGATGTTTCCGCAGAACTTTGCCCAAGGCAGCGAAGCTGGTGCCCGCGCATGTCGAAATGGGCCTGGCCGATTTGTTGGCCCGAGGGCTTGTCACGTGCGACTCGTTCGCCGCGATTCGACAGATGATCACGCCCCGTTCGCGCCGGCGCCATGCGCGTGCCGCCGGTCGGCCGCTGGTGTTGTTTCCGCTCGGCGCCGCCGGAAAGAAACGCTGACGACATGACCGACATGATCGCCCGACAACTGTTGCGGCGAACCGGAGTCGTCTTTCATCGAATGCTGGCTCGCGAGAAGATGCCAACGACCTGGTCGGCGCTGCGGCGCGCCTATCGGCGGATGGAACTGCGCGGCGAAATCCGCGGCGGACGCTTCGTCGGCGGTTTTTCGGGAGAGCAGTTTCGCGCTGCCGGAGGCCATCGAACTCATGCGCCGTTTGCGCCGGCAAGGCCCGCGGCAACCGATCTCGACCATCGCGGCCGATCCGCTCTATTTCGAAGGGATTCTCACGCCGGCCGACAGTGTCTCGCGCGAAATCTCGGCCCCAGTTGAAGGGCCAGTTGCAATCAGCGGAAAAAGCCACGCTCAAAAAATGGTCGGTTGAATCTTCTCTATCGCCCAGTGCGCGCACGAAAAGCACCGCGGAAATGTCCTGCGGACTCGACAGGGCCGCTTGCCCAATCGAGGCGGCTGCGGATAAAATGCGACCGCAATGGCGGACTGTTTCGATCGGTAATCAGGGAAAACATCGCGATCGTTCGCGACCGCATTCCGCGATGAGGGCGCCGAAGATGGCCGACACTCCGCATTCCGATGGAAGTATGACGACCGCTCCGAATCCGGAAGCCGCGACGGACGGAGCCGAACATGCCGCGAAGCCCGTCTCGCCGCCAGTCATTCCGAGGCATGGCAACCGCCGGCGCGTTTGGATCATCGGCATCACAATCGCCGTGCTGCTTGTGCTCGTCTATTTCGGAACTCCCGTCGTCGACCGGGCGATCAACACGGTTTCCACCGACGACGCCTATGTGAATAGCCACGTCACGTTCGTCGCCCCGCGGGTTCCAGGGCAGGTCGTCAAGGTGCTGGTTGACGACAACGATCGGGTGAAACACGGGGACGTGCTGGTGCAGCTCGATCGCGAGCCGTATCAGGTGATCGTGGATCAAAAGCAGGCGGCGCTCGACGTGGCCCAATCGAATCTGAAGGTGGCGAAAGATCAGGTTCTGGCGACGGCCGGACAAGCGCGTGCCGCCCGTTTCAAGCTCGATCACACGATCGAAGACGTCAACAACCAGATCGCGTTGCTGCGCTCGAATGTGGCCGCGGTTGACACCGCACGGGCCAAACTCGTGTTGGCTCAGGCCGATTATCGACGAGTCGTCGAACTGCAAAAAACTCCCGGGGCCGTCGCCGAGCAAGACGTTCACACGAAGCTGGCCGCCCTGCGCACCGCCGAAGCCGTGCTCACGCAAACGATCCAGCAAGTTTATCAAATCCGTGCAAGTCTGGGCCTGCCGACGCTGCCCGCCGATGGGCGCGATCTGGCCGAAGTGCCGCCGAATTTGGATCAAACATTTTCGTCGGTGCGGGCTGCAATGTTCGAAATGTTGCAGGCCATTGCGCCGCTGGGGGTCGCTCCGACGTCGTTCAACGCAACGCCGAAGGAAGTGATCGCCGAGTTCTACGCCCGCAGCAAGACGGGCAACGTCAATGAGATTTACGACAAGCTCATCAAAAATGCTCCGGCGATTGAATATGCCAAATCGCAAGTGATGGTGGCCCAGGCCGATTTGGATCAGGCCAAGCTCAACCTCAGCTATTGCGACGTGGTGGCCGAAATCGACGGCCAGGTGACTCGCCGCAACGTAAATCCCGGCAACAACGTCGCCGCGGGGCAAAGCCTGATGGCGGTCCGGTCGCTCACCGAAATCTGGGTCGACGCGAATTTCAAGGAAACGCAGCTTGCGAAAATCCGCATCGGCCAGCCGGCCGATTTGGATGTCGACATGTATGGCAGCCACAAGATGTTCAAGGGCAGAGTGGAAGGTTTCGCGATGGGAACCGGCTCGACATTGGCCCTATTGCCGGCGGAAAATGCCACCGGGAATTTCGTCAAGGTCGTGCAGCGGCTGCCGGTGCGCATCGTGATTCCCGGCTACGATCCCGAAAAGACGCCGCTGTTCGTGGGCCTGTCGGTGACGCCGTATGTTTACATCCACGCCGAGCCGACCGGTCCTGACGCGGGCAAAGTGCTTCGCCCGGTTTCAGAATTGCCCAAGAAGCCGCTCGACCCAAAGCTGCCGAAATAGTCTTGAGGCCGGCGGCTGTCCCCTTTGTTGTAGGCCGAGGACAAGAAGGGGGCTGTCTCCCCTTGCCCCACTTTACGCATGAGGCTTGAGGCATGGCGCGCCGCATCAATCCCTGGATCATCGCGGCGGTGGTCGTCATTCCGACGTTCATGGAGGTGCTCGATACGACGATCGCCAACGTCGCCCTGCGTTATATCGCCGGCGGCTTATCGGCGGCTGTGACCGACAGCGAGTGGGTGATCACCAGCTACCTTGCCGCCAATGCCATTATCCTGCCGATTAGCGGATGGCTGTCGGCCCGACTCGGCCGGCGCAACTATTTTCTCGGTTCGATCGCCGTCTTCACTTTGGCGTCGGCGCTTTGCGGCATCTCGACGAGCCTGACGCAGATCATCATGTTCCGCGCGCTGCAAGGCTTGGCCGGCGGGGGCTTGCAACCGAGCAGCCAGGCGATATTGCTCGACGGCTTTCCCCCAGAAAAGCAAGGCACGGCACAAACGCTGTTTGGTGTCGCGGCGCTGTTGGGGCCGATCGTCGGCCCGACGCTCGGGGGCTGGTTGGTGGTGAATTACGATTGGCGTTGGATTTTTTATGTCAATATCCCGGTGGGCCTGTTGGCCTTTGCCCTCAACTGGCTGGTGACCGAAGACCCAGACTACCTCAAGACGGCGCGTGCCGAACTGCGCCGCCAACCGCTGAATTTCGACGGCATTGGGCTGGGACTGCTCGTGCTGGTAATGGCCTCCTGGGAGATCACGCTCAGCAAAGGGCAGGAATGGGATTGGCTTGGCGATCCGTCTTATCGCATCCAGACGTTGGTGACGATCATCGCCGTGGGCTTCGGATTGCTGCTGTTTCGCGAAATGCGGATTCAGAATCCGATCCTCAATTTCCGCGTGCTGCACGACCGAAATTTGTGGACCTGCTGCGTGATCATTTTTTGCGTCTATGCCATCCTCTATGCCGTCAGTTTTTCGTTGCCAAACCTGCTGCAGACATTGTTCACCTACGACGCTCTGGCCGCCGGTCTGGTAATGTCCCCCTCGGGGATGACAGCGATCGGCGGGATGCTATTCGTCGGCGTCTTATTGAGCCGGGGGGCCGATGCGCTGGTTGATCCCCATTGGTCTGGTCCTAGTCGCGCTCGGGAATTTCTCGATGTCATTGATGAACCTGGAGATCACGCCGTGGCAGGCCACCTGGCCGCGAATGGTGCTCGCGGGCGGGATGTCGTGCATCTTCGCGCCGCTCAATGTGGCGGCGTTCAAATACACATCCCCGCGGCTGCGGAGCGGCGGTCGGAATGTTGGCCGTACTGCGCAACGAAGGGGGCAGCGTCGGAACCTCGATGGCGCAAACGATTCAAGAGCGCCGCGAGCAACTCCACACGCTCCGGCTCAACGAGTTTCTCGACCCGCTCAACCCGGCCGTGCGGCAATGGCTCCACGACACTCACCAATACCTCATGCAGCAGACGGGCGACGCGGTTGCTTCGAGTCAGATGGCTGCCCAAGCGCTGGCGAACGCGCACGATCAGCAAGCCGCGTCGCTGGCATATTTCGACGTGTTTTGGGTCGCGGCGGTGCTGCCGCTGGCGCTGATACTGCTGGTTTTCGTAATGAAGCCGTCGGCCGCCGGGAAGGGAGAGCCTATCGGGGCGGATTGAGGATGGAGGGTGAGGGTGGAGGGCAGAGGACGCGCGACGCGGAGGCGAGCTTCTCAATCAAACAGCGTGGTGGAGCTCGCTTGCGGGGAACGCGAGTCTCGCCGTCGCCCACCCGGCACATTTCTTCGTAGTTATCCGTGTCGTCCGTTTGATCCGTGGTTAGCCGTCGGTTTCGCGTTTTTCGTGCGTTTCGTGGTTAATTCTTCGTCGTACTGTGCGGCGGCGGCAAGCTATAATAGTGGTCTCGCGTTGGTTTCATTGTCGCCTCGGAAAAGGCTCTTCATGTTCACGCAACCGAGTTGCCGATTCGGTCTGTTCGCGGCCGTGGTGGTTTCGTTCATCTGGCCGTCGGTGGCGTTGGCTCAGAAACACGCGCCGCAGAATTTCGAGCAGGCGCGGAATCGGATGGTCGATGACGAGGTGGTCGGCGCGGGGATCACGAATCCGCGCGTCATCTTTTCCATGCGAAACACGCCGCGGCATGAGTTCGTGCCGATCAAGCTGATCGACAAGGCCTATTTCGACATGTCGCTGCCGATCGGCGAGCATCAGACGATTTCGCCGCCGATGATCGTCGCCTACGAGACCGAGCAACTGGATCCGCAGCCGACCGATCGGGTGTTGGAGATCGGCACCGGCAGCGGCTACCAGGCGGCGGTGCTCAGCCCGCTGGTGAAGGAAGTCTATTCGATCGAGATCGTCGAATCGCTCGGAAAACATGCCGCGCAAACTCTCAAGCGGCTCAAGTACACGAACGTGTTCACCAAGATCGGCGACGGCTATCTCGGTTGGCCGGAGCACGCGCCGTTCGACAAGATCATCGTCACCTGCTCGCCGGAAAAAGTTCCGCAGCCGCTCATCGATCAGCTCAAGGAGGGGGGCCGAATGATCGTGCCGGTCGGCGAGCGCTATCAGCAAGTGTTTCATCTGCTGCGAAAGCAAGACGGCAAATTGACCAACGAAGCATTGCGGCCGACGTTGTTCGTGCCGATGACCGGCAAGGCCGAAGACGAACGCGAGACCAAGCCCGACCCGCTGCATCCTCACCTGGTCAATGGCAGCTTCGAGGAGCTCGTCGGCGCGAGCGGCGAACCGGCCGGCTGGTATTACGTCCGCCAGATGAAAGTCGTCACCGCCGATGACGCTCCCGTCGGCAAACGCTACATCACTTTCACGAACACCGAGCCGGGCCGATTCAGCCGTGCCTTGCAAGGCTTCGCGATCGATGGCCGCAAAGTGCATGAAGTGAAGATTTCGTGCATGGCGCGGTGCAAGAACGTCTCCGCCGGGACCACGCCCGATCAAACCGCGCAGCTCGCCGTGATCTTCATGGACGACAACCGCGCTCCGGTGGGAACGATCTGTGTCAAGGGATATTGGAGCGGAACATTCGATTGGCAATTGAAGACCGACGCGCCTTTCAGAGTTCCGCCGAAAGCACGCGAGGCGATCGTCACGATCGGCCTGCTCGGCGGCACCGGCGAAGTGTCGTACGACGACATCCAAATCTCCGCGCCGGCCGCCGGGAAGTAGAGCAGCAGTGGTCCGTCGATTAGGATTCTGATGGGCGACAGGACAATCGTCGTTTAACCAGGAGCCACCGGCGACGGTGAATCGTGGCGCCCCGCCGTCGCCGGTGGCTCCGGGTTAAACGACCAAATCCACCTGTCACAACCGGATTGACAGACCGCTAGCCGCTAGCCACTTCCCCCGCCGAGATTCGCGTTGACGCCAGAGCGGTGTCGCGTTCCAGGTATCTCGCGCCCCAGAGCCAAAACAGGCCGCTGATTAGGATCGAGACGGCAATGGCCATGAACCCTGCGTGCATATTGGCGCTCCAGTCGCCGCCGTCGTGGTTGCCGAAAGCGGTGCTTACCGCGCCGATCAGCGGCGGACTGATGGCATCGCCGAGGGCGTGGATGATGAAAATATTGACGGCGTACCCGGCGGCGCGGATTGCCGGATGCACGACGTTGGCGAGGATTGTGTTCGTCGGGCCGGTGTTGAAAAACAAGCAGAAGCAAGCGATGAAAATCAACACCCAGGCCGCCGGAAACGGCGTGAACAGCATCGCCAGGAACAACGGGAATCCGATCAGCATTCCCGCGCCGGAGACCAAGAAATAGGCTCCGCCGAACCGCGGGCGGAAGCGGTCACCAGCCCAGCCGCCAGCCAACGTTCCCAAAAGACCGGCGACGACGACGATTGGGCCGAAGATGCCGTTGGCCGCCGACAGCGCGGCATCGACGGCTTTGATGTCGGAGAACATCAGCTCGCCGGCTTGTCCGTGCCGCCAGACGATGTATTTCGGCATCCAATAGGCGATGCCGCCGAGAGCAAATGTCATCGCCGCCATGCCGGCCGTGTTCAACACGTAGGACGGCGTTTTTAGCAGTTGCTTGTAATCGACCAGCCGCGCTTTGCGCTGGGCAGTGGCGGTCGGCAGCGCGCCGGCGGCTTGATCCGCGGTGATTTGATGGGCAGCGATCTGATCGGAAGCACCCCGCCGCACGTCGCGCTGAAACAGCGCGATCAAACCCAACAGCAGCCCCGGCGGGAGCACGCAGTAAAACGCGACTCGCCATTCGTAGCCCATCCCAACGATGATGCTCGCCAACTCGTATCCCAGCGCACTGCCGACGGGAATCGCGGCGTAGAACATCGCCAGTATTCGGCCGCGTCGCTCGATCGGAAACAGGTCGCTCAGGATCGTCGGCGCCAACGGGCCGTAAGCCGCTTCGCCGACGCCGACGAACAGCCGAGTGCAAAGCATCATGCCGATTCCGGTGGCCATGCCCGAGGCGCCGGAGGCGATGCTCCACAGCAACACGCCGATGCCGACGAGCACCCAGCGGTTGCAGCGATCGGCGAACCAGCCGAAGATCGGCGCGGTGATCATGTAGCTCAAGAGAAACGCGGTTTGCAGCCAGCCGACTTGCGTGTCGCTGGCTTTGAAATCGCGTTGAATATTCGGCACGACGCCCGCCAACACCAGCCGATCGATGTAGTTGAACAGATTGATCGCGAGCAAGAGCGCGAGGGCCCACCATGCGAACGCGGGCACCTTTGGCAACGCTGCTTTCCGGCTGCCGAGCGGGTTCAAATTGTTTTCGCTGTTGGTCACGCGACGCCTAGTTGGTGGAGTTGGTCCGGTTCCACACTAACCCGAAGCGTTAGCGAGGGCGGGAGCGAGTCGTGGGCGCGCCCTCGCTAACACTTCGCACTTGGTGTTGCGTTGCCTGCAGCGGGTGCCAGTGCTGTTCGGCGGTGGAACGTGCAAGTAGAATAACACCAACGTTCGATTCGCAAACAGGCCAAGTTGGAGATTCATGGATGCTGGGCGCTACGCTGGACGCCGCCGCTTATATTCGTCGGCTTAGTGAAGAACTGGACCGTGTCGAGCTTGCCGAGCTTCATCGCTGGGCCGATCTGCTGTTCGACGCCTGGAAGCAACGAGCAGTTCGTCTTCATCTTCGGCAACGGCGGCTCGGGCACGACCGCCACGCACATGAGCGAAGACCTGGGCAAAAGCATCGCTGCGGCCCGAGCATCTTGAGCGACGAATCGCGGCGGCGGCTCAAGGTGATGAGCCTGACCGACAACCTGGGCTGGATTCTGGCCGTGGGCAACGATTGCGGCTACGACCAGATTTTCGTCCAGCAGTTGATGAACTACGGCCGCCGCCGGCGATCTGGCCATCGCCATCAGCGGCTCGGGCAACAGCCCGAACGTGCTGGCCGCCGTCGATTGGGCCAACCGCCACGGCCTGAGTCACACTCGGTCTCACCGGCTACGAACGGCGGCAAGCTCCGCCAGCTGGCCAGGCACGGCGCTGCACGTCCCGCTGGACGACATGGGCATGGTCGAGAGCATTCACCTGGCGCTGTTTCATTGGGTGCTGAACGACGTGTATGCGCGGATCAATGGGGAGGGGCGGCATGAAGCAGGGGGTGAGGGGCGAGGGACGAGGGGCTAGGGGACGAAGAAAACATGATCATCAAGTCAAGCGCGAAACCGCAGGAGAATCAGGGCGTTGGACACTACGTCATAACGCGACATCGCACGTCTTCGTCCCTCGTCCCTCGTCCCTAACCCCTCGCCCCTCTCCTCATGTTTCTCGGAATTGAAATCGGCGGCACGAAGTTGCAGATCGGCGTCGGCGCCGGTGATGGTTCTCAGCCGGTGGCGCTGTCGAGCGTAGACGTTGAGCCGGCGGCGGGGGCGGTTGGAATTCTGAGCCGCATCGAGGCCGAGGCGGCGGCGCTGATCGCGAAGTTTCCCGTCCGGCGGATCGGCATCGGATTCGGCGGCCCGATCGATCCAGAGTCGGGACGGATTATTCGCAGTCATCAAATTGAAGGGTGGCACGATTTTCCGCTCGCCGAATGGTGCCAGCGGACGTTCAAGGTCGCCGGCCGTGGTGGGAAACGATTGCGACGTGGCTGGGCTTGGCCGAGGCGCGATTCGGAGCGGGGCGCGGACGGCGCGTCGTGTTCTTTGTCACCGTCGGCAGCGGCGTCGGCGGCGGGCTGATAATCGACGGCCAGATTTATCGCGGCAGCGGAATGGCGGCCGCCGAGATCGGGCATCTGCGGCCGGGGCTCCATGCCGAGCGGCCCGACGACACGGTCGAATCGATGGCCAGCGGCTGGGGCATCGCGGCCGCGGCTCAATCGCGGCTCGCGGAGCCGATGTTGCATCCATTTCCGCCGCTGGGCGAACCGGTTCGCAAGGCTCGGCGCGATCAATTGCGGCAACGGCTGATGGATGTCGAGGACGTGACCGAGGAATTTGCCGCCGATTTATTGGCCCGAGCCGACGGCAAGCCGGAGCAAGTGACGGCCAAGCTCGTGGCGCAAGCCGCCGGCGACGGGAATCAATTGGCGATCGAGATTCTGCAGACATGCCTGTGGAGTGCTCGGCTGGGCGATTGCGCAGGTGATCACGCTGTTGCGCCCGCAAGCAATCGTGGTCGGCGGCGGCGTGTCGCAGATCGGCGAATCGTTGTTTTTCGCGCCGCTGCGCACCGCGGTCGAGCGGTACGTGTTTCCACCGCTATTGCGGAGCTATGAGATTCTGCCGGCGGCGCTGGGGGAGCAGGTCGTCTTGCATGGGGCGCTGGCGCTGGCGGCGGAGGAGAAAGGTTGCTAATAATCAAACGGTTTTCGCGGCGCTGCGTTTTCGGCGCGGACTTCGGGCAATGGATAGTCGAGGATCGGCAGTTCTAGGCCGGAGAGTTCGTGCAGACGACGCCAGCCGCGAGTGGTTAGCGATTCTTGCTGCTTGACGTAGCGCGGATCGAGTTGCCGTTTGTCGAATGCGCCTTCGACCACGACCGGCTCAAAATCGTCGGCCACGATGAATTGCGCCAGGACCGGGTTGCAGCGGATATGGCGTTCGCGGGTCGTGTGGAGCGTTTCGGGATCGAGCTGGCCGATCACGTAACGCAAATAGAGATCGCTGTCGGCGAGGTCTTCCACGTCGCCGCCGCAGACGTCGCAGAGATAGCCTTCTTCGCACTTGGCCACGGACGGCTCGAATTTCTAATGGGGGCAGAATTAGTAAATGCCGCACGCTGATCGCCACCGACGGAACGCCACGGAGGGCGTTCCCTACCGCGCACAGGACTGTAGGGAACGCCCTCCGTGGCGTTCCACGGGCGGCGCTACAACTCCAGCACGTCGGCCATGTTGTAGAGGCCGGCGGGTTTGGCGGCGAGGAATTTCGCGGCGGCCAGCGCACCGTGGGCGTAGCAATCGCGGTTCGTGGCTCGGACGGTGAGCTCGATCGTTTCGCCAAGCAGGCCGAAGAGGATCGTGTGCTCGGCCCGGATTGTCGCCGGCGCGGATGGCGTGGTAGCCGATTTCGCCGTGCGGACGTTTGCCGGGCCGGCCTTCGCGGCCGTGGCGCTGCTCGGTTTGCCCCATCGCCTCGGCGACGATCTCGCCGAATTTCAAAGCCGTGCCGCTGGGGGCGTCTTCCTTGAAGCGATGATGGCGTCTCGATGATCTCGACGTCGGCCCCCGACGGATGCCGGGCCAGCGCGGTCGGCCGCCATCTCGGACCAGCTTCATCGTCAGATTGACCGCGAGGCTCATGCTCGGCGCCCATAGCAGCGGGATTTTTTCCGCGGCCGTGCGAAGCAATTGCTGCTGGGCATCGCTCAGCCCGGTTGTGGCAACGACCAGTGGAACGCCCCGTTCGACGCACGTGTCCGACGATCGCTTGGACACCGGCTGGAACGGAAAAATCGATCACGACATCGACCGGCCGCATCGAGCTTGCCGGACAGCGGCACGCCGATCGACCCGACGCCGGCGATCGCGCCGGCATCTTGTCCCAGCCGCGGATGCGCCGGCGCTTCGAGCGCCGCCGCGACTGTCAACTCGGGATCGCGTATGCGCCAGCGCGATCAAGCCGCTGCCCCATGCGTCCGGCGGCACCGTGAATTGCAATGCGAATCGGTGTCATGCGTCTTCTTCTCTTCGTCTCTGCTCCCTGTCCGCCTGGCCCCTAGCTGTAAAGCTGAATCGCCTTGATGATTTCGTCCAGGTCGTTGGGCACGGCCACGGCTCGATTGGCGAACAGCGCCCGTTTCACGCCGCGGCTGCCGAGCACCTCGTTGAACTGTTCCTGGTCGGTCGTGTGATAGGCCACCGTGGCGGTCGGGTCCTTGAGTTGATGGCCGGTGAGGATGCAGACCACGCGCTCGTCGCGGCCGATGACGCCTTCGCGCAGCCAGCAGCTTGGCGCCGGCGACGCTGGCGGCGCTGGCCGGTTCGCAGCCGAAGCCGCCGGCGCCGACCTGGGCCTTGGCGTCGAGAATTTCCTGGTCGGTCACCTCGCGGACGACGCCGTCGCAGGTTTCCAGGGCCCGCAGGCCTTTGGTGAGATTCACCGGCCGATTGATCTCGATGGCGCTGGCGATGGTCGAGGCCCGGCGGCCGGCGGCGTCCAGTTCGCGATAGTATGCGTCGACCGATCGACATATCCGGCGCGCCGCCGTTCCAGCGCAGGCCGCGCTGTTCGTAAAGTTCGTAGAGCGTGTTCGCGCCGGCGGCATTGATGACGGCCAGCCGCGGCACGCGGTCGATCAAGCCGAGCTCGTGCAACTCGGTGAACGCCTTGCCGAACGCGCTGAGTTGCCGAGGTTGCCGCCGGGCACGACGATCCAGTCGGGCACTTCCCAGCGCAGCGCTTCCAGCACGCGATACATGATCGTCTTCTGCCCTTCGAGCCGGAACGGATTGACGCTGTTGACCAGGTAAATGCCCAGCTGCTGCGAGACCTCCTGGACGCGCTGCATGGCGTCGTCGAAATCGCCGGCGATCTGCACGGTCGAGCGCGCCGTAGTCGAGCGCCTGCGACAGCTTGCCGTAGGAGATCTTGCCGCTGCCGATGAAGATCGACGGCCTTCATCAGCCGGTCGCGGCGCAGTACAGGGCCAGCGAGGCGCTGGTGTTGCCGGTCGAGGCACAGGCGGCCCGCCGGGCGCCGATCATGCGGGCGTGCGTGAACGCCGCCGTCATGCCGTTGTCTTTGAAGCTGCCGGAAGGATTCATCCCCTCGTATTGCAGGAACAGCCGCCCGGCATCGAGGCCGACGTATTTGCCACGCCGGTCGGAGGGCTGCAGCAGCGTCTGCCCTTCGCCGATGGTGACGACTTGTCGCGGGCGGGGCGAACGGCAGCAGTTCGCGGAATCGCCAGACGCCGCGAAAGGCACAGCGGATCGTGGCGGCGCGACCATTTGGCTTCGAAGTGTTTCCAAGAATCGGGCGGAGGATGGCGGTCCCAATCGTAGCTCACGTCCAACAGATTGCCGCAATCGCACGCGGTCCGCGCCTCTTCGAGACCATAAACGGCCCCGCAAGTGGGCGAGATGCACCGTTGGAACGCGACATTCGTAGGAGCGGCGACGCTAATGGGCTGGTCTCCCGCGGCTGTAGCTGACTTTGTGAAAATTCAGCAGCCGCACGCTAGGGTTCCGAGTTCTCGCAAATTCGGCTACTTGGTTTCTTCACCGAATTCTCACAAATTCGGCTGCATTTGGCTGTATGGGGCACTGCTGAACATCTCGCCATGCCGGAGCGTATCCGATGTAGGCTCGAAGAGCGCGGCGAAATCGGAGGTTTAGTCTAGGTGGTCATACGACGGCGGGCAAGACGGAGACGGTTGCACGGATCATTCGAGCGGATTTTGGGGTTTCGTGCCGCGGGAGAAGCCTATAATTTGGAAGTTACCCACCCGACCCGATGTTGGCGAAAGCCCAGGGAAGGCTGCCGACGCGTTTTCCAAGTATTCAGTCGTCGGCAGCCATCCCTGGGCTTGGTGGCAGTTTGGTAATTGCATGCCACTGCGTAGCGCCACTGCCGCGTGCCGCACCCGTCATTGTTAACGCCCCGCCCCATAGCAAACCAAGGCTCCCCGTATGTGGCTGATCAAAGCATCGCTTCGCAACCCGTACATGGTGGCCACGCTCGTCTTCATGATCCTGGTGCTGGGGGTGGTCGTCCTTCAGCGCGTCCCGGTCGACATTCTGCCGGTCTTCAAGGCGCCGGCCGTGCAGGTGCTCACCTACTATCCAGGGCATGCCGGCCTCCTCGATCGAGAAGACGATCACCAACCGCATCGAGCGCTGGGTCAACCAGGCGCCCGGCGCCGAGCGGTCGAGTCGAAGTCGGTGCCGGGCGTCAGCGTCGTCCAGGCTTATTTCCGCGACGACATCGATCCGAACGGCGCCCTGACGATGACCAACTCGCTGGCCCTGGGCACGCTGCCGACCCTGCCGCCCAACACGCTGCCGCCGGTCGTGCTGCCGTTCGACCCGACCGGCACGCATGCCGCTGGGCATCCTCACCGTCAGCAACCCGACATCTGGACGAGGCCCACGTCAAGGACGTGGCCCGCATCGATGTCCGCAACATGCTCGGCGCGGTCCAGCGGCTGCGTCGCCCCGGTGGTCGTCGGCGGCAAGGACCGCACCGATCCTGATCTACCTCGATCCCGAAGGAGCTGGAAGCCCGCAACCTGTCGCCGCTCGATGTGGTCGAGGCCCTGCAGAACGGGCAACCTGATGGTCACGCCCGGCACCGCCTACTTCGGCGACAACCAGGTGCTGCTCGACACCAACGTCGATGGTCAACAAGGTCGACGAGCTGAACGACCTGCCGATCCGCATCGAGCCGGGCGACAGCGTCTACCTGCGCGACATCGGCGACGCCGAAGGACTCGTACGCCATCCAGACCTCGCGCGTCCGCATCGACGGCCAGCCGCAGGTCTACGTGCCGATCTACCGCCAGCAGGGGGCCAGCAGCCTGGCGGTGGCCAACGGCGTCAAGAAGCACAGTCGCCGTTCATGGAGGAACGAGCTGCCGCGAGGCCCCGGCACCAAGCTCGACTTCGTCATGGACCAGTCGGTCTACGTCGCGCGAGGCCATCCACAGCCTGATCCACGAAGGCATCATCGGCGCCATGCCTGGTGTCGATCATGATCCTGATCTTCCTGGGCAACTGGCGCATGACGCTGATCGCCAGCATGTCGATCCCGCTGGCGATTCTGCGGCGCGATCATCGGCCTGTACGTCGACCGGCAACACCATCAACGCCATGACGCTGGGCGGCCTGGCCCTGGCCATCGGCCCGCTGGTCGACGACGCCATCGTCGTGCTGGAGAACACCCACCGCAACTACCAGCCTGGGCAAGTCGCGCGTCCGGGCGGCCCTCGACGGCTGCGTCGAGGTGATGGTGCCGGTGCTGGTGGCCACCTGCACGACGAACATCGTGCTGGCGCCGCTGGCCTTGATGCCGGGCATGGGCGGCTTCCTGTTCCGGCCGCTGGCCCTGGCCGTCACCTTCGCCATGGTCACGTCGTTCCTGCTGTCGCGGACCTTCGTGCCGATGATGTGCGCCAAGTTCCTGCCCGAGGAGCATCGCGCACGCGAGGTCGGCGATGGCGAGCGGTCACGACGGCCATCCGGCGAACATGCCCGAGCCGGCTGTGTTCGGCCGCGTTCATCATCGCATCGAAGCCGTTCTGGACGGCCTGACGCGACGCTACGAGCGACTGCTTGGACCTGGCCCTGCGGCATCGGTTGCTGGTGCTGGCGCCGTCGTTCGGCTGCTGTTCGTCGGCTCGCTCGTGTCTCGGCGCCGTTCATCGGCCGCGAGTTCTTCCCGCAGGTCGACGCCGGCCAGATCACCATCTATGTGCGCAGCCCCTCGAACATGCCGGCTGGACGCCACCGAGCAGCGCGTCGTCCGAGGTCGAGGAGTTCGATCGAGGACGATCATCCCGGCCGACGAGCGGCGAGATGATCGTCTCCGAGATGGGCCTCGATCCCGACTGGTCGGCGGCCTACACGGCCAACTCCGGCCAGCAGGACGCCGTCGTCCGCATCCAGCTCAGCGAAGCAGCGCACGCAACAGCGCCCAGGAGTACGCCGATCGAGCTGCGGCACGTTTGCCGCCGACCGCGCGGCTAATCAAGGATGCGCGACCTGCGCTGTCAGCTTCGACACCGGCGGCATGGTCTCCACGGCCCTCAACTACGGCGCCTCCTCGCCGATCGACATTCAGATCGAGGGCGGCACGACCAGGCGGAAGCCCATGCGTTGGCCGAGGAAATCCGCGACCGAGTCGCCAAGCGTCCGCGGGGCCGCCGACGTCCGCATGCGTGCAGCGGCTCGACGCCCCCTACCTGGTCATCGACGTCGATCGGGCGAAGGCGGCCGATCTGGTCGGCCTGACGCCGACGACGTGATCCATGCAGGTGGTCGCGGCCATGAACTCCAGCGTCTCGATCAACCGCAATTTCTGGATCGACACCAAGACGCGGCAACCAGTACTTCGTGGCCGTGCAGTATCCCGAAGATCCGCATCGCAAATTGGAGGACCTGCTCAACATTCCCGCCACCGCACCGCGGACCACAACGAACGTGCGGCTCAGCAGCCTGGTGACCATTTGCATCCCAGCACCGGCGCGGTCGAGATCAACCACGTTAGCCTGTACCGCACCTTCAACGTGCAATGTCAACACCGAGAATCGCGACATCGCCGGCGTGGCGGGCGACGTCGAACAAGTCAATCACCGATATTCGCAACGATGCCGAAAGCCGCGGAATGCGCGTCGATCTCAAGGGCGAATATCGAGCACATGAACGAATCGTTCGGCAAGCTGCTCGGTCGGCCTGGCGCGGGCGTCAGTGCTGGTCTATCTGCTGCAGGTGGCGCTGTTCCGCTCGTGGGTCGGGCCGTTCATCATCATGTTCACGGTGCCGCTGGGCCTGATCGGCGTGCTCACGATGCTGTTCTTGACGCACACGACGTTGAACGTGCAGTCGGAGATGGGCGTGATCTTCCTGGTCGGCATCGCGGTCAACAACGGCGTGCTGCTGGTCGATTTCGCCAACAAGCAGCGCAAGCTCGGCGCCTCGGTCCGCAAGGCGATCACGCACGGCGGCGGCCATTCGCTTCCGGCCGATCCTCATGACGTTCCTGGCGACGTTCCTCGACCTGATCCCGATGGCGATCGGCATGGGCCGCGGCAGCGAGGCGAACGTGCCGCTGGCGCGGGCGGTGGTCGGCGGCCTGTTGACCTCGACCTGCCTGACGCTGTTCGTGCGTGCCGATCATGTACACGCTGTTGATCCGCGACAAGCCGTTCCAAGAGCTCGATCTAGATGCGATACTGGCGGACGAAAGCTGGCGAAATCTCCCGCGGAACTAACCATAGAGTCACCGAGGGCACAGAGGACGGCGGAAGGATCGGAAGCGATGAGGACTCAAGCGATGAGGACTCAAGCGATGAATCACATGGCCCTTCAACTCGGTTTTGTCTTCTCGGTGTCCTCCGTGACTCGGTGGTTAGAAGACGGATGCGGTTGCCGAACGACCAATACCGGGCACGGTGCGCGGCGCAATGTTTGCTCGGCGATGCTGCCGGCCAGCAGCCGCGCCAAGCCCGTTCGCCCTTGGGTACACATGACGATCAAGTCGATTTTGTTTTCGAGCGCGAATCGATCGATCTGTTCGGCCGGTTCGCCTTCGACCACGAAATGCTCGACCGGTATTGAAAAACCGGCGGGAGGCACGACTTGCTGGACCTCCGACATGAGCCGCTGGCGATAGGTGTCGGGCTCGAGCTGGGATCGGGCTTCGCCGTAGGAAACATTTTCCGCGCCCAAAGTCTCCACGACATGGAGTACAATCAACGTGGCCTGATATTGCTTCGCCACGTCGATTGCGACTTGAAACGCGAGCGTCGAGCAATCGGAAAAGTCGGTCGGATGAAGAATGCGTTTGGGTGAAAACATCGTCGTACCCTGAAAGCTGCCTCGGACGAGATACGCTGCCACCGCATATTGCATTATACGCTTGCGGCGGCGACGGGAGAGAATGAAACATGGCCAAAAAAACTTTTCGAAAACGCCTGATCTGGGGTGGCGCAGATCGGCGCGGCCGCGCTGGTCGGATTGATCATTGCGGCAAACGATTTCTCCGGACCGAAAGCTGCTCCCATTGCGAACCGCGTGGAAGGGGCAGAGCAGGCGGCTCCGGCGGCCGAATCGGCGGATGAGCGAACCGTCAACGTCGTTCAGCCGCGGAAGAACGAGCATTTCGTGATCTCGATCGAGGAAATCGCCAGCGTTCGAGCCTATTACCGAGCCGATCTGCGGGCGAAATTGGCCGGCGACGTCGGCTTCGTGCAGAAGAACCTCAACGACCAGGTGAAGAAGGGCGAGAAACTTGTCGAGATCGACGTGCCCGATCTGGTCGCCGAGGTCAAAGCGAAGCAAGCGGTGATTCAACAGCGGGCCCGCGAAGTCGATTTGGCCCAAAAGCAATGGGAGATCGCGGTGGCGGCCGAGAAAGTCGCCCATGCCATGATCGGCCAGCGCGAAGCCGACAAACGGGCCGCCGAAGCGACGGCTTCCTATCGCAAGTTGCGTCTCAATCGATTCACCGGGCTGGCGAAGAGCGGCGGCGTGGTCGAATCCGTCGTCGAGGAAGAAAACCGCGATTATCTGGCCGCCCAAGCCGCGGCGGAAAGTGCCGCCGAGGCGGTCAACAAGGCCAACGCCGACTACGACCAGGCAAAAGTTAATTCCGAAGCCGCGAAAACCGACATCGATCTGCGCACGGCGATGAAAGATGTGGCGGTGCGCGACAAGGAAATGGTCGAAGCCCAACTCGGCTATGCGACGATCTCCGCGCCGTTCGACGGCGTGATCGTCGAGCGGAATACTAATCCCGGCGATTTCGTTCAAAATGCGACGACCGCCCAAACGCCGCCGATTATTTCCGTCGCCCGAGTCGATTTGGTGACCCTGTCGATGGAAGTGCCCGATGGTTTTGCCCCGTATGTGACTCGCGGCGCCGATGCGGAATTCCGCGTCGGAGATCTTTTCGCTCACGGCAAGGTGACGCGCTATTCGCCTTCGATCGAGAGCAAAGACCGCACGATGCACGTCGAAGTCGATCTGTTCAACGGCACGCAAGCGGCCGATTACGAAAAGTTCGAGCGCCAGCATCAGGCAACTTGGGCGGAAGAGCGCAAGGGAAGCGACGATCCGTTTCCGATTCGGCCGGAATTCACCGGCAAGGGAGTCGAAGGCCGCCGCTATCCGCTGCTGCCCGGAATGGTAGGGACGATGCGATTGTTTCTGCGGAAATTCGACAATGTGTTTCTGATTCCGAGCGAAGCCGTCTTCATCCGGTCCGGCCGAACGTTCATCGCCGAAGTGATCGACGGCAAAGTGGCGATCAAGGAAGTCGAAGTGCAGGCCGACGACAGCACGCTCGCCAAAGTGCTGCTGGTCGATTACAAATCGACCGCGAACGGCGGGCAGCGGGTTTTCAGCGAATTAACCGGCAGCGAGCAGATCGCATTGCGTGGACAGGAGCTCAAAGAGGGCGAGACGGTGACCGCGAAGCCGAAAGGCTGGTAGCGGCGACGCCAAGTATACCAACCCGAAGCGTTAGCGAGGGCGCCTGGCGGTTCGCGCTCGCGAACGCTTCGCCCTTAAAATGGCTCCGCCGGGCAATCGGCACAACCGGCACGGTTTTACTCATTGCGCCACTCAGACTCGGCATCGCCGGGTTGAAATACGGCAAACTTTGCCATCTCGGCGTCGATTGCGGCGCGATCCAGGGAGTTTGAATCCGGTTTCGTTGCGCTGCCGATGGGGTTATGGTCAGACGCGCCATTCTCCGGAAGCAGAGAAAATGACTGCATCGAACAGCGCCCCCGCCCTTCCGCCGGCCAAGACCCTGTTGGAAGATCTGGAATTTCGCCATAACGACGTCCTCCGGCAATTGGACGATCTTAGCCGCCGGGTCGAGCAAGCGCTGGCCGACGCGCGCCGGCAATTTCAAGCGGAAGGCGTCGTCGATCTCGCGGCAGCGCGGATCGAGTAGCTGACGATCCGTTCACGCGCCTTTTCGCGCACCGATGTTAGCCCCGTCGCTTGCGACCGATGGGCGCGCTTATCGCACAAAATCCCGCCGCAAGCAGCTGGGCTAACAGTTCCTTGACCTGGCGTGTTCTCTTCGCCACACTGGAACGGTCTCGCGCCGAAGATGTTTGCTTCCGCCGTAATCTGTTGCAGGAGTCGATTTCCATGCATTTGCACCGATGGTTGATTGCCGCTTCATTGACGTTTTCGATTTTTACAGGATCCCAACACGCCCAAGCCGACAACTGGCCGCAATGGCGCGGGGCGCGGTTGGATGGCGTCAGCTCGGAGACCGGCTTGCCGGCCGAGTGGGACAAAGCCTCGGGCAAGAACATCGCCTGGCGGCTCGCGCTGCCCGGCCCGGCCGGAGCGACGCCAATCGTTTGGGGCGATCGCATTTTCCTCACCTCGGTCGATGGCTCCGATCTGGTGCTGATCGCGGCTGACACTTCCGGCAAGCAGCTTTGGAAAAAGACCGTCGGCAGCGGCAACAAAAATGTTCGCGGCGATGAAGGCAACTCGGCCTCCCCATCGCCGGCGACCGACGGCAAGCATGTCTGGACGATGATGGGAACCGGCGTGATCGCTTGTTATGACTTTGCCGGCAAGCAGGTTTGGAAATTCGATTTGCAACAGCGCTACGGGCGATTCCAAATCATGCATGGCTTTTCATCGAGCCCGGTGCTCGATGGCGACCGGCTGTATCTGCAATTGATCCACAGCGGCGGCGCGAAGACCGTCTGCTTGAACAGAGCGACCGGCGCGGAAGTCTGGATGCAGCGGCGCATTACCGATGCCCGCGACGAATGCGAGCAGTCGTACGCCACGCCGACCATCTACCGCGACGAGCATCAGGCCCTGCTGCTGACCCACGGCGGCGACTACATCATCGCGCACGACTTGTCCGACGGACACGAAGTCTGGCGCTGCGGCGGTTTGAATCCGAAGGGGCAGTACAACAATTCGCTGCGGCTCGTCGCCTCGCCGCTGGCGGCGCCGGGAATGATCATCGTTCCCTCGGCGAAGAATGGCCCGGTGCTAGCGTTGCGGCCCGATAGTCATGGCGACATCACGACCGACGCCCATGCCCATCTTTGGACCCATCCGCACAACACGCCCGACGTTCCCTCGCCGCTGGTTTTCGACGGATTGGCCTATTTTTGCCGTGAGAATGGGAACCTGTTTTGCCTCGACGCTCAAACCGGGCAGCAATTCTACGAGCATCGCACGCATCCCGACCGCCATCGGGCCAGCCCGTTGTATGCGGACGGCAAGCTGTATATCGCTTCTCGCGACGGAACGGTGACGGTGGTGAAAGCCGGGCGGCAGTACGAGGAATTGGCCTCGAATTCGATGGGCGAAGACATCTCGGCGTCGCCGATCGTGGCGGATGGGACACTCTATTTGCGCACGTTCGAGGCGCTGTACGCGATCCGCGCGGGGAAGTAGCGGGTGCTAGCAACGCCCGCGCGCGGAAAATCCGGCGATTTTGAAAAAACTGCCATTGCTCGGATTTTCTGGTTTCAGTAGAACCAGCGGTGGAAAAGGGAGAATCACGCCGCCCAGCGTGCAACATGGAGTTGTCTTGAAACGGATTCGGGCCGCGCCGTCGCTATCCCGCGCGAGTCGGAGCGGCCCATTGTCGGAAAGGAGACCCAGCTATGCTTGTTCTATCCCGTCGTCCGCAGGAGCGGATTGTTTTTCCCAATCTGGGAATTGATGTGGAAATTCTTAGCGTGTCGGGCAATACGGTGCGCGTCGGCGTGAATGCCCCGCGCGATGTGTTGGTGCTGCGACACGAGGTAGCGGAAAAGGACGCCGCCCGAGCCGCAAAGGCTGATGCAACTGCAAAGCCTGCGATTGCAAAGCCAACCATTGCGACTCCCGCGGCGCCGGTTCCGCAGCCCGTCGCTCCGCCAACCACAGCTATTGCCGCATCGCGAAAATGGATTCACGAACTTCGCAACCACCTGAACACGGCCGGATTAGCGTTGCAGGTGGCGCAGTGCAATTGGCCAGCGGCGAAATCGCGGACGCCGACTCCAAGCTGGAAATGGCCATGGCACAGCTGACCGCACTGGAAGCCACGTTGGCCAATGGGCCGACTCAAAGCGCAACTGCTCCGCAACCGGTGGCTGATGCGGCTTCGCCGAGCGCAGCGCAGCCGAAGCCCAGCGTTCGACGATCGAACACTGCACCGGTTCAGGCCAATCAGCCCACTGCCCTGGTCGTCGAAGACGACGAAAACGAAAGTGCCTTGCTCGCGGCCGTTCTGCAAATGAATGGCTTCCGCGTCGAAACGGCGTCCGACGGTTGCCATGCGCTCGACTATCTGGCCACGCACAAACAGCCCGACGTCGTGCTGCTCGATATGCGCATGCCGCGTTGCGACGGTCCGACGACGATCACGGCGATTCGCAGCAACCCACGTTTGAGCGGACTCCGAGTGGTGGCCGTCAGCGGCTCGCGGTCGTCGGAAGTGGGCGTAAGCACGGGTCCGCAAGGCGTCGATCGCTGGTTCTGCAAGCCGCTCGACCCGCGCCGGCTGGTGCATGAGCTGAAGCACGATCTGCAGGCGACGACGAAGGCCAGCCTGTAAGCAGCGCACCGGAATCGAGTTGATAATGATCGATCGCCGCAACAGTTTTCGTGAGTTGGGATCATTCGGGGCCCTGTGTATTGTCGTTTCATGGCTTGCCGGCACAGCCTTTATCGCCGGAGCCGTTGTCGCAATCACCAACTGGCACGCTGCCCCGAACCTCGACTTGCGCCACTTCGACGCTCAGATTCCAGAACAGCTAGCCTACGTCGATTCGATGGGACGCGTCAGCCTGAGTGTTAGCATAATGATCATTGCTGCGGTGGTTTGCTTGTTCTCGCGTGTGGGTGTTCTGCTCGTGCGGATCGCCAATAAACCACCGATCGTCGGAATCCAGCACGAGCTTGGGAGCCCGGCCCGCACGTAAAACCGCTGATTTTCCGTTCCCCAAACTCGGTTGCCCACTCGCAGTCGCGGCATTATAATCAGCCGCTAGCTTCGTGGTGGCTATAGCTCAATTGGTTAGAGCACCAGATTGTGGATCTGGAGGTTACGGGTTCGAGACCCGTTAGCCACCCTCTTGCAACCCGTCGGCCGCTTTCACGTCGCTGCCCCAACCGGCGCCAGGTCGTGTTCTTCGCTGACGATCGTCTCCAGCAGCGTCGAGGACATTCAGATCGTATCCCGCAGCGGTGTCGGCCCGAAGTTCCCGAATCGCTTCGCCGGGTGAGAGCGAGTAATCGCCGCGGCCGACGCTTAAGCCCGCGTAGGCCCGAGCGACCGTGAGGATTCTTGCCCCGATCGGCGGTTCGGCGGCGGAGTGGTCCGTGAGATCGGCGGGCAGCCGCACATCCTGATTGAGCAAGATCGGAATCGCGCCGCGGAGCACCGAGCCGAGCGAGCAGGCCAAATCGGTGCCATGGAAGCTGAAATCGTTGGCTCCCTTGGCCTCGAGGCTGTGAACGGCCTTGCTGATGACTTTGGTCGTCACTTCGATTTTGCTGAAACCCTGCATCAACGCCGCAACGCGAATATCGTCGATCCGCCTTGGCCGAGAGCTTCATCTCCAGGGCGATCCGCTGGCTAAGACTGCACGACGCGATTGGTGAAGGCGTTGAGCTGCGGGTTGCCTCCTTGCAAATATCCGGCAGAGCACTTCAACGACGCCGACGTAGGCCTCGTGCAACTCGATCGCCTGGGCCGATCGCTCGTCGCTGAGCGTGCCGACCAACAGAGCGGTGAGGCAGAGAATCGCGCCCCACACGGTCACCGAAAGCCCGACTGGCCAACGGCGAGCGTAAGCTGGAAAAATCATTGAGCTGGATCGCGCAAACAAGCGACGTGGCCATCACCGAGAAGACGGCCAGAATTCCGGCGGAATAGCGGCCGAGAAAGAATGCGCCGAGAACGACGGCAGAAAAAACAGATTGAGCGTGACCAGCTTGCAGCCCTCGATCTTGTAAACCAGGCACGTCAAGTCCGACGGCCACCACGATGCAACATGACCTCGAGATTCGCTGGTCGCGCTTAGTTAAATGGAACATGTTGTTACTCCTGTCAGTGGAAATGCATCGATTGGTCGTCGGGACTGGCGTCCTGCGACGAGTTCGCTTGTTCGAGATTCATGAAACTGATCGGCAAGCTGGCGGAACGATCGTCGATTTGCAAGAAAACTTCGATCACTGCGCGGATCGAATTGCGTCCCCGACGCCCCGGCGATCAGCCGAACGCATTCGTCGTGCGGCAAGGCTTCTTTATAGACCCGCTTGCACCGCAGTGCGTCGTAGACGTCGGCCACGGCGACGATTCGGGCGGACAAGCGGAATCTGCTCGCCCGCAGTCCGCGGGGATAGCCTTGGCCGTTCCACCACTCGTGATGGGCCGACACGATTTCGCGAGCCATCTTGCAGGAAATTCGTGGAACCGAACCGGCGTTCGATTTCCCGCAAGCATTCGTCGCCGATTTGCGTGTGGAGCTGCATCCGCTGCGTTCGTCGCGGGTCAAGGAACCTGGCTTCCGGAGAATCGAATCTTCAACGCCCACTTTGCCGATGTCGTGTAAGCGCCGAACTGATTCCAATGAGCTGAATGAAGCTGGGCGTGATGCGATCGGAAAACTCGGGCCGATGCCGCAACTCGGTCGCCAGCATCGACGAGAATTGGGCGATGCGTTCGAGATGGGTGCCGGTGTCGGTGTCGCGTGAATCGGCGAGCTTGGCTAGCCCAAAGATCACCGTTTCTTGCGTGCGGACCAATGCTTGCGTTTGTCGAAGTGCTTGCACTTCGGAGTGCGAACCGCCGGTGGTCGGTGGCTGCTGGAAGTGGGCGAGCAGCATGAAGACCGCGACGGCCGAAATGCCGACGGTCCAAAGCACGGTGATGCCGCTGGCCGACCAGAGCATGTTGTTAAGCAAGATGGGGTCGATTCGCTCGGCATCCGACGATCGCGCGGCCAGCAGGTAGCCGTCGCGCGAGGCGAAACCGTGCGCGAAGGCGACTTCTCCGGCGCCGTCGGCATCTTTGAGCGTGCCATGAATGGGATCATCGAAATGTCCCCAAGGGGCGCTTGGATGAAGCATGCGCAAGAGGCTGAGAATCGTCGTTCGGTGCGCTTCGTCGGTCGCCCGGAGTGACGACACGGCCCTCGCGATCCATGAGCACAAGGTTGTCGTTGGCGCTAGCCGCTCTTTCGCCAGACAAGAATGATTTGTTCCCAAGCCGCGCCGCCATGTCGCAGCGACGCGACACTGCTTCGTGCCAGAATGCTGTCCAACGGAGTGAATTGCTCCGCGAGGCTCGCGCTCGCTTCTTTCGCCGCCGCTTGCGCGATCGCGGAAGCCAGGTAAAAATGCTGAAACGCCATCCCGACGGCAATGCAGCCGGTTTGCGCCAACACAATCGCGATGAAAAGTTTTCGAGTAATCACACGCGAAGCCCCAAAAAAACGTGTGGCCAAGAGATACCCCTCGGAAGCATAGCTTGTTCTGGACGCACAAGAGGCCACTGCGGCTAGCCAGTCGTTCGTCCTCATTTTGAGCACGGGCGACTGCGGCGATTGTGTAAGGGGGCCGCGAAACAACCGTCAAAACCGGTATTACCGCGACGGGATGCCTCGGCTTCGAACGCGGTGCGCCGCAGTTTCCCGTTCGCCAAAAATAGCGAGATTGTCGCGGCGGTCGCTTGCAAGCCGCCGCCCGCCCGACCACAATCAACGGACGTTCGCCCCAACCGGCAGTCCAAGAATTGCCTCTTGGCCAGCCGATCTCAGATCCCACCTCAATACCGCCCACCGAAGGAGAACTACCATGAAATGCACCAAGTTTGCCGCTTTCGCCGTCGCCTTGATTGTCGCCGGTTCCCAGTTTGCCGCAGTCCGATCGGCATCGGCCAATGAGCCAAAGGCGACTGAGGGGTTCAAGTCGCTGTTCAATGGAAAAGATCTGACCGGCTGGAGCGGCCTGGAAGGTTTCTGGTCGGTCAAGGATGGCGCGATCAGCGGCGCCGAAGACAAAACGCACGCCGCTCCGCAAACGTTTCTGATTTACAAAGATAAGTTCTCCGATTTCGAGCTCCACTACAAATACAAGTTCGCCACCCCCGGCGGCAACTCGGGCCTGCAATTCCGCTCGAAGATCATCGACCCCAAGACCAGTCGCGTCGGCGGTTATCAGGCCGATTGCGATGCGGGGGCGGGCTACGACGGCACGATCTACGACGAAGCGGGCGTCGCCGGCGGCCGTGGCACAATGAGCAATCGCGGCGAGAAGACCGTGTGGGACGCCGAAACCAAGCGGCACAATTCGCCCCTGTCGGAAAGCGGCAGCGACTTGCAAAAGCTGATCAAGAAGGGAGATTGGAACGACGTCGTCCTTGTCGCCAAGGGAAATCATGTCACCTACACGATCAACGGCCATTTGATGACCGACCTGACCGACGAAAGCCCGAAGGCGCTGAAGGACGGCGTGCTGGCCTTTCAACTCCACGCCGGCTTCGTGATGGACGTGCAGTTCAAGGACATCGAGATCAAGGATCTGAGCGGTTCGGCGGCGAAGTAGAATCGAGGCCGTAGCTGAATTTGCGAAAACTCAGCCGCGTTGAGCGAACGCGCCGCCGCCCGGAATTTTCACAAAATTCCGCTACAGTGGCTAAGCCCAGGGAAGGCCGACGGCGGCCAACGATGTCGCGTGACATCGTGACGGCCTTTCCTGGGCTTCTGCATGCGCGAACTTCGATTCGAAACCAGCGCCTACGCCGGCTCCGGATGGACCCACGGCTGGCGGTACGTGCGGCGCAATAGCCGGTTCGCCTCATCGTCGCCGACGACTTGCTTCTTGTCGGCGTCCCAGGTGAGCGTTCGGCCTAGTTTCAGCGACATGTTGGCAAGGATGCAACTGGCCGTCGAAATGTGGCCTTCCTCGATATCGGCCACCGGCTTGCCACGCGTGTCGATGGCATGAAGTAGATCGCGCATGTGCTGGCGGATGGCCGGCGCGACGTGTTTTTCCAGATCCTTTTCGGTCCGGTCTTCTGGATACTTGTCGAGCTCGTAGGCCACGTCGCGATGAACCGGCTTGCCGGCGCCGAGCGGCGTGAAATCGTAGCTCATCACGCTCAGCTTGAGCGTCCCTTTGTCGCCATAGATCGTCGCTCCCCAAGGATATTTGGGATCGGGCGAATCGCCCCAAGTGCGATGTTGCCAGACGAAATTGATGTCGCCGTAGTCGAACGTCGCCGTTTGCGTGTCGGGGATGTTCGCCTTGCTCGCTTTATCGACCAAAATTCCACCGGTCGAACCGATCCGCTTCGGCCAACCGAGGTCCAGCATCCAGCGCGTCAGATCGAAAAAGTGGACGCACATATCGCCCAAAATGCCGTTGCCATATTCCATGAACGCTCGCCAGCCGCGCGGATGCACGAGCTTGTTGTAGGGCCGCATCGGAGCGGGGCCGGTCCACATTTCGTAATCGAGATTCGCGGGCGGAGCGGTGTCGGGCGGGTTGTCGGTCGCCCGCATGTGGTAGTAGCAATAAACCTCGACCAGCCCGACTTTGCCGAGCTTGCCTTCATTCACGATCGTGTCGCGGGCTTCGACGAGATGCGGCGTGCTCCGCCGTTGCGTGCCGACCTGCACGACTCGCTTCGTTCTCCGCGCGGCCGCGACCATCGCTTCCCCTTCGACGACGTCGACGCTGATCGGCTTTTGCACGTACACATCCGCCCCCGCCTCGACGGCGGCGATCATCGGCAGGGCATGCCAATGGTCGGGCGTGCCGATCAACACGATGTCGAGATCCTTTTCCTTGAGCATCTCGCGATAGTCGGCATACGTCCGCGGCTTTTTCTTCGACGCCTGCCGCAGCGCGACCATGTCGGCGGCGTCGGCGACCATTTGCTTATCGACGTCGCACAGCGAAACGACTTCGACCGGGGCAACCTGAATCAATCGAAACAGATCGCATTTGCCATACCAGCCCGAACCAATCAATCCGACGCGCGCCGGCCTTCGATCGGCGAATTCGGCGGTGCGTCCGCAGGCCGCCGACAGAGCCACGCCGGCCGCGCTGGTTAGAACAAAATCTCTGCGATTCATGATGGCGATCTCGTGAAGGGTTTTTCTGGTGGGATCTTCCTCGATAAGTCTAGCAACCGCCGCACCGGGCCGCGAGCTTTTTAGCCCACCATTTCGGTTGACTTTCGCTCGCCGATTTACGAAACTGTAAGTGCTGCAACAAGTCATCTGCCCACCCGCCTTTGCCCCTCCTGCCAGCCCTAACGGGCGCCGGGGTTTTTGAATACGCCATGCAGCCTTGCCTTCCAATGTGTCGGCGCTTCCGTTTGCCGCTGATTGAGCGGTTTGCGCTGCTGCTGTTGCCATTTCTCTTCGCTCCGCTCGCCGCCTCCGCCGCTGAGCCGTCGGGCGAGCAGATTTTTCAGACGAAATGCGCCGTGTGCCATGGGGCGCATGGCGAAGGGGGCAAGAAGCATAAGGATGCGCTCGCGGGCAACAAATCCGCCGCCCAGCTTCACGACCTGATCGCCAAGACGATGCCGGAGGATGATCCGGGCACGCTGTCGAAGCACGATGCCGAAGCAGTGGCCACGTTCGTGTACGACACGATTTATTCGCCCGTCGCTCAGGCCCGCAATCGGCCGGCGCGGATCGAGTTGGCTCGGCTGACGGTCAATCAATATCGCCAGACGACGGCCGACTTGATCGGCAGCTTCCGCGGCGAAGCCTCCGAATGGAACGACAAGCGGGGCTTGAAAGGCGAGTATTTCGGCGGCCGGAATTTCGACTCGGGCAAGCGAGCGTTGGAGCGAATCGATCCGCAAGTGAAATTCGATTTCGGCGACGATTCGCCCGTACACGACAAGATCGACGCCAAGGAGTTTTCGCTGCGCTGGACCGGGTCGGTGATGGCGATGGAGACCGGCGAATATGACTTCATCGTCCGCACCGACCATGCCGCGCGGCTATGGGTTGGCCAACAGCAACACGCGCTGATCGACGCCTGGGTGAAATCCGGCAACGACACCGAATACCGCGCGACGCTGTCATTGATCGCCGGCCGAATTTATCCGCTGCGGCTCGAGTTTTCCAAAGCGACGCAAGGGGTGAAAGACAAGTCGAAGAAGAAAGACAAAGACAAAGAGAAGCCGGCGGCGAAAGCGTTTGTTGGCCTGTGGTGGAAGCGGCCCACCGGCGTCGACGAGCCGATTCCGGCCCGGCAATTGTCTCCCACTTGGGCTCCGGATGCGTTCGTCTGCTCGACTCCTTTTCCGCCCGACGATCGCAGCTACGGCTGGGAGCGCGGCACGACGATTTCGAAGGAGTGGGACGAAGCGGCCACCGAAGCCGCGATCGACGTGGCCGAGTATGTCGTGGCGCATTTGAACGACTTGGCCGGCACGCGCGACGACGCCTCGGATCGTGCCGCAAAACTGAAGAGCTTTTGCCACACGTTTGCCGAGCGGGCCTTCCGTCGGCCGCTGACCGTGGATGAAAGCAAGTCGGTCGTCGATCGACAATTCGAGGTCGCTAAAGACCCCGAGATCGCCGTAAAGCGAGTCGTGCTGCGAACGCTCACTTCGCCGGAGTTTCTTTATCGCGAAATTGGCCGCGAGCCGGACGCGTACAAAGTCGCGTCGCGGTTGTCGTATGGGCTGTGGGATTCGATGCCCGATCAGGAATTGCTCCGCGCCGCCGCGAGCGGGCAGCTTTCGACCAAAGAGCAAATCGCAAAACAGGCCGAACGGATGTTGGCCAATCCGCGGGCGAAAGCCAAGATTCATGAATTCCTGCTGACCTGGACGCGAGCCGATCAGCCGCGCGATCTGACGAAAGACACCGCGAAGTTTCCGGGCTTCGATCCGGCGGTGATCTCCGATTTGCGGATGTCGTTGGAGTTGTTTCTCGACGACGTGACGTGGTCGGATAAGTCGGATTTCCGGCAACTCTTGCTGGCCGACACGGTGTTTCTCAATGGCCGCCTGGCGAAGTTCTACGGGGCCGATCTGCCGCCGGACGCCGGATTCACGAAAGTGAAGCTCGACGCCGATCGTCGGGCCGGCGTGCTGACGCATCCCTATTTGATGGCCAGCTTCGCCCATAATAAAGAGACGTCGCCGATTTTGCGGGGCGTTTTTTTGGCGCGGGGCGTGCTGGCCGTATCGCTCCGTCCGCCGCCGGCAGCCTTTGTGCCGCTGTCGGTCGATTTGCAGCCGACACTGACGACGCGCGAGCGAGTTTCGCTGCAAACAAAATCCGACAATTGCATGGCCTGCCACGGCATCATCAATCCGCTCGGCTTTACGCTGGAGCATTTCGACGCCGTCGGCCGATACCGGGAGAAGGACAACGGCAAGTCGATCGACGCCACGGGCAGTTATAAAACCCGCTCCGGCGCGACGGCGACGTTGTCGGACGCCCGCGGCCTGGCGAAATTCCTGGTCGATAGCGACGAAGCGCAGACGGCGTTCACCGAGCAGATGTTTCACCAACTCGTGCAGCAGTCGGTCCAAGCCTATCGACCGAGCACGCTCGCCGATTTGCGGCGATCGTTCGCGGCCGACGGTTTCAACATCCGCAAACTGGCGGTGGCGATCATGGTTGCGTCGCGCTGCCGGTGCGGGAGACGAAGGTGGCGAGAGCAGGGACTGGGGGCTAGGGGCTGGCGACTAGGGAAGATGCAGGAAGCGGTTGCAAGTGGTACGATGACACGCAGCCACGCCCTCGCTAACGCTTCGGGTTAGTCTGCATTGGCTCGGATGCCGTCAGGCCATACTAACCCGAAGCGTTAGCGAGGGCGAGCAGGTTTGGTTCGCTGAAACAATTTGCATTTGTCCAAAATTCATCCATTACGGGAATTGCCGCCATGTCTGCCATTGCCTCGCGTCGCGATTTTCTCCGCGCTCTGGGTCTTAGCGCCGGCTCGGTGCCGTTCATATTGAACTTGCCGAGTTTGGCGTTTGCCAATCAGGAGCGGCGGAAGCAGCGGATGGTGGTCATGTTCAGCCCGAACGGCACGATCCCGCCGCAATTCTGGCCCGACGAAGAAGGGGAGAAATACACGCTCAAGCAATGCGTCACGCCGCTCGAGCCGTTCAAGAAGCAAACCATGTTTCTGCACGGCGTGTGCGACAAGATTCGCGGCGACGGCGACGGGCACATGCGCGGCATCGGCTGCCTGCTCACCGGCATCGAGCTGTTTCCCGGCAATATCCAAGGCGGCTCCGACACTCCGGCCGGCTGGGCTAGCGGCATCTCGATCGATCAGGAAATCAAGAACAAGCTGCAAGAAGATGACGCCACGCGCACTCGGTTCGGCTCGCTGGAATTCGGCGTCATGGTGCCCGACCATGCCGACACTTGGACGCGCCTCGCCTACGCCGGTCCGAACAAGCCAATCACGCCGATCGACGATCCGTATCAGATGTTCGGCAAGCTCTACGGCAAAGTGAAAAATCGCGAATTGCTCTCCAGCGTGCTCGACGAAGTGCAAGGCGATTTGAAAAAAGTCAGCGGCGCGGTGAGCAGCGAGGATCGCCATCTGCTCGACGAACATGCCACGTTCGTCCGCGAAATGGAGCAGCAACTCCGGGCCGACGCCGCGGCCAAAGCGGGCCATCAGGTGCCGGAAATCGATCCGGGCGTGCGCCGCGACAACGACCACATGCCGCACCTCAGCAAGATGCAAATCGATCTGATGGTGAACAGTTTCGTCAACGATTTCGCCCGCGTGGCCACGCTGCAATACACCAACTCGGTCGGCGGCGCAGGATGCGCTGGCTCGACATCGACGAAGGCCATCACTCCCTTTCGCACGAGCCCGATTCGAACGAAAAAGCGCTCAACAAGCTGATCAAGATCAACCACTGGTTCTGCGAGCAGCTTGCTTATCTGGCCAAGCGATTGTCGGAAACGCCCGAGCCGGGCGGACAGGGGAGCCTGCTCGACAACACGCTCATCATTTGGACAAACGAGCTCGGCAAGGGCAATTCGCACACGCCCGACAACATCCCGTTCGTGTTCGTCGGCGGCGGGCTCGATTTCAAGATGGGCCGCTCGATGAAGTTCCCGAAAGTGGCGCACAACCGCCTGCTGCTCTCGCTGGCCCACGGCTTCGGCCACAATATCACGAAATTCGGCGACCCGAATTTCTGCGGCGGTGGGCCGCTCGATTTGGGTTAACGGAGTGGTTTCGCGGATCAACACGGGGGCAGGTTGATGCAAGACCTAAGTCAGATCAGACTACTTTTGATGTACGTGGGGCTCGGCCTCTTCTTCTTGTCGGCGCCGGTTCTGGTTTGGGGACTGTCGCGGAACCGAGGCGCTCGTAAGCGATTTCTGTTGGCGTCGCTGTGCTTGTTTGTATCGGGGCCGCTGATCGTTGCCGCGAGCTACGCACTTTGGTCCTTCGTACAATTGCCTGCGATCCGGCGCGCCGCTCTTCCGGTCTTGACGAACGAGCCGAGCACACTGACTCACGTTGGCGACCAGGCTCCGCAGTTCGTGGTCACGGCGATTGATGGGACCAAAATGCGATTGTCTGACTTTCGCGGACGAGTGGTTCTATTGAACTTTTTTGCAACATGGTGTGGACCGTGCAACCTGGAACTGCCGCATCTACAGCAGATATCGGACGAGTTGCACGACAAAAACTTCGCGGTGCTTGCTATCGCGCGCGAGGAAACGCCTGAGACAGTTGGGCGTTTCAAGCAAGAGCATCATTTTAGATTCGCCATGGAGTCCGATCCAGACCGAAGCATTTACGGCAAATATGCGACCGAAGCAATTCCCCGGACCTATTTGCTCTCCAAGGAAGGAACGATCATCTATCAGACCACGGGCTTTTACGACGAAGAAATCCCGAAATTAGAAGCCTTGATACGAACGGAACTGGGCAAGCGCATCGCGCCACATGGCGTCGCCGCGTTACGCTCAGGGCCCGAGCGGCTCGGCGACGACGGCCGTTCCGTAGGCCAGCACCTCGGTCACTCCGCTGGTGACTTCATTCGCGTCGTAGCGCATGCAGATGATCGCGTTGGCTCCGAGTTCCGCCGCATGCGCGGCCATCAGTTCGTATGCGTCTTCCCGCGCGCGTTCGCAAAGGTTGGTGTAGATCGTAATGTTTCCGCCGAAGAGCGTTTGCAAGCCGGCTCCGATATTGCCGACGATGCTCCGCGACCGCACCACGATGCCGCGCACGAGTCCCACGTTTTTCGTGATGCGCATTCCGGGCAGTTCCAGCGCGGTGGTGATCAATTCGGATTGAATGGATTGCATGAAAGGCATCCTTGGTTCTGAGGCGGTGTGAATCGATCTTAATGTGCCCAGAGAAACAGCGGCGACTCGCTCACTTCAAGCTCCACTCCCTGCGCGTCGGCTTTCCAATCGACATGCTCCGCGCCGGTCTCCGTCAATTCCGCTTCCGTGGTCGCCATCCGTTCCACTCGATAGACACTCTTGCCGGCCGCACCAATTGGGAGCGTTTTCTTAGCCGGTTTCTCGCCGCCCGTCGGCAGCCAGGCGACATAGACTCGCTCCGCCGACGATGGCTTGCGGTATTCGTAGCAATACAAATCGCCGGCCGACTTGCTGACGGCTCGCGCGAAATAATAGTCGCCAAGGGCGCGGTAGAGATGGCTGACCGCATAGAAAGATGGCTTGGGATGGTAATGGCGCGTGATGCCCGAGGCGCCGTGGAGCTGTGCCTCGTCTTGGTCGTCGAAGAAATACAAATAGGCCCGATCGATGTCGACCGCCGAAAGAACGAGATACGATCGCACGATATATTGAGCCTGCTGCAAGTCGCTCACGCCGACCCAATCTTTCCATGGGCCATTGGCGGCCGGCTTCTTCGTCGCACTGTCGTAGCCGAATTCGGTCAGCCAGACCGGCTTGCCGGGCGTGTGAGCGTTGCGCCAATCGATCAGGCCCTGGATCGATTTCAAGAATTGGATCGACGAATCTTCGGGATACGAGCGATGCCACGTCGGCCAGGCGTCTTTGAAAGCGTAGCTGTGAATGTTCAGCACGTCGTACAGATCCTGCAAGCCGTCGATGGCCGTCACCGGCTTGCTGTATTTATCGACCTTGCCGGTCGCCATTGCACAGGTGACGATCTTCATTTTCGGATCGCCGGCGCGAAGCCCTTCGGCCATCGCGCGAAAGACCATGCGGTACTGAGCCTCGTTATAATCGGAGGGCTCGTTGCCGATTTCGGCAGAGGAAACCCACGGGTGCTTGCCCGAGGGGCCGAAGAAGCGGGCGAACGCTTCGCCATATACGCGGGCATCGTGGGCCGAATTCATCCAGCGGTCGGCTTTTACGTGATCGAACATCAGGCAAGCATCGACGTCGTAGCCGGCTTTCGTCCACACGCCGTACAACTGGCTCCAATCGACGCCGTTTTCGGCCATGGGGAAAGTCGTCGGCCGAGAAAGATTCTTGCCGAAGTCCCATTCGATCGGATGGTAATCCCGCAGGCAGCGGCAGACCGGCTTGTACAGATCGGGCTTGAAACCGACGGTGTGAACGTTGAGGCCCATGAAATCGCGCATTGTCGGCCGCTGGTGCTCCGAAGCCGCGGCTGGCGAGTCGGGGCTGGGCCGCTCGGCGAAGGCGAGCGGTGCGGCGAGAAAGAACGCGGCGAGCAATGGGAGGATGATTTTCATACGTGCTGTTATCGTCGAAGGGATTGGGCATCGCAAGCTGCTTTGCGTGGCGGGCGCGTTTCGAAATTCACGCCGACTGCCGTGTTGATTTGCATCTGCGGCGCTCGCATAATGGTGCCGCCGCTGCTCGATCCCACCTTCCACGCCATCCGAGATGCCAACACATGAACAAGCTGTTCTCCACAGTCTGCGCGTCGGCGATTGCTCTTGTCGCAATTCATTGCGCCTCCGCTGCCGCGCGGCTCAATCGGATTTGCCCACCACATCGAAGCCGATTGCCGCCAGCCTGCAGCCGTTTGTCGATAGCCACACGCTCGCCGGCGCCGTGACGCTTGTCGCCTCGAAGGACAAAGTGCTCAGTCTGGAAGCGGTTGGTTTCGCCGATATTGCCGGCAAGAAGCCGATGCAGACAAACGATCTGTTTTGGATCGCCTCGATGTCGAAAGCGATGACGGCGTCGGCGCTGATGATGCTGGTGGACGAAGGCAAAGTGAATGTTGACGATCCGGTCGAAAAATATCTGCCCGATTTTCATGGGCAGATGGTGGCGGTCGAGCAAGATCAGGAGCATGAGCTCCTCAAGAAGCCGGTGCATCCGATCACGGTCCGTAATGTTCTCACGCACACCAGCGGGTTGCCGTTCATGTCGCGGGCGGAGCATAAGATCGACCAATTGACATTGCACGAGGCGGCGATCAGCTACGCGCTGTCGCCGCTGAGGTTTCAGCCCGACAGCAAATACGAATACTCGAATGCCGGAATCAACACGGCGGGGCGAATCGTCGAAGTCGTGAGCAAAATGCCCTATGAAGAATTCATGGACAAGCGATTGTTTCAGCCGCTGGCAATGAAAGACACGACGTTTTGGCCAAACGATGAGCAACTCAGTCGGCTGGCGAAATCGTACCAGCCGGGTCCGAACAACATGGGCCTGCGGGAAATCGAGATTTCGCAACTCACCTATCCGCTCAGCGACCGCAAGCGCGGCCCATCGCCGGCCGGCGGATTGTTTTCGACGGCCACCGACGTTGCGCATTTTTGCCAGATGCTTCTGCAGGGCGGCATGTACGACGGCAAGCGAATTTTGTCCGCGGCGTCGGTTCGCCAAATGACGACGACGCAAGACGGCGATATCCAAAGCCACGGACACGGCGAAGGAGGCTACGGCTTCGGCTTGTCCACCACGCAAAAGAGCCACGGCCCGAACGATCCGCCCGTCGTCGGCCAATGCGGCCACGGCGGCGCTTATTCGACCGACATGGCAATCGATCCGCAGCATGGCCTGGTCACCGTGTTCATGGTTCAACACGCCGGTTATCCGGGCAAAGACGGTGGCAAGATTCTGGGGACGTTCAAGAAAGCGGCGGTGGATGCGTTTGGTAACTCCGCCGCCGTCGAGCCCGCGCTCACCAGCGGCATCGATCGGGCGAATTTCGATACGTCGATCAAGCCGGGGCGAGGATTTCTTTCAATACGTCAACGGCAACTGGATCAAGCACAATCCAATTCCGCGCCGAGTACAGCCGCTGGGGCGCGTTCGCGGAATTGCACGACGATAATCTGGTGCCACTTGCGCACGATCGTCGAGGATCTGTCGAAGCAAACCGGCCAGTTGGACGAGAATCGCCGCAAGTTGCGCGATTTCTATCGCACCGCGATGGACGAAGCCAAGCTCGAGAAGCAAGGCGTCAAACCGCTTGCCGACGAATTGAAAAAAATCGCCGCCGTTAAAAACCGCGACGACCTGATCGCCGAATTCGGCCATCTCGAGTTCGCGACGGCCATCGATGCGCTGTTTTCGTTCTACGTCGCGGAGGATGAAAAACAGAGCACTCGCTACATCGTCTATTTGCATCAAGGCGGCCTCGGACTGCCCGAGCGCGATTACTACCTGGGCGACGAGCGATTATTTCAAGCAAACTTCGCTCGCAATATCGCGAGCACGTGACGCCAAATGCTGACGCTGCTTGGCGACTCGCCCGAGACGGCCGCCACGGCCGCCGACGCCGTGCTGCGGATCGAAACCCAATCTGGCCGAAGCCTCGCAGACTCGCCGGTGCAACTGCGCGATCGCGAAGCGCAATACAACAAGGACCGGGCCGAGACTCGGCGAGCTGACGCCGAATCTCGATTGGGATCTCTATCTGAAGCCGATCGAGGTCGAAGAGCTTGAAGGACGTGATCGTCGGCCAGCCCGATTTTTTCAAGCGCGTCAATGAAATGCTTGGCGTCGGTGCCGATCGCCGATTGGCAAACCTATCTGCGCTGGCACTTGATTCATTCCACCGCCGCGTATCTGAGCGACGCGGTCGAGAAAGAGAATTTCCATTTCTACAGCGAAATGTTGCGCGGCACGAAGGAAATGCAGCCGCGCTGGAAGCGGGCGATCGGCACGCATCGACGGCCGATGATGGGCGAGGCGCTCGGCAAGCTGTACGTCGAAAAGTATTTCCCGCCCGACGCCAAGGAGCGGATGGATCGAACTCGTCAAGAACCTCATGGCCGCCTATCGCGAGCGAATCGAAGCAGCTCGATTGGATGGGCGCCGAGACGAAGAAGCAGGCACTGGCCAAGCTCGCCACCGTGCATGCCAAAATCGGCTATCCCGACAAATGGCGCGATTATTCGACGCTGGAAATCGGCACCGGATTCGTATGTCGCAGAACGTGCTGCGCGCCGAGGCGTTCGATTCGCGATACGCACCTGTCGAAGCTCGGCAAGCCGGTCGATCGGACCGAATGGGGCATGACGCCGCCGACCGTCAACGCCTATTACAACCCGTCGATGAACGAGATCGTCTTCCCCGCCGGCATTCTACAGCCGCCGTTCTTCAATCCGCACGGCCGACGACGCGGTGAACTACGGCGGCATCGGCGCCGTGATCGGCCACGAAATCACGCACGGCTTCGACGACCAAGGAAGCCGCTCCGACGCCGACGGCAACTTGAAGCAACTGGTGGACGGCCGAAGATCGCGACCGATTCACCGCCAAGACCGACAAGCTCGTCAAGCAATACGACGACTGCGTCGCCGCTCGACGATCTGCACGTCAACGGCCGGCTGACGCTCGGCGAGAACCTGGCCGACCTGGGCGGCGTGACGATCGCCTACGCGGCCTATCAGAAATCGCTCGGCGGCAAGCCGGCGCCGGTGATCGACGGCTTCACCGGCCCGCAGCGGTTCTTCATCGGCTTCGCCCAAGTCGTGGCGCGGCTCAACCCGCGACGCCGAGCAGCGCGTCAGCTTGCGGACCGATCCCGCACTCGCCGGCGCAATTCCGCACGACTCGTGCCGCTCTCGAACGTCCAGGCCTTTTACGACGCCTTCGACATCAAGCCGGGCGACAAGATGTATCGCGCACGGCCGATCGAGTGCGGGTTTGGTGAACATGGGCGTCGAACAACTCCATTTCCTTTTTGATCGAGAACGGGGGACTCACATTATGAAACGCAATCTGCTCGCCGCCACGATCGTTCTTATCTTGTCCGGCGTCGCATCGGCCGACGCGCCTGCCGATCTTCCGCCGGCGCCAAAGGGCTTCGATGCTCCACGCGACAATATCGAGCATGGCAAGACGGAAAAGGTCGAATACGATTCCAAGACGGTCGAAGCCAAGCGGCCGATGATGGTCTACACGCCGCCGGGTTACTCGAAAGACAAAAAATATCCCGTGTTCTATCTGCTGCATGGCGCCGGAGACGACGAAACCGGCTGGCTGAAAAAAGGTTCGGCCGACGTGATTTTGGACAATCTCTATGCCGACAAGAAGCTGGTGCCGATGATCGTCGTCATGCCGAACGGTTTTGCCCGCAAGCCAAGTGCCGATGGCGCCTGCCACCGATAAGGCGACTGACAAGGGCGCCGAAAGAGGCCGTGGCCGCAACAACGCTTTCGAAGAGGACATGCGCGACTATCTTATGCCGTTCGTGGAATCGAATTATCCGGTCATCCGCGATCCGGAGCATCGCGCAATTGCCGGCTTGTCGATGGGCGGCGGCCAGGCTTTGCGAATCGGACTGAAACATCTCGACACGTTCGCCTGGATCGGCGGTTTTTCCTCCGGCATCCGCAGCACGCAGCCGAATTTGATCCCTGACTCTACGGCCGCGAGCAAGCAAATCCGGCTGCTGTGGCTCTCCTGCGGCGATCAAGATGGGCTGATGAAGGCGAACAAGGCGCTGCACGATTCTCTCGACGAGCAGAAGATTGCCCACATCTGGCACGTTCACTCGGGCCATCACGAATGGCCGGTCTGGAAAAACGACCTGTACCTGTTCGCGCCGATGCTGTTTCGCGACAAGTGAAGTGCATCCCGTTGTTCGGCCGCAGCTAGCACCGATTCCCTGTTGCCGGCGAGGATGGTCTTGGACTATCCTTCCGCCGTCGCACGGTTTCGCCACTGACGGCAACGGGAACAATTCACTTGACGACCAAGCCGATCCAATTCTTGCTGGTTTCCGGCGCCATTCTATTGGGAATGGTGGGCTGCCATACCGTCTCCGTCGAGCAATTGGCTCCGCCGGTTGACCAGATTACGGTCGATCCGTCGAATGTCGGGCAGTATCAGCGCGGCCGGGAGATATACGTGAGCCGCTGCGCCAAGTGTCATGCCGTCAAGCCGGTCAATGCGTTCGCGGCGCAGGATTGGGCAGGCCGGATCATGCCGAAGATGGCCAAGAAGGCGAAGCTCACGCCGGAGGAGAAGGAGACGGTGTTGGCTTATGTTCTCGCCGCGCGGGAATCACAACCGCCCACGGGAATTCACTGAACCGATTTGCCGCGCAAGCGCAGCGCTTGCTACGTGCGCGGCGCTTTGGGAAGCAGCCGCGCCGCGATGAAAGTGGTGGAACAGCGCCGGAACGCCACGGAGGGCGTTCCCTACAGCGAATATCCGTCGCGGTATTTATTCCGCAAGAATCGCTCTGCTTCCGGGCAATTCGTCGCCTGGAGCTTTTCGGCGTCCCACTCCAGCCGCTTGCCGGTGCGATAGGCGACATTGCCCAGCAGCACGGCCTCGGTCAATGGCCCGGCGTAGTCGAAGTTGCAGGTTGTCGGGCTGCCCGTCTTGCAGGCCAGCAGCCATTCGGCATGATGGCCGATCGAGCGTGGGATCGACGGCTTCGGCGGCTTGTAATCGGCAAAATCTTTCTCGGGATAGAAATGATGCGAATCGTAGTCGGACCAGAGCATTCCCTTTTCGCCGACGAACAGATTTCCGCCGCCACCGGTTGAATGGCCATGAATCATCGGCGGAATCTTGTCGCCGTCGTACCAGGTTAGCTTGAGGGCCGGTCGATCTTTCGTCGCGGCATATTCGTAACGCACGATCAAGCCCAGCGAGCAAGTTTCCGGATTCACGGCGGGACCATCGGCTTCGATCGTCGTTGGATGCCGCAGTCCGAGCGCCCAGAACGGCAGGTCCATGTGGTGGCAAGCCATGTCGCCGATATTGCCGCCGCCGAAGTCCCACCATCCGCGCCAGTTGACGCCGGCAGATAGATCGGATTGTAAGGCCGCATCGGCGCCGGGCCGATCCACAGATCCCAATGGATATTCGGCGGCACCGGCGGAGTGTCGGTCGGCCGGTTGCCGCCGCCCCACGATCGGCCCGCCCAAGTGTGGACTTCGCTTCACGGCCCGATCGCGCCGGACTGGATCGCTTCGACGACGCGGCGATAGTTGTCGCCGGCGTGGATTTGCGTGCCCATCTGTGTCGCCACCTTGGCCTTGGCGGCAAGCTCGGCGATCGCGCGAGCCTCCGAGACCGTGTGCGTCAGCGGTTTTTCGCAATAGACGTGCTTGCCGAGATGGAGCGCGGCGGCGGTGGCCGGAGCGTGGATGTGGTCGGGCGTGGCAACCACGACGGCATCGATGTCGGGCTGCTCGAGCAGCTTGCGAAAATCGTTGTACTTCTTCGCTTTCGGAAAATCGGAAATCATCTTGGCGAGATAATTGTCGTCGATGTCGCAAGCCGCGACGATGTTCTCGTGGCTGATGTTTCCGATGCTGAATCGAGCCTGGTTGGCGGTGCCGATGCAGCCGATGTTGAGCTTCTCGTTCGGCGACTTCGATTCCGCCGCCGCCAAGCCCGACCAGACGCCCCCGCCGAGCGCCGCGCCGCGAGCGCGCTGCCGGCCAATGCGGAACGGCCAAGAAACTCACGACGATTTTGATGCGACATTGCAAGGGCTCCTGAGCGGGTGGGCGAGATTCAGGCGGGGAAGGCGGGGCGATAACGCGGGTTTTGCTGTAGGTCAGTCTTTCCAGGCTGACGGCGACCGAGAAATGTCAGGCTGGAAAGCCTGACCTACGCCGGCATCAATAATTCAGCCTCGTAATGACGCGGGTTGCCCCGAGGATGCAGTTCGGACATTGATTCTGGGCGGCGATTTGTGCGGCCCGGCTGTCGCGCGCCGGCACCGTAATCCAGCTCGTGCTTCCATCTGGTGCGGTCGCGAAAACTTGCCACAAATCGAACCATTGGCTTGCCAACTGCAGATATTGCAGCTGCAACTGTGCTTCCTGATTCTTCTGATATTCATTGGCCTTGGCGCGGGCCATCGTCGATTCTTCCTGTTGGTGTTGCTCCTTGAGCTCGAGTTCCTTCTCCGCCGCGGCCCAGGCGTTCCACTCGGGCTCGATGACTTTGCGATCTTTTGCGGAAAGCAACCAAATCGGCACCGGCACTTGCTCGCCGCTTTCCAACTCGAATAACACGCCCTCGACCGTATAAACCAAATCCGCGCCCTTGCGCGACGCGATCAGGTCTTGAATCGCATTGTCGTCTTTATACTCTTTTCCTTCTTGATGGCTGACCAGTTGCGGCACGAGGAATTGCCGCCATTCCGAAAGATCGGAGTACGCCTTGCCGTTCACGTAGAGCTTGGCAAGCTTCCGGGAGATCGTGATGTCTTTCTTGCCGAACTTCAGCACTTGGCCGGCGAATTTCTTGCCGTCGGTCAGCGTCCAGGTGCGATCCTTGCTGGTCGCCAGGGAGATGTCATCCTTAGCCTGCTTCGATTTCAGATATTCCTGGTCCGCGGCCAACAGCGAATCGAGCGGAACGGCAACAAGCCGGCCTTGGGCTTTCTTGAGCACGACGAGGTGGCCGTCGAAATCGACCAACTCCGCTTCTTGGTGATACTTGCCCGTGGAGTCAGTCCATTGCCGGGCCGCGGCCGGTGACAGGCAAGCACACAACACGATTGTTGCCACGACGATCGCCAAAGGTGAGCGGAGCATTTTTCGAATCCTCGCCATTGTCATGCAATTGAAAGCGAGAGCCACGGCTCTCGGAGCGAATTCATTTTAGCAGCGCCAGAACTGCGAATCACCTGCCCAGAAAGGGCTGGCACAAGAAAATACGCATTTGCGATGGGCGAAACCGCACACCCTCAATGAGCCCAACGCCAAGACGATAGGCATCGAGCGACGCGCCGACTAGCGTCAGTGGTCGGACGATTAGCCCAGCGGTTCAACGACCTTGTTGCCGCTCGGCAAACAATCGGCGGAACCGCGACCAAAGCCGATGACCTTTGTGGTAATAGTCCGCGAGCCGATCGTCCAGCCATTCTTGGGCTCGCAGTTCGTCAACCGTGATCAGGCTTCGGCCCGCGAAGGCTCGACGCCGTCCTCGAGCCGAAAGGTTTTGAGAAACGGGATTTACGGCATCTCGCATGTCGCCGGCTTTCTCGGCCTTTTGCCATCTGGGGAGCAATTCGGCGCACCGGCGGCGGAATTCAAGACTTTCTCCGCCACTCCCCTCAGCGAAGGAAATGCCCCACGTTGTTCCGGATGGCTGGCAAACATGGGCGTTCCTCCCTCGGTTCGGATTCTTGGGTTTCTTCGAGCGTCCTTTTTCTTATCGCCGATTACTTCGAATATCGGTAGAGCAACATTCGTGCCACGACAATTCTTCGACTTTGAATGGCGAGCAATCGTAAATCGAATGCTACCAGGAAGTTAAATTGGGGACCGTGGCCATGATTTGGATGAGCCTATTCCGCCGCAACGGAGGCCAACGTCGATGGTCGAGAAACTATCAGTTCGGCACTTCACGGACTGATCGACGACGGACCGTCGCGTTGTAGGTGATCGTAGAGGTATTCACCCTGTCAATTCGGCACTTCACGGACTGATCGACGACGGACCGCTCAGTGCATGATCCACCATACGATTGCCGCGAGTGCGGCGAGTGTGCCCAAAATGATGAAGCGGGTCTTGGGGACCGGCCGCGAGTCTTCCGCGGAAATGTAATTCTCGCAATAAGGACAGCGGCGCGTCTTCGTAAATCTCGCGTTGGCAGTAGGGGCAAGGAACTGTCGAATCGTCGTCCGACGATTCGCCATCCGACGAATCCTCATCGTCCCAATCGTCCTCGACCGTTCGGCGAGCCATGCTGCAAACCCTTGTCCGACACCTTGCGACGAGCTTTTTTTCCCAATTAGTCTGTCAGATGAACCGATGGCTCACAAACACTTTTCCGCGAATCGTCGCGCAATTGACTGGCTAGTGGCAAGATTCGGTCCTAAAATAACGCTCTCTTCAGTCCGGCAACCAATATTCTTCCGTGACGACCGAACTGATTCACAAACACCAAATCCCTCGACTCAGGACTACGATCATGAAAACCGCGCGACGACTCACGGCTGCGGCAATGTTCTTCACGGCGTTGATCTTTGCCACGAGGATTCAGGCGCAAGCCGCGCCAGCAGCGACTATCGATCCCGTGCTCAAGGCGATCCCCGACGACGCGCTGGCGTTTGCGATCGTCAACGATCTGACGAAAACCGACGGCTCCATTTCCAAATTGGCAGCGCTGGTGCAGGCGCCGGCACCAGCGCGCTGACGTTCTTCAAATCGATGACCGGGATCCAAGAAGGTCTTGACGACAACGGTTCGGCCGCCGTCGCCTTGATGCCCGATTCTTCGGCCGCGGGAGCAAAACCGTTTCCCGTCATTTATCTGCCGGTGACCGATTACAAGAAATTCATCGCGCCCTTCAAGCCGGACGATGCGACGGCGGAAACCACCGGCGTCACGATCGTGAATCATGCGATGGTCGTGGGCCACAAGGATTCGTTTGCCGTTTTCACCACGCCGGATCACAAAGACCAGTTGGCCAAAGTCATCGCCTCGGCTATAGGCGTCGATTCGATTGTCGGATCGTTCAAGCCGTGGATCGGCAAGCACCAGATTTCGATCGTGGGCACGCCGACGGGCTCGAAGATGGCGATTCAAGCGGCGTCCGACGGCCTCAAGATGGTCCGAAATATTATCGCGGCGAGGCCCAACGCCCAGCAAGCGACCCAAGTCACCGCGGCGTTCGATATGTACCAAAATATTCTCACGAAGGCCGCGACGGAGGTCGATTCGTTTGGCTTGGGCGTGGCCTTGGACGAAAACAGCGACCTGTCGATCGACAGCCATACAACGCTTGTCGCCGGCGGCGCTTGGGCCACTGCAACGAAAGGCCTGAAGTCGTCGGAGGGAGCCCGCTTTGCCGGCATTCAGACGGCTCCGTTCATTTTTGCCTTCGAGGGAGTTTGGCCGGAGCAATGGGGCGATGCCATGTCGGATTTCAGCGCCAGCATGATGGCCTCCATGACGAAGGCGAATGGCGGCGAAGGAATGGAACACGGCGCAACAGAAGAATTATGCCGACGCCATGCGACCGATCATGAAAGGGCTCCGCGGGATGTCGTTCGTCATGGCGCCGCCGAAGCCAGGCGGGTCAATATACGACGGCATGGTCGGGGCGATGAAAGTCAACGACGCTGCAAGCTTTCTGAAGAATTATCGAAAATCGATGGATCAGGTGATCGCTGCAACGAAGGATTTCAAGAACTTCCCTTTCACGTTTTCCGATCTCAAGAAGATCGAGATCGATGGCCACTCGGGACTGTCGATCACCATGGATATGTCGGGAATGTTGAATGCAAAAAACGATCCGGCCACCGCGAAGCTGATGCCGATGCTGTTCGGTCCGACCGGAAAGCTGACGGCGCGGGTTCTCACGGTCAACGATCGCACGCTGCTCATCGCGTATGGAAGCGAAGAGAAAGCCAAGGAAGCCCTCGCCGCGTTTAAGAATCCGCAATCCAACCTCGCCTCCGATCCCAATGTGGCGACGACGCTGAAGCTTCTGCCGGCACATGCCCAATGGGTTGGACTGGTGAGCATCAAGGGCTACATGGATCTGATCCGCAGCGTGTTGGCGGGCGCGATTCCGGCCGGTGGCCCGGCGATCAACTTGCCCGAACTTCCCGCAATGCCTCCGATCGGTTTCGCCGCCGAGGCTGGCAACAATGGGCTCGACACGCAAATGATCTTGCCCGCGGAAACGCTGAGCACGATTGCCAAGTTCGCGCGGAAAGGCTTGATTCAGGAGCGTCCGCAACCGCCGCAAATCAGATAAGGTCGTATCACGAAATAAGCCCAGGGGTGGCCGCCTGAGCAATTCCAAATGGCTCAGTCGTCAACGGCCTTCCCTGGGCGTAGCGGTACTTGCGCCGCCGCGATGCAGATCAATTCCTCCGTGCCGCCGGCTTCGTAAGCAAGGCGAAGTTCGCATCGCGTCGAACTTTGTTGCGCTGGTGAATTGCCCGGCACCCGCGCCAACGCACGCTCACTCTGCCATTCCACGGCTCGCCAAATGGAATTAAGCGGTCGAAATTCGGAAACCGACAAGACATCGGGAACGCTTTCGATGCTATTTATCGGATCGTCCAATCGAGTTGCGTTTGCGAACCCACAACACGGTGCCATACGCGACGCCTACGACAGCCAGATGCACGTACGACGCGACGATCGCGCCCCCGCCCCATGCTGCGATTTTTGATGGCGAAATGAGGCCGTCCTGATTCGTTAGCCAAGAGATGGCCATTGCCAACACTAGCGGTACGAACTCGATCAAAGGAAATATCGACCAGCCACGATGTGACTTGTCGCGCGCCATTGCGTAGGGCAATCCTAAATTCCACACCACCTTCACGGCGACCAACAAAAGACAAATCCACACCGCTGCCGCAGCAACGCAATGAATGGCCGCCTGAGCAAATTGCGTCATTGGGTTGGGCTTCACAGAGGACGTCCGAGCCAAATGCCGAGAAGGGCCGCGGCAACGAGCATCGGCCGCAGACTGAAGCGGAACGAACGGCGGCGAGAGTTGGCCGGCGCGACCGGTTGATCGAGCGCAATGGGAGGTTCTTCCATGCACGCATTCTAGCACGAGCCGGCGGCGACGGCCAAAGACACCGGCCCAAGTCGAGCCGGCAGGCCCCGAAATGCAATCGGTCCTGCGATTGGGTATAATTCGGATCGACGGGGACGCAGCGCCGGGCTCGTCAACACCGGGAAGATGTACTCCTCGACGGACGGATCGTCGGCGGCCCGCCAATTTTAGCGATGGGCCCTAATCGACTCCGGCGTGAAGCTGCACATTCAAATTGAAAGGAACGTCATGTGCTTTGGCCGACTTAATCGCTTTTATGTCGCCGCTTGTGCCGCATTATTGCCGCTGGTCTTGCTGAGTTGTGGCTGGAATTCCGGCCCGGGCTCGGTCGTTGACCTCCGGGATAATCGGTCGGTCACCGACGAAGATATTGCTCAACGACTAAAGTCGGATGCCCATACGATCGATCTCGGCGGGACTCGCGTTACGGACCGTGCCATTCTCCATTTCGGTCAATGCCCTCGCGTAGACTACGTCGCGCTCGATCGCACCGGGATCACGGACGCGGGCGTAAACAGTCTCGCGGAATTGCCGCGTCTAAAAAGCCTCGATCTGGATTTCACACACGTCACGGACGAAGGGCTCCGAAGCATCGGCAATATCGAAGGGCTTGAGCACCTATGGATACCGGGCACCGATATTACCGACGCCGGCCTGAAGTACCTCTCACATTGCAAGTCGCTGCACATCCTACGACTTCCATGCACCGCCGTTACCGCGAACGGAATTCTGCGCTGCAAAAGGAGCTTCCCAAGGCCGAGATTGACTGGCGAACGGTGCCGTCGGTGCGCGTCCGAAAGGCCGCAATCGATTTGGGGAAAATGGGAGTTCGGATTGAGGCTGGTGGATCAAAGGTCTATCCGGCCGAGCCAGAGTCGAACCTCCGACAGCTATGTGATCATTTTGGATGAGCGGCCGATTCCGAATGAATCCATCAAGGCGGCGAACGGACTCTTGGGCATCATCGCCGAGACCGAATCGATCTTCGTGCAGGCAATGCCTCTCACGGAAAATGCAGCAAAGTTTGTCCGTGGGATTTCGCACATCGGTCGCCTGCAATTCAAAATTGACAAGAATACAACACTCGAGGACATTCAAGCGCTGACTAGCGTCGGCCGAATTGACTCCATTGATTTCTCGGGCAGCCCTCCCGATCCAGCCATGCTGGAAGCGCTATCCAGCGCTCACGGCGTAAAGGAGCTATCGATTGAAAGCAACGACAAGGTGCCCGATGAGGGGCTAGCCCATTTATCGCATCTTACGACGCTAATGAAATTGGGACTGTTTTTCAAAAGCTGCAGCGCCGAGAGTATGGAACGCGTCGGCAAGATAAGCTCACTCCGCGAATTGACAGTGCCCACATCGGTTTCCCCAGAGGCCATCAAGAGCTTTCGTGCGGCGCATCCGGATATCAAGGTGTTGACGCAGGAAATTATTCCTTGAGCGGGACGACAGGAACGGCGCGCCGAACAACGAACGCTTATGCCCGACAGGACGAGGAAAAGGGTCCTGTCCCCTTTTCCTCGTCCGAGCCACGCAGTTGACGAAGACGAGCTTCGCCAGAATGTCGATCGAGTTTTGATGGCGCTTGGATGGCTCATGCCGCTATCGTTTTTTCCGATCGCCTCCGGGCCGAGGAAAAGGGGACAGGACCCTTTTTTTAATTGACTATCGCGATAGGAACGGCCCTTGCGGGCCGCCCCTCGCACGGATCCGTACGTGCGGAACTACCGCATACGGCTCTTACCTCGGATAGTAACGAACTGACGGCGTCTGATTGGCGCCGCTGTTCGCACGCCCAGCCGTCCGCGCGACCCAGGTTTCCGGCACTGTGTCCGGTCCGGTAGCGACGACTGGCGTTCTCCTTGGTCAGCCCCCTTCCCTCCACCGACTCCGCGGATGCCTTCGGGCCATCGTCGTTCGCCGGCTTCTTTGGTACTATGGAACTGTCTGACTCCCCGGCGGCGTGCATGTCGGACTTGTGGCCATTGGCCTTCTCCGACCGATCCGCTTCACGCGAAGCGGATGCCGCCTGGGTCTCCCGGCTTCCGCGAGAAAAGTTTCCAACCGTGCGCTGTGGTCTCAGACTCCGTGGGGGCGACATCGAGCTTGCCATGATCGTTCGACATCACTGTTGCCTTCCCCGTGACGCGATAAGGTCGGCCACCGCAGAAGAATGTTTTCGGAGTTCAATACACGGCCCGGTTGTACCGCTGTGAACGCTTCGCCCCGACGGTTGCCCGCCGACACGCATCACTCGAGGCCGAGGCGACTGGCTAGGTCTTACCTCGTGCGGCTCTTTCATCCGCGACTATCCTCCGGCTTGTGCCGGCGCACCGCGTCCCCTTTTCTTCGTCCAAGGCACGCAGGTCACCGATGCTGGCGTGAAGAAGCTCCAACAAGCATTACCGAACTGCGCGATTTACCACTAACATGACCAACCCCGAACCCAAGCCTCGCTGGTTTCGCCTTTCGCCGGATCGGTTCGTGGCAGGGCTTTTTCTCGCGATTTGTCTGCTGTGGCTGTCTGAGCAATTCCAGTGGTTCGGCTTCAATCATCACAAGGGTTGGACGGTTCTAATTGCCACGGCGGTGATCGGATTAGCGGCGCTCGTGATGCTGCTCTGGTGGATCGCTGGCTTGATCTTCGGTTGGCGATTTCAGTTCGGCATCCGTTCGCTGCTGATGCTTTGTCTCGCCTGCTCGATTGCGGTCGGGTGGATGGCGGCGGAAATGCGGAGGGCTGAGCGGCAAGCGGCGGTGATAGAATGGATAAACGGTTCAAACGGAGCGATTGCATATGATTGGCAAGTGGATCCGATCGGCTTGCCTCTGCTACAAAGGTCTGAACCGCCAGGATCGGGATGGCTGCGGAATGTGTTGGGAGTTGACTTCTTTTCCCGAGTTTTTCAGGTATACCTCATTGAGGCCAAGGTCACGGACGCAGGATTGGAAACACTCAAAGATTTGGGCACCGTTCAGGATCTGATTCTGATTGGCCCGGCGATAACCGACGCAGAGCTGGTTCACATCAAAGGATTGACAACCCTGCGGAGCCTCAATCTGGAAGAGACTCACGTCACCGATGCGGGGCTTGAGAATCTGATCGGCATGAGGCAACTCTGGAGTTTGAGTCTTGAAGGCACCAAGGTCACGGACGCCGGATTAGAGCAACTCCTAGGCTTGACCACACTCAAGGCGCTCGACCTGACAGCAACCGCGGTCACCGACGCCGGGCTGGAGCATTTGAAAGGTTTGTCCAGCTTGGTGCACCTGCGGATGCTCGGCACAAACGTCACCGTCGCTGGAGTGAAGAATCTCCAGCAAGAATTGCCCAATTGTACGATTGCCCATTGACATGACCACTGCGAAACCCAAACGCCGTTGGTTTCAATTCAGGCTGCGGTCGCTGTTGATCGCCGTGGCGCTGCTCGGCTGCGGTTTCGGCTGGCTCGGCGTAAAGCTCGATGATGCGCGGAAGCAGCGGGATGCCGTCGCGGCGATCAAGAAGTTGGGCGGCTCCGTCTTTTATGATTGCGATTTCGATTCGCAGCGCAACTTCGTGCATGATGCGGTCCCGCCAGGGCCGGCCTGGCTTCGTGCGATCCTGGGCGACGATTGCTTTCGAAATGTGCGCAACGTCTTCCTGGACCGGCCCGACGGCGCAATGGCAATATCCGACGTGGAACTGGAAAATCTCAAGTCGCTATCGCATCTCAAGGTATTGAATCTCATGGACACACAAGTGACCGACGCCGGAATGGAAAAACTGGCTCATCTGACGCAACTCGAAACTTTGGACCTTTCGTACACGAAAGTGACCGACTCGGGGCTTGAAAATCTCCACAGGCTGACACAACTCACCTCGTTGATGCTCGACGCCACGCAGGTGAGCGACGCGGGATTGGCCCACCTTGAAAACTTCAAGAAACTCGACGACCTTTCGCTCAACGAAACCAAAATCACGGACAACGGACTAGAGTTTGTCTCGAGGCTGACAGCACTTAAGATGTTGGATCTGGGGATGACCCGCGTCGGCGACGCTGGGTTGAACCGCCTCAAGTCTTTAACGCGACTCAACTGGCTGAACCTCGTCAATACGCAAACGACCGACGCCGGCCTGCATTACCTCGCCGGGCTTACGCACCTTGAGTCGCTGCAACTTAACTACACAAAGGTGACGGCGCTCGGCGTCGTAAGGCTGCAGGCGGCATTGCCTGGTTGTGGAATCGAACGATAGGCGTGCGATGAAAACTGTTGCAACACACGGCGCCGCCGAACCGGAGAAGCCGAGCCGCCGCTGGTTCCCGTTAGGAACCGTCGGGCGATTCCTCGATTTGTCTTTGATGTCGGTGGCGTTCTTGTTTTTCCCCGTGTTGACTATCGCGACACTTGGAGCAGTGAATCCGCCGGGCATGACGCTTGAGGGCCTTGTTTGGGACTGGGTGCTGATGGTTGTCTTCGCCTGGGCGTTTGCCACGGCCTCGAAACCGCCCAGGTTGCTGATGTTCGCCTTGGGGGCCATCGTCGGCTTTGCCGCCATCGCAGCGTATGCGCAAACCGAATTACGATACGAGCAGCCCATGCCGCAGCCATTCTGGGTCGTCGTCGGTCTGCTCATGTTCGGCGGCGCGGCAGCATTGACGGCCGGCGCCGTTAAGGCCATTACGGCCGAGGCCCGACGATAAACTGCCGATCAATTCCGCTTCGGCGCCGGCTGAGTCGGCCAGGTCGGCGAATCGGTGCGGGCTGATTTCAGATAGGTTTCGATCTTCCCAACGATTGCGGGATTCTTTTCGGCCAGATTGGTCGTTTCGCCTGGGTCGTTTGCCAGATCGTAAAGCTCCAGCGGGCGGCCGAGCTTTTTGCGCACGGCTTTCCAAACGCCCATGCGGACGGCTTGTTGAAAACCGCCTTCGTGAAATTCCCAGTAGAGAAAATCGTGCGGCGGCACTGCCGGCGGCTTTCCGGTTGGAGCAAGAAGCACGGGAGCGATGGAGATGCCGTCGATCCCCGCGGGCGGCCGCGTGCGGCAAGTTCCGCGGCGGTTGGCAAGAAATCCCAAAACGCCCAGACGAAGTTGCTCGTCTGTCCTGCGGCGATGTGGCCGGGCCAGCGGGCGATCATCGGTTCGCGGATGCCGCCGTCGTACAGATCGCGCTTGCCGCCACGCAATGGGCCGGCGGCGTGAAAGAATGCGGGATCGACGCCCCCTTCGTGATGCGGGCCGTTGTCGCTGGTGAAAAAAACGAGGGTCCGCTCGTCGAGGCCGAGTTCTTTCAACTTGTCCAACAGCCGGCCGACGTCGGCATCCATTCGCGTAATCATCGCCGCCTTGTTCTTCTCGACGCGCGGCCAGGCGCGGTCGGAATAGGGCTTGTCGTCGGGCACTTCCATGCCGTCCTTGCCGGCCGTGAATGCTTCGTTGTTGGCGTGCGGAATCGTTAACGCCAGATACAAGAAGAACGGCTCGTTCTTGTGCTTCTCGACGAATTCGAGCGACTCGGCGGCGAATAGATCGTGCGAATAAACGACGCGCTTCGTCGCGACCCCTTTTTCGACGACGTTTGGCAGCGGCACCTTCGTCTCATTGCGCCACAGATAATCGGGATAATAATTGTGGGCATGAACCTGATCGAGGTAGCCGAACCAGTAGTCGAAACCTTGGCGAGTGGGAACGCCGGTCGAGCCCGGCTCGCCCAAACCCCATTTGCCGAGAATGCCCGTGGCGTAACCGGCCGACTTGAGCAGCTTGGCGACGGTGACATCCTCGGGAAGCAAGGGGACCGCGGCGTTGCCGCGGATTCGGCAATGGCCCGTGTGGAAGCCGGTCATTAGCGTGCAGCGCGACGGGGCGCAGACCGTGCTGCCGGCATAGCAATTGGTGAAGTGCATTCCCTCGGCTGCCATGCGATCGATGCGCGGCGTTTGAATCAGCTTCTGACCGTAGCAGCCCAATTCGCCGTAGCCGAGATCGTCGGAGAGAATGAATACGATGTTCGGCCGCGGCGCGACGGGAGACGCCGACTCGGCGCCGCGTGCGACCGTCAGCGATGAGACGAATGCGACGAAAAATGCGAACCGAGTCATTCGAGATTCCCCCGCGGAGAGATGGGCGATTATTCCGGTGACGCGATTATGGGCCGTGGCCACTGGAGGGTCAATTAAATGGCGTAGGTCAGCCTTTCCAGGCTGACGGTCGAGCGAGGAAAGTCAGGCTGGAAAGCCTGACCTACGCTCTGGCGCCACGCCCTTCGCAACCGCCGCCAGGGCTGGTAGACTTCATGGTTTACCCAACCCGTTGGATTGCAAGCGGTGCGTGCATGAAGGTTCGATCGACCACGATTTTGACCGTGCGGCACAAGGGCCACGTCGCGCTCGGCGGCGATGGCCAGGTGACGATGGGCAGCGCCATCATGAAGGCCGACGCGATGAAAATCCGCCGGCTGGCCGACAATCGCGTGATCATCGGTTTCGCGGGGTCCAGCGCCGATGCGTTTGCTTTGCTGGAACGATTCGAGGCGAAGCTGAAGGATTTTCCGGCGAATATGCCGCGGGCCGCCACCGAATTGGCCAAGGAATGGCGGACCGATCGGGCGTTGCGTCGGCTGGAAGCGCTGCTGGCGGTCGTCGACAGTCGCAACACGCTGTTGATCAGCGGCACCGGCGACGTAATCACGCCGACCGACGGCATTTTGGGCATCGGGTCCGGCGGGAACTACGCGGTTGCCGCGGCCCGGGCGCTGGTGGCCCATTCATCGCTTTCGGCGGCCGAGATCGTTCGCCAAGCCCTCGAAATCGCCTCCGGCATTGATATTTACACCAACACGAACATCGTCGTCGAGGAGATGCCATGCGCGAGCTGACTCCTCGCCAAATCGTCGCCGAGCTCGATCGGCATATCGTCGGACAGGCGGCCGCCAAGCGGGCCGTCGCTATCGCAATCCGCAATCGTTGGCGCCGGCAGCAGCTTCCCGAGGACATGCGGGCGGAAGTGGCCCCGAAGAATATCCTGATGATCGGTCCCACGGGCGTCGGCAAGACCGAAATCGCCCGGCGGTTGGCGAAGCTCACCGGCGCGCCGTTCATCAAGGTCGAGGCGACGAAGTACACCGAAGTCGGCTACTACGGCCGCGACGTGGAAAGCATGGTTCGCGAATTGGTCGAGAACGCCATCGCGCTGGTGCGCGAGCGGGAGCGAAAAGATGTCGAGGAGGAAGCACGCCGGCGGGTCGAAGAGCGATTGCTCGAATTGTTGGCGCCGCCGCCGGTCAGTTACGACGCCGCTCCCGATAGCCCGCAAGCGCCCGAGCGGCACGAGCGGACCCGCGAAAAAATGCGGGCCATGCTGGCCGCCGGCGAATTGGACTCTCGCAAGGTCGAACTGACGATCGAGCAGAAAGCCGCCCCGATGATGCTCACCGGGCTGGGCATGGAGCAGGTCGATCTCGATTTGCAGGGGATGTTCGAAAAGATCCTGCCGAAGAACACGTCGCGGCGAGAAATGACCGTGACCGAGGCACGGCGCGTGCTGTTCGAGCAAGAATGCGATTCGCTCATCAACCAGGAAAAAGTCAATTCGTCGGCCATCGAGCTGGCCGAGAATTTGGGAATCATCTTCGTCGACGAGATCGATAAGATCGTCTCGGGCGACACGAAGGGGGTCGATGTGTCGCGGCAGGGCGTGCAGCGCGACTTGCTGCCGATCGTCGAAGGGACGACGGTGCAGACGAAATACGGCTACGTCCAGACCGATCATGTGCTATTCATCGCCGCCGGCGCGTTTCATCGGGCCAAGCCGAGCGATCTGATGCCGGAGCTGCAGGGCCGATTTCCGATCCGCGTCGAACTGACCGATCTGACGAAAGAAGATTTCATGCGGATTCTGACCGAGCCGCGCAACGCTCTGACGCGGCAATACACGGCCTTGATGGAGACCGAAGGGGTGAAGCTCAGTTTCACTCCCGAAGCGATCGACGCTTTGGCGACCTGCGCCATCGCGTCAATCAATCGACGCAGAACATCGGCGCGCGGCGGTTATACACGATCATGGAGCGCCTGCTGGAAGAACTGAGCTTCGAAGCGCCCGACATGGGCCGCGGCGAAGTGAGCGTCACGGCCGAGTACGTGAAAGACAAGCTCGAATCGCTCAGCCAAGATGAGGATTTGAGCAAGTTTATTCTGTGAGCACCCGTCACAAAACCGCCGGGGACTGTCCCCTTTTCTCAGGCGGTTTTGTGAGGGGTACTAAGAGCCTATTGCTCCGTCCAAGCCCAGCCGGGCAATTCCATCATCTCGCGGCGGGCCATTTCGGCCCACGGCGTGCCGCCATGCTCGGCGATGACGCGCTTCAAATACATGGTTGAATTCTTGGCCATCTTGTCGAGCGCGCTGCCGGCGGAGATCGAATCGGACGGGTGTAAAATCCAGGTGCTGTGTGTTGCTTCCTTGAACGCCTTGCCTTGTTTGATGACAGCAAGTTGCGCATTGTAGCCATCAATGCGGGCTTTGGCGGCGAGGATGCGGCCCATCGCCAGATCGAACTCGGCCTGCCATCGCGGACTGGTGATTTTTGCGCGATCCGCCTGGCCCGACGCCAGCGCATCGTAAATGCGATCGACTTCGGGGCTCTTCTCGGCCGCTTTCATTTGGGCGTTGCCGATCATCTTCGCTAGTTGGGCCGCTCCGCCTTGTTTTTCCGACGGCTGCGTGAATCGAGAGGTGAGATATGCAGTGACCTGCTCCGCCCTCGGCAAGCGGGCCGCATTGTGCAGTGCCTGGCAAGCGCGGTTGGCCGACAGAATCGCCTTGTATTGCTCCGGCGACACATAGTCGGGAGCGTAGCGGCGAAGCATTTCCTGGCTGATCGTGCCGTCGCCGGACAGCGTCCAGCCGGCGCTGGTCGAACCATTGCGGAACCGCAAGAATTCACCATGCGTGCCGCGGCACAATCGCTCCAAGCCAAACGGGCCGTAGCCCGAATCCATCAAGTCGGCGTCGCCTTGACCCTGGGGCAGCGCCAAGTCGATGCCCTCCAATTCACAGGAATCGAGCCGCAAATCGGCCGGCGGCCCATTGTCTCTTTGCTCGCCATGCCACTGGCGATTGAACGGCACGGCATTGCCGACGCCGAACACCGGCACCGCTTTGCGACGCAACTTCGGAATCGCCGCGTCGAGTTGCTCCCAATCGCGGCCCGTGTTGTTGGCCACGATCACCATCAACATTTCATAGCCTTGATTGCGAAACGGCAAGAACTTGTCGGCCGCCTGGTTCACGGCCGTGAACGTTAGCGGCGAATTATCGGTTTCCGACGGCAGCGCCCCCGCGAGGCTTTCGGCCTGGGCGGCGTTGACCGGGTCGTTGTTCAGAAAGTTGACATCGCCGCCGTAGGCTACGACGGCCATCGACAGCGTCGCGCCCGGCTTCGCCTTCTTCATGGCTTCCCTGGCAATCCGCGAAAACCGTCCGACGGCCCAATTGCGCACGTCGCTGGAAGCAGACGTTTTATCGATTACCCAAACCACCAGCGTCTTGCGGAGCTTCAAGGCCTCGCCGATTTCAGCGGCGATCCGCTTGCGCGCCCGATATTGATCGGGATTGATGCCGGCATCCGGATCATCGCTTTCGGCGGCATCGGCCGTTGCGGCCGGCGTTCCCGTATCGCTGGCAATGGCAACTTGTTTCGACGGATCGAAACCGTTGTTCAACACAACGGGCGTCTTCGGTTTCGGTCCGGTCTTGATTCCGGCCTGAAGCGACGGTTCGACGTGGTTATGCGACACCGGCGGGTTTTGAACCACCGGCTTGCTCGCCGACGACGAATCCGTGCAGCCGGTTGAAAACAATAGAGCAAGACCACACAGCGCCGCACAGCACGAGAAAGCACGGTAAGGGAGCCGGAGCATGATCGCGTCCAAAGGGAATGAATTGGGCTGAAACAAAACCCGAGTGGCTCACTCTATTCTATCCGCTGCGGGCGGTTTAAGGAACAAGTCCGGCCTCCGGCGCGTCAAATCGCGTGCCGACACACGGCGAAAGCCCCCGATGGAGGCTCGTTGGTTGTCAAGCAAGTCATCGGTGTTTCCCTTTCTGTATTCGAGCGTCTCCCGGATTGGCTCTAACCACGCAACAGGCCGCGGAGTCTAGGCAAGCCGGCCTCGAAAGCGCAAAATAGTCGGCGAAGTTGTTTCATTGAATAAACTCCAACCGCCATTTAGGATTTCGCCATGAGTTCGATCGTTGACATCCAAGCGCGTCAGATTTTTGACAGCCGCGGCAACCCGACCGTCGAGGTCGATGTCACACTGGTGGACGGCTCGTTTGGCCGGGCGGCGGTGCCGAGCGGAGCGAGCACAGGCATTCACGAAGCTTGGGAACTGCGCGACGGCGACAACAGCCAGTATCTCGGCCGAGGCGTGAGCAAAGCCGTGGCGAATGTGAACGATCGGCTGTCGGCCGAGTTGAGCGGCATGGATGCGTTGGACCAGGCCGGGCTCGACCATCGGATGATCGAGCTGGATGGCACGGAAAACAAGAAGAATCTCGGCGCGAATGCGATCTTGGGCATTTCGCTGGCCGCCGCCCGTGCTGCCGCCGAGCATTGCGATCTGCCGCTCTATCGTTATTTGGGCGGACCGGGAGCACGGATCTTGCCGGTCCCGCTGATGAACGTGATCAACGGCGGGGCCCATGCCGACAACGCGGTTGACGTGCAAGAATTCATGCTCGTGCCGCTGGGATTCGACTCGTTTCACGAAGCCCTGCGAGCCGGCATCGAGACATTTCATCAGTTGAAAAAAGTTCTCAAGGGAAAGAAGCTGAACACGTCGGTCGGCGACGAAGGGGGCTTTGCTCCGGACCTCAAGAGCAATGCCGAGGCGATCGAATTGATTATCGAGGCCATTCAACAGGCCGGGTACAAGCCGGGCCAGCAAATCGCGGTCGGGCTCGACGCAGCCGCCACGGAGTTTTACGACGCGAAAAAGAAAGTCTACAAAGTCGAAGGCCGCGAGATCGACTCGAAGGCGATGGTCGATCTATTAGCCGGCTGGGTTGAAAAATATCCCATCTGCTCGGTGGAAGACGGCTGCAGCGAAGACGATTGGGACGGTTGGAAACTGCTCAGCGAACGCCTGGGCAACCGCGTCCAGTTGGTCGGCGACGATATTTTCGTCACCAACACAAAGCGGTTGCAGCGCGGCATCGACGGCGGCGTCGCCAACAGCATCCTGATCAAGGTGAATCAGATCGGCACGCTCACCGAAACGATCGAAGCGGTGCAACTTGCCGCGCGAAACGGCTATACGAACGTGATGAGCCATCGCAGCGGCGAAACCGAGGATTCGACGATCGCCGACTTGGCCGTCGCGCTCGGCACCGGCCAAATAAAGACCGGCTCGGCCTCGCGGACCGATCGCATGGCGAAGTACAATCAATTGCTGCGGATCGAGGAAGACCTTGCGGGAGGCGCGGTTTACGGCGGTCCGTTGTTCAAGCGGCGTTAGAAAACCTTGCGGTTCGATCCATTTCGATGTCTTCTCCGACCACGACAACCGAAGCACCTCCGCGACTCAGCGATTCGCCCTGGTTTTGGGCTTACCTGTTTAGCGCGATGGGCTTCATTGTGCTGCTGTTGATGGGCGACAAATATCAGCATCGCCAGACGCACATCGAAGACGAATTCCGCTACGGCACGCGCACGTTGCATCGATCGGACGGCGCGACGCTGTCCGACAACATGCCGACCGGCTCCGCGAATGCCGATTCGGCGAAGAACGACGACGCCTTCGACCGAGCGCCGCTTGCCGCCGGCCCGCAGCCGCCGACGCACCAAATGCTGATTTCGCTGGGGCCGCTGCGCATGATTACGGGCATCGCGATGGTCGTATCGTGCATCGCGTTGCAACTTAGTTACTTGCGCCGCCGTCGGAAGGCCAAGCAATGAGTTGGTTCGTCGAGGATTCGACGCCGGTGCTGGTTTGGGGCGCGATCCTCGAGGCCGTGCTGATCTTCGCGCTGGTCAAATCAGGCCGGGTTTGGCTGCTGTACGTCATGGCCGGCCTGGCTCTCGTCGTCGGCGGGATCGTGTGGCACGAGAAGCACACGATCACCGACACGAAGCAGATTCGCGCGACGTTGTTTCAAGCCGCCGAGGCGATGGAGAGGAATAACCTGCCCGCCGTTTTGGAATTCATTTCGCCGACCGCGCCCGAGTTGCGGCAGAAGGCCAACCAGATTTCGTTGACTTTCAAGCTCGACGAAGTCCACCTGGCCGATTTGAAAATCCAGGTCAACCGATTCAACAACCCGCCGACGGCGACCGCGGATTTCTTCGTTCGGCTCGGCGGCGTTGACCGCACGGGCGGATTCCCGTTTGCGAACGTCACCCGGCGCGTGCAGGTGATGCTGCGGCTCGAAAACGAGCGTTGGCTGGTGTCGGGATATACGCTCGACGCGGATGGCGCGCATTAGCGCCAGTTTCGTGGCGATTCTCGAACCGCGAGAAAACCGTGACGCGATCACCGTTGCCCGTCAGGAACGAGCAGCATCTTCGGCACACATCGTGCCACCGTTGCAAGCATTGAAATTGCGACGACCAGCATGATTGGGTTATCAGCTAATCGTCCGCTAGCCGATATAGACGGACAGTGGACTATAGGATCGTGCTAGCGCGTTCAAAATGGACTAAACCATGTTTAGCAAACTACCGAGCCTGTCGATTTTCACTTCCGTCGCCCTATTGATGGCCGGGCTGGCCAGCGGACAAGATTCCGCGCCGGTCGCCAAGCCGCTTCCGCCGCCGGCGCCGACCGACAAGGTCGTCACGCAGGCGTATATCGAAGACGCGCCGCTTTACAATCCGGGCGCCAGCAACACCGGCACAAGCTCGACGGCCAAGGCCGGCGCGATGAATTCCGGCACCACCAATAGCTCGACTGCGACCAAATCACCGCAGCCGATGTCGGCCAACGAAATGGTTCGCCGTCATCTCGGCACGCCGGAGCTCGCTCCGCCGTCTCCGACTGCGGCGCCGAGAACCGCGGCAAAAACCCCGGCCAATGCAGCCGGTGTGCCGTCGGTGCCTGTCGTCAGTAGCGGCGAGCCGGTCACCTCGCCGCGCAGCGGGATGCAGCCTTCGGTTGCCGCTGCCAGCAATCCTGTTCCCGAGGTAAGCGAGGATGCGGTGCCGCGCGACACGCGGCCGCTATCGCAACGACTCAAGGCGCTTCGCCAGCCGGCTGTTACCGAAAGTAAACCCGATTCTTGGGACGAATCGACTCCCGATACGACACCGAAGGGCCCCTCATCGCGCCGAGCCAAAGCCGTTGTGAGCGATGAAGCGCCGACGCATCCCCTTTCGCTGAGCGAGCCGGCAGCCGTCGCGAATCCGGCGCCGGTCAGCCCCGAACCGGCAGTGGCAGTTTCCGCGGCGCCCTCGCTGGCCCCGGCGGTGGCAAGTAGTGCCACGACCAAGACATCGACGATGCATTCCTCGCGTCGCACCGTAGTGAATCCGGAAGAATTGGCGGTTCCCGAGCCGACGCCGACGGCTTCGGAGAACGTGCTGTTCAAACGGCAAAGCCCGCTGCTGAGCGTCGAGACCACCGGGCCACGAACAGTGACGATCGGCAAAGAAGCGGTCTATACCGTGACGCTGAACAACGGCGGCGACGTGGCCGCGCAAGACCTGGTGGTCGGCGTCAAGATTCCCGATTGGACCGATGTCGTCGGATCGCAGCCGTCCGCCGGAACAACCCGCCCTTCGCTCGCCGACGGCAGCGAGCCATTTCAATGGCGGATTCCGCGACTGGAAGCTCACGGCAAGGAAACTCTGTCGCTGCGACTGGTGCCGCGGAAAGGCCGGCCGTTTGATTTGAACGTCCAATGGACCTTCTCGCCGATCGCCTCGCAAACGATGGTCGACGTGCAAGAGCCGAAGCTGGTGATGAATATCGCCGGGCCGGATGAAGTGCTCTACGGACAGAGCAAGCTCTATCGGCTGACGCTCTCGAATCCCGGCACGGGCAAGGCCGAAAACGTGGCGATCGACTTGTGGCCGGTGGGCAATGCGACGGCCGCTCCGACGCGCCATCCGCTCGGCAGCCTGAAGGCCGGCGAGAGCAAAGTGATTGAATTGGAACTGACGGCCCGACAAGGCGGCACGGTGACGATTCACGCCAGCGCCTCGGCCGATCCGAGCCTGAAAACGGAAGCGACGCAAGAAGTGCTCGTGCGACGAGCAGCCGTGGCCGTTTCTATCGACGGAGCAAAATCGCGTTATGCTGGCACCGTCGCCGGCTACACGATCAAAGTTTCCAACCCGGGCAATGCGCCTGCCGAGAACGTTCGCGTCGCCGCCGCGCTGCCGCCCGAAGCGAAATTCACATCGGCATCGCAAGGCGGCCAGTGGAAGGCCGAGCAAGGGAAAGTGATTTGGACGCTCCCGACATTGCGGCCGGGCGAAGATCTCACGCTCGAGCTTCGCTGCACGCTCTCCGTCGCGGGCGCCAACAAGCTGCAAGTGATGTCGAGCGCCGCTGGCGATTTGAACGACATGGCCGACATGGTCACAAATGTCGAAGCCCTGGCCGACTTGAAATTGGATGTTAGCGAGCCGGCCGGCCCGATCGCGGTCGGTGACGAAATGGTTTACGAATTGCATGTCCGCAATCGCGGCACCAAGAGCGCCGAGGCGGTTGCCGTCGTGGCGTATTTCTCCGAAGGGATCGAACCAATTTCGGCCGAAGGGGGCACGCACGATATTTCCAACGGCGTCGTGGCCTTCCGGCCGCTGGCGACGTTGGCCGTCGGCGGCGAAGTGGTTTATAAGATCCACGCTCGGGCGGAAAAGAACGGCAAGCAAGTCTTCCGCACCGAAGTCGAATGCGGCACGTTGGGGACGAAATTGGTCAGCGCCGAAGAGGCGATGATCTATCCGAGCGACGGCGGCTTGAATACGCCTAGCGCCGAAAAGGCGATTGCCCGCCGCAACACCGATCCGGCGAGCGTGACGCCGACCGCGGCGCAGGGTCAACCGCAACCGTTGCCAGCCGGCATTCGACGGTAGACGCCCAGACGACGACAACAGCGAGACTCGCTAGCGAGATTTGCTATCAAATCGAGCAAGAAGGCTCGCTTGCAGTTTCGCGAGTCTTCCGCGCGACAAACACGATGCTCTCTTGCTCCCCGCTGATCCCCACCCGCCACAGCAGGCTCTTGACGAGCCCGTGTAGCCGTCCTTTCCAATTGAGCGTCGCCCAGTCGATCAGCGGCCGCTGATAAATGCGCTCGACAGCGAATCGAGCTTCGAGCAGCGCTCGTGTCTTCCGGCAGTCGAACGATTGCCGGTGCCCCCAGCGGTGAAATGCCTCGCCGCAATGCGGGCAGACCACTTGCTGGTCTTCAAGCCGTTCGCGCCGGCACCGTTCCCACCAACAATCCGCCGACGGCCAGCACTCGGGCGGCATCGGCGACGATGGCCGCAGCGTCGGCGGGATCGAGATGCTCGAGCACTTCCGATAGCACAACGGCGCCGAAGAATCCGTCGGCGAACGGGATTTGCTGCCCGTGGCCAACCTGGGCCTTTTCGCCCAAGCTGAATTGCCGGCGAAGCATTTCGATCGATCGCTGGCTCGGATCGAGCGAATAGACGTCGATCCCACGGGCAATTGCCTCGGCCTCGAACCCGCCAGCGCCTACGCCGATGTTCAGCACTCGCCCGGACCCACGAACCATTCGGGCCAGCAACCGCAGCCGCGCCCGCGAGCCCACAAACGCCTGCGGCCGTTCGTTTTGAAAGAACTCCCAAATTCGGTCCTGAGCGGCTTGATCGAGAGGGCCGGAACCGTTGGGATTTGGAACATGCGACATGGTAACAGAGCGCGAAAAATGGGGCTTTGCCAGCAGCCCGGATTATAGCCGATTGTCCGTTCGCACGAATTGGGGCAGTGCGCGAGTTCGTCTTGACGCCTCCCTCTGAATTGCCATAAAGTTCCACCCCGATTCTCTCGTCGCATCACGTCCCCTTATCGGAGCCGATTATGACCCGGAATGCCTCGTCCGTCGGTGAACCGTTGCCAGCGGTTCGCGTTTTCATTGCCGCGAGTGTGATCGCGTTGATCGCGGCCGCGACAATCTGCCTCTCGGCGGTTGTCGCGGTGCGCAAGAACCGGCGCCGGCGGCCAGTGACATGGCGAGGCTAGTTGGCAACTGGTCGGGGCGGACGCAAGATGACGGCATTTTGACGGTGACAATCTCCGCGGATCGCATCCTCGGGTTCAAGTTTACCGGCGGCGAAAAGGATCATGGCATCGGGACATTTCGCCTGCAAAGCCCCGACCGGCTTCTCTACACGCCGCTCAACGAAACCGACGCCGAGCATTGGACCTACGGCTTTGACGCCGCCGGTCATTTGAGGCTGAAAATGGAGGAAGACGACCCGAAGGACGTTGAGGAATACACGCTCAGCCGGGTCAAGCCGTAGCCGTTTGTTAGAACCCCGCACAAAACCGCCGGGGGACTGTCCCCATTTTGCGCAGTCCGCGGAGCAAAACGGGGATTGTCCCCTTCTGCCCAGCGGTTTTGCGAGGGGTTCTCAGGATTTCATGGGCCTTTTGACGCCTTTCGGTCGCCACGTCGGCGATTTGACACTTGTTTTCGGCCTTTCTACAATGGAGATTCTACGACCTGCCAGGGAGAGTTGGCCGGGAAGAATCTCCTCTAGAAACGCCAGAATAGTGCCCCAAATACGACGGCTGGAGAAACAGGCGATGAAAAAGGCTGAGATGAAGGTGTATAAGGAGCGGCTGGTCAGCTTGCGGTCTCGGCTCCGCGGCGATGTGAACCAAATGGCCGACTCGGCGCTGAAAAAGACTCGCAGCGAGTTGAACGGCGACCTGTCGAGCATGCCGATCCACATGGCGGACATCGGCAGCGACAATTTCGAGCAGGAATTCACGCTCAGCCTGATGGAGAACGAGGAGGGGACGCTCGATGCGATCGAAACGGCCCTGGAACGGATCGCGGCCGGCACGTTTGGCGACTGCGAGGAATGCACGGTCAAGATTCCGAAGGCCCGGCTCAATGCGATTCCTTATGCCTCGCTTTGCGTCAAGTGCGCCCAGCAGGTCGAACGAAAGTATTGAGCGATTTCGGCAAATCGTTTAGGGTGTGAAAGCTCGGGAAATGCATTTCCTGGGCTTTGCCCGTTTATGGGGTTTGCCACTTTTCGGCCACTAACGGATTGCGATTCCATGACGGACCTCGACACCACCCATGAAGAATGTGAGTCGCAAGACGGCGCGGCGAATTCGGTTCCCGCCAGCCGCTACGTCGTGTTCTTTTCGATCGTGGTGGTCGGCTGCCTGATTGATCTGGCGACCAAGAGTTGGATCTTCGGGTGGCTCGGAATGCCGAGAACCAGGCCCCCGTGGGTGATTTGGCGCGGATTCTTCAGTCTCACCACCAGTTTGAACGAAGGCGCCCTGTTTGGACTGGGACAAGGATTCTCGTTAGGCTTCGCGGCCTTGTCGATCGTCGCCGCGGTGGCGATCGTCGCCTGGCTATTCTGGGGTCGCGCGGCTCACGAATGGGCTTTGACCGTGGCGCTGGCCTTGATCATGGCCGGCATCTTTGGAAATCTCTACGACCGCCTCGGCCTTCCCGGGCTTACATGGAATCGCGAAATGCAAACCGATCGCATCGGGCAGCCGGTGTATGCCGTTCGAGATTGGTTGTTGGTCACCGTTCCGATCGTCCGACGGGAATGGCCGGTGTTCAACATTGCCGACAGCATGTTGGTGGTCGGCGCCAGCCTGTTGTTTTGGCATCTGTGGCAATCGCAACGCAAGCTCGAGGCCGAGCCCGAGTTGACGGCTGAGTCGCGCGAGGAGTCCGCTGCACTCGGGCGTTAAGCGATCCGTCGTCGCATTCTTCTCGCCGTGCGCCGGTCATGCCGTGCGCCGATCTCCCCGCTTTGTAGCCGCGAATCCTGGGCTTCCCCCCCCTTAGATTATCGCCGAATAATTTTGACTTCGCTTGGCATGCTTGCTAGCTTATCTATCGATGAACTCGGTTCCGATTCGCAATTCAAACGGACGAAGGAGGTGAATCCAAGGTAAATCACATCGGTGCTGGGTGCGATCACATGGAGCTTTGAGAGGCAACAATGGATCCTACCCATCCCACGGTCGAAGTCGGATCGCCCGACGGACGCAGGGATTCTCAGCGTTCGGGGCTCTTCGAGCGAAGGCCCTTCCGGCTCTGATCTCGGTGGTGAACTAGGAGGTTTCCACCCCAATGCAATTGTCGCGAACGGTCGGTTACGCCTTGCAGGCAACCCTGCAGTTGGCCCTTGCGGAATCAGACCTGCCGGTGCCCTGTAGTCAATTGGCGGCTGAGGGCCAGATGCCGGAGCGCTTCTTGCTGCAGATTCTCAGGAATCTGGTGACGCACGGCATCCTGCAATCGGTACGGGGCGTCGACGGCGGCTACACGCTCGAACGAAAGCCGGAAGACATATCGCTGCTGGAAGTCATCGAAGCGGTTGACGGACCGTTGAGTTCGGGCGCGCCCGTGGCCGAAGGATTGCCGCAGGAGTCGCAATTGAAACTTCGCGAGGCGCTGGAACAAGTGACCGCCACGCTGCGCCGGCAATTGTCAGAGATTAAGCTGGCAAGCCTGTTGAAGAAGGCAGCGGGCAGGGAGCGGGGAGCGGCGAGCAGAGAGCATGGGGCAGCGGACAGGGGCGAAGAAGCGTGATCAGCGGTTGGTCAATACCCTTGAATTGCAAACGCGTTCGGCGAGTGTTTCCAGCCCATTCTGTGTATTGATCGCATGGATGCAACCGAACTTACGCACCGGCTGGAACTGGGCCTGGCTGCCGCGGCCGAGGCCGGCCGGCTCACATTGGACTATTTCCAGCGCGATGATCTCGCGATCGAACGCAAAGCAGATGCCTCGCCCGTCACCATCGCCGACCGGCAAGCCGAACAACTGCTGCGCGAACGTATATCGGCGGCCTTTCCCGACGACGCCATCTTGGGCGAGGAATTTCCGGACCGGCCGGGCACGAGTGGTTGCCGCTGGATTCTCGATCCGATCGACGGCACGAAGTCGTTCATTCATGGCGTGCCACTTTATGGCACATTGATTGGAATGGAGCACGAGGCGCGAAGTGTGCTCGGGATCATCGGCATTCCGGCGCTCGGCGAATGCGTTTACGCGGCCGTGGGCCTGGGCGCATGGTATGTGCGCGGCGGCAGCGCGCCGGTTCGTGCCCAGGTATCGCGCACCGAGAGATTGGCCGAATCGCTGTTTTGCACAAGCGAAGTCGCCAGCTTCGGCAGTCGGGGCGCCGCGGCCATTTACGACCGCCTGCAAGCGGCGTCGCGCCTTTCGCGCACTTGGGGCGATTGCTACGGTTATCTGATGGTGGCCACCGGTCGAGCGGAATTGATGGTCGATCCGATCATGAATGTCTGGGACGCCGCGGCGATTCTCCCCATCTTGCAAGAGGCCGGCGGAACATTCACCGATTGGCAAGGCCACCCGACGATCCACTCCGGCGAAGGTTTGGCAACCAATGGCTTGGTGCTGGAGGAGGCGCTGGCAATAACTCGGACGGCCGGGCCGGTCTAGAGATTGAAGCTGTTTGCGCGTTTTTGCGACACGGTATTATGGCTTATGGAGTCAGCCCTACCGACCGAGATCGACGAATATGCCTACTGTTGCCAAGCTGTCACTTGCCGAATACGAACGGATCGCCGTCACGGGCGTTTTTGACTGGCCCAAAAAGCGGCGCATCGAATTGATCCGTGGACAACTCCGCGAACAGGGGCGGATCGCTCCTTGACCATGCCGAGGTTGTTTGCCGGATTGGTGAGTTGAGCTTCCGTCCCGTGCTGGACGACAGTATCCGAATCCGCGTACATAACCCGCTGGCCTTTCCCGAAGTTGATAGCGAGCCGGAACCGGACGTTGCTTGGGTTCGAGTAAAGGATTATTCGCGCGCACATCCAACTGCCGCGGATGTGCTATTGGTGATTGAAGTCGCCGGCCCAACTCTCAAGTTCGACCGCACGGAGAAAGCCGATCTCTACGCCGAAGTGGGAATCCCCGATTATTGGATCGTAAACATCTCCGAGCGCACGATCGAAGTCCACCAGGAACCGGCAGCCGGTCATTATCGCACGGTGCGAACCTTCGCCGACGATGAGACGGCCACACCTCTCGCGGTGCCCGAGGCGGCTTTAAGTTTCAATCGCCTGCAAAGCCCGATCGGACCGGGCGAGTGAAAGGTCGAGGGAACGACGTGGCAGTCGCCCCGCCGCCAGCTTCCTTCCCGAACGTCATTTGGCCGGAATTTCGCGATAGGGCTTTTCCTGTTTGTACAATTCCAAGCGAGCCTGGTTCTCTTTCGCCGCCTTGCTATCGCCCGCGGCCGTTGCCAGTCGCACGGCTTGCTCTCCGGTACGGACTGCCTCGGAATATCGCTTTTCCTCGGCGTAGGCGGCCGCGAGCGTGCTTAGAATTGCCGGGTTATCTGCGCCCGACAATTGCAGAGCCTGCGCCGCCAGTTTGATGGCATCGACGCCCTTTCGGATCGACGCATTCGGATTCGTCGCCAACGTCCAGGCGACGTCGTTCACCCGAGCCGCGTCGTTCGGATGCAGCCGCATCGCTTCACGTTGCTCCGCGAGCGTTTTTGCGACGCTCTCTCGGCGGGACTGAACGATGGGAAGGTTCTTGCGGGCTATTTCATAATCGGGATTAATCTCTAGCGCCTTTTGATATTCGACGATGGCCGAGTCGTCGTCGCCGAGGTCGGCTAGGGCCGTGGCCAGATTGCTATGTGCCGCGACGAAACTCGGGCTGATTTCGATCGCCTTTCGATATTCGAGAATCGCCGCGTCAAACTGCTTCTGCCCGAGCAGAGCATTGCCGAGATCGTAATGCGCTTCGGCATAGTCGGGCTTGATCGCCAGCGCCTTCTGAAAATGCGCGATGGCCGAGTCGGCGTCGTCGCGGCTGGCCAAGGCGATGGCAAGATGGTATTCGGCTTCGGCGGAATCGGGTTTGATCGCCAGTGCCTTCTGAAAATGGGTGATGGCCGACGCCGCTTGACTTTGATCGAACAAAGTCCGCGCGAGGTTGTATTCGGCGTCGAAATAGTCGGGCTGAATCGCCAGCGCTTTCTGAAATTGGCCGACCGCCGAATCCAGCTTCCGACTGGCGGCAAGAGCCAGGCCGAGATTGAGATGCGCCTCGGCGAAATTCGGTGCGATCGCAATTGCTTTTTCCGCTTGAACGATGGCCGAGTCCGATTGTCCGCGGCGACGCAAGGCCGCCGACAGATCATTGCGAGCCACGGCGTCGTCGGGCTTGAGCTCAACCGCTCGTTGAAAATGGGGAATGGCGAGGTCGTCTTGGTCGCGCTTGGTCAGTGCGACGGCAAGCGTGAATTGGGCCTCGGCGTCGTCAGGCTTGAGCTCGATCGCCCGCTCGCAATTGGCGATGGCCAAATCGATCTTGCCGCGATTTAGAAGGATGTCGCCGAGCTTGCCGTGCGCCAGCCAGGACTCGGGGTTTCGAGCGATCGTCGTTGCAAAAAAAGTCTCGGCGTCGCCGTAGGTCTCGCTTTGATTCCAACTCAAGATGGCCAAGCCGGCCAATAATGCCGCCGACGCCAGGACCGCCGCCAGCGGCGCAAGAACCGCCGGGCAACGAACGCGGCCAAACCCGCAAATACCGCGACTGGCACAATCATCGCCAGGTATTGCCAATGATCCGCGACCAGCGAATAGCGCATGAAATCGAGGTTCACGAAGCCGAGCACCGGCAGCAGCAACGCCACATAACAAACGATTAGCATCACCACCGGCCGCCCCCAGTTGCGCCGCTGCCACCAAGCGGCCGCGAAAATCAGCAACAGCAACAGACCCGGCAAAAATGAAAGCAGGCTGACATCGTCAATGTTCCATCTTGGATACACCGGCGACAGATCGAACGGCCAGATCAGCTTGCCGAGATAGAACCACACGGCGCAGCCGGCGACGGCGGTGCGGCTCAACAATCCGTCGGAGCGAATCAACTCGCCCTGCGCGACATTTTGGTCCGCCCATACGTGAAAGCCGGCCGCGACAGCGCCGATCAAGATAAAGGGAAGCACTCGCAGCAAATCCCGCCGATCGATTCGGCCGCGCTGCCACCAGGCACATGCCAGCAACACGATCGGCAGCGTGACGGCGATTCCCGTGACCAACGTCGACAACAGAAACGCGCCGATCGCCAATCCATAGCGCCACAGACCCGAGTGGCGTTCGTAGCTGAAATAGAAAAGTACGGACACCAGTGCCAACGTCACCGCCAGAACGTCCTTCAGATGGCCAATCCAAGCGACGCTCTCGACATTGACAGGATGCATCGCAAAGATCGCCGCCGCGAACAAAGGCCACTGTAGCGGAATCTGTGAAAACTCCGCCGTCGAGGGGCCGGCAGCGGAATCTTCACGAATTCCGCTACCCGGCAGGCCGCCACCCACCTGCAAATGGACCAGAATCCGCCAAACGAGCAGCGCCGAGAACGCGTGCAGCGCGATGCTCACCAGGTGGTAACCGAGCGGCTGAAGAAGCGGGATGTGCGATAGATGGGATTCATCGTCCCAGATGAACCCGCCATACCAGCACGGACGGTACGTCAGAAACACCACCGCGACCAAAACTACCGCAATGAGCAGGCCCTTCCGAGCGAATATCCGAAGCGGCGCAAGAGCGATTTCGCCGCCGCTGGAACGGATCGTCGCCGATGGGACGCTATCTTCCACTCGTTGTTCCTGATGATTTCAAGAGACTGCGCCATTATACCTTGGCGAGGCCGAAAGCGCGAGGGGCCGTAGATCAGCCTTTCCAGGCTGACATCCACGGCGGAATTGTCAGGCTGGAAAGCCTGACCTACGTGGTTTCCGGCGGCGAATTCAGGCGGCGCGCCGGAAGAGAATCGTCGCGCGATCGTTTGGCACGTCGGCGAGCCAGGGGCGGCCCAGCGTGTGGCGGGTCTGCTCGACCGTCGCGATTTCACGGCCGGCCGCATGGGCGAGCCGCACGATGCGGTCGATCAGGCCGGCGTTTGTCGCGTGGCGCTTGGTGCGCCAGTCGAAATAGAGCGCGTCTTCCAGTCCGACGCGAACGTGGCCGCCCATCGTCACGGCCAGCGAATTCATGAAAAACTGGAATCGACCGATCCCGGCGGCCGCCCAAGTCGTTTCGGGCGGAAGGGCGCGAACCACCGTGCAAAGATTGTCGGGCGTCGCGGCCAAGGTGCCGAGCGAACCGAGCAGGATGTTCGCGTAGAACGGCGGCTCGATGAATCCTTCGTCGATCAGGTGCCGGGCGTAGTCGGCCATGCCAAGATCGAAAATCTCCATTTCGGGAATGATGCCGCGCTGTTGCATGGTTTGCGCCAGGCGACGTACGATGTCGGGCGTGTTGATCGAAGCTTGTTTCGGGAAATTCAGCGATCCCAGCGTGAGCGAGCCAAGGTCCGGCGACAGATTCAAAACCTGGCTCCGCTGCCAGAACTCGCCATGAACCCGCCCGCTGCACGAGGCGGAGATCAACACTCCCGGACATTGCTCGCGCACGCCGCTGAATATCTCGGCATAGACTTCCTCGCGGTAGGTCGGAGTGCCGTCGGCTTCGCGGGCATGGAGATGCAGGATCGTCGCGCCGGCGTCGAACGCATCGCCGGGCGTCGTCGATGATTTCACAGGGCGACAGCGGCACGTAGGGGCTGTCTTTGCGAGTCGGCACCATGCCCGTCAATGCCGCGTTGATAATCAGGGGTTCCATCGTGCGTTCCAAGTCGTGTTGATTCATGGTTTTTCAACGGGCCATCAGGCGGCGCACAATTGTGGTTGCGGTTGCGATAATTCATTTGTCGTGGAAAACGAGGCGACGTCCACCAGCATGTCGTCCAATTTCTTCGGCACCGCCGCACCGGCCCTGAGCAGATAAATCCGAGCGACGGCGGCGAAAGTGTGCTCGACCGAGGGAAATATATGTCGCGATAGCGGATTCGACGGATAGCTCATGTCCAAGAATGAGTTGGCTTCCCAAACCACGATCCGGCCTTGGCGATCGAAGCTATAGTCGAAGCCCGCGATGTCGAGGCCCAACGCTCGGGCGGCGCAGAACAACGTCGCATGATGTGGATCGGGCGAGTTGATGTAGGCCAGTTCTTCTTCGCGGAGCGACGGGCTGTCGATACGGCGTTCCGGGCGCACTTCCCATCCCCTATTCGAAATCATGTGCCGCGGAATTCCCAAATCTCCCGCGACGACAAAGCGATATTTGCGAAACAAGCCGTCGCTCGGATCGCTCGTGTCGATGAACTCGGCGGCAATCGGCTGATTGAATTGCGAGAAATCGACAGCGTGAAGATCCGCCTCGGATTGGATGAACTTCGATCCGCGGCCATGACCACGCTCGTCGCGAATCAAGAAGGGAAACGACATTCCGCGGAGATCGTCGCGAAGCAACCGAGGATCGTGGATTGGCACGCAGCGTGGCGTCCGAATGCCGTCCTGCCGCATCAATTCGCCGCCGCGCGATTTTCCCGTGGCTGCGATTCCGTCGATCGGATTGATCAGCGGAACTCCACGGCGACGGCATTCCTCCGCCAGCCGCACTCCCTGCCGAAATCCTCGCGGCGAACAGAGATCGATCAAATCGCCGGCCCAGGAGACATGCAGGGCAATGCGCGACCAGTCATCCACATAACACGGCAGCCGATGAAATTCCATCTGCGATCGCAATTCCGGCACTTCGCGCGTGACCCAGGCGAGAAAATGCCGGAGCATTTGTGTCCGTTTGGCCGCGTGGCGCGTGATCAGAATCCGGCGATTTGCCGTGCAATGCCGCCGATTGTCGATCGCGTCGGCCACGACAAGCGGCAATTGGAAGCAGGCGAATTTCAATTTGTACCGGAACTGATTCATGCGGCCCTCGCGATTTCGGGATGCTCGGTGCGTTTCACGCTTTGCTGATAGTCTTTCGAAGCCACGACGAATTCGATTCCTGGAAATCGGCGGTCGGCAACAGCCGGTCCGAGCAGCCGCCAACCACGGTCCGCGAGCAAGCGCGCCATGCGCGGCGATGCCTGACGAATTGCAATCGTCGCGCCGGCCGTAATGGCCGCTATTTCTTGTGCGGCAAGCAAAGCCGACGCGATTCCTCGCCGCCGCGCCGATGGGCAAACGACGACTTTGTCGGGAGCGGCAATTAGTCCCGGCGGCTCAATTTCATAGCGCTCGTACTGAAACGTTTCGGGCACTTCATGCAGATGATCGAGCAATAGCAATCGCGCCGCGCCGAGGATTTGCCCCTGCTCGTCGTTGACGGTCCAATGTATCGCCGTATCGTCGTGTTCGTCGCGCCAGGTTCCATCGGGAAACGCATTTGCCGCGACACCCGGGGCGGCTTGCCAGACTCGAGCGCGAAAACGGCAAATATCGTCGATTCGCTTTCGACAGCTGACTTGGATCGGAATGGTCGCATGACGGGAACGATCTTGCATGAGCGGTTTCTTGGTTGTCTGTTCTTTGATCGAAAAAACGAGTGCCGCTACCGCGCTCGCCGCCTCGTTTCGCCGATCAGCGCCAGCGCAGCGCGGCGCAGGCCGCCGAATTGACCGGCAAAATCCAGTTGATTATCGCGCTGAATGCTCGTGCCGACGGCCGACGAGAAATGCCACACCTGGCCGCAGGAATTCGCTTCGATGACAAACAGCCGCCCGCTCGGCATCTCGCGAACGATGTCGATTCCCAGCAGCGGATGATCGGGAAACGCGGCATGCGCGCGCTCTCCCAAAGCCAGCACGTCTTCCTCGTAGCACAATTCGAACCGGCACCCCTGGCCGCTCGAAGTGATGGATATGCCGCCGCCATCGGCGCCGCCGTTGGCGAATCCAGCGGGGCTTGTAAGTGGCCGCCGCTGCCGCGATGCCTCCACACGCCACGCGAACAGAACATGGCCAACCAACGTCGTCACTCGATAACTGACGGGCCACGCGCCGGTATAAATGAACTCTTGGGCGATCAAATCTTGGCAACCGAATTCAGCGGCGCGCTCGAACTTCGGCGGCTTCCATCGCACGCGCTCCTGCCGCTTGATCTTCACTTCGGCGCCGCGGCCTCCGATATCCGGCTTCACGACGACGTACGGCCCGAAACCGCTCAGGTCGGGCGATTTTTCTTCGCTGACAACCGCCCAGCGCGGCACAGGCACGTCGGCCGCTTCGAGCAACGCATATTCGTCGCTCTTTTTCAGTGGCTGGTTCCGACAAAGCGGGCCGCGAAGTGGATGGTAGGCTCGCAGCGGCGCTAGCGTTACGGTCAGCGTCGGCCGCAGCAACACGCTCGGTCGCAGGTAATTGTAAATTCGGTCGGCCATCACGATCGGCTTGATATCCGGCGCCAATTCGCGGATATGTCGTGCAATCTGGCGAAAGTCGCGAATATGTCCACGCCGGCGTTTCGACACCAAAACCAGGTTCAACTTCCCGCGCTCGTGGGGCAGAGAGACCAGTGGCCGACTGCCGGCGAAGGGCTTTCGCCAGCGTTCGCACGAAGCATTGGGCAGAGTCGAAATCGACGCCATTGGGCTTCCTGCTGCTAGCAATCGGGGGTGCCGGTTGTTTCGCTTGTATCGGCTGAATCGACTTTGCGGATTAGGAAATTGCGGTCGCAAACGACGAAGTGGAAAACCGGGGCAACCGAGCCCATGCCTATTTTTCGCCGTCCCTCCGCTTCCCGTCGGCCGGCGGGCCCGCTATACTGGGCCGTTTCCACCGGACAGCGGTTTCCCTAAAGCGTTAACACGATTGAGGGTGCGATGGGTCGAAGTTGCGAAATCTGCGGCAAGGGACATGTGATGGGCAATGCCGTGACGATTCGCGGCAAGGCCAAGTACCTGGGCGGCGTCGGCACCAAGGTGACCGGGATCGCCCGGCGAAAGTTCAAGCCGAACCTGCAGCGGGTGCGCGTGACGGTCGGCCATGGGACCAACACGACCATGCTCGTCTGCACGCAGTGCATTCGCAGCGGCGGCGTGACCAAGCTCGTCAAACGGGCCCCGTTCAAGCTCTCGGCCGCCGAAGCTGCGACCAAGGCCGCCAGTTGACCTTTGTTCCGCTCGGGAGGGCGCCATGAGCCTGAGCCGCGAGGATGTCGAAAAGGTGGCTCTGCTCGGCCGGCTGCGCCTTAGCCCGCAAGAACTCGAGACGATGACGGCCCAGATTGGGCGCAGATCGTCGGCTACGTTGAACAGCTTGCGGAGTTGAACACCGACGACGTCGAGCCGATGGCCCACGCCGTCGAATTGACGAACGTCTTCCGGCCCGACGAGCTGCAGCCGAGCCTGGACCGCGAAGCCGCGCTGGCGAACGCTCCGCATCAAGATGGAGAGTTCTATCTCGTGCCGGCGGTGCTTGGAGAGTGAGAGAAGGGGTCAGGGGCGAGGGATTACGGGACGAAGAACGAAGACCGATGTCGCTCCTCCATCAGACCGCTACGCAATTGTTGGCACAGCTCGAATCCGGCCGCGTCACGGCGGTCGAGGTGACGCAGGCGTATCTCGATCAGATCGGCCGCATGAGGCGCGATGTCAAAGCATTTCTGCGGGTCGACGCCGAGGCGGCGCTGCGGCAGGCTGCGGACGTCGATCGCCGCCGCAGCGCGAGGCAAGCCGGTCGGGCGGCTTGGCGGGCTGCCGGTGGCCGTCAAGGACCTGCTCTGCACGAAGGGCGAGCTGACGACCTGCGCCTCGCGGATGCTGGAGAACTTCCGCCCGCCGTACGATGCGACGGTCGTCGCGCGGCTGCAAGGCGGCCGACGCCGTGCTTGATCGGCAGGACGAACATGGACGAGTTCGCGATGGGGGGCTCGACCGAGAACTCGGCCTTTCAGAAGACGCGCAATCCCTGGGACCTCGACGCGCATTCCCGGCGGCTCGAGCGGCGGCGCGGCGGCCTGCGTCGCCGCCGGCATGGCGCCGCTTGTCGATCGGCACCGACACCGGCGGCTCGATTCGCCAGCCGGCCGGGCTTGTGCGGCGTCACGGGCCTGAAGCCGACCTATGGCCGCGTCAGCCGCTATGGCCTGGTCGCGTTCGCCAGCAGCCTCGACCAGATCGGCCCGCTGGCCCGCACGGCCGAGGATGCGGCGCTGCTGCTCGAAGTGATCGCCGGGCACGATCCGCTCGATTCGACCTCGGTCGATCGGCCGGTGCCGCCGTACACGCAAACGGTCGGCCAGCCGCTCGAGGGCTTGCGGCTCGGCCTGGTGCGCGAGCATTTCGGCGCCGGGCTTGGACGGCGAAGTCGAAGCGGCGGTGCGCGAGGCGGTGCGCGGTCTATGAATCGCTCGGCGCCAAGGTCGAGGAAGTGTCGCTGCCGCACGGCAAATACGGCGTGGCGACGTATTACATCATCGCGCCCTGCGAGGCGTCGAGCAATCTGGCCCGCTACGACGGCGTGCACTACGGCCATCGCACCGACGAAGCGACGATGCACGCCGAGCTGGACGCCGAGCGCGAGCAGCTCGATCGCGGCCGGCAAGCACGCCGAGGCCGAGGCGCTCGACAATCCGCTGGTGCGGCATGTATCGCCGCAGCCGGGCCGAAGGTTTTGGCGCCGAAGTGAAGCGGCGCATCATGCTCGGCACCTACGCCCTGAGCGCCGGCTACTACGACGCCTATTATCTCAAGGCGCTCAAGGTCCGCCGGCTGATTCGCCAGGATTTCGACGAGGCGTTCCAGGAGGTCGATCTGATCGCCGGCCCGGTCACGACCACGCCGGCCTTCAAGATCGGCGAAAAGGTCGACGATCCGCTGGCGATGTACCTGGTCGATCTGTACACGGTCAGCGCGAACCTGGCCGGCATCGGCGGCATCGTCGTTCCCCTGCGGCTTCAGCGCCAGCGGGCTTGCCGATCGGCCTGCAATTGCAGGCGCCGCCGTTCGAGGAAGAGCGCCTGCTGCGCGCGGCGCACATGTTCCAGCAGGCCACCGACTGGCACACAGCGCCGCCGCCATCGGATGCCGCGTCGACTGGCGACAAGCTCGGCCTAACGCTCGTCGCACGCAGCCTGCCAACGTGACCGAACCCTACACCGATCGTCATCGGCCTGGAAGTCCACGTGCAGTTGCTCACGCGGACGAAGCTGTTCTGCGGCTGCAGCACGCGGTTCGGCGCGCCGCCGAACACGCAGACCTGCCCGATCTGCATCGGCATGCCGGGCACGCTGCCGGTGATGAATCGCCGAGGCGTTCGAGCTGGCGCTGCGGACGGCCGTGGCGCTCAATTGCCAGATCGCCCCGTTCACCAAGTGGGACCGCAAGAAGTACTACTATCCCGACCTGCCCAAGGGCTATCAGATCAGCCAGTACGATCTGCCGTTCAGCCACGACGGCTGGCTGGAGATCAGCGATCCCAAGGGGCGGATTCGAGCCGAAGCGGATCGGCATCATCCGCGCCCATCTGGAAGAAGACGCCGGCAAGAGCATGCACGACGAAGCAGGCCGGCAAGGCCGACAGCCGCATCGATCTGAACCGCGCCGGCACGCCGCTGTTGGAAATCGTCAGCCAGCCCGACATGCGCTCGCCGGCCGAAGCCAAGGCCTATCTCGACGAGCTGAAGCTGCTGCTCACGTATCTCGGCGTCTCCGACTGCAACATGCAGGAAGGAAGCCTGCGGGTCGACGCCAACGTCAATCTGCACATCGACAGCCGGACGGGCAACGATGGCCACGCCGATCGTCGAAATCAAGAACATGAACAGCTTCCGCGCCGTCGAGCGGGCGCTGGCGTACGAAGCCGAGCGGCAGTACGAGGTCTGGCAGGAGACCGGGCCAGCAAGCTGGGCGACGTGCCGAAGCAGACGCGCGGCTGGGACGACGTGGCCAACGTCACCCGCGGCCAGCGGCACAAGGAAGAATCGAGCGACTATCGCTATTTTCCCGATCCCGACCTGGTGCCGGTGCACGGTCGCGGCCGAGCGAGGTCGAAGCAGTCCGCGCGTCGCTCGGCGAGTTGCCGGCCGCGCTGCGCACGCGGCTGGAAGCGACCTACGGCATCACGCCCTACGACAGCGACGTGCTGGTGAACCAGGGCCGCGCGCTGGTCGATTACTTCGTCGAGCTGGCCGAGCTGGTCGGCGACGGCAAGCTGGCCAGCAACTGGGTGCAGCAGGACGTGCTGCGGACGCTCAACGAAGCGGAACGTCGCGATCGAGCAGTTTCCGATCTCGCCCGGCGGGTCTTGCCGAATTGATTGCCCGACGTCCAAGCCGGGCGATCTCGACACCAGCCGTGGCCGCGAGGTGTTCGCCGAGATGGTCGCCAGCGGCCGATCGGCGGCCGAAGTGATGGAGGCGCAGGGCATCGCGCAGGTCGACGAATCGCGAACTGATCGCGCTGTGCCAGGAAATCGTCGCCGCGAATCCCAAGATCGTGGCCGACATCAAGGGCGGCAAGCTCCAAGCCGCCGGCAATCTCGTCGGCCAAGTGAAGAAGCGCAACCCGAACGTCAATCCCGGCCGAGTCCGCGAGATTTGCTTGGAGTTGATCGCGAAGCTTTGAGTTGCGCGGCCCGTAAGCCCAGGGAAGGCCCGGCGACGCTCAGCCGAGAAATACGCTCCGTCGGGCCATCCCTGGGCTTGGGGCGCGACTCCCTCACCCTTCCTGCCACCCTGACCGTTCTCCCGATGCCAACGCGCGACGAACTGCTGCAGTGGGATCGCGAGATCGTCTGGCATGCGTTTACGCAGATGGCCGAGTACGAGCCGCTGGTGATCGAGCGGGCCGAGGGCTGCACGCTGGTCGATATCGACGGCCGGGCGTATCTCGACGGCGTGAGCAGCTTGTGGTGCAACATCCACGGGCATCGGCATCCGCGGCTCGACGCGGCGATGCGGCGGCAGTTGGACCGCGTGGCCCATGTCACGCAATTGGGGTCGTTCGAATCCGACGACGATCGAGTTGGCGAAGCGGCTGGTCGATATCGCGCCGCCGGGCTTGGAGCACGTCTTCTTCTCCGACGACGGGGCGACGGCCGTCGAAGTGGCGCTGAAGATGGCGTTTCAATACTGGCGGCAGCGGCCCGATCCGAGCCGGACAAAACGTCTGTACGTCGCGCTGGGCGACGCTTATCACGGCGACACGCTCGGCAGCGTCAGCGTCGGCGGCGTCGAGCGGTTTCACGCGATGTTTCGGCCGCTGTTGTTCGAAGTGTTGCGCACGCCGGCGCCGGATACGTATCGGCTGCCGGAGGCGTGCGGGCCGAGGATGCTTGCGGGCATTATCTTGGCGGCAATGAATCGGCTATTGTCGTCGCATCACGAGCGAATCGCGGCGGTGGTGATCGAGCCGTTGGTGCAGGCGGCGGCCGGCATGATCATGCATCCGAGCGGCTATCTGCGCGGCCTGCGCGAACTTACTCGCCGCTACGACGTGCTGCTGATTGCCGACGAAGTGGCCGTCGGCTTCGGCCGCACGGGAACGATGTTCGCCTGCGAACACGAAGAGGTCACGCCCGACTTGCTGTGCCTGGCCAAGGGACTGACGGGCGGTTACTTGCCGCTGGCCGCAACGCTGGCGACGGACGAAATCTGGCGGGCCTTCTTGGGCACGTTTGCCGAAAGCCGGACGTTTTTTCACGGGCACACCTACGGCGGCAATCCGCTCGGCGCGCGCCGTGGCGCTGGCGTCGCTCGACGTGTTCGACGAGGAGAAGACGCTCGAGCGGTTGCGGCCGAAGATCGAGCGGCTTGCGGAGCATCTCGCCCGCATCGCGGAATTGCCGCACGTCGGCGACGTGCGACAGTGCGGCATGATCGCCGGGATCGAGTTGGTTCGCGACAAGCCGTCGAAGCAGCCGTATGCTTGGGAAGAGCGGCGCGGCATGCGCGTTTGCGAGCGTGCCCGCGAGGATGGCGTGCTGTTGCGGCCGCTCGGAAATGTGATCGTCATCATGCCGCCGCTGGCGATTACGCTGGAGGAGCTGGACCGAATTTGCATGGCGGTCGAGCGGGGCATCGAGACGGCTACGGTTTGCTGAACCCTTGACCGTGGCGACGTATTGCGGTAACAAAGATTGCGCGAGCGTGCGGCATTGGGCCGCGCGTTTTTCGTTGTCCGGAAATTGAGATTCGCGAAAGGAACGACTGTGACGATTATTCGAGTGGGGACGACGCAGAAATACTCCGACGGATGGATGTCGGCATTCGGCGGCAAGAAGAAGGCGGCGAGCAACGGGACGGCAAAGAAAACCACCGCGAAGGGGGCCAAATCCGCCAAGGCATCCGCCAAGAAGTCGAAGGCCGCGCCGAAGAAGAAAGCTCGCGATAATTCCGCCGACGCCATGCCCACGCACCGCGCGTGGGCATGGATGGGGGATTCTGGCACACCCCCCGATTTGACAGGTGCGGCTAACCGACCTATCTATTTGAAGGCTCACCTGTCGGCATGCTTTGCCGGCGATGATTTGTCGGTGATGTTTCGGTGAGTCCCTGTCGTGCGGGCAGCAAATCACGCAGGGAGTGTCGTCGTGGCGTTTCAGCGATTGTCGCCGTGTCTGACGAAGTTTGCGCTCGACCGCGGCCAATGCGGTCGTGGAATATGCGGTCTGTATTGGATCGATCGTCGGCGTGGTTGTTCTGGCCGGCTCCATGCTTGGAACACGGCTGCGGGACACATTTTCCAACGCCGCCGCCGTTGCTCAATCGCCGGTCAATCGGTCTTCGGAGCAGGGCGACGCCGTCGCCATGGGCACCGCGGCAACCGCCTCCAACGATGCCGCTCCAATCTCCGGCCGTCCCTTGACCTTGTGGCTGGCGATCGTTCTTGTTGTTGGCGGAGTCCCGCCGCTGGCCACGCTGTGGTTTCTCCGCCAGCGTGCCGCTCGACGAGCGGCGAGCATTGGCCCCGATCCGAACACCGTGCCGAAGCGGCTACAGGCCAAGTTCGTCGCCAAGCGTCAGGCCATCTTGCAATTCCTCTCGGCGGATACGCAACAGGTTGCCCACGGTCAGATGGCCGTGCGGCACGTGATGTCCACGACGCCGATGACCAAATCTCCGGACGACGACGTCCATGAACTGCGAAAGCTGATGAAGGAAAGCGTGATTCGGCATTTGCTCGTCTGCGATGCAAGCGGCGCGTTGGTCGGCGTTGTCAGCGATCGCGATATCAACGGAAAGGAAGGAAACCACGTCCGTGACATCATGACGCCGAATCCGATCACGGTTCGCTCCGACACGCCCGTCAGCACGATGGCGACGATGATGCTCGCCCGGCGAATCAATTGCGTGCCGGTGGTCGACGACGGTCGATTGCTGGGGATCGTGACGACCAGCGATCTGCTGATGGCATTGCAATGCGTTCTGCGATTGATCGAGCAAATGTCGCTGCCATTGGAGCACGACGGCGGAGCCTCCGCCTCCGCCGATCCGGAAGCCGCCCGCCATCTAGCCTCGGCCGAAGAAGAACGCGAATACGAGCATTGCCATGCAGGTGGCGAGGCTTGAGTAGGCGACAGTCGCGGTGACGGGCCGCCCGGCTGATCCCAATCCAAAATTTCGGGCCTGCCGGTTCCAGAGCCAGAGTCCGACCGGCACCGTCACCGCTCCGAACAGCCACAACTGCCAAATCGCCGAACCATTGCGCAGCATGACGCCGCAATCGCCGACGCGGCCGAACGAGCCGCCGGCGATATAGGCGCCGTTTGCGATCAAGCAAAACCCGGCGAAGAATCGCAGCAGGAAGGCGCCCGACCGTCTTAGGCCACCTGCAACGGCCCACAGCGCCAGCGGCGCCAACGCGCCGAAAAGCGGTCCGGCCCACACGACGAACAAAGGCCGCGGATTGGGATCGACATCGGTCCGCGAAATCGTAAACGGATACAGCACGACGCGGATGACTCGCCCGCCGGTCAACCATGCCCCGACAACATGGCCAAACTCATGCACCACTTGCATTCCCAGCCACGAACCGAGCAACACCGAGACTATGAGAATGGCCCGATTCACCGTGCGCCCTTTCACGCGACCGCAAGACCTCGCGTGCGGCTCTTCGTTCCCTAGTCCCTCGTCCCTAACCCCTCGCCCCTCGCCCTCACTGCCCCAACACATCATTCAGCACCTCTTCCGACACATAAATCGGCAGCGGCGGATCGCAGGTGACGGCGACGGCGATGGCATCGGAGGGGCGCGAGTCGACTTCGACAAGCTCGCCTTCGTGGCGGATGCGCAGCACGGCGTAGTAGGTGTGGTCTTTCAATTCGCTGATGACCACGTCTTGAAATTCGCCGTCGAGCCGTTCGACCGCGCTGACGAGCAGGTCGTGCGTCAGCGGGCGGGGCGGGCGGATTTGTTTCACGCGGCGATCGATGCTCGTCGCTTCGAACAGGCCGATCAAAATCGGGAACGCGCGGTCGCCGTCGACTTCCTTCAGGTAGATGACCTGCTGGTCGTTGATTTCGCTAATGATGATTCGCGATAATTCCATCTGCACGGGCATGGGCCGAACCTCTGTTTGTCGGGCCGAAGAATAGTTCAGCCCTCGATTATAGATTGCGGCGGAGGCGGGCGGCTAGTGCGCGGGGAAAGTTAGCGGTGCGCGAGTTTTGCCAGATCGGCGATTGCGGCGGCGAGGCGGTCTTTGAGTTCGGCCAGGGCGGCGCGTTCTTTGGCGACGACTTCCGCGGGAGCGCGGCTCACGAAGTTTTCGTTGGCTAGTTGTTTTTCCTTCGACGCGATCTGGCCGGTGAGCTGCTGTTTTTCTTTTTCGAGCCGCGCGTTTTCCGCGCCGACGTCGATATGATCGGCGAGATCGACGAACACGTCGCAGCCCGCGGCCGTGAAATTCGCCGAGACGGAGGGGGATTGCACGTCGGCGCCCCAGGCCGTGGCGATGGCGCCGGCCATCGAATGGAAATAGGGGGCCATCGGCTCGAGCAAGGCTTGTGTTTCGGCGTCGGTTCGCGCGGAGAAATGGATCGGCGTCTTGGAGGCGATATTCTGCCGGCTGCGGACTTCGCGCAGGCCGGACAAAATGCTTTGAAATTTCGCGAATTGGACTTCGATCCGCTCGTCAATCAATGTTTTGTCCGCCACCGGCCAATCCGCGATCATCACGCTTTCGGCTGGCGACTGCCGGGCGGCAAGACCTCGCTGCGGGGCCGCTTCCGACAATCGTTGCCAGATTTCTTCCGTGATGAACGGCGTCATCGGATGTAGCAATCTCGCGATCGTGTCGAGCACGTGCGCCAACACGCGCTGTGCGATCGGGCGCGCCGCCGGATCGGCGAGGCGCGTCTTGATCATTTCGACATAGAAGCTACAGAATTCGTCCCAAGCGAAGTCATAGAGCATTCGCGACGCTTCGGCGAACTTGTACGTCTCCAGCGCGTCGGTCGCGGCGGCGGTGACTGTCGATAGCCGGCTCGCGATCCAGCGGTCTTCAATCGGCGACGTTGCCTCGAGCCGAATCGGCGCGGTGCGTAGCCTTCGAGATTCAGCAAAGCAAATCGAGCGGCGTTCCACAGTTTGTTGCAGAAATTGCGGGCCAACTCGAAGCGCTCGCTGACCACCATCGCTCGCGGCAATGCAGTGTCTTCCGGCTTCGAGGCCCATTGCGTGGAAAAATCCTGGCCGCAGTGGGTGCATTTCACGCGCGGCAACACGCGGTTCTTCTGCGTTTGCACGACCGCCTTCTGACATTGCGGACATTCAAATTCGACCGGCATGCGCACGTCTTGCGTTTCGGTGGCCATGTAGGCCAGGCCGAATCGCAATGCGTCGGCGCCGAACTTGCCGACGACATCCAGCGGATCGACGCCATTGCCCTTCGTCTTCGACATCGTCTCGCCGTAGCCATCCAGAATTTTCGGATGGATGAAGACATCGCGAAACGGCACTTCGCCGAGGTTGTACAGCCCGGTGAGAACCATGCGCGCGACCCAGAGCGTGATGATGTCGCGGCTGGTGACGAGCGCGCTGGTGGGATAGTAATAGGCGAGATCGGCCGTCTTTTCGGGCCAGCCGAGCGTCGAATGGGGCCAGAGAGCGGAGCTGAACCAGGTGTCGAGCACATCGGCGTCTTGAACAATCTTGTGGCCGGGGACCGCATCTTCCGCCAGATCGGATTCCTGCGCGCAAATAAGCCATTGATTGTGTTCTTCGTCGCGGCGCCAAGCGACGTCGCGGCCGATTGGCGAAAGCCCGCTTCAAATCGGATTCGCTGACGGTCGGGGCATACCAAATCGGAATGCGATGCCCCCACCACAATTGCCGGCTCACCGGCCAATCGCGCTTCTCGCCGAGCCAATCCAAATAGCCTTTCGCGTATCGCTCCGGGATGAGCCGCACCTTGCCCGCGTGACGGCGTCCATCGCCGATTGGGCGAGGTTTTCCATGCGGACGAACCATTGATCGGCCAGATAGGGCTCGATCGGCGTTTTCGAGCGGTCGGAATGAGCCAGATCGATTTCGCGGTCTTCGATTTTGTCGACCAGATCAAGCGCTTCCAAATCGGCGACGACGCGCGGCCGGGCTTTGAGGACGAACAGGCCTTGGTACGGGCCGGCGTTTTCGTTCAGCGTGCCATCGCGGTTGAGGATGTTGATCATCGGCAGCGCGCGGCGGCGGCCGACTTCATAGTCGTTCGGATCGTGGGCCGGCGTGATCTTGACGCAGCCGGAGCCCAATTCGGGCTTGGCCCATTCGTCGGCGACGATCGGAATTTCGCGGTTCAACAATGGCAATCGCAGCTTGCGGCCGGCGCGGGCCATATCGCGCAGTTTGAGAAGGCCGGGCAAAAGCGTTTGGCGGCGCTCGCGGATGTCGGCCAGTTGCGATTCGATGTCGGCGCGGTCTTTCGCGGCCGCGAGTGAAAGCTTTTCTTTCAATTCGCTTTCAGCGCGGTCCAATTCGCCGGCCGGATCGGGATGCACCGCGACGGCGGTGTCGCCGAGCATCGTTTCGGGGCGCGTGGTCGCAATTGTGACGAATTCAGGCTCGCCCGGCTGGGGATCGATGACCGGGTAGCGAAAATGCCAAAAATGGCCCTTCACGGTTTCGTGAAACACTTCGTCATCGCTGACGGCGGTTTGCAGGAACGTGATCCCAATTCACGAGCCGTTTGCCGCGGTAGATCAGGCCGTCGGTAAACATGCGGAAGAACGTATGCCGCACGGCCCGGGCGCAAACGGCGTCGAGCGTGAACCGCGTGCGCTGCCAATCGCAACTCACGCCCATCTGCTGAAGCTGCTCGAGAATGCGGGCTTCGTATTGCTGCTTCCACTGCCAAATGCGCTCGACGAGACCTTCGCGGCCGAGATCGTGCCGGCTTTTCTGTTCCTCTTCCATTAGCCGGCGTTCGACGACGGCTTGCGTGGCGATGCCGGCGTGATCGGTGCCGGGCATCCACAACGTGTTAAAGCCTTGCATCCGCTTGAAGCGGATCAGAATGTCTTGCAGCGTGTTGTTCAGCGCGTGGCCGAGATGCAAGGCGCCGGTGACATTCGGCGGCGGGATGACGATCGAATAGGGCTGCGCGCGAATCGGGCTCGTTGTGGAAATACCCCTGCGACAGCCAGAAGCGATACCAGCGCTGCTGGGCGGCGACGTGATCGTATTGTTTTGGCAGCTCTTGGGCGGCTGGCAATTCGGTCATGTCATTGCCCTTCGACAGACGACAGAACCGCGAAGGACGTTGGCCTGTGCGCTGCAATCCTGCTCTGCGCATCGACGGCCGAGACAGCAGACGACGAAACCGCCGAGAACGTTGGCCCGCGCGCCAGCCCCGTTCACGGGGCTTTCCGCGACAGCGGTATTAGGCCCGCCGTTGACGGCGGGTTCTGCGAGCGCCGAGCGCGATGAGTGAGCCCCGTTCACGGGGCTTCTCGCTGTGGTGGCTTGAGCCGGCAGCGAAGGCGATCTCGGGTGGGTCGCGCCGAGCCCGACGACGTCGATTGGACGATGGCTGAAGCCAAACTTCGAGAAGCCCCGTGAACGGGGCTCCTGTGAGTTCGTACGTCGCCGTTCACCCGTCGTAAACGACGGGCCTACTACCGCTGCGCGGAAAGCCCCATGAATGGGGCTGGCTGATGCCGGCCGTTTTTGATGTTTTCGACGGATTGAGGCAACCACGAAAGCAATCCTAAATTGATTTTCCGACGAATCTCAAAAAAACAAGAAGCAAGACTTCGTGGCTTGCCAGCGGAATTCTCACAAATGCCGATCCAGTGCGGCAACGGAATTCTCGCAAATTCCGCGGCGGGGTGGGGACGGACTTTTCACAAATTCCGCTACCAGGCGGGTTCATGTCGGTTTTGTTTCGTCCTTGCACAACTTGTATTCGATCGCGTCGACCAGGGCAATCCAACTGGCTTCGATGACGTTTTCGCTGACGCCGACGGTTCCCCAGGCGTCGTGCTGCGTCGCGGCTTTCGATCACGACGCGAACGCCGGCCGCCGTCCCGGCGTCGGAATTGATCACGCGGACTTTATAATCCACCAGGTGCATTTCGGCCAGATTGGGAAACGACGCGGCGAGAGCCTTTCGCAACGCGGCGTCGAGCGCGTTCACCGGGCCGTCGCCTTCGGCCACTTCGTGTTGCACCTTTTCGCCGATGCGGAGCTTGACCGTCGCCTCGGTTTGCAGGCCGTGATGATCGTCCCAGCCCACGACGACGTGGTAGCTGAGTCGCTCGAAATGGGGTTGGAACGTGCCGGCGCAGCGGCGCACGAGCAGATCGAACGACGCCTCGGCCGATTCGAACTGGTAGCCGGCATTTTCCAGCGACACGACTTGCGCCAGAATTTTGTCCATCAGCGGACGGTCGTTTTGCAGATTGTGCCGCGTGGTCATCGCCATGATGTTCGAGCGGCCGGAAAGCTCGCTGACCAAAATTCGCCGCTCGATTGCCGACGACGGCGGGGTCGATATGCTCGTAGCTGGCGGCGACGCGGTTGACGGCATGAACGTGCATTCCGCCTTTGTGGGCGAAGGCGCTCGGGCCGACGAACGGCTGGTTGTTGCGATAGTTCATGTTCGCCGTTTCGTAGACGAATCGCGATAGCTCAGTGAGCCGGCGGATGCCGTCAGGCCCGAGCAACTCGAATCCTTTTCGTTTGACGGCCAGATTCGCGACGACGGAAATCAGATCGGCGTTGCCGCAGCGCTCGCCGAAGCCGTTGATCGTGCCTTGCACTTGCGTGGCGCCGGCATCGACGGCGGCGAGCGAATTGGCGATGGCCAGTTCGCAATCGTTGTGGCAATGGATTCCGATCGGCACATCGACGGCCGAGAGCGCGGCGCGGGTCAGTTCGGCGATTTCGTTCGGCATGCGTGCCGCCGTTGGTGTCGCAGAGCACGATTCGCGCGGCCCCGGCGGCGGCGGCGGTTTGGATCGTCTGGCGGGCGTATTCGGGATTGTTCTTCCAGCCGTCGAAGAAATGCTCGGCGTCGTAGATCACTTCGCGGCCCGATTCGCGGAGATAGCGGATCGTTTCGTCGATCATCGCCAGGTTTTCTTCGAGCGAAACGCGGAGCACCTCGGTTGCATGGAAGGCCGAAGTCTTGCCGACGATCGTCAACGTCGCGGCGCCGCAATCGAGCAGGGCTTTCATGCCGGGATCGTTCGGCCGGTCGAACGCCTTTGCGGCGGGTCATGCCGAAGCCGCAAACGCGGGCATGTTTCAAGTTCAGCTCTTTCACGCGCTGAAAGAATTGGGCGTCTTTTTCGTTCGACAGGGGATAGCCCCCTTCGATGAAGTCGAAGCCGAGATCGTCGAGCCGTTTGGCGATCAGCAGCTTGTCCTGCAGCGAGAAATTGATCCCCTCGCCTTGGCTGCCGTCGCGGAGCGTGGTGTCGTAGAGTTCGATTCGCATGAGCAGAGGACACGGGTCAGGGGTTGGGGATTGTGGAGTCAAGCCCAGGGATAGCGGAATTGGATCTTTGCAATACAAAAACGCTTCTCCCGCCTTCCCTGGGATTCGCGGTGCAATAATTTCATCGCCAATATCAACAAAAAAAGCCCTAGGGCCGGCATTCGGCCTCAGGGCGATGGATGATCGGGGCGGTCGCCGCGATGCCCTTAAGGCCGAGTCTCCTTAATAATTACGACGATCGACGGCGACGCAAGGCGCGGCGCTGGGGCGCACTCTTCGGCGGCGGATCGCGAATTCGAGATCGACATCAAGAGATTCATCGTGGGCAATCCATTCGTGACGGAAAGCGGGATCGCAACCTGCGCGATCCTCGCTCGGCAAGGAAAAGATACCGCAGGCGCGGCCCGATGTCAACGAAACGATTAGGCCAATAGGCGTCGTTGCAGCGGCCAGAGTCGGGCCCAGGCGGCATGGTCGGGGGCCGTTCACCTCGCAACGGACAAACAGCGGAACGCCGCAAATTGCGACAGAAACTTGCATTAAAGCTAGTCCGCAGGTAGGCTGGACCTCCACATCCAAGATGCCCTCCGTCAAGGGGGTAAATCTGCTTTGAGGAGGTCAAGCCATGCGTTCCCGGCGAACAGGCTCGAGCGGTAGCGATGAGCCAACACGACGGCCCAAACAACCCAATCGGAAACTTCGCATCGAGCACCGCAGCGGCCTCACTCGAAGTCTGAGCCTGGAAGCGCTGGAAGAGCGCACGATGCTCACCGGGCATCCGCTGATCCTGCCGACGGCTCATACATCGGCCTATGTCGCCGCCCAAACCGCCGTCGTCACATCGCCCACCGAGCCGATCAGGTGGACACCGAGCACGACCAATTTGGCCGACCCGGTAAATGGCCCGATGGCCAAAGGCGGGGCGGCGCTGGTGAATCTCTATCAGCAGTACCTCGCGACGCAACAGCCCGGCGCGACGACTTCGCTGGCCACGGTGATGTCGAAGCACAACGATTTCCTGTTTTCCGGCAATTCCATCGCTTTGGAGCTGCTCGATTCGGGAAGCGAGAGCCTCGGCAACTTCGTTTCCGATCTCGAGGCGCTTGGAGCTCAGACGACCGATGTCTCACAGACCTATGATTCCGTCGATGCCCTCGTGCCGATCGCCAGTCTCGGCTCGATTGCCGAGATGACTGCGGTGAGAACGATGAATCCGTCGCTGAAGCCGACGGTGCGAGCGGCCTACAATCCGGGCGCCGGGGGGCCGGCGATGAATGTGGCTGGCGTGAAGGCGCAGGGGATCAATGGGACGGGCGTGCAAGTCGGCGTTCTTTCCGACAGCGTCAACAACCTCGGCGGTCTCTCGACCGCCGAAGCGGATGGATTCTTGGCTTCCTCCGGGCCGACCAAGGTCAATGTGATCCAAGATGGAAATCTGATCACGGACCCGGAGAATGAAGACGAAGGGGCGGCGATGTTGGAAGAAATCCATGCGATTGCGCCCGGGGCAGCGCTGTCGTTCGACACGGTTGGCGATACCCAGGTGCAGTTTGCGCAGAATGTTACGACTTTGGCGAATAACGGCGCCAAGGTGATTGCCGACGACATTGGATTCATCGACGAGCCGTATTTCGAGCCGGGCGTCTTGGACGACAGCATCGCGGCGGCGGTGGCGAGCGGCGATAGCTATTTCAGCGCCGCGGGAAATGCCGGCAACGACGGGTTCCGCGAGGCCTCGAACTGGGTCTTGGAGAATAATCAATACGTTTTCAACTGGAATGCCGGCTCGGGCACCGTCGCCAATCAAATGCAATTCACGGCGTCGGTCGATGGCGGGACGCTGCTTGGGTTGGAATGGGACAACGCCTGGAACGGCGCGCCCGGTTCCGGCAAAGTGGTCGACAATGTGCAGTTGACCGTGACGGAAGTGACCCCCTTTCCGCAGATTCTGATCAACACGGCATTTGGAAACAACAACACGTTCGCGACCGGAGAGCCTTTCCAAAGCGTTTTTCTGCCGGACGACGGCACGTACATCATCGAAGCGACCATTCAAAACGCCGTCGGTAGCGGCGCCAACGACGGGCTGTTGACCGCGGGCGCAGGCTGCCAAAGGCTCTGGAATTCGTCACGCAAGACATCGGCACGACGCTCTCGAAGTTCACGATATTCGCCGGCACGACGGCGCCGGGCACCCCGGTCACATCGTTTGGCCACTCGGCGGGGTCGGCGACCGTCGGGGTCGGGGCCGTCGACTCAAAAGCGCCGTCGGTGAGCGAAGAGTACAGCGCATTTGGTCCGGCAGTTTATTATTTCGACGCGAACGGGAACCGGCTATCCAGCCCGGTGACTATTCTGAATCCATTCATTTCCGGTCCTGACGACATTCCCGAGGATGTCAATTCTCCGACGTTCAATCCGTTCGACGGCACGTCCGCGGCGACGGCGAATGTTGCCGCCGTGGCGGCCCTGTTGACCTCGAAATACCCCTCGTTGACGCAGGCGCAGATCGAAACCGCGTTCAAGGCGACGGCCACTCCGATCGACGGACAGGCCCAAAGCGTGTGGGAAGCCCAAGCGGGCTATGGTTTGGTCAACGCGCTCGCCGCCTACAATGATTTGGCGATCGTGCTGGCTCTGCCCGAGATGGGAGTTTCCGGTGGCGGGCAAGCGATTAGCTATGGGGAAGTTTCGCCCAGTGGTTTGAACGACACCGACTTCGGGTTGACCGTCGAAAACACCGGCACGATCATTGAAACCTACACGATCACGAATGTCGGCCACGGCACGCTCGACTTGACGGCGCCGACCATCACTCCGACCAGCGTTCTGACCGGCTTCACCATCCTCGTGCCGCTCAGCGGCACTGTCTTGAGTCCTGGCCAGTCGGCGACTTTCAAAGTTGAATTCGCCCCAACTGCGGTCGGCACGGCGACGGCAACCGTGAGCGTCGGATCGAACGATCAGTTGAATCCGACGCCATTCGTCTTCGAAATCAGCGCGATCGCGACGGCGCCGGTGCCGGAAATTGAAGTCGAAGGCAACGGTCATGTCATTCCGTACAATTCGACAATTCCCAGCACCGTCAACGACACTTATTTTGGGTTGAACTTTCTCCAATGGCGCGACGTTGATGGAAACCTTCACGATCGTGAACGCAAGCCCGACGCTGCCTTTGACGATCACCTCAGTGAGCGTCAGTCCGATTAGTGTCCTGACGGGGTTCGGCGTCACTGCCGGCTCGGGGGCCGCGACGATTCCGGTTGGAATGTCGGAGACCTTTACGATCGCGTTTGTCCCCAACGGCGTCGCCGGCCTGGCGACGGCTTCGGTCAAAATCATTTCGGACGATCAGACGCATCCGGTTCCGTTCCTGTTTGAGATTAGCGCGACTTCGGCGGCGCCGGTTTCGTCGATGGAAGTCGAGGGGGCCAGCAGCGACGTCATCACGCCCGGTACTCCGCCGATCGCCGGAAATGGTACGAATCTAGGCTCGATTTTGGACAATGGCGCATCGGCCACCCAGACCTTTACGATCGTCAGCAACGGAATGAATCTTCCGCTGACGATTTCATCGGTCACGGTCGTGCCCGTCGTCGGCAGCGGCTTCACCGTAACCGCGCCGCTTAGCACCAGCGTGCCCGCCGGCAGCTCGACGACGTTCACGGTCAAGTTCACTCCGACGGGCCCTGGCGTCGACTCGGCCAATATCGAGATCGCCAGTTCCGATTCGAGCCATCCCAGTCCGTTCATTTTCGAGGTGACCGGCACGGGCGTGAATCCGCCTCCGTCGATTGTCGCGGAAATCGACGACAGCAATCCCACCGGCTTCAGCACGACCGGCTCGTGGAGCACGTACGGCGCCGGCATGAACGGCAGCGAACACTATGCGGCCGCGGGAACCGGAACGGCTCAAGCCGATTACACGTTCACAGGCCTGACGCCCGGCCAATATGAAGTGCTCGGCACCTGGGCGCCGCTGCCGACCGCCGGGGCCAACTCTCCCTATACCTTCTACGACACTGGAAAGCCGGTCGGGGCCGCGATCGCGAATCAAAGCCTGCCGCCCAATGGTTCGGTCGTTCCTGGTTGGCAGATCATCGGCCTGGTGAACATCACTTCGACCACGCTGCGCGTCGCGCTGTCGAACGATGCCAATGGCGCGGTGATTGCCGATGCCATTGAAATCGGCCCGCTTCCCGGCATCACGTTGAAGACGCCGCAGCTTGCGGTGAGCGACAATCTGACGGGCATTGCGACGAATTCCTCACCCGAGCTGGACAACGGCACCGATTTTGGCTCGACGTTCGTTGGCTTCGGCAGCGTGATTCATACGTTCACTTTGACCAACGACGGCCTCGCGACGCTGACGTTCGGCGGCACGCCGGTTCGGGCGGTTGGCGCGAGCTTCAGCATCGTCAGCCAGCCGGCGGTCGGTTCGCTTGCGCCGGGAGCTTCGACGACGTTCCAAGTCAAATTCACGCCGACGGCGACCGGCTTGCAGAGCGGCTCGATTGCGATTACTTCGAATGACCCGACCTACCCGAGCGCCTACGAACTATTTCTGCAAGGCACCGGCGCGCCGCTGACGATTCCGGAAATCACTCAGCCGGCGCTCGCCGGAACTTGGACGTCGCAATCGAACGGCTTGGGCGGCACCGACCATACGGCGCCCGCAGGCACCGGCACCTCCGTGGCCACGTATGCGTTCGGCGGACTGGCAACCGGCGCGTATCAGGTCTATGCCACTTGGCCGGCCGGTTCGACCCATGCCACGAACGCGCCGTTCACATTGTACAACGGCAGCACGGCCGTCGGCACGATCGCCGTCAATGAAAAGGTCGCTCCGAGCGGACCGACTTATTCGGGTACGACGTTCCAGTTGTTGGGCACGGTCAACGTCACGGCCGGCTCATTGAAGGCCACGCTCAGCAACAAGGCCAACGGCGTCGTCGTGGCCGATGGCGTGGTCGTCGTGCCGGTCGCCTCGGCTGCCGCTCAAGCCGCACGGATTGCCGTCACGGGCGATGGACTAAGCATAGCGGCCAGCGCCGCGCCGCAAACCGCGAACGGAACCAATTTCGGCGGAGCAACGGTCGTTACAGGCAGCGTCACCGAAACGTTCACGATCAGCAACACGGGCGCCACGGTGCTCACTCTCAATAGCCCCACGCCGATCACGGTGACTGGCTCCGCCGGCTCCGGTTTCGTGCTCGCCGGCCAGCCGGCCATCGATTCGCTGGCCCCCGGCGCCTCGGTCACTTTCCAAGTCTTCTTCCTGCCGACGACCACGGGCGCGAAGACCGGCACGATTTCGATCGGCAGCAACGATCCGGTCAATCCGGCTTTCACGATCAATATTTCGGGAACCGGCATCGCGGCCGCCAATGGGCAAATCACCGTCAGCGGAAATTCCTTCTCGATCGCCCCGGGCGGAACGCCTCAACTCGCCAACGACACGAACTTCGGCTCGGCGACCGTGACGACCGGTTCGGTGACCGAAACCTACACGATCAAGAACACCGGCCTATCGACGCTAACGCTCACCGGCGCCACGCCGGTTTCCGTGACCGGCGCCGGTTTCAGTGTGTTAAGTCAGCCGGGATCCAATTCGCTGGCCGCCGGAGCCTCCACGACGTTCAAGATCAAGTTCGTGCCGACGGCGGTCGGCCTGCAAACCGGGACGGTCACGATCGCCAGCAACGATCCGCAAAATGGCACATTTATATTCAATGTTCAAGGCACGGGCGTTGCCGCTTCGACCGCCACGCCGATCATCATCGACGACAGCGGTACGGGCTTTTCGCTCGTCGGCACATGGAGCACCTTGAAAGCCGGGCTCAGCGGCGGCGAGCACTACACGGCCGCCGCGGCCGGCGTCGGATCGTCGCAGGCGACCTATTCGTTCGCCGGGCTCACACCTGGCCAGTACCTGGTCTACGGTACCTGGTCGAGCTTCACTCCGCCGTCGACCCCGGCCAGCAACGCTCCCTTCACGTTGTACGACGGCTCGAAGGTGGTCGGCTCCGTGTTGGTCAATCAGCAAATCCCGCCCAGCGGAGCGACATTCTCCAACACGGCATTCCAACTGCTCGGCACGGTCAATCTCACGTCGACTCTGATGCGAGTGACGTTGAACAACAATGCCAACGGAATCGTGCTGGCCGACGCCGTTGCGATCGTGAAAGTGACCACAGCGCCGGTTTCGACCCCGCAAATCGCGGTTTCCAACGGCGCCTATGGCATCGCCGCGATGGAAGCGGCCGAAACGACCAACGGCACGAACTTCGGCAGCGCGAAGGCCAACAGCGGCAGCGTCGTGCGAACCTTCACGATCACCAACGCCGGCCTGGCAACCTTGGTGCTGTCGGGCACGCCGATCACGGTGAGCGGCCCCGGTTTTTCGCTAGTGGCCCAGCCTGCGGTCAGTTCGCTGGCGGCCGGCGCCTCGGTCACTTTCCAAGTGAAATTCCTGCCGACCGCGATCGGCGTCGATGGCGGCACCGTAACGATCGCGAGCAACGACCCGCAGACCCCAAGCTTGAGTTTCTCGATCCAAGGTTCGGGGAATTAGGGTGAGCGGGGCGCGAAACCGCAAGCGAGCTTCAATGCGCAGTTTGATTGAGCAGCTCGCTTGCCGACAGCGCGCGTTCGTTCTTCGTTCTTCGTCCCCTACACCCTCACCCTATACCCTCACTCTTTCTTCTACTGCGAACGGCGGCCGACGGTTACTTCGAGTTGCAGTTCCTCGCCCTGGCGGATGATGGTCGCTTTGACGGTTGAGCCGACTTTGCTGCGAGCCACCACGAGGCGCAACAGCGTTGGGTCTTCGACCGGCTGGCCGTCCCATTCGACGACCACGTCATTCGGTTTCAAGCCAGCCTGGTCGGCCGGCGAATCGCGAACGACTTTGACAACCAACGCGCCTCGCCCCGACTTAACTCCCAATCGCTGCGCATCGGCCGGCGACAACGGAGCAAGCCCGACGCCGAGATAACCGTAGGCATGATCGATCGGCTGGCCTTTCTTGAGTTGCTCATAGACTTCTTTCGCCGTCGAGCTTGGCAGCGCGAAGCTGATGCCTTGGTAGCTCGTGCCGTAGATGGCCGTGTTGATGCCGATCACCTGGCCCTCCATGTTCACCAGCGGTCCGCCGCTGTTGCCGGGATTGACGGCCGCGTCGGTTTGCAAGAAATCCTGCGTGGGCGAGTTTTGGAATCCGCGGCGATTCTTGGCGCTGATGATGCCGAAAGTGACGGTGCGATCGAGGCCGTAGGGATTGCCGACGGCCAGCACCCATTCGCCGACCTCCAGTTGCCCACTGTCGCCCCAGTCGGCGGCGATTAGCTTCGAAGCGTCGATTTTGATCACCGCCAGATCGGATCCGGCATCGGTGCCGATCGGATGGGCGACGAATTGCCGATTGTCGGCGAGCGTGACGCGGATTTTCGAGGCGTTTTCCACGACGTGGTTGTTGGTGACGATGTATCCGTCCGGATCGACGATCACGCCCGACGCTTGCCCTTCCATCTGATACATCGCCGGGCCGAAGCCTTGATTGCCGATTTGCGTTTGCTCGGTGTCGATGAACACGACGCTCGGCCCGACCTTGGCCGCGATGACGCCGAACGCCTTGCTCAGCGATTCGAGCTTCGGCCCGATCTCGGGCAGAATCTCGTTGACCGCCCGAACTTGCCCGCGCATCTTGGCATATTCGACTCGTTCCAAATAATCGGGCAGATAGAATTGCAGACCGCAGAGCAGCACCAGTGCGATCAACACTCCGAGCAACATCGGCATTCGGGAAGCGGGGCGGGGCGGGACGGAATAGGGCATGGGGTCCATGAGAATTTCGCGGATGGAGTGTTCGTGCGGTGGTGAATAGCCAGACGCGGCCTGTAGTATAACGTTTTTGAGAACCCCTCACAGAACCGCCGGGGACTGTCCCCTTCGGCCAAGCGGTTTTGCGAGGGGTTCTGAAGCAAATCCCACGCCCAAAAAGACATCCATGCCTTCTCGCTTTCCGCCGGCTGAACTCGCTGAACCTGTCGGGCTGGTGATGATCGGCGGCACTCTTGCGCCGGAATGGCTATTGGACGCCTATCGGCACGGGATTTTTCCTTGGCCGATTATCCGCGGCTGCCGCGAGGTGCAATGGTGGTCGCCCGATCCGCGGGCGATTTTCGAGCTGGATGGTTTTCATGCGTCCCGCAGGTTGGCGCGAACTTGCCGCAGCGGCCGATTCGAGATCACGTCCGACCGCGATTTTTCCGGCGTCGTCGCCGGCTGCGCCACGGCGAGCGGGCGAGTCCGTCGCACATGGCTCACGACGCCGATGATCGCCGCCTATCGCCGGCTGTTCGATCTGGGGCATGCGCATAGCGTCGAAGTGTGGCGCGAGGGGCGATTGGTCGGCGGGACTTATGGCGTCGCGATCGGCGGGCTGTTTGCCGGCGAGTCGATGTTTCACCTCGAGCGCGACGCGTCGAAAGTGGCGCTGGCGCATATGGCGCGACTGGACCACCCGGACGCCGAGGCCGTTCTCACGATGATCGGCAGGCACGCCAGCGACAAGACGACCGCTAAGGCCGCCCGGCGGGCCGCGTACAAGGCATCCACCCGCCGAGCCGCCCGCCGTTAGCGCCGCGCCCGCGCTCTGGCTGCTGGCGGAGGTGGCGCTCACCGTCGCGGGTTCGCAGTCGCCGCGCCTCCGCACGCTTGGCCGTGGCCTTGGCCCAGTTCTGCTTCTTGCGACGGTTAGTGCTGGCCATGATGGCTTCAGATGTACCGCGCGACCTACGCAGGCGGGCGGACCTGCGAGAGCACGAGTGCGGCAGTCAGGTGCAGTACGGCGGCGAGCTCGCGGCACGCTGCCGTTGGGACCGCGAGGTCCACCTCCTCACCGAGGCGCGCTGGCCGATCGCGCTTGATGATCGCCTTGCCCGGCGAGTCCGGCAAGAAGCGCGGCCCGCCTTCCCTCGAGGGTGGCGAGCTGAGCCCGGAGTTGTTTCAGCTGGCGGTTGATCTGTGCCAGTTCGGTCCGCGCCTTCCGTTCCCGCAGGTATCGCTCACCATGCCGGGCCCTGACCAGGTCCTCGACCTCGCGGCGGAGCAGCCGCAGCCATGGGTTCCCGTGCATCGCGGCGGGCCGGTACTGGAGCTTGCCCGCGTCGATCGCCGCGAAGATCTCCTCCTGCGTCAGCCCGTACTCCGAGCGGGCCGTCTTTTCGCTCAGCGTCGCGCCTTTGCGTCCGCATTCTTCGGCGCGGAATTCCATAGCTGATCATTATCTCCCAAGGCAGAGCTCCGTCCGGCCGGTCTTCGCGGGTTCACCGGGCCGATGAGCTCGCTGAGGCGGGCGCCGATCACAGGTTCGCCGGCTGGGCGGGGTAGGCGGGCTTGGGCGGCCGTCCGGGCGGCGCAGCAGGCGGATCCTGAGGTGGAGGGGGACGCAGTTGGGCTTGTGCGCCGACACGCCGCACGGGATTCTAGCCCGATGGCGAGCAGGGAAGGATTGACGGCGCGTGCCATCTGGGTGGCCGTATTTCTCGGTCCGCCGGCCATCGTCGGCACCGTGTTGCGGCATGCGATAGCCGCTCACCCAGGGACCGCCATCCTCGCTGGCCTCGTCTATGCGGCTGCCTTCCCACGTGAAGTTCGCCGGTGGCGTCGCCGAGAGACCTTGCCGCCCGCTGGCGCGCGCGACTGGTTGAGCGCATCGACACACTACTGCAGCGCCAGGTTTCTCATTTTGACCATCAGTACCGGGAGTTCGTGCTGGCGAACATGCGGTTCATTGACCTCAAGGGCCTTGCCACGGTTGGCTACTTCACGCCTGAGCTCGATGACGTTTTCGTCGATGTCAGCCTCGCTTTCCGGGCGCCGCACAAAGTACCGGCGGGCTTGCTGACCGATCCGTTAGACGAGGAAATTGGGCCAGACGCTATTACCGAGCGCCACTCGCTCGCCGAATTCCTTGACCGTGCGGTGCCGGACGTACTCGCCGTGGTCGGTGCGCCTGGCAGTGGGAAGACCACCCTGTTGCGGCACACTGCTCGGCAAGCCTGCCTGGGAGGACGCAAGCGCCGACGCAAGGTGCCGATCCTGCTGTACCTGCGGGACCATGTAGCCAGCATTGTCGCACGTCCCGGTGTGGGCATCGCCGACCTGCTGCGTGACACGCTGGGGCAGATGGCGGCCAGCGAACCGACAGGCTGGTTCGAGCAGCGACTGAGCCGTGGTGACTGCCTTGTGCTGCTCGACGGGCTGGACGAGGTCGCTAACGCCGGCGACCGGGTGATGGTGGCAGCCTGGGTAGAGAACCAGATCAGGCTGTACCCGAAGAGACATTTCGTCATCACCTCGCGGCCCTATGGCTACCGTAATGCCCGCATCGAGGGTGCCAGCGTGCTTCAGGTCCGCGACTTTACCGCCGAACAGGTGACCCAGTTTGTCTGCGGCTGGTACCAGGCGGTCGCCAGGCACGAGCGCGATGCAGCATCGCTGGCGCAACGCGAAGGGAAGGCGCAGCTGGCCGCTGAGGATCTACTCCGGCGGCTTGACGAGCTGCCCGCGCTGCATGACCTCACGGTCAATCCGTGTCCATGATCGTCCACGGATGTCTTTGGACAGGCTCTGATGTTGACTGTCCGTGTACGGCTTTGGGCGGTCCCTAGGCAAACCCCACCGTATGTTAACGCGTCATGTTGCTAGAGGGCTGGTCCAGGCGGTTTCCTGTAGTCCCGAACGCTTGCTGAGAGCTAGTCCGGACGGCAGAATGTCTTGTGGCCTTCGTGACTGGCACAAGCTTCTGGTGCTAGTGCGACGAAACGGACTTGCCGCTCAATATCTGAACCGCCGGAGAGATGTGATGACCTTGCTGAACCGAGAACTCAGATCTATCAACCCTGACCTGCGGGATGTCCCGCTGGACCAGCTTTCCGGCTTGGGCAATTCGGTCCTCGAGCACTCCTCGCCCTGTATCGTCAGCGTCTCGAAGAGGACGGCCTTCTGCTCAGCTCTTTCCAGTCGAACATCTAGGTTTAGCCCATCCTGCCTGAGGAGTACGGTTACCTTGGTCACCCGCCGACTCCTGGCGCGAACCTTCACGGAACTCGCTAATGGTGATGGCGCATCCGTGATAGTCGGCCATCCGCACGAGGCACAACGCGGTAAGCACCTGATGTTGCTGCATGCCGTAGCTGAGGCCACCAACGCCGCCGGTCCTGTCTCCCCCACAGTGGCCGCCACGCACCCGGGCTCCAAGCTCCCAATGACCGGACAGCTAGCTGATCCCTGCAATGTCGCCTGGCTGTCTAGCCTGCTACATATCGGCGGCTGCCCCCGCGATTGCCTTGTCCGGCTTAACACGAGGTTGCCGCCTCAGTTTCAGCTATCGAGCCGCGCGGTGGCGACGCCTGCGCTATGGGCCTACGCCCGATTTGCGGGACGCGCCGCCGAAGGTCACCAATCTACACCTCGATTGAAAAACGGTTCCGATGTCCACCGCTCGGTCGGCGGAAGAGGTCACGAGCTGGCGGTACTACATCAAGTCTGCCCAGCTTGTAATCGCGCGGCTCTGCAGCTGGGCGTCCGGACCGGCGGGCGCCGACTGAGTGATCGTCCCGCTCACCCAGCGGAGCGACGGCAACTTTGTCGGCAAGACAATCCGGCGGTCGTCAGGCACTTCGTGACATCCTGCCCCCCGACCCCGTTATGGCAGCCGCCCCCCGGTCTGGGGTT